>NZ_CP041356.1:1348009-2696018 GCF_006965445.1 Lactococcus protaetiae | reverse complement strand
CGATAGTTACATTAATCGAGCAGGGTATCGTCTATTTCTTTTGGCCGATGGCATGGGTGGTCACAAAGCGGGAAATGTTGCGAGTAAACTTACCGTAGAAGACCTCGGCAAACTCTGGTCAGAGACGTTTTTTGATGCAGGAACACCAGAAGCAACTCTTGAGTTATGGTTGCGTAATCAGATTCGTAATGAAAATGAGAACATTGCTAGTCTTGGAAAACTTGATGAATATCAAGGGATGGGAACAACGCTTGAAGCGGTAGTTATCAAAGAAAATGTGGCAGTATCAGCTCATGTTGGTGATAGTAGAACCTATTTAATCCGAGATGGCGCACTCAACAAAGTAACGACAGACCACTCTTTGGTTCAAGAACTTGTTGATGCAGGGCAAATTACTGAAGAAGAAGCTGAAGTTCATCCAAATAAAAATATTATTACACGTTCTTTAGGTCAAACAACAGAAGTGCAAGCAGATATTCAGTCTTTTGAACTTCAGGAAGGTGATGTTCTGTTGATGAACTCTGATGGTCTTACTAACATGGTTTCAGCTGGAGAAATCCTAGAAATCTTTGCTAGAGAAGACTTAACTTTGGATAACAAATCAGAAGCATTGATTCGCCTTGCGAACGAGCATGGTGGTTTTGACAACATTACAGTAATTTTGATTAAATTTGATGGACAATCTGAAACGGAAGTACAGGAGGTTAACTGATGATTCAAATCGGCAAAATCTTTGCGGACCGTTATCGGATTATCAAAGAAATCGGTCGTGGTGGTATGGCTAACGTGTATCAAGGGGAGGATACTTTTCTTGATAATCGTAAGGTAGCCATAAAAGTTCTGCGTTCCAATTTTGAAAATGACGATATCGCTATTGCTCGTTTTCAACGTGAAGCCTTTGCGATGGCTGAACTTTCTCATCCTAACATTGTCGGAATTTCTGATGTTGGTGAATTTGAAAATCAACAATATATCGTCATGGAATTTGTTGATGGTCTGACACTTAAACAATATATCAATGAACACGCACCATTATCAAACGAAGAAGCAATTGAAATCACTACAGAAATTTTGTCAGCGATGGAAATGGCTCACTCACATGGTATTATCCATCGTGATTTGAAACCTCAAAATGTATTAGTTTCACACAATGGGACAGTTAAAGTTACAGACTTTGGGATTGCCAAAGCTTTATCAGAAACATCATTGACACAGACAAATACGATGTTTGGTTCGGTTCATTATTTGTCACCAGAGCAGGCGCGTGGCTCAAATGCAACGGTTCAATCAGATATTTATGCGATTGGGATTATCTTATTTGAATTGTTGACAGGGCAAATTCCATTTGACGGAGATTCTGCTGTTGCTATTGCGCTGAAACATTTCCAAGAGAATATTCCAAGCATCATTAATCTCAATCAAAATGTTCCTCAAGCTCTTGAAAATGTTGTTATTCGTGCCACTGCAAAGGACATTTCTGACCGATATGCAAATGTTGAGGAAATGATGAATGATTTGGCTACGTCTACAAGTTTAGATCGACGTGGTGAGCCAAAACTTGTCTTTAGTAAAGACAAAGATGCAACGAAGATTATGCCAGCCAACTTGATAAATCCTTATGATACGAAGCCTTTAATTGACAAAAAAGAGGGTGAAGATTCTGAGAAAAATATCGAGGAAGCGGCGGCTGCAAAGAAAAAGAAATCTAAAAAAGGAATCATTGCGACAATCATCATTTTATTGTTAGTCATTGGTGGTTCCGCTGCTGCATGGGTTGCTTTGACTCCAGAGAATGTGAGAGTGCCTGATGTAAAAAATATGACCTTAAAAGAGGCGGAAGCAAAGATAAAGAGTGCTAAACTTAAAGTCGGGACGACTCGGTATGAGTCTAGTTCGTCCGTTGCTCAAGATAAAGTTACTCGTACAGACCCTACGGCAAAAACGTTGGTACGAACAAATAGTAAAATTAATATCTATGTTTCAGAAGGCGGAAATTCCTTCAAGATGAAGAATTATGTTGGAAAACAATATCAAGACGCTTTAGATGATTTGATGATTAATTATAATGTGTCAGAGAGTCAAGTGGTTTCTAAGAATGTTCAGAGTTCTCAACCAGCAGGAACGATTTTGAAACAAACGCCTGCAAAAGGGGATTATTTCAATCTCGATGGCAATAAGCAGATTGAGTTTGAAGTTTCAGAAGGTGAGCAAGGAACAATGCCTGAGTTTAAAAACAGGACTTGGAAACAAGTGAAGGCAGATTTGATTTCAATGGGTGTACCAGAAGGAAACATTATTTTGGATCAACAGCCAAACACGGATTATGCTAATGGTGAGAACTACGTTTATGCTTCAAATCTTGATGCAGGTGAGTCTTTCAATATCGCAACACAACAAATTACGCTAACTTATTTAGGCCCTTATCAACCGGCTTCAAGCGTATCGACAACAAGTGAAAGTTCATCTAGTACATCGGATTCGGCAAAAGATTCAAGTTCGTCTTCAGCCGCTGGGAATGATTCATCAAATGGTAATCAGCAAGAAGCTCCAAAAAATTCTACTACGGAGCCCTCATCTAGTAATTGAAGTGATTACTTCATTGGTGGGAGATTCTTTCTCCTCCACTAATGTTATTAGGGTACAACCTCTAGGTGTAACAACTAAGTGACCTGTAAACAGTCTGCTTAACATCAAAGATATGAGGTCACACCGTAGCAAAGCTTCGTTATCCATTCCTAAAGTCGCAAGGCGAGTGGTCTTGTCCCTGACGTCTAAGCACTAAGACCCTGGGGCAGTAGAACGAAAACTGAGGCTTTGCCTTTTAGCAGTTAAGCAAAACGGACAGCGGAACCCAAAGGGCGGAGATAGCACGCATTTGCTGAGTTAAAAAACCTGTCAACAGACAGGCTTTTTTTGTAGTCTCACTTGTAAAAAAACTTGAAAAAGTGTATGATAGGAGAGTAGTTTTTTACAACCCCCTCTTGGTTTCACGCTTGCCAAGCTGTCACTCGGATTGGGCAATAAATTTAAAGGAGAAAAACTCATGGCAATTTCAAAAGAAAAAAAACAAGAAATTATCACTCAATACGCTCGTAAAGAAGGCGATACTGGTTCACCAGAAGTACAAATCGCTGTATTGACTTGGGAAATCAACCACCTTAACGACCACATCAAAACTCACAAAAAAGACCACGCAACTTATCGTGGTTTGATGAAAAAAATTGGTCACCGTCGTAATCTTCTTGGTTACCTCCGTGAAAAAGATGTTCAACGTTACCGTGAACTTATCGCTTCATTGGGACTTCGTCGTTAAAAAGAATTTTTGTTACTGTTTTGCAGTACTGCAGTACGAAAATTTTTCTTGGTATAGGACTTCTTGCGCAGCAGGAAGTCCTTTTTCTATTTCTAGAAATCTTGTGGACGATTTGCAAAAGTAACAATGAATTAAGGTTGAGGTCTGATTGACGTGATTGCTTCATCAGTAGAACGAAAGCAAAGCTTGAGAACGAAAGCAAAGCTTGCCATTTCGCCTTATCGCTTTAGCGATTTAGAGCGAATGGACAGCGTAGCGAAGCGAAGATAGTGCTGCTTATCCCTCCATCTAAAGAGGTGGGGGTGCCACTCCGACTAGGTACTTTGCCTTTTGCTCTTACATTTCGTCTTGCCAGCTTTGCTGGATTGCGATTTGAACTTCCGATTTCAGTCGGTTAGTGAAATCGACAGCGGAGCAACGAAGTTGCGTAGACCGTTCGCAGAACGGCTTGCGAAGCACGTAGCATCGTAGCGAGGCCCCAAAGGGCGAAGTTAGCACGTACTTGCTTGGTTGAAGTGTGTATCTTGCGCTTGATTCTACTTTTCAGGATGTGAATGAGAAACGCAGGGCTTTTTTGATCGTTGTAATGTCGTGATTGAAGAGAAGTAACATCTAATAGAGTTAAAGTATTACTGGTACAGCAACTGTCATGACTCTGGTAGCTTAATAGATAGGATTCACAATGAATCAAAAAAGTTACTGACAACTTTCTGTCAGTAACTTTTAGTTTAGTTTAATTGTTTTTCGCGCTCAATGGTTGCGGTAATTGCATCAATGACATTTCCAACAAAACGATTTTGCTCAAGACTGACAACGCCAGCCACAGTTGTACCCGCTGGACTTGAAACTTTATCAACAAGACTCCAAGGATTTTCACCACTTTGTAAAATCATTTCAGCGGAGGCTTGGACAGTTTCTGCGACTATTTTTGTGGCGGTTTCTTTAGGAATACCGTGTAAAACGCCTGCTCGACTCAAAGCATCAATAAACATATAAATGTAAGCTGGACTTGACCCTGCTAGTGCAGTGAAAGTTGAAAAGTCTTTCTCTGCGACTTCGTGGACGGTACCAACAGATTCAAAAATTGATTGAGCTACGATATAGTCCTCATCATTTACGAATTCATTTTTAACAATGGCAGAGGTTGATTTTCCAATTTGAGCGTTAATGTTTGGCATAACACGGATAATCGGCTGATTTTCAGATTGAGAGAGATGTTTTAAATCAGCTAAAGTCAGACCAGCTGCAATAGAGATTAGAGTTTTATCTCTTGTCAGCGTACTGACAAGTCCTGTCATTACTGACGGAAGAATTTGAGGTTTGACGGAAAGAATGACAAGGTCTGAATTTTTGACAAGTTCAGTGTGATTCGCAACAGAACTAACTTTTAGACTGCGTGCCTGTTCTTCTGTTTTTGTCAAATCACGTCCTGAGATGAGAATGTTAAATTTTGTTTTGTCAATGCCAGAGATGATAGCAGTTGCCATTTTACCAACACCGATAAATCCGATAGTTTTCATAAAAAAATCCTTTCAAGAAAATGAAATGAACCCAAGCATTTTGGAGGGTTTGTTAAATGAATAAAAAATGAGAATGAAGTCAAGACTTATTCAGTGGGAGTTTCGTAAAACATTTGTCCATTTTCTCTAGTCGCTGAAGCGACTGATAAAAGGGCAGCTCACCACTGAATTTAAGGTACAACCTCACATCTTCGATATGAGGTCACCTTGTCCAAGAAGCCTAGACGCTAAAGCGCCAACGCCCTATGGCAGTCGGACGAAATTCAAGGTTTAGTGCTGCTTTATCTCCGACCTAAGAGGTCGGAGTATTAGCACGCACTTACTTTGATAAACTCAATTCCGACTGAATACATTTTATCATAATGAAAAGAGAGATTACAAAAAAAGCTCTCTAATATGGTATAATTGGGTTAACATTTTTAAAGTGAGTTTTCTTTTAATACTGTTTAACTTTCAAACGTATCACTTGAAAGTTGCTCCGCTGTCCGTTTGATTACTATTTGGCGTTGCCTCTATTCCTGTCACTTTAGTGACATAGAGATAGAGGACAAGTGCTTATCGGCACTTTATAGGATAACCGTTTGTGCTAAAGCAACAAGGTGAAATGGTTCGCTACACCAGCATAGAGTTGCGCAACTTTTGTGTGAGACGCAAGCCATCTTTTGTATTTGATGCATTGCCTTAGGGCTGCAGATGGAAAAGCAGTATAGTTGCAGTTCACCTTCAATTCTACTTAGTAGAATTGAAGGTGAACTAGTATAACTTAGTAATAAACTCACATCTTATCATTGGGCTTAGAAGCTTGGACAAGGGAATAAAAAGAAACTTGCTTCATGAGATGCAGGATTACATTTTTTATCTTGTTTGTTTGGCTTCTGAATAAGTGCTCTCTCATCTTAAAGGAGAAGTTTTTATGAATAAATTTGCAATTGTCTTAGCAGCAGGTAAAGGAACACGCATGAAATCTGCTCTTCCTAAAGTACTGCACAAAGTTGCGGGAAAGACCATGCTTGGTCATGTTCTACAAAATGTTTCAGAAATAGAAACTGCAAAACGAGTGGTTATTGTGGGTCATGAAGCTGACAAAGTGATTGCAACTCTTCCCAAAGGAACACAATTTGTAAAGCAAGCAGAACAACTTGGAACAGGTCATGCAGTTCGTATTGCAGCGGATTTACTTGCAAATGAAGATGGAGCGACTCTTGTTATTGCTGGAGATACCCCACTTATTACGGGAGAAACATTACAAGCATTGTTTGACTATCATTTTGAACAAAAGGCAACAGCGACTATTCTTACAGCAATTGCACCAAATCCAACTGGCTATGGACGAATTGTTCGCGGCTCAGACCAATCTGTTGAAAAGATTGTTGAGCAAAAAGATGCCAATGATTTTGAAAAGAACATTACAGAGATTAATACAGGAACTTACGTTTTTGATAATAAAGCTCTTTTCAAAGCGCTTGGTGAAATCACAACAGACAATGCTCAAGGCGAATATTATTTGACAGATGTCATCGAAATTTTCAAGAAAAATAATCAAATCGTAGCAGCTCACATTCTAGAAGACTTTGAAGAAAGCTTGGGTGTCAATGATCGCGTTGCACTTTCTCAAGCCGAAGCTACGATGCGTACTCGTATTAATCGCACTCATATGGTCAATGGTGTAACGCTTATTGACCCAGCGACAACATATATTGAAGCAGATGTTATCATTGAGCCTGAAACAATTATTGAAGGAAATGTTACGATAAAAGGTCGTACATTTATTGGCAAAAATGTGCTGATCACAAATGGAAGTCGCATTGAAAATTCAGAAATTCATTCAGATTGCGAAGTACGTAATTCCACAATTGAAGGAAGTAGAATGAGTGTTGGAAGCAATGCAGGGCCCTACGCCCATTTGCGCCCTGGAACAGTGTTGAGTGAAGAAGTTCATGTAGGAAACTTTGTTGAAGTTAAAGGCTCAACTCTAGGAAAAGGAACAAAAGCGGGACATCTCACTTACATAGGAAATGCCACGGTAGGTGAAAAAGTTAATTTTGGTGCAGGCACAATCACAGCTAATTTTGACGGCAAAAATAAATTTAACACAGAAATTGACGATTTTGCATTCATTGGTTCAAATTCAACGATTATTGCTCCGCTTCATATTGGTAAAAATGCACTGACAGCAGCAGGATCAGTTGTGACTGAAGATGTTCCAGATGAAGCAGTTGAAATTGGACGTGGTAAGCAAGTGAACAAACTTGGACGGGCGAAAAAAATGCCTCATTATCGAGGACAATAATTTGTCAGTGTACTGACAGAATGCGCAGCAAAGCTGAGCATTCCTTTATTCGCCGATTTAATGCTCATTTTAATTGCATTAAACTGACAGGATTTCTGTCAGTAAAATCTTGTGCTGACAGAAATGAGAAAATGAGAGAGGGGAGAGGAAGACTCTCTCGTTTTGCAAATTATTATTCAGGAGTTGTTATGCTAGATTTTGATGAGAAAAAATTTGAAGAAAAAACATTGTCTCGAGAAGAAATTTTTCATGGAAAGATTTTTCATGTTGTCCGTGATATTGTGAGCCTTCCTGATAACACAACGAGTTTTCGAGAATTAGTTTTTCACAATGGTGGAGTTGCAATTGCACCAGTTCGTTGTGACAAGATGATTTTGGTAGGACAATACCGTAAAGCATTAGAGCAGTTTATTTTTGAGATTCCAGCAGGAAAATTAGAAGTAGGTGAAGAATTGAATCCTCAAGCTGCCGCCTTACGTGAATTAGAAGAAGAGACGGGTTATAAAGCAGAAAATTTAATAGAAATCTCTGCCTTTTACGGTACACCAGGATTTTCATCAGAAAAAACATACGTCTATTTTTCATCAGAATTAACCAAAATCAAGCATCCAAGAGCAGCAGATGTTGGAGAGTTTTTGGAGAAAGTTGAGGTGACGCTACCTGAGGCAAAAGAAATGATAGCAACAGGGCAAATCTCAGACGCAAAAACAATTCTAGCGATTTGGTATTGGGAAATCCAACAGCTTAAGGCGGAGGTTGAAAAAAATGCCTAGACCACTTTTGACAGATGATATCATTGAGCAAGCAAAACAGGATAAAAAAAGACTTGATCAAAAGTTACAAAAAGAACTTGAAAACGACCGTGAAATTGCAGAAAAATATGACAATATTGAGCGAGAATTAAGTAAAAACTCAGTCTATAAGAGCCGGCGGATTGAAAATGCAAAAGTAAAGAAACGCGGGAAGATAATCAATAAATGGCTTTGGATTGTTACTGTGATTGTGATTCTTCTTGGAATCGCATTTGTCTGGTATTATTTCTGATTATTGAAGTGTCTATATCGGGTATTAATAAAGGGAACTAATACTGTTTGATTTTTAAACCTAGGTTTAAAAGTCACTTCGCTGCGCTACGTTGTTGATGCACCACGGATATCCGTAGAACAATTTGTCCTCTATTCGTAAGTCAGCGGAGCTGACAACGATAGAGGCATTCGCTCTATCTCCTCTTTGCTCCGCTGTCGATTTCACTAAGCCACTAAAGTGGCAAGTTCAAATCGCAATCTGCTAAAGCAGCAAGGCGAAATGGTTCGCTACGGTGCTACGTGATTCGCACGCCGTTCTGTGAACGGTTTTCTACGCAACTTCGTTGCTCCGCTGTCCGCTGCTAAAGCAGCAAGAGTAAAAGGCAAAGCACCTAGTCGCAATCGCAACCTTTGCGTTTCACGCAAAACACTTCTTGCTCAGGCGCAAGGCACGCACTTTGTGCGCCGTTCTGCGAACGGTCTACATTCGTTTCACTCACTCCGCTGTCCGTTTGCCTAGCAAGCAAAGCTTGCAAGAACAAAAGGCAGTATATCTGCAGTTCATCTAATAATTTTACTACGTAAAATTAAAGGTGAACTAGTATAAAGAAAGGCAATAATGAAATTAGGAATTATCTGTGCAATGGATGAAGAAATCCGCGTACTTATTGAAAATCTAGAAAATGCAGAAAAACATACACGTCACGGGCGTACTTTTCATACGGGTTCAATTGGTCGCCACGAAGTTGTATTGGTAGAGTCTGGCATTGGTAAAGTAATGTCTGCGCTCGCTGTGGCGCTTCTTGTTGAGATTTTCGAAGTGGATGCTATTATCAATACAGGATCGGCAGGAGCTGTAGCTCAAGGATTAAATATTGGTGACGTTGTTGTTGCTGATAAGCTGGCTTATCATGATGTGGATGTCACTGCTTTCGGTTATGCTTTTGGTCAAATGGCTCAACAACCATTATATTTTGAGTCAAGTAAATATTTTGTTTCTGAGCTGAAAAAAGTTTTGGATGGTGTCCATATCGGCCTGATTACAAGTTCTGACAGCTTTATCAGTAGTCCCTCACGTATCATTGAAATTAAGAAGCATTTTCCAGATGTCTTGGCAGTTGAAATGGAAGGTGCATCAATTGCACAAGCTGCAACAGCTTTAGATAAACCATTTGTTATCATTCGTGCAATGTCTGATACAGCTGACCATGATGCTAACGTGAAGTTTGATGAATTTATCATTGAGGCAGGGCGAAAATCAGCCAAAGGGCTGATTAGTCTACTAAATAAAATGGTATAATCAAGATATTGAAGTGAACTTTAAGGAGATTAACATGATTATCACAACGACAAATACCATTGATGGTGTAGAGATTAAAGGATATAAAGGAATTGTCTTCGGCGAAGTTGTCGCTGGAGTTGATTTTATCAAAGACTTTAAAGCAAGTTTTACAAATATCTTAGGCGGTCGCTCAAAATCTTATGAAAATGAATTGATTCAAGGACGAGAAGAAGCACTCGAGGAATTAAAACAACGTGCAACAGCCCTTGGAGCAGGCGCAGTGGTTGGTGTTAAAGTAGATTATGAAACAATCGGCAATGGTGGGAATAATATGATGATGATTATTGCTTCTGGCACAGCTGTGGAAATTTAACCAAGCAAGTGCTTGCTAACTTCCGCCAAAGCTGGCAAGACGAAATGGTAAGAGCAAAAGGCAAAGCACCTAGTCGGAGTGGTAACTCTCCCACCTTTTTAGGTGGAGGGATAAGCAGCACTATTTCCGTTTCACTGCTCAAAAAACGTTTACAAGAACCTGCTCTCTTAGTAGGTTTTTTGTTATAATTGGGCTTGGCTGCTTAGAACTCAGAAAAATAGATAAAAGTCGTCAATGAGTGTTCTCCGTCTTTTCTTATCTACGCGCTTCTAGCACTATGCTGTCCATTGGCTTATGCACTAAAGCGCAAAGAGCTAAACGGCAATTTTCATGAGTTCTGGACAAGCAACCTCACATCTTGATATAATTGAGTTTACAACATCAAAAGCTATGAAAAAAGACAAAATGGAACCTGCTCTACGAGCAGAACCACATTTTTCTATTTCTCTACGCTTCTTAGCGATGTTGCTCACATCTTGATATAATTGAGTTCGAAAAACTAAAAAAGAATTTATCTATTGCGATAGAATTTGGGCTAGGGAGAAATTTTAATGGAGAACAGAGATAGATTGATTGAAAAAGTTCATGATTTCTTAAACAGTGAAAAATTATTTGAGCATTCGCTTGCGGTGGCAACAACGGCAGAAAAGCTTGCTGTTGAGTATGATTATGATAGGAATAAGGCATATATAGCTGGACTTTTGCACGATATTGGTGGAGTTTACCCAAATGATGAGCGCGTAGAGAGGGCTGAAAATTTTGGAATTTCTCTATTAGCTGAGGAATATGAATTTCCGTTGATTATCCACCAAAAATTGTCAAAGTGGTTAGCCAAGGAAAAGTTTAAGATAACAGATATCGAGATTTTGGAAGCTGTTGAATGTCATACAACACTGCGTGCAAACTATACAAAGCTTGATTTAATTCTATTTTTGGCAGATAAAATCAGCTGGGATGGTGGAGATAATGCTCCCTTTAAAGAGGGGTTGCTTTATTCACTCGAAGATTCAATGGAAGCTGCAGCATTGTATTATATTAACTTTATTAAGCAAGCAGGTTTAAAGGTTGTTCATCCATGGTTAATTGAGGCACAGACGGAGCTTTCAGATAGATTAAAGAAATTATCGTTATAACTTTTAGATAAAATTAGTATGTCATGGTGTGATTGTCCTGTACTATGCTAGTAGAACGAAAGCAGAGCTTGCCATTTCGCTTTATCGCTTTGCCTTTTGCTCTTACTGCTTTAGCAGTTAGCTTCGCATGACCATAGGACATTTGTCCGTTTGTTTAGGGAAGAGCAAAAGGCATTGGCTGTAAGGCACTAAAGTGCCAATACCAAGTGGCAATCAAACGGACAGTGGAGCCCCAAGGGCGGAGATAGCACGCACTTGCTAAGTTAAAATAATACGTTCATTTGCCATTGTTTTTATGAAGAATCAGCTGTAGTTGCTGATTTTTTTGATAATTTAGATTATAATGGAAGAATATAGTGAATAATTGAACATCAATATTTTTGGTGTTTCGTCAAAATATTGACAAAAATGTAAGGCTATTGGAGGGAAAAAATGACTTTGACAAAAGATTTCACACAAAAACTCTACGAAAATTTTGCTGAAAATACAAAATTACGTGCAGTAGAAAATGCAGCAACAAAAAATGGTTTGCTTTCTAGTCTTGAAGTACGAGGTTCACACGCGGCTAACTTGCCAGAGTTTTCGATTGATTTGACAAAAGATCCAGTAACGAATCAAAAACAATCAGGACGTTGCTGGATGTTTGCAGCAATGAATACTTTCCGTCACAAATTTATCAATGAGTTTAAAACTGAAGATTTTGAGTTTTCACAAGCCTATACTTTTTTCTGGGATAAATATGAAAAATCAAATTGGTTTTTTGAACAAATCATCAATCATGTTAATATGGATGACCGTCGTTTGAAATTTTTACTTCAAACTCCCCAACAAGATGGGGGTCAATGGGATATGATGGTTGCGATTTTTGAAAAATATGGTGTGGTACCAAAATCAGTATATCCTGAATCACAAGCATCATCGTCATCTCGGGAACTTAATCAATATTTAAACAAATTACTTCGTCAAGATGCAGAAATTTTACGTTATACTATTGAGCAAGAAGGTGATGTACAAGCCGTTAAAGAAGATTTATTGCAAGAAATTTTTAATTTCTTGGCAATAACTTTGGGATTACCACCACAAAGCTTTGATTTTGCCTTTCGTGACAAGGAAAATAACTTGATTAAATTTGAAGGCACTCCAAAAGAGTTTTATAGTAAATTTGTAAATGTTGATTTGAGTGATTATGTGTCAGTCATTAACGCGCCAACGGCAGATAAGCCTTACAATAAATCTTATACTGTCGAATTTCTTGGAAATGTTGTCGGTGCGCGTGATGTGAAGCATTTGAATGTTGATATGGAACGCTTCAAAAAACTTGCAATCGCACAAATGCAAGCAGGTGAAACAGTTTGGTTTGGCTGTGATGTTGGTCAAGAATCAAATCGGTCTGCGGGTCTCTTGACAATGGATGCTTATGATTTTAAAACAGCACTTGATATTGAATTTACCCAAGACAAAGCTGGGCGCTTGGACTACGGAGAAAGTTTGATGACTCATGCCATGGTTTTGGCTGGTGTAGATTTAGATTCAGAAGGAAACCCTGTTAAATGGAAAGTTGAAAATTCTTGGGGTAAAGATGCAGGGGATTTCAAAGGTTACTTCGTTGCTTCGGATAGTTGGATGGATGAATATACTTATCAAATTGTTGTACGCAAAGAGTTTTTGACTGAAGAAGAACTTACTGCCTATGAATCAGAACCACAAGTTTTACTTCCGTGGGATCCAATGGGAGCTTTGGCTTGAAGTGATTGCTTCATTGGTGGTGGGGGCTTTCTCCCCCACCAATGTTAGTAGAACGAAAGCAGAGCTTGCCATTTCGCCTTATCGCTTTAGCGATTTAGAGCGAATGGACAGCGTAGCGAAGCGGAGATGGTGCTGCTTATCCAGCCACCTTATAGAGGTGGGGGAATTGCGATTGCGACTAGCCACTTTAGTGGCGTAGCGAGCATCGACAGCGTATCCCAAAGGGCGGAGATAGCACGCACTTGCTAAGTTAAAGAACATTAACAATAAAATCAGGACTTTGAGTCTTGATTTTATTTTCTAACGAGAATGGTTAGTGGTCTATCATGTAACATAGTTGAGGGGAATTAATGCTTTGAGGCTTTTATCAAAGTAAGAATAACGGTTTATTTATATGAAAAAGATTGCAATTATTGGTGGCGGAATTATCGGAATGACGTTAGCAAATTATATTGATACGACACAATATGAGGTCATTTTATTTGATTCTCAAAAGAATCAAGCGACTCAGGCAAGTGCGGGAATTATTTCACCGTGGCTCTCTAAAAGGCGAAATAAGAAATGGTACCAGCTTGCTAAAGATGGCGCTGCATTTTTTGAACAATTGGTTAGAGATTTTGACTTACCAGCAGAAGTCTATGAACAATGTGGTACGCTCTTTTTGAGAGAACCAGATGAGCTTGAAAGATTGAAACAATTGGCGCTGGAAAGAAAAAAGGAAGCTCCAGAGATTGGAGAAATTCAATTGCTTAGTCCAGAAGAAACGGTTGATTTTTTTCCACTACTAAAGGAATTACCTAGTCTTTATATTTCTGGTGGTGCAAGATTGGATGGCAAGTCTTATTTAGAGCATTTGAAACGGCGGGCGATGGCTAGAGGAGTGAAATTTGTCACTGAGGAAGCAAGCTTGCACCGAGTAGGTGAGTATTGGGGAATTGAGAGTACGTCTGAAAATATAGAGGTAAAGGAGTTGATACTCTGTGCTGGGCCAGCACTTAAAAATTTATTGAGTTCTATTGACTACGAAACGGATGTTAGACCTCAAAAAGGACAGCTCCTTTCTTTTGAAACTACTTTTGATACAGGAAATTGGCCAGTTGCATTTTTAGATGGTGAAGCAGATTTGATTCCATTTCAAAAGGGGAAGATTTTACTTGGTGCAACACATGAGAACGAAGCGGGTTGGGATTTAAAGCCTACTCAAGCTGCATTTGAACAATTGACACAAGGAGTAGAAAGATTTGTGAGGGATTCTAGTTTTACTAGAGGGAAAGCTCAATATCGAGTAGGAACAAGGGCTTATACTTCTGATTTTGCACCATTTTTTGGACCAATAATGAATGAAAAAGGGCTTATCGTAGCATGTGGTCTGGGTTCATCGGGTTTGACAGTGGGACCTTACATTGCTTATTTGCTAGCTCAGTATCTTAATCATCCAGAGGAGGTCTGGGAAGTATCAAAATATCAAAAAGAAATGACAAATTATGTGATAAAGAAAAATGATAATCAGTAAATATATTTGTTTTGTCTTCTATATAATAAGTGAATCTAAACTAACTGTAGTTTCCTAGCCATTTTGAGGATATAAATATAATATTTAAGAGACGTGGTAGGATGTTATATTAGACGATTTAGAATAAGTCATTCACTTTTGAAATTTTAAATAGGAGAGAATAGAATTAGAGAGCTAGAAGATTTTGAAAATAAAGAAATAAAAAATTTATTTAAGAGATTATTAAGTTATCTAAAATTTATGAGGTCAAACTTATTAAGTAATTATCATAAAAATTATGTAAAATAGGAATTAACTTAAAATCAATGGTTTACATAATTTTTTTAGAGCTATTACATAATAAACAGACTAACGAATATTGTCAGGTTTTTTAGAGTAAAAATGTTATAATATTCTCATGGAAAATACAGATTTAATCTATGGCTTACATGCAGTGACCGAAGCACTAAATGTTGATACTGTGAACAAGCTTTACATTCAAGAAGATTTACGTGGCAAAAATGTCGAAAAGGTAAAAGAGCTTGCGCGAGTTAAGAAAGTTAATATTTCTTGGACACCTAAAAATGAGATAAATAAAATGACTGAAAATGGAGTCCATCAAGGATTTGTGGCTCGTGTGTCTGAATTTGCCTATGCAGAACTAGACAATATTCTGTCAGTGCTGACAGAAAAATCAGAAGCGACAATTTTGATTCTGGACGAACTGACAGACCCTCATAATTTGGGTTCTATCGCCAGAACAGCAGATGCAACAGGTGTTGATGCAATCATTATTCCAAAACATCGCTCAGTTGGAATTACACCGACAGCGGTTAAGGCTTCAACTGGTGCGCTGCAATATGTTCCTGTTGTTCGAGTGACGAACCTTTCTCAAGCACTTGATCGGCTAAAAGCAGAGGGATTTTGGATTTTTGGTACAGATATGGATGGTACTTCGTATCCAAAATGGAATACTGCTGGAAAAGTTGCCCTGGTTATAGGCAATGAAGGACATGGTATCGGACAAAATCTCAAAAAACAAGTAGATGAGATGATTACCATTCCGATGATTGGACACGTTCAAAGTCTAAATGCCAGTGTCGCAGCTAGTATTTTGATGTATGAAATTTTTAGAAATCGAAAATAGAACTGACAAAAGACCATCAGTTAGCGGAAATGCTGTCAGTACTGACAGAAAAAGATTACGGAAGGAATTTTATGACTTTTCAAATTATGACGGACTCAACAGCAGACCTGAGTCAGACTTATCTTGATCAACATGACATTGCAATACTTGGAATGACTGTTACTATTGGTGATAGGACCTATGAAACAATTGGGAATGGGGCATTAGATAACGCTACGCTCCTTGCAGCAATCAAAAAAGGAGAAACTGTTCAGACATCACAAATTAATTCTGGACAATTTGCAGAAGTTTTTAAGACATTTGCAAAGAAAAATGAGGAGTTGCTATATCTTGCGTTTTCATCTGGGCTGTCAGGAACTTATCAATCAGCTGTTATCGCACGTGATATGGTTTTAGAGGAATTTCCAGAGGCAAAAATCACGGTTTTAGATACACTTGCTGCCGCATCTGGAGAAGGTTTCATTGTTGAAGAAGTAGTTAGATTGCGTGATGCTGGTAAATCACTGACAGAAACACTGGAGATTCTGTCAGTACTGACAAAACGTTTACAGAGTCGATTTATGGTTGACGATTTGAATCATTTAGCACGAGGTGGAAGAATTCCGAAAGCTGTGGCATTAGTCGGGACGATGGCTAGTATAAAGCCTCTTTTGGATGTTGACACTGAGGGTAAACTTCGTCAAGTTTCCAAAGTTCGAGGAAAGAAAAAAGCAATTAATCAGCTGATTGATAAGACGCTTGAGGATATGGATATGGCTTATCCGAAAGTCATTGTTTCTTACTCTGGAACAGATGAGATTGCTCAACAAATAAAATCTGAAATCATTGAAAAATCTGAAATTACAGACGTAGATGTTCGCCCATTAAGTCCCACGATTGTAACCCATACGGGAGAAGGGACTATCGCACTTTTTTCAATAGGAAAAATAGATAGAAGCTAATTTAATAAAAAAGTAAAAAAATCACAGCTAAACTCTTGTTTTACTGTGATTTTATGTTAAAATAATTAATGAGTGTAATTGCATACAAAAATATCTGTGCACTTAGCTTTTATTAAAAAAAATACGAATCGTGATGTGTGAGGGAAAGGAGTCGCTTTTATGGCAAAAAGTGGACTTTATACAGGCGTAGATATCGGGACAAACACAATCAAAGTGCTTGTTGCAGAATACGTCTCAGGTGAAATGAATATTATTGGTGTCGGAAATGCAAAATCCGATGGCCTAAAAAATGGAATTATTGTAGATATTGAGAAGGTAGCGCAAGCTTTACGCAAAGCTGTAAATGCCGCTGAAGAACGTGCAGGAATCACGATTGATCGTATCAATGTGAGTATTCCAGCAAATTCCCTCGAAATGGAACCCTGCCAAGGAATGGTACCAATTGTTGGTGAAACTAAAGAAATTACAGACAACGATGTACTTCAAGTCATTCAAAACGCTTTGATGCGTGGGATTGTTCCTGAACGTGAAATCATCGCTGTGGAAACAACTGAGTTTACAGTTGACGGATTTACAGGTATTTCAGATCCAAGAGGTATGTTTGGAGTACGTCTTGAAATGCGTGGAGTAGTTTACACAGGACCTAAAACACTTGTTCATAATATCCGTAAAGTTGTTGAACGTGCAGGTTTGAGTGTTGACAATATTGTTATCGCTCCGCTTGCAATGTCACAATACGTTCTTTCAGAAGGTGAACGTGAGTTTGGAACAATCATGGTTGACTTGGGTGCTGGTCAAACGACAGTAACAGCTGTAAAAGAACAAGCCCTTAAGTTTACGCATACAAGCCCTGAAGGTGGAGACTATGTAACCAAAGATATCTCAACAGTTTTGAATACATCAATCTCTGCTGCCGAAGATTTGAAAGTAAATTATGGTGAAGCAAGTACTGAACGTGCAAGCCAAGATGAATATTTTCTTGTTGACGTCGTTGGAAAAGATGAACCAGAACAAGTAACAGAGTATTATCTTTCACAAATCATTGAAGCTCGGATGACTCAAATTTTTGATCGTGTTCGTCAAGATTTAGAACGTGGTCGTACATTTGAGGCTCCTGGTGGGTTGATTTTGGTTGGAGGTACTGCTGCGATGCCTGGTGTTGTTGATTTAGCAACGAGAACACTAGGGATTAATGCTAGACTTTTTGTTCCAGGTGAAATGGGATTAAGAAATCCTGCATTTGCACAAGTGATTAGTGTAGTCAATTACATTGGAAATCGCAGTGATATTGATATTCTTGTTTCACATGCGCTTTCTGGAGATTACGCTTATACGCCTGTTGAGGAAACATATGTTGCTCCCGTTCAGAATGTAACTGTTCAACCTGCTGCACCAGCAGCAAGTGGAGAAAGTGAATTCTACGCAGAACAACAAACAAGACCTGTGGCTACACCGAAAGCAGCTGAACCTGAAGAAGAAAAAGAAGGCATCGTTGATCGTGTTAAAAATATGTTCGGCAACCTTTTCGACTAATCTGAAAGTAAATACGGAGAAATAAAAAACATGGAATTTTCATTTGATACAGACTTGACTACTGGTGCTGTAATTAAAGTAATCGGTGTCGGCGGTGGTGGTGGTAATGCCATCAACCGTATGATTGAAGAAGGTGTTTCTGGCGTTGAATTTATCGCTGCAAACACTGATGTGCAAGCACTGCGAAGCTCAAAAGCTGACACAGTGATTCAGCTTGGCCCAAAGTTAACTCGTGGTCTTGGTGCTGGCGCACAACCTGAAGTTGGTAAACGTGCAGCTGAAGAATCAGCTGAAACAGTTGCTCAGTCGCTTGAAGGCTCAGACATGATTTTCATCACCGCTGGTATGGGTGGTGGTACTGGTACAGGTGCTGCACCAGTGATTGCTCAAATTGCAAAAGAGCTTGGCGCTTTGACTGTTGCAGTCGTAACACGTCCATTTGGTTTTGAAGGATCAAAACGGAGCTACTTCGCAACAGAAGGTATTGAAGCACTTCGTGCCAATGTTGATACCTTGCTTATCATTTCAAATAATAACTTGCTTGAAATTGTAGATAAGAAAACGCCTTTGACAGAGGCATTGCGTGAAGCAGATAATGTTCTTCGTCAAGGGGTGCAAGGTGTAACGGACCTTATTACAAATCCAGGTATGATTAACCTTGACTTCGCTGACGTGAAAACTGTTATGGAAAACAAAGGAGATGCCCTTATGGGTATTGGTGTGGCTACTGGAGAAGAACGTGTCATTGAAGCCACACGCAAAGCCATTTATTCACCGCTTCTTGAAACAACTATTGAAGGTGCTGAAAATGTTCTCTTGAATGTTACAGGTGGTATGGATATGAGTTTGATTGAAGCACAAGATGCTTCAGAAATTGTTATCCAAGCTGCGGGTAATGATGTAAATATTATGTTGGGTACAGCTATTGACCCTAACCTCAAAGATGAAATTCGTGTCACAGTTGTGGCAACTGGTGTTACAAAAGAAGTTGCAGATGAAGCGCTTGGTTTTCAACCAGAAACTCGTCGTCAACCAAATTTGACACATAACACAAATATGGCTGGTAGTCGTCCCGTTCAACAACAACAAGCTACTCCTCAAGCACAAAATCAATCATCAGCATTTGGAGATTGGGATATTCGTCGCGAAAATTCACCACGTCAATCAGTGAATAACACACGCGAAAGTTCTTCAGTTACAAGCTTCAACGGAATTCCAAGTTCTGATGAAGACCTTGATACTCCACCATTCTTCCGTAAACATTAATCAATGACAATTACAGAAAATGTTAAACAAATAATGAGTAATGTAGATGCGGCGCAGGCTGCGTCTTCTTATTCTAATCAGTCGGTTTCTGTTATTGCAGTGACAAAATATGTTACCTCTGATGTTGCACGCGAAGTGATTGAAAATGGAATTAAGCATATTGCTGAAAATCGGGTTGATCTTTTTCTTGAGAAATATAATTCTTTGAAAGAGTATGATGTAACTTGGCACTTGATTGGTAATTTACAAAGACGAAAAGTGAAAGATGTGATTAATTTTGTTGATTATTTTCATGCGTTAGATTCTGTGAAACTAGCCAGTGAAATTAATAAACGTGCGAATCATGTCATCAAATGTTTTGTAGAAGTAAACATATCAGGTGAAGAAAGTAAGCATGGATTTTCCGCTGATGAACTTCTGTCAGTACTGACAGAGTTGTCAGAATTAGAAAATATTAAGATCGTTGGTTTGATGACTATGGCTCCGTTTGATGCAACTGAAGAAGAATGCGATGACATTTTCGGACGAACAAAAAAATTACAAGTTGAAATATCTGAGATGAAAATCCCTAATATTCCTTGTACTGAATTAAGTATGGGAATGAGTAGAGATTATCGGAATGCCATTAAAAATGGTGCGACCTTTGTTAGGATTGGCACAGAGTTTTTTAAAGACTTGTAAGCTACTTTCAAAGTAAACAACGGAGGAAAATATGGCCTTTAAAGATTGGATGAATAATCTGCGTGATTATTTTGTAGAGGATGAAGAAGAGTTCGATGAACCTGTTCGCCCTGTGCAAGAATCTAAGCCAACTGTAGTATCTACACCAAAACCTAAAGTTGAGGAGCGAACAATGCCTAAAGGTGCGAGTCAATCTCGTACCACATCTTCAACTACAAGAACTCAAACACAAACAGTTGCACCAAAACGCACTGTTTCAAATTTCTCAAAACCTATGCCTGAAAAAATCGTACAACAAGCCTCAGCTACGCAAGCACAATCTCTTGCTTCTGCGGTTTCAACTATTGCAATCAAAGAACCACGTGCCTATGCGGACATCATGGAAGCAGCGCGTATCGTCAAAAATGGTGAATCTGTCCTTGTGAATTTTAAATTTATGGGAGATGCACAAGCGCGTCGTTCAATCGACTTCATGACGGGTGTGGTCTTTACTCTTGATGGTGATATTCAAAATGTTGGAGGTCAGATTTTCTTGATGACTCCTGCAAATATCACTGTTGATGCAGCCAAAGAAATGTCCATCTTGGCTGGCCAAAATTTTGAAAGTTACGATTTATACTAATGCTTACAATTCTTACACTAGTGAGTTGGCTTTTCCGTTTGATGGATGTTTATTCGTTTATTCTGGTTATTTATGCTTTAATGAGTTGGGTACCTAGTTTATATGGCACATGGATTGGTCAATTAATTATCAAAATCTCTCGTCCTTATCTTAGTTTATTTGAAAATCTTCCTCTGCGGATTGCTGGGTTGGATTTCACAATATGGGTTGCGATTATTGCTTTACAGTTGATTCAACGTTTCATTGCAATTGTACTTAATGGTATCTTGTTTTGACATCTGAAAATATTTATCAGCATTTTCATCCTGAGGAACGAAGATTTATTGATCGTTGTGTGGATTGGATTAATCAAGTTGAGCAATCTTATTCAGTGATAACGACTCACTTTTTAAACCCTCGCGAATGTCAAATTCTTCAAAGTCTAGCAAATAAACGAGAAGTCCATATTTTTTCAAGTCAGGATTTCGCAGTTACAGAACTTTCAAAAATGATTTTAGCTCCACAATTTTATATTTTGGATGTTGAGGATTTTGATTTATCCTTGCTTGAAATTAATTATGCAACGAAATTTTCACAAATTTCACATGCTCAAGTTTTAGGGACTTTTTTAGGACAAACAGGGGTCAAAAGACAAGAGTTAGGGGATATTATTGTTACTGACAAGAGTATTCAAGTTTTTGTCAGTAAACATTTGGTAAATATATTTAAGTCTATTGATAAAATAGGTCGAAGTGCAGTAAAAATCAAGGAAATTTCGCTGTCAGCACTGACAGAAACCACTGACAGTCCTGTCAGTGATGTTGTTCTTGTAGATAGTTTAAGACTTGATAAAATCATCGCTGTTTCTTTTAAAATTTCTCGCAATATTGCGACGAATATGTTAGAATCAAATAAGGTTAAGATTAATTACCTTGAAATAAATAAAAAAGATTTCTCTGTTACTGAAGGCGATTTAATTAGTGTTCGTGGGTTTGGTCGAGTCAAGATTGTGAAAATTTTGGGACTGACGAAAAAAGGTAAGCAGAGAGTTGAAGTTGAACTTACTAAAAATAGTAAGAAGTAAGATTTAAAAGTTTGAAAATCATTAGATTTTGGTTGAATGAGAGCTGATTTGTTGTAAAAAATGGCAATGGGTTGATAGTCGCATGACAACCATAGCAGTCTCGCTCAGTAGATTAAAAAGGGACTGAATATAAAAGATTTTCGCTAAATATGAAAAGGAGTGAGCTATGACATTGAATAGTCTGGACGTCCAAAATAAAACATTTAACCCACAATTTCGCGGTTTCAACAAACATGAAGTGGATGAGTTTCTGGATATCGTGGTTCGTGATTACGATGAATTTGCACAAACGATTAAAGACCAAGAGCGTGAGTTGAAATCATTGCGCGAACGCGTAAAATATTTTGACGACATGAAGGATTCGTTGAATAAGTCTATTGTTGTAGCACAAGATGCTGCAGATAATCTTCGTTCGCAATCTCAAAATGAAGCAAATAATATTATTGCTGATGCTGGAAATAAGAGTCAGCTCATCATCGAAGCTGCGAAAAAAGAAGCTGGCTTGATTTTAAATGCTGCTTCAGAAGATGCGCGACGTTTGGTTCGTGATACGGACGATTTGAAGCGGAAGATGCGTCTTTATCATCAACGGATGACTTCTATCATTGAAGCTCAGCTTGCTTCAGTACAATCTGATGATTGGGCAGAAATGTTGCAACCGACTCAGAGTTATGTGACTAATCCCGAAGAAAAACTTCAAGAAATACTTGAAGAACATTTGGGAGATGCAGAAAATACATTGACAAAAACTCAAAGTATTACGCCACTTTCTGACGAAGATTTGGAAGTTGAATCAAGTGATGTTAAACCTGAAGAAATACCTGAGTTTTCAGAAATAGAAGAAGCTCCAACGGTAGATATCGATGAATTGACTGAAACAGAAGAAGTATCAAGTGAGTTTACGGAAGAATCTGTAAATGAGGACAGTATGTCAGAGACAGTGGAAGCGGATGAAATTTTTCCCGAATTAGAAGCAGAAATTCCAGAAGTACCAAATCCACTTGATGATCAAGAAACAATCGATTTAAGTGAATTAAAAAATTAAAAAAGTCAGACCAAGGTTTGAAAAACATATTTCTAGCGAGCGGAAGTTGATGGAAGTTCCGTAATCTCTGTTTTTCTCATCATCAGCTGATTTGTTTCAACATATTTACTGACAAAAATTCTGTCAGTGAATATTCAAGGTGTTCAGAGGTTCACTTTACTTTTGAACACGACTGTTGAGCATAATTTCTTGAGCTGAAAATTTTGTAAGTTCAAGCGTCGCGTACGTTACACGTTCTGAGTTTCTGTCAGTATGCTGACAGAAAAAAATAAGGTGGTACCACGGTTTTTCGTCCTTTGCGGAGACCGTTTTTTTGTTTATTTTTTATTATTACTCATTAATTTATCTTTTTGTTATGAATAAAGCTTGTCATCAAGCTGATACGTCTTTTTATCAATACTCTTTGATAGCTACGCTGTCTAGCCATTTGGGGCGATGGTATATTGCACTGAAGTCAAGAGTTGTTCAGTGGGAGTTTCGTAAAATATTTGTCCATTTTCTCTAGTCGATGAAGCGACTGATAAAAGGGCAACTCACCACTGAATTCAGTTAGGGTATAACCTCTAGGTGTAACAACTAAGCGACCTGCACGCAGCTAAAGCTACAAAAGTCTGCTTAACATCTCTGATATGAGTTCAACCCTGTCCCAGAATCCTAAACGCTCTAGGGCAATCGGACGAAATTCAAGGATTGCCATTTCGCCTTATCGCTTTGCCTTTTGCTCTTACTGCTTTAGCAGTTAAGCAAACGGACAGTGTAGTGAAATGTAGAGCTATAGTGATTCTTGTTACACTTTTTGTACAAGAATAAGTGCAAATCACCGTAAGTCATTGATGATTTTTACAATATAGCTAAGCTACTCTAAAATACACCCAATCTTCCTCAAATTTCCCGTCAGCCCTTCGTTGTCGTCCTTGACTTGTGCCAACAAGCCTGCGTCCTTCCGCCTCAGTCTGACGAAAAATTTAGAGCAATCTTGGTTGCATTTTAGAGTAGCTTAGCTATAGTTTATCCATAGTATGACTAACTTTATTCATAGCAAAAGAGAGAAAGGGAATCTTATGAAAATCAAAGATACATTAAATCTTGGAAAAACTGCATTTCCGATGCGTGCGGGTTTGCCAACGAAAGAACCAGACTGGCAAAAAGGCTGGGAGAGCGCTTCGCTTTATGAGAAACGTCAACAACTCAATGAAGGGAAACCATCATTTATGCTACATGACGGTCCTCCATATGCCAATGGGAACATTCATATTGGACATTCGCTCAACAAAATTTCAAAAGATATCATTGTACGTTATAAATCAATGGCTGGTTTTCGGGCACCTTACGTTCCAGGTTGGGACACACACGGTTTGCCAATTGAGCAACAACTTGCAAAAGCAGGAATGAAACGTAAAGAGATGGACTTGCTTGATTATCTTGAAGAATGTCGTAAATACGCCATGAAGCAAGTCGATATGCAACGTGCCGATTTCAAATCATTAGGCGTATTAGCAGATTGGGAACGTCCATATTTGACTTTACTCCCTGAATATGAAGCAGCGCAAATTCGTGTTTTTGGTAAAATGGCTGAAAAAGGCTATATCTATAAAGGACAGAAACCAATTTATTGGTCACCATCATCAGAAAGCTCGCTTGCCGAAGCCGAAATTGAGTATCAAGATGTTCGTTCTGCCTCAATTTTTGTTGCTTTCAAAGCAAAAGACACAAAAGGGAAATTGCCAGAAGATGTTGAGTTTGTGATTTGGACGACAACTCCTTGGACTATTCCATCAAATTTAGGAATTTTTGCACATCCTGACTATGATTATTCAGTGGTGGCAGTAAATGACAGAAAGTTTGTCATCGCCTCTGAAATGTTAGAAGCTGTTTCAGAAAAATTAGAATGGGAAAATTCTCAAGTTCTCCAGACGATTAAAGGTTCTGAGTTGGAATATATGGTTGCTAGGCATCCATTTTATGACCGTGAGACTTTGATTATGAACGCAGACTATGTCACACTTGACTCTGGTACAGGGCTTGTCCATGTGGCACCTGGTCATGGTGAAGATGACTATTTCTCAAGTCGCAAATATAATTTACCTGTCCTTTCACCAATTGACAATCGAGGCTATTATACAGATGAAGCGCCAGGACTCGAAGGAGTTTTCTATGATGATGGAAATAAAATCGTAAGTAAATGGCTAGAAGAAAAAGGCGCTTTGCTCAAGCTTGAATTTTTCACACATAGTTACCCACACGACTGGAGAACAAAAAAACCAGTTATTTTCCGTGCGACACCGCAGTGGTTTGCTTCTATTGACAAATTCCGTCAAAACATCTTGGATGAAGTGGAAAAAGTGAACTGGGTTATTCCATGGGGCAAAACGCGTCTATACAATATGGTGCGTGATCGTGGAGACTGGGTCATCTCACGTCAACGTGCATGGGGTGTGCCATTGCCTATTTTCTATGCTGAAAATGGAGAAGCTATCATTACACCAGAAACCACGGAACACGTGGCAGAACTTTTTGCAAAACAGGGCTCAAAAGTCTGGTTTGAAAAGACAGCAAAAGAATTGCTGCCAGAAGGATTTACACATCCAGGTTCACCAAATGGTGAATTCACAAAAGAAAAAGACATCATGGACGTCTGGTTTGACTCAGGTTCTTCTTGGAATGGGGTGCTCAATGAACGTGACTATCTCAGTTTTCCTGCTGACCTTTATCTTGAAGGCTCAGACCAATATCGTGGTTGGTTTAATTCCTCTATTACAACATCTGTAGCGGTCAATGGCGTGGCGCCTTATAAAGCTGTTTTGTCGCAAGGTTTTGTCTTGGACGGAAAAGGTCGTAAGATGTCGAAATCGATTGGCAACACGATTGTTCCAAAAGATGTGACAAAAAAACTTGGTGCAGATATTCTAAGGCTTTGGGTAGCATCTATTGATACAGAGTCAGATGTACGTGTTTCTATGGACATTCTCAGTCAAGTGTCAGAAGTTTACCGCAAAATCCGCAATACTTTGCGTTTCTTGGTCGCTAATACCTCTGATTTTAATCCAAATAGTGATATTGTAGAATTTGCTGAACTTCGCGGTGCTGACAAATATATGCTTGTGAAATTTAATGAGCTTGTCAAACAAATTCGTACAGCATATGACAAATATAGCTTTATGTCTGTTTACAAGGCAGTTATAAACTTTATCACTAACGATTTGTCTGCATTCTATTTAGATTTTGCTAAAGATGTGGTTTATATTGAAGCTGCAAAATCTCAAGCTCGTCGTTCGATGCAAACAGTAATGTATGTTATTTTGAAAGACCTTGTGAAATTACTAGTGCCTATCTTACCACATACAGCTGAAGAAACGTGGACTTACCTTGTGCACGAAAAAGAAGAATTTGCCTATCTTTCAGAAATGCCAGAAGCAGGGGAAATTGCGGGAGCAGATGAATTATTAGGGGACTGGGAGGCCTTCTTAGATTTCCGTGACGAAGTTTTGAAAGCTCTGGAAAATGCACGGGAAGCCAAACTTATCGGTAAGTCTCTGGAAGCAACAGTGACAGTTTATCCAAATGAAGTCGTGCGGACTTTACTGACAGCAATTGATGAAAATGTAGCGCAGCTTTTGATTGTGTCAAATTTTGTCATTGCTGACAAGACTTTAGAAGAAGCACCAGAAACAGCAATTAGATTTGAAGATGTAGCAATTACTGTCGAACACGCAGCTGGAGAAGTTTGTGAACGTTGCCGTCGTACAGATGAAACAGTGGGTCATAACACAAATGAATATCTTAAAGTACTTTGTGAACATTGTGCGGGGATTGTTTCAGCTGAATTTCCAGAAGTCCTTGAAAATGGATTTGAAGACTAATTAAATGAAGTCAAGACTTATTCAGTGATAGTTTCGTAAAACATTTGTCCCTTTTCTCTAGTCGCTGAAGCGACTGATAAAAGGGCAACTTACCACTGAATTTAAGGTACAACCTCACATCTTCGATATGAGGTCACACCTCCGCTTCGCTTCGTTATCCATTCGCTCTATCTCCGCTTTGCTGCGCTGTCGATTTCACTAAGCCACTAGATGTAACAACTAGGATAGCCGTTTGCGCTTCAGCGCTTACGGATATGCTAGTTGTTACATCTAGTGGCGTAGCGAGCATCGACAGCGTAGCCGTAAGGCGGAGATAGCACGCACTTGTTTTGATAAATTGCTAACTAAAAATATAAAAAAGTTACTGACAGAATTTAGTCAGTAACTTTTTAATTAAGTCGTTTTCTGTCAGTACTGACAGAAATTTTATAGTGCTGAAAGCATTGTAGCAAGTACACTAAAGACAGTCAAAACGACCATAATGATTACAACGACCATAGTAACTTTTTGAAATGTGCTTTTTTCTGGTTTTTTATATGCCATAATATCCTCAATAAATATATACTAGTCCCACTTTAAAAAGTCAATAACAACTATAAGGGGCGATGATGCCAGCTGTAGTTATCATGAAGCTAGACCGCAATCTCGATTCATTGCAACACTTTACAACAAATGAGTGATAGATTATAATCCATCTCTAATTTTAACAAGAAAAGTTTAACTTTTCAATTCGTTTTTTTCTTTTTCACCCTCATCCGATTTTGGCTTTAAAAATTTCGCAAATGGGTCGTCTTTTTTGTCAGTAGAAGAAGTCGTTTTATTTTCATCAATAACTAAATCTACTGTTGAAACACCCAAATCATCCATCATTTTGTCAAAATCGTCACGTTTTCTGAAAGTAAGTCCCATTATATTCCCCTTGATAGTGTCTAATTATCTCGCCAGTAAAGAAGCGATACTACCCCTATTTTACTACTTCGTGGAAGAAAAATCTAGATATATAAAAAATTCTCTATTATAATCTAAGAATGTCAAGAAATTACTAAAAAACAGCAAGTTCCATCTCTGTATTTTTCAATAGACCGAAGTTTTTAGTTGACAAGGAATTTAAAGTATGATAGAATCATGTCTATTGATTTACGAAATGGTATCTATAAATACTATTTTGAGAGAAAACTAAAAAATTGAAAAGGATTGAAAGTTCAAGCTGATATTTTCTTTACATTATGGAGAGTTACTCAAGAGGCTGAAGAGGACGGTTTGCTAAATCGTTAGGTCGGGAAACTGGCGCGAGGGTTCGAATCCCTTACTCTCCTTGATATACACGCATTAATTTCAAAAAAGATTGGGTCTTACCCAGTCTTTTTGATTATTTAACAGACTAATGATTTTCCCAAAATATAAAAAATGAAGAGCACATTGTGACCACAATATGCTCTTTTTCTATGTCATTAACCGCTGTTCTATACTGCATATTTCCGAAAATCTTCTATTTTTCGGAAATAGAGGCTAGTATTCAAATCTAATATTTTAGAAAATATTATAAATTGATAAATAGTATGTCTATATATTTCCTAATAATTATACTACAAGCTCAAAAAAATATCAAATAAGACATAAAAATAACGCTTTGTAACATTTTTTGTAGAAGCACGATAGTGAAAATAATGAAGAAATATATATTAAACAAAATGACTCCTAATAGGATAATCAAAAGGGATAAATGAAGCAAAATAGAGACTTATATTTCCGAAAAATAGAAGTTTTTCGGAAAGAAGATTTACGAAGAAAAAGAAATGAAATATGAGTGGACTCATAAAAAATATTGCTAGAAAAATAAATTTGTAACAATCTAAAAAGCAATATTCATTGAAATACGACAAAGTGAAAGGTGAGCAAAATATCAAAAAATGGATATGAAAAAAAGCAATAAATATAGAAAATACGAGAAAATAACTAAAAAAATTAAACAAAATCTTCTCAAATACAAAGAGATGTCGAATCAAGAATTAAAGAAACAGACAAAAATCTTTAGAGAACGAATTGAGCAAGGAGAAAAACTAGAGAAAATACTCCCCGAAGCCTACGGTGTTGTGATTGAGGCAGATAGACGGGTCTTGGGTTTGGAACCCTACGATGTCCAGATTTTAGGAGCTGTAATCCTTTTCTTTGGAAACGTCGCAGAAATGAAGACAGGAGAAGGCAAAACTTTAACAGCAACAATGCCAATATACCTCAGAGCACTTGTAGGAAGTGGAAATTTTGTTGTAACTGCAAACGAATATTTGGCATGGAGAGATGCTGAAGATGTCGGAAGAGTATACCGCTGGCTAGGACTTTCCGTAGCAGTAGGAGTAAAGAAAAATGAATACGATAAGGAGTTGGATAAGCAAATCATCTATTCTTCAGATATCGTATATACAACTCATAGTGCCTTAGGATTTGACTATCTTCTTGATAATTTAGCAGTAGAAAAAGAAAAACAATATATGCAAGGATTTAACTTTGTAATTATTGATGAACTAGACTCAATACTTTTGGATATGGCACAGACTCCTTTAATTATTTCAGGTGCTCCAAAGTTACAATCTAATCTCTATGTAATGGTTGATAAGTTTGTAAAAAGTCTAAATTTTAGTGAAGATTATGATTTAAGTGAAGACAAAAGGAGTGTATGGTTCCTAGAGGAAGGTATAAAAAAGGCGGAAACACATTTTGGTGTTAAAGAAATCTTAAGCGAGAATTATAAAGACCTTTACAGGCATGCAGTACTTTCTTTGAAGGCAAATTATGTTTTTAAAAATAATAGAGATTACGTTCTTGATGACCAGGAAATATTTCTTTTAGATGAGATGAATGGGCGAAAGCTTCAAGGGACAAAACTACAGGGTGGAATGCATCAGGCAATAGAAGCAAAGGAAGATGTAGAAATTACCAATGAAACAAAATCAATGGGTTCAATCACTTACCAAAACTTATTCAAAATGTTTAAAATCCTATCAGGAATGACAGGAACAGCAAAAACAGATGCAGAAGAATTACGAGAAACATACGGCATAGATGTCATATGCCTTCCCACCCATAAGCCAATTATTAGAACAGATCATGAAGATATAATCTATCTTACTCATAAAGAGAAAATATTGCAGTCGTTAGAATTAGTCAAAGATTCAATAAAAAGCGAACGACCAGTTTTAATTTCAACTGGTTCAGTATCAAAATCTCAACTTTATTCAAATCTCTTATTAAACAGTCGAATTCCTCATAGCATACTAAATGCATCAACTGCCTATAAGGAAAAACAAATTATCAGTGAGGCAGGAAAGAGAGGAGCTGTGACCGTAGCAACAGCAATGGCTGGACGTGGTACGGATATCAAACTGGATAAATTTAGTGAAAGACATGGCGGATTGATTGTCATCGGAACAGAAAATATGACAAGTGAACGTATTGATAATCAGCTTAGAGGAAGAGCAGGAAGACAAGGAGAGCCAGGAGATAGTTATTTCTTTGCTTCCTTAGAAGATAGAGTAGTTGTAGAAAATGCTCCTGATTGGGTTAAAAAATTTAGAAAAAAACAAGAGAACTTATCAAGTCATGATGCAACCAAACAAGGAATCTTGAAGAAGAGAAAGTATAAGAAACTTGTTTATAAATCTCAAAAAAATAAAAAAAATCAAGATATTAAAATGCGAAAAGACACATTAGATTATGATGATATTGTAAGTGTTCTTAGGAAACGTGTATATGCAGCGAGAAATACAGTAATGGAAGCGCAAGCAGAATATTTTGAAAAAATTATTGAGAAAAGCTTTGAAGAAGTTATTAACACCTTTGTTTCAGACAAAAAAAATCTTGAAACTCAAAAAGTATCAGATTTTATATTTAATAACATTAATTACTCTTACGATAGAGAGGAACTAAAAAACTTAATAAGTATCAATCGTAAAGCTACTGCTAACATTTTGATAGAAAATATTTCTAAGCGAACAAAAATAGTGGAAAAGAACTTATCAAATGAATATCAGCTAAATTATTATAAACAAGTTATCATATTGAAATCGCTAGATTCATTATGGATAGATTTAGCAGATGGTCTTGTGCAGCTAAAATCAGTAGTAAAAAATCGAAATTGGGCTCAACACCACCCTTTATATGAGTTTCAAATAGAAGCCAATCGATATTTTACAGAAACAATAGAAAGACTTTGGCTAGATATAACTAGAAACTTACTACTATCTGAATTATTTGTAAATCCTGATGGTTCTATAGATATTGAGTTTCCATGATTTGGGAAGAAACCCAGTGAGCACGATTAGTGTAGGTTAAAAAAATAAAGATAACGATAATGTAGGAACGATATAGGATGAAAGAATATTACGGGGCTATAAAAAGATGTTTATGGACATTTTTATTTATTATAGTTGTTCAGCTTGGAGGTAAACTCCAGCTTCCCTTAACAATGTCAACTAATATAGAATCAGCAGGTATTATGAGAATTTTCGCAAATATGACTGCTGGTAATGCAACAAAATTAACACTCTTTTCTCTTGGACTGGGTCCATATATGATTGCTTTGATTCTTTGGAGTACTCTCACGATGCTTGACATTGATGCAATCAAGAACCTATCAGCGAAACAAGCTGGATTTATACAGCGTATATTGACTTTTATGTTTTGTATATTGCAATCTTTCACAATAATAGCTCATTTTAAAGAGAGCATCGTTTATAGTGATGTTGCAATACTATCCAAAAATGAAATTCATTTAGCTTTAATGACAATCCTAGTAACAGGCGGAATGATAGTTTCTTATATTGCAGATATGAATATGAAAAAAGGAATCGGAAAACAGATGGTAATTATTTTACCTGGACTTTTGGCAAATATTCCTGCGATGTTATTTTCAGGGCAAACAGCGGGTGGTTTATTCACTACTCCACTTGGTTTGGGAATATTAGCACTCGTTACCATCGCGTTTCTTTACATCTCAGTATTTTTATATCGAGGAGAATATAGAATTAAAATTCAGCAGACAGGAATGGATGTTACATTTGAAAATTCGTATATCCCTATAAAAGTATTAGCCGCGGGTGCATTACCCTTTATGTTTGGGGTCACTTTGTTCTCCATTCCACAGTTATTAACCATGATTCCATCTCTGAAAGGTAGCACTTTTTTGTATATTATAACTCAAATGTTCTCATACACTTCTCTTTTGGGAATTATTACGTATGGTGTGATATTAACCATTCTAGGTTACGGTTTTAGCCATGTTAATATCCGAGTTCATGATATTGCTAAATCTTTGAGAGATTCGGGAGACTATATCCTTGGAGTAATGCCAGGAGAGGAGACAGAAAAATATCTCAGACGACGATTGAATATCATGATAGTCATGGGAAATATCTATATGCTTATTGTCTCGCTTGCGCCACTGATAATAGGATTAAAAATTTCAGATGTGTCAAATCTGGCATTTTATTTCGGAAGTATTTTCATGGTAATCATCATAGTAGACAGTCTTCATGAAGATATTCGATTTATGCTTGCTAAAGGGCATTATAAATTATTTTGAATCGAGGATAGTTTGGATAAAAGTTTAATATATTTGATACCAGATTGGAATGAAAATACTGAATTAGAAGAAGATAGAGTTTTCACATTATCAAAATTTTTTTCTAAAGAAGGTTACCAAAATAAAGTATTACTGACAAACCCAATTCCCTTTTTACGTTATAAGCTGAATGGGAGTGGTCATACTTATAACAATATTGTAAGAGTATTTGACGTCTTACAAAATATCAAAACGGACATGGGACACCCTCTGAGTTTAGAAGATTTAGCGTTACCTCCAGATATAGATAAAATTTATACTCCATCAGCAACGTTACTGGTTCGAAAAGAGAAAGTTTTTGGTAAGGTGTCTTATAACGATTATGGATTTATGTCTAAGATTAGATACTTACAATCTGATGGAAGTTTCATTGATGAGGTTTATGATGACAGAGGGTTTGTTTCAGAAAAACATTACTTAAATAAAAAATACGAAGTGTATAAAATAAAATATTTTAACGAATTAGGGGAAAATTCAGTAAGTCAAATTGGAAAAGATCTCATTATCGAGAAAAAGGGAAACAATTTTCTAAAAGATAAATACACGTCATTAGACGAAGCTATGAGAGAGGTTTTACATTATGTCATGGAAGAAAGCACTCATAAACAGTCTGACCATGATATATCAATAGTAACAACAACAGAAAAGAAAATCATACAACAAACACAAGGTTTAGCGTATAAGGGAAAAATGATACGCATTATTACAGATAGATTAGAGGAAGATAGAGAAGAGGCAGAATTGATTGTTGATACTCGAACTAGGATGTCAAAAAATAAAGTGCAGAATTACATCCCTATCTTTCTACCACAGCTCAATTTAGGTGTAAGTGATTCAACCGCACAGATGCAAATCTATTGCAAAATATCATCAATTCATCCACAAGAAGATAAGATTGTCGCTTCGATGATTCAGAAAGTTATTAAGGATGAACAGCTCTCTTTAATTTTCGAAATAGATGACTTTAAGAGCATGGAGAGAGCGAAATTCACACAGAAGTTAATCATTGAAAGTTATTTTGAAGTTAGTATTGATTCAACAGAGTATCTCAAAGTAGAAAAGTATATTACTGCAAAAAGAGAGAAGCAACTATTTACCCAAGATGTAGAAGCAGTTAGAGAACTTCAAGATTCATCAGACTGGTCAAAATATGTTGGGGCAGTTAATGCGAACCTCAGAATAGATTATATTTACCAACCAGACTCTGCAATGATTGAAGATGCTTTAAACAGTGCAAGAATTTATTTGGATTTAGAAGATAAATACAATATGTTACGTCATTCTAAAGCGATAAGTGCTGGAATACCAATTATATCAAAGCATACAAGTGATTTTATTACAGATGGAAAAAATGGGTTTACGTTGAAGGACTCTAATGATGAAAAAGAATTAGAAGATTTCATAGATTATTTCATTTATAACCTGAGAAACTGGAATAAGGCATTGGTACATAATGTGAATATTATTGAGCAACATGAGTCTGATAACATAATAAGAAAATGGCGGGAGATTATTACAAAAAAATATGAGGAAAAAAATTGAGATTATTCAGATAGGCGGAAAAAAATTAAACTTTCCAAGTGAAGTAATAGAAAAATTCAATCATGTGATGTTACCTGGTAACTATAATTTTATTTCTGATAATGAGCAAATGGAAATATTTCAGGAAAATAAATTCAATCCCAAAAAAAGCCGAACTATTTTTGTTTTGGGCAATGATGCGATACTTCTTCAAAATTTCCCATCGTTATTAGAACAACTTCCGGCATATCAGGTACTCTTTGATAGTAAAGCTTCAATTAAAGAGTCACAGAGAAAAATTCTAGATAGAAAATTTAGTATTCCGATTGATTTAGAAAATGAAGATAAATTACAAAATATAGTTGATATAGCACTAGATTCTTCTCAAAAGCAATATGGATATAAATTAAGTATGGATTATCTCGAAGTTAGAGAAAGTTTTAAAGGAACATACAGAAAAAAAGGAAATTGTTATTTAGAACTATCAGGTGACTTTGGGCAAGAGATGAAACAAATCATTTCATGGAAAATTCACCCTCATGGTATTGAAGCAAATAGCAGAGTCACATTTACTCCTGAAATAGCTATTACTTCAGGAGCGCTTGAACTGGAATTTAAAATATTTCTGATAGATCAATCTACCAATGAAATCACAAATATTTTTAAAGGAAGTCCTGAAGAATTCAGAAAACAAATTAAGATTATTAGTAATGAGTCAGATTATGTAAGGTTCATAGGAGTTTCACTTTATGCTAAAGGTGGAGTGGGAAAGATTGAAATTGGACAGATTCATTTTAGAAATCATTTGTCAAATAATAGCATGATGTTATCCAATGGGAAAAGAATTATTGACTTGAAAGTGCGTAATGAGGAACTTTTTTACTATTTCCATCCTGGAGACCTAAAGCCTCCCTTAGCTGTTTATTTCTCAGGTTATCGTTCGGCAGAAGGGTTCGAGGGTAGAGGAATGATGGGGCGTATGGGCTGTCCGTTTATTTTAATTGGGGATCCACGACTTGAAGGAGGAAATTTCTATGTTGGAAGTGATGTGCTGGAACACGAAGTGGTCAAGGTTATAAAGGAAAAACTAAAGTGGCTAGGTTTTACAAATGAAGAGTTAATTTTATCAGGGCTGTCAATGGGAACTTTTGGTTCGTTATATTATGCTGCAGATTTAGAACCAGCCGCGGTTATCATAGGGAAACCTCTTGCTAATATTGGGAGCATAGCCATGAATGAAAGGATTAAAAGACCTGAAATGTGGGGGACATCTCTTGATATGGTTATGCACTTTGGAGACAAAGCAAATAACGATATAGCAGAAAATTTGAATGAGAAATTTTGGAACAAATTTAAAACAGGAGTTTTTAAGAACACTATTTTCGCTATTGCCTATATGAAAGATGATGACTACGATAATATTGCTTTTCAAATGATTGCTGATAACCTCAGAAAAAATTCTCCAGAGGCAGTGATACTACATAAAGGACTTATTGGTAGGCATAATGATAATACTTTGGGAGTTAATACTTGGTTCATAAAGCAATATAGAAACATACTATATCATGACTTCGGACGAAAGTTAGATTATAGACTCTAGTTTTTACAAATCAATAAAACGTTATAAGGAGACAAAACATTGGAGGGGATTTCAATAATAAAATGGGGAAATAGATATATTGATAGTTATTCTTATGGTGCGGAAGTCGTGATAGATAAGAAGGAAACCAAATTTGCATCACCTATGATGCCCGTAGGAGCAAAGATAAAAACATGGAATTCTATAGGAAATTACTCAAAAAATCGTATCTCTCCTTTACTCCCCCTACTAGCAGCAAATCAATACTATGAAATAGGATTGTATCTTGAAGAAGCTGAGCAAAATCATCTTCAAGCGACTATAGAATTTTATGATAAGTTCAACAATAAAATTGGTATGGAATATTTTGAAAATTTGAAATTAGTTTTCAAATATCCTGAGGAAGCAGCTAGTTATAAAATCAGTCTAATTAATCAAAGACATGATGTCATAGTCTTCTACTTCCTGCTCATAATGAATAGTTCTTTTAAAGAAAAATATGAGCTATTGATAAATAAAAAGATAGGTATTTTAGAATTAGCTAGTCATAAAATAGACGAGAGTAATGAAAAGTTAGAGATAGTGATTAATTATTTGCTAAGAGAAACTTCGGTTATTCCATTATCAAATGATAAGGAAAATAGACTATGCCTTTTTGTGAATAGAGGAGAAGATGACTTTTTAAAGTTCTTAATGAATGTATTAAAGTACATGAAAAACGGTACAAAGGAAGTTTTCATATCACAGGGTCAAAATTTTGAGTTTCTTTCAAGACCCTATCAGCTTTTACCAAATATTCTATCTTCTTTATTTCCGAGTCACAATATTTTATCGAACATTCAAAGTCAGGAGTCGGGACAAAATGACAGAGAAATTCGGAAATATGTATATATAGCTCAACAAATGCAGCAAAGAATATCGGACGTATCAAATTAAGATAGAGCATCAATTTTATAGTCATAGGTTATCAGAGAGGGAGAAGAAATGAATTTTTTCATTAATAAAGCAATGGGAATAGGGAATTCTGGTGTTGAACATGCTCAGTTTTATAGAGCTAAGTTATTTGATCGTGTCAATCTGCCCTATAAATATATCTTTACGGGACTTGTGAAAGAGCTATCAGAAGCTATGGAGCATTGGGAGTTAAAACAAAATCAAGTTATTGATATTTGGGAGTTTTTTACCTTTGGGAAAAAAATTGTTGAAACGGGAGTGGTCAGAAAAAATGAACGTTTAGATAAAATTTTTAAGGATAATTCAGAAACACACCGTATTGTACAGACATTAACATCAACAGGTATGCTCATAAGAGAGCATATTGAGAAATCTCCTAATCCCAAAGATACTAACCTCCTTCTAGTTTCTAGATATAAAATTGAAATTTTTGATTTTGAAACAGGTAAACGAAAGATAATGTTCAATGAATATCGTCATCCAAGAAGAGGGAGAATACTTGAGAATATTCATGTTTATGATTTTGAAGGAGAAAATCTATTTTTTAAAAACGAGGTCTTATTTCAACGTTATTTCTTTGAAGGTTTAGATGAGCTTTTTAGTGAAAAGAACACATTCATTTTGGATAGAGGTGAAGAGCCTGAAGTTGCTTTATTCCACCATAAATATTTAGATTGCAATCTCATTGAGGTAATACATGCAGATCACTTAGGAGATAGGGCAGTCCTATCAGCACCGATGTGGAATAACTATTATGAGTACCTTTTGACTCATATTGATGCGGCTGATAGAGTTGTTGTTTCTACAGAGTTGCAAAGAGAAGATTTTTTAGTAGATTTTCCAAATAAAGATGAAAAGTTCGTTACGATTCCAGTAGGAGGGATTCGAGATAAGGAATATTCAGTTATTGATTTTTCAAAATTCAAGAAGAAACCAACTAGATTTATGACTGCATCAAGATTAGCGAGTGAAAAACATATTGATATTGCGATTAAAGCTTTTGTTTCGTTACATGAAGATTATCCAGATATCATTTTTGATATTTATGGTCAAGGGGTAGAAGAAGGTAAATTACAGCAAATGATTACCGAACTTCAAGCTAGTGATTATATTTGCCTTAAAGGGCATTCAAACAATTTAGAAGAAGTTTATAAAAAATATGATGTATTCATTTCTGCTTCATATTCAGAAGGATTTGGATTGACATATATTGAAGCTTTAGATGCAGGACTTCCCATAGTGACCTTCAAAGCACGTTTTGGTGCGATGGAGTTAATAAAAAATGGAGAAAATGGATATTTGAGAGATTTTTCTCGTCAAGATGAAGAATTTAGTGCTCATCAACTTGCTTTCGGCCTTCAAGAAATTCTAAAGAGATACTATCCTAAATTAAAGAAAAGTACGATTACTTCAGTTGAACAATTCCAAGACCATGTTATTGCAGAGAAATGGAGAAGAATGTTAGATGGATTATGAATTAGTAACGATAATCAGACCAGAAGATAAAGTCTGGAAGGAAAGTAAACAAAGAATTGAAGGAAATGGGAAAGTAATTAGTATATTACCGAGTCCAGATTTTGCAAGATTAAAGCGAGATGAAGAAGTTGAAGGAATAAATCTTTTTGATTATTTAACAAACCGCAAATATGATTTGACACAATCTTTGTTTTTCAACCAAGCTCCTGTTCCTAGTTTTTCTGAAATTTTTATGAATGAAGATTTTTCAATTTCTATCATTCATGAGGGGGAAGAGATAGGAATAATGGAATTATTCCCAAATACTAGACGTTTAGTGAAAAATGTTCAATACCATCATGGTGATGGAGAAAAAGATTTTGTACAAGAGTATACAATTGATGGCAAGATTTTTAGTGAGATTTTCTATTTCAATAATAGACCCCAAGAGATTCATTTTTATAACGAAAAGCATATTCCAATAATCAGTTATTACTTCTATGAAGGAAAATTGAATTATATAACTTTTAATGATGAAAAAACAGGAGAACCCTTATCTGGGTTCAATTCTCTGGATTTATTTATCGCTGAACAGCTACCAAAAATAGTAACTCCAAAAGACAGAGTAACTATCTCATTTTTAGGAATTGAGTTAGCTGCGTTATCCAAAACGAAGTCGCACAATATACTTCAATTGGTAGAATCACCAGTTGATGATAATGGGAATGTAAAAGGGAACCTATTACATATTTTGAAGAATGACATCAAATATATTCAAGAAGTTAAGATGTCTTTAGAGTATAAGCAATTGCTAATAAAAAAAGGTGTTCCTGTGTCTAAAGTAACAACTATCAAAAGACGGTAAAGAGAGGTGGGACAGATGATTAAAGATAAAAAGTTAGACAAAATAGAAGCAAAAACAGCTTATTGGTATAAACCGAGTCAATTAGAGATTGTGATTGAAGAAATGTTCCAAAATGAAAGTGACAGAATTATTAATGATGAGGAAGATACTGGGTATGGAAAGCTTGTAACTAGCTTGATTGCCATAATGATGTCCGCCGTTGTGCTTTTGTCTTTTGTATATAAAATTTTGTGAGCGTATAGCTAAAAGGGATAAAAGCCTTGATTATGAAGGAGAAAAAATGAAACGATGGGTGGTAAATGTTATTCAGCCACAGTCTAGAGATGCTGTAACAAAACCTAAAAGTGATGTAACAGAAATTGCACAAAGCTTGGGATATGGTCGTATAAGCATACGTATGCAAAATACACGTGAAATGTCGGATATAACATTGAAAGCATTAATTGAGGGGATAATCTCAGAAGTGGAACGAGGGGATATTGTTCTCCATCAATTTCCCACTTTACTTGGTTTTCGTTTTGAAGAGATGTTTATAAATTGCCTGAAACAGAAAGATACAAAGATTGTTGTATTAATGCATGATTCAGAGTGGTTACGAGGATTTTATCCCAAAGAGAATGATTTCTTAAACTCAGTAGACGTCGTTATAGGGCATGGAGATAAGATGAATGATGCACTTAGAAATTATGGAGTTCGCACAAATATAGTAAAAAAAGAACTTTTTGATTATCTTCAAGAAAAAGGTGTCCCTCTTTCTCATACTTTGGAGAAGAAAGCAGTTGTTGCTGGAAATCTTGATAAATCAATATTCATTGAAACGTGGTCTGGAAACATGCCAGAGTTACATGCCTTTGGAGGAAAGTCTACGAATAACTTTGGAGATAATGTTGTCTATCATGGTTCTTTTATTGCTCAAGATTTAGTAGAAAAAATCCCTAAAAATTATTTTGGAATTTCTTGGGATGATAATTTACCAGGAGGAGGAGATTATCAAGGATATACACGTTTTAATAGCCCTCATAAAGTTTCCTTGTATTTAAGTTTGGGAATGCCTGTTATTGTTTGGGAGGAGTCAGCAATAGCTGAATTTATCACAAAGAACCATTTAGGATTTACGATAACAACGCCAAACGAGATAAAAGAGAAATTTCAATCTTTAAGCGAAAAGCAATTAGTAGAATTTAAAAATAATGCTAATAAAATTTCAAAGGCTTTGAGAAGTGGTATGTTCACTCGTAAAGCAGTTATAGAAGCTGAAAGCATAATAAATGGAATAGAAAATGGATGAGACCATATTTTAACCACTAAAGCAAAATATTGATAAGAATGTCTGAATTAAATCTATATTGTGGCTTATTAAAAAGTAGAGGAATACTAGTATAGATTTCATTATTTAATAATAAGTTTGAAAAAGTCTGGGAGCAGGAAATGATAAGTAATATAGAAATGACGATAGTGAGAGAAGTAAGAGTATGGTTACCAGTTCTTAAATTTCTTTCTGAGTCAATAAACCAGAGGGGACCTTGAGTAGTAAAACTACTAAATACTCCAAAAAGCAACATTTAAAAAATAATAGGAAATTTATATATGAATTTAAAAAATAAAAATATATCCAAAATTATCTCCGAACCGAAATTAAGATATAGGATGTATAAAAGTAAGAAACGTTGGATGTACGCAGCGATATCGACAGTCAGCGTATTAGGTGGTGGTGCAGCAGGTGTAGCAGTAGCGGTGCAAGCTGAACCAGTTTTAGCCAATACATCTGGAACTACTATACCATCTGCTCAGGCACTAGGAACAACGGCTGGAGGAACCATTAATCAGGTTGCAACAGACCCAGATGTTAATCGTGGAAGCTTTGAAAGCGGTCTTGGTACGACACCTGCATCACCGACATCGGTCACTGTTGCAACTCCTAATCAAGTTGTGAATGATGCTACTTATAAAGCAACAGCTATAGCTAATGGCACCTATGCAAATGTAACAACATATGCGCAATTACAAAGTGCATGGGCGAATTCTAATATTACTTACATTGATATCACGGCTAGCATTACTTATCCTACAACTGGCGGAACAGCAATGACCAATCGTGCAGATGGTGCTAGTGTCATTGTTCAAGGTAATAATAATATAGTTGACCTAGGAACACAGACATTTGCTTGGGTAAGTAATACAAATCCTACAACATTCACATTAAGTAATATGCAAGCTCAACAAGGTTTTGCAGGAAACGATGGTAATAACTATGCATTAATTTATTCACCAAATGCAGGCCAATTAACCGTGAATGTAAATAATGTAACATTATCTTCGAGTGCATCGAATGGATATAATCCTGTCCATTTGATGTATGGTTTGGGTGGTTCAAAACTTGTCTTCTCGGGTACAAATACATTTAATATTTCTAATGAAATTACTCGTTCGGTTGGTAGTATCAATTTTGCAAATAATTCAAGTGTGACACTTAATCGTACCTCTAATGATATTGCTTTCTCAGCATTTTACTTTGAAACAATAGCACCAACAGGTAGTGTCGGTTATGGAAATACTATTACGATGGGGGATAATTCATCGTTTACTGCTAAAACATATAATGGACAGGCAGCTAACTTTCCTGCAGCGTATTTGTATATAAATGGAATAACAGCTGGTGATAATGTCAGTTGGACTCAAACTGGTTTCCAATACTTTATCAATGGTCAACAAGGTGCTTCAGCGACAGCTCAATATGTCTTTGGGCAAAACTTTAATCTTTCTATCCCTCAATCAACACAACCAGGTGCGATTCGACTACAAGGAACTCAAAGTGCAGTATTTAATGCTGGTACAACATTAGATATTAATCAGTGGTCAAATGGAGCGGTTATCCAAACAAATAGCTCTGGTTCAAGTGTTACCTTCATTTCTCCTAAGTCGTTGCATATGGCTGTTGATACAACAACAGGTTCTCCTAGTACAGGTCCTCTTGTGAGTGGTGCTGGTCAATTCACAATGAATAATTCTAGTATTAATACATGGCAAGGAACGAATGCTAAACCAGCTACTCCAGATGCAACGGGTACCTTTGGGACTTTAACAGTTCAAAATGGAACGACTACAGTTAATGGGGGAACAGCATCATCTAATATTATTAATACTAGTACACGTGAGCTTCAAACTAATGCTTTACCTGTTGGCGATATAAAGATTAATTATATTAATCAAAATGGAGATACAGTAGGAAATACAACAGTTCCATTATCTAATGATGCTAACTATATTGGCCAAAATATCAATTTAGCAAATGCAACTTATGCTATTGATAATATGCCTGCAGGATATATGTGGGCAATTGGAGGAGCTACTGATAATCAAATTTATTCAGGAGCACCAACAGGAAGCGGAGGACAACCAGGAGGAGATAGTACAACTACCACCGATAATGGTGATCAGTACGGTCAAGCCAACTTTGCCATTGTTCCTATGTCGGGAACGACCTATACTTATAATATTTACGTTTACGGTCAGGCAAATCCCAACATCAGTTATACATATGTTGATGCGCAAACAGGTCTAGCAGTAGCCACATCTTCTAGTCAGGTGGGAATTGAAAGTTCAGGTACTAGTAATGTTCCAGCTAATGTTGGAAATACGATAGATTGGACTCGAAGTCTTTATACACAAACTAATGTTCCAGATGGTTATGTATATGTCCAACCAGGATCATCGTTACTGCCAACAGGAACGAGTCAACCAACTTCAACAGTTGTTACTGATACTACAACAGCAGTTAATGAAACGATTTATGTTTACAGTCCGGCGGGAAGTGAATCATTATCTTTAAGTGAATCAGATTCAATAAGTACATCTACTAGCGTATCAACTAGTGATTCCATTTCCATAAGCACAAGTATTTCTTTGAGTGATTCAACAGAAAGTAATACGGGCTCTATGAGTGAGAGCATTTCATTAAGTGAATCTATAAGTGAGAGCCTCTCTATAAGTGATTCATCTAGTCAAAGTATCTCGTTGAGTAATTCATTGAGTGATAGTGGTTCTCTAAGTGAATCATTGAGTGACAGTCTATCTCTTAGTAACTCATTATCAGATTCAGAGTCTCTTTCACTCTCAATTAGCGATTCAAATTCATTGAGCGATAGTACCTCCCTAAGTGATTCTCTTTCAGGTTCAGAATCTCTGTCTGTTTCAATCAGTGATTCAAATTCTTTAAGCGATTCCCTTTCAAACTCAGAGTCTCTTTCACTTTCAATCAGTACCTCAAATTCATTGAGTGATAGTACTTCCCTAAGTGATTCTCTTTCAGGTTCAGAATCTCTGTCTGTTTCAATCAGTGATTCAAATTCTTTAAGCGATTCCCTTTCAAACTCAGAGTCTCTTTCACTTTCAATCAGTACCTCAAATTCATTGAGTGATAGTACTTCCCTAAGTGATTCTCTTTCAGGTTCAGAATCTCTGTCTGTTTCAATCAGTGATTCAAATTCTTTAAGCGATTCCCTTTCAAACTCAGAGTCTCTTTCACTTTCAATCAGTACCTCAAATTCATTGAGTGATAGTACCTCTCTAAGTGATTCTCTTTCAGATTCAGAATCTCTATCTGTTTCAATCAGTGAATCAACATCTTTAAGTGACTCTCTTTCTAACTCTATTAGTGAATCATCTTCAGATTCAAATTCCCTAAGTGATAGTATCTCAATGAGTGTGTCAACTTCACTCAGTGACTCTAACTCTTTGAGCACGTCAGATTCTACGAGCGCCTCAACTTCAGTTAGTGATTCTAACTCCTTGAGCACAAGCACCTCATTGAGCGATTCAAGTTCATTGAGTACCTCACTTAGTGGCTCAACTTCACTGAGCACGTCAGATTCTACGAGCTCCTCAACTTCAGTTAGTGATTCTAACTCCTTGAGCACAAGCACCTCATTGAGCGATTCAAGTTCGTTGAGTACCTCACTTAGTGGCTCAACTTCACTGAGCACGTCAAATTCCATGAGCGTGTCAACTTCAGTCAGTGATTCTAACTCTTTGAGCACAAGCACCTCATTGAGTGATTCAAGTTCAATGAGTACTTCAGTCAGTGCCTCAACTTCAGTCAGTGATTCTAACTCTTTGAGCACAAGTACCTCTCTGAGTGATTCAAGTTCACTGAGTACTTCACTTAGTGCCTCAACTTCATTGAGCACGTCAGATTCTACGAGCGCCTCAACTTCGCTTAGCGATTCTAACTCTTTGAGCACAAGTACCTCTCTGAGTGATTCAAGTTCGATGAGTACCTCACTTAGTGACTCTAACTCTTTGAGTACAAGTACCTCTCTGAGCGATTCGAGTTCGATGAGTACTTCACTCAGTGCCTCAACTTCATTGAGCACGTCAGATTCTACGAGCGTATCAACTTCAGTTAGTGATTCTAACTCTTTGAGTACAAGCACGTCTCTGAGCGATTCAAGCTCAACGAGTACCTCACTTAGTGATTCTAACTCTTTGAGCACAAGTAGCTCTCTAAGTGATTCAAGTTCGTTGAGTACCTCACTTAGTGACTCTAACTCTTTGAGTACAAGCACCTCATTGAGTGATTCAAGTTCACTGAGCACTTCACTTAGTGGCTCAACTTCGCTGAGCACGTCAGATTCTACGAGCGCCTCAACTTCGCTCAGCGATTCTAACTCTTTGAGCACAAGTAGCTCTCTGAGCGATTCAAGCTCAACAAGTACCTCACTTAGTGACTCTAACTCTTTGAGTACAAGCACCTCATTGAGTGATTCAAGTTCACTGAGCACTTCACTTAGTGGCTCAACTTCGCTGAGCACGTCAGATTCTACGAGCGCCTCAACTTCGCTCAGCGATTCTAACTCTTTGAGTACAAGTAGCTCTTTGAGTGATTCAAGTTCGTTGAGTACCTCACTTAGTGACTCTAACTCTTTGAGTACAAGCACCTCATTGAGTGATTCAAGTTCACTGAGCACTTCACTTAGTGGCTCAACTTCGCTGAGCACGTCAGATTCTACGAGCGCCTCAACTTCGCTCAGCGATTCTAACTCTTTGAGCACAAATAGCTCTCTGAGCGATTCAAGCTCAACAAGTACCTCACTTAGTGACTCTAACTCTTTGAGTACAAGCACCTCATTGAGTGATTCAAGTTCACTGAGCACTTCACTTAGTGGCTCAACTTCGCTGAGCACGTCAGATTCTACGAGCGCCTCAACTTCGCTCAGCGATTCTAACTCTTTGAGCACAAGTAGCTCTTTGAGTGATTCAAGTTCAACGAGTACCTCACTTAGTGCCTCAACTTCGATGAGCACGTCAGAATCTACGAGCGCCTCAACTTCAGTCAGTGATTCTAACTCTTTGAGCACAAGTAGCTCTTTGAGTGCTTCAAGTTCGTTGAGTACCTCACTTAGTGACTCTAACTCTTTGAGTACAAGCACCTCATTGAGTGCTTCAAGTTCACTGAGCACTTCACTCAGTGGCTCAACTTCGATGAGCACGTCAGATTCTACGAGCGTATCAACTTCAGTCAGTGATTCTAACTCTTTGAGCACGAGTAGCTCTCTAAGCGATTCAAGTTCGATGAGCACATCGCTTAGTGACTCTAACTCTTTGAGTACAAGTAGCTCATTGAGTGCTTCAAGTTCACTGAGCACTTCACTTAGTGCTTCAAATTCACTCAGTACCTCAAGTTCTTCAAGCTTATCAACATCTTTGAGTACTTCGACTTCAATGAGTATGTCAGATTCTATGAGCGCCTCAACTTCGCTCAGCGATTCTAACTCTTTGAGTACAAGTACCTCTCTGAGTGATTCAAGTTCGATGAGTACTTCAGTCAGTGCCTCAACTTCATTGAGCACGTCAGATTCTACAAGCACCTCAACTTCGCTCAGTGATTCTAACTCTTTAAGCACAAGTAGTTCTTTGAGTGATTCAAGTTCACTGAGCACTTCACTTAGTGCTTCAACTTCATTGAGCACGTCAGACTCTACGAGCGCCTCAACTTCAGTCAGTGATTCTAACTCTTTGAGCACAAGTAGCTCTCTAAGTGATTCAAGTTCGTTGAGTACCTCACTTAGTGACTCTAACTCTTTGAGTACAAGTACCTCTCTGAGCGATTCAAGTTCACTGAGCACTTCACTTAGTGCTTCAACTTCATTGAGCACGTCAGACTCTACGAGCGCCTCAACTTCAGTTAGTGATTCTAACTCTTTGAGCACAAGTAGCTCTCTAAGTGATTCAAGTTCGTTGAGTACCTCACTTAGTGACTCTAACTCTTTGAGTACAAGCACCTCATTGAGCGATTCAAGTTCACTGAGCACTTCACTTAGTGCTTCAACTTCATTGAGTACGTCAGATTCTACGAGCGCCTCAACTTCAGTCAGTGATTCTAACTCCTTGAGTACGAGTACCTCATTGAGCGATTCAAGCTCAACGAGTACCTCACTTAGTGACTCTAACTCTTTGAGCACAAGTACCTCATTGAGTAATTCAAGTTCGATGAGTACTTCACTCAGTGCCTCAACTTCATTGAGTACGTCAGATTCTACGAGTGTCTCAACTTCAGTTAGTGATTCTAACTCCTTGAGTACGAGTACCTCATTGAGTGCTTCAAGTTCGATGAGTACTTCACTCAGTGCCTCAACTTCATTGAGTACGTCAGATTCTACGAGTGTCTCAACTTCAGTTAGTGATTCTAACTCTTTGAGTACAAGCACGTCTCTGAGCGATTCAAGCTCAACGAGTACGTCACTCAGTGATTCTAACTCTTTGAGCACAAGCACCTCTCTGAGTGATTCAAGTTCGATGAGCACTTCACTTAGTGCTTCAAATTCACTAAGTACCTCAAGTTCTTCAAGCTTATCAACATCTTTGAGTACTTCGACTTCAATGAGTATGTCAGATTCTACGAGCACATCAACTTCAGTCAGTGATTCTAACTCTTTGAGTACAAGTACCTCTCTGAGTGATTCAAGTTCGATGAGTACTTCAGTCAGTGCCTCAAGTTCGATGAGCACGTCAGATTCTACGAGCGTGTCAACTTCAGTCAGTGATTCTAACTCTTTGAGCACAAGTACCTCATTGAGCGATTCAAGTTCACTGAGTACTTCACTTAGTGCCTCAACTTCATTGAGCACGTCAGATTCTACGAGCGCCTCAACTTCGCTTAGCGATTCTAACTCTTTGAGCACAAGTACCTCTCTGAGTGATTCAAGTTCGATGAGTACCTCACTTAGTGACTCTAACTCTTTGAGTACAAGTACCTCTCTGAGCGATTCGAGTTCGATGAGTACTTCACTCAGTGCCTCAACTTCATTGAGCACGTCAGATTCTACGAGCGTATCAACTTCAGTTAGTGATTCTAACTCTTTGAGTACAAGCACGTCTCTGAGCGATTCAAGCTCAACGAGTACCTCACTTAGTGACTCTAACTCTTTGAGTACAAGCACCTCATTGAGTGCTTCAAGTTCACTGAGCACTTCACTCAGTGCCTCAACTTCATCGAGCACATTAGAATCTACGAGCACATCAACTTCGCTCAGCGATTCTAACTCCTTGAGCACAAGTACCTCTCTGAGTGATTCAAGTTCGATGAGTGCCTCACTCAGTGCTTCAAATTCACTCAGTACCTCAAGTTCTTCAAGCTTATCAACATCTTTGAGTACTTCGACTTCAATGAGTATGTCAGATTCTACGAGCGCCTCAACTTCGCTCAGTGATTCTAACTCTTTGAGCACAAGTAGCTCTTTGAGTGATTCAAGTTCAACGAGTACTTCACTTAGTGCTTCAACTTCAATGAGTATGTCAGATTCTACGAGCACATCAACTTCAGTCAGTGATTCTAACTCCTTGAGCACAAGTACCTCATTGAGTGATTCGAGTTCCACGAGTGCCTCACTCAGTGCTTCAAGCTCAATGAGTACATTGGCTTCATCAAGTCTGTCTACTTCGTTAAGCGATTCAGGTTCGCTGAGTCTCTCAGATTCAACGAGTTTATCTACATCATTGAGTCTTTCGAATTCACTAAGTACATCGGATTCGGCAAGCTTATCAACGTCCTTGAGTGCTTCAAACTCACTGAGTACGTCTGACTCGTCAAGTTTGTCTACATCTTTAAGTACTTCGAACTCTTTGAGTACAAGCACCTCTTTGAGCAACTCAAGCTCAGCGAGTGCATCTTTAAGTGCTTCAAATTCATTGAGCCTTTCAGATTCTATGAGTTTATCAATGTCAACAAGTAGCTCAGATTCAATGAGTTTAAGTACCTCTTTAAGTAATGGAAGTGGAAATACTGGTGCATCAGGTAATCTAAATTCATCGAACGGTGGTTTATCTGGAACATCAAATGGTATGGCAAATTCTTTACCGAAAACTGGAGAAACCAATGATGCTTTAGCCACTGGAACTGGTTGGGCGACTCTTCTAGGAGCTATTGGTGCAACACTTTTGGGAAGAAGACGTAGAAAAGAAGAAAGAGATGGGGAATAAACGATAGGGTGTTTAACATCTTAAATTTATAACCCTAAAAGAACTAAATAAAAGAAGGCTTTGCATTTGCAGGCTTTCTTTTAGGATGTTCTTGATAGTTTACTTTTGTGACCTTTAAAAGATATTTATATTGAGGAAGATGAATGAGGAAAAAGTTGAAAAAAAATAAAAATAAAACAGATACTTACATGACCTACAAGCTAGTAGCAGGTACAGCACTAGCCTTGGGGATAAGTACGTTTGGTGCTACGGCTCATGCAGATGAGTTACCAGTTTCGAATGAGGTGACGTGTACGTCACAGGTTGTGAATAATGGTAATGAATTAGTAACGAGTGATGATTCGGGTCAAACGAATACAGGTGATACGGGTCAAGTAACAACAGATAATAATAATGAGACGCCAGACAATACGCCAGATGAGACGGGAAGCAATGGGGAGAGTTCGGAAGGAACGGGAAATTCAGGAGATGATTCGTCAGTCACGCCTCCAGATGAAACTAAACCTACGGAGCCTAGCACGCCGCCTACTCCACCGAGTACGCCGGATAAACCGAAACCGACGCCTCCAAAACCAAGCACACCAGCATCACCAAGTAAGCCGAAGCCAGCATCACCTAAGCCAAGTACTCCGAGTAAAACGATTAGCTCATCTACAAAAACTGTAACAAGTCATGTTTTTTCACATTCTGAAACAGTTGTTTCTAGTTATGCGAATTCTGCTTATTATCAGTCTTCGACAGTGGGAAGCTCAAAGCTGAGTAACGCCACTTCCATTTATACAGGTCCTGTATTGAAGAAAATAGAGGCGGCTCAACCCATTAAGAAAATTGATACGTCTAGCCCAGAAGCTTTCATCAAGAGTATTGCACCTCGAGTACAGGTTTTGGCGGGTAAAAATAATCTTTTTGCTTCGATTATCTTGGCGCAAGCGATTTTAGAGTCGGGTTATGGTCAAAGTAATATGGCTCAGAAGTACTTTAATATTTTCAATATTACAGGGGCTTATTTAGGGAAATCAGTGACATTCCAAACGCAAGAGTTTGCTGGAACTAATCCTTATTTTACTCAACAGAGTTTTCGAGTTTATAGTAACTATGATCAATCTTTAGATGATTATATTAACTTAATGTTGAAAGGGACGACTTGGAATCCAGATATTTATGCAGGTTCTTGGAAGTCTCAGTCGAAAACTTATCAAGAAGCAGCGGAATCATTGCAGGGTGTTTTTGCGACAGATCCTGACTATGCTCAAAAACTGATTGATATTATCCAAGAATATAATCTGAATTTCTATGACAATGTAGATAGTAGTACTCAAGTATGGGCGTCAGATACACCAGCAAGTCCTGTGTTAAGTTCAAAATTGGATACATCGAATTTTCCTGCTTATAATGGGGTGGAATATCCAGGTTCAGAGAGTTATGCGTTTGGAAATTGTACGCAGTATGTGTATAACCGAATCATTCAACTTGGGGGTCAGATTGGAACTCATATGGGTAATGGTGGTGAATGGGGGATTAATGCTCAGGCACAAGGTTATTATACGACGACTGTTCCAACAGAGGGTTATGCGGTAAGTTTCCCTCCAGGAGTTGCGGGTTCGAGTTCTGTTTATGGTCATGTGGCTTTTGTAGAGAAGGTGTATCCAGATAATTCAATATTAGTTTCTGAGATGAATGTTAAGGGGAATAATATTGTGAGTGAGCGTCATATTTCTGCTGGAGTGGCGGCATTGGCAACTTATATTCAACCTAAATGAGAATGTAAGAGTTCTTGAGATTTAGTATCATCAATAATTGAGTAATTAAAGATTCATTATATTTAGAAGTGTAATAGGGAGGTGAGGATAAAGTGAAATATAATACTAAAAATTATGACTATCTTATAGTTGGAGCTGGTCCTTTTGGCTCGGTATTTGCTTATGAGGCTGCCAAACGTGGTAAACGTTCACTAGTTATAGATAAACGATTACATATTGGAGGGAATATGTTTACACATAAAGAACATGGTATTAATATCCATGACTATGGTGCTCATATATTTCATACAAATGATGAACGAATTTGGAACTATGTGAATCAGTTTACAGAATTCATGAGTTACACAAATCAGGTGTTGGCTAATTATAAAGGTGAACTTTATAACCTTCCGTTTAATATGAATACTTTTTATCAAATGTGGGGAGTAAAGACTCCTAGGGAAGCAAAGGATAAAATTTTTGAACAGAAAAGTGTAGCTGAAATATCTAAGAATCCAAAAAACTTAGAAGAGCAAGCGATTGCCCTAATTGGTACAGATATTTATAAAAAACTTATAAAGGGTTATACAGAAAAACAATGGGGGCGAAAAGCGACAGAATTGCCCGCATTCATCATTCGGAGGCTACCAGTACGTTACACATTTGATAATAACTATTTTGATGATCGGTATCAAGGAATACCTATAGATGGCTATACACAGATTTTTAATAAAATGCTACAGTCTGAATTAATTGATGTTCAGATGGGCGTAGATTTTTTTCATGCTAGAGAAGAATATTTAGAGGAGTTTCCACGTATTGTTTATACTGGGATGATTGACCAATTTTTTGATTATAAGTTTGGTGAACTTGAGTATCGCTCAATCTGTTTTGAGTCACAAGTTTTCGAATCAGATAATATGCAGGGAAATGCTGTGATTAACTATACTGATTCTGAAACTCCGTTTACTCGCGTGATGGAATGGCGACATTTTGATAAGAGGGCAGAGGGTGGTTATACTGTTTTGACTAAAGAATACCCTCAAAAGTGGGATAAGACCAAAGAAGCATATTATCCTATAAATGATAAAAAAATTCAGAGATATTTAAAAAATATAGAAGAGAAGCTGATAAATATAATCAAGTTATTTTTGGAGGACGATTGGGAAATTACCAATACTATGACATGGATCAGGTTTTTAATGCAGCTTTAAAAGCTGTTGATAAAGAATTCAGTAGGGAGTAGGAAACGGCAGAAGTGATTTACAATATTTTGTTCAGTATGATGTTGATAATATCAATTGGGATTGTTATAGCGATTTTTATGCAACCGTCGAAACAGGATGGAGCAATAAATGCTTTTTCGGGAGGAACAGAAGAATTAATTGACAGTCATAAATCAAGAGGGGCTGAATTTATGATTCGATGTTTTACTTCGGTCATGATTGTATTTTGGTTAGTGATTAGTTTGAGTTTAGTTATTTTATCAGCTTATTAGGAATAGTGTCTGAGAGAGTTTTATGTATCAAATTAGGAATTCGTAAGTTACTATTTTGAAGTTATGGATAAATTAAAGAATTATTGAAAAGAGAAAGATATGGATACTCTTCAAAAAGAACAGTTAGATGTCAATGAACAGTTAAAGAAATTGAAAGCAGAAATACGCCGCTATAGAATTCCTATTCTGAAACTTTCAGAAGATATAGGGTATCCAGCGGCACTGGTATCGGATATTATATTTTTGAGAAAAAAGCCTGATATGAGAATGTTGAGAAAGATAGAAATTGCTTTAAATAATTCGATTAAGGACATAGTGGTAGCTCAGAATAAAAGTAATAGGCAAGCTTCAAGTTATGAGCTAAAGAGGTTAAAATATCCTACTCAATATGATAAAGGTAAGTCGGAAGTAGTAGAAGAACTTGGGAGAAAGTTAAAACGATAAGAGCTAGACTTCAACTTTCAAAGTTTGAATTTGGAGCAAGACTTTCACCTGCTTTACCACCTGAAATGATACAAGAAATAGAGGCAAATCAAATTATTCCAACATTGGAGCATCTCATCCAAATTGCTGATTTAGGAAAAGTCACTTTAGATTGGTTGTTAAGATATGATAGATGATAATAACTAAGGGTTGTAAAACCCTTTTTTGATTATGAGAGATAAGTCAGTTTGATTTACTTTTTGAACTATAAATGTGGTTAAAAATCTTGAGGGAATTAAGCAGAAGAGGGTGATAGTACCTGTTTTTGGCTTGACTATTCTCTTTTTTATTGCTATATTAAAGAAACTTGTGTTATAACTAAAATTAAGACAGATAAAAGACTGGTAAAACTTGCTTTTCTAAACGATTTTAAGTATAATGATAAGGAACGGTAGATTGTGATTAAGCAGCCTGCCTATTATAAAACAATTTTCTCAAAGGAGACATTTTTAAAATGGCTAAACAAGTTTACGACCGTAGCAAACCACACGTAAATATTGGTACTATCGGACACGTTGACCATGGTAAAACAACATTGTCAGCTGCTATCTCTAAAGTTCTTGCAGATAAAGGTTTGGCTGACCAAACTGACTTCGCTTCTATCGATGCTGCACCAGAAGAACGCGAACGTGGGATCACAATCAACACTGCCCATATCGAATACTCAACTGAAAAACGTCACTATGCCCACATCGATGCTCCAGGTCACGCGGACTACGTTAAAAACATGATTACTGGTGCCGCTCAAATGGACGGAGCAATCCTTGTTGTTGCTGCTACTGATGGACCTATGCCACAAACTCGTGAACACATCTTGCTTTCACGTCAAGTTGGTGTTAAATATCTTATCGTCTTCCTTAACAAAGCTGACCTTGTTGATGATGAAGAATTGATGGAACTTGTTGAAATGGAAGTTCGTGACCTTCTTACAGAATACGATTTCCCAGGTGACGATATTCCTGTAATCGCTGGTTCTGCACTTGGTGCTTTGAACGGTGAACCTCAATGGGTTGCTAAAGTTGAAGAATTGATGGATATCGTTGACGAATATATCCCAACTCCAGAACGTGACACTGACAAACCACTCCTTCTCCCAGTCGAAGATGTGTTCTCAATCACTGGTCGTGGTACTGTTGCTTCAGGACGTATCGAACGTGGTACTGTTAAAGTTGGTGACGAAATCGAAATCGTTGGTATCAAAGACGAAACTAAAAAAGCTGTTGTTACTGGTATTGAAATGTTCCGTAAAACACTTACAGAAGGTCTTGCTGGCGATAACGTTGGTGTACTTCTCCGCGGTGTTCAACGTGACGAAATCGAACGTGGTCAAGTTATTGCTAAACCAGGTTCAATCACTCCTCATACAACATTCGAAGGTGAAGTTTACGTATTGAGCAAAGAAGAAGGCGGACGTCACACTCCATTCTTCGATAACTACCGTCCTCAATTCTACTTCCACACAACTGACGTTACTGGTTCAGTTAAACTTCCAGAAGGTACTGAAATGGTAATGCCTGGTGATAATGTTCACATCGATGTTGAATTGATTCACCCAGTTGCTATCGAACAAGGAACAACATTCTCTATCCGTGAAGGTGGACGTACTGTTGGTTCAGGTATCGTTGCTGAAATCAAAGCTTAATTATAAGCAATAACGAAACTAGTAATGTGAAAATATTACTTCTAAAAGCTGTCAGTATGCTGACAGCTTTTTGTTTTAAGTTGGAAATATATAATAAAAAAGCTCCTGATTAGAAGAGCTTTTTTATTATGCTTGTGTTTTTGTAAAGACGCCTCGGTCAATAAGTGCATCCATTTGAAAGTAAAATTTTTCTTGGATAATTGGACTGGCATTTTTAAAGATATTGACATTACGTAGTCCGGATTTGTCTGTAATAGATAATTTGAAACCGGTCAAATCTGGATTGACAATAATCTTTAAAAGAAATCCTTCATTGGAATTAGGAACTTCCTCAAGCATTCTTTTGAACTCAAAGTTTCCAATTTTTGTTTGGATGAAAGTGGTATCTTTGAGTGTGAATTTTTTTACGGTTGGAGCCAGACTGTAAGTATAGTTACTGTCACCAAGATGTTTTTCAGTAATAAAAGCCATATTTTTTCCTCTGATTTTCTGTCAGTATGCTGACAGAATTATTTTAACTTAGAGCAGCACTATCTCTGCTTCGATACGCTGTCCATTCTCCTAGTCGAAGATAAGGCGAAATGGCAAGCTCTGCTTTCGTTTTACTAGCGTTTTGACCCGACTTGTGCCCGACTTGTGGTTTTAGTCACTTAGCGAGAACCATTGCGGCTCGGTGATTCAGCACCGTAGCGAGCATGGATACCCGTGGTGTGGACAGCGTATCGAAGCGAAGATAGCACTTAGACTTCAGGGACAAAATCACTTCGCCTTGCGACTTTAGTCGGTTAGTGAAATCGACAGCGGAGCAAAGTGGAGATAGAGCGAATGGATAGCGAAGTGAAACGGAGGTGTGACCTCATATCTTTGATGTTAAGCAGACTGTTGCAGCTTTAGCTGCGTACAGGTCGCTTAGTTGTTACACCTAGAGGTTATACCCCCTAACATTGGTGAGGGAAAAAATAATCCCCCATCAATGAAGTAATCACTTCAATAAACTTTTCAGCTTTTCAGCGAAAGCATGAATTTCATCTATTGTGTTTAGCTCTGAAAAAGAGATACGCAAATTTTCTTTTAATTTGGGAGAACTTTCACCATAAACAGCTTCTAAAACGTGCGAAGGTTCAACGGTTCCAGCTGTGCAAGCAGAGCCAGTAGAAATTGCAAAACCTGCTAAATCTAGCTTTGTCAGCAACAAATCATGATTTTGGTGAGGAAATGCAATATTAATGACGTATGGCATTGTAGCACCAAAATCATTTTTGTAAAAGTCAACCTCTGAAAGCAGCGACAGAAGGCTATCATTAAGCTTTTGAACGTGTTGGTAATTTTCTTCCATATTTTGCATGGCGATTTCTAAAGCTTTGGTCATACCGACAAGTGAATGAAGATTTTCTGTTCCAGCTCGTCGTTTTTCTTCTTGTTCTCCGCCGTGAATCAGTGCATCAAACTTCAAATTTTCATGATAATAGAGAAAGCCAACACCTTTTGGTCCGTGGAACTTATGAGCAGAAGCAGTCAGAAAATCAGCACCAATTTCTCGCGGATGGACAGGGATTTTTCCCATGACTTGCGTAGCATCAACATGGAATACAGCTGGATGAGAGGCTAGTAACCGTCCTACTTCTGCGACTGGGAGAAGCTGTCCAGTTTCATTATTTGCCCACATCATGCTGACCAAAATAGTATCTGATTGTAAATTTTGCTCAATTAATTTTGCTGGAAATTGTCCATCAAAATTTGGCTTTACGAAAGTAACATCAAATCCATGCCTATCATGGAGATACTGAACAGTATTTAAAACAGAGGGATGTTCAATCGCAGTTGTTAAGATATGATTTCCTTTATCTCGATTGGCGAGAGCATAGCCAATTAACGCTTGGTTGTTGGCCTCACTTGCGCCAGAAGTGAAAATAATATTTCGATTAGAGACATCAAGTGCTTTGGCTACAGTATCACGGGCTTGTCTGACCAGTTGATTAGCCTGCCTACCAAAACTATGGATGCTAGATGGATTTCCAAAAGTTGCTGACAGACTTTCTGTCATTGCCGATACAACGTCGGGAATGACAGGGGTGGTTGCCGCATTGTCTAAATATATCATGATTATCTTTTTCTTTCTGTTCCAACACTGTGCTGTAGCACGGTATCCATACTCACTAAGTCGCAATGGTTAGCATACTGACAGGTTGTCATTGTCCCGTCAGTACGCTGACCAGTTCTAATTGATAGCTGAACGATGGTCAGACTACCTAGCATTAAACATTTATGTCAAAATAGCGAGTAGCGACAACAGAGCGCAGTAATTTCTAAAATACTTTTAGAAATTAAACAGTGTCAGTAAGTTAATCTTGTGGTTTTTCATGTTCAAAAAGTGGTGAAACAGGTCGACCTTCGTGGATACGTAAAATAGCATTAGCCAAGTACTCAGCTGCACTTAAATATTTGACATTTAAAGGTTTACGATGCTCTGTCACTACAGAATCTGTGACAAGAATTTCTTTGATATCTGCTTGTTCAAGGATTTCAGCAGCATTTGTTGTAAACAAACCATGACTTGCGACTGCATAGATTTCGCTGGCACCAGCGTTACGGACAACTTTGGCAGCATTTGCAAAGGTAACACCAGTGTTCAAAATATCATCAATAAGAATAACACGTTTACCTTCGACGTTACCGATTACGTAGCCGTTTTCACGGTTCTTGTCATCATCTTCGTAGTCAACAATAGCGATAGGAGATTCAAGATATTCAGCAAGGGAGCGAGCGCGTTTGATTCCCGAATTTTTAGGAGCTACAACGATAACATCATCACCAAATAAACCATTTCTACGGTAATAATCGGCGAAAAGCGGTACGGTAAAAAGGTTATCTACGGGGATATCAAAGAAACCTTGAACCTGTACGGCATGAATATCAAGTGTCAAAACACGGTCTGCACCAGCTTTAACAATCATATCGGCAACGAGTTTCGCAGTAATCGGTTCGCGCGAAGTTGCAGTGCGGTCTTGTCTAGCATAACCAAAGTAAGGAATAACAACATTGATTGTATGAGCAGATGCACGTTTACAAGCATCAATCATAATCAAAAGCTCCCAAAGATGGTCATTAACAGGACAGCTCGTAGATTGAATGATAAAAACATCCTGACTACGGACGCTTTCTTCCATATTAATCATGATTTCGCCATCGGAAAATTGTTTTGAAGAGAGTTTCCCCAAAGGAATTCCAGTAAACTGGCTAATTTTCTCGGCAAGGCCTGGGTTTGAATTCAAGGCAAAAAGCTTTAGGTGTGAATCAGAGTAAACCACAATTTTTCTCCATTTTCTATTGTGAAATGATATAGGTCTATTTTATCAAAATTATAATAATTTTCATAGTCTATACTGAACGGAAGTTTTATAGAAAAAACAAAATGAGGTGGCAACAAGTCAATGAAATGTAAAATAAGCAACTTTTTGTTAGTTATGTAAAAAGTATTAAACTTCACAAACTTATGGTTTTTAAAAATAACAAAAACGTTCATAAACGCTGATATAATAAGTTTTGGAAACATTTACATAAAAATAAATGTGAACTTTGTGAAGTTTTCGGCAAACTCTTGCATTTAACGGTCTGAAATGCTATAATATCCGTGTAAGTTTCGTGAAAGGTATCTGTCACGATTAAAATATTTATCTTTTTAGGAGAAAAGAAAATGAAGAAAACAAAAGTAATTTCGCTTCTTGCAGTTTCAGTACTCTCAGTATCTTTGCTTGCTGCTTGTGGAAATAATAACAACTCAAGTTCTAAAGACACAAAAACAGAACAATCATCAAAAGCTGAAGTGTTCGCTGGAGCAACAGCTGGTACAGACAGTTTTGCAGACCTTCAAAAAGGTTTCGCTAAAAATGGTGCTTGGTTGAACGCAACAAAAGGTGATATGGACGCTTCTGGTAAGACTTTGACAGTTGAAGGACTTTTCCTTGGTGATAGTGTAGTTGCTCGTAAATTGGCAATTTATAACCAAGATGCTAACCATAAAATCACTGATCGTTACACATTGACAGTAGATAAAATCGAAGTTAAATCTCCAGGTTTCTACATCTCAAACGGTACAGTAAAAGGTAACGTAGATGTATTTGCAGCAGGCTTCCATGGGCAAACAGGTCAAGGTGTCGCTGGACAAGCAACAATTGATGGTAATTTGACATTTGCAAGCCAAGATCTTCTTGATGCTTACAACCAACTTCCAGAAGCACAAAAAGTTAAAGTAACAGGTACGACTTCAGTTGTTGCAGGAGATGTGGTTAAAGTTGAAGGTGGTGCAATCACAGCAGGACCTCACGGAAATGTAACTTATTTATTCAAAGGTAACGGTTCAGATGTACAAACAGGTGCAACAACTGGTACAACAGATGCAAGCGTATTTGCTTCAGGTCTTGGTAAAAATGGTTCATTCCTTGTCGCTGCTAGTGGTGATGTTGATGCTTCAGGTAAAGATATTACTGTTGATGGTACATTCCTCAATGAAGCCGGTGTAGTTCAACGTACACTCGCTTTGGCAACAACAAATGACTCACACCAAATTACAAAAACCTTCACTTTGACTGTTGGACGTTTGATTGTAAACTCTCCAGCAACTGACTTTGAAGGCGGTAATGTTAAAGGTGACGTATACGTGGGAGAAAATGCTTCTCTTCAATCACGTGGTATGAAAGATGCATCAGGTGCCTTGTCAGTTTCTACGATTACTGGTAATCTCTACTTCGCAACTCAAGACCAACTTGATGCTTATAAAGCACTTCCAGCTGCTAACCAATTCAAAGTAACTGGTACTGTTGGTGTAAAAACTGCTAGCTAATTTATACTAGCTCATCTCTAGATCTGTTATTAACGCAGTTAGGTGTTAAATAGTATTAGTCAATTTTATCAATAGAAAGGCTCCCTGTGAGCCTTTTTTTCTTTGCTAAAATATAGTATAATGGGACATACGTGTTGTTCTATGCAAAAATGAGTTTGTCATTATATTCGTTACTTTACTTTACTTTACTTTATGAAATGTTCATCAAAGCAAGTGCGTGCTAAGCTTCGAATTTCGTCCGACTAAGTTCAGTGGTGAGTTGCCCTTTTATCAGTCGCTTCAGTGACTAGAGAAAATGGACAAATGTTTTACGAAACTCCCACTGAATAAGTCTTGACTTCATTTGCTTTAAGGTGATGAGTCAAAACCAGCTATTAAACTGTAACTGGTGGTACCGTGAAGTTGCGGGTGATATAGTAAATTGAAATTTATATGATAGATTGATTTTTGTTTAGAAACACGTAGAAATTAAAAAAGAACATCGCAAAAGACGATGAACTAGATTGTAAAAGTGATAAGATTGTGAATAAGAAAAGCGATGCTTTTCCATTTATACGCAAGGCATAGGATAAGCTGGTGCAAGTCCGCGCTTAATAAAAACATATCGAATCCTTTTGGCAAGCTATGTTAAGGAGAAAAATTGGCAAAAGAAACATTTTCTATGGAGTTCGCAGGACGAACTTTGACTGTTGAAACGGGACAAGTAGCAAAACAAGCAAATGGTGCGGTTGTTGTTCGTTATGGAGATACAACGGTATTGACTGCAGCAACAATGTCTAAAAAAATGGCTACAGGAGATTTTTTCCCACTTCAAGTGAACTATGAAGAAAAAATGTACGCTGCTGGGAAGTTTCCAGGAGGATTCAATAAACGTGAAGCACGTCCTTCAACTGATGCAACATTGACTGCTCGTCTGATTGACCGTCCTATTCGTCCAATGTTTGCAGAAGGCTTCCGCAATGAAGTGCAAGTCATTAATACTGTGCTTTCTTATGATGAAAATGCCTCTGCTCGTATGGCTGCAATGTTTGGTTCATCTCTTGCACTTGCAATTTCCGATATTCCGTTTGATGGACCAATTGCTGGTGTTGAAGTGGCTTATGTTGATGGTGCGTATGTCATCAACCCATCTGTTACCCAAGTGGAAGCTTCAAGTTTGGAGCTTTCTGTTGCTGGTAATATTAATGCCATTAATATGGTCGAATCTGGAGCGAAAGAACTCTCTGAAGACGTTATGCTTGGCGCATTACTAGCAGGTCATGCTGCTGTGAAAGAATTGATTGAGTTTCAAAATGAAATTGTAGCAAAAGTTGGTAAAGAGAAAGCGGATGTTGAACTTTTGCACGTTGACCAAGAACTCAAAGCAGAGATTATCGCACAGTACAATTCTGATTTGCAAAAAGCAGTACAAGTTGAGGAAAAATTGGCGCGTGAAGCGGCAACTCAAGCAGTTAAAGATGTAGTCATTGCAGCTTATAGTGAAAAATACGAATCTGATGAAAATTTTGCAACTATTATTCGTGATGTTGCTGAAATTCTTGAAGGAATGGAACACGCAGAAGTTCGTCGATTGATTACGGAAGATAAAGTACGTCCTGATGGTCGTAAAATTGATGAAATCCGTCCACTTGATGCTGAAATTGACTTTACACCACGCACAATTACACATGGGACAGGTTTGTTTACTCGTGGGCAAACACAAGCTTTGTCAACTTTGACTTTGGCACCAATGGGTGAAGCACAAACAATTGATGGACTTGATGACGAATATAAAAAACGCTTTATGCACCATTATAATTTCCCACAATACTCTGTTGGAGAAACGGGTCGATATGGTGCGCCAGGGCGTCGTGAAATTGGTCATGGTGCGCTCGGTGAACGGGCTTTAGCACAAGTTCTACCTACGCTTGAAGAATTCCCTTATGCCATTCGTTTAGTTGCCGAAGTCTTAGAATCTAATGGTTCATCTTCACAGGCTTCGATTTGTGCGGGAACGCTTGCGCTTATGGCTGGTGGTGTCCCTATCAAAGCACCTGTAGCTGGAATTGCGATGGGCTTGATTTCTGATGGTGCAAATTATACAATTTTGACTGATATTCAAGGGCTTGAAGATCACTTTGGTGATATGGACTTTAAAGTAGCAGGGACACGTGAAGGGATTACAGCGCTTCAAATGGACATCAAAATTTCTGGTATTACGCCTGAAATTCTTGCCGAAGCGTTGGCACAAGCGAAGAAAGCCCGTTTCCAAATTTTGGATTTGATTGAAGCAACGATAGCAGAACCACGCAAAGAATTGGCACCATCTGCTCCAAAAATTGACACGATTACGATTCCAGTGGATAAAATCAAAGTGGTTATTGGTAAAGGTGGCGAACAAATTGACAAAATTATCGCTGAAACAGGTGTTAAAATTGACATTGATGAAGATGGACTTTGTTCAATCTTCTCGCCAGATCAAGCTGCAATTAATCGTGCTAAGGAAATTATTACCGAGTTGGTGCGTGAAGCAAAAGTTGGCGATATTTATGAAGCAAAAGTTGTTCGTATCGAAAAATTTGGTGCATTTGTGAATCTTTTTGGTAAAACAGATGCAATGGTTCACATTTCTGAAATGGCTTGGGCACGTACAGCTAATGTTGAAGATGTTGTGAAACTTGGTGATATTGTCAAGGTTAAAATCATGAAAATTGATGAAAAAGGGCGTGTTGATGCTTCAATGCGTGCTTTGGTTGAGAAACCTGAAGGCTATGTAGAGCCAGAGCGTAAGCCACGTGAACGCCGTGAAAACGGAGACCGTCGCAATGGAAATGGACGTGGTAATAACGGTTTTGAACGTCGCAATAATGACCGTAATGGAAACAGTGGACATAACTTTGAACGCCGTGACCGTAAACCTCGTCTAGATAATGAATTTCCTGAGCTTTCAACTAAAAAGCCAGAATAATGAATGAAGAATTAGAACCAAAATTACGTGCAGCAATTGCTAATAAGCGCTTAATTGATGAATTGGACTTCATGGTAGAACTTAAAAAGACGCCTGTTTTTGCTTTGAAAGAAAAGTTGTGTTTAAACATTCGGGAAAATAAAGTCTTGCCTGTTTTTACGTCAAAGAAATCGGCAGCACTTTTTCAGGCAAATTTTGAGCAAAAAGTGGATTTTGATTTATGCATGATTGACAATCTGCTACAAAACACTAATGATGCAGACACGATTGGTTTCAATGTTCGCCCTTTACATGTGGAAAATCGAGGGAATCAGCAGTATTGGAGCCTAGATTCATTTCGTAATATGCAGGAAAAATACGAAAAGCTTCTGGCAGAGTTTGCTTTGAATGCAAGGGTTGGCAAGCTTGAGAGAAGATATTTTGTTCCCGCTTTTGTGGATAACAACAATGCTTTAGCAGGCTCGGAGCGACGATTTGCTGCCCTGACTGCACCAGATGAGCGTTCGTATATTCCTTTGTTTGATAATTTTGAATCGTTGTTGACGTGGTATTCAGAACCTTATTTTCAGCATATTTTGAATGATAATTCGGGCGAAATCTTGGTGATGACAATTGATGATTTGATGAATCCAAAGACAGGTCGAAATGAATTTTCGTTTGCGGCAGGAGTGACGATTAATCCTTTAGATTATGATATTTCTGAGTTTGAAAAAACATTGGTGAGTTGGGCACAATTGCGTGGTGAAGTGTGAGTTGGTAAAAGTATGTGTAGATTTTCTGTCAGTACTGACAGGGTTAAATCAATACATTTGATATAAAGAAATTGATAATAGCAGTCTATCAGTATGCTGACGGACTCTAAACATAGACAAAAAATAATGGAAAAGCTGTAAAAGCAGTTTGTCAAAGTATAATTTCTAGTCGTAACAGCTAGATAAGTAGCTCAAAGAAGCCTTCTTGCTCATACTTAGTTCACCTCTAAATCTACGTAATGGATTTAGTAGATGAACTGCAAGGTCCTCCTTTTTCTCTTGCAAGCTTGCTTGCTAAGCAAACGGATAGCGTAACGTAGTGAAGATGGCGCAAGAAGTTAAATAGTGTCAAGAAGGGAAATAATCTTTTTTGTCAGTACGTTGACAGCCTGTCAGCAATGATGATGGCAACTTACAATATTAATTCGGAGTTAGATGAACGTTTGCGTCTGTCCTTAGCGAATCCTGGGGCTTTTATGGAGGATTTGTCATTGGCTTATGCCTTTCATCAATTTCCGGTCTTAGCTCCTAAAAAGGTTTTTTACGTGCCAATGGCAGAGCGAAAAGCGATACCTGTGTTTACAACAGAAAATGATTTGAATATTTTTCTGTCAGAACTGACAGACTTTGAAACAGAGTGGGAACTCCATTCGATTATTGAAGTTATCGAACTTCTGAAAGAAACTGATATTGATATTATTGCAGTCAATCCAAAATTGCCCCAAGATGAAGACACAGGCAATACAGCTTACTTTGGAACGACTGAGCTGACGAAATTTTTGACACATTATACTGATATTTTGAACACACTTTTTAGCCCAGAGAATCAATCTGCTTCTAAGATGGAAAAATATTATCTCATCCCAGCTTTTGTTTCAGAAAGTGAACGAATTTTTCCAAATCTAGTTGCTCAGGATGAGCAAGAGTATTTGCCTTTGTTTGATAATCTGGATAGTTTGTCAAAATGGTATGATGAACCATATTTTAGTCAACCTTTCAAAGAAAATAATGGGCAAGTTTTGTTTTTAACAATCCATGAGTTATTGCATCCAGAAGATGTGACAAACAGGTTTGAAAATGCTTCAGGAATTACAATCAATCCATTGGATGATTTAGAACATTACCAAGATACAATGAGTACATGGGGCGAGTTGTCTGATTAAAGAGTGTCATGATAAGAAAAATCCTAAAAAATTTTAGAAATTTTGGATATTAACAATACAGTCAATGCTTATGGTATAATCTACTATAAGTATTTTTTAAAAAAGTAGGAAAAAATGGCAAAAAATAAGAAAGGTTTTTGGCGAGAAGCAATTCGAGTAACGAAAGAAAATGACCCTGCAGCGAGAACGGCTCTGGAGGTTCTTTTGACTTACCCAGGAGTTAAAGCTTTAGCGGCACATCGGCTTTCTCATTGGCTTTGGCGACATAATCTAAAGTTACTTGCTCGGATGCACTCACAATTTTGGCGTTTTTGGACACAGATTGAGATTCATCCGGGAGCAGAGATTTCAACAGGTGTGTTCATTGACCACGGATCAGGCCTTGTGATTGGTGAGACTGCAATCGTTGAGTCTAATGTCAAATTGTATCATGGGGTGACACTTGGCGGGACAGGAAAAGATAAAGGGAAAAGACACCCTACAGTACGTCAAGGTGCACTTATCTCTGCCCATTCGCAGTTATTAGGACCAATTGAAATTGGTGAAAACGCAAAAGTTGGCGCTAGCGCAGTGGTTGTAACCGATGTTCCAGCCAACGTAACAGTCGTTGGTATACCAGCAAAAGTTGTTCGAATTAACGGCAAAAAAGATGTTGAGAAAATCATGACAATTGAAGAAAGACGCGAAGCGAGTTATCATTCGTCGCATTTGTAGGAATATGAATAAAAAACGAAAAGTTGCAGTTTATGAGGGGCATATGGTTTCCTCACTAAAAAGCTTTACAGACGCTGTGATGTCAATTATTGCGACGATTATGGTACTGGAAATTCCGTTGCCAATGGTACTTCGAGGTGGACATTATGATTTTTCCAAAACGATAAGTTCGCTGATTATTTTTTTCGTGAGTTTTCTTGTCGTTGTGAGTTTTTACTTTCAGTTTACAAAATTTTTTTCTAAGGTTCATAAATTATCAGGCTGGCAAATCTTTGCATATACCATATTTCTCATGCTAGTCAGTCTTTTCCCACTGATGACCCAAGTTGATAATTCCAGTCATCCTGGCTATTTTATGATTATTTATATTCTTTATATCGTCGGAATTTCTCGATTGGCAAGTTGGATTATTGGTTGTGCCTATCGGCTGAATGGCATTAAACGAATTCAGATGGTGAAACGAATCCAGATGATGAAACGAGTACCTTGGGATTTAATGATTATGACTGCTTTGTCAATCGGACTATCTTTCACTGGAATCAGGCAAGCATCAGGATATGTTATGCTATATCTGCCCGTACGCAGCTTAATTTCAAGTATTGTTTATGATGAAAATGAGGAGAAATAAAAATGTTGAAAATTTATAATACGATGACTCGAAAGAGTGAAGAATTTCATCCTATTGAGTCAGGTAAAGTTAAGATGTACGTCTGTGGACCGACTGTTTATAATTATATTCATATCGGTAATGCACGTTCAGTTGTAGCTTTTGACCTCATCAGAAAATATTTGGAATTTCGTGGTTTCGAAGTAGATTACGTCTCAAACTTTACCGATGTTGATGACAAAATCATTCATGGAGCTCAGCTTGAACATACAACAACAAAATCTTTTTCAGAGCGTTATATTGCGGCATTTTACGAAGATATTGATGCTTTAAATGTCAAACGAGCCAATCACAACCCAAAGGCAAGTGAATATATTTATCCTATGATTGATTTTATTCAAGATTTATTGGATAAAGATTTTGCGTATGTGTCTGAAGGCGATGTTTATTTTCGCGTATCTAAGGCAAAAGACTATGCCAAGTTAGCTAATAAAAATCTAGAAGAATTATTAGCTGGGGCATCTGGTCGTACAGATGAAGAAAGCTTGAGAAAAGAATCATCGGCTGATTTTGCCCTATGGAAATCAGCTAAATCAGATGAGGTTTCATGGCAAGCACCTTGGGGAGCAGGGCGTCCTGGTTGGCACATTGAATGTTCCGTAATGGCAACTAGCCTTTTAGGAGATACACTTGATATTCATGGCGGAGGAGCAGACCTTGAATTTCCTCATCATACTAATGAAATCGCTCAATCTGAAGCGAAAACGGGCAAAAAATTTGTTAATTATTGGATGCACAATGGTTTTGTTAATGTAGATGGTGAAAAAATGTCAAAATCATTAGGAAATTTTAAGACAGTTCACGAAATGCTAAAAGTTGTGAATCCACAGATTTTAAGATTCTTCCTTGCAACAACTCACTATCGCAGACCGGTAGATTTCACAGATGATGCCCTGATTGCAAGTGAAAATAATCTGAAAAAGATTGAAAATGCTTATCGCAATATGGATTTGAACACTGACAGCGATTTGTCAGTACTGACAGCATTCAAAAATGATTTTGTCAGTAAAATGGACGAAGATTTTAACATCGCGAACGGCATGACAGTCTTTTATGACTTTATCAGCTGGGTCAATAGAGGAAATGGTGGTATAGAAGTTAAAGAATTTTTTGACGAAGTGCTGAATATACTTGGAATTAAATTTGAAATTGATGAGAGTCTGGATAGTGAGATTGAAACATTGATTGAAGCTCGTCAATTGGCGCGTGAAGTAAGAGATTTTGCCAAAGCAGATGAAATCAGAGATGAATTAAAATCTAAAGGAATTATCTTGGAAGATAGTGCTTCAGGAATCAGGTGGCATCGTGAATAAAAAGCAAGCAGAACTACTTAATGGGATTGCACTTGCATATATTGGAGATGCGGTTTATGAGGTTTTTGTTCGAGATTACTTACTAGGAAAAGGGATTACAAAACCAGCGGAACTCCAGAGGCAAGCGACAAAGTTTGTTTCGGCAAAATCACAAGCCAGTATCATTACTGCGATGGAAGAAGATCAGTTTTTGAGTGAGTATGAATTGACTTACTTCAAAAGAGGGCGTAATGCTCACTCAAAAACGACAGCCAAAAATACAGATGTTGTAACTTATCGTATTTCAACAGGTTTTGAAGCAGTAATAGGAATCCTGCATTTAACTGGAGAAGAAAATCGACTCCAAGAAATTTGGGATTTTTGTGTAGCAAAAATAGAATCTAACTCTGGAACGAATGATACTAGAACTACTTTAACTTAGCAAGTGCGTGCTATCTCCGCCCTTTGGGCTACGCTGTCGATGCTCGCTACGGTGCTGGAGCACCTAGTCGCAATCGCAATTCCCCCACCTCTTAAAGGTGTCGGGATTAAGCAGCACTATCTCCGCTTCGCTTCGCTGTCAATTTCGCTAAAGCACCAAGACCCTAGGGCAGTAGAATGAAAGCAAAGATTGCCATTTCGCCTTATCGCTTTAGCGATTTAGAGCGAATGGACAGCAAAGCGAAGCGGAGATAGACTTCAGGGACAGGGTGACCTCATATCTTTGATGTGAGGTCGTGCCATAACATTGGTGGGGGAAAAAGAATCCCCGCCAATGAAGTAATCACTTTAAAATGAGCTTGTTCATTTTATTAGTCGTTCTTCACAATTAGCGTGTCTTTTTATCGAAGTAAGTGCGTGCTAAATTAAGTAGGGAGTTGCAGTTGCCCTTTTATCAATCGCATTGCACCATTTCGTCTTGCCAGCTTTGCTGGATTGCGATTTGAACTTCCGACTTTAGTCGGTTAGTGAAATCGACAGCGGAGCAAAGTGGAGATAGAACGAATGGATAGCGGAGCGAAGTGGAGATGCAAGCTTTAGCAGCTAGCCTCGCATGACTACAGGTGCTTAGCTGCTAAAGTAGCAAGAGCAGAAGGCATTAGCTGTAAGGCACTAAAGTGCCGATGACCATTTGTCCTCTATCTCTAAGTCACTAAAGTGACAAGAATAGAGGCAACGCCAAGTGGCAATCAAACGGACAGCGTAGCGCAGCGAAGATAGCGACTAGAGAGAATGGACAAATGTTTTACGAAACTCTCACTGAATAAGTCTTGACTTCATCAGTTGCTAGAAAATGGACAGTGTGTGACTGTAAATTTGTGAAGCGAGTGTCGATAGAGTATGATAACGGTGCGTATTCCAGTGTGCTTTTTGTGTTGGAATAGGTGTGTAGCACCATAAACTATTGGTGTTTTTTAAATAGTTTAGTTATAGTATTAATCATTAAAGTTCAGCAACATCAATTTGTTGTTGCTTTTTATAACGAATTAGCCATAGTACAAAAAAGTAATAAAAATTTCAATGTTTTTGCAAACATAAGAAAAAGTATCAAACAAATTATTTTAAAAAAGTAGAAAAATCCGCTAGAATAATAAAAGCAACATAAACAGCGGAAAGAAGAATAATGTATAGAGTAGTTACGATGTACGGCACCGATGAGCCATGGTGGTTCTTTGAGGGCTGGAAAGATGATATTATTTCAGTGAATGAATTTGATGATTTTTATAAGGCACTGAAATGGTATAAAAAAGAATGGTTCAAATTAGCAAAAACTTTTAAAGAGTATACGAGTAAAGAGGGATTGCAAACTGCATTTTGGCAGATAGGTGATGAAGAATGGTGTGAAGACTGTGTAGGTTATTTACAACGTTATCACAGCATAGCGCTTCTTGAAGACTGGCATGCACTTCCGTTTGAAAAGAGTCGGTCAGGCTATGAAAAACAAGCAGGGAGTAAACCAGACTGTTCATGCACCTTGAAGTAAAGTAAGGTGTTTCTTGTGTAGTGTTGATGTTTATTAAATTGAAAATTAAAAAATAAAAAGAGAAACGTTTATTACGAACGTTTCTCTTTTTGGTATGTAAATAAAAAAATACTATTTCTTTAGGAATTTTGACGAAAATAGTTTATAATTATATTATAATTATTTTATAATTAAAATCTTATTTTGGGAGGTGATTATGAAGAGAACTTTGATTATATTGGATAGTTTATTAATAGCGCTTGTGCTCGTTCTTGGTTTTGCTTTGTTTAGAAGTGTTCAAAATCAGCGTAATGAAGTTTCAATGTCAAGTTATCAGCAGCAAGTAAACCCCCATGAAGACTCCGTGACTGATTTGAGAAATACAGAGCTTGAAGGACTGTCTATTGATGTTAACCAAGTGAAGAATGGAGAGTTTTCCACACTCTCTGGCCTATGGAAAAACCTCCCAGAATCAAATGAACCAATAGAACTTTTAATTTCAGGATTTTCAGCAACAATGGATAATATCCAATATGAGTTAGTTCTAGGTGGGATGGAACGTTATAATAATCTACCTTACCTTGAATTAAAGAAATCAGATGTACTATCCAATTTGAGCTTGGGAATCTATCCTCGAGGAACCTATATTCCTGTGTTGCTCGCTGATGGAACAATTGAGCAATCAGGAGAACATGATCCGACAAATAATGGGAGAGATAGAATAATTGTAGGTAGAGGAGCGTTATTAGTTGAAGATACCAAACATCAGGTGCTTTATAGAGAGATGGAGGAAGTGGCATAAGATGATGTTTCTTTTTGGAATTAACAAAAAATGACATTTAACCAAGCAAGTGTCTGCTATCTTCGCCCTTTGGGCTACGCTGTCCATCCTCGTTATGGTGCTAAAGCACCTAGTCGGAGTGGCAACTCCTCCGCCTCTTTTAGGGGGAGGGATAAGCAACACTAAGCTTTGCTTTCGTTCTACTAACATCAGTGGGACTCCCACTGATGAAGTAATCACTTCAAAAATACCAATGATTATCTGTTGCATAAGGTAACAACGAATTGATGTTGTTTGAAACTTTACGGTGTAAAACAGTACAGTAAATGTCCAATGTCACCACTCACCCTTTTACCTTTTAGGTTAGTCAAATCAACGGAAGAATTAATGTACAGACACTCGTAGTATAAAATACAGATAGAAAGGAGGAGAGAAATATGAAACAACTTCCTATGTTAATCAAGCCACATACAAATATGTACTATCCACATCCACATGGTGCGCTTGAATTTCTCATGATTCATAATCATGGGCAACCGCAAAAGCAAAATGATGAAGAACTATTACCTTTACAACTTCATCTTCTTGAAGAGGGAGATTAAAAGTTTTTTGCTTATTTATCAAAGCAAGTGCGTGCTAATACCCCTACCTCTTAGGTAGAGGATAAAGCAGCACTATACTTCGAATTTCGTCCGACTAAATTCAGCGGTGAGTTGAAACTCCCACTGAATAAGTCTTGACTTCATTGGAAAGTATCTCTTGAAAAATATTGAAAAATGAGTTAAAATACCAATATCTAAGATTAGAAACTCGATGGTCAAAGCTCGGGAAAATATGTGAAAAAAAGATTTGTCAAGTTGTACTTTATCTTGGTGCTAGGGCATCAACATATAGGACAAGATGACAGAAATTTTGTTGCATATTTTTCGCAGCTTTGGCTTTTTTGTTTCTTTCTAAATGGAGATATAAAAAATGGAATTTCAAAATAATTATGATGTCATTGTGGTTGGTGCGGGTCATGCAGGAGTAGAGGCCTCACTGGCTGCAGCACGTATGGGGTGCAAGACACTGCTCCTCACGATTAATCTGAATATGGTAGCATTTATGCCCTGTAATCCTTCAATTGGTGGTTCGGCTAAAGGAATTGTTGTCCGAGAAATTGATGCCTTGGGTGGCGAAATGGGCCGAAATATTGATAAAACTTACATCCAAATGAAAATGCTCAACACAGGAAAAGGTCCAGCTGTCCGCGCTCTTCGAGCACAGGCTGATAAAGATGAGTATGCTATTGAGATGAAAAATACAGTTTCTGACCAAGAGAATTTAACGCTTCGTCAAGGAATGGTTGAAGAACTTTTAGTTAATGATGATAAAACAGAGGTAATTGGTGTACGCACTGCAACGGGAACAAACTATGGTGCGAAAACGGTCATAATCACGACGGGGACAGCGTTACGTGGGGAGATTATCATTGGGGAACTCAAATATTCGTCAGGGCCTAATAACTCTTTGTCATCTATTGGCCTTGCCGATAATCTCCGAAATCTTGGATTTGAGATTGGACGTTTTAAAACTGGAACACCTCCACGTGTATTGGCAAGTTCAATTGATTATTCTAAGACGGAGATTCAGCCAGGAGATGAAAAACCAAATCATTTTAGTTTCATGAGTCGTGATGAGGATTATTTAAAGGAGCAAATCCCTTGTTGGCTGACTTATACGACAGAAAGTAGTCATGATTTACTGCGAAAGAACATTCATCGCGCTCCTTTATTTTCTGGAATTGTTAAAGGTGTAGGTCCACGCTATTGTCCATCTATTGAGGACAAAATTACACGTTTTGCAGATAAGCCACGACATCAACTTTTCCTTGAACCAGAAGGTCGGAATACGGAAGAAGTGTACGTTGGAGGACTTTCAACTTCTATGCCAGAAGATGTCCAATTTAAGCTTTTAAAATCAATCCCAGGACTTGAAAATGCACAAATGATGCGGACAGGGTATGCGATTGAATATGATGTGGTAATGCCCACCAACTCCGCCCAACACTTGAAACGAAGTTGATTTCAGGGCTATTTACTGCGGGACAAACCAATGGAACGTCGGGTTATGAGGAAGCAGCAGGTCAAGGATTAGTAGCAGGGATTAATGCAGCGCTTAAAGTACAAGGTAAACCTGAGTTTATTTTGAAACGTAGTGAGGCTTATATTGGAGTGATGATTGATGATTTGGTAACCAAAGGAACACTTGAACCTTATCGTTTATTAACTTCGAGAGCTGAATATCGCTTGATTTTGCGGCATGATAATGCAGATATGCGCCTAACTGAAATTGGTCATGAAGTAGGATTGGTTTCGGATAAACAGTGGGCGACTTATACTGCTAAGATGGAGCAATTTAATCGTGAAATGAAGCGATTGAATACAGAAAAACTAAAACCTTTGCCAGAAGTTCAAGAAAAGCTGGGAATGTTAGGATTTGGACCGATAAAAGATGCACTCACAGGGGCAGAATTTTTGAAGCGCCCTGAAGTTCACTATGGGGAAGTAGTAAAATTCATTGGAGAAAGTACTGATTCGATTGACCGTACTGTTATTGAATTGATTGAAACTGAAATTACTTATGAAGGTTATATCAAAAAAGCAATGGATCAAGTTGAAAAAATGCACCGTCTGGAAGCAAAAAGAATTCCTAAAAATATGGATTGGGATAAACTTGATTCAATTGCAACAGAAGCGCGACAAAAGTTTAAGAAAATTAATCCAGAAACTTTAGGACAAGCAAGTCGTATTTCAGGTGTTAACCCAGCGGATATTAGTATTCTTATGGTTTATCTTGAAGGAAAATAAGCTGCTTCGGAAGTCATAGTATTTTTGATGTAGATTATGGTAAAGGCTATCATTATGGAATAGTCCTTGTCCTCAGAGTTATTTCTTGTGAAATAAGGCGAAGATTGCTAAAATGAACCAAAGACTAAATTCAAAGCTTGCCATTCCGACTAGGTGCTTCAGCACCGTAGCGAGGATGGACAGCGGAGCAAAGCGGAGATAGAGCTGCTTCATCTCTTACCTACAGAGGTGAAGCAGCTCTTGTTTTGATAAAAAACGAGAATGGCATGAGAAGAGAGAAGTAATCATGGATAAAATCAAAAATATTATTTTTGACTGGGATAATACACTTTTTCCATTTAAAGAAAAATACTGGGAAAGCGCTCATAGAAAACTTTTTGCTGAACAATTAAATTTTAATGACGTGTATGAACTAGATTTATTTATGGATAAATACCATGATTTTGATGAATTGCTTTGGCCACGTGTTCATCGTAGAGAAATGACGATTGATGAATTGCGTAATGAGCGTTTACGTCTGACTTTACGCTATTTTGATATTGCTTTTGAAGAAAACTATATCCAAGGTTTTTTTGAGCAATTTTTGAAGACTTTGCTTGATGATATTCAACCTAATCAGTGGCTTATTAATCAATTGGAGCGTCTCTCGGACAGTTATCGTATCGCTATTTTGAGTAATGGTGGGCATTGGGAACAACGTGAAAAATTACGTCGTTCTGATATTGAGGGAAGATATCCTATTTATATTTCAGGAGAAACGGGCTTCTTGAAACCTGATGCGCGTGCTTTTATGAATCTTTTGAATCAGGAACATTTTAAAGCGGTTGAAACTTTAATGGTTGGCGATTTGATTGAACATGATATTGAACCTGCAAAGAAACTGGGGATGAAGACGGCTTATATTGGTGCGCAAAAGGAAACTATTGCTGATTTTGAGTTTGAAACGATACAAGATTTTTTTAATTTTTTTGTAAAAGAATAAGCGGATGATTGTCCGCTTATTCTTTTAGTTTTAGTGCTGAATCTTTGAGATAGAGGGTATCAACTGTAAGATTGGTGAGTTGATAAATTCCATTTTTGTTAAAAGGAATAGTGAATTCTTCAAATTTTCCATCTGACTTTTCACAGTAGAAAGTGAAGGTTCCTGTTAGACCTCCAGTTACGACTAATGCTAAAGTGTTTTGAATGTCATCCATCACTTTTATCCAAAAATGAGTATTTAAAATATATTGAATACCGGGTTGTTGGCTGAGAAAGAGCGTATGAGAGAAAGGAGCTGTTTGGTGTGAAACAGAAATTGGTAAAATAGGACAGTCAATAAGGGTGATTTCATCGTATTTGACAAGCTTATCAAGAATTTCTGTAACAAGTTGTGTTGTCAGTGCTCGATCACTTGCTGGAATGATTGGATTTTGTGTACTGTCGGTACTGACAGAACCGTCAGTAATGGAGAGCTTGTCCATTATTGTCATGCCATACATACTTTTGCGATGATTAGACCAGTTTTTAGTTTTGTCTATTTCTTGTGTAAAATGTTCTAGGTCATGTGGGGCCATGCTAAATTTTCCTTTCATGGAGAGTTTTGTGTGGCAACTCAAAATATATTTTCAAAAGAAAATGAGTTGATTTTATGAGAGAGTGTGCCTTAATTGTGACGATAGTAAAGGTGAATTCTCGTTTCTAATGATATAGTCAAGAGTAGAACTGCGGATTAAACAGCATCTGGGCAGGATGCTGTTTTTGAATTTTCTGATGTGATAATGGAGAGAAGAGTGTTATCTTCCATGATTTTATAAGTTTTGTTGATACTTTTTTCGCTTTTTATTGTTGTATTTGAAATGGTGATTAATTGTTCTTCTTTCATCGTTATTCCTTAATCTAATTTTATTATAATAATATTATCATTTTTTTATCATTTATATAAATGATTTGATTAAGGAACTCAAATAAAGTTTATATACTAAGCGTTTTTATAGGTAATCATCAAATAATGCGATGACAGTTATGTCTCCTATTCCTGCTGGAACGCTGGGTTGCTGATGCGCGTTGTTATAGGTTATGGTTTTTCCATTGATGTTCCAACCTACAAAATCATAGCCGTGAAGTTCGGGCATAATTTTTATTTGAAAGCCAGTTTCTATTGTTCTCTGTGCAGAATCTGCAGTCCAATCTAAAGATAAGCCATGAATTGTTCGGGCGATGAAATTAATCTTGTATGAAAGGGGTGTCCATTGTGCATAAAAAGAATAATTATCACTATTTGGTTCGAAATTTTCCCCAGTTTGCCAGAGAAATTCAGAGTCGGCGACACCTGTTGTGTGGATAATAGATTTTTCTCCTGCATAAAGCGCAACTTGAGTGAAAGCATGCTTATGTGGAAGGACATAATGACTATCGCGAACGATTTTCCAACCTTCAAATTTGTAACCAGGCAAGCTTAGGTCAAAATCTCCTAGAAAATATTTTTCGTCGCTTTCAATAATTTTACGGCTTAGTCCAATGGTAACAGAGTTTTCTATGATAGGTGTGAGGTCACTTGTAGCTTCAAAATCAACTTCATATGAAAGCTTTGCCTTTTGAAGATTTTGTTTCATTTGCGGATTTACATTGAAGTAATAATTGAGAGTAATTGTATTTTTAGACATCATAATATTCCTTTCTTTAAATACTTATTTAGTTTAATTTTATAATTTTTTTCTCATAAATTATAATGATATCCTTTTTGTTTTTGATGAGTGCTTGATGTAATAAAGGATGAATATGGATTTTATAAGATGCAAAGTTGTAACTTTTGGAATACTTATAGAGTTAGTGTAGAATAAAGATAAGAAAGCGGTTGAGAGAAAGGGGTAGCGCTAATGATGAGTGAAAAAGAGCAAAAGCAACAGGAGATAATTAATCAAGTCAAAAATCATGCTGCAGTAAAAGTAGGGAATGGATTGCTTTTGAGTGCAACTGTTTTAGGAGCTGGTGCAGTGGTTCAAAATATTGCGCCAACAGCGCTACGTCCGATTGTAGCTTCAGCGGACATGATTTCTAATCAATTGTATGCTGGTCAGCAAGTAGGTAATAGCTCAAATTTAGTTTCTGATACATCATCAGCAGATTTGACGGATGAGAGTCAATGGAGTTATTCGACTACATCAGGAATAGCAGGGCAGCAAGAAATTACAGCCCCTGCCTCTAAAGGTAAAACAAATGCTCAGGCTTATACTTCTAGTCAAGGAATGGCTCATTCTAACCAAAACTCGACACTTCATGGTACAGCTCAAGAACAAGCGGTGGCAAATTCTGCTGACAAGGTTGAAGATTTTTCTGTCAGTATTGACAGCGCCGTGAATGCAGGAAATATGGCAGAGGTTAGCACCGAAAGCGGGAGTGTTAAAGGACAGGCTCCGATTACAGATTTATCAACGAGTTCAACGACTGATTCAGAATTTTCGTCAGTAAGTACAAGTGCTGTCAGTGCTGTTGTACTTCCAAGTGCTTATAATGGTGCTCAACGTGGCATAGGGATTGGTGGTGGAGGTGCAAATGCTGATTTAAAATCTACTGATGCAGGATTGGCAAGTTGGAATTCAACTTGGTCAGACACTTATGATGGTCATGTAATGAGTGGAAATTCAGCAGTGACAACTTCTGACAGCAATGTGACGAGTGATAATTTTCAGTCTGTACTTGTGCAAGCTAATATTTCTGTTGATAGAGTAGCTTATACAAATTATATTGCTTCACCGATTATGGTCAATGGTGTGCAATATGCTGGATATTTGACAACAGCAACTGGAACGGTTGGTGATGATTTTGTCATCGTTGTCAAAGCAACAGATGGATTTACGAACTATAATCTTGGTGCTAATTTTGCATATATCAATTTATCACTGGCAGGAAGTTCGCAAGCATTGCCATCAGTAGCTACGACTTCTGACAATACAACACCTGAACAGCTGTCAGCAACATCAAATGTGTCGTCAGTAGATAATCATTCTGTAAGTAACTCTGATGAGCTAACCAATGAAGCATCAACAGAAAATGCCTCCTCTCAAACAGATAACACTCAATCTGAAACTAATTTGAATCAAACTACAGAAGCTTCAGAAACAAAGCCATCAGGAGAAACGGCTACACCGCAACTTAGTGGTGATAAGTTAGTGATGACAGGAGAGCAAGGAGAGCAACAGTCATTTGCTCAGTATCATTCCCCACTTGACATGAGTCGTCCTTTTAAGTTTGGTGCGCGTTTAAATGGGATAGGAACAACAACTTCCTCTCGAAATAACTATCTAGGGGTGACTTTTACACCAACTCAATCATTAAAAGATAAAATGGAGCAAACTTCGAGAAGGCTTGGTATTGAGGGGGTGCCTTATTCTATTTTTGCTGGATGGTCCTCGGATGAATATCATCATGTTTTGGAAGTATTAACCACGGATTCAAAAGGAACTTTGCTAGAAACAGGACAGTCAGATGTTGGCATCAATCCTAAGGTGGAGCTTCCTGTAAGTGCTGATGGTGTAAGTGCAATGACCGTGGGTTGGAACCCAATGATGCAATTTAACGATGATATTATCACAGGTTCTCTGACTGTAACAGTTGGTGGTAAGACTGTCACTCATGCGAATTTGAAAGTTCCTGCACAAACCTATTTTGGATTTGTAGGGGCAATAAGCGGTCAACATCAGCCATTAAGTCTTGATTTTTCACAAAGTAGTTTTATTGCAAGTAAAAAAGCAGCACCGATTCTAGTTCATTATCTTGATCAAGCAACAGGTTTTTCACTTGCTGAACCAACGATAATTAACGGCAAACTTGAGCAAGTTTTCTATATCGGAGCGGAAAAAAATACTCATGAAACTAATCACTACACTACTCCGAAAATCACAGGTTACCATGAAGTTAGCCATCAAGAAGAAGTTCGAAAAGTAACCAGTAATATTGCTCAAAATGAGGTCAATATTTTCTATGAAGGCAATCCAAGACAGCAAGAAACCATTTATCAATTACCCAATGGTGAAGTATATCAAGCTACACATCATAGCTTTACAGGTCTTGATTTTCCAGAAGTTACTATTCCTCAGCTTGACGGTTATATGAGCAAGGTAGATGGTGTCTCCTCAACAGTAATCAAATCTGAACATGCTGACGAAAATCAAGAACACACTGTCACTTATGACTTGGCACCTCAGAAAGCATCTTTTGATTTTAGTTATGATTCCACGGTGGCTGATGAACTTCCACAGCTAGCTACAGTTGTTCAAGATGGAACATCACAGGCAATGATTCAAATGCCAACATTCAACCTTCCATCAGGTTACTTTGTATCATCTGTCACAACACCTGAAGGAGAGGTCTTCACTGGAAATACAGCATTAAAAACAGCACTGACAGCTCATCCCAGCTTTGTCAGCGGAGATAATAACTTTGTGATTACGCTGTCAGCAAGTTATCAAGAAGCGCATTTGACGATTAATCATCTGGATGGCAGTCAAACTTATCAGTTTGCGACAGGAAATACAGGTGGAGTATTCATATTCAGCAATTTAAAGCCGAAAGTAACAGATAACAATGGAAACACTTATCATGCCGTATTAACTTCAGCAGATGGAACAGAAATTTCACTGACAGGAACAAGTATTTCTGATCGTTTTGACAGCACGATGAATTTTGGAATTGTTGACCAAGCTATCCAGCAATACAAGATTGATTACGTTAAAGATGAAACCGCCACTGTATCAATTGAAGACACGAAAAACTCACAACAAGCTGTCAGCACTGTGATGCCTTTGTCAGTAACAACGGAGGATTCTGTCAGTAATATTCCCGCTGTCAGTAAGACAAATATTCCAAATAATTATAGTGGTACTCAGCGTGGTGTAGGAGTAGGTGGCGGTGGATCAAATAATTCTTTGACCTCAGTAAATGCAGGATTGGCAAGTTGGAATTCGATTTGGTCAGATACTTATGATGGTCATAAAATTACAGGAAACTCAGCTGTTACGACTTCTGATGGAAATGTCACGGATAACAATTTTCAAGCAGTGCTTCAAGAAGCTAATATCTCTGTTGATGGAACACCTTATACTAACTATGTCGCATCACCAATCACAGTAAATGGTGTGCAATATGCAGGGTATCTGACAAATTCAGATGGAACAACAGCAGCTGATTTTATGATTGTCGTAAAAACCACAGATGGTTTTGCAGATTACAATCTCGGAGCAGACTTTGCTTATATCAATCCATCAATAACAAACACAGCACCAAATAATAGTCCTGATACCTCCACTCCAACTAATTCTTCAGAAACAACAACACCTCCCGCATCACCAAATTCAACATCTAGTGAGCCAAATCAACCCCTAACAACTTTACCAGATGGCAGTGATGGAGATACTCCAACAACTCCAGAAATGCCCTCATCTCCTGTAGATACTCCTCCCACGGACACAGCACCTTCATCGGATGATAAATCCACAACAATCCCATCAGAAACCCCTAACTCTACAAATACGACGCCATCAATTCCTAAAGTTGTGGTACCACAGGTAAATACAACCGTCCCACCCACAGGAATGATAGTACCGACAGTCAAGGGGGCAAAAACAAAATTGCAGGCGGAACAGGCAGAAACCACCACAAAAGCACCCACAAAAATAATATCAACCTCTAATGAAGAAGCAAATCAACTCCCTCAAACAGGAGATAAATCAGGAAATCTTGTGGGAATGGGCGGTCTTCTCACTGCGTCAGCGTTTTTATTAGCGGCACGGCGTAAAAAAGAAGAAAAAGATAAAAAAGAAAGAAGTGAAGCACAACAGCACGATGGCGAATAAATGCAAAGGGGCTGAATAGCCCTTGAAGTTAGTAACTTAGTTAGAAGATGTTTAAGCTTTTATCGCAGAGAACCAAAAGAAAGGAATGAGAAAAATGAAAGTGATTATTATTGGGGTTCTCACGCAGGGATTGCTTGTGCTAGAAGGGCGAAAGAAGAATTTCCTGATGCACAAATTACAATTTATGAAAAACAAAAAGAAATAAGCTTTATCTCACAAAGTATCCCACTCTACCTGATGGGGCACAATGATATTCTAAAAAATGGTGGCTACACCACTATAAAGGAACTAGAAGCACAAGGAATTCAAGTTAAAGCACAGTCTGTTGTACGAAATATTGATACACTTACTAAACAAATATTTTTTACACAAGAGGAAAGCAATAACGTAGAAACTGCGACTTATGATAAGCTTGTTTTAGCAACAGGCTCTTATCCGTTGTTGCCAATGTTTAGTGGAGAATTTAAAGAGCGCTTGATTGTTGTGAAAAATATTGAAGATGCCAAGCGAATTAGATATTTATTTGAAACAGCTAAACGAATTATTGTAGTTGGTGGAGGTTTCATTGGTGTTGAGCTTTCACGTATTTTAGCTTCACATGGGATAAAGATTACTCTCATTCAAGCGCATAGTTATTTACTTGATAAATATTTGGATGAGCCTGCGGCTAGAAACATTGAAGCTTTGATGCAGTCAGAAGGAATTGATATCCAACTCTCGACATTTCCAGTGGACATTCGTGAAGAAGAAAACAAAGAAACTGGAACAGCTCTAAACCTTTATACAGACCATTACGAAAAATTTGAAGCAGACGCAATCATTTATTCCGTTGGTTTTCGCCCCAATTCATTTCTTCTTGCCAATCAAGTTGAACTTGGCGATATGGGAGCAATAGAAGTTGACGATTATATGCAGACAAGTCATCAGGATGTATTTGCTGTTGGAGATTGTGCCACCTCAAAAGTCAATCGTGTCAAGGGTCGCCGTTATCTCCCTCACGCAAGTGAAGCAATTCGGCAAGGTGGAATTGCAGCAATTAATCTGGCAGGCCCAAAACAAAAAATTATTCCTTCGGAAGGAACCTATAGTATGAATCTGGATGGTCGAACATTATGTGCAACAGGTTTAAATAAAAAGAATGCCGAAGCAGAAGGTTTTGAATGTGGTATGGTTCATTATCGAAATGATTTTCTTAACTCGGATGAATATACTAATATTTGGCTAGTTTATGAAAGAAAGACACATAAAATTTTAGGAGTTCAAGTTGAAGGAACTGCTGAAGGAATCGCAATTTATGCTGATCTTATCTCATTAGCAATTCAACAAAATCTAGCAATTGAAGATGTTGAATTTAGCGATTTTTACTTTAAACACGGTTACAAAAATCCAAATGGAATGATTAAAACATTAGCTCAACTCATTCGTCAAGAAGACCCAAAATCCTAAAGTTTGAAAAAACATAAAATTGTAAAGAAAGGAGGAAGCAATGCCAATTCTAGTGGAAGACACAAAGTATGACGATTTAAATTACTGTTATAGTGTATTAGATGCTCTCAAAGCGCTTGAAGAAAATCATACAAAAAGAGAAAATCTTAATCAAATGATTCAAAAAAGAACAAAGTATAAAGCAAATTTTGGTAAGTTATCAAGTTTGCTTTTGATTCCTCTTATTATGGTATTTACAATACTATTTAGTAGGATGTGGAGTGTGCCGACTATTTTACTGATAATCCTCCTTTTAATTGAAAGCTTAGTTTATATTTTAGGAATGATTTGGTGGAAGAAGTTTGGAGAAGCACAAGTGATTGCCTTGGGACAAAAAGAATATAGACAAGAGCTATCAAGAATTGATGAAAAATCAATGAACTTACTCAATCATCCTCCACTTATTTCTTTACGGATTGCTGATAAGTATCTTTCAATTGATAGTGTCACTCAGTTAATTGGTTATTTACAAAAACGACACGCAAGTTTTCTCGAAGAGGCGATTTATATGATGGAACTTGATATTAAAAATACAAAATATGGGAAAAAATCTCTTGTTGAAGATAACATTTTCCAAAAGGAAAAGAAATATATCACAAAAAAGCAAGAAAAAAGTTAATGTAACTTGACACTAGCCAAACGAATATGATAGAATAGTAAAGTTGAAAAGCAGAAGCACCCGCTTCTCGCCTAAGGAGCAAATCGCACTGGGCAAACAAATGGAATTATTCAAAAACGAATGTTTTCATGAGCGGGGCGAGATTATCGTTCCGCTTTTGTTTTTCTTAAATGATACTATTTAGAAGGAGAACGAACATAGCTAAACAAGACAACAGAAAACCTATGATGAACGGTGCAATCCGTGCTCGTGAGGTTCGTCTCATTGGCGCTGAGGGTGAACAGCTTGGTGTAACACCAACTGCGGAAGCGCTTATGCAAGCCGAAAATCTTAACATGGACTTGGTTTTGATTTCAAATCAAGAACCGCCAGTTGCAAAAATTATGGATTATACAAAATTCATGTTTGAGCAAAAGAAAAAGCAAAAAGAAGCAAAGAAAAAGCAAGCCGTTGTTAATGTCAAAGAAGTGCGTTTATCGCCAGTAATTGACCAAAACGACTTTGATACTAAACTTCGCCAAGCGATTAAGTTCCTTGAAAAAGGGATAAAGTTAAGGTTTCAATCCGATTTAAAGGTCGGATGATTACTCACCAAGATGTGGGTCGTCAAGTTATGGACAAGTTTGCTGAAGCAACGAAAGAAGTTGCAACAGTTGAACAAAGAGCCAAAATGGATGGTCGCCAAATGTTCTTACAACTTGCTCCTATTAAAAAATAGGATAGCTCGTATTGCTAGAATAGTAAATTTGCTGATTCCTAACACTTGTTCAAACAAGGGTTAAGGATATCATTGGCACCAATCAAGAAGGGTTAGCCTTTCAATATTTAATTAAGGAGAATTACAATGCCAAAACAAAAAACTCACCGTGCATCTGCTAAACGTTTCAAACGTACAGGTTCAGGCGGTCTCAAACGCTTCCGTGCTTACACATCACACCGTTTCCACGGTAAGACTGTAAAACAACGTCGCCAACTTCGTAAAGCACGTATGGTTTCTAAAGGAGACTTCAAACGTATCAAACGTATGATTGCGACTATGCGTTAAGCAAGCATTATTTGCTACATAAGAAGCAAATTAAGAAAGGCATAGCTTTTCATCAAAGACTCTATGTGAGGTAGGTCTATCTGCTATAACTACATAGAGCATAAAATTTGAAATAAATTTGTCGTTTCTGACAGAATATAAAATCTACTAAGAATTAAAGGAGAACACACATGGCACGTGTTAAAGGTAGCGTTGCAACTCGCAAACGCCGTAAACGTATTTTGAAGCTCGCTAAAGGTTATTACGGAGCTAAACATAAACTCTTCAAGACTGCTAAAGAGCAAGTCATGAACTCTTACTACTATGCATTCCGCGATCGCCGTCAAAAGAAACGCGACTTCCGTAAACTTTGGATTGCACGTATCAATGCGGCTGCACGTATGAATGGTCTTTCATACAGCAAATTGATGCATGGTTTGAAATTGGCTGATATTGAAGTGAACCGTAAAATGCTTGCTGACTTAGCAATCGCAGATAGCGCTGCATTTACTGCACTCGCTGATGCTGCTAAAGCTGCACTTGCAAAATAATTTGCTTATAAACACCCGTTAGAATGCTAACGGATGTTTTTTTGTTTATTTGAATATACTAAATTGTTGAAATAGTCAGAAAAAAGTATTATAATTTAGTAATATTTAAGTTATCCTTTATGAAATGGATAAAACTTAAATATAATGCTTCTCCATTATCTACATCCCCATAATGCAGTCGTAACTTCTTGGCGACTAGCGGTTGGGTTATAGTGGTGAAGTAGCTTAACTAATGTTTACAAGTTTATTGTAAAAATTCCCTCACTTTAGCGAGAGCTAAAGTCGAAGAAGCTTGGGTAATGTGGCCCGAGCTTCTTTTGTTTTTATATATTTCTTATTTCGTGATAAACTATATTAGGCAAGCTTATCTTTAAACCCGTTTGCTACTCTTGCAACTTTCGGTAAAGATACATTGGTGCAAGGCTAAAAGGGTGCTTACGCTTGCTTTGATAAGATTAAAATAGACTTGTTCATTTTAGTAGTCGTTTTGCAGTGAATTAGTAGGGGCTAAAGTGCTTTTTGCGCTAGAATAGGTACGAAGTACCGTAAACCATTGGTACTTTTTACAATGGTTTAGTTATAATGAAGTCAAGACTATTCAGCGGGAGTTTCGTAGAACATTTGTCCATTTTCTCTAGTCGCTATCTTCGTTGCTCCGCTGTCCGTAGAACGGCGTGCGAAGCACGTAGCACCTTAGCGAGGATGGACAGCGTAACGCAGCGAAGATAGTGCTGCTTTATCTCCTACCTAAGAGGTAGTGATGTTGCGACCAGGCGCTTTGCCTTTTGCTCTTGCTGCTTTAGCAGCTAAGCAAACGGACAGCGGCGCAACGAAGTTGCGTAGACCGTTCTCAGAACGGCGTGCGAAGCACGTAGCGCCTTAGCGAGCATCGACAGCGTAGCCCGAAGGGTGGAGATAGCACGCACTTCCTTCGATAAATTAAGTAATAGAGAGAATATCATGTTTCGTTTGAGAAATACTTTACAAAATGTAGCCATTTTTTTGTCGGTTTTAATGAGTTTTACGAGTGTGGCTGGACTTTATATCTGGCATCTACATCCTTTGGGAGTAGCTAGGACACAAAGTTTTTATAATTATATTGCTCCTTATGGGATTATGGCACACCGTCTCCTTGCTTTTACGGTAGGAGTTTTGGGGTTATTAGTTTCTGTTAATCTTTATCGTAGAGTTCGTTCTGCTTGGATTTTAGGGATGATTGGTCAATCCATGCTGTTTGCTTTGCATCTTTATTATACTGGAACCTTATTTTCCGTATCTTCCTTAATTTCTTTATTTATACTTTTTGTTTTAGGGTTTACTGCTAAGGACTTTAGAAGAGTGCCTAAGCGGAGAGAAACTTGGCGAGCGATTGGTTTGAGTTTGATTCCTTTTGGACTGGCTTTGTTCAATGCAATTTTGAGTTTGACTTTTTTGCGAAGAGATTATGCTGGGACAGATGATTTTTTATTGGCTTTAAAACACTCTGTGCGTTTCTTACTTTTAATGGACACTCATGGGGCTGATTTTATACAGCATGAAAATTTTTTATATACTGTTAGTCTGATTGCGATGAGTTGGATTTCTTTAATTATTGCTTTTATTTTGATTTTGAAGCCTCTGGTTTACAATCCGATTGTTAATGGGCGTGAGCGCGCTCATGTTTTAAACTTAGTTCATGAGTATGGGCAAAATCCAATGGCTTATCTTGCTTTAGAGAAGGATAAGGATTATTTTTTTGGTGAGATGATTAACGGTGTGGTTGCCTACATGGTTGTTAATAATGTGATGGTTGTTTGTGGAGATATGATTTGTAAAGAGGAAGAAGCTGTTGTGTTTATGGCGAGATTACTCGTTTTGCACACAAGAATGGCTGGAAATTACTTTTTCTTGATATTACTGAGAAACTGAGGCACGCTTACGAAGATTTTGGTTTTGGATTGATTAAGATTGGAGAAGATGCTTGTATTCGCCTAGCAAATTATGATATGAAGGGGAAGAAGGCAGCTAAGGCGCGAGCAAATATTAATCATGCGAGACGGTTGGGAATTACTGTGGAAGAATATCAGCCGTTAGTAAAACGAGAGATGGAGATTGAGCAAGGACTTAATCACATTTCAAAAGAGTGGTTTAAAGTAAAAGGTGCTGAACTTGGATTTATGTTAGGAGATTTATCTCTTGATAGTCCTCATAGAAGACGATATTTTTATGCAAAAGATGCAAAGGGGAATCTGATTGCCATGGTTGTTTTTGTCCCTTATGAAGGTGGAAAAGCTTATATGGCTGATGTAACCCGTAGACTCTCTGATGCGCCAAATGGGACAATGGAAATTATTATGTTTGAAGCTTTTTCTAAAATGCGTGCAGAGGGTGTTATATGGGGAAATTTGGGATTATGTCCGCTTGCAAATATTGGTTCTGAGGACAACTCTGTGACCAATCAACTTTTGCAGTTTATTTATGAAAATATGAATGGTGTATATGGTTTTAAAGGACTTTATCAGGCGAAGAAGAAATTTGCCCCGACGGATTGGCAGGAACGTTTTATTGCTTATGCTCCTAAACCATTCGGTTTTAGCTATGCTTATGCTATTATCAAAGCTCAGAATCCTAAGGGAATTAATAAACTTTTGCTAGAAAAATTACGGATAAAAACAGTGAGCAAAGAGGATAAATGAAATAATCACTTCAATAGTGATGATATTAATAAAAAAACTCTGTCAGTATGCTGACAGAGTTTTTGTAAGTGAGTAAAATTTTATTAGATTATTGACGAACAACAAGGACATCGCAAGGTGCATTTTTGATAATATAATCGGCAACAGAACCAATGAAAATTCTTTCGATGTAAGAAAGACCTGTAGCACCAAGGACGATAAGGTCAATATTTTCCTCTTTTGGAAGTGTTTGACCAAGCATTACTTTTGGTGAACCAAATTCAACGCGAGTTTTTACACTCTTAACACCTGCTTTTTGGGCATCATCAGCAAAGTCACGAATCAGGTTTTCAGCCCCTTTATGCGTGTCATCAGCGACTACGGAGTCATAGGCTGAGATGGATTGGAAGGCGCGAAGGTCAATGATGTTGGCGATGACGAGTTCGGCATCATTGCGAAGAGCAGTTGCTACAGCTTTGTCAAAAGCTTTGGTAGCTTCTACTGAACCATCAAGTCCGACGAGAATTTTTTTGTAGTTATCTAACATAAGCGACTCCTTTTCAAAATGTGAGCTATCTTTGACAGGACGAACCAAAATTCTTGAATCAGGCTGTCTTATCATCTCCGCCGTCACTAGATTCTTACTAAATGTTGTATTGAAAACTCAAGCTATAACAGCTAGGAAGCTAATCTAGAGAAATAATCTTGGATTAACAGGACTTAAGGCGGAAAGATAAACTCAATCTAATTGTTTCTTCTTTATATTTTAATTTTACTCTAATTTTGTCAATTTGTAAAAAGAAAACTGTTCCAAAATCGGTTTGTGGTATAATTGATAAAGTGAATTTTCTAAAAGTGCTTCTGTCAGTACTGACAAAAGTGACTTTTAAGAAAAGATAAGAAATGGGTGAGAAATATGACTCGATATGCTGTGGTGGATCTGGAAGCGACCGATGCTCATAGTAGTGAAAATAAGATTATACAGGTTGGGATTGCGCTGGTTGAAGATGGTGCGATTATTGGAACTTATGCAACGGATGTTAATCCTCATGAGTTGCTTATGCCAAGGATTAGTGAGCTGACAGGGCTGTCAGATGAACGTTTGAGTTTGGCACCGGATTTTTCAAAAGTTGCATCAAAAGTGAGAAAAGTTTTAGAAGATTGTATCTTTGTTGCCCACAATGCAAAGTTTGATTATGGACTTTTGGAAAAGAGTTTTCTAAACATTGGTTTAGAATTTCCTCCAATGCCACGGATTGATACCGTTGATTTAGCTCGTGTTTTCTATCCTACTTTTGAAAAATATGGTCTGGAAAGTCTAAGCGAAAAATTAAATCTTTCTCATGAGCATCCTCATGCAGCACTCTCTGATGCGTATGCAACAGCCGAACTTTTATTAAAAATAGAAAACAAAATTCAAAAATTGCCAAGAGCAAGCTTGGAAGAATTACTTCGACATTCAGACAACTTGCTTTATGAAAGTAAACTCTTCTTGCAAGAACAATTAACCAAGACAGCGCTACATCCCGATGGAATAACACTTGTTCACAATATTGCAACGAAAAAATTTACTGACAAAATTTCTGTCAGCACTGACAACAATCTGTCAGCAAGTTTTTCAGAAAATATCAGTAAACTAGAGCTGTCAGTACGTGAAAAACAAGTAAAATTGTCAGAAATAATGGAAGCCGAATTGGCATTTCCACAAGCGACTTTCATTGAAGCGCCTACAGGAATGGGAAAAACCTATGGTTACCTGCTTCCGCTGCTCATGGCAGATAAAAAAGTGGTCATTTCCACAGCGACAAAAGTTTTACAAAGTCAGTTGCTCCGAGACGTCGGACCAAAGTTGGAACACACATTTGGCATAAAAATGTCCAAAATTATAGGGACAAGAAATTATATTTCACTTCATAAATTCTCAAAACTCTTGCTCAATAATACAGATGGGAAAAATTTTGAGATTTTCAAAATGAAAGTGTTGGTCTGGCTTACTGAAACGACCACAGGAGAGCTTGACGAGCTATCAAAAGTCATGACAAACGCTGAATATTTTGCTGCAATCAGTCATGATGGATCTATTAATACCAAGCAATTTCATTATGAGCAAGATTTCTGGCTACGAGCGCAAGAAAAAGCAAAAGTTTCCCAAGTAGAAGTCGTCAATCATGCCTATCTTGTTGAGCGTCTTGCTGATTATCCGGAAAACTTTCTTGAAGATCGCATTCTAGTTGTCGATGAAGCGCAGCAACTTTTTCCGATTATGGAAAATGCAGGTCAACAGTCTGTCAAAATTACTGACGAGCTCATCAAGATAGACATTGAAAATTCAGAAAATCCACAGTTGATTAAGCGCCTAGAAGAAAGTCTAGTCTTTCAACTCAATAAAAAAGAGCTAAATTTAGAAAAAATAAAAATAGATTCGGAAGAATTAAAGCTGTCAGCACTGACAGAAATTCTGTCAGTACCAAATAGCATTATTTGGCGCGAAAATGACAAAATTTTTGCAAGCAAACAAGATTTTTATAACTTCAGTAAGCTTATCCCAAAAGAGACAAAGCTATTTATGCTCGGCGCAACCTTGTCGCTGTCAAAAGATAAGCCGTCTTTTCCTGATTTATTAGGATTTGATGACTATCGTTTCTTCAAAATTGAGGGAGAACAAGCGAAAAATCAAGAATTATTTGCACTTACTGATGGTCCCAATGTCAAGAATACTAGTGTCGTTGATTACTCAAATTACACGGCAGCCACTATTGAAGAACTTGCAACGCTTAATTTGCCAATTATTGTACTCTTTACTTCCAAAATTTCATTGACTTTTGTCGCGGAAAAACTGTCTGCAGATGGTTTCAATATTTTGGCTCAAGAAATCAATGGTACACCTGCACAACTCAAGAAAAAATTTGATAAAGGTGAAAGTAAAATTTTACTTGGCTTGGGTTCATTTTGGGAGGGAGTAGATTTTGACAAACAAAACCGCTTGCTGTTAGTCATTCCAAGGCTTCCTTTCGCAACACCAGATGATATTTTGACAAAAAAATATGCTGCAAAATTTGAGAATCCTTTTTATGATTTTAATGTTCCGATGGCAACACTCAAGCTACGACAAGCATTGGGAAGAGTCAATCGCAGAAAAAATCAATATTCGAGTATTATAGTTCTTGATAAGCGTTTGTCAGGAAAATCTTATGCAAAAAAAATGCGTAAAAATTTGGCAGGAGCGCTACCAGTCAAAAAATTTGGCTTACACGATGCTATCAGCGAAATCAGAAAATTTTTGATATAATAAAAAATAGTTGAACAAAAATGAAGTCAAGACTTATTCAGTGGGATTTTCATAAAACATTTGTCCATTTTCTCTAGTCGCTATCTTCGCTGCTAAGCAAAAGGCAAAGCGACTGATAAAAGGGCAACTCACCACTGAATTTAGGGTACAACCTCACATCTTTGATATGAGGTCACCCTGTCCCAGAAGCCTAAGTGCTAAAGCACTAACGCCCTAGGGCAGTCGGACGAACTTCGAAGCATAGTGCTGCTTTATCTCCGATCTAAGATAGGATAGCCGTTGTTGCTTTAGCAACTTACGGATATGCTAGTTGTTACACCTAGGTAGTTAAGAGGGATTCCGATTGCGACTAGGCGCTTTGCCTTTTGCTCTTGCTGCTTTAGCAGTTAAGCAAATGGACAGCGGAGCAACGAAGTTGCGGAGACCGTTCGTAGAACGGCGTGCGAAGCACGTAGCGCCTTAGCGAACCATTTGCCTTGCTGCTCTTTAGCAGTTTAGAGCGAATGGATACCCGTGGTGCAGCGACAGCGTAGCCGCAAGGCGGAGATAGCATGGCACTTGCTTTGATAAATTCGTCTGTCAGCACTGACAGATTGGATTTTGAGGGAAAAAATACATGAAAAAGCGAAAAATGACTCGTCATTCGCAGATTATTATAGGGATATTGACAGTAATCTTAGCGATTTATCTTGCCACCGCTCTTTTCTTTTGGAAAAGTATGAATCCTTACCATTCAATGCGAGCACAGGCTATTACAATTGCCAAGAAAAAAACCGATTTAAAGACTCCCGAAGCATTTGACATCGCAACGACAGATACAACGACTTATTCTATTGTCGGAATTGATAAAGATAACAAAGAGATTGGTGTTCTAATACCAAAGAAAGCGGGTACAATAACCGTTGTAAATCTCAACGAAGGCGTTTCTCCATCAACATTAGCAACAAAGAATACAAAGTCTGTCGTGCTTGCACTTTATAAAAATAAACCAGCTTGGGAAGTAAATAATAGTAATGGCTTCAAAGTGTATGATTTTAAATCAGGAAAAGTTCTTATAGACTAGATTATTTGTGCTTTATTTTTGAGATGAAAGTTAAATTATCGGAGGAATTATGAAAAAATGTTCTGATTTTGTATTAAAAATGGATGAATCTGTAACCTTAGCGGCAGCAAATCGTGCAAAGGAATTAAAAGCTCAAGGTAGAGATATTATAGACCTTACACTAGGTCAGCCTGACTTTCCAACACCTAAAAAAATTGGAGAAGCAGCAATTGCTGCAATAGAAAATGGTAAGGCGAGTTTTTATACACAAGCAGGAGGATTACCTGAACTTAAAACTGCAGTGCAAGGTTATTGGCAGAGATTTTATGGTTATGAGATTGACAAAAAAGAAATTTTGATTACTACTGGAGCAAAATTTGCACTCTATACCTACTTTATGGCAACGCTAGACCCTGATGATGAAGTGATTATTCCTGCACCTTATTGGGTTTCCTATGTAGACCAAGTTAAAATGGCGGGAGGTAAGCCTGTCATTGTAAAGGCTCAACAAGAGAATCATTTTAAAGTCACAGTTGAGCAACTAGAAGCTGCCAAAACGAATAAAACTAAAATTTTGCTACTCAACTCTCCGTCCAATCCGACAGGAATGGTTTATTCCAAAGAAGAGTTAAAACATATTGGAGAATGGGCAGTTGCAAATGATTTATTGATTTTAGCAGATGATATCTACCATCAATTAGTTTATAATGGTGCGGAATTTACAGCGATATCTAGTCTTTCAGATAAAATTCGGGAGCGTACAATGGTTATCAACGGAGCATCAAAAACCTATGCGATGACGGGCTGGCGAATCGGTGTTGCTGTTGGAGATTCAGAAATTATTAGTGCAATGACTAAAATCGCAAGTCAAACGACGTCTAATCCTACAGCCGTTGCGCAATATGCAGCTATCGAAGCTTTTTCTGGAGCAGATGAGGACTTTAAGAAAATGCACGCCGCTTTTGAAGAACGACTAAATGTGATTTATCCAAAACTTGCAGAAATTTCTGGTTTTGAAGTCGTTAAACCTAGTGGTGCATTCTATCTCTTTCCTAAAGTGCTAGAAGCGATGAAAATTAAAGGCTATGATGATGTGACCGCGTTTACTACAGCAATTCTTGAAGAAGCAGGTGTAGCACTTGTAACAGGCGCTGGTTTTGGTGCCAAAGAAAATGTTCGTTTGAGCTATTCAACAGATTTAGAAACTCTAGAAGAAGCAGTAAGGCGGATTAAGGAGTGGATGGATGCTTGATAAAAATGAAGCAAAAAAATCCTACAAGCTTGCAGAAAAAATTGGCGGCATTGTAGTCTACAAAAACCTAAGCACAGGTAAAAAATATATTGATATTGCACCTGATTTAGGAGGGGCAAAAAATCGTTTTGAGTTTGCAAGAAAAACGGGGAATGGCTTACCTTATGCCATCGAAAAAGATGCAAAAACTGCAGCTTTTGAATTCGAAGTTTTAGAAGAACTCAAAAAAGATGAACTTCAAAGCACTCAAGCATTTAAAGAGGATTTAAAAATCCTAAAAGAAATTTGGTTAGAAAAATTCTCAGAAGAGGAATTGTACTAATGACTGAATTGTTCGCTGATTTATTTGGAGACATTATCATTCAAACTTTGTTTGGAGCGACAAAACAAGGAAAAAGCAAGAAAAGATTTTGGATTCAAGGTATTTTTCGAACACTTATTGTGCTTGGATTTGCGATTATTGTCGGAATATTTGCCTTGATTGTTCCCCAATTTATCACAAAGCTTATTCTGATAATTTTATCTTTGGGCGCATTAGTACACTATTTTTATCACACACTAGAATCAATCAAAAATTATAGAAGGACTTATTTATGAAAGACTTAATTTCAATCATTGATGTGAAAAAACACATCGGTGAAACAGTAAAAATCGGTGCTTGGGTTGCTGACAAATCCGGTAAAGGAAAACTTCAATTTCTCCAGCTGCGTGATGGGACTGCTTTTTTCCAAGCAGTAGTATTTAAGCCAAACATGATAGAAAAATATGGCGAAGAAATTGGAGTTGCCAAGTTTGATGCAATCAAACACTTGTCCCAAGAAACTTCTGTTTACGTGACAGGCGTAGTTAAAGAAGATGTTCGCTCAAAATTTGGCTATGAACTGGATGTGACTGACCTTGAAGTCATAGGAACTTCACAAGATTATCCAATCACGCCAAAAGAGCATGGAGTTGAGTTTTTATTAGATAATCGTCATCTTTGGTTGCGTTCAAAACGTCAAATGGCGATTATGCAAATCCGCAATGCCATCATCTATGCGAGCTATGATTTCTTTGCTAAAAATGGTTTTATCAAGTTTGATTCTCCGATTCTTTCAGGTAATGCGGCTGAAAATACGACAGAACTTTTTGAAACAGACTACTTTGGCAATCCTGCATTTTTAAGCCAATCTGGACAACTTTATCTCGAAGCTGGTGCCATGGCACTTGGTCGCGTTTTTGACTTTGGTCCTGTTTTCCGTGCAGAAAAATCTAAGACTCGTCGTCACTTAACAGAGTTTTGGATGATGGATGCTGAGTATCCTTTTGTGACACATGATGAATCTTTGGATATTCAAGAAGCCTATGTCAAAGCCTTGTTACAAGGTGTTTTGGATAATGCAGCTTATGCGTTAGAAACACTAGAACGTGATACCAGTCTTTTACAAAAATATATTGATACGCCATTTATGAGAGTATCTTACGATGATGCGATAGATTTACTGCAAGCACACGAACACGATGAAGACACAGACTATGAGCACGTAGAGCATGGTGATGATTTTGGTTCTCCACACGAAACTTGGTTGTCAAACTTTTATGGTGTCCCAACCTTTGTGATTAATTATCCAGCAAGCTTCAAGGCCTTTTATATGCGTCCAGTACCTGGTAATCCTGAACGTGTCCTCTGTGCCGATTTGCTTGCACCAGAAGGTTATGGAGAGATTATCGGTGGTTCTGAGCGTGAGACAGATTATGATTTGTTGCTTCAGAAAATTGCTGACTTTGGTCTAGATCCAGCAGACTACGAATGGTACTTGGAGCTTCGTAAATTTGGTTCAGTACCACACGCAGGTTTTGGACTCGGTCTTGAGAGAATGGTCACTTTTGCGGCAGGTACAGAACATATTCGTGAAGCTATTCCATTCCCACGAATGATTAATCGTATTAAACCTTAAAAATTGAAGGGCTTTCAAAAATAATGTTTTGCCCTGACTAAGCGACTATATTGCATAGCTGAACGGTGAAGTGGGATGGATAAACTAGCATGGATTTAGAACACCCTTAGAAATTGAAATAATTACTTCAAAGGAGCAATAAAAAAATGGCATTTTTAGGGAAAGTAGATTTTAAAAAATTAACGGAGACTGAGAAATCAATCTATAATTATTTACGTGATAATTTTGAGAAAATTCCCTATATGCATGTCAGAGATATCGCGTTGGAGGCTCATGCTGGCTCATCTAGTGTCATGAGATTGATTCATAAATTAGGTTACGATTCGTATTATAATTTTCAAGAGTTTGTTGAGAATCAGCAAATGAAATCAACTGCTGACAGTGATATGTTTCGCCTATTGTCAGCAAGTCACTATCCTGCAGAGCTGATAGGAAAATGTCGTCAGTTGTCAGAAATGATGATAAAAGCTGATAGTATTATTTTTTTTGGTCTGGGTGCTTCGGGAATATTTGCCGATACGCAACTCGTAGGTTTGCGACACTAAACCTCAATGCTTCAGCATTGACAGATATGACCTATCCCTTAGATTCCCGTCTCATAGAGTCACAAGATAGTTTAATTATTGTTTTTTCAATTTCGGGAGAGACAGGGGAACTACTTGAGGTATTGCAGCATGTAAAAAATAAAGATAAGGTTTTGATTGCATCCGTTACACCACATGATGAAAGTACTTTAGCGAGAATAAGCGACATATCTATAAACTACAAAGTAGAAGAACGGCGTATTAATCTTTATGGAGATTTAACAAGCCAAATTCCAGCAATATTTATAATAGAAGTATTATCTGAGATGATTTTGGAAGAAAAATAGCTGGTACAGCAATTTATCCTTCGGAACAATGTAAGTAATAAATTTTGATTTTGTAATAATCGAGGTTCAGAATCGCTAGTTAATGCGATTGATGAATCTCGATTTTTTACATCTTTATTATTTTTGTATGTATTAAGATAAAATTGTACCGTATTTTTGGTACCGCTCCCAAAAGGTAATATAGCTATTGACTCTACAATAAAAACAGATATAATGTAAGCGTAATCAAAATTCAAAGGGCTAGCCCTTTCTCTTATCATAGATAAGAGAATACTAAATGGAAGTTAGACTTTGTATTTTAATTTGTAAAATAAAATTGTTTTCATTAGGAGGAAACAAAATGAAACTTTGGAAAAAAGTTGCACTTGGTAGTGCATCTGTCCTTGCCGTTGCAACACTTGCTGCCTGTGGCTCATCAAGTGCTAGTGGCAACAAAACTGCAGCACCCTCACATGTGCTTACATTTGGTAAACCAGATGGTCCCCAAACGAATAACTCAAATCCCTTCTTAGGAACCTCAGCAGCTTCAGTGCAAGGTTACCGTTATGCGATTTATGAAACATTGGTTCAATATAATGATGTTGACCCCACTCAAAAACCTCAAGGTTGGTTAGCCACAAAATGGGAATGGAACTCAGATTATACCCAAGTTAAATTTACTATTCGTAAAGGTGTGAAATGGTCAGATGGAAAGCCACTGACTGCAGAAGATGTCGCTTATACTTTCAATCTTATGAAAAAAACACCAGCTTTGAATAGCCAATCTATCCCATTTGGAGATATTACCACATCTGGTGATACAGTAACGATTAACTTTACTTCAAATCAATATGTTCACCAAAGTGCAATTTATGGACAATTTATTATTCCAGAACATATTTGGAAAAATCAAGACGCAACAAAGTGGACTGACCAAAAGCCAGTAGGTACAGGGCCTTATATCCTTAAATCTTGGTCTACTCAAGGTGTAACTTTGACTGCAAATCCAAATTATTGGGGTGGAAAACTTAAAGTTCCAACGATTCGCTATATTGAATACAATGATAATACATCTTTGACAAATGCAATGACTTCAGGTCAAGTTGACCACGGCTTTGTTTATATCGCAAATTACAAGACAGCATGGTTGGCAAAAAATAAAGCGAATAAAGCATGGTATCCATCAACACTGGGTAACACAACGTTATTTACCAATGATGCTAAGGGAGCTTTCTCAAATCTTAGCTTCCGTCAAGCAGTATCAACAGTGATTGACCGCGCACAACTTTCTCAACAAGGAACCACAGGTGCATCAAGTCCAATTACGAGCGTTACAGGGCTTCCAGAATCAGGTAAAGATTTTATCTCGTCAGATTATACAGGACAAACTTTCAAGACGAGTCTTTCTGATGCAAAAACAATTCTTACAAAAGCTGGCTATACAGGAGTAGGGACTAAGAATGGTTTGAAGGATGCAAAAGGTAATGCAGTAACAGTCATGTTGACAGACCCAGCAGGTTGGTCAGACTATGATGCAGAACTTCAACTTATTGGTTCTGAAATTGAATCTTTGGGTGCAAAAGTTACAGTTCAAAATCCATCTTATGATACATGGAATGATCAAATTTCTAAGGGAAACTTTGATGGTGCGCTTCACTGGACAGATTCTGGCTTTACTCCATACAACATCTACCTTGATTCAATGGATCAATCTTTCTACAAACCACTTGGACAAGTTGCAACCTATAATTTTGGTCGTTTCCAAAATCCAGAAGCCTCGGCTGCTCTGAAAGATTATGCTAATGCAACTTCTGACGCACAAAGAACGAAAGACCTTGCCACGATTCAAAAGGTATATGTAGAACAAGTTCCAGTTATTCCTGTACTTGAAGTTCCAGTTTGGGGAAATTATACAGAAAGATACTACACAGGATGGCCAACGAAAGAAAATCCATATACAGATATCAATATGACAACGCCTGCTGAAACCTTAGTTTTAACTAAGCTAAAACCAGCGTCAAATTAAAGGCTAAAAGGAGTAGAGAAAAGGGTTCTTTTGAGCCCTTTCTTTACTAGCTTGTGAAAGGAGTGAAACATTGTCAAATACTGAAAATAATAAAAATGAAATTCCAGTTTTGAGTGCTAAACATATTGTCAAGCACTTTCCAGTTGGTGGAATTAAACGTGATAAGGTTGTACACGCAACAGATGATGTCAGCCTTGATTTGTACGCAGGTCAGGTGGTTGCTCTTGTGGGAGAGTCTGGCTCTGGTAAATCTACTATCGCAAAATTATTAAGCCAACTTGTGCCGATTACGAGTGGTACGATTGAGCTTAATGGACAGCCAGTTAAGGCAAAATCAGGAAAGGGGTTTCGTGAATATACCAATCAAGTACAAATGATTTTTCAAGACCCTTTTGGTTCATTGAATGCCGTACATACGATTCGCTATATTCTTGGACGTGCTTTACAGATTCACAAAAAGGGATTACGTGGTAAAAAGTTAGAAGAAGCCGTGATTGAATTACTCCAGAGAGTAAAATTAACACCAGCGGAGCGATATATTGATAAATTTCCTCATGAACTTTCAGGAGGGCAACGTCAACGGGTTTCTATTGCACGTGCTTTGGCTGCGGACCCTAAAGTGTTACTTGCTGATGAACCAATCTCTATGCTAGATGTGTCGATTCGCCTAGGGATTCTTAATTTACTTAAAGATTTGCGTGACAATGAAGGCATTGCAATTTTGTATATTACGCATGACGTGGCTTCAGCTCGATATTTTGCTGATGAGACTTTGGTCATGTACGCAGGGCGCGTCATAGAGCGTGGCCCATCTGAGATGGTCACACAACATCCAGCGCATCCTTATACGGATTTGTTGGTCAACTCGGCACCTGACCCTGATGCGCTAAATGCCCTGCGGGGCGAGGCACATGGTGAAGCGCCAAGTTTGATTGACCCACCATCAGGTTGCAGATTTCGGACGCGTTGTCCGTTTGCTACGGAACTTTGTGCGCGTGAGGTACCACCAACTGTCAGAGCCGCCACAGGTCAAGAAGTGGCGTGTTGGCTTTATACGGACAATCCTGAAGCGATGGTCAATATCGGAGATAAGGGTGAACTTAAAACAATCCATGATATGGAGTTACCTGATGAAGTCAAAGAAAAAATTGCTCAAAATAAGGAGACTAACTCATGAAATTTTTCATTCGTCGTGCGGTTTTTTATATCGTAACGGCATGGGCAGCAGTAACGTTGAATTTCTTTATTCCTAGACTTATGCCTGGAGACCCTGTACAAGCATTAATCGCACGTTATCAGGGACAAATTTCAGTTGACGCGGTTAATTCATTGCGTAAACTTTTTGGAATGGATTCTCATGAAACGCTTTGGCAACAATATATTGATTATTGGGTCAAACTTTTTCACGGTAATCTCGGTGTATCACTACAAGCTTACCCGACAAAAGTTTCTACAATTATTGCTCAATCGCTACCTTGGACGATTGGTTTGGTTGGATTGGCAACGATTATTGCTTTTGTGATTGGGACAACAATTGGTATTATTCTTGGTTGGCGTCGTGGAACAAAATGGGATGCTTTGATTCCTATTACAACTTTCTTTTCATCTGTTCCTTATTTTTGGATTGGATTAATGGCGATTGCGATTTTTGCGACAGCATTACAATGGTTCCCTCAAGGAGGTTCGTACTCAATTGATGCTGTTCCAGGTCTGAATGGGGCATTCATTTCTTCAGTAGCGTATTATGGATTCTTACCAGCTTTGACAATTGTTTTAAGTTCAATGGCCGGATGGATTCTTGGAATGCGTAATATGATGGTCACGGTTTCTTCAGAAGACTACGTAACAGTAGCTCATGCTAAAGGATTGAGAGAATCAGTGGTGATGTTTCGCTATGCTTCAAGAAATGCGATTTTGCCACAAATTTCTGGGTTTGCTTTATCACTTGGTTTTGTGGTTTCTGGGACTTTGGTTATGGAACAAGTTTTTAATTATCAAGGGATTGGCTATCGCTTGCTTCAAGCAACAAATAATCACGACTATCCGTTGATGCAAGGAATTTTTCTTGTGATTACAATGTCGGTTTTATTGGCAAATATTGTGGCAGATGTGGTTTATGCGTTTCTTGACCCACGGACGCGAAAGGAGGGGTAAAATGTCTGAAGTAAAACAAACATCAGAGCCAAAAGTGGCAAAAAAACAGCATATGGTTTTCTTACGCAACACTAAGTCAATCATCGGTTTAAGTATCTTTGCTTTCTTTATCTTGGTCGCAATTTTTGGACCAATACTTGCACCATTTGACCCAAATAAAACATCTCCTTTGTCAAATGCTGCACCGTCGATGCAACATTTTTTGGGAACAACCAATGTGGGACAAGATATTTTCTCACAATTAGTTATCGGAACACGTGGGGTCATGGTTGTAAGTTTATCTACGGGTGTGATTGCAACGGTATTGGCTGCAGTTATTGGTGTGTCAGCTGGTTTTCTATCTGGTTGGGGAGATGAAGGTTTGTCAATGCTGACGAATATTTTTCTTGTCATTCCTGGCTTACCTTTGATTATTATTATCATGGGGACGATGCAAAATGCGGGTCTTGGTGCGATTGTACTGGTCATTTCCTTTACTGGTTGGGCATGGGGTGCGCGGGTATTGCGCTCACAAACGATGTCTTTGCGGACAAGAGATTTTGTTGAGGCGGCGCGTGCTTCTGGCGAGTCACGTTGGCGTATTATTATCTTTGAGATTTTGCCAAATTTGACCGCGATTTTGGCTTCAACTTTTATTGGAACGGTAACGGCTGCGATTATGTCACTTGTGACTTTATCTTATATTGGGATTATACCACCTTCAGATTGGTCTTGGGGAACAGTGCTTTATTATGCGCAAAATAATGGTGCCTTTACTTCTGGACAATGGTGGTGGTATGCGCCTGCTGGGCTTTGTGTGGCATTTCTTGGTATGAGTCTTGCTTTGATTAATTTTGGTATTGATGAATTTGTCAATCCACGCTTGCGTAATACGGGTATGAATGCGAAAATTTTGAAGAAACGTGGTATTCGTCCACGTGTTGGTTTTACACCAATTGCTAATCATAATCATGATGATAGAGGACGTGTCATCAAAGAACAGGAGGTAAAATCATGACAGATTTTTCAAAGGCAGAGCCTGTACTTGAAATTAAGAATTTGAGTGTGGATTATGGTTATACAGATGATGCGGCACACGTTTTGCGTGGGGTCAGCTTGACCTTGCATGAGGGTGAAGTCTTAGGCTTGGCTGGTGAATCAGGCTGTGGGAAATCAACTTTGGTTTACGGTGCGACGCGTTTGTTACCTCCGCCTGGATTGATTACGACTGGCGAAGTTTGGATAAAAGGGGTCAATGGTGAACGGCGCGATTTGCTGAAAATGACGGATAAAGAGCTACGCGAACAACGCTGGGTTGATGAAGCGGTCGTTTTTCAAGGGGCAATGAATTCGCTCAACCCTGTGTATAAGGTGGGACGGCAAATTAAGGATGCCATACAGGCACACCGTCCAGATTGGGACAAAGCGCAACTGCAAAAGCGTGCGGTCGAACTCATGGAAATGGTGGGTATTTCTCCTGACCGTTTGGAATCTTTTCCTCATCAACTTTCAGGTGGGATGCGCCAACGGGTCATGATTGCGATGGCTTTGGCGCTAGAACCTAAAGTTTTGATCATGGATGAGCCGACGACAGCGCTTGATGTGGTCATGCAAAGGCAGATTGTGGAGCAGATTACGGAGTTGCGTAAGAAACTAGGATTTGCGGTTATTTTTATCACGCATGATATGTCTTTGCTGATTGAGATTGCGGATCGAATTGCGATTATGTATGCGGGTCAGATTATTGAAGATGGACCTGCGCTGGATTTGTATGCACACGCAAGACATCCTTATACGCGTGGTTTGATTAATTCATTTCCACCTTTGCATGGACCAAGACGAGAACTGGGTGGGATTCCTGGCACGCCACCTGATATGGCGACTTTGGGTGCTGGTTGTCCTTTTGCTGATCGCTGTGCTTTTGTTCATGAGGGTTGTCGGGAGTATGAGGTTGATTTGAAATCAACGGATGTCTCGGGAGATGACGCGAGTCATCTGGTTGGATGTATTCTTTATGATGAGATGAGGCAAGGAAAAGAACTCCCTGCTCAGCTGACTGGTGATAAAAAGTAAAAAAGTGTAAGATAAGCGCTAGAATGAATGGTTTCCTCCTGTTATTGTTCTAGCGTTTATTGTTTTGAGGTGTAAAGATGGATGAAAAGAGATTACGACAGTTGTTCCAGTCAATGACTTTGGTTGAAAAGTTGGGTCAGATGACACAGACGACTGGGGAGCATTTTGTGGGCGCTGAATTTGCTGCTGAATTGGTAGTTACAGGACCTTCGATGGAAGATTTGGGATTTAATCAGGAGAATATTTATCAGATTGGCTCTGTGCTTGGTGTTTCTGGGACTGCTGCGATTAATGCTGTACAGTCCGCTTATTTGGCAAAGAGTCGGTTGAAGATTCCTTTGATGTTTATGCACGATGCGATTCATGGTTATCGAACGATTTTTCCGATTCCGCTGGGACTTGCGAGTTCGTTTGACCGTGATTTGCTGCGTGATGTGGGGAGATTGACCGCTCAAGAACTGCGTGCTTCTGGGATTCAGGTGGATTTCTCGCCGATGACAGACGTGGTGCGAGATAGCAGATGGGGCGTGTCATGGAGAGTTTTGGCGAGGATGCGCTGCTGTCAGGGCTGATGGGCGCTGCGATGATTGAGGGATATCAAGGCTCTGGCAACGGAACAATCGCACCTGACGGTGTGGTGGCTTGTTTGAAGCATTTTGCGGCTTATGGTGCGCCAGATGCTGGGCGAGATTATGCGAGCGTGGATATGAGTATGAAGGAGTTTTTCGGCTTTTATGCGAAGTCTTATGAGCTGGCTTTGAAAGCCAATCCGCGGATGGTCATGGCATCGTTTAATTCGCTCAATGGCGAGCCTGCAACGGCATCTAAATGGCTACTGGAAGAGATTTTACGTGGGCATTTTGCTTTTGATGATTTGCTGATTTCGGACTGGGGTGCGGTGTCAGAGCTGACGAATCATGGTGTGGCAGCTGATGACGCGGCAGCTGGACTTTTGGCACTTGAAGCTGGGATTGAGATTGAAATGGTTTCAAATACTTTTTTGAAACATGGTGCGAATCTCGCGGAGAAATCGCCTGAATTGTTGGAGAAAATTGACCATGCAGTTTGGAAAATTCTTGAACTTAAAAATGAATTAGGCTTGTTTGAGCAGCCCTATGCTGACAGTAGTGTAGAAGCTGATGTGGTACGCTCTGACGAGCTTGTCAGCGCTGCCAAAACCGCTGCAAAGAAAAGCTGTGTTTTGCTAAAAAATGATAATGAAATCTTGCCTTTGTCAGCGGCTGATCCAGTGCTGATCATCGGACCTTTTGCCAAAACGCAGGCGCTGCTGGGAAACTGGAACTGCAAGGGCAAGCGCTCAGAGACGATTTCTGTGGAAAATGGTTTCCGTCAGCATGCTGACCGGGTTTTTGCGTATGAATTTCTTGATGAGGTGCCAGAGGATGTGCTTGTCAGTGCTGACAGCGTGTTGGTCACGCTTGGTGAGGCTTGGGATCAGTCTGGTGAGGGACATTCGTCAGCGAATCTGGAGCTATCAAGCGCGCAGCAATCTTTGATTTTTGACCTAAAAGCTTTGGGTAAGAAAGTGATTGGACTGGGCTTTGCGGGTCGTCCGCTTGCACTTGGTGCTGTGATTGATGATTTAGATGCGCTTTTGTGGACTTGGTATTTGGGCAATGAAGCAGGCTCAGCGATTGCAGAGCTGGTCCTTGGTCTTGACAGTCCAACAGGTCGCTTGCCGATGAGTTTTCCACGGGTTAGCAGCCAAGTGCCGCTGCGCTATAACGAGCTGCGCTCTGGTAGGCCTGCCAATGACAGCACTTACAGCAGTCGTTATCAAGATTTACCGATTGGGCCGTTGTTTAGTTTTGGGCACGGGCTGCGTTATGGTCAGGTGTCGTACGAAAATATCGTAGTCTCGTCACCTGTCATCACTGACGAGCAGCCGATTTCCTTGAGTTTAACGCTTACAAATCTGAGTGAGTATGACACGGCAGAAAGTCTTTTGCTTTTCATGGAAGATCCTGTGTCAAACCTCGTGCGCCCCGTGCGCGAATTGCTTGATTTCAAGCGAATTCCACTTAAAAAAGGCGAAGCGAAACGGGTTGAATTTTCTGTCAGCACTGACAGCTTATCATACGTGGAGCATCAGGGTGAAAAACGGCTTGAAAACGGGGAAGTGCGGTTTTATATCAATGATTTGATCGCCGTTATTGGCGAGATTGAGGTGGTAAAATGAAAAAAGAATTTCCAAAGAATTTTCTCTGGGCGGAGCCGTGGCAGCGCACCAGATTGAGGGTGCTTATGATGAGGATGGGCGCGGGTTATCTTGTGCGGACGTCATGACGGCCGGTAGCAATGGCGTTGCGCGTGAAATTACTGACGGTGTTGTCAGTGGCAAATATTATCCTAATCATAAGGCGATTGATTTTTATCATCATTATAAAGAGGACATCAAACTCTTTCAGGAGCTGGGTTAAAGGTGTTTCGGACGTCAATTTCATGGAGTCGAATTTTTCCAAATGGCGATGATGAATTTCCAAATGAAGCTGGCTTGCAGTTTTATGATGATTTGTTTGATGAATTGTTGGCAAATGGGATTGAGCCTGTGATTACACTGTCGCATTTTGAGATTCCCTATCATCTTTATACTGAATATGGTGGTTTTCGCAATAAAAAATTGATTGATTTTTTTGTCAAATATGCGGATGTGGTGATGCGCCGTTATCAGCACAAAGTCAAGTATTGGATGACCTTCAACGAAATCAATAACCAAGCTGATGGACAGTCGGAGCTTCATGTTTGGACAAATTCAGCGGTGAAGATTGCTGATGATGAAAATAAAGAAGAGGTTGTCTTTCAAGCGGCTTTGAATGAATTAATTGCCTCAGCAAAGGTCGTGAAGTTGGGTCATGAGATTAATCCTGATTTTCAAATCGGCTGCATGATGGCTTATGTGCCGGTTTATGCTTATTCTTGCAGTCCGCTAGATGCAATGGCTGCTGTCAAGGTCATGGAACGACGCTATTTTTACAGTGATATTCATGCGCGTGGGCACATTCCGCGCTATACTTTAAAATACTGGGAAAAGCAAGGTTATCAAATTGATTATTCAGCTGATGAATTGCAGGCTTTACAGGATGGAACGGTGGACTATATCGGCTTTTCTTACTATATGTCAAATGCTGAGACGACGATTGTGGAGCTTGATGGACAAATGATTCCTGATTTTCCAGCGGCAAAAATGACTAAAAATCCTTACATCAAAGCAAGTGACTGGGGCTGGCAGATTGACCCTGTCGGCTTACGTTATGTGCTGAACGCGGTTTATGAGCGCTATGAAAAACCATTATTTATCGTGGAAAATGGTTTTGGCGCTTATGATAAGAAAGAATCAGACGGTAGTGTGCATGATGATTACCGGATTGACTATCTGCGAGCGCATATTGAGCAGATGGAGAAAGCCATTAATGAGGATGGCGTTGAACTGATGGGCTATACGCCTTGGGGAATCATTGACCTTGTCAGCTTTGGATCTGGCGAGATGGAAAAGCGCTACGGCATGATTTATGTGGACAAGGACAATCAGGGCAATGGCACGCTTGCGCGCAGCAAGAAAGATTCTTTTGTTTGGTATCATGATATAATTGAACATAATGGCTTGGAATTGAGTTCAGACTTACATCTTGGAATGGAGAAAGCAGTATAAGTGTTCAAAGTCGAGGTAAATTCTAGCGAAGATTATTTTAACTTTGACCTTCAACGGAAGTCAGATTTATTGCAATTTGACCAGCTTATCAAGGAGGTCGCACCAGATTTGAATGCTTATTTTCACGCTGGGACACCTATCGGCGCAAGTGGAATGCGTGTGAAATTGCTTGGCTATGGTGAGACTTTTTATCTAGACCGGAAAGCTAGAAAAGTTGAGTGGCCAATGATTGGGGTGGCGCTTCAAAAAAACTATATCAGTGTTTACATTTGGAGCGAGGTGCCGATTGACGATTATATTGGTAAGCTTGGAGAATGCAAAGTTGGCAAGAAAAATAACTTTAGCTTTCGGAATTTTTCAGATTTAAAGCTTGATGAACTCAGAAAGTTGTTGCTAGAAGTCGAAAAATATTACAAAAAATGAGTTCGCTCTCGTTGAAAGGAGTGAAAAAAGATAAAATGTTTCAATGGACGATAACCATTTCCACATTATCTTATCTCCGTAGTGTGACTACTACGCTGTCCATTGGATTGCCATTTGGCGTGGCTACTTTAGCAGCTTACAGCCAATGCCTTTTGCTCTTGGGACTTTAGTCCCTAAGCAAACGGACAAATGTCCTAGGGTCATGCGAAGCTATACTGCTTTCGCACAAAGAGCCAAGTGGCATTTTTCAACCTTTCAAAGCAGTTGGGCTCACATCTGAAAATTGAGTTCGGTGCGCTAAAAGCTAGGTGATTAGATAAAATGGAACCTGTGTCTCACACAGAACCACATTTTCCTAAATCGTTACGCTTTTGGACGAGCGCCACTCACATCTGAAAAGGAGAAGAAAAGATGTATTTAGCATTTGACATCGGCGGAACTTTTGTCAAATATGGCGTGGTCGCTGATGACGGCGAAATCTTGGAAAAAGGAAAATTTCCGACGCCTGATGAAGAAAAACCGTTTCTGTCAGCACTGACAGAAACAACAAAAAGTCTGTCAGCACGGTTTGAACTTGCGGGCATCGGTGTTTCAGCGCCAGGCACGCCCAATAAAGACGGAGTCATGGTCAATTTTGGTGGACTGACCAAAATGTATGGTCTGCCTTTGCGTAAAAAGCTGTCAGCACTGACAGACTTACCCGTAGTGGTGGAAAATGACGCGAATGCAGCTGCCATTGCTGAAAAGTGGCTTGGTGCTGGGAAGAATTATTCTGATTACATGGTGATGGCGCTTGGTACAGGTATTGGTGGCGGCATTGTCATCAATAACCAGATTTATCGTGGCGGGCATGGCATTGCAGGCGAATTTGGTTGGGCACTGACAAGCGGTATCACAGCGGTTGGTGAGCTTGAAGATGTTTCACAAAACTTCAAAGCAGCAGCTGTCATGGGACTTTTACGGACTTACAACGAAGCGCAAAAGTCCATCACGCATAACAATTTCACACCACTACTTGAGGCAAAAGAAGTCGTAGATTTGGCGGAATCAGGCGATAAAGTCGCAGGCATTGTCTTTGAGCAATTTTTGTGTGACCTTACGGTCAATCTAATGAATTTGACGGCTTGTTTTGACCCAGAGGTCATCTTGATTGGCGGTGGAATCTCGGCAAATGACTACTTCATCAAGAGGCTTCAAGCAAAATGGAGTGAGTTGATTGAGCGACATTTTGGACTGAGTCGGATAAAAAATCAAGGTCTTCTGACAGAAATCAAACCTGCTGGTCTGCAAAATGATGCAGGAATGTTAGGTGCAGCATACACGATTAAGATGAAATTGAAATCATGATAGCTTTTTGAGGTTATGAATAGGTCAACTATCACAGAGAATTTCTGGTGTTACCCATATTTTTTTATCATTTTTTGCTAATCATACTCACATCTTGTAATTGAGTTCGACTGCTTAAAACTCAGGAAAATAGACAAACGTTTCCAATGGGCAAAGCGCATTTCCGTCTTTTCCTATCTACGTGCTTTCAGCACTCCGCTGTCCATTGGCTTATATGCTGAAGCACAAAGAGCTAAGTGGCAATTTTCATCATTTCTTGCCAATCGTACTCGCATCTTGGTATAATAAAATTATGAAAAATGAAGATGATTTCCGCTTGAAACAGGCGGATTCTAAATATGAGCCAATGGTGGATTTGGCGACACGCCAATTGGCTGAACGAATGGCGGAGCGCGCGGTGGTGACGTATGAGCTTTATAAATATGATTACTTTAAACCACAGTTTATATCAGATTTTATTGCTGAATTTGTGATTTCTGCTTACGCAAATTATTGGATTAAACCAGAGCATCTTGATGAAGAAAGTATGCTGATTTTATTTGTCAACCTGGCAAGTGAGAATATGCGAGGCGTTCCTAATGAAGCAGTGCAATATCATCGGCTGTTTGGTCAGTTATGCGACCTTTACTATGAACAAGGTTGTTTGCGAGGGGTGCTTGTGGATGATTTTGAGTATAAGCAAATGCTGCTTGGGATTTTGGCGGATATCTATAGTCAGAAACTAATCTAAATTAGATGTTAAGTTCAAGTTAAAAATAAAATCCAAACATTAACAGTGTTTTAAAAAAATTAAAGTGATTACTTCATTGGTGGGGATTCTTTCTCCCCACCAATGTTAGTAGAACGAAAGCAGAGCTTGCCATTTCGCCTTATCGCTTTAGCGATTTAGAGCGAATGGACAGCGTAGCGAAGCGGAGATAGTGCTGCTTATCCCGCCACCTTTAAGAGGTGGGGGAATTGCGATTGCGACTAGGTGCTTCAGCACCGTAGCGAGCATCGACAGCGTAGCCCAAAGGCGGAGATAGCACGCACTTGCTAAGTTAAAAATGTTCTCCAATATCGGAGAACATTTTTTTAGTTTTGGGTCAATTATGAATAAATTCTAAATTTTGTATCATTTAATTCTCGATTTTCTTTAATATTATGAAAAAATAATGAAATCGTTAAGTTTTGAAAACGTTATAAATATTAGGCGATATACTATTGAACCAGTATATAAGCTTGTGTTATGATATGAAAGTAAAATTAGAAAAGGGGTATTTTATGAGAAAAAGGATTTTACAACTCTTAATAATAATTTCAGTTATTCTACTTGGAAATATTTTTTTGACAAATTTTAGTCACCTGTCAGTGCTGACAGTTTTTGCTGATACAAGTTCACCCGTGGTAGTTTCAAATGAGGAGCAACTCGTAGCAGCTATTGATGATTCGTCAGTACAAAATATAGAAATTTCTGGTACCTATCAAATCGGAGGACGCGGTTCAGGAATCCAATTAACAAAAGATTTTGACGGTAAAGGAAAAACAATCAAGGTTGCACCAAATAATTACGGTTTGTTGGTGGACGACTCTTATGCCAATAATTCATATGGAGCTATTTCTCCAAATAAAATCACGATTTCCAATGTGAATCTCGTTTCAGAAGGTGGCGCAACAGCTCTGCCTGTGCTGAATGTTATTTCGACTGATGATTTGACTTTATCAAATGTCACGCTTGATATGAGCGCTGCTCAAAACTTACAAGCAACGATGAATCTCAAAGCTGTGAGCGATGTTGATTTGAGCGGAATCACGGCTGCTGGAGCAGGAGCTTTTATTGATTATTCACCTAAAACTGCAAATACAATGAATTTAAGTTTTGATGATGGTATGAAGGTGGCTACTGGAGCTGCATTGGTGATGGATGAGAGTAATGGTGCAACTTTAAGCTTTGCAACAAACCCAATGGATACCTTCTTTACAGAATTACCTTCTTATGATACAGCAGGGAAGATTGATATTGCAGAAAAAGTCGTTTCTGGAGAAATTCCTGCTCCTTTGATTGCAAGTATTACTTACTCAACGACAACAAAAACAGAAAAAGCCGTTACAGCGACTTTGAGAGCCAATAAAGCGATTACCATCAAAAATCGTGCTGCGGGTTGGACAGCGACAGATAGTAGCAACAAAGTTTTTACAAAAGTTTTCACAAGAAATGCTTCAGAAACAGTGAATTTTATAGATGATGACGGTGAAAGTGCGACGGCAAATGTTTTCGTTAACTGGATTGTAGAGCCAACTCCTTCCAGCTCCCAACCAACTCCTCCAAGCTCAACAACAGCACCATCCAAAGCTGCTCCGAGCTCAACAGAAACGGTAATTTCGCCAACTCATTCGACAAATAATGAACCAAAATCGAAAGAAAAGGCAGAACTTCCAAAAACAAATGATACATCAGGAAGAACCCTTAGTTTTGTTGGAATAAGCCTTCTCGCAACTTTAGCAACTTTTGAATTTTATAGAAAAATTATCAAAAATTAACTTACAAACTTGTCGTAAAAAGATACGGCAAGTTTTATATTTTTGATGATATGCTATAATTGAGAAAGAGGATTAGAGCGGAGAATATATGGATTTAAATGAATACCAAGAAGCAATTGTGAAGTTTGATATGAACGGAGATATCCGAAATATAGACAAAATTGATTTTGCTTTTTTGGATAAAGTTTTAGGGTTGTCAGGGGAGTCTGGAGAAGTTGCTGACAAAGTAAAAAAAATAATTCGTGACCAAGAAGGCCGGATAAGAAAAGAAGATAAGCTTGCCCTAAGTAAAGAGCTAGGAGATGTCCTATGGTATGTCGCAACTACTGCTAGGTACTTAGGGCTGTCATTAACAGATGTAGCTGGGACAAATTTGAGTAAGCTTGAAAGTCGTCTCGAGCGAGGAAAAATTTCAGGGCAGGTGATAATCGATGAAAATTTTGATTGTCGCAGGTCTAGCGAAAGTCCTTCCTAGCGAAAGTTTTGACAGAAAAATCGGCGTAGACCGTGGAAGTTTGTTTTTGATAGAAAACGGGCAAGAGCCTGACCTTGCGGTAGGAGATTTTGACTCTGTCAGTGCTGACGAATTTGAAAAAATTTCTGTCAGTAGTAAAGAAATTGTCAAATTGCCTGCTGAAAAAGATAAAACTGATTTAGAAGTTGCTTTGGATTGGATATTGGAAAAATTTCCAGAAGCAGAACTTACAATTATTGGAAGTCTTGGCGGGCGTTTAGATCATTTGCTGACCAATGTTTTTTTACCGACACGACCTCAGTATCAGGCTTTAGCTGAAAAAATAACAGTAATCGATCAACAAAATCTAGTGCGTTATTTATTACCTGGGCGCCATATTTTATATCAGATGGAACCTTATCGCTACATTGGTTTTATGCAAGTAGAAAGTGCGGATACGCTTGCGATTGAAGGGCAAAATACCCTTTAAAAGCAGAAGAAAATTTTAGTCAAATTTATGCAAGCAATGAATTTATCAGCAATAAAATGACCGTATCACTTGAGCAGGGAATGGTCATTGTCATTTATTCTAGGGATAGAAAAGAGATAAATTAATTGAGTTCGGAACGCTAAAAGCTAGGCGATTAGATAAAATGGAACCTGTGCCTCGCACAGAACCATATTTTCCTAAATCACTATGCTTTTGGGCGAGCGTTCCTCACATCTTGTAATTGAGTTTGTCCTCCTTGAAAGGCGTGAAAAAAGATAAAATGTTCCAATGGACTTCGTCCATTTCCACATTTTCCTATTTTTCAACCTTTCAGAGCAGGCGGGCTCACATCTTAAATTGAGTTCGGGGCGCTAAAAGCTAGGCGATTAGATAAATTGGAGAACCGTGCGTTCGCACGAACCATCCAATTCCCTAAATCGCTACGCTTTTGATCGAGCGCCCCTCACATCTTAAAATGAAAGGAATTGAGTTCCAGATTTCTTGTCCAATCTAGCAGGAGCGCTGATTATAACGTGCCAACGGCAATTTTCGTATTGGAACTCACATCTAAAAAATGATTATCGGAGTAATCGGAGCAACATCAAATATTGCAAGTAAAGCTTATTTACCAGTTTATGCAAAAATGCAGGCTGAACATCGCTTTGTTTTGTATTCTCGTGAATGGGAAAAAGCTGAAAAAGTACGTCAACAATACAAGTTTGAGTACGCTACAGAAGACTTAGCTTCACTCGAAACATTGGATTTGCTCATTATTCATGCAGCAACAAGCCAGCATTTTGGACTAGCAAAACGCTATTTAACAGCAGGAGTTCCAGTATTAATGGATAAACCTGTGTCAGAAAATCTAGCAGAAGTTCAGGAGTTACAACGACTTGCAGAGGAAAATAATGTCCTTTTCGTTGTTGGTTTCAATCGTCGTTTTGCACCACAAACAGAAAAGCTCAAAGCTGTGCCACATAAAAATATGGTAAAAGTCAGCAAAAATCTTGCGCATCAGGCAAGCAGTAATGTGCAATTTTCAATGTATGATATTTTCATTCATCCATTGGACACATTGATTTATCTGTTAGATGATGAAATTTTGGACACGCATACTTCCATCAATTTTGATGAAGAGGGGAAATTAGTACGTGCGGCTGTCATGCTTGAAACAGCGACAACTACAGGGATTGCGACAATGAATCTCATGTCAGGTGCCTTTATGGAAGAATTTACAGTAGAGTCACAAACAGAAACATTACGTCTGTCAGAACTGACAGAACTTGAAAAATTTGTAGGACTTGACTGTCAGCACTTTGGTATCAATGGCTGGCAATCAGCAACCTACAATCGTGGTTTCGACCATTTAGTACAAGGAATGGTTGAAGCTGTAAAAAATTTTGATGGCAAAAATCGGTTAGAACTCTTGAAAACGCTTAAACAAGATAATATATTCAAGTCACACGAAATCATTTCTAAAATGTTAGAACAAAAGTAATCCTGTCAGTATGCTGACAGTTTGCACCATTTCGGAAAGTTGTGTCAAAAGTTTTGTCATCTCCACACGCTAATGCTCGAATGTCCGTTCTCGCTAGGTGACTGAAGTCGCAAGTCGAGCCGCAGCATACTGACAGAATCTTGTCAGATAAAAATAGCGCAAAATTCAGTTGATTCTTGCAATTTGTTCAAAAAGACAGTATAATTATAGAAAATTCAGGATAAGGAGAACCAGATGTATTCACAACAATTCACAGTCTTTTACTTTTGGCGCGGATAGTTTGTGTTTATGCAGAGGCGTAGATACAACTTTTGAGTATACTCAAAATTCTGCTGCCTGCGATTCTCAGGAAGACCGGATAGTAAAGTGCTATTCGGTCTTTCTTTTTGGATTTAAAAAATTGTGGCAGATTTTAGGAAATGATGAAATTTCTGATTAAAGTAAAACTAATCGCAAACGACTCCAAGCAGGGTTTTACGTGATTTGACCACAGTTAATTGAGACAGAATGCTTGAAATCTGTGAAAAAGCCAAAACTTACTAGGAAGTTACATTATCTTATTATGGTTTTCTATTTTTCACATTTAAAAGTAAATTCTACTCATATTTTAAAGAAATGGAGAATTTCATGGAAAATTCTAAAAAAGTGTTGAAGTCTTCACTCAAAACTCGACACGTTGTTATGCTCTCACTTGGGGAGCGATTGGTGCAGGTCTTTTTGCAGGTTCAGGCTCGGCGATAGCTGCAGCTGGTCCATCTGTTATTTTTACCTACTTAATTGCTGGACTTATTTTATTTGTCGTGATGCATGGTGTTGGACAGATTGTACTTCACCAAAAAACACGATCTGTAGGTATGGCGGGATTGATTGAACCGTATGTGGGCAAGCGTTTTGCACACTTTACCGACTGGGTTTACTGGTCAACATGGATGTGTGTCACAGTAGCAGAAGCATCTGCTATCGCTCAATTTTTGAGTGTATGGTGGCCTAAAGTTCCAGATTGGATTTTTGTACTCATTGTAGCGTTGATTACTTTGGGAATTAACCTTTACTCAGTACGAGCATTTGCTGAAACAGAGTACTGGCTTGCGATAGCAAAGATTGCAGTTATTATTGTTTTGATTGTCTTAGGAATTTGGTTTCTCTTTGCTCAAGTCCTTCATATGGGAGTAGCAGATGGATTGGGACGGATGAATGCCTATGGTGGTTTTGCACCCCATGGGATGAAAGGCTTTTTCAACGCCATGCTGATGGTAATTTACTCCTATGGCGGTTCTGAGTTAGTGGCTATTACTGTTTCAGAAGTGGAAGACCCGAAGACAGCGATTCCTAAAGCAATTCGTGGAGTAATGACTCGTATTGTTGCATTTTATTTCATTCCGATGTTTCTTTTTATTGAACTCTACTCTTGGAAGTTTTTAAGCACAACAAAAGAAAGCCCATTTGCACTCATTTTTGATAAATTTGGAATTCCCGGGGCGGCACATATCATCAACTTTATTATCATTTTAGCGCTTTTTTCAGTGATTAATTCAGCAATCTATGCAACATCACGCTCGCTTTATTCACGGACAAAAGATTCAAAACTTGGGGCAGCACGCTGGTTAAGCGCACTTTCTGAGAAGAATGCACCTTTACACGCCATTGCTTTTTGTTCTGGACTGCTATTTATTGGTGTTATCTTGTCTTATATCTTTGGAGCAAATCTTTTCAATTATCTTGCAGGTTCAATCTCATATACGATTTTGATTGTTTGGATTATGCTTTTAATCTCAAGTTTGATTTTCTATTTTAAAGGTGGATATGGTTCAGCCTTTATCAAAATCATCTCCGTTTTGACCTTAGTTGTATTACTTGTGATTGGCTATTTCACAGTGACTTCAAATCCTTGGGACTCACTGTTTTCGCAATTGTAATCTGTTTAGCAAGTCTGCTTTCTTATCATAAGGCAAAAGAATAACAATCGTCTCCTTAAGAAAAGTATCTTCTTATTATTACTTGAAACCTCTAAAAGGATTAGAAAATTCTAATCCTTTTTGTTTATTATAATATAACAAGTAAAAAGCAAATACATCAGGATAAAATTAAATTTCTTATGCGAGAAACCGAAAAAGAAATAGCAGAAGATGGAGAAAAAATTTCGGAGAACAACTACTGGAGGATATTGCAAAGGGAAAATTGACTCAAATTACCGAAGAAAGTTTCCCAGCACTGGAGAAACAATGAGTTTACTTGGGATTTCTGGTATAGCTCTATTGGCTCTAGGAATGATGATTAAGAGTAAAAAACTCTCGTCAATTTTGACGAGAGTTTTGATTGTTTAAGAAGGCAGTTTTAAGTTGCTTGTTTTTAATTAGAGTTAACTTTTGTTTGCGATTTAACGTGTGCTTGAACCACCATTCGCACTTAGTAGCTTCGGATTTATTGTCAAACTCAATAGAAGTCAAGAGTTTGACTGGTAATCTTGGTTTGGTATATTTTGCTCCTTTTCCAGAATTGTGTGTAGCTACGCGTTTTTTTACATCATCTGTATAGCCACAGTAGAGTGTATTATCGGCGCACTGTAGAACATAGACATAATAATTTTTCGTCATAAGTCAGATTATACCATTTCAGGTGCTCAAAGTTAAGAATTGACTTTGTTTTCGTGGTATAATAGATTTAATTCATTTGTAATTTATAAGAATATCAGGAAGGATGGCAAATTTGACCAGACTTCAGAAAAGAGCTATAAAAGTTGGTTAGACAATAGTTGCCTGACTGAATAAATAACTTTTTATACTAGTTCACCTCTAAACGACAGACTTGTTTAGTAGTTGAATTGCAAATATACTGCCTTTTGCTCTTACCATTTTGCCTTGCTGCTTTAGCAGATTGCGATTTGAACTTGCCACTTTAGCGGAGCAATTTCTAAAAAGTATTTTAGAAATTAAGCAGTATTAGTCTCTTTTCCAAAGTATTAATAGGTCAATTTTGTATACTAAATATGCCACAAGATAAAATCATCATTCACGGAGCGCGTGAACATAATCTAAAAAATATTGATGTTGAAATTCCTCGAGACAAACTTGTCGTTGTCACAGGTGTTTCGGGTTCTGGGAAGTCCTCACTTGCCTTTGAAACTTTGTATGCAGAAGGGCAACGTCGTTATGTTGAGTCATTGTCTGCTTATGCCAGACAGTTTTTAGGTAATATGGATAAACCTGATGTAGATAGTATTGACGGTTTGTCGCCTGCAATTTCCATTGACCAAAAAACAACCAGTAAAAATCCACGTTCAACGGTGGGCACAGTGACGGAAATCAATGATTATCTGCGCCTTTTGTATGCTCGTGTTGGTACGCCTTATTGTATCAATGGACATGGAAAAATTTCTGCTCAATCTGTTGAGGAAATTGTCGAACAAATCCTTGAATTACCAGAAAAAACACGGCTACAAATCCTTGCTCCTGTTGTAAGAGGTAAAAAAGGAACGCATGTCAAGATGTTTGAGCGTATCCAAAAAGATGGGTACGTTCGTGTTCGTGTTAATGGCGAGGTTTATGATGTTTCTGATGCACCAGAGTTAGATAAAAATAAAAAACATAATATTGAAATCGTCATTGACCGTATTGTAGTCAAAGAAGGTATTCGTTCACGTCTATTTGACTCTGTTGAAGCAGCACTTCACCAAGCAGAAGGTTATGTGATTGTGGATAAAATGGATGGTGAAGAACTTTTATTTAGTGAGTTTTATGCTTGCCCAGTTTGTGGGTTTACGGTGCCCGAGCTGGAACCGCGTTTGTTCTCATTCAATGCACCATTTGGTTCTTGCCCTGACTGTGATGGTTTGGGGCTTAAGTTAGAGCCTGATGTGGATTTGATTATTCCAGATGGGACAAAAACTTTGCGTGAAGGTGCGATTGTTTATTGGTATGGTAAAGCGTCTACTTATTATCCAGCACTTTTAGAACAAGCAATGACACAATTTGGTGTAGATTTAGATACACCTTGGGAGGAATTATCGGAGAAAGATCAAAATCTTGTCTTGCATGGTTCTGGGGAACGTTTATTTCATTTTTATCATGAAGGTGATTTTGGACTACGTGACCAAGATATGACTTTTGTTGGTGTGATTCCTAATCTATGGCGTCGTTTTCAGTCTGGAATGACAGAGTCAGCACGTGAAATGGCGCGAGCTTACATGACAGAGTTGACTTGTACAACTTGTCATGGCTATCGCTTGAATGATCAAGCGTTGTCTGTCAAAGTTGGCGAAAAAAATATTGCAGAATTTTCTATTTTGTCAATTGGAGATACGCTTGACTATGTAGGGACGCTTCATTTATCTGAAAACAATGAAATTATTGCAAAACCGATTTTGAAAGAGATTAAAGACCGTTTGACTTTCTTGAAAAATGTAGGGCTAGATTATCTGACCTTATCACGCTCTAGTGGGACTTTATCGGGTGGTGAGTCGCAACGGATAAGACTTGCGACACAGATTGGGTCAAATTTGTCAGGAGTTTTGTATATTTTAGATGAACCCTCGATTGGGCTTCACCAAAGAGATAACGACCGATTGATTGAATCTTTGCAAAAGATGCGTGATTTGGGAAATACTTTGATTGTGGTGGAGCATGATGAGGATACGATGATGGCGGCGGACTGGTTGATTGATGTTGGACCTGGTGCGGGGGACTTAGGCGGAGAAATCATTGCCTCTGGAACACCAAAACAAGTGATGAAAAATAAAAAATCACTGACAGGGCAGTATTTGGCAGGTAAACGCAGTATTCCAGTACCTGAAAAACGACGTGCAATTGATAATAAGAAAATGGTCAAAGTGTTTGGTGCTGGCGAAAATAATTTACAGAATATTGATGCTGAATTTCCTCTTGGATTGATGACGGTAGTCACAGGGGTTTCTGGTTCTGGAAAATCGACGTTAGTCAACAGTATTTTGAAGAAAGCTTTAGCTCAAAAATTGAATCATAATTCTGAAAAACCAGGGAAGCACAAGAAATTGACAGGTTATGAAGGTATCGAGCGCTTGATCGATATTGACCAATCTCCGATTGGACGGACACCACGGTCAAATCCTGCGACTTATACTTCAACTTTTGATGATATTCGTGATTTGTTTGCCAATACGAATGAAGCAAAAATTCGTGGTTATAAAAAAGGACGTTTCTCTTTTAATGTCAAGGGCGGACGTTGCGAGGCTTGCTCAGGTGACGGAATTATCAAGATTGAAATGCACTTTTTGCCGGATGTCTATGTGCCCTGTGAAGTTTGTCATGGAAAACGTTATAATTCTGAAACTTTAGAAGTACATTATAAAGGGAAAAATATCTCGGAAGTATTGGATATGCGTGTGTCTGATGCGTTAGATTTCTTCCGCCATATTCCAAAAATTGAACGTAAATTGCAAACGATTGTTGATGTCGGATTGGGCTATGTTACACTCGGACAGCCTGCAACGACGCTTTCAGGTGGTGAAGCGCAGCGGATGAAATTGGCATCTGAATTACAAAAACGAAGCACAGGTAAATCTTTTTATATTTTGGACGAACCGACAACGGGACTTCATTCAGAAGATATTGCAACTTTGATTAAAGTTTTAGACCGTTTGGTTGACCAAGGAAATACGATTGTTGTCATTGAGCATAATCTTGATGTAATTAAGACAGCAGATTATATCATTGATCTCGGACCTGAAGGAGGCTCTGGTGGTGGAACCATTCTTGCTAAAGGAACGCCAGAAGAAGTTGCCGAAGTTGCTAACAGTTATACAGGACACTATTTGAAAGCAAAATTAGAGAAATGAAGTCAAGACTTATTCAGTGGGAGTTTCGTAAAACATTTGTCCATTTTCTCTAGTCGCTTCAGCGACTAGAGAAAAGAGCAACTCACCACTGAATTTAGGGCACAACCTCTAGATGTAACAACTAAGCGACCTGTACGCAACATTCTTCGATATGAGGTCACACTGTAGCGAAGCGGAGATAGTACTGCTTTATCTTCTAGGGACTTGCTTTGATAAGTTTGTCAGTATACTGACAGAAGTTTTATCAGTTGATTTCATGTTTGTGTGAATCGTATAAAGCTGTCAACGTACTGACAGCTTTGATAAAAGGATGATTTGCAGAGAAAAAGGTGGGAAATGGATAAATTTCAAGAAATTTTTGAGGCAATAAAAGCAGATCCACAAAATGCGGAATATACGGCAAACGGGATTGAACCACTTTATTCGATCCATAAAGAAGCACGGATTTGCCTGATAGGTCAAGCACCAGGCATACGGGCTCAGGAAAGCGGGATGTATTGGAATGACCCTTCTGGAGACCGTTTGCGCGAATGGACGGGAATTGATCGTGAAACTTTTTATCATTCCAATAAACTTGCGATTATTCCGATGGATTTTTACTTTCCAGGTAAAGGAAAATCAGGCGACTTACCACCACGCAAGGGCTTTGCTGAAAAATGGCATCAACTATTATTGGATGAAATGCCTGAGATGGAGCTTTTAGTCTTGATTGGTTCTTATGCCCAAAAATATTATTTGCATTTGTCTTCAAAAGAAAAAACAACGGATGTTATCCGCAATTTTAAATCTTATCTTCCTCAATACTTTCCGCTTGTTCATCCCAGCCCACGTAATAATATTTGGATGGCTAAGAATGATTGGTTTGAACCCGAAGTTTTACCAGAGTTGAGGAGAATTGTTCAAGAAATTATGACAAAGTGATTCTGTCAGTGCTGACAGAGTTTTTAGAAGTCAAGAAGCACTCATCAGAGCGCTTTTTCCATAGTAATATGCTGAATACCTGCCTCTTCAAAAACTTGTCCCACCTCAGAAAAACCATGTTTAGCATAGAGACCACGAGCGGAGAGTTGTGCGTGCAATTCAAGTATATCAATGTTTGAAGACTTTGCAAATTCTGTAAGTTGACATAGTAAAACATTAGCGTATCCCTTGCCACGTCCTTCTTTAAGAATCGCCATGCGTTGAATTAGTCCCGATTTTTTGTCCAAGTCAGCAAGGAGTCTAACCGTACCATAGGCTTTGCCATCAATATAAAGCACAAAGTGGACAGCAGAAGCCTCCTCAACAGGGTTTTCAACTTCTAACTCATAAGGAACACCTTGTTCTTTGACAAAAACCTGATTTCGAATACGTAACGCATCAAAATAAATGTCAGACATTGTATCACGAGTGATTTTAATTTCCATAAATTTAGGGAGAGCTTTCTAATAATTTATAACATTAGCATGAAGTCAGCTCAATTTCTCAAAAACAGAATTGACCTCATCATTTTTATACAAGTTAATTTCTAAACGATTTTAGTCATTTAGCTACGTGAACGGTAGTTATACTGCCTTGCGACGATTGGAAAAAGCAATACTTTTCTCATTTAACGTCTTAGCATAAAAATCAAAGATTGCTTAATAGTCTTTGATTTATTATAATATAAATAGCTTGAAAATTGTTCTAGTACTGTTTAATTTCTAAAATGTTTTTAGAAATTACTCCGCTACGTTGTCGATGCACCACGGGTATCCGTAGAACATTTGTCCTCTATTCGTAAGTCAGCAGAGCTGACAACGATAGAGGCATTCGCTCTATCTCCGCTTCCGATTTCACCTAAGACACTAGGTGAAACAACTAGCATATCCGTTGCTGCTTTAGATCCTATTAAGGGAGCAAGCTCAAATCGCAATCTGCTAAAGCAGCAAGGCGAAGTGGTTGTTTGCTTAACAAGCGAAATTTGTAAGAGGGTACAACCTCTAGGTGTAACAACTAAGCGACCTGTACGAACAGTCTGCTTAACATCAAAGATATGAGCTCACCCTGTCCGAGAAGTCTAGTTGCTGAAGCAACTAGACTCTACGGCAGCAAAAGGCAGTATATTTGCAGTTCAACTACTAAATAACTGTATTGTTTAGAGATGAACTAATATAAGAAACTTGTCAGCATACTGACAGTTTCACGTGGCTCACGCGAGCATGAAATTGACGAATAAAAATTCTGTCAGTATGCTGACAAAATTATTCACCTTTATCTCACCACTATCACTCGTCCAAACAAAGAAAATATAGGAATTTATGTTTAAAAATAGTAAATTATTTTTTTGGACAATTGAGATTTTGGCTGTAGCCTTATTAATTTTTCTACTGACCCAAATCCAATTCGTCTTTCAACCGATTAAAACCTTATTAGCACTATTATTTATCCCATTTATTATTTCAGGTTTCTTATACTATGTCTTCAATCCTGTCGTAATATTCATGGAGAAAAAGTTAAAAATCAGAAAAGTCTTTGGGATTTTTATCGTACTTATTCTCATTGCAGCAATGATTTTTTATGCTATTGCCTCAGTTATTCCAAGCATTGTAGCGCAACTAACAGGGCTTATCAACGCAAGTACACGGATTTATCCAGAAGTGAGAACATGGATTGAAAATCTTCAACATAATCCAAGATTTTCTCAACTTTACCAACAAATTGACGTTAATAGCTTGGTTGATCGCCTGAATATCTCTTACACAGACATTCTCCATAACCTTTTAAATAGCATTACAATAAGTGTCGGAAGTCTGGTAAGCATTATTACAAGCATTGTTATGGTTATGATTTTGGTGCCAATCTTACTTTTTTACATGTTAAAAGATGGAGAAAAAATTCTTCCGTTTTTACGCAAAAATGTCTTGAAAGAAGACAAACTCAATATTTTTGAATTACTTGAAAATATGAACCGGACCATTTCACGATATATTTCGGGTGTCGCACTTGACGCACTTTTAGTTTTCATTTTCGTTTTTATCGGATATTTGATTATGGGTATTCCTTACGCATTCCTCTTTGCACTTTTCGCAGGAATTACCAACTTGATTCCATATGCAGGACCATATATCGGTGTTCTACCAATGGTCTTCACTGTTGCTTTCAATCATCCGTGGACAGCATTAATTGCCGTTGCATACGTTTTGATTCTCCAACAACTTGATGGAAATCTCGTCTATCCTAAAATTGTTGGGTCAGCAGTTAAAGTTCACCCAGTCACAGTGATGGTACTCATGCTGATTTCAGGAAGCTTATATGGAATTATCGGCATGATTATTGCAGTGCCAGCCTACTGTCTGGTCAAAGAAATTGTAAAATTCCTTAATAGTCTCTATCAAAATCACAAAGAACAACGCAGAATTCTTTCAAAATAATAACAAAAATATGATATAATAAATCTTATCTAACATCTTTTAACCTAGAAAATTATCCAGTTGTTTTCCAGATTAAAAAGTAGCATAGCAATAAAGTTAAAGTTTATTTAATGGGGATTCACCCTGATTGCAAGGGATAACCTTATATCTTAGTTTAATTAAGTTCGGAAGGCTAGAAACTTGTAAAAAAAGATGAAATTTTGAACCTGCGCTAACGAAGAACCAAAATTTCCCTATTTTTCAAAGGTGCTGTACGAACCTTCCCCACATCTTACTTAAATTGAGTTCGGAACGCTAAAAGCTAGGTGATTAGATAAAATGGAACCTGTGCTTTGCACAGAGTCACATTTTTCTAAATCGCTACGCTTTTGGGCAAGCGTCCCTCACATCTTATAACTGAGTTCGTCCTCCTTGAAAGGTATGAAAAAAGATAAAACTATGAATCTGTCTGTGACAGAACCTCTAGCTTTCTTATTTTTCAACCGTTCAAAACAGTCGGACTCACATCTTATTTCAAGGAGCAACAATGTCAAACCCTGATCCCGAGAGTGTATCGATACTCTTGCAGATTTTATTACTTATTTTCTTGACGATTTTAAACGCATTTTTCTCAGCCAGTGAAATGGCAATGGTCAGCCTGAGTCGGACAAAGGTCGAACAAAAGGCGAGTGAAGGTGACAAAAAGTATATTAACCTAGTCAAAATTCTTGACCAACCAAGTAATTTTTTATCAACAATTCAGATAGGGATTACCCTGATTAATATCTTGGCTGGGGCAAGTCTAGCCGATGCTTTAGCCTCACGTTTGACTCCTCTTTTGGGTGGAACAGCTTTAGCGCGCACACTTTCACAGATTATCATTTTGGCTATCCTAACCTATGTTTCATTGGTATTTGGTGAGCTTTATCCAAAGAGAATCGCACAAAACCTAAAAGAAAAGTTGGCTTTGCGAGTTGCACCGCCGATTCAATTTCTCGGAGCAGTAATGAAACCATTTGTTTGGTTTTTAGCAAGTTCCACTAACTTATTGAGTCGATTGACACCCATGAAATTTGATGATGCCGATGAAAGCATGACCAGAGATGAGATTGAATATCTTTTAAATACAAATGATGATGCTCTAGATGACACAGAGCGCGAAATGATTACAGGTGTATTTAGTCTGGACGAGCTTGTAGCGCGTGAAATTATGGTGCCTAGGACAGATGCCTTTATGATTGACATCAACGATGATACACATGAAAATATTACATCTATTCTTGGGGAATCATTTTCTCGTGTTCCAGTATATGATGATGATAAAGACAATATATTAGGTATTCTTCATGTGAAGAAACTTTTGAGAGCCAGTTTTGAACATGGCTTTGATAAATTAAACATTAGAGATATACTTCAAGAACCTCTTTTTGTCCCAGAAACAATCTTTGTTGATGACTTGATGCGTCAAATGAGAAAGACTCAGAACCAAATGGCAATCCTACTCAATGAATATGGTGGTGTCGAAGGAATCGTGACTCTAGAAGATTTGCTTGAAGAAATCGTCGGAGAAATTGATGATGAAACAGATATCGCCGAAAAAGAAGTGTTCAAAATCGGTGAAAATCTCTATGTCGTTCAAGGAAAAATGACTTTGAATGATTTCAATGAAGAATTCGGCACTCACTTGGAGAGCAATGATGTTGATACGATTGCAGGATATTTCTTGGCAACAACAGGAAAAATTCCAGAAAAAGGTCAACAAATTGTTTTCAAAGTAGATAATGAAGAAGACCATTTCTCATTGACGAGTTTAGAAGTTGATGGAAAGCGGATTGTTAAACTTCGTGTTGAATTTGATGTTATCCCAGAAGAAATTGAAGAATAATAATAAAAGCTCCTAGATTGCTAGGAGCTTTTATGATTTAATTTGCCAAATATCGCCGAATGCGGTATGATATAAGGTATAAATGACTTCCGAATGAGTGAGTCTGTCCACTCCAATATCTTTATAATAATGATACTGAGGTTATCTTTATTACTAAATATGGGTGCAAAGCAAGACGCAAATTTTAATTTCTAATACTGTTTAATTTCTAAACGGTTTAGAAATTAAAGGTTTCGTTTCACGCAAACCATCTCTTGTGCTTGACGCAATGCGTCAAGGTTGCGAATAAGAAAAGCTACGCTTTTCTCTTTCGTCGCAAGGCAGCAGATTCGGTAGATGAACTAGTATAAAAAGTGTCTTTTGGAAGTTAAATAGTATATTAGTCAATTGGGTGAGAAAAGGTTAGAAATTTCGAAAAAAGAAGCGATACAAATGACTAACGACTGAAGCTCAGATAATTGAGCGCTGCTTTAGTTTTCTTTGCTTTCGTAATTTCTGGAGGGACCTTTCTTATATCTAAAGGAGAAGAGTATGTCTGAAAATATAGAAGAGCTTAAACAAGTGACAGGGTTAATCCACTCCACCGAATCTTTTGGTTCAGTTGACGGACCTGGTGTGCGTTTCATTGTCTTTGTTCAAGGTTGTCGGATGCGTTGCAAATACTGCCATAATCCAGACACTTGGGCGATGAAATCTGACAAAGCTACTGTGAGAACAGTGGGCGATGTCATGGACGAAGCTTTACGGTTCAGAGGTTTTTGGGGGAAAAGGGCGGAATTACTGTATCAGGTGGTGAGGCGCTCCTTCAAATTGATTTTGTGACTGCTCTTTTCAAAGTAGCGAAGTCTCTTGGAGTTCATACAACACTAGATACCGCAGGGCAACCCTATATGACAGATGACTATGTGACGGAACATATCGCAGAGTTATTAGATTATACTGACCTTGTTTTGTTAGATTTGAAAGAGATTAATCCTGAACGTCACAAAGATTTAACTGCAAATAAAGTAGATAACATTCTTGACTTTGCTCAATATCTTTCAGACCGTGGGCAAGCAATGTGGATTCGTCATGTCCTCGTTCCAGGAGAAACAGACTATGATGAAGACTTGATAAAGCTTGGTGAGTTTGTCAAAACACTCAAAAATGTTTTGAAATTTGAAATACTTCCTTACCATACAATGGGTGAATTCAAATGGCGAGAATTGGGCTGGAAATATCCTTTAGAAGGTGTAAAACCACCAACAAAAGATCGTGTTCACAATGCTAAAGAAGTGATGGATACGGAGTCCTACCAAGACTATTTACAAAGAATTAGATAATATTAGAAAATTCCTGATTATCAGGGATTTTTTACTTTGTTTTTGTTATAGTTAAAGTATGATAATACTCAAAAAAATATTATTTTGGTTTCTTCTAATTTTATCAGTCAATCAAGTCATCATTTTAACAAGATTCAATGGAGCTTTTTATGTTAAAGGTTTAATAGGAATTGTGCTAACCTTATTTTACTTTTTTTATAATTTTAATCCTCGAACCACGGAATATCCAGCAGAAAAATTAACTAAATTAAGTGCTTGCTATGATATTTTGCAAGCATCTGCAGTAGTCTTTTCGGTTCAAGCTTTAATATACCTCTCTATAATAACAATCTATCCAATACACTGGGTGATATTTTTAACTAATTTTGCTGTGAGTCTTTTATTGTGCTACTTTTTAGTTATTAACGGCTTGATAAGAAGTTTTACAATATCACGACAAATTGGTCTTTTGCTCAGAATTGCTTTATTGTCTTTTTGGTGGATGCCATTTTTTAACAGTATCTTTTCGACCTTTGCAGCTGTGAAAATAAAACAGGAACTCATATTTGATAATCAAAAATATGTCCTCAATCAAAAGCGCAAAGAAAAACAAGTTTGCAAAACAAAGTATCCAATTGTTATGGTACATGGAATATTTTTTAGAGATTGGGAAATATTTAATTATTGGGGAAGAATCCCTGAGGCGCTTGAAGATAACGGAGCGCAAATATTTTATGGAGAACATGAATCATCCATTCCTGTTGAGCAAGCTGCGATACAAATTAGAGATAAAATTTTGAGTATACTTGCTCAGACTGGCGCAAACAAAGTGAATATCATCGCACATTCAAAAGGGGGAATTGATAGTCGGTATGCTATATCTGTGTTAGGGCTCGCTCCTTATGTGGCAAGTCTTACGACAATCAATAGTCCACACTATGGTTCGGATTTAGCAGGGAGAGTATTATCCATGACGCCAGAAAAAATTGTGACAAAAATAGGCAATAAGTATTCGAATATATTTATGAGATTGGGAGATACTCAGTGTGATTTTGTTGAGTCAATCAAAGAGCTGACCCCTGAACGCTGTGGACAGTTAAATAGAAAAATGACAGATTCACCAGATGTCTATTATCAAAGCGTTGGCTCATCGCTGAAATCAAGGCGGTCAGCATCTTTTCCATTAAATCTCGGCTATGCACTTATTAAACCGATCGCTGGTGATAATGATGGGCTTGTTGCAACGAAGTCAATGCAATGGGGAAATTTTCTAGGTATATTAAGACCAAAAGGAAAAATAGGAATCTCGCATAGTGATATGATTGACTTGAGCCGTAAAAATATTAAAGGATTTGATGTAATGGAATTTTATGTTCAGATGCTTTCAGAATTAAAAGAAAAAGGTTACTGACAGAAAAACTGTCAGTAACCTTTTTTGTCAGTTGTGTATTATTTTGATGAATAAGATAAAAATGAGATAATGATATTAAGATGAGAAAGAAGAAAGGACTTATAGAGATAAGTGAGGGTGAAAAAATGTTAGAGAAACAACGCGAAGAATTACTTAAACTTCACGAAATTCTGAGTGGTAGAGAAGAAGATGAGCAGTTAGAAGACTTTGAGGAAAATGGAGTTCCAGCTCATAAACCTCATCGGAGGATTAGCCGCTATGGTCGTTCGCATCATCGTTTCAATCGAACAATGAAGGGGAATAAATAAAAAATCTGTCAGTACTGACAGAAAGGTAATACATCAAAAGCGTAGATTTTACGCTTTTTTTATTTTAATGAACACTTATAGCGAATTAATTATATCTAATGTTACAAAAAATTTAATTTTTTAATAGGAATAAGAGTAGCTATTGCATTAAAAATTTAAAAAAAGAACCAAATTTTAAGGTAAAATCTCTTAAATGAAGAAATAGACTTTTTTCTTAACGTAATCATAAGAGCTTTGGAGCTAAAAAGTAGTAAGTAAAAAGATTTTGTAATAAACGTTTTGTTTGAATCAGGACATTTTAACTAATTATTTTTTTAGAGTAATAAAAATAAAAAAGGCTTAACCATAAGGTTTAGCTATAATGTGAGTTTCAGAAAAATCATAATTTTTCTGAAAGAAAAGTTTGAAAGCGAGTATAAAAACAACTAGAAATTATGCAACAAAATAGAAAAGCATTAATTAGTTACAAGAATATTATATAAAAATATCGTAATCTTTTCAACCCTTTCGTGAAGATTATTTTATATAACAACTTCCATTTTAGGTAATCTCAGTACAACATAGAATCGAATCAGATTAAAAATTTAAAAATAATTATCTATTTATAGAGATATTCATTTACTATATTATACTATGAAAAACTAAATATCAGAAAAATTATGATTTTTCTGAAATAGTATCTCTAGACGTTATGCTCATAATTAGGAAAGTGTTTTTAAAAAAGGAGGGATGAAACTTTAAAAATTAGTTGTTTAACATAGGTAATATCACTTGCCTAGAAAAACAGAGTATCACTTTCTCAATCTAGAGAAAAATTAGGAGAAACCATGAACAAAAAAAATTTATTTGCTTTGCTTGTGTTGCTTTTAATGATGCCTACAGTTTACGCTCACGCAGCCGAAACAAAGTATAACACGCAAGGCCGTGTAGGGTTTACAGGTGTTTGGAAAACGCCCCCGTCATCTAGTGGTGAGAATGTTCCTCCTGCGGAATCTAAACCCACTCTTCCTAAGGAGCAAAGTATTCTTCCAAAAACGGGAGATGCAACAAATTCTTCAGTTATAACGAGTTTTGCAGGAATGATTCTTTTATTCCTCATTACAGTTTATAAAAAGTATAGAAGGAGGGAAGCCATATAGGAAAATACTAAACCCAAAGTTTTATTACTCACCATTTGAAAAATAGTTTATTTCTAATGGATTAACATTTAAGGAGAAACATTTAATGAACAAATTAGTATTAAAATCTTCAGCACTATTAGCAACACTTTTAATTGCAGGACCAGTGCTTATTTCTACCGCAGGTGCAGCAACGACTACTGGTGGTGACTATACTTCTAGTGCCAACCTTACTTTGCAAGCAGGAACAGGTCCAGTAGACCCTCTTGATCCCACTGATCCAACCAATCCAGTGACTCCCGTAGATCCAGGAACCCCAGGAGCATCAGGTAACTTGACAGTTGACTATGGTTCAACCCTTTACTTCGGTACACAATCAATCTCTACACAAGCACAAACTTATTATGCTCACCCTGACATGGTAGTAGATAAAGACGACGTTACTAAAATTGTACCCAACTATGCGCAAGTGACTGACCAATCAGGAGATTTGGCTGGATGGACTCTGACCTTGACTCAAGCCTCAGATCTTCACTTGACATCTGGTAGTTCTTCAGATGCAGGCTATGCACTTACTGGAGCACAAATTAACTTCAACGGTGGAACAATTGTAGGTGGGAATGGAATTACCGCAGGTACACCAAGTGATGTTGTAAGCTCAGGCTCACTCACACCAGGTGTAGCGACTAAACTTGTTTCAGCAGCTGAAAATGAAGGGGCAGGAACCTGGCTTTACAACTTTGGTGATGTAGATGCATATGATGCAGCATCAGTAGATACTGCAAACACGTCAGATCAATCTAAAGTTGCGACAAAATCAGCAATTAGTTTAACAGTTCCAGCAGGTTTGGTAGAAAAAGCAGCGCCTTATACAACAGATTTATATTGGAGTCTCCAAGCAGTACCAGGCAATGATTGGTCAGGTAACACATCTGCAGTAACTCAATAAAATCATACTGTATTAAAAATATGATTATTTAAAAGGAGACAACTAATGAATAAAATGTTACTGAAATCAGCTTCAGTATTGACCACATGTCTTGTAGTGGGACCTATGATTGCTGGTACTGTAAGTGCTGCAAGTACAGGCGGAGATTACACGTCTAATGGCTATGTTAATTTTGAAGAAGGGGATAATACAGGGATTAGCCCAGTTGACCCATTAAATCCGACAGTTCCAGTAGGACCAACAAATCCTGATGGTACAGACCCAGCACCAGGGACAGGTGGCGCACTTTCTATTGACTTTGCCTCAAGTTTGAGCTTTGGTACACAGAAGATTTCATCTAATGATGCAACTTATTATGCCCATGCTCAATGGATTAGCAAAGATAAAGATGGAAACGATGTTGATATTACCCGTCCTAACTATGTCCAAGTAACAGACACACGCGGAACATGGGATGGTTGGACTCTAACTGTTGCCGAAAGTGACCAATTCCAAAATTCAGATGGAGATAAGTTGACTGGAGCAGAACTATCTTTCAGCAAAGGCTATACGGATGGTACCACAGCAGCAACACCAGGTTATGTTAATACCGACAGCTTTACAGTAGGGACAGCAGCAACTAAGATTTTAGGTGCAGGCACTAATCAAGGAATGGGAACTTGGGTTTATGGTCTTGGTGGCAACGCAGACTACCAAGAAAACGGAGGACCACATCTTGATAATGATGCAGTATCAACAGCATCACCAATTACTCTTAAAGTTATTGCAGGAACCAATAAAGCAACAGCTTACACAACTCAACTTAATTGGTCATTAACAAATGCTCCAGGGAACTAAGCCATTTGCTTAACCTTAATAACATGAAAAGGAGGGTACTGTGAAAAAAATAACATTGTTAAGCGTGCCTCTCATCCTGATTTCATTGGGTTTAGCTCATAAAGCTTACGCCGCCACAACTCAGACCTATGATTCACAAGGAATTGTTGGATTTAGTACAGGAAGTGGGGTTCAACCTCCTGTAGATCCTAATACACCTGATCCTACACTTCCTGTAGATCCACAGAATCCAGACGGTTCAAAACCTACTCCTGGCGGTGATGGCCCACTTACAATCGATTTTGCATCAAGCTTTGATTTTGGAACTCACGATATCTCAAATGAAGACCAAACTTACCTTGCGAAAGCTCAAAAGTATTTTAATTCAGATACTTTAACGCCCAATTACGTCCAAGTAACAGATAGACGTGGCACATTTTCGGGTTGGGCTTTAAAAGTTGTAGAAACTTCTCAATTTACGCAAGTTGCTACAGGTCCTCAGAAATATAAAACGCTTAACGGCTCTGCGATTTCTTTGAGAAATCCAGTTCCAGCATCTACAAATGGAACATCTGCTCCCAAAGCTCAAGAAGTACTCCGCTTAATTCCAGGTGTAGAAACGCAAGTCGCACTTGCTACATCTGGTGAAGGTGCAGGGACTTGGGTGATTCGTTGGGGAAGTCAAACCAGTATTACGAAGGATGGACTCACTCCAGATGTAACACTATTTGTCCCCGGTACGACACCAAAAGATGCAGCAGCTTATACAACAACACTAAATTGGATTTTATCTGATTTACCAACTAATACTCCCACTTAATACAAGAGGAGTAAGCTATAAAAACTTATTTATATATCAGAAAGGCAGGACAATTTCATGTCTAAATCAGCAGTAAAATATATTTCATTAGCCACACTTGGACTTTTGGCAGCTTCTATTGCGCCACAAATTGCTAGTGCTGCAACAACACAAGTCTACAATTCACAAGGTGAAGTCACATTCACACCTGGTACTGATACAACAGGACCAGTTGACCCACAAGACCCAACTGTTCCTGTAAATCCTACAGAACCAGATGGTGTTAACCCTGGAGGGCCAACAATGCCAGATAGCGGTTTGACGATTGTTTATGCCTCAAGCTTTGATTTTGGTAGTCATCCAGTAAGCAATAAAGCAGAAGTTTATAACGCAGCAGCACAAAAATTGGATGATGATACCACACGTACAAACTATGTTCAAGTAGCGGATAACCGTGGGACCTTCTCTGGATGGAACTTAAAAGTTCAAATGACTGACTTCACTACTTCAGATGCAGGACTTGTTGCTAATGGTCATGGAACACTTACAGGCGCAACAGTTACACTTGGAGATGCAGAAATTCAAGGTGCTGGTACAGCAAATCCAGCTGATATTTCAGCAGCGTCAACAGTATTGACACCAGGTGTTCAATCAGACACAATCCTTGGAGCAACAGCAGGACATGGTTCAGGTAACAGCTTGCTTGACTTTGGTGGCAAAGATGGTGCAACCAAAGATACAGCCGTAACACTCGCAGTTCCTGCAGGTGTAGCGGGTGCAGCTAAATATACAGCAGACCTTACATGGACCCTTGATGACACACCTGCTAACTAATTTTTTAATAATATGTTTAGTGGTGAGAAACAAGTAAGGGAGATTTCATGCAAAGAAAAAACAAATTTAAACTTGTGACTTTTGCAATGTTGCTGGCATTGGTCCCATCTATGAACTTGGGGCAATTCCTCAAGCTTTTAGTAGCGGACGTGTTACGCCAACATCTCTTGGGAAGATGTTATCACCTCAAGAAGTAGGAGCGACAACGTCAAATACTAGTATGAGTACCATGCTTAAAAGCGTTGTTCCCACTAGTAGTACTGATTTTGAAGGTACTACAATCCCTCAGCCTAGTCGCCCAGCTTTAAATATAAAATTGCCAACAGAGGCGATAAATGGAACCAGCTTTGGATATCAAAGTAGTATAGCTGGTCTTACGGGGGTTACTGCAGGGCAGATTGAAGTTATAAAAAATGGTGTTTCTGTTCAAAATTATACAAGTGTAACTGATTCTAATGTACAAGCTGCATTACAATATATTTATTCCAATGCGGATAATTCAAGTGACTTTGTGCTTTTCATTGGTGGTAACGTTACACTTAGTGCAACTACGATGGGAAATACAACGACAGGCGGAACGTTTGCTAGTCTGAATGGTAAAGTAAAATCTATTACGATTATTGCGAATACTACAGATAGCTTGGTAAGCTCTCCAAACGTCGCAGCAGTGGGAAGTTTCACAATTACAACGCCAACCAATAACTATTTTGGTGCATCAACCGCTTTTCGTAATGTCAATGTTGCAGCGGGAAATCATAATTTTTATGCTCAAGGAAATCCCATTGCATTTATGCCTGGTTCAAACTTTACAGGAACAGGTATATCAGTTTATGGTGGTACAGATGGTACTTCAAGTGTAACAGGAGATACCAATATTTATGTAGGTTCAACTGGTACAGGAACAATGAGTTTCTACGGCGGCAATAACGCTGGAGGAAATATTTCAGGTAGTACTCATGTATCTATAACAAATGCTTCTGGTTTGGGGACTGTTACAGGAGGTAATGCTTCTGGTGGGACAATTAGTGGAGATACCAATGTCTCGGTAACAGGATTTACTGGTAATATTGCAAACATGTATGGAGCAGGAGTTGGTACAAGTGCTAATCCTGTTACTGTGAATGGTGACGTTTACAACAATTGGAATTCTACGATTTCTGGTGCAAGTTATAACGGGACTTACTATGGTGGTGCAGGTTACGGAACAATTAAGGGTACAATCTACAATACTTTTAAGGGTTTAGGATCATACAATGGCGAAGAAATGTATAATGGTGGGGTTCAAAATGGTACCGTTGGGGTATCTGGCAGCACAAATTCCGCAATTGTAAATGATTATGATACCTCAAAATTTACTGGTGGTTATGCCAATTTTGCTGGAATAGCTGGGGCTAATAATGCTGGGGAAGTAATAGTAATGCTGTTACTGTGTATGGTAACGTCATCAACTATACGAAAACAGGATATGGCACAAGTGGCACTGCCTTTATGGGTGGGGCTGCAGGCGCTTATGGTGCAGATTATCTTTATAATACAAGAATGCCTGTATCTGGTACGGCTAATGATGCTAATCCAACGGCAGCAGCAGCCACTGCTGAATCTTCCGCTTCAGAGAAACTTTACGGCAACGCTTATACTTGGCTTCGTTCAGGACTGGTTGGCGCAGGTTATGATTATAATATTGTACTTGGTGGTGGATATGGCTTCATCAAAGGCAATACAATCATGGAAGTTGGAGATGGTTCAACTGCACCAGGAGGTAATACAACTGGTGAGAACGGAGTAGACGATGGTAGTCGTTCGTCCTCAAATCGTACGGGTATCGGTGGTTCAGGATTTGTTGTAATAGGGGATCAAGGGGATGGCTCTCTTGCCTCTACTGAAGCAGCAAATGGAGTGAACTACAATGGCAGTAATACAAATATTGCCAACTCATACTATCTTAATGATATTGTTGGGGGTGGAGGTAACGATGCTGGTAATGGTTCAAATTATTGGCAAGTTGGCGACTCATACCTTATACAAAATAATTCTGCAGCTCGTTGGACATATGGAGCGGGATGGTCGGGAAACCAAATAGGTAATTCCTATAACTTCAATAATGGAGCTGTAACCGATACACTTGAAGGAGGCATGTATGGCAGTGGTGGTACTGTATACGGAAATACTAGTGCCCAATTCAATAATGGACAGACGGACTGGTTTTTATCAGGAGGAGCTTGGAACGGTAGATATATTTCTGGGAATATGACAACGGTAGTAAACAATGGCGTAATTCCTGCTAATACAGGTGGAAACTATGCACTTGCTGGGAATAATGTTACAGTTGGAAATTCTAGCGTATATATCTATGGTGGCGATTTCTCAAATGCTCCACGTCAGGATGGTCCTAAAACAGTATGTGGCGGTAATTTCAACTCTGGTAATTCAGTTGTTTATGGTAATAGCTCACTGACACTTGATTTGACAGGACCAAATGGTAATACATTCCAATTTCCGTCACAAAATACGTATCTTTCAGCGGGACCAGGTTATAACAAAACAGGTGTTCAAAGTGGTACAGATGCAACGAATACGATTAATCTAACTATTAAAGCGAATGCTAATACTGCAACGAAACTATCTAGTGCGACAATCTATGGAGATGGTTCTAACTCAACAAATATTAAAGCTGGAACTATCAATATGTTAATTGATGCTGATAGTGCTACAGTTGGTAATGTCTATGCATCAAATCGTTCAATCGTTTTATCAAGTGGATTGGCTCGTAATGTTACTACAAAAATTGGAGAAGGAACCACAATTGCTGGTAGCATATATAATAGTGCTTCAAGCGATAATTTGACCTCTGTTTATGCTAATGCTGGCAGTAATGTTTCTACGATTCAATTTGGTGATGGGTCAGGAAATGTTGCGAACCCAATTATGATTACTGGGAAAGTTGTAAACTTTAGTTCCGCTAGTGTTATGCCAGGAGTTAATACAACTGTATCAGGGGACTATTAAATGGAGCGAATGCAACAGCAACTAATCATGCCTCTACTTATGCAACATCGGGCAATTTGACGCTTAGTGATAACTCTACACTTGGGGTTACTTCCACATCATCTGTCATTTCAGGAGCCAAACTCATTGTGGGGAAAAATGTACAACTTTCTAGTCCATATATAAATACTCCTGGTTTGATGAATTTCTCTGATTTGGATATGAGTGAAAGTGGAGCAAGTTTATCATGGATTCCTACGGGAACTGTAATTTCTCCAAGCACAACTTATTCAGGAGCTTATTGGGGATCACAAAAGGGCTTTCCAGTTCTGACTTTTAATGGTGGCAATGCCTCGACAGGTTCAGGTGCATTTAATATCACACCGGGTAATTTCCAAGGCGTTGATTCTAAAAATAATTATGCTTTTCTCGGAGATTACACATTAAATTCAGGAACTAGTCCAACGAATCCTACTTGGATTGGTTATGTTGTTCCTGGACAGATACGTGTTTTCAATACCACAGGTTTAAACAGTTCAACAGGTAATTGGCAATATAATCTACCAGGTGTAACTACAGGAACTCCAACACCAGGAACAGCTATGCAAGCGTGGGCATCTGTGAATCCAAATACACCAACATCAAGTTTTGAATTGAAATATGTCATGAACTATAATCCAGATTTAAGTAGTGTGGCTAATAATCAACCATTTTCTTTCAATTCTGATGCTCCTGGATATATAAAATCTCGTTCGGCATCGGGTTACAACGGAAATGTTTTGAACAACTACCCCAAACAAATCCTAATTTCGATGTCAGTGCGGGGACCACAGGAGCCACACGTAATTTTGCTACGGGAGATTACTTCACAGGGAACCAACAAAACGGCTCGAATGACCAAACTACTTTTGGGAGTTATATTATTCAAAATGTGGTCACAGATAATACAACTTCGTTGAGTGCAGGAAATTATATCCTACCTAATACCAGTTCAGGAACAAATGCCTCCTCATTAACTCAGACTCAACTCCAACAAATTGTTGGTTTGAAAGGGGTAGGAGTAATGTCCGATATTACTGTGAGTGATGGGACTTTATCAACAATTAACAATGCAGGTACGACGATTCAAGACCCTACTTCCTCAGAGACAAACGCTCAAGGTCAGTCTTATGCAGAAGTTCCAATGACTTGGACACTGGGCAGTAGTACGGCTAAAAGTAATATTGTTGTTGTTCCACAAGCTGCGGTTATTTCATCAGACCATCAGACTGCTGTGAATGCTTATGATACAAGTATGACAGGGGATGAGGCTAATGCGCTTAAAAATCAAGCCGATTTAGATGGAAATTGGACTTATGCTTTGGGCTTCAAAGCAGATGGCACAATAGAAGATCCGACAATTTCTACTCCGGTAGGTTTAGTCGGTACTTTACAAACCATTACGGCTGATAATCCAATCATTGATGAAAATGGAAATATCCATCCTGTAACTTATACTTACAATGGTGTATCAAAAGAGATCACTATTAATTTAAGCTTTGGATCAATTAGTTTAACCACTCCTACGATGTATGACTTTGGAACATTAAATGTTAGTCCAAAACCTTTGGTTGCTTGGGCACAAAGTCCTTCAAGTGATGTGACCGTCACAGATACTCGCACAGGAACAGGGCTTAAACCTTGGGACGTTACTGTTGCACAAACCCAAGATTTGCAAGGGGTCACAAATGGAAATAATCTTGCTCCATATCTTATCTTCAAGAATGGAACAGGAAGCCAACAAATTACAAGTGCTGCTATGCAAATTTACGCAAATACAGCACCAACAACCGGTACATTCAATTTGAATCAAAATTGGAATTCAGGCACTGGACAAGGTATTCAACTGAATATCCCTGTACAGAGTCAAGAAAAAGGAACTTACGAAGGACAATTGACTTGGTCTCTCAATGATGTACCCACCAATTAATAGAAGGATTGGTTAATTTGTATTTTTGTTCTAAATGGAAAGCAATTTCCATTTAGAACAACGGACTTATTTTATATTTATAGTAAGACAACGATTGACTAATAGAATGTATCGCTACATTTTTAGAAAGAGGGAATAATGAAAAATTATAGAAAAATTTTGTTATTAATTGCGACAATCTTTACTCTTGGAGCAATTAGTAAAGTGGCTTATGCCAACGAGTTTAACTTCTCGGTGAACCCCGTTCTCCCAGAAAATCAAATCGGTCAAAGTGGGTATTTCAATTTAGAAATGACCCCTGGTCAATCTCAGACTTTGACCGTTACACTCAAAAACTCAACAGAGAAAACGGTAATTGTTGAAGAAGCAATCGCAAGTGCCACAACGAATATTAATGGCGTCATCGAATATTCTCCAAATAAGATTAAGCCAGATCGCACTTTAAAGTACAATCTTGCAGACTATGCGACGATGCCCAAAGAAATTACCCTTACTCCAAAATCATCACAACAGGTAAAAATTAATGTTAAGATGCCTGATGAAACTTTTAAAGGGGTTATCGCAGGTGGGATTACGTTTAAAGAAAAAGATTCTGGCACAACAGACTCCAAATCTAAAGGTTTGAGTATTCAAAATAAATATGCGTATGTCGTTGCACTTTTGATGCAACAAGATAAAACAGGGGTTGCACCAGATTTAAAAATGAACGCTGTGGCTCCAGGCCAAGTGAACTATAGAAATGTCATTAATGCTAATCTACAAAATCCAAATGCAGGATACCTTAATCAAATGTATGCGCAAGCAACGATTAAGGGATTGAGTAATACGAGTTTGTCCTATACTGCAAATAAAGAAATGATGCAGATGGCTCCTAATACTAATTTTGATTATCCTATTGCGATTGGCGAAGGAAAGCGTCTTGAGGCAGGGAAGTATCGTTTAACCATGACGGTCTATGGTCAAAAAGATGCGAATGGAAAATATTCATATAAAGATGCGGCGGGTAAAGCGCAGAAATTTGATTATCGCTGGCAATTTACGCGAGACTTTACAATTTCTGGAGAAACGGCAAGAAAATTAAATGCTAAGGATGTCACGGTTAAACCAGAACCTTGGTATAAAAACTGGTTGATTTGGCTGGGAATTCTCCTGATTCTTTTGGCACTACTTTTCCTATTCTTCCTCTTATGGAAACGCCGTAAAGATGATGAAGACGATGAAGAACACCCCTCCGAAAAAGAAGAACTCCAAGCTCAACTTGAAGCGATTAAAGCACAATTGAATGAAGAAAGCAAAGAAGCTTCTGAAAAAGATGAGTGATGAACTAACTTGAAAAACCAAGACTGTGGAACACAGTCTTGAGTTTACTAGGGTTAAAACGATGGATATCAGAGGAGAGAATGGTGGAGAAAAAAGGTTTTTTTCAAAGAAAGATAGGATCTAAAGCTTCAGAGGGAGGGACATCAGTTACTACTCAACAAATTTCTGAAATTGCTCAACAGGTAACATCCTTAAAACAAAAAATAAAAAGAGTTGAACAAGAAAAAGAAGATATTAAGGTCCAATATGAAACATTGAAGCAAGTGAAATTGCAAGATAATAAATCAATGCAGTCTCAAAAGAACACGCAGTCTGAAAAAGTTTTAAATGAGCAGCTTCTAAAATATAAACAGCAAGTTGCCTCTCTAGAGCATGAATTAACAGGTAAAAAGAAGCAAATAGAAACCCTTGAAACAAAGGTTCTTGCAGAAAAAGATGAGCAAGTCAATCTTTCTAAGACTTTTGATGAGAAAATTGCAGAAAAAGACTCTGAGATTAGGCGGTTAACAAGAGAAAAACTAGAGATTAAATCAGAAGTTTCGGACGTTTTATTAGAACTCCAAGAACACTTTGCTTACAAGACGGCTTTGCTAGAAAGTGAACGTGAATTAATAGCTCAAGAAAAAAATAAGCAGGAATTACAGAGAAACAAGCAGCTTGAAGAATGGGAAAAAATCACACTTACAACTCAAAATGAAGCGGATAAGCTACTAGAAGAAGCAAAGGCAGAAGCCTTACAGATGATTAGTAAAGCAGAAGAGGAAGCGGCTACTCAGGAAGCCCAATCTAGAGTGAAACTTAGCCAACTTAAAGAGCGGATAGAGTATTATTCGGCTCAAATCAATGAAGCAGCTCAAACCATTGATCTTCTCTTGAGAAGTGTCAGTCATTTATAAAAATTTGTATCAGGTAAAGGAGTTTTGAGTCTTTGAAAAGGACTCAGAACTAAAGGAGAAAAAGGATGAATATTTTTGCTATTGATTTAGGAAATAAACGAATTAAGATGAAAAGTGACCGAGGGGAATATGTCTATCCTGCCTCTTATTTGACAGCAGAAAATGTAACCCGAGGTGTACTGGGAGGCTGGAAACTAAAAGGAAATCAAGTTTATTCTATAGATAAAACAGGAGAAAATCGATTTGTTTGGGGAACAGAGTTAGAGGCTTATCATCTCTCTGAAAAAATGATTGATACTTATGCTCGTTCGGGTCGGATTGAACAGAAAAAAACACAGCGTATTTTAGAATTTGCTTTGGGACGTCTAGCTTTAGATTACAAAGAAGCCCGTACTAAGCCACTTGTTGTCCAGCTGGTATTGGGCGTACCGATTACAGATCTGCATGAAGAGAGTAGAACAATTCAAATTTTGAAAGAGTTGATGATTGGACGACACTATATTCGGGTGGATGGGGAAGAGTTAATCATTGAAATTCCTTCTGAGGACTCTATCTTGGTTATTCCTCAATACATGGGAACTGCGTTTGAATTGGCTTATGATGAAGGAATGCATCCTGTAGATGAATATGTCAACGGACGTATGGGTGTTTTAGATATCGGGGCGGCACTATACTGATTAATACATCAAATCGCCTGAACCCAGCACCAATGGGGGCTGAACGCTTTGAGGGGATTCAGACATTAATTAAAATAATTGCTGGAAAAATTAATTCAACGAAGCTGTTTACGATTGAGCAACTCCTTCGTGAGGGAAGCTCTAGTGGAACTTATATTTATCGCCCAAATCGTAATGTCTCCGATTCAAAAGATATCTCCTTTATTGTAAAAAAATCAATAGAGGATTATACCCGATTTACTGTAGCCCCTTTGGTAACAGAAAATTTCCCTGATATTGAAGACATTGACTTCATTATCATGACTGGGGGTGGGGCAAATATTGTAGATAAAACGGCTCTACTGGATGAAATTGGTCAGGAATACTTTAATCGTTTAATTTTTATTGAAGCTTCCGAGTTAGCGAATGTTCGAGGATTTTATAAATATGCTTTTCTCATTTGGAATGGCTCAAGAGAGGTTCGAGAACCAGAGAAAATGGAAGAAGTGAGAACAATTTCTAGCGTGTCTACTGCTGAAGAAACTCCTCACCCAGTCTATTCTGAGCAATTAAAACAAGTGCAAACAAAGTTAAATCGCTTAAGAGAAGAAATTGAACAAGAGATTTAGTTGCTATGGATGATAAATTAGTTGAGGAATCAAAGGATAATTCTATGCCTGCAAGAATGGAAACTGAGCGAGAAAGCTTATTAATGGAAGTAAAAAAGGTTACTTTAAACTTTAATAAAGTTTTTGCTCAACAACTTGCTAGGAAGAACGGGGATTATACTTCTTTGCGGGAGGGATTGGCGCAACTTGAAAAAGAATATCTGCTTTCAACAGAGGCAGTAATCGCTAATACTAGGGTGTTGGATAAAATTGAGAAGGAAAATGCTCTTTTAAAGGCAACGAATAAAGGATTAGAGTCGAAAATCGCTGTAAATACTCAAAATTTTGCTAAAAATAAGCAAGAAACGGAGCTTGAGCTTAAACGACTGTCAGAAGAAAAAGCAGTGTTAGTCGATAATTTCAAAAAGGTAAAAGAAGAAACAAGCGTAAAAACGACAGTGGTATCTGCGCTTGAGCGAGAAATCCAAAAATTAAAACAGGACAGAAAAAAACAAGAGCAGGTTTTAGAGCAACTCATAAGAGAAAAAACTCAAATTGAGAAAGAATATGATCGTCTTACAGAGTCAGCGCTGGAAGAGAAAGCACAGCTTGCGGATTTGTTTCGTCATGCAAAAAGAATGAAAGCAGCGAGAAGAACGCCCTAAGCATGCGAAGGGAGTAAAAGAATAAATAGATGAGGAGTGAGGTATTGAGGAAAAATAAGAATGTTCTAAAATCTAGAGGCTTATTTTACTGGCTATTGATTGTTGCTCTCTTTTTGAAAGTCATTTATATCTATCTGGAAATAAAAAGTATTTTTTACTTGGACTATGTGTTACAAGGCTTTGTGCTAACAATTTTAACTCCTGCATTATTTACTGCAATATTGATGGGATTTGCTTCATTTATCCGTAAACAATGGCTTTACTACTGTATTTCTACGGGTATTAGCCTGATTGGAAGTAGCTTGCTCTTTATGGGGTTAATGTATTATCGGCTTCAGACACATTTTATCTTTTTTCCGAGAAAGATTGCGACTGCGGGTAGCGTGAGTGAGGGACAACACAATTTTTTCGCGCTGCTTCATGTTGGAGATTTTATTTTTGTTTTTGATTTTGTTATTGTCCTCTTTGTCTTTTTAGGTCTACTTATTTTTAGTGGACGGAGCGGAAGTCAGCTAAAGGTTGAAGCAAGGGCGACACTGGAAGGCTATCAAAAAATGACCTCTTCCTTGCATTTGGCTTTAAATCAAGCAAAGAAGGAGCTCGGCCATCAAAAAACACTTCTTAGTCAGCTAAAAGAGGAAAATGGACACTTAAAAGATCATAATGTGAAGCTATTACAGAAAAAAGCGCTTCTTCAAGAAAAATGTAGTAATAGTCAACCAGGACTCCAAAAAGAACTGGTCTACCTGAAAGCTGAAACTACTAATCTTAGTGAAGGAATGAAAAAGTGGCAGGTGAGAATAAAACAACTTGAACAAATGGAGGTTCAAAAGAGGGCAGCACTAAGGGAATATAGAGAAAATTACGTCATTATCGCTGAAAAAATCGAACGTTGGTCAGAAGAAAAGAAGAAGAGTGAGTACGCTCTGGACTTTGCGGAGAAAAATCAGTTTGAAGCACTGGCTCGACTTGAGCAAGCAAAAGAAATTGCTCAAAGCGTTTATGAGGAAATGTTGTCCGACTCAGTGAAGTAGAAAAGTTGAGAAGGCTGTGTTGATCAGGAGAGGGCGTTAGAAAGGATAGTTATGAGTGGAACTATAATGGAACAAACAGAAGTTAATGAACGAATAAAGAATTTTAAAGCAGAGATGCGTCGTTATAGAATTCCTATCTTGAAGCTTTCAGAGGAGATAGGTTATCCAGCAGCATTATTATCGGATATTTTATTCTTGAGAAAGAAACCAGATATTATGTTGTTAAGGAAGATAGAGGAAGCTTTGAAGGGTTCCATTCAGGATAAGGAGGAGGTCAGAACGGCTAAACCGAGAGGGACTGGCTCGACCTTACCTTTGGAAACGTTGAGTCAATCCTATCCTTCTTTAAGTTGTGCATATCCTGAGCTTTTGAATGAACTGGGCGGGAAGATTAAGGGGATAAGAACTCGCCTTAATCTCTCGGAGGTTGCGTTTGGAGTGGCCTTATCGCCCGTTGTTTCTCCTCGATTTATCAGAGAGATAGAGGGGAATCAATTTGTCCCTTCGTTGGAACACCTTATCCAGATTGCGGATTTGGGAGAGGTGACTTTAGATTGGTTGTTAAGGGGTTAGGCGGGAGACCATGGGGAAGTGAAACATGATGAAGGTTTAGCGTGGAAACGTGGGGTAAAACTCCTATAAATAAGCTATTGCTTGGTTGGAAAAATATAAACTTGAGTTTGAGAGTATTTCAAAGAATGAACTTTCAGAGGCTATAATAAAGCATATATTATCACTTTTTGATGGGGGCTTTAATGAAATTATTGTCTCAGCTAAAAAGTCAATGAAGCCATATAATGCAGCAAGAAATTATTTCCATGTTAAGCAACTTACGACATCTGATATTATTCGTTTCATCCTAAATCATACGGAATTTTTGAGAGCACCTATTATATTTGATGACAAAAAAATTTTGGTTGGTTACCATAAAGATGATATTCGAGTTTTTTTGCCACATATCAAGGTGTAAGAGGGAAAATGGGAATTGTGATATGGAAAATCAGAGGCTTTACTCTGATTTTTTATTTTGAGAATAACAAGGGCAAGTAGAGCAAAATAGTTATATTTTTGGTATAATTTAAGGGAATATTGCCTGATTGATTCGGGTAAACTGAAGCACTAGAATTTATTTCTACATTCATTATGAGGAGGTAGAGATAAGGAGGAGTGGTTTGGGAAAAATTTTTTAAAATGAGGTAGAAAAATGTCTGACAAAATTCTTGTTTTTGGTCATCAAAAACCTGATACTGATGCTATCGGTTCATCTTATGGTTTCTCATATTTGAGTAATCATCGTCCAAATGGCACACTTAACACTGAAGTTGTTGCTCTTGGTACGCCTAATGAAGAAACTCAATTTGTTTTGGATTACTTTGGTGTTGAAGCACCACGTGTGGTAAATTCGGCAAAGGAAGAAGGCGTGGATACAGTTATTTTGACTGACCATAATGAATTCCAACAGTCTATTTCTGATATTGAGGATGTGACAATATTTGGTGTTGTTGACCATCACCGTGTTGCAAACTTTAATACAGCAGCGCCTTTGTTTATGACGGTTGAGCCTGTTGGTTCTGCATCATCTATTGTTTATCGTAAATTCCTTGAGGCTGGTGTTGAAATTCCTAAAGAGGTTGCTGGACTTTTGCTTTCAGGTTTGATTTCTGATACTTTGCTTTTGAAATCACCTACAACTCATATAACAGACCATAAAGTTGCAGAAGAATTGGCGAAAATTGCTGGTGTTAATCTTGAAGAATATGGTCTTGCAATGCTTAAAGCTGGAACAAATCTTGCAAATAAATCTGCAGAAGAATTGATTGACATCGATGCGAAAACTTTTGAGCTAAATGGTTCTAAGGTTCGTATTGCTCAAGTGAATACTGTTGATATTCCTGAGGTTTTGGCTCGTTTGGTTGACCTTAAATCAGCAATCAAATCAGCAATGGAAGCAAATGGTTATGATGACTTTGTCTTTATGATTACGGATATTGTAAATTCTAATTCAGAAATTGTGGAATTGGGCGCTCATGCTGATAAGATTGAAGCTGCTTTCCACTTTACTTTAGAGGATGACCATGCCTTTCTTGAAGGTGCAGTGTCACGTAAGAAACAAGTGGTTCCTCAATTGACTGAAAGTTTTAATGCCTAATAGAAGTTTTATACTGCGTTATACTGGAACCGCTTTAAAATCAGTTTGCTTATTTTATCGAAGTAAGTGCGTGCTAACACCCTTACCTAGGTGTAACAACTAGCATATCCGTTGCTGCTTTAGCTCCTATAAAGTGGCAAGTTCAAATCGCAATCTGCTAAAGTATCAAGGCGAAATGGTAAGCCCAGAAAGTGGTTTGTGTGAAACACAAAGGTTGCGATTGCGACTAGCGACTTTAGTCGCATAGCGAGCATTGGCAATGTAGCGCAGCGAAGTAATTTTTAAACCTTAGGTTTGAAGTGATTACTTCATCAGTGGGAGATTCTTTCTCTCCCGCTGATGTTAGGGCACAACCTCACATCAAAGATATGAGGTCACCCTGTCCCTGAAGTCTAAGCGCTAAAGCGCCAAGACCCTAGGGCAGTAGAACGAAAGCAAAGCTTAGTGTTGCTTATCCCTCCACCTAAAAGAGGTGGGGATTTAGCAGACACTTGCTTGGTTAAAAGTTAAACAGTATTAGGAAGTATTTTGCTATTTTATGATAAAAATTTACAATGAAAATCGGATGACACGTCGCCCATTTTTTAAAGCTCTGATTGAATATTTAGCACATCATGAGGAAACGACTTTGCGTCAGATTCATAAAGATTTTACTGACGTGAAGAATTTGGATAGACAGTTGGACACTTTTATTGATGCTGGATTGATTGTACGTGCTGACAAACGTTATTATCTAGGCTTTCATGTGTTTTCAGACAAGGATTTTACTGACAGAAATCTGTCAGTTTTGAAAGAAACTTTGTCAGTAAGAAATGTGTTTACGGCTCCATTTTTTGTAGAATCTGATAGTGAAATTGCAACAAAACTGGAGTTGTCATGGCAAATTCAGACACTATCAAACAGGACTAATAAGGTAAAATTGAATTTTGCGAGTCGTTATAATCTACAAACAGCAACATTGGCAAATTACTTTTATAAAGTGGCTGAGCAATTGTCGTTGACGGATTTTGAAAAAGAAATCTATCAGATAATGGGTGATGTAGATTTAGAATATGCGCTCAAATATATGACGACATTTCTTTTAAAATTTATGCGAAAAGATGTCGTTAAGACAAAAGAGGATATTTTTGTTCAAGTACTTGAGAAATTCGAAATGATTGAAAAAGTTGGTGAGCGCGAATATAGATGCTTGTTGAATTTTGTTGAATATGAGATTTCGGAAATTGTTTTTGATGATGCTGAAAGTTTTATTGAAGCTCAAATCCAACAAAAAACTCCGATAGAAAACTTTATCTCGTTGGGAGATTAATGTGAAAAATATTTACATGATGCGCCATGGGGAAACTTTGTTTAATGTGCAAGGAAGAACTCAGGGGTGGTGTGATTCGCCACTGACAGAAAAAGGAAGTGCTGACGCAAAAAAAGCGGGAATTTTTATGACAAATTTTCCTGTCAATTTTGATCATTTTTACACGTCAACACAAGAACGAGCTTCGGATACATTAGAATTAGTGTTTCCAAAAGTTCAATATGAACGTCTGAAAGGACTGAAAGAATTGAATTTTGGTCAGTTTGAGGGTCATCCACAATATCTTGAGGTACGCGATAAAAGTACATTCTTCAAGCAATTCGGAGGAGAAAGTTTTGAAGAAGTTGCTGACAGGATGCTGTCAGCACTGATAGAAATTTGTCAGCAAGATGATACGCAAAATATATTTTGTGTCAGTCATGGTGCGAGTACTTGGTCTCTTCTGATTCGACTGTTGGGTCGTCGTCCAGTAGAGCTTGGAGGAATTCATAATCTTGACATGATTCATTTCACTTACAATGAAGAAACAAAAAAATTAGAATTTAAGGAGAAAATTTCGACAATATGAAATACGAAAAACTTTTACCACGTTTTATTGAGTACGTGAAAGTGAACACACGTTCAGACGAAAACAGTGAGACAACGCCCTCAACACAAGCTCTTGTCGCTTTTGCGCACAAGATGGGTGAAGAGATGAAAGCGATTGGTGTTCAAGATGTTCATTATCTTGAGTCAAATGGTTATATCATAGGGACTATCCCAGCAAATACAGATAAAAAAGTACGCAAAATCGGACTTTTAGCCCATTTGGATACGGCTGATTTCAATGCTGAAGGTGTTAATCCACAAATTCTTGAAAATTATGATGGGGAGTCTGTGATTAAGCTTGGGGCTACTCAGTTCACACTTGACCCAAAAGATTTTCCAAACCTGAAAAACTATAAGGGACAAACGTTAGTTCACACAGACGGAACAACACTTCTAGGTTCAGATGATAAATCTGGTGTTGCTGAAATCATGACTTTGGCTGATTATTTGATTAATATCAATCCAGATTTTGAACATGGGGAAATTCGTATCGGATTTGGACCCGATGAAGAGATTGGTGTTGGTGCAGATAAGTTTGACGTGCCAGACTTTAATGTTGATTTTGCTTATACTGTTGATGGTGGACCACTTGGTGAACTTCAGTATGAAACATTCTCGGCAGCGGGTGCAGTGATTGAGTTTCAAGGGAAAAATGTTCACCCTGGTACAGCAAAAAATACGATGATTAATGCCTTGCAGCTCGCTATTGACTTCCATAATGCTCTGCCAGAAAACGATCGTCCTGAAAAGACAGAAGGTCGTGAAGGTTTCTTCCATCTTTTGAAACTTGATGGTACACCAGAAGAAGCGCGGGCACAATATATTATCCGTGACCATGCAGAAGACAAGTTCAATGATCGTAAAGCTTTAATGCAAGGAATTGCAGATAAAATGAATAAAGAGCTTGGACAAAATCGTGTTAAACCAACAATTAAAGACCAATATTACAACATGGCTCAAGTGATTGAGAAAGATATGTCAATCATTGATATTGCGAAACAAGCAATGGAAAATCTTGATATTGTACCAATCATTGAACCTATCCGTGGTGGAACAGATGGTTCTAAAATCTCATTTATGGGGTTGCCAACACCAAATCTTTTTGCTGGTGGCGAAAATATGCACGGTCGTTTTGAATTTGTTTCTGTTCAAACAATGGAAAAAGCAGTTGACACACTCCTTGAAATCATTCGTTTGAATAACGAAGTTGTAAAATAATTACTGACAGACTTTTGTAAGTCAAAAAAATGCTGACAGAAAGCTGTCAGTGAATGAAGTCGTGGTCGCCGTGATTAGCTCATGGTACTATCTCTATTTTAAAATGGTCAGAATACTAATATATCCCTGCTTACAGCACTTTGTAAGCAGTAATTTCTAGGAAATGCTGACATTAATCAATCAACAAGTCGCCCAATATGCGCTCAATTGAGAGTTCATATTGAGCGGCTTGCTTTGTTGTTAGTGTGAAATTTTCAGACTAATCTCTAAAATTGGTATAGTTCTGTAACTGTCTATAATTATTATATCTATTCGTTCTAATTAGAGAACCGTGCTGACAGACTAAATCTATCGAAAAATTTACTGACAGAAATTTAACTTAGCAAGTTCGTGCTATCTCCGCTCTTTGGGCTGCACGATAAACATTTGTCCTTTTTATCAAAACAAGTGCGTGCTATCTCCGCCTTACGGCTACGCTGTCGATGCTCGCTACGCCACTAGATGTAACAACTAGCATATCCGTAAGCGCTGAAGCGCAAACGGCTATCCTATAAAGTGGCTAGTCGCAATCGCAATACCCCGACCTCTTAGGTCGGAGATAGAGCGAATGGATAACGAAGCGAAACGGAGATGTGACCTCATATCTTTGAGGTTAAGCAGACTGTTGCAGCTTTAGCTGCGTACAGGTCGATTGCGATTTGAACTTGCCACTTTAGTGGCTTAGTGAAATCGACAGCGTAGCAAAGCGAAGATAGTTATTACACCTATAGATTTTGCCCTAACATTGGTGAAGGAAAAAGAATTCTTCACCAATGAAGTACTCACTTCAAAAGCCTTGTCAGTATCATAACAAACGAAAAAACTAACGCTATAGCGTCCAAAAAGAAAGGAAAATTTATGTCAAAAGATACAAAAGGTAAACTCTCACTTGTAGGTCTCTCATTGATGATTTTTACAACTGTTTTCGGCTTCGGGAATATTCCTGTTGCTTTCTACCAAATGGGGTATGGTGCCATTCCGTGGTACATTATTGGAGCCTTGCTTTTTTTCCTGCCGTTTGCATTCATGGTTACAGAGATGGGCTCGGCTTTTAAAGATGAAAAGGGAGGGATTTACTCATGGATGAGTGAATCGGTCAACCCTACCTTTGCATTTGTAGGAACATTTATGTGGTATGCCTCTTATGTTATTTGGATGGTAACAGTAGCCAATAAAATATTAATTCCAATTGTCAATTTGATTTTTGGTAATTCTACCCATACCCCATCACCATTATGGATTTCAATTGCAGCAGTTGTTTGGATGGCACTTATCACATTTATGGTTTCAAAAGGGGTTGATACCATAAAGAAATTTACATCAATCGCGGGAATTGCCGTCCTCTCGTTGAATGTTATTTTGATTTTAGGAGCGGTGATTGTTCTCATCGCAAACGGCCACCCAGCGACACCAATTAACCTTCATTCTTTCACATCATCACCCAACCCTACATTTGACGGAAGCAGTGTTGCATTTATTGCCTTTTTGGTTTTTGCAATCTTTGCTTATGGTGGAGTTGAATCCGTTGCAGGCTTGGTTGACCAAACGGATAAACCAGAGAAAAATTTCCCTCGAGGCATCATTATTTCAGCACTTATTATAGCAATTGGCTATTCCGTAGCAATTCTTAGCGTTGGGTTCTTTGTGGATTACTCACAGTGGCTTCCAGCTATCAAGGCGCAAACCATGAATCTCGGAACAGTACCCTATATGCTTCTTCAAAGCCTTGGAGAAGCAGTCGGGCAAGCGATCGGTTTATCTCACTCAGGCGCAGATATTCTTGGTGGCATCTTTGCACGATACATTGGTTTATCAATGTTGTTAGCATATATGGGAGCTTTCTTTACTCTGACTTATAGCCCAATCAAACAAATCATTACAGGAACACCAGAAAAGCTCTGGCCTGGCAAGCTTGGTAAACTCTCAGATGATGGAATGCCAAAATTTGCGATGTGGGTTCAATTTGCCATTGTGACATTAATCGTTGTACTAAATTTCCTCACTTCTCAAGGAGGCGCGAGCAAATTTTTCGAAGTTTTGACCTACATGGCAAACGTTTCAATGACCTTGCCTTACATTCTCATTGTAATTGCTTACTGGTTCTTTAAGAAAAATAAAGCGATTCACAAACCCATTGAGTTTTTCAAATCACATCTTGTTGCAACAGCTTTAACAATCCTTGTCTTGATTGTGGTCATTGGTGCAAACTTCTTTACAATCGTTCAACCTATCGTGAATTACATTGAACTTCCAGCAGCAAGACACACCTCAAAAGCGTTAACAGATATGCTTACCTCAGTAGTTTCAATGGTTGGTGGTCCAGTGATTTTCAGTATTATTGCTTACTTCATGATGCAACGTTATAAAAAAATAAGTAAATAATCTTTGAGTGTTCATCTTGTTGCAAATTTTCATATTAAACTAACTATAGAAAGATTTTGGAAGACAACAATCATCATCATTTGCACTTTTAGTGCGTATATCAAGAAACCTTGGTGCTTGGATTTAACTTAGCAAGTGCGTGCTAATTCCCCCACCAATGAAGTAATCACTTCAAAAATTGATAAAAAGCAAAAAGCTGAGAAATTCCTCAGCTTTTTTTATATTCTTTAATCTTATTGATAAATAAAAAACCATATTTTTCAAGTTTAACAGGTCCCACTCCGCTTATTTGAAGAAAGTTTGTATCATCAATAGGCTGAAGTCTAGCCATATCTTTTAAACTAGCATCAGAAAAAATCATAAATGGTGGCACAGACTCACGCTTTGCAATTTCCAATCGTAGAACACGTAAATCCTCAAATAGTTCAGCATCAAACGCTTCAGAATGAATGACAGTCTTTTCTGCAATCAAAGTCGCACGACGATGAACTTTTTCCTGACCTTTAAGCACCTTTGCTCCCCTATTTGAAACGATAAGTGTTGGAAATTTTCCAGCAGTCACATTGAGAAAGCCCTCAGCAGCTAAAAAGTCAATCAACTCACCCACAGCTTTTTGAGAGAAGTTTTTCATAATACCAAAAGTAGATAATTTTTCAAAATTCCATTTAGCAAGATTTTTATTTTTAGAGCCGACAAGCACTTGTGCCACAGCAGTTTTCCCAAATCGCTCGCCCATCCGAATCACACAAGAGAGCACTTTTTGAGTTTCAACAGTAATATCTACATCCTCACGCTCGTCTAAACAATTACTACATTTTCCACAAGCTTGCCCTTCATCGCCAAAATACTCCAAAATATATCGTTGTAAACAAGTTTCAGAGCTAGTATATGCCTGCATCTGACGCAGTTTCTCATATTCGTGCTCTTTATGAGAGTCATCACCTTCACTTCTCTCAATCAAAAAATTGCGAATTCGGACATCATTAGGTGAAAAAAGGAGGATTGCATCGGATTCAAGACCGTCCCGTCCAGCGCGTCCTGCCTCTTGATAATAACTTTCTATCGTTGCAGGGATACTGTAATGAATGACAAAGCGGACATTGGACTTATTAATCCCCATTCCAAACGCATTGGTTGCAACCATAATCGGAATTTCATCATAAATGAATTGTTCCTGATTGGTTTTTCGTTCATTTTCACTAAGACCTGCATGATAACGACTTGCCTTAAAGTTATTGCGATTGAGCCACTCACAGATTTCTTCAACCTCTTTTCTGGTACTGGCATAGATAATACCCGACTCACCCTTTTCTCGATTTTTGAGATAATTTTTTAGGAAAGTACGTTTATCGACACCTTTAACCACTTCAAATCTTAAATTTTTACGAAGAAATCCAGTCTTCACAGTATTGTAAGGAGTGATAGAGAGGAGATTTTGAATGTCTTCGGTAACCCTTGGGGTGGCGGTGGCTGTTAATGCTAAAATCGTTGGATGAGTGGGTAAATCTTGCAAATGCTGGGCAAATTCAACATAACTTGGTCTAAAATCATGTCCCCATTGTGAAATACAGTGGGCTTCATCAATAGCCACAAGGTCAATAGGTAAATGTTGTAAAAAATGATTAAAATAGTCTAAACCAAATCGTTCAGGTGCAACAAAAAGTAATTTGATTGCACCATTTTCGACTTGTTGCATTCTAAAATTAGACTCAAAATCGTCAATCGTTGAATTGATAAAAGTCGCTGGAATACCTGCAACATTGAGCTGGTCTACTTGGTCTTTCATCAAGCTAATCAAAGGCGAGATGACTAAAGTCACGCCAGACTGTATCACTGCAGGCAGTTGATAGCAAATTGACTTCCCAGCACCCGTTGGCAAAATACCAAGCGTATCCTGTTTGGAAAGCACCTGCTCAATAATTTGTTTTTGTCCTTTTCGGAAATTGTCATATCCAAAGATTTCTTTGAGTTTTTCTTCTAAATTCATACTCATTCTATTATACGTAAAAAAAATAAAAAAATCACTTTAATAAAAATAAATAAAAAATGAGAAAAATAAAATCAATAAAACGGTTATATAATGGCTAAAATCATATCGTTTTTTTTTTTTTTTTAATTTTGTTATAATTTACATTATAAATAAATGAGAAAAAGTAAACTATAATTAAACAATTCTCATATTTTGAAAGGAAGACTTATGTCAAACAAACAACGCAGAAACAAAAAAGCTATTTTCCGTAAATTTGCAGCAACCGCTGCGACGACCTCGTTACTGGTAAGTCCACTTGCACCAGCAATGAATGCTGTTGCTGATACTATCACAACAAATGAAGCAGAAATCAACACTGAACAAGTTGTAGAAGCTCCCGAAACAGAGCTTCCAGAGGAGATTGGACTTCCAGAAACAATGGAGGAATCAACAGAAAATAGTTCGGAAGAAAATAAAATAGAAAACTCAACTGATGAAATGTCTGCGAGTAATCTAGTCTTGCCGAGTGTGAGTACGGAGTTTAATGACGAAAAGTCGATTATGACAGCGACTGAATTTCCTATATTTTCTCGTGAGGGAAGTCCTACACAGCAATGGCGCGTGATTAGTACGGAAAATCCGATGTTCCCAACTCCAAGTCAAAGTTGGGGTACAATTTACAGATTTGCAGGTGATCAACCAGAAACAATCGATATCACTCCCGCACAACTCACTGGCGACACACAAGAGTTAGAAGAACTTATTTTTGCAGCATCAGGGCTTACAGCGCAGGGAGCAAATACATGGGCAGGCATTGGACCGAATGATGAAAACTGGAATCCATCTTGGGTAAATATTGGAGTAGATTCATCTGTGGATAACCGTGAAAATGCGCAAGTTGTCGTTGACACAACTCATATTGCTACAGAGGGAACTGCAACAATTAAACTTGTAAATAGTGCTAATGAAGTAATGTTATGGGACACAACAAATGATTTCCTTGCTCATCCAGAAAGGCCAAATTTACAGGCAGCACCTGCTATGGTTGAAGTTGCAGTTTCTGTCGGTGAAATTACCCAAGACTGGAATCCAGGTAATACACTTCATATAACACCAGCAGAGGCATCAACATTGACAGCTGCGCAAATTGCTGATATGGCCCGTCTCCAATTTACTGGTGCTGATGGAACGCCAGTACCTTTGACTGATAAAGATTTTGGGGCGACTTGGGAAGCGGGAGAGCGCAACATCGGTGAAGCAATTGACGTAACATTTAATGTTGGTGGTGCTGAAAAAACAATTCCATTGCGTATTGTAGCAGAATGGCCAGTGAGTCCTTTGCAAGGATGGGAAACACTTGAAGATCAACGTAATCCAGAAAACTGGGGAGATTGGGATCAATCATGGACTTCTGTTTTCCGTCTCAATGGAACAAATAATAGAGTTCTGCTAACACAAGGTGAACTAGAAATGGATGCTGAAGAACTCCAAGCATTGATTTTAGAGCGTGCCAATGTTTATGGTGAGTGGGCAGAGCTAAAGCCAGCAGACAATCAAGGAATCAGTTTTAACCCAAACTTTGTACCAACGTGGAACAGGTTTGATTTAGACGAAGTTGGTGGTAGAGATGAGTACGAAGGTCGTGATAAAGGAAGCTTGAATGTTGATACTTCTGATATCGAAGATGGAAAGGTTAAAGTTTCTATTCTGAATCAAAATAATCATCTTCTGTATGATGTTGACCGTAGCTTTATGACAGATGGCATGAGGGCTTCACACGCAGCTGCTGGCGAGTTAGAAATTGAGATAGCAATCGTTGATATTAGTTCAGAGGCAGTAGTTCCTATGACAGCGGAAGCGTTCGATGCTATTTCTAGTGATGATAGTGCCCTAAAAGAAGCGGCAGGACTTGTCGTTAGTGGAATATCTGAAGCTGATGTCAAAGTTAGAGTTGTAGAAGGGGAAGAGAATGAAGAGTCAGGTGTAATACGCACGGACCATGAAGTAACTTTCAGCTACAATGGTCTAAAGACCACTACAATTTTCCGTACCCTTGAATTTGCAACAACAACTGATGACTCTGATGATACTATCCAACAAGTTATCCCAGTAGGTGAAGATGGGGCTGCTGCTATCATCAGCTTTAACCCAACAGCAATATCTCATGAGGACTTGTCGGATATGAGTCAGGAAGATGTAATTGAAGAGATCCTTTACAGCTCTGGCTTTAGACTCTTTATTGTTGCTGCCAATGGGGAAGTAGAGGAAATCGAAGGAGGAGATTTGCTTGATATGATTGAGTTGGATGGCGATGATTTAGAGATGTTTATGAATACTAACCGCTTCTTTGGTGGAACCTACGATATTGGTTATCGTTTGAATCAGAGTGCGCTGACAGGAACTTTTGGAATTACAAACTTCGCTGAAAGTGATGTGGATGGTCAAATTCCAGTTACAGTATCAGGCTATGATTATAGATTGACTTTAACAGAGGAAGAGGTAGATATTAATCAGAATGAAGTTGCTGATAATGACACAGACTTTAAAGCACAACTTTTAGAACTCATCCAACCTCAAGTTGAACGTAAATACCACGACACAGATGGAGTGGGAGAATGGGAAGAGCATGAAGCAACTGGAGACTTTGAACTAGAACTTCCAGCAGGATTTAGTATGGAAGAACTCCAACTTGATGAGCAGTTTGACGTAACGGTTAGGTATACAGTTTTTGCAGATCCTAACGATGAAGATGCAGGGTCTAAAGTTATCGATAAAGAAGCGAAAGTCACGATTAATTCGTCAATGTTCAGTGATGTTGATGCAGAGCGCGTTGCAATGAGCCTTGATGAAGCAGTAGATGCAGACTGGAATGATGTGTTTGCAACTGCGACACCTATAGCGATAAAAGGTTACACAGACTTGAATGCTGAGATTATCAATGTCACAGTTCCGTTTTTCGATGGTGAAGAGGGAGTATATAATGCGATCTTTGAAGTTAAAATTGAAGGTGAGAAAGAATCGAAATATATCAATATGGAAAATGCTGTAACAATCATTGATACAGACGGTGGTAGACTTGCTATGTCCGATGACCTCCGACATTTCGCAGTCTCTAACGATCCGACACTAGCTCTTACAGATATTGATGAGGAAACGATTGATGAAACTTTAGCTGACTCTGTGACTCGTGTGATTCAAGCAGTTGATATTACTACTCCTGTATCACGGTTTGCAGGGAACGGAGAGACTCCTAGGATGCTTGAAGAAGTAGAAAATCCTGCACTTGAGTTTGATACAGAAGAACTCTTAGCTTTAGACACAGCTCATGAGGGGCTTGATGTAGCGTTCTACTTCGGTCCAGATGAAGTTGAGATAACTCCAACTCGCGCTTCAACAAGTCAGTTACCTGGTAATGGCACAATGACAGTTGCCGTAACTGCTGATGAATTATCAGGAGATACTGGAGATGATGAGGTCGATGATGAAACTACTAATGGCGATGATGATACTATCGTAACTGGTGGTGATAATGTTGATACTGGAACAGGTAAAAATCTTCCCTCAACTGGTGAGATGGCATCAACAGCAGGTCTGTTCGGTGCGGCTTTACTTGGACTTAGTGGTTTGACTGCATGGCTTAAAAAACGTCGTAATTCAGGTAAATAAACTAAAAAAAGAGAGAAGATTCTTCTCTCTTTTTAGTCGTTTTTTAACCACTTGACCTTGTAATCAATGATGATAAACTCAAGCATCCACATGAGACCCGTTGCGATAAAAAGAAAGCGATAAGCGGTTAACGCCGATGGTAGAATCTGAGTCAGTAGTAGGGCAAGGAGCAATCCTAAGACACGTCCAAGGGCAATAGGAAATTCACTAGCAACAATATACTCACGTTGAGAAAAACCGTTTCCGCCACGGGTTGAGAGTCTATAGTTCATCGCGTTAGCAATCGCACTTCCCCAACTTTGGATGATACCAAATATGATGTAGCCTGCAATCATCATAATGGGATTGGCAAAAAGTGCGAGTAGCACGAAAGTTAGAAAACTTAAACTGCACGTGATAAAATACATCGCGCGTGTATGGCTTTTTTGAAAAATATGTGCAAAAATTAGTGAACTGATTGCACTTAAAATCGCTTGAAATGAACCGAGGTTGCCCATCGTGCTTTCGTTTTTGAAAATAAGATAGGCAAAGAGGACAAAGATGAGACTGTTCAGAACTCCTTTGAAACCCATCGAAAAACTTAAAATTGCATTGGAATCCCAGTAACGATTGCCCCTCAGTGTAAGTACACCCAAGATATTCATTTTATTTTCAGTTTTAAAACCTGAAATGTTTTTGATGAGGAAAATACCAAACAAAAAGAGAAAAATAGAAATGGCAAAGAGGACATAGTATCCTGAGAGCCCACCCATACGAACAATCAGAAAGCCTGATAACGCAGGAACGAGGATACCAAAGATAAATCCCATCATCTGCTGGTAGCTAAAGAACTTTGCTTGATTGTCTTCGGTAACAATATCACCAATCAGGAGATTAAGTGAGAACCAGTAGAGTCCCTGACCAAGACCTGAAAAAATGCCCAAAGGTACAATGAAAGGTAATAGATTGTTGCGCATGACAAGGATGATGACATAATAGAGAGCTTGGGCAATAATACCCAGTCGAAATATTTTGGTAATAGAGAGTTTTGACAGGAGCCGTGTGCCACTAACAAAAGCAATCAGAAGAATAAGATAGTTGAGAATGCTTTGCCAGATGACAAGGGTAATGCTATTGTCCGTTGTTCGCATGAGAAAGACATTAATAAAGGTAGAAGCGACACTATTTCCTGCTGAGAAAAGCATGGCAACTGCGAGGAGAAATTTTGCTTTTGAGGTCATGGGTTTATTATACATAAAAAATCGAAGTTCGGCTGTTTTTTTTGTGAGAAAGGTGTTTCATTTTGCAATGAAGTCAAGACTTATTCAGTGGGAGTTTCGTAAAACATTTGTCCGTTTTATCTAGCCGCTGAAGCGTCGATAAAAAGGCTGTCGATGCTACATGCTTCACACGCCGTTCTACGGACGGTCTACGAAACTTCGTTGCTTCGCTGTCCTTTTGCTTAGCTGCTAAAGCAGCTAAGCAAAAGGCATTGACTGTAAGGCACTAAATTGCCGATGAACATTTGTCCTCTATCTCTAAGTCACTAAAGTGACAAGAATAGAGGCAACGCCAAATGGCAATCAAACGGACAGCGGGGTGAAGCGAAGATAGTGACTAGAGAAAACGGACAAATGTTTATCGCGCAGCCCGAAGGGCGGAGATAGCATACACTTGCTTCGATAAAAAAGCGATAAGCAGGAGCTTATCACTTTGTAAACTTTTGGTAGGATTATATGTATTTTTGGGCAGCTTCGGCATCTCCGATGTAAGGTTCGCGCTTACCATTTAAGAGTTGGAATTTGTCAGCTCCTTTTCCTGCAATAATCACGGCATCTGATGGAGAATTTGTGCGTTGAATCGCCTGTTTTATAGCTGTTTCACGGTCAAGCTCAAAATCAAGAGGGCGAGTTACAGGTTTTGCGATTTCTTCTGCGATTATTTTGGGGTCTTCTCGGTTGGAGTCATCAGTTGTTAGTATGACTTCGAGGCGTTTGTGATTTTCAATAACTTTTCCAAAATCGTGACGGCGACTTTCGCCTTTGTTACCTGTTGAACCAAGTATAAGGATAAGCTTACCATTATGGTGTTCTTCGACAACTTTGACAAGATTTTCAAGTGAGATGCCATTGTGTGCATAATCTACATAGATGTGTGCGCCATTTTTTGCTGTGAATAATTCCATGCGTCCAGGAACAGTAGCTTTGGCAAGACCAGCTTTAATCTGACTGGTTGAAGCGCCAAGTGCGCGTGTTGCTAGGGCAGTTGCTAAAGCATTTTCTTGATTGAAACGCCCTAGAAGACGAATGGAAAAGCTACCGATTATGCTACCGGTCGTTTCAAAATGTAAACCTGTAGATTCGAGGATTCTATTTTCTGTATCTTTTCCGTAAAAGGTGTATGGGAGTTCGAGGGCGGCAAGTTCTTCTTTGATGATACCAAAGTGATTCATTTCAGCATTTGCGACAAAGTAGCGTGAGTTGTGTAACAGTTGACGTTTACAAAAGAAATAGTCTTCTAAGGTTGGGTGTTCGACTGGGCCGATATGATCAGGTGAGATGTTGAGAAAGACACCAACATCAAAGGTTAAGCCGTAGACTCGCTCTGTTTTGTAGGCTTGTGAGCTGACTTCCATGACCAAGTGAGTCATGGAATTTTCAACGGCTTTCGCCATCATTTCTAGTAAGTCAAGACTTTCAGGGTTGTTAATTCTGATTTGAAGAAGTTTTTTCCATCAAGTGTGGTTTGAGCAGTAGATAGAAGTGCAGTTTTTCCACCGTTCATCTCATCAAGGATGAATTTGGCGAAATAAGCAGAGGTGGTTTTCCCTTTTGTGCCAGTTAATGCGAGTGTCTTTAATTTGTTTTGTGGATAGTCGTAAAAAGCTTGCGCGATTAAACTCATGGCACGTTTGACATCAGTAACAATGATGGCTGGGAGTGCGACTTCATAGTCAAATTCTGAGATGTAGAAAGCTGCGTTTAAGTCAAGCAGATAATCTTTTTTGAAGTTCAAACCTTTGGCAAAGAAAAGTGTATGTTCATTGACTTTACGGCTATCATAAGCTAAAGCGTCAAAAGTGACGTCTTGATTCCAATTATAATAATATTCATTTTCGGCAGAGATTTCCCGGAAATTTGCATCTTTTTTCAGTATTTCTAGAACTTGTGTTAAAGTAATCATAGAACTATTATAGCAGAAAAATAAGTGACTGATTATTTATATTTGTGGAATTTTAAAGTGATTACTTCATTGGTGGGGAAGTCTTTCTCCCTCACCAATGTTAGGGCACAACCTCTAGGTGTAACAACTAAGCGACCTGTACGCAGCTGAAGCTGCAACAGTCTGCTTAACATCAAAGATATGAGGTCACACCGTAGCAAAGCTTCGTTATCCATTTGCTCTATCTCCACTTTGCTCCGCTGTCGATTTCGCTAAGTTGCTAAAGCAACAAGCTCAAATCGCAATCGCTAAAGCGCCAAGACCCTAGGGCAGTAGAACGAAAGCAGAGCTTGTCACTTCGCCTTATCGCTTTGCCTTTTGCTCTTACTGCTTTAGCAGTTAAGCAAACGGACAGCGGAGCAACGAAGTTGCGGAGACCGTTCTCAGAACGGCGTGCGAAGCACGTAGCACCGTAGCGAGGATGGACAGCGGAGCCCAAAGGGCGAAGATAGCACGCACTTGCTAAGTTAAAGTGAAATAGATTGATTTGGTTCCTAAGTTGTCAAAACTGGCAACTTAGGGTAAAATGGAATAATGGAAAATTCAGGACAAACAATGGATACAGATAGTAAGCCGATAAAAACGGCGACAAAATCGAAAGACCAAATGCTCTCTGGAACTGCATGGCGTACTGGTGCAGATATGATTGGTAAGGTTTTGGGTGTTGTTTATATTATTCCGTGGTATGCATGGATGGGGCGTTTCGGGAATGAGGCGAACTCTCTTTATAGCATGGGTTATAATATTTATGCACTTTTCTTGCTTATTTCAACAGTAGGAATTCCAGCGGCAGTGGCGCGTGAAGTTGCAAGGTATAATACTTTGGATGATCCTAATATGGCTTATCGTCTTGTTCGCCAGATGTTAGGTGTGATGGCACTTTTAGGGATTGTTGCAGCAGGATTGATGTTCTTTCTCTCAGGCCCACTCTCTACTTTGGTTGGAGGTAAAGATAGCGCAGATTTGATTCCAGTGATGAAGAGTCTTGCACTTGCTGTTTTAATCTTCCCATCAATGTCAGTGATTAGGGGATATTTCCAAGGATTGAATCAAGTTAAGGCTTATGCAATGAGCCAACTTTTGGAGCAAGTGGTCCGTATTGTTTGGATGCTTGCAACAACTTTCGCAATCATGAAACTCGGCTCGCATGATTGGCAAAGTGCCGTGACTCAGTCAACAACAGCAGCTTTTGTTGGGATGTTGGGGTCTTATGCTGTGCTTCTCTTTTATTTACAACGTTCTGGTAATTTGACTAGACTTTTGCGTCCAGGACCTGCAAAATCTAAGATAAATGCACTTGAAATTTTGAAAACGACAATGCATACAGCGATTCCGTTTATTGTGATTGGCTCGGCGATTCAGATTTTCAAGATTATTGATAACTCGACATTTATGAATATGATGCCTTGGGTAACAAATTATAGTCATAATGAATTACTGGCATTGATGAGCTACTTTTCAGCGAATACAGATAAGTTGACGATGGTCTTGCTGGGCGTGGCACTAACTTTAGGCTCTGTTTCTGACCCATTGATTACTGAGCACTATGTGCAGGGAAATCGGCGGGAACTTGCTGTTTTGGTGGGTTATAATTTTCAACTTTATGTTGGTTTCATGCTTCCCGCAGTTGTGGGGATGGCGCTTTTAACTAAACCAATTTATACGATTTTTTATCAGGTACCGTCAAGTTTACAAAGTAGTTTGTTTGTTTTTGCTATTTTGCAAAGTTTCTTGTTGGGGCTTTATATGCTCGTTTATCCTCCGCTTACGGTGATGGATCATAAACGTATGGCGATGAAATTTTTCATCATTACTTTGATTGCAAAAGTTGTTTTGCAGGTGCCGATGATTTTAATTTTTCATAGTTATGGGCCACTTTTGGCTACAACTTTATCTTTCTTGCTTGGTGTTTCACTTTTTATCAGAAAACTTCATCAGATTACTCGTTTTTCAATCAAAAATACAATTCGTGGTGCTCAAGGTGCGGCTTTGTTAACTGTATTTATGGCTGTTGTTGTTATCGCGGTTGAAATTGTTTTAGGCTTTGTTTTTGGTAAAGTGCCGGGACGTGCGGGTTCAGCGATAATCGCTGTTATTGCAGGTGGTGCAGGTTTTTATACTTATCTTTGGTTTGCTGCAAAACTAGGACTGCTAGAAAAATGGTTTGGAGTGCGTGGTACAAGTTTAAGGAAAAAATTACATCTTTGAGGAACTTTGTCAGTAGTTTTCTTTGTTGAAATTAAAGTTATAAGTAAATAAATTTCTGTCAGTACACTGACAGAAATTTTTTGTGATATAATTGTATGGAAAATTCAAGAAAATGGAGAAAATTATGGTTAGAGTTCAAGATGATTTGTTTGCAGCGGTAAATGCGGAGTGGTTGGAACAAGCTGAAATTCCAGCTGATAAGCCACGCATTTCAGCGTTTGATGAGCTGGTTTTGCAAAATGAAAAAAATTTGACAGAAGATTTGAAAGATTTGTCAGTAAATTTGCCGGTGGACAATGCTGAGCTGTTAGAAACAATCAAGTTTTATAATAAAGCAGGAAATTGGGACAGCCGTAATCAAGCGGATTTCACGGCCGTAAAAGCTGAGTTGAATAAGGTTTTGAAACTGACAGACTTTAAGGACTTTCTGTCAGCACTGACAGATTTGGTTTTTCATTCACAAGCTCCTTTGCCTTTTTCTTTTAGTGTAGAGCCTGATATGAAAGATGCTGTGCATCATGCGCTTGGCTTCACGGGTCCAGGTCTGATTTTACCTGACACGACTTATTATGCAGACGAACATCCAAGAAAAGCTGAATTACTAGATTTTTGGACAAAAAATTCAACTGAAATTTTGGAGGCATTTGATATTGAAAATGCAGAACGTATTGCTTCTGACGCGGTAAAATTTGATGCGCTTTTAGTACCGTCAGCGAATACTTCTGAAGAATGGGCGAAATACGCTGAATTATACAATCCTGTCAGTACTGACAACTTTGTAAAGGGGCTTTCAACAGTTGATTTTGCACCATTTATCGAAAATCTGGTAGGGACACAGCCAGAGAAAATTATTGTCTTTGAAAATCGTTTTTACGATCACTTTAATCTACTTGTCAATGAAGAAAATTGGCAACTTATCAAAGCGTGGATGCTGACGAAAACTGCGCGTAAAGCAACATCATTTTTGACAGAAGACTTGCGTATCCTAGGTTCTGCTTACAATCGATTTTTGTCAAATGTTAAAGAACCACGCAGTCAAGAAAAACATCAACTTGACTTGACAGAAAGTTATTTTAGTCAAGTGATTGGGATTTTCTATGGTAAAAAATATTTTGGTGAAACTGCAAAAGAAGACGTGAAACGTATGGTTTCAGCGATGATAAAAGTTTATCAAGAACGCTTGCGTACCAACGCTTGGTTAAGCCAAGCGACTGCTGAAAAAGCAATTGAAAAGCTTGATGCAATTACACCATTTATCGGTTTTCCTGACAAACTTCCAGAAATTTATAAAAAGCTCAAAGTGACTGACGGAAGTTTATATGAAAATGCGGTCAAATTTGATGAAATTTTGACAGCTCGTCACTATGAGAAATTCGCTGAAGATGTTGATAAAACACTCTGGCATATGCCAGCTCATATGGTCAATGCTTACTACAGCCCAGATAGCAATACCATTGTTTTCCCAGCTGCGATTTTGCAAGCGCCATTTTATTCGCTTGAACAATCTTCATCACAAAATTACGGTGGAATTGGCGCAGTAATTGCTCACGAAATTTCACACGCTTTTGATAATAATGGAGCGCAGTTTGATAAATATGGTAATCTGAACAAATGGTGGTTGGAAGAAGATTACTCTGCATTTGAAAAGAAACAAGAAGAAATGATTGCACTTTTTGAAGGAGTAGAAACGGAAGCAGGACCAGCGAACGGAAAACTTATTGTATCAGAAAACATTGCAGACCAGGGTGGTATTACGGCGGCACTGACGGCAGCAAAAAATGAATCTGATGTTGACTTAGGCGCATTTTTCAGTCAATGGGCGGCCATTTGGCGTATGAAAGCAAGCCTTGAATTTCAACAAATGCTACTTAGTATGGATGTCCATGCTCCAGCAAAACTTCGTGCAAATATTCCACCAACAAATCTTGAAGAATTTTATGAAGCGTTCGATATCAAACCTGAAGATAAAATGTATCGAGCTCCTGAAAAACGTGTTAAAATCTGGTAATTAAATGGCAGAACTTACAGAAACAACGAAAAAAATTCTGTCAGTACTGACAGAAATACCAGAAGGAACCGTTATGAGTTATAGAGATGTGGGAAGACTTGCGGGACTTTCTAACGGTGCAAGACAAGTTTCACGTGTCCTACATTCAATGTCAAAAAAATATCAGCTTCCATGGTGGCGTGTCATATCATCCAAAGGAGTAATTAGCTTACCAGAACCAGGACGCACCGAGCAAATTGCGCGTTTACGAGCAGAAGGGTTAGAGGTTTCTGCTCAAGGGAAAGTAATACTATAGCTAATGTGTCGTAAAAGACGACAACGGATTGACGTTGCACTGTAATTGGTTTCCGTTCGTTCGATTAGTCTTCATTCTTGTCGCTTGGGTTGTAGCAAGAATGCCAGCGAAGCTGGGGTAGAGCGAATGGATAAAGAATTGACGGATTTTAAGGTGTAACCAGTATAACTGGTGATGATGAAGAAGAATAAAAAATCCTAAATTTAATCTAGGATTTTTTATTTGAAATGAGTGAGCAAGTTTCACTAGGTCAACAGAGAAATTAAAGGCAAACTAAACCTATGCTCTTAGCAAAGATGAAAGAGCAAACTCTGGTAACAGTAGAGAAAAAATCAGTTTAAAGAAGTGATGTGGAATGATAGACTTTACCAATCTTGCCACAAGTAACAGGAACATCTTCATACTCAGTATTATCTGAACGATTGAGATAGAACACTTTGCCATCGCCAGTAAGAAGTTTAGCATAATGTTCATGGTCAAGTTGAAAAGTATGAACCGCACTCACTTGGTTATTTTCATCATACTTGATAAATATCAGATTTCCAGTTGCATTAGGGGAAGTTGGCTCTAAAGCTCCACCAACAAGTTCAAAAACAGCATCATAATCTTCAGGAAGCTGGCTAACAGGAAAATTAATCGTACGGTCATTTGACTGTATCGTCCAAGTATCGTTGCCACAATAGACAAACCGCGTAGCTGATAAAGAAACGAAAGTTTCTTCCATGCTTTTGAGCACATCAATTCTTTCTTGAATGTATTCCAATAGCTTTTGTTTTCTTTCTTCATCAAGCCCATCAAATAATAATTGAGCTTTTTTGTAGCTATATTCATCATCTTTTCCAAGAAGATATTCGGATGTGACCCCAAAATAATCTGCAATCTCAGTCAAACGTTTTGCGCTAGGTTCCTTACCCAAACGATAGTTCGCAAGAGCATTTCTGGGATAGCCCAACTCTCTTTCGACACGATTAAAAGATTTATGAGACTCAGTGACTAATTTTTTTAAACGATCATAAAACATATTGTATTCTCCAAATTACAATAAAAGATATATTTTTAAAACATTTGTAATATAGTTATTATAACATAGAATATAAGAAGTGGGAAGAAAAAAATAAGATTATAAACGAAAAAAATAAAAATGTTCCAAATTTTTTAACAAATAACCTGATTTTCTTAATACGTAAGAAGTTTGACACTTGAAGATAAGTGTGATAACATAAATGTAATTAAAAGAATACTTTATTTTGATTATTATAAATCTAGTTTGATTAAAACGATATAAGGAGGAAAAGGTGGATAAATTTTTTGATAAAACAAAGCAAATGACAACTTTGCTGAGAACAACACCAGTGGATTTCTCAAAAGAATTCCCTTATCAACTGTTAATGGATAAGCTTGCAGAATTTTTAGGGTGCGACCTTTTTATTGTTGACTCTAAAAGAAATTTCTTAGGGTATCATTATTCACACACAGATAAGCAAAATTCAAACGCGCTAAAAACATTTTTTAATTATCAAAAGCTTCCAGAGAGTGTTGCAGCGGCTACACTAGCTTTTTACGAGATAAATCATAATAAAAAGATAGAAGACTCCATTCTTGCACCAGTAAAAGAGCTTGCAGAATATTACTCAGAAAGTTCAATCACTGTAGCACCAGTTTATGGTAGCAGCCTACGTATCGGTACGATTTTTATTTTATCCAATAATCCTCTCGAAGTAGAGCAACTAATATTGGTAGAGTTCCTAGCTTCAATCATTGGAACTCAGCTCTCTTACTTGATGTTAGAAGAACTGGAAAATAAACGCAGAGACAATACATTAGCAACGCTTGTTGGTTCACTTTCTCGCACAGAACTAGAATCATTTAAAGCCATCATCGAAAAAATAGAATTATAGCTACCTTATTAACAGAAACTCTTGAATTAATTTGAGAGTTTTTTCAATGATTCATCTCTTGATAAAGTAAACAGAATAGTGTATAATGGGAATAATGGTTTGTCAGCAAAATCTGTGGGATCTATTGTCCCCATAGGCTTTGTAAGCAGCGAAAAACAAGAGTTTTCGTTGCTTTTTTGGCGTCTTTCATTAGGGAAATTAGAAAAAGTTATTAAAAAGACAAACTACCAACTTTTCAGATTTTTTCATTAGAAACTCATCAAAAGCACAGACTTTTTTAATCAAATCTAAAAAATATAGAGGAGAAAACACTTGGCAGGACATGACGTAAAATACGGTAAACACCGTACAAGACGCAGTTTTTCACGTATCAAAGAAGTAATCGGTTTGCCAAACCTCATTGAAGTTCAAACATCAAGTTATAAGAACTTCCTTGACGAAGGGCTTGCAAATGTCTTCAAAGAAATGTTCCCAATTGACAACTTTGCAGGCACAATGGAGCTCGAATTTGTCGGTTATGAAATGAAAACACCTAAATATACTGTTGAAGAAGCGCGTGCACATGACGCAAACTATTCAGCACCAATTTACGTGACATTCCGTCTTGTAAATAAAGAAACTGGTGAATTGAAAACACAAGAAGTTTTCTTTGGAGACTTCCCACTCATGACTGAAATGGGTACATTTATCAATAATGGTTCAGAACGTTTAATCGTCAGCCAGTTGGTACGTAGCCCAGGTTCATATTTCCACCTTAAAACAGATAAAAACGGTCTTGAAAGCTTTGGACACACGACAATTCCTAACCGAGGGGCATGGTTTGAACTTGATACAGATGCTAAAGGGATTGGTTATGTTCGTATTGACCGTACACGTAAGTTAACTTTCACTACAATGCTTCGTGCTCTTGGTTTTGGTTCAGATGACGAAATCCTAGAACTTATGGGCGAAAGCCGACTATTGACAGATACTATGGCAAAAGATGTTCATAAGAACCCTTCTGACACTCGTGTGGAAGAAGCGCTCAAAGACATCTATGACCGCTTGCGTCCAGGAGAGCCAAAAACGGCTGATAGTTCACGTGGCTTACTCGTAGCACGTTTCTTTGATCCAAAACGTTACGATTTTGCTCCTGTAGGACGTTATAAATTTAATAAAAAACTGGCACTCAAAAATCGTTTGCTTGGTTTGACATTGGCAGAGCCAATTGTTGACCCAGAAACTGGTGAAATTCTTGTCAACTCAGATACATTGGTGACACGTGATGTGCTTGATGTGATTGAACCGCTTCTTGATAATGGTCTTGGTAACTTCATTGTAGAACCATCCTCAGATGCAGTGGTGCCAGAACCTATCACTTTGCAAAGCGTAAAAGTTTACTCACCAAAAGATTCGGAACGTGTAGTAACTCTGCTTTCAAATGGTACTCCTGATGCCGAATGTCGTGTATTGACACCAGCAGATGTAATTTCAAACATTAATTATTGGTTAGGACTTTCTGAAGGCATTGGTAAAGTAGATGACATTGACCACTTGGGGAACCGTCGGATTCGTTCAGTAGGTGAATTACTCCAAAATCAAGTTCGTATCGGTCTTTCTCGTATGGAACGTGTGATTCGTGAACGTATGTCATCATCAGAAAATGAAAATATCACACCACAAGGTTTGATTAACATTCGTCCTGTGACAGCTTCAATTAAAGAATTCTTTGGTTCATCTCAACTTTCACAATTTATGGACCAACATAATCCTTTATCAGAGCTTTCTCACAAACGCCGTTTCTCTGCCCTTGGCCCTGGCGGTATCTCACGTGACCGTGCTTCCTACGAAGTTCGTGACGTGCATTATACTCACTATGGTCGGATGTGTCCTATCGAAACACCTGAAGGACCAAATATCGGTTTGATTAACAACTTGTCTTCTTATGCGAAAATCAATGAATATGGTTTCATCATGTCACCATATCGTCGTATTGATCGCTCAACAGGCATTGTTACAGATGAAGTAGAATATCTTACAGCTGATGAAGAAGATAATTATACAGTAGCTCAAGCGAATTCACCATTGACTGAAGAAGGAAAATTTGCAAACAGTACAGTTATGGCTCGTCATACAGGGAATAATATTGAAGTTGAAGCTTCAACTGCTGATTACATGGATGTTTCACCTAAACAGGTTATCGCCGTAGCTGCAGCATGTATTCCTTTCCTTGAAAATGATGACTCAAACCGTGCCCTCATGGGAGCCAACATGCAACGTCAAGCAGTACCGCTGATTGATCCTCATGCTCCTTGGATTGGTACTGGTATGGAACACCAAACTGCACGTGACTCAGGTGCTGCAATTATTGCCAAACATGACGGAACAGTAGAATATGTTGATGGCGAAGAAATTCGTGTCCGTCGTACTTCTGGAGAACTCGATATTTATGGTATTACAAAATACCGCCGTTCAAACTCGGGAACTTCATACAACCAACGTCCTTTAGCTCAACTTGGTGAAAAGGTTGAAAAAGGCGATATCATTGCTGATGGTCCTTCTATGGAAAATGGAGAGATGGCATTGGGACAAAACCCACTTGTTGCCTACATGACATGGGAAGGTTATAACTTCGAGGATGCGGTTATCATGTCTGAACGTCTAATCAAAGATGACGTTTATACTTCTATCGCCATTGAAGAATATGAGTCAGAGACTCGCGATACAAAGCTTGGTCCTGAAGAAATCACTCGCGAGATTCCAAACGTTGGTGAGGAAGCACTCAAAAATCTCGATGAATCAGGTATTATTCGCATTGGTGCTGAAGTAAAAGATGGTGACCTTCTTGTTGGTAAAGTCACACCTAAGGGTGAAACAGACCCAACACCTGAAGAACGCCTACTTCGTGCAATCTTCGGTGAAAAAGCACGGGAGGTACGGGATACTTCACTCCGTGTTCCTCACGGCGGCGGTGGTATTGTCCATGATGTTCGTGTGTTTACTCGTGAAAATGGTGATGAACTGCCTTCAGGTGTGAATAAGTTGGTTCGTGTGTTTATCTCACAAAAACGTAAAATCCACGTTGGGGATAAAATGGCTGGACGTCATGGAAATAAAGGTGTCGTTTCAAATATCGTTCCTGTAGAGGATATGCCTTATCTTCCAGATGGTACACCAATCGATATCATGTTGAATCCACTCGGTGTCCCTTCACGTATGAATATTGGACAAGTTATGGAACTTCACCTCGGTATGGCTGCTCGTACGCTTGGTATCCACATCGCAACACCAGTCTTTGATGGTGCTTCAGATGATGATATCTGGGATACAGTTAAAGAAGCTGGAATGTCAGCAGATGCAAAAACTGTTCTTTATGATGGTCGTACAGGTGAACCATTTGATAACCGTATTTCTGTTGGTGTCATGTATATGATTAAACTTCACCACATGGTTGATGATAAACTCCATGCCCGTTCAGTTGGCCCTTACTCGCTTGTAACACAACAACCACTTGGTGGTAAAGCACAATTTGGTGGACAACGTTTCGGAGAAATGGAAGTTTGGGCGCTTGAAGCTTATGGTGCTGCAAATGTTCTTCAAGAAATATTGACGTACAAATCAGATGATGTGATTGGACGTACTCGTGCTTATGAAGCGATTGTCAAAGGTGAGCGTATTCCTAAGCCAGGCCTTCCTGAATCATTCCGCGTGTTGGTCAAAGAGTTACAATCTCTTGGTCTTGATATGAAAGTCCTTGATGCAGATAGTAATGTTCTTGATTTACGTGAATTAGATGAAGACGAAGTGATGGCTCGTCCTGATAACACAGAAATTACTCCAGAAATGCTTGAAGCACAAGAAGCGATTGTTGCACAAGCGGAGACTGAAGAAGAAGCTCTTATTAACGCTGAAAATGAAGAATAATTAATACTGGTTTGCCCATAAATTTAATGGATGAACTAATGATACTATTTCACTTCTAAAACTCTTTTAGAAGTGAAATAGTATTAAAAATGAACAGTATTTAGATAAGTCATCAACAGTTTTGTTGACAAAAAGATGAGAAAATTTTGAAAATGAGAATTTTTAGTAGGCAATGTCGATGTCAGAAATTCTTAAAATCAAAACAGCGTTAAATTTACTAGAAGTGGAGAAAAAATTGGTCGATGTAAATAAATTTGAGAGCATGCGAATTGGTATCGCATCTCCACAAAAAATTCGTTACTGGTCATTTGGTGAAGTTAAAAAACCAGAAACAATCAACTATCGTACACAAAAACCAGAACGTGAAGGGCTTTTTGATGAACGTATTTTCGGTCCGCAAAAGGACTGGGAATGTGCTTGTGGGAAACTCAAAGGTGTTTTCTATAAAAACCAAGTTTGTGAACTTTGTGGTGTTCAAGTAACAACAGCAAAAGCACGCCGCGAACGTATGGGACATATTGAGCTTGCTGCTCCAATTTCACATATTTGGTATTTCAAAGGTATTCCGTCACGTATGGGTCTTGCACTTGATATGAGTCCTCGTGCACTTGAAGAAGTCATTTATTTTGCAAGTTATGTTGTTATTGATCCTAAAGAAACTGACCTTGAGAAAAAACAACTTTTGACTGAGCGGGAATATCGTGAACAACTTCTTAAAAATGGATTCGGTTCATTTGTTGCAAAAATGGGTGCAGAAGCAATCCAAGATTTGCTCAATGATGTTGACATTGATAAAGAGGTTGCAGAACTTAAAGAAGAACTTAAAGCAGTATCTGGTCAACGTCGTGTGAAAATTATTCGTCGTTTGGATGTTTTGACAGCTTTCAAGAAATCAGGAAATGCACTTTCTTGGATGGTATTGAATGTGTTACCGGTTATTCCACCGGATTTGCGTCCTATGGTGCAACTTGATGGTGGACGTTTTGCGACTTCTGATTTGAATGACCTTTATCGTCGTGTGATTAATCGTAACAATCGTTTGAAACGTTTGATGGAACTTAATGCACCAAATATTATCGTGCAAAATGAAAAACGGATGTTGCAGGAAGCGGTCGACACATTGATTGATAATGGTCGCCGTGGCCGCCCAATCACTGGTGCTGGTAATCGTCCTTTGAAATCACTAAGCCATATGCTTAAAGGTAAACAAGGTCGTTTCCGTCAAAACTTGCTTGGTAAACGTGTTGACTATTCTGGACGTTCGGTTATTGCTGTTGGTCCGACTTTGAAAATGTATCAATGCGGTGTGCCACGCGAAATGGCAATTGAATTGTTCAAACCATTTGTTATGTCTGAACTCGTGAAACGTGAGTTGGCTGCAAATATTCGTGCGGCTAAACGTAAAGTGGAACGTCAAGATTCAGATGTTTGGGATGTGCTTGAAACTGTAGTTAAAGAACATCCTGTCCTTCTTAACCGAGCACCTACGCTCCACCGTTTGGGAATCCAAGCATTTGAACCTGTATTAATTGATGGTAAAGCAATTCGTTTGCATCCTCTTGCTTGTGAAGCATATAATGCGGACTTCGATGGTGACCAAATGGCTATTCACTTGCCATTGTCTGAAGAAGCACAAGCTGAAGCGCGTCTTTTGATGCTTGCTGCTGAACATATTTTGAATCCTAAAGATGGTAAACCTGTTGTTACCCCTTCTCAAGATATGGTTCTTGGTAACTATTACCTCACGATGGAAGAAAAAGGTCGTGAAGGTGAAGGAATGATTTTCTCAACGCCTGAAGAAGTTGAAATTGCAATGCGTAATGGGTACGTGCATTTACATACACGTATTGGTATTGCTACAAAATCAATCAATAAACCTTGGACACCAAATCATCAAGATAAAATCTTGATTACTACTGTTGGTAAAGTCATTTTCAATTCAATCATTCCAGAAGGGATGCCTTACCTAAATGAGCCAACAGAAGCAAATCTGACAGGGACTACAGATGACCGATTCTTCATGGAACATGGTCAAGATATCAAAGAAGTCATTGCAGGACTTGAACCAACTAGACCTTTCAAAAAAGGTTATCTTGGTAAAATTATCGCTGAAGTCTTCAAACGTTATCGGACAACAGCGACTTCTGAATACCTTGACCGTCTGAAAGACCTTGGTTATCATCAATCTACTTTGGCTGGTTTGACCGTGGGGGTTGCAGATATTCCTGTTGTTGAAGATAAGCATGAAATTATTGAAGCTGCTCATAAACGTGTAGAACAAATCACTAAACAATTCCGTCGTGGTTTGATTACTGATGATGAACGTTATAATGCTGTTACTGGTGTTTGGCGTGAAGCTAAAGAAGAACTTGAACGTCGTCTGATTGAAGGTCAAGACTTGTCTAACCCAATCGTTATGATGATGGACTCTGGTGCCCGTGGTAATATCTCAAACTTCTCACAACTTGCTGGTATGCGTGGTTTGATGGCTGCACCTAATGGTAAAATCATGGAATTGCCAATCATTTCAAACTTCCGTGAAGGTTTGTCTGTTTTGGAAATGTTCTTCTCAACTCACGGTGCGCGTAAAGGGATGACTGATACGGCGCTTAAGACTGCCGACTCAGGTTATCTTACTCGTCGTTTGGTTGATGTTGCGCAAGATGTTATTATTCGTGAGGATGACTGTGGCACTGACCGTGGACTTGTTATTTCTGATATCGCTACTGGTAAAGAAATGGTTGAGCCGCTCTTTGAACGTTTGGTGGGTCGTTACACACGCAAGTCAGTTTTCCATCCAGAAACGGGTGAGTTGATTATTGCAGATGATACTTTGATTTCTGAAGATGTAGCGCGTCAAATTGTTGATGCTGGGGTTAAAGAAGTAACGATTCGTTCAGTATTTACATGTAAAACTCCTCATGGTGTATGTAAACATTGCTATGGTATTAACTTAGCCACTGGTGATGCCGTTGAAGTTGGTGAAGCAGTTGGTACAATCGCTGCTCAATCTATCGGTGAACCTGGTACTCAGTTGACAATGCGTACATTCCACACGGGTGGTGTTGCATCTAGCTCAGATATTACTCAAGGTTTGCCTCGTGTTCAAGAAATTTTTGAAGCACGTAATCCTAAAGGGGAAGCGCTCATTACCGAAGTTACTGGTACGGTTGACTCTATTGTTGAAGATGCAGCGACTCGTACACGTGAAATTACGGTTAAAGGTCAAACAGATACTCGTAGTTACACCGTAGGTATGGCGGATGTCCTGATGGTTGAAGAAGGTGAATTTATTCACCGTGGTGCACCGTTGATTCAAGGTTCTATTGAGCCAAAACATTTGTTGCAAGTGCGCGATGCTCTATCTGTTGAAACTTATCTGCTTGGCGAAGTGCAAAAAACTTACCGTTCACAAGGGGTTGAAATTGGTGATAAGCACATTGAGGTAATGGTTCGTCAAATGCTCCGTAAAGTCCGTATCATGGACAATGGTTCAACTGACATCTTGCCAGGTACTTTGATGGATATCTCTGATTTTGAAGCATTGAATGAACAAGCACTTTTAAATGGAGAAACACCTGCTACTGGTCGTCCTGTATTGATGGGAATTACTAAGGCTTCTCTTGAAACTAATTCATTCTTGTCAGCGGCATCATTCCAAGAAACAACACGGGTACTTACTGATGCTGCGATTCGTGGTAAGGAAGATCACTTGCTCGGCTTGAAGGAAAATGTTATTATCGGTAAGATTATTCCTGCTGGTACTGGTATGTTCCGCTATCGTAATATCGAGCCATTGTCAGATTTGACCAATGCGCCTGAAGTGAAAAAAGAAGAAACTGAAACGGTTGAAAATTAAAGCGATTATTGCATCAGGTCCTGTTGTTGTAAAAGCTTTAGAATTTCTACCTCCGTTAAGTTAAAATCAGTTTCATAGAATAAAAAATGTGAAATTGGTGGATAGAAAATCCTGTCAGTATACTGACAGGATTTTTTGGTTACTGACAGAAGCTAAATTTATCAAAGCAAGTGCGTACTATCTCCGCCTTACGGCTCCGCTGTCCATCCTCGCTTGCTACGTGCTTCGCACGCCGTTCTGCGAACGGTCTACACGCTGTCCGTTTGATTGCCATTTGGCGTTGCCTCTATTCTTGTCACTTTAGTGACTAGAGATAGAGGACAAATGTTCATCGGCACTTTAGTGCCTTACAGCCAATGCCTTTTGCTCTTACTGCTTTAGCAGCTAAGCAAACGGACAAATGTCCTATGGTCATGCGAAGCTAACTGCTAAAGCAGTAAGAGCAAAAGGTAAAAACACCTAGTCGGAATGGCAAGCTTCGAAATTAGTCTTGACTTCATTTTGTCAGTAATTTTTTTGTGAAATTTATGCTGTCATACTGACAGAATTTTGTCATTTTTGGTAAAATGATTCTATGACTTATTATCTCCTTGCAAATCCAAATTCTGGTGCGGGTAAAGGCGCACGGACTTTGGAAATTTTGCTTCCCTACTTGGAAAAAAATACGATTGAATATAAATTATTTGCGACTGAAAAAATGGGGCAAGAGGCTTCGCTCGTCAAACAAATATTGGATGAAAAAAAACGAGGCGACCAACTGATTATTATCGGTGGTGATGGCACTATTTCGTTAGTAATCAATGAGTTGCCAGCAGATGAGGCATTTGGTTATATTCCAGCTGGTTCTGGCAATGATTTCGCTCGAAGTTTAAAATTGAGTTTAAATCCAATTGAAGCATTTGAAGCTGCACGGTCGCAGAACATTCATGAAATATATATTATGCGATATCGTTCAAGAGGTTTAAATGGCTATGCTTTAAATAATATCGGAATTGGACTTGATGCAACTATTGTCAAATCAGCTAATAAAAGTAAAGTGAAAACATTGCTTAACAAGTTAAAACTTGGAAGTTTATCTTATATTTTGACTGTTTTACACGTTTTAATTACCAAAAAACCATTTTCCATGTCTGTCAGCACTGACCAAGATTCTGTCAGTAAATTTGACGAAATTATGAGAACGGATAACGCTTTTTTGATGACTTTTACAAAGCATCCTTATTTTGGTGGCGGAGTAAAAATTTCGCCAAAAGCATCAAATCTGAATCAGGAAATTCATCTTGTCGAATATGATAAACACCATTTGGTACGAACTTTTTCATTAGTTCCACGAGTGCTCAAGGGGACTCATCTTGAGCATCCGCTATTTATGCATAAAATTAAAACAAATTTTGCAGTTGTGCTCAAAGAAGAAGAGCCTGTGCAGATTGATGGAGAAATTTACCATTTGTCAGCAAATGACGAACTCTTTATCAGCACTGAAAAGCGTAAAATTATTTACTGACAGACTGTCAGTAATTTTTTTTGATTATTATTCATAAATAGTTGTATTTTTATACTATTTATATTATAATTATTCTATTCTAATACTGTTTGACTTTTAAAGCGTAGGTTTAAAAGTCACTTCGCTGCGCTGTCGATGCTCGCTACGGTGCTAGCCGTTCTGCGAACGGTCTACGCAACTTCGCCCTGTCCGTTTGCTTAGCTGCTAAAGTAGCAAGAGCAAAAGGCAGTGTATCTGAGTTCATCTTTAAATAGCAATGAACAAGAGAGCGATAAAACATATTCAATAGAAAAGAGAAAAAATGAGTTTTGACTTTTTGCCAAAATATCTCCCATATTTTAATGATGGGATGATTGTTACTATCCTGATTTCTGCTTTTGTAGTAGCGATGGGAACACTTTTAGGAATTATTGTTGCACTAGGTAAGCTTTCTAAATTTGCACCACTACGTTGGTTGACAAACATTTACATCGAAATTTTTCGTGGTACACCGATGTTGGTGCAGATTATGCTTGGTTTTGCAATGATGGGAAGTATTTCATTACCAACTTTTCAGGTAGGAATTTTGCAACAAGATCTTGGTCGTTTGGTTCCAGGTATTATCGTCATTTCCTTGAATTCAGGAGCATATATGGCGGAAATTGTTCGGGCTGGTATTGAAGCCGTTCCTGCAGGTCAACGTGAAGCAGCGTACTCATTAGGTATTCGTCCAACACAAGCAATGACGACGGTTATTTTACCACAAGCGATTCGCAATATTTTACCAGCAATCGGCAATGAATTTGTGACAATCATTAAAGATAGTTCTCTTCTTTATACAATTGGGGTGATGGAAGTTTTCAATGGCGCTCAAACCGTTGCAAATTTGACGTACCAAACCATTTCACCAATGCTTTTTGTCGCTTTATACTACTTTGTCACAACTTTTGTTGTAAGTCGTTTACTTGCTATATTTGAGAAAAAACTTGGGAAAGGATATGCCAAATAATGAGTGAATATTTAATCGAAATCAAAAATTTGCATAAATATTTTGGTAAAAATGAAGTACTCAAAGGACTTGATATCCAGATAAAAAAAGGAGAAGTCGTTGTCATGATTGGACCGTCTGGTTCAGGGAAGTCAACATTTTTACGAACAATGAACCTTCTTGAAAAACCAACCAAGGGTGAGGTCTATTTTGAAGGGACAAACATTGCTGATAAGTCGGTTGATGTTTTCAAACACCGTGAGAAAATGGGAATGGTCTTTCAACAATTTAACCTTTTTCCAAACATGACTGTGCTTGATAATCTCACATTAGCACCTATAAAAACAGGGCGAATGACCAAAGAAGAAGCAACAGTTAAAGCAAAAGAACTACTTGAGCGTGTTGATTTATCAGATAAAGAATCTGCCTATCCTCAATCCCTATCAGGAGGACAACAGCAGCGTGTTGCTATTGCTAGAGCGCTTGCAATGAATCCGGATGTTATGCTTTTTGATGAACCTACATCTGCGCTTGATCCTGAGATGGTTGGGGAAGTCTTATCTGTTATGCAGGAGCTTGCTAAAGAAGGGATGACAATGGTTGTTGTTACACATGAAATGGGATTTGCAAAGAATGTTGCTGACCGAGTGCTATTTATGGCTGACGGTGTTATCGTTGAACAAGGCGCTCCAACAGAAGTCTTTGATTCTCCAAAAGAAAAAAGAACACAAGATTTCCTCGCTAAAGTGCTTTGATCACGCTGCTTTGTCAAAAATAAAATTCAATTTTATACAAATAAAAATGAAACAATCAAATACAAAATGGTGATAAACAGCCCTTGTGCTGTTTTTTTTCTGGTCTGTGGTATAATAGTTAATAAGAAATTGAAAAGAAATAGAAAGTAAGACTGTTTAACTCCTAAGTGTTCTGCTTGAAAGTTAAATTTTGTTTGCGTTATCTTCACAACTCTATCTCCGCACTGCCTGCCCCTCTAGAGTGGCACAATTTGCCCCTAAACGCCAAAGCGTGAGTGGTTATTCCCATAAAGTGATGGAGAGAAGAGATCGACGTAAATAATTCTCTGCGCATGGCGTCAAAATTATGAATAAGAAAAGTAATTCTTTTTTCATTCATGCGCAAAAGCAGTCTGTTTACGGTTCATCTTATAGATTTTTAGGAGAGATTAGAGATGAACGAGTATAAAATGCTAGATAGAAAGGAAAGCAGGCCGCCAATTTCTCACCTTTGAGAGATTAGGCTAGTTTAATTAACCCATTTGTTGATAAACTGTAAATAGACGACCTTGTGTATGCAGAAGAAAAGCTAGGCTATTGAGCACAAGAGATTTCTACTTTTAAAACGCTTAGAGGTAGATAATATTAGGCTTGCACGTGAATACAAATGAAATTTGAAGATATAAATGAAAATACAATAAAAATTACCCTGTCCTTTGACGATTTAACAGATTATGATATTAAACTGTCCGACTTTTTTGGTAATCAAGAGGTTATTGAGCAATTTTTCTATGAGTTAGTTGATGAATTGGGATTAGAAAATCGTTTTGGAAATGTTGGAATGCTTACATTCCAAATTCAACCTTTTCCACAAGGGGTTCATATGATTGTTCATGAAGAGGCACTTTTGGGTGAGGGTGGAGAAATTCCTGATGACCCAGAAGAATTTGAAGAGTTGATGACTGGCTTCTATGATAAGCTCAATGAAATTGGAGCAAATATGGCAAAAGAGCGAGGAATCACCGATTTTAATCCTGGGTTGGGTCTTCCAGGAGCAAAAAAAGATGAAGTGGAACAAGATCCAGATTTCATTTACTACTCTATTCGTTATGATGATATGTTGTCAGTATTGACAGGAATCAAAAATGTCAAATTTGCTGATGAAGAATCAGAATTTTATAGTTATGATGGTGATTTCTACCTCGTTGTTTTAGATAATCAAAAATCTAAAGGGAAAATGCATGTTGAAAGCACACGTGCCAGAATGATGGAATACGGCGAAGCGAGTAAAATTAGCCGAGAATTTTTGCAGGAGTATGGAGAATGTCTGATTTCTACACGTGCCCTAGATGTTCTTAGAAAAATCTAAATATGGTTGATACTTTAAAAGAAATACCTTTTGCGTTGAAGTTTTTGATTACCGTTATGATGACTTTTGGCATATCCGTTATTCTGACGCCAATCATGACCTTTGTTTCTCGTATGATTGGTGCAGTGGATAAACCTAATGAACGGCGAATCAATAAAAAACCAATGCCTTCTGCTGGAGGTCTGGCCATCTTTATCGCTTTTGCAGTTGCAACGTTGCTCATCTTGCCTCACATTGTTCATAGTCAACCTCCTTATGTTGGAAATGTTCAACCTCTTACGCCCAATGCTGGTCCTCCACGTTTAGAGAGTTATTTTGACTATATTTGGCCCTTTGTGGTTGCGGGTGGTATTGTTGTACTCACTGGGTTGATTGATGATATCAAAGAAATTTCACCAAAAATGAAACTGTTAGGACTCATTATTGCTGCGAGTTTTATCTGGTTTTTTACTCATGCACGTTTTGATAATATCAAAATACCGTTTGGTGGTCCATTTTTAAGCTTTCCAGCATGGCTTTCCTATATATTTACTGTCTTTTGGATTCTAGCAATTACTAATGCTATCAATCTCATTGACGGGTTGGATGGGTTAGCTAGTGGGGTATCAGTAATATCATTGACAACGATGGGGATTGTTTCTTATTTCTTCCTGCCGAGCCCAAATGTATTCTTACCAATAACGATTTTTACTATCGTTGCGGCAATTATGGGTTTTTTCCCTTATAACTATCACCCAGCAATCATCTATTTAGGAGATACTGGGGCGTTGTTTTTAGGATTTATGATATCTGTTGCCTCATTGCAAGGTTTAAAAAATGCAACAGCCGTTGCAGTGTTGACTCCTCTGTTAATCTTAGGAGTTCCTCTAACGGATACCATCGTTGCAATGATTCGTAGAAAACTGAATCGTCAATCTATCGCAACAGCAGATAAGCGACATCTTCATCATCGTTTAATGGCACTTGGTTTTACTCATCGTGGCGCTGTGCTTGTTATCTATGCTATTGCAGCAATTTTTGCATTCATTTCATTGATTTTGCAAGTTTCAAGTCGAATCGGTGGTATTTTCCTCGTTGTCGCTTGTTTGTTCGGTTTAGAAATTTTTATAGAACTGGTAGGAATATTAGGCGAGAACCGTCAGCCAGTCTTAAAAACGATGAAGTTTATTGGAAATTCAAGTTACAGAGAAGAAGTATTGCACTCAAAAACAAAAGATGAAGACAATGAAATATTGGAAGATGAAGAATCTACGCAAGAATTTCCTATGCGTCGTTTGAGTAGAAAAGATAAAAAGTAGCATTGAGTAACCAATGCTACTTTTATTTGATGATAAATTTTTCAAAGAATATAACAAAAAATTGACAAAAAGTCATGAAAACGCTATAATTCAGTATGAAATTGGAGTAAAAGGAGAAATCTATGGGGCGAACGGGGATTATTTTAATCATTATCATTGCTGTCATCATTATTGCGCTCCTGCTTACTGTCTTGTTTATTCCGATAATGTCTTTATTTAATTCTGTTAGTGATCAACCTTATCAAGCTGATGAAAAAAATCTTTTGGTAGGTAGGCTGACAGTTGGGATAGATGATAATAGTGCTGTAGGCGAAGTAATGACAGAGTTTGTCAATGAGTCACGAAAAACTTTACCAGCGAGAATTTATCATCAAAAACAACATCCAGTCACTTCAATTTCTAAAAATGAGGAAGTATTGATTATTGAAGTGTCAAATGGTGTGGCATATGTTATTCCATACCAGTCAAAATTTTGAAAATAGATAATACAGCCAAATTTTATTCTTATAAATGGCAATGAGCTTTTAACTTAGCAAGTGCTTGCTAATTCCCCACCTCTATAAGGTGGTGGGATAAGCAGCACTATCTCCGCTTCGCTACGCTGTCCATTCGCTCTAAATCGCTAAAGCGATAAGGCGAAATGGCAAGCTCTGCTTTCGTTCTACTTCATTGGTGGGGGAGAAAGAATCCCCCACCAATGAAGTAATCACTTCAATTAAAAGGAGAAGTCGTATGAATCCACTATTTATTTTAGGAGGGGCTGCAGTTGTTGTGGTATTAATTATCATTGCAATCATTGTAGTCAACTATAAAAAGTCTGGTCCACAGGCTGCATTAATCGTATATGGGGCGATGTTAGGCTCAAAAGGGGTGAATAAAGACTCACAAGGAAATAAATTAAAAGTTGTTCGTGGCTCTGGAACGTTTGTTTTACCTGGATTACAAAGCGCACGATATTTAAGTTTACAATCTTCAGCTTTAGATATTCAAGCTGACAAAGTCTATTCGAAAAATAAAATTCCAGTCACTGTGGATGCGACTGCTATGATTAAAGTTGGTTCATCTTTACAAGAAATTGCTACTGCTGCTGAACAATTTTTAGGAAAGAAAGATGTTGAGCGTGATGGGATGGCAGATAGAGTTTTGAAAGGACATTTGCGAGCAATTATTGGGACAATGACAGTTTCAGAACTTATTGAAGACAGAGATAAGTTTTCAAAAGAAGTTCAAGCTCAGGCAGCAACCGATCTTGCTAAGATGGGCTTGCAAGTAGTGTCATTTGTTGTTAATGATATTCGTGATAATCAGAATTATATTCAAGCTTTAGGTGCAGAAGAAGTGGCTCGTGTTCAACAAAATGCTGCTGTTGCTGTTGCTGAGGCAGATAAGCAAACACGGATTAAAAAAGCTCAAGCAGATCAAGAGGCTCAACAAGCAGAGGCTGAAAGTGCAACACGGATCGCAGATGCTCAAAAAGGTAAAGCGATTCAACTTGCTTCGTTTGACCAAGAAGAGCATATTGCACAGGCTGATGCAAAGACACAAGCAGATATTGCGCAAGCGAAAGCTGACCAAGCCTATGCAATTCAAGAAGCGAAGTCTAAACAGGAAACAACTGATGCAGAAATGCAAGTTGAAATTATCAAGCGTAAACGTGCTACTGAACTTGAACAACAAGAAGTGCTTCGGGCGGCTCAAGAAAAACAAGCAACAATTGTTGCTGAGGCAAATGCGCAAAAAGAAGCTCAAATTGCAAAAGCACAGGCAGAAGCTGAAGAACAAAAAATTAAGGCACTTGCAGAAGCAGAAGCTATCCTTGCAAAAGGTAAAGCACAGGCTGAAGCTATCCGCTTGAATGGTGAGGCAGAAGCAGAAGCTATTGAGAAAAAAGCTGAAGCTATGAAACATATGACTGATGCAGCAATTCTCAATATGGCGATGGAAGTTTTACCAAAAGTTGTTGGCTCTGTTTCAGAAAATCTTCGTGCAGTTGATTCTATCAAAATATATGGTGGAGAAGGTTCAGATAAGATTATGGGGATGTCTGCTTCGGGACTTCAAAAGGGATTGGATGTTATGAAAGAGATGGGAGTTGACATTCCACAGCTTATGACTGACTTCGCAAGTCACAAGAACACAGCATCGATAGAAGAAAAAAATAATGGAGATTTCACAGAATAGAGTTGTAATAAGAAAATATTTTCTTGTTAAAAACAAAAAAATAAGCTAGAAGGCCTTCTAGCTATTTTTTATTAGATAAAAACGGTAACAGAAAACAACAAATACCACGAGAATTTTGATAAAATAGAAATTATAAAATGTCAAAAATTATTGACAATTTATGAAATGAACGAAATGGTGATAGAGAATCTCCGTTTCAGATTGAAGGAGAGAAAAATGTCAACACTTGAAATTAAGAATCTTCATGTATCAATCGAAGATAAAAAAATTCTCAATGGGGTAAACTTGACGATAAATACAGGTGAAATCCATGCAATTATGGGACCTAATGGGACAGGGAAATCAACTCTATCTGCTGCAATCATGGGGAACCCTAACTATACAGTGACAGAGGGTGAAGTGCTTTTCGATGGCCAAAATGTTTTAGAAATGGGAGTTGATGAGCGCGCACGTCTTGGGCTCTTTCTTGCGATGCAGTATCCATCAGAAATTCCAGGGATTACAAACGCTGAATTTTTACGTGCTGCAATTAATGCAAAACGTGCTGAGGATGATAAAATTTCTGTGATGCAATTCATAAAAAAATTGGATAAAAATATGGAATTGCTCAATATGAAAGAAGAAATGGCTGAACGTTACCTCAATGAAGGTTTTTCAGGTGGTGAGAAAAAACGGAATGAGATTCTTCAATTGTTGATGCTTGAACCTACTTTTGGTATTCTTGATGAAATTGACTCGGGTCTTGATATTGATGCATTAAAAGTTGTGGCAAAAGGTGTGAATTCAATGCGTGGAGAAAAGTTTGGCGCTTTGATTATTACCCACTATCAACGACTTTTAGATTATATTACACCTGATGTTGTGCATATTATGATGGAAGGTCGTGTGGTTAAGACGGGTGGAGCGGAGCTTGCTAAACGTCTTGAGGTTGAAGGTTATGTAAATATCGCAGAAGAACTCGGTATTGAATATAAGGAAGAAGTTTGATATGGATCAAGAAATTTTAAACTTTTCACAAGTACGATTAGAACCAGAGTGGTTGGTGCAAACGCGTCAGGAAGCGGTGGAAAAATTTGAAAGTTTGGAGCTTCCAAATATTGAACGGGTCAAAATTAATCGTTGGGGGATAGATAGTCTGACGATTGAAGAGTCCACAGAAGATGGGGCAGTTCCTACGTTTACTGAATTGCCTAATCATCCGTTGTTGGTTCAGGTAGGCACTCAGACGGTTTTGGAACAAACAACACCTAATCTTGAAGCACAAGGAGTGATTTTCTCTGACTTCCATCGTGCGTTGAATGAAATTCCAGAAGTGATTGAACGATATTTTGGTAAGGTTGTTCCATTTGATGAAAGTCGTATTACTGCGGCAAATACAGCAGCTTTTAATTCGGCTGTGGTGCTTTATGTCCCGGATGGAGTCGAAGTTGACTTACCTGTAGAATCGATTTTAATGCAAGATGCGGATTCAAATGTTTCTTTTACGAAACGCGTGTTGATTATTGTGGGGAAAAATGCAAAAGTCAATTATCTTGAACGTTTGGAAACAACGGGTAAAGGTACTGTGAAAGTTACTGGAAATTTTGTTGTGGAAGTTATTGCTGAAGCGGGAAGTACGGTAAAATTTTCAGCAATTGACCAACTGGGCGAGAATGTGACTGCCTCAGTAATTCGTCGGGGATTGATTGGCGAAAATGCGACGGTTGACTGGTCGGTTGGTGTGATGAATGATGGAAATATTGTAGCTGATTTTGATAGTGATCTCAAAGGAGATGGCTCTCACTCAGAAATAAAAGTAGTGGGTATTTCAACAGGACATCAAATTCAAGGCGTTGATACAAGAGTGACCAATTTTGGTAAATCTTCTGTCGGTCATATCTTGCAAAATGGGGTTATCTTGGATAGAGGTACACTGACTTTCAATGCAATTGGTCATATCATCAAAGGAGCTAAAAATGCTGATGCACAACAATCTTCACGAGTTCTGATGTTGTCAGATAAAGGGCGCGGTGATGCTAATCCGATTTTATTGATTGACGAGAATGAAGTTACAGCAGGACACGCGGCTTCTGTTGGGCAGGTTGATGAAGAAGATTTGTTTTACTTGCAATCTCGTGGGCTTGATGAAGAAACAGCCAAACGTCTGGTTATTCGCGGTTTCTTAGGTTCTGTTGTTGGTGAAATTCCTGTGGCTTCTGTCCGTGAAGAATTTATTGCAACGATTGAAAGAAAGCTGGGCATGTAATGCTTGATAACATCAAAAAAGATTTTCCAGTGCTTAATCAGATTGTAAACGATGAACCATTGGTTTACCTAGACAATGCGGCAACGACACAGAAGCCACTTTCGGTTCTGTCAGTACTGATAGACTACTATAAAACTGATAATGCCAATGTTCATCGTGGAGTACATACTTTGGCAGAACGAGCAACTGCAAAATATGAGGCTGCTAGAGAAAAAGTTCGTGCTTTTATCAATGCAAAATCGACAAAAGAAGTATTATTTACACGTGGCACGACAACATCACTCAATTGGGTGACGCGTTTTGCTGACCAAATATTGTCAGCTACTGACGAGATTGTTATTTCAATTATGGAACATCATTCTAATATTGTTCCTTGGCAACAAGTGGCAGAAGCTACTGGCGCAACGTTGAAATTTGTTTATCTCAAAGATGGGATGCTTGACATGGATGATTTGCGAGCAAAAATTACTGACAAGACTAAATTTGTCAGTATTGCTCATGTGTCCAATGTGCTTGGAGTAATTAATCCGATTAAGGAAATTGCTGAGATCGCACATACTCATGGTGCCTATATGGTTGTTGATGGTGCACAGTCTACACCTCATATGAAGGTTGATGTTCAAGAGTTAGATGCAGATTTCTTTGCTTTTTCTGGACACAAAATGATGGGACCTACAGGCATTGGCGTGCTTTATGGTAAAGAAGAGCTTCTGATGCAGATGAATCCGGTTGAGTTTGGTGGCGAGATGATTGATTTTGTTTATGAAAGTCATTCAACTTGGACGGAGTTGCCTTGGAAATTTGAAGCTGGTACACCAAATATAGCAGGTGCAATTGCTCTGGGCGCTGCAATTGACTATATTAATTCGCTTGGACTTGATGAGATTCACCAGCATGAGCGCGAATTGATTGATTATGTGATGCCAAAGCTGCTCGAAATAGATGGCTTGACGCTTTATGGACCAGTGGATAATGCGAAACGCAGTGGTGTCATTGCTTTTAATTTAGAGGGGCTTCATCCTCATGATGTGGCGACAGCTCTGGATATGGAAGGTGTTGCAGTGCGTGCGGGTCATCACTGTGCACAGCCACTTTTACATTACCTTGATACTCCTGCAACGGCAAGGGCTAGTTTTTATGTGTACAATACAAAAGAGGATTGCGATAAATTGGTTGAGGCAATACTAAAAACGAAAGAATTTTTTAGCTAATGAAAAATGATTCTCGTATTGATCAGTTTATTGCTCAACTTCCTCCCTATCAGCAGAATTTTTCCAGACAAGTTCGTCGTATTTTGCATGAGGCAGATAGCGAGGTTGAAGAAACAATTAAGCGAACAAATATGCCCTATTTTGTGCTTGAAGGCAATATCTGTGCTCTAAAAACGGCGAAAAATCATTTGGCGATTTTCCTTTATGATGGCGGGATTGTTCCTGATTCAGAGCATATTATTACAGCTGGATTTGACAATAAAACGTCTAGGCAGATTTCGCTTTATGAGCATGATATACTTAATGAAAAAGCATTTTTGATAATGGTTCGCCAGATCATCAAAAATAATCGTGCAGGTGGCTGGCGAAAGTTGAAGAAAGAATTGTAAAAAATGACGAAAATTTTAACAGATAAATTTTTAGAGTTATTGAAATATGAAGGTGAGGTTGCGCTCACGTCTTGGGGAGCAGAAGAAACTCCTCATGCGACAGGGACTTGGATATCTTATCTGACCTTGACAGAGGATGGGCGTCTTTTAGCACCAGCTGCTGGTTTTACACATTTTGAGGCAGATATTAAGATAAACGATACAGTCCTTGCTCTAGTTGCTGTTCGTGAAGTGGCAGGTTTTAATGATTATCCAGGAATTGGTTTTAGGCTGACAGCGACAGCGAAATTACTTGATGATGGTTCTGATTTTGAATTAGTTAAGGGTAAATATCCGTGGTGCCGTCAAGCGCTTGAGCTAATGCCGATAAAACTAGAACAATTGCTTTGAGCAAATTTATAGAAAGAGTGAGAGAGTGGCTTTATCTAAATTAGATAATTTATATCGTGCAGTGATTTTGGACCATTCATCAAGTCCACGGCATGCTGGGGAATTACATACGGGATGTATGATTGATTTAAATAATCCAACTTGTGGAGATGTCATTCGTTTAACCGTTGATTTTGATGGTGATGTGATTTCAGATATTGCTTTTAGTGGGCATGGTTGCACGATTTCAACAGCGTCGGCTTCAATGATGACAGTGGCAGTGCTTGGGAAAACAAAGCAAGAAGCGTTAGAGCTAGCAAATATTTTTTCAGCAATGGTGACAGGAGTGGAGGATGAACGTCAGGAAGCACTTGGTGATGCACAATTTCTTGCGGGGGTAAGTAAGTTTCCATCACGTGTGAAATGTTCAACTTTGCCTTGGAATGCCCTAAAAAAAGCACTTGAAATGGGTGAAGCAGAAGCCAAAATCACTCATGGTGAATGAAGCCAAGACTTATTCAGTGGGAGTTTCGTAAAACATTTGTCCATTTTCTCTAGTCGCTGAAGCGACTGGTAATGGATAAAATTTGTCAGTAAACTTGATGATTTTGTCATTATACTGAAGCTGTCAGTGCAATTTGAATCAGCCGATGAGTGCAAATGACGGCTGAAATCTTTCGTCAGTATACTGACAGAACCATCAAGAACCAAAGAGTAAAAGAATGGACCAAAAATCTTTTCAAAAAAGAAACTGAGAGGATAAAAATGATAGAAGAAAAAATCGTCAACACCGCTGATGATGCGGTTGAAGGCTTAGAAGAATATAAATTTGGCTTTCATGATAATGCAAAGCTGGATTTTACAACTGGTTTAGGCCTGACAGAAGAAGTTATTCGTGAGATTTCTGCCACAAAAAATGAACCAGAATGGATGCTTGATTTTCGTCTAAAATCATTTGAAGCATTCAAAAAAATAGACTTACCAAAATGGGGGCCAGACCTCTCTGACATTGACTTTAATGATATCGTCTATTATCAAAAACCATCAGCAAAAGCGGCACGTTCATGGGATGATGTTCCTGCTGAAATCAAAGATACTTTTGAAAAAATCGGTATTCCAGAGGCAGAGCGTTCATATCTTGCTGGTGCTTCTGCGCAATATGAATCAGAAGTTGTCTATCATAATATGCGTGAAGAATTTGAAAAGTTGGGCATTGTTTTCACAGACACAGATTCAGGATTACGTGAGTATCCAGAGCTTTTCAAAAAATATTTCGCAAAACTCGTGCCACCAACAGATAATAAACTGGCGGCATTGAACTCAGCAGTTTGGTCAGGTGGCTCCTTTGTTTACATTCCCAAAGGAGTCAAATGTGACATTCCGATTCAGGCCTATTTCCGCATTAACAACGAAAAATCTGGACAATTTGAACGGACATTGATTATCGTAGAAGAGGGGGCATCTGTTCAGTATGTCGAGGGCTGTACGGCGCCGACTTATTCTGCGAGTTCACTTCATGCGGCTGTGGTTGAAATTTTTGTGGAAGAAGGTGGCTATATGCGCTATTCAACCATTCAAAACTGGTCGGACAATGTTTATAACCTTGTGACAAAACGTGCAAGTGCAGCTACAAATGCGACAGTTGAATGGGTTGATGGAAACCTTGGTTCTCGTGTTTCTATGAAATATCCAGCCGTTCATCTGAATGGTCCAGGCGCACGTGGGACAATGCTCTCCATTGCATTTGCAGGGGCTAACCAAAATCAAGATACAGGTGCAAAAATGATTCACAATGCGCCTAACACATCAAGCTCAATTATTTCAAAATCTATCGCCAAAAATGGTGGAGCAGTCAATTATCGTGGACAAGTCACTTTCGGAAAAAATTCGAAAAAATCTGCTTCTCATATTGAGTGTGATACAATCTTGATGGATGATTTATCAAAGTCTGATACTGTTCCGTTCAATGAAATTCATAACTCACAAGTTGCACTTGAACATGAAGCAAAAGTGTCAAAAATTTCTGAAGAACAACTTTATTATTTGATGAGTCGTGGACTGACAGAAAAAGAAGCAACTGACATGATTGTTATGGGATTTATTGAGCCATTTACCAAAGAACTTCCAATGGAATATGCCGTTGAACTCAATCGTTTAATCTCTTACTCAATGGAAGGTTCGATTGGATAAAAATAAAAAACTTTGTCAGTACTGACAGAGTTTTTATTTTTTAATGAAACATAGAATTTGTCATCAAAATTTTTGACAAAAAATGAAAATGTCAGAATTTATCAAACCTTAGTGTAAGTCCCAAAAATTAGTTGCTTGGCTTTCTTTTTATGCTATAATGTAAACAGTGTGTAAATGGTAAAAGTCACTTGATATTGGAAACGACAGTTTTAGTCGTTCTTTTTGTGTGATAGATAAAACCATATTGCTTTGCAAAGAGGAGCCAGATCGTTCCTAACGTAGAGCGAGTATCCATATGATAGTTAGGAGAAGTAGTGGAACAATCAGCTACTGGACGCAAATCAAAGCACATTCTGCAAGCAGTTTGGAATTGGTTTTTGGTCGATAAGGTTTTTCTTGTCGCTTTTATTATCGCAATTATTGCCGTCGTTTTTGGCGGATTTACAACACGTTTTTTTGATTATAAGGTAGTTGTAACTGTGTTTGGATTGATGCTTGTTATTGCAGGTTTTCGTTCAACAGGACTTTTACGTTATCTAGGAGAATCATTGGTAAAACGGAGTAAGACAACACGTCAGCTTGTACGATTTACAACAATGCTCACTTTCTTTCTTGCTATATTTTTTACAAATGACCTCACAATTTTGACTATTTTGCCTCTGTACTTGGCAATCACAAAAGAGATTAAGAATCGGAAATCAGTTTATATTGGAGCAGCGATGATTGTTCCTGCTTGTCACACGGGATCAAGCTTGCTCCCTCAAGGTAATCCTCATAATTTATATCTTTACTCTTTTTATCAAAATGCAGCACATCATGGCGGACATGTTTTGACAAATTTAGAGTTTTTCAAAGGAACAGGACTACTTTGGTTGGCGGGACTAATCTTGCTCAATATTGCTTGTCAGTTCATTGATAATGAACCCTTAGTAATTGAGACAAAAGTTGATAAGTTTAATAAATTAGAAACATCAATTTTTGTGATTCTGATGATTATTATGGCAGCATCCGTATTTGGTTATATTAATTTTTACTTAGCAGCAGCGATTGTCGCAGTAGTTGTGTTAATTTATCGCCCACAGTTATTCAAAGGTGTGGACTATCACCTTCTTTTAACCTTTGTTTGTTTCTTCATAATCGTTGGAAATATTGCTAACATCCATGCACTCACGGACTTTATTAGTCGTACGTTTGTGGGACCACAAGCAGCATTTTTAGGTACCGTGATTACAAGTCAGGTGATTTCAAATATCGCAGCTCCTATTCTTATCTCTCCATTCACACCTCATGCGGTGTCGGTTGTACTTGGTGCTGACATCGGTGGAATAGGAACGATGGTTGCTTCAATGGCGACGTTGATTGCTTACAAAGTGATTCGAATGCAGGCGCGTGGCGAAACTTCTGGTTTTGTAAAATATTTCATGATTATTAACGCCAGTTTTTTAGGTATTTTAGTAGTTTTTGGATTAATCATCGTAAGTTTTGTCGCTTAAATAATAAAAGAAATAAGTTGGTTAACGCCAACTTTTTTTATATAATAAAAGAAAATGAGTAGGTAACTTTATCAATAAAGGGTAAAGAACGGGGATAGTGATAAACATTTAATCAGTTAAAATTAGGAGGCAAAAAATGGACAAAAAAATCAAAGTAAATGTTGATGTGTCAAGTGCAATGTACTTTATGGGATTCTTGGTTGCCACTGGTATGCGTTTTGCAGAAAATGGTGGAGCATTTTGGAATGCAGTTTGGCATGGATTTCTGAGCTGGGCGTATGTCGGCTATTGGATTGTTGAGTTTTTAACCCACCACTAATAGGGAAAAAAGATGGTTATACTTAGAAGAAATTTCTATTGATGACAAAAAACATTAGAAAATTTACTTGAAAAATATATCTATGAATTCTCTCAATACACCCAAGCTAAAGTTGAGAAAGATGGACTATTTCATTATCGTGTAGATGATATTTTCAATGATAAAAATCGTTATTCATACTTCATAAAAGTTGACGGTGAACTTGTTGGTTTTACCTTGATTAATAATTTTTTAGAGATAAATATTCCGACAGATAAAACAATGTACGAATTTTTTATCACTTATCCTTTTCAAAGGAGGGGATTGGAAGACAAACCGCATACCAAATCTTTAAGCAATTTTGTGGGAGTTGGCAGTTGAAATATCATTCCCAAAATAAAAGTTCGGAAAAATTTTGGAATAAAATTGTTTCTGAAATAAATTCTAATTATAAAATAATTACTAATGAACAAATGGCGATATACCTTGATGGTACAATTGGACAGGTGCTACTTTTTGAGAGTCACTAGATGTTAGTTTGAAAATAATCTTAGCTCACATTTCTGAAACATGACCTTTTCTTTAAATTTTAATATAATTAAGGTATCATATTTTTAGAAGGAGTTATTTTTATGTCACTAGTAGGTAAAAAAATCGGAGAATTTTCCGTACAAGCATATCATGATTTAGAATTTAAAACAGTTACAAATGAAGATTTTTTAGGAAAGTGGAATGTATTAGTGTTTTATCCAGCAGATTTCTCATTTGTCTGTCCAACAGAACTTGAAGATTTGCAAGAACAATATGCAACATTAAAAGCTTTAGGAGCAGAAGTGTATTCAGCTTCAACTGATACTCATTTTGTCCACGCTGCTTGGCACATGGATAGTCCTAAAATCGGAAAGATAGAATATCCAATGCTTGCAGACCCAAATTGGAACTTGTCACGTGTATTTGATGTTCTCGATGAAGAAGAAGGTCTGGCACAACGTGGCACGTTTATCATTGACCCTGACGGTGTGATTCAAGCAGTTGAAATTACGGCAGATGGTATTGGGAGAAATGCATCTCAACTTGTTAATAAAGTTAAGGCAGCACAATTCATTCGCCAACATCCAGACCAAGTTTGTCCTGCAAAATGGGCAGAAGGGGAAAGCACTCTAACGCCAGGTTTAGAATTAGTAAATCATCTCTAGGATTTATAGCTAAACTACTCTAAAATACACCCAATCTTCCTCAAATTTCCCATCAGCTCTTTCGTTGTCGTCCTTGACTTGCGCCAGCAAGCCTGCGTCCTTCCGCCTCAGTCTGATGAAAAATTTAGAGCAATCTTGGGTGTATTTTAGAGTAGCTTAGCTATAGTTAATATTCAGGAACTCTGAGGAAGTTATTTTTTCCTCGGAGTTTTTTTTATTAACTAAGAGATAGAATTGTAAAACCACAACCAAACCGACTCCTATAAAGATATTTAATCCAAAATTGTGTATAATATTCAAAAGAGAGTCAGGAGAAATAATGAAATTTAGATTAGCAACAACAGCGGATGCAACCGAATTATTAAAAATTTATAAGCCATATGTGGAAAAAACAGCGATAACTTTTGAATACGAAGTTCCAACTGTGGAAGACTTTGCCCAACGAATAGAGAAAACTGCATCAGTATTTCCATATCTATTAGCTATAGAAAATGATAAAATTATTGGTTATGCTTATGCGGGACGTTATCGTGAACGGGCGGCTTATGATTGGGTGGTCGAGTTATCTATTTATCTTGATGAAAATGAACGTCATCACGGTACGGGAACAATACTTTATGAAAAGTTATTAACAGCGTTATCTTTACTTAATTATCAACGTGCTTATGCGTGTATCACTTATCCCAATCCTGCAAGCATTGCTTTTCATGAAAAGTTTGGCTTTGAAACTATCGGAATTTTTCAAAAATCGGGTTATAAGTTTGGAGAATGGTATGGAATTCAATGGATGGATTTACCTTTACAAAAAGATGAACAGGTTCAGCCTATCAAATTAATCACAGACTTATCACCAGAAACCATTAAAAAAATCTTGGAATGACCAAGATTTTTTTATTTATGAGAAAGGAAAACATAATATTTTGAGTTTGATGAGAAATATATTAAAATTAAATAAGAAATAAAAAAGGAAGATAAGTTTATCCCAGGATAGTGATTTTATAAAAGTTAAATCAATGAAATAGCAAAGGGATGAGCTTATACTTTGAGGAAAAATAATGAATAAAATTCTATGGCTCATCTTTATTCCAACACTTATATTTGGTGGAATACTCACTATTGTCGGTTTCATTTTTGAAGCTCAGCATTTTTACTGGATTCAAAATTTTGAAATGATTTATCTTTTCAGCACTTTGCTTCTAGCTTTTGCTAGTTTTAGAATATGGCAAACTCGGACAACTTTTAAACAAGTAAAAGAGTTAAAGGTCTTGTTTTATCTTTTAGCAATTATTTTTGCTGCTGATGTTACAAACACTAGTATTTATCTATTTGAAGGACACGGTGTATTTTTGGAAAATAGTCAGCTTGCTCCAGCTGGAGCAGCACTACTTGCAAGTATGTTACTCCTTTTATTGGCAGTAGTAAGCCTACAAAGACAAATTAAACTGTCTAAAGTAAAAGCATAAAAAAATCATAGTCTTATGATTTTTTTTATTTTTGAGAGGGTAGTATCATAGATACAATTTTATACAAACAAAAAGTATAGTATAATTGACTTTTAGAAAAATATATTTTATAATTTGTTCATGGGAAAGAATTTGAAATTGAAAGCTGCGCGTGTACTTAAAGGTATGACACAAAATGACCTTGCACAGGCAGTCAATGTTACGCGGCAAACAATTGTTGCAGTTGAATCGGGAAATTATAATCCGACAATCAGCTTATGCATTGATATATGTAAGGTATTAGATGTTACTTTGAATGATTTGTTTTGGGAGGAAGAATAGATGAACATTGTAGGATTTATTAATGGGATAGCCAGTGCTTTAGTCATTTTAATTATGCTTGTACTGATTAAGCGACGAAGAGGGATTAGCAATTATAATCAACTTGATGAGCGGCAAAAGGCAGTTCGAGGTTCTATCGCACTGCATAGTTTAATTTTTGGTGGAGGCTTATTGATTATTAGTGGTGCAATTTTTGAGGGAACTGGAAGTCGATTATTTACGATTGGTACACAAAATTTGTTGATTATTGCGCTAGTTTCGATTTTTTTTGTGTTGGAGTCGGTACTACGTGGCGCTTATTTTGGTCATGGATTTCCTCAAAAAAGGTTACGACTTTTTAAAATCTTAGGAATGGTCTATGGACTTTTTACTGCTCTTCAAATTGTTAATATTGTAAAAGGAAAAATAATACTTATTCATGAGGGCGTTTTTACCTCTGCAGGAGTCGAATTTTTTTCTTATATTTGGGTGGTCGTTCTTTATGGATTGATTCTTTGGGGATGGTCGCGAGGAGATAGGGAAAATTGAAGTGATTACTTTACTGGTGGGTTTCACACCAATGTTAAGGTACAACCCTAGGTGTAGCGACCTTGTACGTAGCTAAAGCTGCAACAGTTTGCTTAACATCAAAGATATGAGCTTTAGTACGCACTTGCTAAGTTAAACCAAATTCCTACTTACAGAAAAGAATATTGAGCGATGATTTACAGACTTTGTCTATGGTATAATTATCATGGCAGAGTGATGAAGTCAAGACTTATTCAGTGGGAGTTTTAACTCGCCACTGAATCTAAGGTACAACCTCACATCAAAGATATGAGGTCACCTTGTCCAAGAAGCTTAGGCGCTAAAAGCGCCAACGCCCTATGGCAATCGGACGAAATTCAAAGATTGCCATTCCGACTAGGTGCTTTGCCTTTTGCTCTTGCTGCTTTAGCAGCTAAGCAAACGGACAGCGTAGCAACGAAGTTGCGTAGACCGTTCGCAGAACGGCGTGCGAAGCACGTAGCACCGTAGCGAGCATCGACAGCGTAGCCCGAAAGGGCGGAGATAGCACGCACTTGCTTTGATAAAACAAATGAAATGATTTAACTGAGTTTGAACAGCTAAAAATGATATTCAGATTAAAGGTGAAAATCTTTTATAAATGAGTCTTGTTTTTAAGAGCATCAGGCTAAGAGAAAGTAGTGGAGGAAGTATGACCTTACAAATCACAAATGTAACAAAACGTTTTGGTGATAAAGTAGCAGTAGATGACTTATCTATGACAGTTGCACCTGGTGAAGTGATGGGACTTATCGGACAGAATGGGGCTGGTAAAACGACAAGTTTTCGGATGATTTTGGACTTTATCCAAGCGGACCAAGGAAGTATCACATGGGACGGTGAAAAAATCACACAAAAAACGAAACAACTGATTGGCTTCCTACCTGAGGAACGTGGGCTTTACCAAAAAATGACGGTAGAAGACCAAATCATGTATTTTGCTGAGCTTCATGGGATGAAACGGAGCGATGCCAGAATCAAAGTTGCTGAGTGGATGAAGCGCGTGGAAGTGATTGGAAAACCTACAGATAAGGTTCAGACCCTCTCAAAAGGGAACGCTCAGAAAGTACAATTTATCGCTACGTTGATTCATGAGCCAAAATTCTTAATTCTTGATGAACCTTTTACGGGGCTTGATCCGGTCAATACTGAAATTCTACGTAATGAGATTAAAAAAAGTCGTGATAACGGGGCAGCTGTTATTTTTTCAAATCATAATATGAGCGATGTTGAACTTTTATCGGATAATTTATTGATGTTAAAAGATGGAAAAACAATTTTAAACGGAACGGTTCAAGAGATTCGAGAAAGTTATGGTAGAACACGTATTTATTTAGAAGATGGAATACCTGATGACGAACTTTTAGCTGTTTCGGGTGTAAAATCTGTGACTAAGCAAGGAGGAGGCCGTTCAATAAAACTTGGTAATGCCGAGGTTGGTCGCGAAATTTTTCAAAAAGTTGCTTCAAAGGGATATGTGCAGGCTTTTGTTCAGTCACCACCGTCGCTTGATGAAATTTTCCGAATGGAAGTTGCGGAAAAAGATGCTGAAAAAGTAGAGATTGAGCGCGATGAACAGGCTGAACGCCTGATTGGAGGAAACAAATGAAAAATCAGACTTGGCTTGTTGCTAAAAATATTTATCGTAATCGAATCAAGGGAGCGGGTTTTTGGGCTTTGGTCATTTCTCCGTTCTTATTGGCGGCGGTTTCGTTATTAGTGGGGTTGATTGTTAGTTCTGGTGGGAGTCAGACACCACAGATGGCTGTCGTGAATGCACCGGCAATTACACAAATTCTCAAGGCGGATAAGAATCTTTCGGCTGATTTGTCTAACGTTTCAACAGAGAGTGAGGCAAAAACTAAACTTGAAGATGGAAAAATTGATGGCTTTCTCTTGGTGTCAGATGATGGTTATCGTCTGATTACAAATACTCGCTCGAACATTAAATTTGATGAGAGCAGTCTGACATCGGCTTTGACGCAGGTCAATATTGCTCAAACAGCGAGTAGGTTGAGTTTAACCTCTGCTGATTTGAAATCATTGTTGGCTCCAGCACATCTTACAGTTGAGAAACAGACAGCTACGGGTACAACAGCTGGTGGTGATGTTGCTGCAGGAGCAAATGTTGCCGTTGGAACGATTGCTTCAATCTTTATTTTTGTTCTTTTGATGCTTTATGTTGGGATTATTGGTCAAGAAATCGGTAATGAAAAATCAAGTCGAATCATGGAAACGTTGCTTGCAGCAACAAGTTCAAATGTGCAGTACTATGGTAAAATTATCGGAGTAATCATGCTAACAGCAACGCAGATTGGGATTTATGTGTTGGGATTTGGCATTGCGTATCCATTTATTAAGGATATGGATCAAGTTCAAGCGATTAGTGGAATGCTTTCTGGAATCACTTTTGGTTTTGGCATTTATATTGTCCTGATGGCAATTGTTGGGATACTGGGTTATTTATTCTTGGCTTCGATTGTTGCATCACTTGTTAATGAGCAGTCACAAGTGCAACAAGCTACTCAACCGATTGCTTTCTTATCTATGATTGGTTATATTGGTGGGATTGCTGGAGCTGCTGTACCTGGAAATGTGGTGTTAAAGGTGCTGAGTTTTATTCCTTTTATTAGTCCAACTTTGATGACTAGCCGTTTTGCTATTCAATATTCAACTACAGCAGAGGCTTGGATTGCATTGATCTTACAACTTTTGGCGACTATTGCTGTAGCGAAGGCTGGGGAGAAAATCTACGCGCGCAACGTACTTTCTTACAGTGATGAGAAAATTATCAGACAACTTTTCAACAATATTTTGGGTAAAGATAATAAACCTAAAATAAAGGCAGAAGTTAGTGACACCAGTGGAAAAAAACCTTGGTTTGTTAAGCGCAAAAGTGGCTTGGGCTATAATCCGAACACCTGGCAAGGTTGGTTGATTATTATTCTTGTTGTTGTTGCAATTATTGCAGCTAGGATTCTGCTAGTAAAAAAATAAAAGCTTTGAAGTGCTGTGAGATACAGCGCTTTTTTTATAATTAAAGTGAGTGAAAAATCGGCGGATGAGAAAATATTGAGTGACAATTCAATATTTTTTTCGTAATATCAAGTATGGAAAGAATAATCGAATTTATCAAAGAAAATTTGAAACTTGTGATTCTATCAGTTGTTGCACTGTTTGCTGGTGGAATCTTTTATTTTGTCAGTCATCCGAAAAGTACTGACAGCACAATGTCAGCAACAGCATTGAGTTCTGTCAGTGCTGACAAAACTTCTGTCAGTACATCAAATCATTTCTCAAAAGCGACAGAAATCGAGGTTGACCTCAAAGGAGCAGTTATGAAACCAAATGTCTATGATGTTTCGAGCGATATGCGTGTTGATGATTTGATTAAATTGGCTGGAGGTTTTACTACAAATGCAGATCAAAATCAGGTTAATTTAGCAGCAAAATTAAAAGATGAAGAGGTGGTGTATGTTCCTCAAAAGGGAGAAATGGCAAGCGGAGTATCTGCTGACAGCTCTGTCAGTACTGACGGAGTGGGAAATTCACTGACAACCACATCACAAACATCAAAAGTAAATATCAACACTGCCGATTTGACACAGCTTCAGACTTTGAACGGTATTGGTCAAAAGAAGGCGCAAGATATCATTGATTATCGTACTCAAAATGGTAATTTTCAATCAGTAGAAGACCTCGGAAATGTACCAGGTTTTGGCGACAAAACAATTGCAAAATTGAAAGATTCTATCTGTGTTGACTAAGTTTCCTTTGATATTTTTGGCATATTTAGCAGTTTTGCTTTATTATTGCATTTTTGATTTTAATTTAGTAATAGCACTAGTCTTTGCCTGCTCGCTTGGTATCGCATTATATAGAAAATATTTCCTGCTTTTTCCAGTTTTATTGGTGCTGACAGTTTTTTTCTTCATTGTCGCTACTGACAGCCATCAAAAAATGACAACACAAGCTCAAAACGTTTCCCAAACCAAGATTATTCCGGACAGTATTCAAGTAAATGGTGATTTACTTAGTTTTCAAGGAAATGAAGCTGGTGAAAAATATCAAGTTTATGACACACTCCAGTCAGAAAAAGAGAAAAAATTTTATGAGAATTTAAAACAAAATTGCACAATAAGTTTCACAGGAAACCTTGAAGTTCCAGAACGTCAAAGAAATTTTAATGGCTTTGATGAACAAAAATATCTTGCAACACAAGGGATTTACAGAGAAATCATCATTACATCTATCTCGAAAATCAAAACAAATCGAGTGCTTGACTTACATGTATTACGGAGAAGCGCAATTGTCTGGGTACAAAGTCATTTTCCCAAACCCATGTCAAACTACATGACAGGACTGCTTTTTGGGTATCTTGATAAAGATTTTGAGCAAATGGGTGATATTTATAGCTCACTTGGGATTATCCATTTATTTGCATTGTCAGGGATGCAAGTTAATTTTTTTATTGATGGCTTACGAAAAATATTGCTACGTTTGGGAATACGACGAGATATTGTGGATATCCTCCAAATTCCTTTTTCAATAATCTATGCTTTTTTGACAGGTTTATCAGTATCGATTCTTCGAGCGCTTTTTCAAAAAAACATTAAATTGACAGGCTTAGATAATATTGCTCTGACCACACTTATTTTAATGTTTGTAAGTCCCAAATTTTTACTGACAGCAGGTGGTCAGCTCACACTATTTTATGCATTTGCCATCAGTATGCTCTCTCATTTGTTCATAAGCAAAAAAGAATCACTGACAGAAAAAGTTCATTTGACGTCAAAGCTTAAACAAATGATTATCGCATCGTCAGCATTGAGCTTACTAGTACTTCCTGTACTCATCTTCAATTTTTATATTTTCCAGCCACTCTCTATTTTATTAACCATTGGCTTTGGGGTACTATTTGATTTGGTACTCCTTCCACTGTTACTGACAGCTTTTCTATTATCACTGACAGGATTAACGCTCAACCTAAACTGGATTTTTAAAACACTTGAAGCATTTATTCAGCTTGTAGACCGCCCTTTTCATTATCCGCTTATTTTGGGCAAGCCCAATGCAATACAACTCATACTCTTGTTGAGCATAACAGCTCTGTTGCTCGATTTTTGGACGCAGAAAAAGCTGCGCTGGCTCCTATTATCCAGCCTGTTCATTATATTTTTCATCTGCAAGAATCCAAGCCAGCCAACCATTACCGCAGTCGATGTCGGACAAGGAGATAGCATTTTTTTAAAGGACCGCTTTAATAAACAGACGATTCTGATTGATACAGGAGGAAGACTCAATATTCCAGAAAAAAGTTGGCAAAAAGCCCAAACAGAGTCAAATGCATCCAAAACACTCATCCCATACCTAGAATCCGAAGGAGTGAGTCAGATTGACCAGCTCATACTCACTCACACAGATGACGACCATGTCGGTGATTTTTTAAATCTTGCTGATAAAATAAAAATTAAAGAAGTATGGGTTAGCCCAGGAGAATTAACTTGTCCAGACTTTGTAGATAAATTAAAAAAAGCGAAAATTCCTATCCACCTCACTCAAGTTGGTGATGAAATTTCCATCTTTAACAGTCAACTTCAAGTTCTATCCAATGGTTATACAGGAAAAGGAGACAACAATGATTCTATAGTGACCTATGGTAATTTTTATGGGAAAAAGTTTTTGTTTACAGGTGATTTAGAACAAGATGGTGAAATGAAATTATTAAAAAACTATCCAGATTTAAAAGTTGATATTTTAAAAGCAGGTCATCACGGTAGTAAAACGAGTTCAAATCCAAAATTTATTAAACAAATTCAACCACAATTAGCGATTATATCAGTAGGAAAAAACAATCATTACGGACATCCTAATCAACAGACGCTAGATACTTTCAAAAAATATAAAGTAAAAAGTCTGAGAACAGACCAAAACGGTGCGATAAAACTCACTGAAATCAAAGGATTATGGCGAATTTCGACAGTAAGATAAAACCATTTGGAAAAGGGGCATAAATCCCCAATAATTTCGATAAAATGTTACAATAAAGGAAGCGTTTTACAACTACTAAAACGTTGAATTTATTATATAGAAAGGAACATCGGGTTTATACTGATTTAACTCTTATTAAGATTAAGCAACTCCAATTAAGCGAAGGTGAGGTAATCTATTTGAAAGTTAAACATTCTTAATACCGATGGGCACTAAAAAAGTTATTTAGAAATTTCAACACTGAATCTACATCAGCTCTACTTTAAAATTCATCGGATTTTACTAGCTGCTACTGCGATTGTACATAGTAACAAAGTTATTATGAGATTTCCAAAACAGCAGGTTGAATGGCAGTAGAAAGTGTTAAAGTAAGGTTTTTAAATACAATTCAAGTAAAAGTGTCGGGATAAATATGGCAATAATTAATCTTGAATACTATTCAGAAGTTCTTGGCATGAATCGCAATGTCAAAATTCTCTACCCTGAAGCCAGTAAAGTTGCTAGTTTTAAGAATACTGATATTCCTGTTCTTTATCTTCTTCATGGAATGAGTGGTAATGAAAACTCTTGGTTTGCGCGTACAGGACTGGATCGGCTTGTTCGTCATACAAATATCGCCATTGTTATGCCATCAACAGATTTGGGATTTTATGTCAATACGACTTATGGGATGAACTACTTCGATGGAATCGCAATTGAACTTCCTAAAGTTATTCAAAGTTTCTTTCCTAATCTCTCTACAAAGCGTGATAAGAACTTTATTGCAGGACTTTCAATGGGAGGATATGGAGCATTTAGATTGGGTCTTGGAACTAATCACTTTAGTCATGTTGCAAGTCTTTCTGGAGTCCTCACTTTTAATGGTATGGAAGGACGTTTTGAAGAAAACCCAGCGTATTGGGGAGGAATTTTTGGAACTTGGGAGCAGTTCAAGAACTCTGACAATGAAATTCTCGCTTTAGCAGCACGTAAACAGGAAGAAAAACCAAAACTTTATGTTTGGTGTGGTGAACAAGACGAGCTATTTTCAGGAAATGAATTTGCTGTTAGTGAGTTAAAGCGTTTTGGTTATGATACGACTTATGAAAAATCCGCTGGTACACACGACTGGTACTATTGGACAAAATATATCGAAGAAGTTCTAAAATGGCTTCCTATAAACTATGTCCAAGAAGAACGTTTAATCTAAAATCTTTAATGCTGTTAACAAAAATGAAAAATATATGTTAACATCTAACGATTCCCATAAAAAAGCGGATAATAAACACAGAATTTAAAACAATAAACGCTTTCAAAGACAAAAAAGATATAATTGATGAAAAACTATGAAAATTTCAAGCTAGTCTTTGACAAAAACTATGAATAGTAGTAGAATTTCTTAGTAAATGAAATTGCGAAAATCGCAAAATAGAAAAGAGGAACTTATAATGCATGGAGACATCGCAGCACTTGCTATTGGTACAGCAGCACTCGGCGCAGCTATTGGGGATGGTTTGATTGTATCAAGCTTTTTGAAATCAGTTGCACGCCAGCCAGAACTTGAAGGGAAACTTCGTGGTTCAATGTTCATGGGTATTGCCTTCGTTGAAGGTACATTCTTCATTGCCCTTGCTATGGCATTCCTTTTCCAATAAAATTTTCTAATATGGAAATTTTAAATACAGAAAGGAAGAACAAGTATGGAATCAACATGGACCTTTAATATCGGACCTATTCCATTCGACGGTACAGTCACAACGATGACTATCTTGACCGTCCTCATTGTCTTCGGTCTGGTATTCTGGGCGAGCCGCAAAATGCAGCTCAAACCAACAGGGAAACAAAATGTTCTTGAGTGGGTCGTTGATTTTGTCAACGGCATTTCTAAAGAGAATGTGGGCCCTTATGAAGCACCACGTTTTTCTCTCATGAACTTTACCCTATTTTCTTTCCTTCTTATTGCTAACTGCTTAGGCTTGATGACAAAAATTGATACACCAAGTGGTATTGCGCTTTGGAAATCACCAACAGCGAACTCAGCTGTGGATTTGACACTCGCAGTACTTGTAATCGTCCTTGCCAACTTGCTTGGGGTAGAAAAATTTGGTTTCAAAGGTTATCTCAAAGTTGCCTTCTGGAAAGAACCAAAATTTCTTCTTCCAATGAACATATTGGAAGAATTTACCAATGTTCTTTCGCTTGGACTCCGTCTTTATGGGAATATTTTTGCAGGTGAAATCATGCTTGGCTTGATTGCCGAAATGATTCATTCTAACATTTTTATCCTCCCAGTAGTTTGGATTTTGGCTATTGCATGGATTGGCTTTTCACTTTTCATCTCAGCCCTCCAAGCTTATGTATTTGTCCTTTTGACAAATCTTTACATTAGTCACAAAATTATAGCAGAACATTAAGAAAGGAGTAGAAATTGCCAACAACATTATTAGAAGCTGCTCCGAACACCGTTCTCGGTAACGTTATTGTCGTGAGTGGTGCATTTATCATCTTGCTGATTTTGCTCCGCGCTTTTGCATGGAAAGCAATCACTGGTGTCTTTGCTGCTCGTGCAAAGAAAATTTCAGATGATATTGATGCAGCGGAAGCTAACAACAAACAAGCAGCTGATTTAGTTAAACAAAGACAGGCAGAGCTTGCTGGTTCAAAAGAAGAAGCTGCTAACATCATTCAAGTTGCCAACGATACTGCCACCCAAAATCGTGCAAAAGTCCTTGCAACTGCGAATGAAGAAGCGACTAGCTTGAAAAAACGTGCAAAAGAAGATATTGAGCAAGAACGTAAAGAAGCCCTTAATTCAGTTAAAGGCGAAGTTGCCAATATCTCTGTTCAAATTGCAGAAAAGTTGATTGGACAATCACTTGATGCTACCGCACAATCAGAACTTATTGATAGCTACTTAGCGAAACTTGGCGAGTAAGGAGGCTGGACATGATTAAAATGAATGTTCAGATTGCGAATAAAAACTCGTATAGCGAGGTGATAGTATGACAAAAGTCAACTCTCAAAAATACAGTAAAGCCTTGCTTGAAGTCGCTCAAGAAAAAGAACAACTTGAAAATATTCTTACTGAAGTTAATGAAATGATTCAGTTGTTCGAAGAAAATAATTTGAATACTTTTTTTGCAAGTGAAGTCTATTCATACACTGTAAAATCTGAAGTTGTTGATACACTACTTCAATCTTCATCAGAATTAATTTCAAATTTTTTGAAAACAGTTCGTGCAAATGGACGATTATCAGATTTGACTGAGATTTTTGATGAAATCAAAAATATGGCAGATGATATGTTCAAAATTGCTGATGTTGAAGTAGTTTCAAGCGTTCAGCTTTCAGAACATCAAATTGAGAAGTTTGCAGAAATGACAAAAGCCAAATTTGACTTGAACGAAGTAAAAATTATTAATACAGTCGATGAAAAAATTCTTGGTGGTTTCATTGTGAACTCACGTGGAAAGATTATTGACGCTTCACTAAAAACACAACTGGCAAAAATCGCCGCTGAAATCTTATAGAAGGGAGCATATTTTTGGCAATTAAAGCTAATGAAATCAGCTCACTGATTAAAAAACAAATTGAAAATTTTACACCAGATTTTGAAGTTGCTGAAACTGGTGTCGTTACCTATGTTGGTGACGGTATCGCGCGTGCCTATGGCCTTGAAAATGCGATGAGCGGTGAGCTTGTTGAATTTTCTAATGGTGTACTTGGTATGGCGCAAAACTTGGATGCTACAGATGTTGGTATCATTGTACTTGGTGACTTCTTATCAATTCGTGAAGGAGACACTGTAAAACGTACAGGTAAAATCATGGAAATCCAAGTCGGTGAAGAACTTATTGGACGGGTTGTAAACCCACTTGGTCAACCCGTTGATGGACTCGGAGAAATCAATACAGGAAAGACTCGTCCTGTTGAAGCAAAAGCTCCAGGCGTTATGCAACGTAAATCAGTCTTTGAACCTCTTCAAACAGGACTCAAAGCCATTGATGCTCTTGTTCCAATTGGACGTGGACAACGTGAATTGATTATCGGTGACCGTCAAACTGGTAAAACATCAGTTGCAATTGATGCAATTTTGAACCAAAAAGGTCAAAATATGATTTGTATCTATGTTGCTATCGGTCAAAAAGAATCAACCGTTCGTACACAAGTCGAAACTTTACGTAAACTGGGTGCAATGGATTATACGATCGTCGTTACAGCCTCAGCTTCTCAACCTTCACCCTCCTTTATATTGCACCTTACGCTGGCGCTGCAATGGGTGAAGAATTCATGTATAACGGCAAACACGTATTGGTCGTTTATGATGACCTTTCAAAGCAAGCTGTAGCTTATCGTGAACTTTCTCTCTTGCTCCGCCGTCCACCAGGACGTGAAGCTTATCCAGGGGACGTTTTCTACTTGCATTCACGTTTACTTGAACGTGCTGCGAAACTCTCTGATGACCTTGGTGGTGGTTCTATGACAGCCTTACCGTTCATTGAAACACAAGCGGGGGATATTTCGGCTTACATCGCAACTAATGTTATCTCTATCACTGATGGACAAATTTTCCTTGAAAATGACTTGTTCTATTCAGGCGTACGTCCAGCCATTGATGCTGGTTCATCTGTGTCACGGGTCGGTGGTGCTGCGCAAATCAAAGCAATGAAGAAAGTTGCGGGTACACTTCGTTTGGACCTTGCATCATTCCGTGAACTTGAAGCATTTACTCAGTTTGGTTCTGACCTTGATGAAGCGACTCAAGCAAAATTAAATCGTGGCCGTCGTACAGTTGAAGTTTTGAAACAACCTTTGCATAAACCATTGGCTGTTGAAAAACAAGTGTTGATTCTTTATGCGCTGACACATGGTCATATTGATGACGTACCAGTTGATGACGTTCTTGATTTTGAAACTAAAATGTTTGATTTCTTCGATGCAAATTATGCAGAACTCTTGAACGTAATTACTGAAACTAAAGATTTGCCAGAAGAAGCAAAACTTGATGAAGCGATTAAAGCATTTAAAAACACAACAAATTACGTTAAATAAGGAGGCTAACTAATGGGAGCTTCACTTAACGAAATTAAAACTAAAATTGCTTCAACAAGGAAAACGAGTCAGATTACAGGTGCTATGCAAATGGTCTCTGCTGCAAAGTTGCAGAAGGCTGAATCACACGCAAAAGCTTTTCAAGTGTACGCGCAAAAAGTTCGTAAAATTACGACTGATTTAGTCTCTTCCGACAAAGGTCCTTCTAAAAATCCGATGATGATTAAACGCGAAGTCAAAAAGACGGGGTACCTTGTGATTACTTCTGACCGTGGCTTAGTTGGTGGTTATAATTCAAATATCTTGAAATCAGTGATGAATACTCTTCGAACTAAACACGCAAATGAATCTGAATATACGATTTTAGCATTGGGGGGACAGGTGCAGATTTCTTTAAGGCACGTGGAGTAAAAGTTTCTTATGAGCTTAGAGGTTTGTCTGATCAACCCACATTTGAAGAAGTTCGTGCAATTGTTACTGAAGCAGTGAGTGAGTATCAGGCAGAAGAGTTTGATGAACTCTATGTTTGCTATAACCACCATATCAACTCATTGACAAGCGATGCACGGATGGAAAAGATGTTACCTATCTCATTTGATAAGAAAGAGGGAGAAAAAAATTCTCTTGAAACTTTTGAGTTAGAACCTGACCGTGAAACAATTTTGAATCAACTACTACCACAATATGCAGAAAGCATGATATATGGTTCCATTGTTGATGCAAAAACTGCAGAACATGCTGCGGGCATGACCGCAATGCGTACTGCTACGGACAATGCCCACTCAGTAATCAATGATTTGACGATTCAATATAACCGAGCTCGTCAAGCGTCAATTACACAAGAAATTACGGAAATCGTTGCTGGTGCGGCAGCATTGTAAGTTTAGATTTCTATCAATACTTGATAAAAATCTATGAAAAAGAATTATTGTTTTGTCAGCATATTTTTGCAAATAAAACTAAAAAACTGAATAGAAATTCTACTGCTATGCTCTATCTCTTAGTCATCTACCTTAGGGATGTGAAGTATTCGTAATAGAAAATAAAAACAGGAGGAAAAACATTGAGTTCTGGTAAAATTACTCAGGTTATTGGTCCCGTCGTTGACGTGGAATTTGGCTTTGATGCTAAATTGCCTGAGATTAACAATGCCTTGATTGTCTATAAAGATGTCAATGGTGTAAAAACTAAAATTACGCTTGAAGTTGCTTTGGAACTTGGTGATGGTGCTGTTCGTACTATTGCAATGGAATCTACCGATGGCCTGACTCGTGGGCTTGAAGTCCTTGACACAGGTAAAGCTGTCAGCGTACCAGTTGGTGAGTCAACACTTGGACGTGTATTTAATGTCTTAGGTGATGTGATTGATGGCGGTGAACCTTTTGCAGAAGATGCAGAACGTAATCCAATCCATAAAAAAGCTCCAACATTTGATGAATTATCAACAGCAAATGAAATCCTTGTTACAGGGATTAAAGTTGTTGACCTGCTTGCCCCTTATCTTAAAGGTGGGAAAGTTGGACTTTTCGGTGGTGCCGGGGTTGGTAAAACCGTCCTTATTCAAGAATTGATTCACAATATCGCCCAAGAACATGGTGGAATTTCAGTATTTACAGGTGTTGGGGAACGTACTCGTGAAGGGAATGACCTTTACTGGGAAATGAAAGAATCAGGCGTTATCGAAAAAACTGCTATGGTCTTTGGTCAAATGAATGAGCCACCTGGAGCACGTATGCGTGTTGCTTTGACTGGACTTACACTTGCTGAATATTTCCGTGATGTGCAAGGTCAAGACGTGCTACTCTTTATTGATAATATTTTCCGCTTCACACAAGCAGGTTCAGAAGTTTCAGCCCTTTTGGGTCGTATGCCTTCTGCCGTTGGTTATCAACCTACACTTGCTACTGAAATGGGACAATTACAAGAACGCATTACTTCTACCAAGAAGGGTTCTGTTACCTCGATTCAAGCCATCTACGTTCCTGCCGATGACTATACTGACCCAGCACCAGCGACAGCTTTCGCCCATTTGGACTCTACGACAAACTTGGAACGTCGCTTGACTCAAATGGGGATTTATCCAGCCGTTGACCCACTTGCTTCATCATCACGTGCGCTTACACCTGAAATTGTCGGTGAAGAACACTATGAAGTAGCTATGGAGGTTCAACGTGTACTCCAACGTTATAAAGAATTACAAGACATTATCGCAATTCTTGGTATGGATGAGTTGTCAGATGATGAAAAAATCCTTGTTGGTCGCGCGCGTCGTATTCAGTTCTTCCTCTCACAAAACTTCCATGTGGCTGAACAATTTACAGGTCAACCTGGTTCTTATGTTCCAGTTGATAAGACTGTTCATGACTTCAAAGAAATTTTGGAAGGTAAGTATGACGAAATCCCTGAAGATGCTTTCCGGAGTGTAGGTCCAATTGAGGATGTACTCGAAAAAGCAAAATCAATGGGCTATTAATTCGATTATGTATGAATTGAAGATTATTAACGAATGATTTTGTAAGAAATTATTTGTGAATTAGTACACTTCAAGCATGATATTTTCATAGAAAAACTAATCGGAGGAATAAAATGTCTGAAAACATTATGACGCTTCAAGTTATTACTCCTGCTGGAATGGTCTATGACCACCATGCAATATATATTACTGCTAGAACAACCAATGGTGAAATTGGTATTTTACCTAATATGATTTCTACAATTGCAGGTTTGCAAATTGATGAGCTAAAAGTTCGACGTCCGGATGATGAGAAGCATGTGGATTATATTGCAGTAAATGGTGGAATCATTGAAATTAAAGATAGTTTAGTAACAATTGTTGCAGATTCCGCTGAGCGTAATCGTGACATTGATGTTTCCCGCGCAGAGCGTGCTAAGATACGTGCGGAAAAAGAACTTGAAGTTGCCAAAGCTGAGAAAAAATCAGATGAAATTAAGCGTGCAGAAGTTGCACTTCATCGTGCATTGAATCGCTTAAACGTCTCATCACACAAGTAATAAAAGACACCTAGAAGGTGTTTTTTATTTCGAGAAAATAAGATTGCAAAATAAAGACATTCATGTTAAAATTAAGAGAGTATTCTATATATGAAATTCTAAAAAATAGAGAGGGACGCCGTGATTCTTGATTATTGTCATCAGCTATTTGATGTACTAAAAAAGCTAGAAGAACTTTTAAATCGTGCAGATGAGCTGAAACAAGATTATGAACGCCGAGTTACTCAACAAATTGAGTGGCAAGCGATTTTTTTAGGAATTTTCATTTCATCGATTTTAATTGCCTGGTTTATGACGGGAAAGTCTGGTATGTTTGGAAGGCTGGCAGCAGAAACAGGCGCCACAGAAGTTTTTCTGAGGATGTTTTCAATTAGTTTTATTGCATTAGTATTGGGGAACGGTATACGTATTGGTTCTCAATGGCTATGGATGAGAAACTACCTGCCAATCGGGAAAAAAATGATTAGACGTTTTTTCTTGAAAAAATATCTAAAAAAAGAGGGCGAAATTGCGCAAAATCTAAGTCAAGTTTTGATGGCTAAGATTTTAGAGGAGCCTCAATTACCCGAAAAATATCTTAATACTCGAAGTTTGAATTATATCATTGATTGTTTAGAAGGCGAAGAAGTTAACAATTTGTCTGAAGCGATTAATTTATTGGAGTTAGAGTCACGAGATATACAGGTTCATGATTTAATCACAGTTGAAGAGAGTACCGTTCTTAGAGCGCGACAGCTAGTAAGCGACAGTCTAGTAATAAAATAATTTTAAAAGAAAGGATTCAAGTTTGAACAATAAGGTCAATTGCTCTAAAACAAATAACTTTTGCATGAAAAAGAAAATCAAACGTTGTTCAGAATTGATTCTCTTTGCTTTACTATGTGTTTGCCTGCTACCGTTTAACTTTTTGAATAATATTAGTTACAGAGCCGTTCAGGCAGATACTACGACTTCTCAACTCATTCCAGGTCAAAGCTTTGATACTGGTAATCATATATATCCATTAGATGCCAATATAAATTCAGAATTATGGACAAATATAGGTACAGCTCAAACGAATTCTACCTCCCCTTTTCAGTGAGTTTGGTAAATAATCAGTCAAAAGCTGCAGGCTATGCACTATTTAATGGTGCAATTGATATGTCTCGGACAGTTAGTTTTTCAGGAGTGTTTTCTTTACGTGCTCATTCTGGTACAAATCCATTTGCTGCAGGAGACTCATTGGGATTCATCTTGACACCAAAGTCTACAGATTTTATAGCGAATAACTTGAAAACAAATGTTAGTGCGGATGGAACTTCAAATGTTGTTGGGAAATATTTGGGTATTGGGGGCTTACCAGACTCAATCTTTGTAGGTAGAGATTTGTATCAAAACTCTGATGTAGATTTGGACGGAGCTGGTACAGAAAATGCAGCATCTAATAATATTGCAATTCGTCAGACGGATAGTAATGGAACGTTAATTACAAAAGACTATGCAACTGCTTCGGCACCTGATAGTGGTGCTACTGTTACTGAAAATATGGAAATAGAGTGGCAACCAGATTCTGTCAGTGCTGGCGAAAATACTGTGACGGGAGTGTTGACCTATACGATTTCGCCAGTAGGTGGAGGAAATGCTACATCACTTTCAGAAACGGTGTCTGTTAATCGTTCGATGTCACTTGGGATTATTGGAGCAACGGGTGGAAATTATGGAGCTCTGAGCTATTCAAGTGCTAATGGTGATTTTAATGCGTATAAAGGAACACAGAGTGTTCAGGTTAACTATCTTGAACAGGAAACAGGTCAATCTATAGTCAATGCTTTGCCTTCAACAATTTTAGCTAATGTGGGAGATAAACTTACAGTATTTGGTAAGCAGCTAAGAGATACTGTTGATGTAAACACCTATTCTTATCTTGCACCAGAAATTTCTGGCTATATATTTGTTTCTGCAAATCCAGTGGTTGTGGCGAACAATGATTCAGTGAATAATGTAATCAATGTTTATTATAAAAAGATGCCTATCGGGAAGGCACATTTTTCTTATCAATACGACTCTGATGTGACTGACCGTTCTGTTGTACTTCCTAGTATCGATGATACACAAGGTGAGGTAAATACTGCAGTTGCTATGCCCGAACTTCCTAATTTGTCAGTAAATTATTTTATATCAAAAGTAGTAACTGCTGATGGTCAGCAATATGCTACTTTAAAAGATGCACTCGCAGATGCGAAATACACAAATGAAGAGTTGCAGTTTACACTTATTGTTTCAAAAGTGGCTGCACCTGCGACAAGTGATAAAGGTTCAAATGAAGTGAACTCTAAAAAAGATATAAAGAATGAGCAAGCTAAACAGAAACCAAAAAAATCAACAACCGTAGCTGGACCAGAGAAAAAGCAAAGTACAAAAGAGAAACCAACTAAAGAAAACAATGAATCTAAGAGTAAATCTAAGGATATCAAGTTACCGCTGACACCACCGTTGGCACCATCAACTCTGAAACCTAAACTTCCTCGCTCATCAGATGCAGCAGCGATAAAAACTCTTGTTGAACAGTCGGAAGCTTCTGCACACAATTTGAAAGTAAAAGTGGCTGGGACAGCTGGATTATTTGCTGGTGGGGCAGTTGCTTTTGGAACACTTACAGGTCTAGGTAAGTTTGCTAAATTGTGGAAAATACTAAAAAAATAAAAACCAGTATTCTGGTTTTTTTGTTATGGTATCAAAAATATGGACGACTTTAAAGAATCTACTATAGATAGGTATAAGACTAATAAATAAAATATTCCTACCAGATTTTGGATAGGAATATTTTATTACCTTAAGCGTTAAGTACTTTGGATAAGAAATCTTGTAAGCGCGGATGTTTTGGATGGTCAAATAATTCTTCAGGTGTACCATCTTCAAGGATAACACCACCGTCTGTGAAAATAACACGATTGGCAACTTTTCGCGCAAATCCCATTTCATGAGTAACAATGAGCATTGTCATTCCATCTTCTGCAAGTTTTTGCATTACTGCAAGGACATCACCAACCATTTCAGGATCTAGTGCAGATGTTGGTTCATCAAAGAGCATAACATCAGGATTCATTGCGAGCGCTCGCGCGATAGCAACACGTTGTTTTTGACCGCCAGATAACATTTCGGGCATTGCATCTTTTTTGTCTAAAAGACCAACCGTTTCAAGCAATTTTAAAGCTTTTTCTTCGGCCTCATCTTTAGTTACCTTTTTTAGTTCAACAGGTGCATAAGTGATGTTTTGTATCACTGTCATATTAGGGAAAAGATTAAACTGTTGAAAAACCATCCCGATATTTTGCCGCACAAGATTAAGATTAGTATTTTTATCTGTCAGATTGAAACCGTCAACGATGATGTCGCCAGAAGTGGCTGCTTCAAGACCATTTAAAGTTCGTAAAAAAGTAGACTTTCCAGAACCTGAAGGACCGATGATACAGACAACATCACCCTTTTCAAATTTTGTGCTAATTCCTTTTAAGACTTCATTTTTCCCATAATATTTGTGAAGGTCAGTGACTTCGATTTGAGTATTAATTCCCATTTTTCCTCCGTGCTTCTTTTTTACAAGAAGATTTATTGGAAGATTGATTTTCTCACATCTGACAAAGTCAATCTTCTTATATGACTCATAAGTGCTTGAAGTAGTTTGAACTCCAATAAAGATTTTATCTAAGTGATGGCTGTGATTGAAGCATTATGAGTTACCCCAGAACGCGTTAATCGTCGTTGATTTTTACAATGTATAAGCCATAGTACTTGTGCAGTCTACTTATTTCATTTTCTTTTCTACACGACGTCCAACCCACATGAGTAGAAGAAGAACAATCATGTAAACCAAGCCAATTAAGCCATAAACTCGGAAAGCTTGGAAGTTACGGGCGACGATGATTTGACCAGTTTGAAGTAATTCAACAAGACCGATAACAGAAACAAGTGTCGTATCTTTGAGTGTGATAACAAATTGATTAATCAAACTAGGAATTGTAATTTTGATTGCTTGTGGCAAAATAACTTTACGCATTGAAGTGACATATGGAACACCAAGTGAACGACTTGCTTCCATTTGTCCAAGTGGAACAGCTTTAACACCACCACGTACGATTTCGGCAATGTAAGATGACTCATTAAGTGTTAGAGCAATGACCCCGGCTGTGAACTCATTTAATGGTGATTGATGACCAGTAATCATTTGCAATAAGTTAGGAATACCGTAAAAGATAAAGATGGTCAAAACAAGCAATGGAATTGAACGGTTTAAATCAACATAAACACGAGAAATTCCACGAAGTACGGGACTAGGTGCAACTGAGAAAAGACCAAAGATAATCCCAACAATTAAAGCAAGAACGAATGATACAAGAGCAAGTTCGAGTGTGATTAATAAGCCATGTCCAATTTGTTGCCAGTTATTTTTAAGAATACCACCAATCGTATTTTCTTTAGCATCTTGTGTTAAAGCAGGTGCATCATTGGCAAGATATTTGCCAATAATTTTATCATATTCACCATTAGCACGAAGAGCAGCAAGTCCATTGTTGAACATTTGAATTAATTCAGGGTTTGTTCCTTTTTTAACTGCGAATCCATATTGCCCGTCAGGGATGGCTTTCAGAGGTGTTTTGAAGGTTTGACCTTGTTTAATAGCGTATTTGATGACTGGTTCATCATCCATAAGAGCGTCAATTGAGCCATTATTTAAAGAAGAGTACATTGTTGTGGCATCAGTGAAGGTTTTCACAGTATAACCATATTTTTTTGCATTTTTATTGAGATAGTCAAATGAAGCAGTTCCATTTTTTGCACCAAGCGTTTTACCTTTGAGGTCACTCCATGACTTTATACTATCATCTGTTTTTTCTGTGGCGAGAGTCAAGTTAGAAGAAAAGTAAGGATTTCCATAATCAAATACTTGTTTACGAGCATCTGTAATAGACATTCCTGACATCATCCCATCAGCGTGTCCAGCTTGTACAGCGTCAACTGCTGCTTGGAAACCTACAAAGTTCCATTTAAGTTTGAACCCTTGTTCTTTTGCGATAGCATTCAGGAGGTCGACATCAATACCAGTAAATTGTTTTTGAGAGTTTTGGAATTCAAATGGAGCAAAGCTATTGTCAGAAGCAATAGTATAAACTGCTTTTTTAGGTATAGCTTTCTTTGAAGCGCTGGCGGTATATTTTTGTAAAATCTTGTCATAGTCACCGTTGGATTTCATTTCAGCAAGAGCTTTATTGAAGCCATCAACAAGATTTGAATTTTGACCTTTCATTACTGCAAAGCCGTAACCACCAGGGAGTGATATAGAAGGAAAATTCATTGCTAAATCTTGTCCTTGTGTGATGGCATAAGAGATAACGGGAACTTCATCCATAGCTCCATCGATGTTGCCTGAAGCTAGTGCTGCGAACATATGAACACCATCAGAGTAAGTTTTAATGGTATAACCATATTTCTTTTGGTTATTTTGAAGCCAAGTTTGTGCGGCTGTACCGTTTTTAGCACCAAGTGCTTTGCCTTTAAGTTGACTGTAATCGTCAAGTTTTGAAGCTTTAGTTGTAGCGATAGTTAGGGCTGAAGTATAGTAAGGATTTGAAAAGTCGAAAGTCTGTTTGCGTTCGTCAGTAATTGTCATACCAGCAATAACGCCGTCTACTTGTCCGCCTTTAAGATTTTGCAGGGCTGCGTCAAAACCGGGAAAACTCATTTCTAATTTCCAACCATTAATTTTGGCAACTTCGTGCATGATATCAACATCAATACCTACCCATTTCTTCTGGTCATTTTGAAATTCAAAGGGCGCATAGGCGCTATCTGATGCGATTTTTACGGTTGTTTCTGCATTTACCTTGGTTGGGGAAATTGAGAAAGCTGTGACGGTGGCAAATAATACTGTCAGAGCAAGGAATAATTTCTTCATTTCGTCCTCCTAATTTTATTCTGGAAAAATTATATCATAAATGTATACACAATTCAAGGCGATGTTAGATTTTCTAACATTTCTCTAATGTTATACATTCTGATAAACCGTCATAAAGCATATATTGTCAAAAATAGCATTTTAGTGTAAAATTGAGCAAGTGGTAAACCCACATTGAAATGAAAGAATACACGGTATCGTGTGTATAAAGGGAAGGATGACAAATCCCTGATGAACTTTATTAATGATGAGGCTTAACTTGTGTGAGTGCCTGCGGATTTTCAATTGATAAAGTTTGGATTTGTATATGATAAGATAATGTTTACACAACTTTCGATTTTTGGTTTTTTTAATGAGTGGATGGCGAATTTTGCTCAGATGCCTAATGGTCATATTTGGATTTATATTACGCTTGGAGCAATTATTTTCATTGAAACTGGGATTGTAATTTTTCCATTTTTACCTGGAGATTCGATATTGTTCTTTGTTGGTAGTTTAGCAGCGATGTCAAATGGTAAATTATCATTAGGGCTATTGATTCTAATCATGGGACTTTTAGCTTTCTTGGCAAATCTAGTAAATTTTGAAATTGGGCGAAAATTTGGAGATGTTATTCCAAAACACCGATGGTTAAGTCGTTTTTTGAAGCCAGAATACATGGAAGAAGCTCATCAATTTTTTGAAAAATGGGGTTCTTGGGCGATTTTTCTTGGACGTTTTATGCCGATTATTCGTACAATCGTCCCGTTTACGGCTGGCGCAGGAAAGATGCCACATAAGAAGTTTGTCTTCTTTAATTTAATTGGTGGTTTTGCTTGGGTAATTGTTGCACTTGGTGCAGGATATTTATTTGGTGGAATTCCTTTTGTTAAAGCTCACTTTGAGATTATTATGATTGCGATTGTTATTGTTTCACTTTTACCAGCATTCATCGGTGTATTAAAACGTGTTTTTGCGAAGCGCAAAGCTGTATAGATTATGATAGAATAGTACTTACAAAACTGTAAGTACTATTTTTATTTTATGTCAGTTCTTTTAAAGTTTCAGAGTGATGGGCATTATATCTGGTATTGAGAAAAGTTGGCTATTTCTTTCGATTGTAGGACTTAGCAGAGCTGACAGATGATGATAAAATTCAAAAAAATAAAAGTTTATTTGGAGAGATAGTTGGACACTTGTGAAGAAGGTGTATCTGTGGAATATTTTGATATACTAACTCCACTTTAAAATCCTATAAAGTCGGAAGTTCAATCTTGCAATCTATTGAGGAAACAAGGAGAAACAGATAGTGCTAACTGCAATGACCTAGATAAAACAAATAAAGCGCGAAGTTATGCAGTGACGTTGATTCGTTGTTGTACATTACAACGAATTAGTCATAGTCTCAATACGAAATAACGGTATAGGAAAATGGGGATAGATAATGGAAATTAATGGATATACGCGTATGGCAGCGGTTGTTGCTCAGCCGATTAAACACAGTTTATCTCCTTTTATTCATAATTTAGCTTTTGAGTTGACGAATGAAAATGGTGTCTATCTTGCATGGGAAGTTGAATCAGAGGATTTAGGTGCTATTATAGAAAATGTTAAACGTTTAAATATGTATGGAGTGAACATTTCTATGCCGTATAAGCGTGATGTGATTGACTTTGTAGATTATCTGACTGATGAAGCTAGGTTGATTGGCGCTGTCAATACGGTTGTTAATTTTGACGGAGAATTGATTGGTCATAATACTGATGGGATTGGTTTTTTTAAAGCGCTTGATCAGTTTGATTTTGATGTCAAAAACCAGACTATGACGATGATTGGTGGTGGAGGTGCAGCAATTGCAATTATTGCTCAGGCTGCACTTCTTGGGGTCAAAAAAATCAATGTTTTGGCGCGTCGTTCACAGTCATTTGAATCTCTGTCAGCACGTTTGGAAAAGCTGTCAGCACTGACAGAAACAGAGATTTTACTGACAGACCTGTCGGTTACTGACGAAATTCAAAAACAACTGACAGAATCACAATTATTGGTTAATGCAACTTCTGTTGGAATGGACGGTGAATCTCAGCCCCTTCCAAATGAACTGAGATTGTCAGAACATTGTCTTGTGGTGGATGCAATTTATAAAGTTCCCGAGACTCCGTTTTTGAGATGGGCAAAAGCTCAAGGTGCAACTACTGCGAATGGTCTAGGAATGTTGCTTCATCAAGCAGCAGCGAGCTTTGAAATGTGGACTGGAAAAAAGATGCCAACAAATAAAATCGAACAAAAGCTTAGAGATAAAATACACATGAATAAAGGTGATGGTGAGTGACAGCTTTATTAATCTAATCATCTACTTTATCTAAAAATAGAACTTGAAAATAAGAGGTACTATTAATGAAATTGAATGTAAATTTGCCCAATCATCCCTATGAAATCATTATTGAACGTGGTAGTCTAGACACTGTAGGTGCTTGGGTCGCAAGCCTTTGGAAACCGCAAAAAATCATGTTGATTTCTGACAATCACGTCAATCAATTATATGGAGAAAAAGTTCTGTTACTCCTTTCAGAAGCTGGTTTTGATGTATCAGTATTTGAGTTTCCAGAAGGAGAGGCGAGTAAAGTGCTAGCAACAGCGGAAGCCGCTTGGAATTTTGCAGCTGAAAATGGTGTGACTCGCTCAGATGGAATCATTGCGCTAGGTGGTGGAGTAACGGGAGATTTAGCTGGATTTGTAGCAAGTACTTATATGCGTGGTATTCATTTTTTACAAATCCCAACAAGTTTAACTGCACAGGTTGATAGTTCAATCGGTGGAAAAACAGGAATTAACTCTAGTGTTGCTAAAAATATGATTGGTACTTTTACGCAACCTGACGGGGTGCTGATAGATCCTGATGTTCTTTCAACACTAGGTGTTCGAGAATTCAAAGAAGGCCTTGGAGAAGTCATAAAATGTGGACTAATCGGTGATAAAAAATTGTGGGAGCTACTCGAAAAAGCTCAAGATATCAGTGATTTGAGACAAAATCATGCAGAAGAGATTATTTTTGCTTCTTGTGATGTGAAACGTAAAGTTGTTGTTGATGACGAGTTAGATAACGGTGTGAGACTTTTCTTGAATTTTGGGCATACCATCGGTCATGCAGTAGAAAGTGTTGCGGGTTATGGCAAAGTGATGCACGGAGAAGCAGTTGCGATTGGCATGGTACAAATCAGCAAAATTGCTGAGGAAAAAGGATTGATGCCAAAAGGAATTACAGAACAAATTCGCCAAATGGTTGTGAAATATGGTCTTCCCGTTGAGTATAAACCGTGGGAAGAACAAAAATTGTTTGAAGCATTGACTCATGATAAAAAAGCACGAGGTAAGTTGATTAAAACAGTGATTGTACCTGAGATTGGACGTGCTGCGATAAACCCTGTGAGCTTTGAGGAAATGAGGGATTATCTGAGAAAATGAAATACATTGGTTTTCTACGTGGCATCAATGTCGGTGGTATGAAAATAAAAATGACTGATTTGAAGTCTGAGTTTGAACGGCAAGGAATGACAACGGTTCAGACGATTTTAAATACAGGAAATGTTATTTTCGATAGTTCTACAACTCCTCCTGATTTGTCTTTTTTGCCCGTATTTACTTTTATTAAAACTGCGCCCGAACTAAAAAAAATAGTACAAAACAATCCATTCAATAAAAAAGAAAATTTTCATATCTATGTTTTTATTGCTCAGGCTGATTTTGCAAAACTTGCTTTAGAAGAATTTTCTAAGTTAAAAACGAAAGAAGAAGCTGGAAGTGTTGTAGAAAATGTGTTTTACTGGCAAGTACCAATTGGAAGCACACTTCATACGCCATTTGGAAAGATTTTAGGTAAGAAACAATATAAAGAAAAGTTTACTAGTAGAAACCTCAATACAATTGAGAGAATCGCGAGTAAACTGTGATAAAATAATAATAACTTTGAAGTTTTAACTTAGCAGTATTATCTCCGCTTCGCTCCGCTGTCGATTTCACTAAGCCACTAGGTGAAACAACTAGCATATCCGTAAGCGCTAAAGCGCCAACGGCTATCCTATAAAGTGGCAAGTTCAAATCGCAAGCGACTAGATCAACTAGCACATCCGTTGCTACAGCTATCCTATAAAGTCGTAAGGCGAAATGGCAAGCTCTGCTTTTGTTCTACTGCCCTGAAGTATAATCGTTTAGACTTCAGCATATCTTTGATGGCTAACATTGATGGTGGAGAAAGAATCCCCACTGTTGCTAGGACACAGCCTCACATCAAAGGTATGAGGTCACCCTGTCCCTGAAGTCTAAGCGCTAAAGCGCTTAGACCCTAGGGCAGTAGAACGAAAGCAACGCTTAGTGCTGCTTATCCCTCCACGTAAGAGGTGGGGGAGTTGCCACTCCGACTAGGTGCTTTGCCTTTTGCTCTTGCTGCTTTAGCAGCTAAGCAAACGGACAGCGGAGCAACGAAGTTGCGTAGACCGTTCGCAGAACGGCGTGCGAAGCACGTAGGCACCGTAGCGAGGATGGACAGCCTTTTTATCAGACGCTTCAGCGGCTAGATAAAACGGACAAATGTTTATCGCGTAGCCCAAAGGGCGAAGATCGCACGCACTTGCTTGGTTAAATTTCAGCTTTGGGAACCTTGAAGTAAAGGAACAAAAAATAACTTTAAGGAGTAATCATGTCTATCTTTCTTGTCATTTCTTTATTCGCAGGTTTTCTGCTTTCAAATCAAAGTCCTATCAATGTAGATTTACGCCGATATGCTGGCTCGCCTTTCCTTTCGGGCTTGATTTCTTTTGTTGTTGGTACAATTTTTCTTGCTGTTATGACTTTGATTACAACAGGAAGTTTATTGCCTAGTCTTCATTTCATTCTGACTCAGCCGTGGTGGATATGGCTTGGGGGTCTTTTAGGAGCAGTATATTTAACCTCAAACATTTTGCTTTTTCCGCGTCTAGGTGCGCTTCAAACTGTTATTTTACCGATTTTGGGGCAAATCTTAATGGGAATGGTTATTGATAGTTTTGGTTTATTTGGCTCGCCAAGAATTATCTTCACGCTGATGCGTGCAAGCGGAATCCTGATTTTATTAGTCGGCGTGCTTATTGCAGTTGTTTTGCCAAATTTGCGCAAAAAACCAAATGTAGAAAAAGATAAAGAACGGTTGGCAGGCTGGCAAATTTGGGGTGTTTTGATTGGAATGATGGGTGCAACTCAGCAAGCAATTAATGGACATCTAGGTGTTTTGCTAAAAAATTCGTCTGAAGCGAGCTTTATTTCATTTTTGATAGGAACGATACTCATTTTATTTGTAGTACTGCTTGTGGATAGAAGACTTCCAAGTTGGAAGACATTACGTCAAGCGAAAGCTTGGAATTTTTTCGGAGGGATTTTGGGCAGTTTGTTTGTTCTTGCGACTGTTATTGCAGTACCACATATTGGTGCGGGCTTAACTGTTGTTATGGGATTGATTGGGCAAATCATAGGTTCTATGCTTGTTCAGCAATTTGGCTGGTGGAAATCACCAAAATATCAGATTGTAGCAGTACAGATTGTAGGTGTACTTGTGATGCTACTTGGTGTTGTATTTATTAAGTTTTTATAATAAGATGTGAGTTCGACTGCTCTGAAAGGTTGAAAAATGCCACTTGGCTCTTTGGGCTTTGTCTTTTGCTCTTACTGCTTTAGCAGTTAAGCGAACGGACAGCGAGTAGTTACACTACGAAGATGGGGAAATGTGGAGATGGATACAGTCCATTGGACATTTTATCTTTTTTCATAGCTTTCAAGGAGGACGGAATCATACTAGTTCATCTCTAAATCTGCGTAGCAGATTTGGTAGTTGAACTGCAAATATACCGCCTTGCGCTTGCGCAAGAAGTGATTTGCGTGGAACGCAAACTTTAATTTCTAAATGTTCCATTTAGAAATTAAACAGTATTAGTTAGTTAAGATGTGAGGGGCACTCGTTCTAATTTTCATAATTTTAAGCGCATCGAACTCGATTGAAGAAGGTAAAATTTGGCTGATTATATTAAATGGATTCGCTCAAAAGTAGCTCATGAGCAGATTTTCTTAAATTATTGTGTGGCTTTAATCAGGAACTCTGAAGGAAAAATCTTAATGCAAAGACGTGGCGATAATCATCTTTGGAGTTTTGTCGGAGGTTGCATGGAGCTAGGTGAAGATTTTGAAACGGCACTTCGTCGCGAAATTTTTGAAGAAACTGGGACTACTGCTGTAAAAATTGTGCGTCAATTAGGCGTTTATACTTGGAAAGATGTGCTTTATCCCAATGGTGATAAGGTTCAGTCTATTGACATTGTATATATTTGTGAGTTGACAGCGCCTTTGGATGTTTCTTACATAGATGAAGAAACTTTAGAATTACGCTGGGTGGATTTAAAGACGCTTTCTCTACCACTTTTTATTTCAGGCCATAAGCAAGTGATTCGTGATTATTTGGCACAGGAGGAAGGATATGTTTACTGAGCAATCTTTTGAAGTATTTGATATCGTTGGTTTAGAGGCCAGAATGAGTAAAATTCGTGAAAAGATTCAACCTGATTTCTTGGAAATTGGTGAAAAATTTCTGTCAGTACTGCGACTCGACTTGCGGCTTCAGTCGCTTAGCGAGAGTGGACAATCGAGCACCAAAGGTGCGAAAATGACAGAAAATCTGTCAGAGCATCAATTTTATTTGCATATCGCAAAACATCTCAGGAGAACGACAAATGCGCCAGAAAGTACTTGGGCAGCTATTTCTACAAAACCGCGAGGTTATAAGATGGAACCTCATTTTCAACTAGGGATTTGGAAGGATTATGTCTTTGTCTATTTGTCAATCATCGACCAACCAAAGGCTCAAAAAGATTATGCTGACAGACTTTTGTCAAATTTGACAGAGCTAGAAAAGTTGCCATTAGATTTTGTCATTTCAAAAGACCATACGAAAGCTGAATTTTATGATTTGTCAGTGCTGACAGAAACTATAAACCGCCTGTCAGCAGTGAAAAAATCGGAATTTGAGATTGGACGTGTTTGGTCAGCTGAGAAATTTGATGGAAAGCATGATGAGAATATTTTGACGGAGATGTTAGAGACGATAAGAAGCTTGCTTCCAATTTATGAGCAACTCATGGAGAAATGAAATGGCAGCATTTATTTGGGACTTGGATGGGACCTTGATTGACAGCTATGATGTGTTTTTGACTGCTTTGTCAGAAACTTTTTCAAATTTTAATTTACCCTTTGAACGTACGCAAGTTTATCAGTTCATTAAAAAGTATTCGGTCAATGAGCTATTAAAAACGCAACCTGTTGATTTTGACTTGATAAAGTCAAGTTTTACCAAAAAAACGACAGCAAGAAATGATGAGATAAAGCTGATGGAGGGCGCAAAAGCGATACTAGATTGGACGAAATCTCAAGAGATTGAAAATTTTATCTATACACATAAAGGTAAAAATGCTCATCAATTGCTTGAACAGCTGAGCATTTCGGACTATTTTACAGAAGTAATCACAAGTGAATATGGTTTTCCAAGAAAACCAAATCCAGTGGGTGTGGATTATTTGTTGGAAAAGTACAAGCTTGATAAATCTAAAACATATTATATTGGTGACCGTCAGCTTGATATCGAAGTTGCACATAACAGCGGCATTCAGTCTATTAATTTTATCAAAGCGGAAAAATCTCAAAAAATCGAAAAACTGATGGATATTATTGGATTTTGGGAAGGAAAATAATGGCAGATTATATCAGATGGCTCCGTAGTAAAGTGGGGCATGACAAAATTTTGACAGTCGCTGTTGTTGCTTTTTTACGAAATGAATTTGGTGAAGTTTTGCTTCAAAAGCGTATGGATTCTGGACTTTGGGATTTACCCGGAGGCTGTCTTGAATTGGACGAAACTTTTGAAGAAGCGCTTTACCGTGAAGTTTTTGAGGAAACAGGGCTCCACGATTTTGAGATAATTCAGCAATTTGGTACATACAACTGGGGTGAGTTTGTCTATCCAAATGGAGATAAAGTTCAACCAACGGATATTTGTTATCGTTGTGAAGTTAAAAAAAGTGTGGTAGATTTAACATATCATGATGATGAAACTCAGAGTTTAGAGTGGATAGATTTGACAAAGTTTGATTTACCACTATTCAATCCAAAAATGCAAAGAGCAGTTGAAGATTATATAAAATTGGAGGAATTATGAGATATTTTACAGCAGGAGAAAGTCACGGTCCACGTTTGACCGCTATTATAGAGGGGGTTCCAGCAGGACTACCTCTCTTAGATTCAGATATTAACATTGAACTTAAGAGACGCCAAGGTGGCTATGGACGTGGTGGACGAATGAAAATTGAGTCTGATCAAGTCGAAATAACGAGTGGTGTTCGTCATGGTAAAACAATTGGTAGTCCAATCACACTTAATGTAACCAACCGTGATTTTAAAAACTGGGAACAAATCATGGCAAGTCACGATGTTGAAGATAAAGTGAAGTCGCAACGCCGACTCACAAAGCCGCGACCAGGACACGCAGACCTTGTTGGTGGGATGAAATATGATTTTGAAGATTTGCGTAATGTATTAGAACGTTCATCAGCTAGAGAAACAACCATGCGTGTCGCAGTGGGTGCTGTTGCAAAAAAATTACTCCATGAACTTGGGATTGAAATTGCTAATCATGTTGTAAAGTTTGGAGCTTTTGACCTTTCATCATCGCTGACAGAACCTCTGTCAGTAGCAAAAATTCAACAAACGGCACGTCAGAATGATTTATCTGTTGTCAGTACTGATAAAGCAGATGAAATTCGTTCTTATATTGACACAATAAAAAAAGCAGGAGATACGATTGGTGGAGTTATTGAAGTCCGCGCTGAAGGTTTACCCGCAGGACTTGGTAGCTATGTGCAGTACGATCGCAAGCTAGACGCAAAAATCGCATCTAGTGTAGTATCAATCAATGCTTTTAAAGGTGTAGAATTTGGTATCGGATTTGAAGCTGGTGGTCTTCCTGGTAGTCAAGTCATGGATGAAATTCTTTGGAACGAAGAATTTGGATATACAAGAAAGACCAATCATCTTGGCGGTTTCGAAGGCGGGATGACGAACGGAGAACAAATTATTGTACGTGGTGTGATGAAACCCATTCCGACACTCTATAAGCCATTGATGTCTGTTGATACCGAGAGTCACAAACCTTATAAAGCAAGTGTCGAACGCTCAGACCCTACGGCACTTCCAGCGGCAGGGGTCGTCATGGAAAATGTTGTAGCAACAGTACTTGCACAAGAAATCTGCGAGAAATTTAGTAGCGATAATTTTCCAGAGTTAAGAAAAGCAGTAGAGACATACCGTACTCGTATAAAGGAGTTTTAAGCATGAAACACGTAGAAGTCACAGTAAACAAGCATGAAATGTTAGTTTTTGACGATATGGGACAGTGTAATTCTTTTATTGATAGTTTCACTCGTGATTTTGAAGACAACATCATCATGGGCGCTCCAAAAGAGATTCACCCAGATTATGTGGAAATGTCAGCAATTTTCTATAATCCTTATCATTCAAGACCAGAAGGACAGGAAGTTGTCCTACTAGATATTCACATTCCAAAATAGACTTGCGAGTCTATTTTTTTATCTTGAAGTGATTGCTTCATTGGTGGTGATTCTTTCTCCCCCAGTGATGTTAGGGCACAACCTCTAGGTGTAACAACTAAGCGACCTGTACGCAGCTAAAGCTGTAACAGTCTGCTTAACATCAAAGATATGAGGTCACACCTCCGCTTCGCTGCGCTGTCGATTTCACTAAGCCACTAAAGTGGCAAGTTCAAATCGCAATCGACTAAAGTCGCAAGGCGAAGTGGTCTTGTCCCTGAAGTCTGTCTCGCTTTGCTGCGCTGTCGATTTCACTAAGCCGCTAAAGTGGCAAGTTCAAATCGCAATCGACTAAAGTCGCAAGGCGAAGTGGTCTTGTTCCTGAAGTCTATCTCGCTTTGCTGCGCTGTCGATTCTCGCTACGGTACGTACGTGCTAAGTTAAAAAATATAAGCTTACAAATTTGTAAGTTTTAATCTCTGTCTTTCTTGTTAAAATTAATTTATCAAATCAAAAACTTTTCAAAGAAAAGGATTAAAGGGGATTTAGAAGAATGAAAAAAATATTATTTGGGCTAATCGCATTAATTGTTATTATTGCAGGCTCAGGATACGCTTGGTACAAGATAAGTTACGGAGGAACATCTTATTATATTCAAGTTACACAAGATGGAAAAAAGGTAAAAGAACAAGACGATACAGGTAAAACTTATTATCACTATGAATATAAAGAAAAAGCATATGATAAAAACGGTAAAATGAAACAACTTGATTTTAATGCAGAACATAACTTGCGTCACGAAGCTTATTTAAAATTGACATATAATAAAGCCAAAGGGGTCACAAATTGGGAAGAAGTCCAAAAGGCAAAAATTCCATCACCAGCATTAAAGGAAATTCAAAAATAATAACAGTTCTTGCTACAAACGAAATAATCAACTGATAAAAAGATTAATAGTTTGTAAAGAACATAAGATACCAATATTTATGGTTTTAATCTACATATAAAGAAACAGGAGGTTTCATCAGTTATGACATTTTTACAGTTAAATATCGCATTAATGGGTATCACGATTGTCCTTGTTTCGCTCATGGGAGGTTGTCTTGTTTATAGTATGCATGCTCTGAAGGACAGGCTTGCAAAAATCGAACAAGAACCAAAAATAATTAAAACAGTTAAAGAATAATAGACTAGTTCCACTTTAAATTCTATACCACAGGAGTTCATTCTCCTTAAATGGCTAATATTGTTTAATTTCTAAAAAGAACTTTTAGAAATTGAAGTTTGTATTCATGTAAATTATCGCTTGCGTTTGATGTACTGTGGATAAGAAAATCCTTACTTTCTCGAATCAGCGCAAGATAGCATACAGCTACTAAATTTGCTGAGACATGGTGCAAAGTCGTAAAGTGAAATAGCTAGTGGTTTGGTATGTCACGATATTGTTTCTCCATCATGAAGTGTTGATTTCAGTGAATTAGTTATAGTATAAAAATAGTAAAGTTTGCTAACTTATACAGAGCAAACTATCGGAGGTCAAAATGTTACTTGAAGTTAAACACCTGAAGAAGATTTTTAAAACTCGTTTCTCAAAAGAAGAAACAACAGCCCTTGTTGATATTGATTTTGGAGTAGAAAATGGTGAATATATCGCCATTATGGGTGAGTCAGGTTCAGGAAAAACGACACTTTTAAATATTTTATCAACGCTTGAAAAACCAACATCTGGTCAAGTTCTGTTAAATAGAGAAGATATTACAGCAATCAATGATAAAGAAATCTCAGCTTTCCGCCGCGACCATCTCGGATTTGTATTCCAAGATTTTAATCTTTTAGATACACTCAGTGTGCGGGATAATATCTATCTTCCGCTCGTATTGGCTAAAACAAATGTAAAACTTATGAAGTCAAGATTGGAACAACTTGCACCGAAACTACATATTGAACCTCTACTTGAAAAGCAGCCTTTTGAGCTTTCTGGCGGTCAAAAACAAAGAGTTGCTGTAGCGCGTGCGCTGATTAGTCAGCCTGATTTAGTGCTTGCTGATGAACCAACTGCCGCTCTTGACTTTAAAAATTCTGAAGACTTGCTTAATCTTTTTGAGGAAATCAATAATAGTGGTCAAACCATCATCATGGTAACACACTCAAGCCTTGCTGCAAGTCATGCGAAGCGTGTGTTATTTATCAAAGATGGGGTTCTTTATCATCAGCTCTATCGTGGCGAAAAAACAGCAACAGATTTTGCTAAAGAGATTACGCTTTCTATGACTGCATTTTTAGGGAGTCAGGTAGAAACAGCTCAAAATGGTCAAGGAGAAAAGCTCGAAGCTACGAGAAAAATCGGAGCGGAGGTAGGAAACCATGCTTAGTTTGAAGCTCGCCACAAGTAATATTAGAAAAGGATTTAAAAGCTTTGCTCCTTTTTTGATGGCTTGTATTACGATGTTTGTCATGATTTTTGTAACGGCATCTATTGGACTTTCACCTTCTATTGATAAACTCAAAGGAGGAAGTGCAGTTGCTGAATTGATGGGCTTTGCTCTCATCATCTTAACCATTTTTTCGATTTTAATTTTGATTTATAGCTACCGTTTCTTACAGCTCCAACGATCAAAAGAGTTTGGACTTTATGATATTCTTGGATTTGGTAAAGTTCGGATTGCAGGTGTGGCTTTTCTTGAGCTTTTACTTAGTTATATCATCACAGTTGTTATCGGAACAGTATGCGGAATTGCATTTTCCAAATTTCTTTATTTAATCTTTGTTAATCTTATTGGCGGAAATTATTTTAATTTGGCGATAAATCCGATAGCTATCGGAATTGTTATGTTTATTTATGCCATCTTTTTCCTGATTTTAATGATTATCGGAAGTTTCATTATTTGGAAATCATCAAGTCTCGATTTGTTACGTGAAGAGTCCAAGGGTGAAAAAGAACCTAAATCTAATATTTTCTTTGCTGGACTTGCAGTGATTCTACTTGGCGCAGGATATTATGTTGCGCTCACTGTTGAAAATCCAATCGCTGCTTTGGTCAAATTCTTTATCGCCGTACTTCTTGTTATTTTCGGAACATATTTTTTCTATGTGAGTTTTACCGTATGGTACCTCAAACGTAAGAAGAAACGTCCAAGTTATTACAAACCTAATAACTTTATCACGACAAGTTCAATGCTTTATCGAATGAAAGCAAATGCAGTTGGTCTTGGTAATATTACTATTTTATTGTCAATGACAATTGTAACAGTTATTGTCAGTCTGGGAATTTTCTTTGGAACAGAGAATATGGTTAAGACTCAATTTCCAAAAGAGGCGCAGATTACGTCCTTTGGTGATAAAAAAACGAGTGCAGACCTGTCAGTACTGACAGAAAAAGCAGCAGCAGCTGCAGGTGTTAAAGTCAATAGTCTCTCCACTCTTTATATGTCACCGGACCTTGAAATTACACGTAAAGCAGGTTCTGAAACACAATTTATAGCTAGAAGTTCTGGAAGTACAAGACTTCTTGATCAAGATGATTATTTTGTTACGCTGACAACGATAGATAGTTTAAAATCTCTTGGTAATCAAGATTTGTCAGCACTGACAGAAAATCAGGTCTTGCTTTTAGACTTATCAAGTGATAAGAAAAGTGCAACGACTACAGTTAATACAGTAAACTGGTATGGTCATCAATACAATGTTGCTGGTCATCTTAAGTCAGTAAAGAATTTTCCAGAAGGAATAAGTCCAACAAATTCATTGTTAATGGTATTTGCCAACGACAAAATAATGAATCAAGAATTAAAGAATTACAATTCAACCAAGGGTGAGCAAGGTTATACACAACTTCCAGTAACAATGACATTGTTTGAAGTGAATAAGGCAGATGAAAAGAAATTAACAACAGCCTTCAATAGACAAAATGGAAATGATGATAGTCTATCACTAAGTTACCGTACTGAAACATGGGAAACTCAACGTGCCCAAATCGGTGGTTTTGTATTTATTGGTTTTGTTTTAGGAACAAGCTTTATTCTTGGAGCAGCTTTGATTATCTACTACAAACAGCTCTCTGAAGGAGCACAAGACAAACGGTCATTCAAGATTCTCCAAGAAGTTGGTCTTTCAAAAGCTGAAGTTCAAAAAACAATCAAATCTCAAGTGCGTATGATTTTCTTCTTGCCCTTACTCATTACGATTCTTCACCTTCTAGGAGCTTATCGGATGATTGACAAGATTTTGATGATTTTTGGTGTGATGGATAGTAATCTAACACTGACCATCAGCCTGATTACTATTGCGAGCTGTGCTGCTATCTATTACCTCATTTACAAAATAACAAGCGGAGTTTATTACAAAATTGTTGAAAGATAAGATAAAGATGCTTCGGCATCTTTTTTGTGAAATAAAGTTTCATGCTTATGATATAATAAAAGTATGAATATTCTACTAGAAATCCAATCTAAGCTAAAAGAACTTTCCCCAAATGAAGCAAAAGTTGGAGAATATATCTTGAAATCTCCTGATGAAATTATCACTTTAAGTACACAAGACATCGCAAAAAATAGTCAAGTATCGCCAGCTACAGTCGTCCGATTTGTTAAGTCAATTGGGCTTGATGGAGTGCCTCACCTCAAACAGCAGCTTTCTATTTGGCAGGCAAATGCTCAATCTGAAACAGATTTTCAAGAATTACGGCCAAACGAAGAAATTGATTCTATTAAATCTAAATTGAAAGCCAGAATCAATCACATGACAGAATTAGTTAATGAACACCTCTCTAACGATGCCCTGAAAATAACCGCCCAACTGATTGAAGAAGCACAACTTATTTTTGTATTTGGTATAGGGGCGTCATATTTAGTAGCACAAGACCTCGCCCAGAAGTTCAACCGTATTGGTAAAACTGCGATGTGCGAAGATAATACGCATACAACAGCAGTTATATTGACGAATAATAAGCAAAAAAAATTATTTTTTGCAGTAAGTGATAGAGGTGAATCAAAAGAAGTATTAGAAATGGTTGAATTGGCCAAAAGTCAGGAAATTACGACAGTAGCTATTACAGGAAAAGAAAATTCTAGTTTGGCAAAGAATGTAGATTATCCATTAATTTCTATTTCTGGAGAGAATTTTGAATTTCGGCAAGCAGCTACAGTATCTATGATGGCACAAATTTATCTTGTTGACATTTTATTTTATACTTATGTTAGTAGTAATTTTCAGCGTTCACGAGATTCTATCCTGAAATCACTAAAAGCAATTAACAAAATAGAAAAAAAGAGTGATTAAGCTCTTTTTTTTATTTTAATGATTGAAATAAAATTTCTTTTATGTTATTATATTCGATGTGAAAATAAAATAAAATTTCTATAAAGGAGCAAGGATTGATTAATTTAGAAAATTTAATTACAGAAAAAAGAAATAAAGATACTTTTGGACTTGATAAAATGAGTGTGAGCGAAGCAGTAACATTGATGAATCAAGAGGACAAAAAAGTTGCACAGGCCGTCGAAAAAGTATTACCACAAGTTGAGAACGTTATCTCGGCAACCATTGAAGCTTTTAATAAAGGAGGACGGCTGATCTATCTCGGTGCTGGAACAAGCGGTCGATTAGGAGTTCTTGATGCAGCGGAATGTGTTCCAACCTTCGGTGTAAGTCCAGAGATGGTCATCGGTTTGATTGCGGGTGGAGAGAGAGCAATGACGATTGCAGTTGAAGGCGCAGAAGATGATTTGGAGTTAGGAAAGAGAGATTTGATTCATTTGGCTCTGACTAAGGATGATATGGTCATTGGGATTGCTGCGAGTGGCAGAACACCTTATGTGATTGGCGCACTCGATTATGCACGAGAAATTGGAGCAAATACAGGAACGATTTCGTGCAATTTTAATGCTGAAATTAGTCAGCATGCAAATTTACCAATTGAAGTTGACTGTGGAGCAGAATTTTTGACAGGCTCAACCCGATTGAAAGCAGGAACTGCGCAAAAGCTAATTCTTAATATGATTTCAACAATTTCAATGATTGGAATCGGTAAAGTCTATAACAATCTGATGGTTGATGTAAAAGCAACGAACGAAAAATTGGTTGAACGCTCAAAACGTATTATTATGCAAGCGACAGAGTGTGACTATGAAACAGCAACGCTCAAGTTTAGCGAAGCGCAAGAAAATGTGAAACTCGCGATTGTCATGATTTTGACTCAAACAGATAAAAAAACAGCAGAGCAAAAATTAATTTCTGCCAAAGGTTTTGTGAAGGATACCTTGTGAAAAAAGTTTAACTTAGCAAGTATATGCTAATTTCCCCTTCTTAGAGGTAGTGGGATAAGGGGACTGTTGCAGCTTTAGCTGCGTATAGGTCGCACCCCTAGAGGTTGTAGCCTAACAATTGGTGGAGGGAGAAAGAGTCCCTTACCAATGAAGTAATCATTTCAAAATGGAGTTCACTTATTGGAATGAATGAACTCTTTACATCTTAAAAAAGGAGGCTGTCACTTATGGCAGATGATAAAGTAAAGCGTATTGCTCGTGAAATCTATGAGCAAGTCGGAGGAGAGAGTAATGTTGTACGTGTCATTCATTGTATGACTCGTGTACGCATGACCATTAAAGATTATTCAAAAGTTAATATGGATAGTTTGAAGAAAATTGAAGGTGTTTTAGGAATAGTGGACGATGAAACTTTGCAAGTAATCATTGGACCTGGAACGGTAAATAAGGTTGCGCAAGCAATGGTAGATAAGGTAGGCGTCAAACTTGGCGACACTTTTCCTGGAAGTGAAGAAGATTTGGCGGAACTTGCTGCTCGTACAAAATCGGCAGCTAAAGATAAATATGATAAGCCGAGTAAGTTTAAAGCTGTTTTAAAGTCTATTTCTAATATTTTTGTTCCTTTGATTCCAGCATTAGTTGGTGCTGGTTTGATTGGCGGCGTAGCCTCAATACTATCAAACCTAATCGCTGCTGGATCGATTGATGCTGGAACTTGGCAACAAACGGTGTTAGTATTAAATATTTTGAAAAATGGTATCTTCACTTATCTTGCTATTTTTACAGGGATCAATGCTGCAACTGAATTTGGTGCAACTCCATCATTGGGTGGTATTATTGGAGCTGCGACATTACTAACGGGTGTAACACCAGATGCTCCATTAACTAATATTTTTACAGGAACCCCTTTAAATGCAGGACAAGGTGGGATTATTGGAGCAATATTTGCTGTATGGCTTTTATCGTTATTGGAAAAAAGATTACATAAATGGGTTCCAGATTCAATTGATATTATCGTGACCCCAACGTTAAGCTTATTAATTATTGGACTGGCAACTATTTTCTTAATCATGCCTGTTGCGGGTTGGGTATCTACTGGCTTAGTAGGAAGTATTAACTGGGTGCTCAATGTTGGTGGAGCTTTCTCTGGATTTATTTTAGGTGCTTTCTTCTTGCCTTTAGTTATGTTTGGGTTGCATCAAATTTTGACGCCGATTCATATGGAGATGATTGCAAAAACAGGTTCAACTCAGTTACTTCCACTGCTTTCAATGGCTGGAGGAGGTCAAGTTGGTGCCGCTATTGCTTTATGGATTCGCTTGAGAAAAAATAAAGATTTTGTGAAGCTGGTTAAAGGCGCTCTACCCGTTGGGATTTTGGGGATTGGTGAGCCTTTGATTTACGGGATTACTTTGCCGATGGGACGACCTTTTATCACTTCATGTATCGGTGGTGGTATTGGCGGTGCAGTGATTGGTGCATTGGGTAATGCAGGAGCGATTACTGTTGGCCCTTCGGGGCTTGCACTTATTCCTTTGATTGCAGGTGGACGCTGGTGGATTTATATTATTGGTCTATTAAGTGCTTATGCTGGTGGATTTATTGCAACCTATTTCTTTGGAATTCCACAATCTGAAAAAGATAAGGCTGACCATTGGGCGAAAGACCATGAAGTTCAAACCCTTTCACATACGATTGAACTTTTCTCACCAATGAATGGGGAAGCAATCTCACTTAGCGATGTAGAAGATGAAGCTTTTTCAACAGGAATTTTAGGTAAAGGAATTGCGATAAAACCTACAGATGGTAAATTTGTATCCCCTATCGATGGTGTGGTTACAATGACTTTCCCTACCAAACACGCGATTGGAATTACGAGTGATGAAGGAGTTGAAATTTTAATACATATCGGATTGGATACTGTAAGTTTGGATGGAAAACCTTTCGACTTGAAGATTTCTGTTGGAGAGCATATCAAGAGAGGTGATGTGTTGGTAGAAGTAGATCTAGATGCTATTAGTGCAGCAGGACTTTCAACAGTTACTCCAATTGTCGTAACAAATTCGGCTGAATATATAGAAGTGTTATCTGATACTCAAGGAAATGTGCAAAGAGGACAAAAGTTGTTACAAATTATACTAGATTCACTTTAACCAAGCAAGTATCTGCTATCTCCGCCCTTTGGGTTACGCGATAAACATTTGTCAGTTTTATCTAGCGGCTGAAGCGTCTGATAAAAAGGCTGTCCATCCTCGCTACGGTCCTACGTGCTTCACACGCCGTTCTACGAACGGTCTACGCAACTTCGTTGCTCCACTGTCCGTTTGCTTAGCTGCTAAAGCAGCAAGAGCAAAAGGCAAAGCGATAAGGCGAAATAGCAAGCTCTGCTTTCGTTCTACTGCCCTAGGGTCTTAGCGCTTAGACTTCAGGGACAAGATCACTTCGCCTTGCGATTTTAGTCGCTTTAGAGCGAATGGATAACGAAGCGGAGCTACGGTGTGACCTCATATCTTTGATGTTAAGCAGACTGTTGCAGCTTTAGCTGCGTACAGGTCGCTTAGTTGTTACACCTAGAGGTTGTGCCCTAACCTCAGTGGGAGAGAAAGAATCTCCCGCTAATGAAGTAATCATTTCAAAGTCCGATAGAGTTTTATAGCGCAGATGTCCATTCGCTCTTAGCTTCCCTTGCTTAAATGAACAGCATAGTCAGAGAAACGAATGTAGAACGTTCTCAGAACGGCGAAGCAGACATTGTTTTTACTCATGAAGTGAGATTGCAATGTCAATCCGTTGTTGGTTCTGATAAAGGATCAGTTATAACAGATAATCGGAAAACTCAAATGGCGAGAGCTGTTTGAGTTTTTTATATGATAATAGGGATAGAGGAGGAATAACTTAATTTTTGGTATAATGGGAACAAAGTTTGATAGTAGGCTGATTTTATATCAGAATACCTTATTAATAAGTTTAGTATAATTTTTTGGAAAATCTTAAGATATCTTGTTAGGATTATAGCTAATCTCAAGTGTTCAAGAATATCATATATAGAATTGATAGTTTTAACCAAGCAAATGCGTGCTATCTCCGCCCTTTGGGGCTACGCTGTCCGTTTGATTGCTATTTGGCGTTGCCTCTATTCTTGTCACTTTAGTGTCTTACAGCCAATGCCTTTTGCTCTTACTGCTTTAGCAGCTGAGCAAACGAACAAATGTCCTGTGGTCATGCGAAGCTGGCTGCTAAAGCAGTAAGAGCAAAAGGCAAAGCGATAAGGCGAAATGGCAAGTTTTGCATTCGTTCTACTGCCTAGGGTCTTGGCGCTTTGCCACTCGACTTGTAGCTTTGTCCACTTAGCGAGCATGGATACCCGTGGTGTGGACAGCGTAGCCCAGCGGAGATAGCGCTTAGACTTCAGGGACAAGACCACTTCGCCTTGCGACTTTAGTCGCTTTAGAGCGAATGGATAACGAAGCTTTGCTACGGTGTGACCTCATATCTTTGATGTTAAGCAGACTGTTGCAGCTTTAGTTGCGTACAGGTCGCTTAGTTGTTACACCTAGAGGTTGCGCCTTAACATCAGTGGGAGAGAAAGAATCTCCCACTGATGAAATAATCACTTCAATGAAAGGAAATTATGACAACATATCTTCACTCTATCCAAATTGGTGTTTTATTATTTTTCGTTTTTCTGTTGCTTGCTTTGATTCCGTATTTAATCGTGCAGTATCGAAAGTATGGTCATGTTAACACTTGGCGTTTCTTTGTCAATTTTTCTTTTATTCTGTATTTAATTTGTGCTTATGCAATGACGATTTTTCCTTTACCCAATGTAGCAGAAGTTGCAAAGATGACAGGACCTAAGCAAAATCTTGTACCTTTTGAATTTGTTAGACAGTTTATATTATATAGTCCGTTTCGCTTAGATGAGCCAGCAACATGGTTATCAGCTATTAAAAGCTTTACATTTATTCAGCCATTTTTCAATTTATTGTTGACAATACCTTTTGGGATTTATTTACGTTATTTATTTAAACGAACATTTAAGCAAACAGTTATTTTGGGCTTTTTACTAACTCTATCTTTTGAACTTTTGCAACGTTCAGCACTTTTTGGACTCTATCCTAGGCCTTATCGTCTCTTTGATGTGGATGATTTGATGATTAATCTTTTGGGAAGCTTACTCGGTTTTGCGCTTGCAATACTTTTGCAAAAAGTTCTTCCTGATTTAGATGCTGTGGCTAGTGAGCAGGTTAAAGTGAGTTTACTTCGACGTTTTGTTGCTTTTATAGTGGATGGTTTTGTAGTATTGATTGTTGGAATTTTGCTTCCTTATTCCTATCTATCAGAAGTTATTGTATTTCTGCTTATTCCCATTGTATTTAAAGCGAGTTTAGGACAATTATTGTTGAAGATAGGAATAAAATCGAAAAATAGATGGCGTATTTTATTGAGACAACTGCTGATGTCAGTGAATTTTTCATTAGTTTATTTGGAAATGTATTTTTTACAACGTTCAGGTGAGGTGCCAGAGCAGGATTTGGCACAAAATTATTTGATGGCGATGATTGTCCTTGCCTTGATTGCATTGCCAATCTTAGATGTGATTTTTGCTGGGCTGTTAAGAACCAAGAAACTTTGGTATGAGCGATTTAGTGGAACTGAGATGGCTGTTAAAACTAAATCAGGTTCATTTTGAAGTGATTACTTCATCAGTGGGAGATTCTTTCTCTCCCACTGATGTTAGTAGAACGAAAGCAGAGCTTGCCATTTCGCCTTATTGCTCTGCCTCTTGCTCTTGCTGCTTTAGCAGTTAAGCAAACGGACAGCGGAGCAATGAAGTTGCGTAGACCGTTCGTAGAACGGCGTGTGAAGCACGTAGGACCGTAGCGAGGATGGACAGCCTTTTTATCAGACGCTTCAGCGGCTAGATAAAACGGACAAATGTTTATCGCGTAGCCCAAAGGGCGAAGATAGCACGCACTTGCTAGGTTAAATGTTCTAAAAAATGTAATAGATGACAATGGAGAAAGTGAGAGGAGAGAAAGATGAATAAGATTTTTATTGTGGAAGATGATGAAATTATCGTTAAAGCGATTAAAGCTTCATTGGAAAATGAATTTCATGTGAGAAGTGTTTTAAATTTTAGAGCTGTTAAGCAGGAAATATTAGAATTTGATGCAGATTTAGTATTAATGGATATTGGTTTACCTTTTTATAGTGGCTTTTATTGGACGAGTGAACTTAGGAAAGTTTCTCAAATTCCTATTATTTTCATCTCATCGTCGTCAGATGATATGAATCAGATTACAGCGATGAATCAGGGAGCGGATGATTTTGTTACGAAGCCCTTTTCTTTGGAGATATTGTCGGCAAAAATTAAGGCACTTTTAAGGCGTTCATATGCATTTTCAGGTGCTGAGAAGTTAGAGTTTGCAGGATTTTTACTGACAGAAAACTCAATTAGTACTGACAAAAATCTTGTCATCTCGCAATCTCGTCAGAATACTGACGAGATACATGCTGTCGATTCTCGCTACGATGCTGAAACATCTAATCGAAGTCGCAGTACTGACAGAATTGAAATTGAATTAACAACATCTGAAAATAAAATTTTAACCTTACTCTTCCGAGCGAATGGTGAAGTCGTGACAAAAGAGAAAATTTTACAAGAGTTATGGCAAACTGATGAGTTTATTGATACGAATACTTTGAACGTAAAAATGACTCGTTTACGTAAAAAATTGGCTGAGATTGGCTTTGATGAACACATTATGACGAAAAGAGGATGTGGCTATGCTCTGGTTTAAATTTTTGAAATCAAAGTTGCCGCAGATAGGGGTTTTCCTTCTAATTCTAGCTATTTATGTTGTAGATTTTTTGCTTTGGCATTTGCCAATGATGGCGCTTCTGAATAGCACTTTATTTGCTTTGGTTATTTTTATTATTTACTTAGTTTCTTCTTATTTTCGATGGAAATCAATCCGAGAAAAAGTGTTAGTGCTGACGAAAGAAAATAAAAACTTACAGAAAAGGTTGGAACAACAAAACCTTGCAGAGCGTGATTTTGAAGATGTTATCCGCGTCTGGTCTCATCAAATGAAAGTTCCATTATCTGCAATTGATTTAATGACGCAGACAAAGATAAATGAGAGAGAGCTAAAAAATCAACTTTTTTCATTGGAAAATTATTTGAAAATACTTCTCGAATATCAAAGAATAAATAATCTTGCAACAGATTTTAGATTTAATCAGATTAGTCTGTCAGCACTGACAAAAGATTTGGTAAAAAAATACAGTAGTTTCTTCATTCAAAAAAATTTGTCAGTAAAGATTGAAGGAGAATGGTCAGTTGTCAGTGACCAAAGATGGCTGAGTTTGGCTATTGAACAACTGCTTAATAATGCTGTCAAATATACAAAAGAAGGTGGGATTTTGGTTCAAATTGAACCAGGAAAATTTAGCATTAAAGATACGGGAATTGGTATCCTTTCTGAAGATATTCCGCGACTTTTTGAGCATGGTTTTACTGGTTTTAATGGACGAATTCAACAAAAATCAACGGGATTAGGGTTGTATCTTGCGAAGTTGATTTTGGATAAATTAGAATTTAAAATAGAAATTACATCCGAAATTGGTAAAGGAACTTGCGTTACATTAACGAAAGAGTGAGAAGATGAAAAAAATATTAATTATTGGATTGGGCTTAATTGGTGGTTCCATCGCATTGGGGATTAAGAGAACGCATCCTGAGCATCAAATTATTGGCTATGATAAAAAAGACGTTCAAAACCTTGCTAAAACTCTGGGTATTATTGATGAAAGTATCCCAAGATTAGAGCAAATTCAAGAGATAGATGTCATTATTCTCGCTGCTCCGATAGATGTAACATTAGAAATTTTGGGTCAATTGAGCCAGCTTAAATTAAAGAAAGATGTCATTATTACCGACACTGGTTCTACGAAATCACGAGTGATGGAGAGAGCAATAAAAGTTTTTCATGATAAAAATGTGAAATTCATTGGAGGACATCCAATGGCTGGCTCTCACAAATCAGGAATATTAGCTTCAGATGTCAATTTATTTGAAAATGCTTATTATGTATTGACAGAAGAAAACGCAGAGCTACAAGAGATACTCTCTGGTTTGCACGCCAAGTTCATCATATTGAATCCAGAAGAACATGATAAAATTACAGGGCAAGTTTCACATTTCCCTCATATTTTAGCCTCATCTTTAGTTCAACAATCAGATGATTATTCCAAAGAGCATCCTTTAGTCAAAAATCTCGCAGCCGGCGGATTTAGAGATATGACACGGATTGCTGAGGCAGATAGCACAATGTGGACGGCAGTCTTATTATCTAACCCAGAGCCAATTCTCAATCGAATTAAAGATTTCAAAACTCAGCTTGATGAAATTTCAGAAAAAATTTCATTAAAAGATGAGAAAGCAATTAAATCATTCTTTGATACAGGTAAGAAAATAAGACAAGGAATGGAAATTCATAAAGGTGCAATCCCTAATTTTTACGATTTATTTATTTCTGTTCCAGATGAAAAAGGAGTGATTCTTAGAGTTTTAGCTCTTCTACAAGATATTTCAATCACGAATATTAAAATAAATGAAGAAAATCGTGAAGATATTCATGGTCAACTACAAATTAGTTTTAAAACAGAAAAAGATTTGGTAAGAGCAAGAGAGATTATAGAGTTTGCAACAGATTTCAAAGTGGCATGATAAAGAGGAAATAAAATGAAAACACTTATTTTATCAAAGCAAGTGCGTGCTAATACTCCGATCTCTTAGGTCGGAGATAAAGCAGCACCTAAGCCTTGAATTTCGTCCGACTAAATTCAGTGGCGAGTTGCCCTTTTATCAGTCGCTTCAGCGACTAGAGAAAATGGACAAATGTTCTACGAAACTCCCACTGAATAAGTCTTGACTTCATTAGCAGAACATGAGAGATTTGAAACGAAACGTTTAATCTTGCGTAAAGTTGAGATGTCTGATGCACAGGATATTTTGGAGTATGCAAGTGATGTAAATTTTGCCAAAAATGCAGGTTTCAAAATTGTAGAAGATTTGGAAGCTATGAAATTAGATATTGTTAATTTCTTCATGAAAAATAGATTAACTATTTATGGCATTGTTGAAAAAACAACTCAGAAATTAATCGGTTCAATTGATTTGAGAGTCAGAGGAGAGGGAGCAGATTTTGGTTGGTCTATTCATCCTGATTATTGGGGGAGAGGATTGATGCCAGAAGCAGTAAGTTGCCTCAGAGATTTTGCTTTTAATCAGTTGAAACTCCAAGTTTTAACAGCGAGCCATTTCGTTGGAAATCGTCAGTCTGGACGAGTAATGGAAAAAATAGGAATGAAAAAGTTAGGTCAGATTTACGATGATTATGCTGGAGAATCTCTTTTAGCGGATTATTATGCTTTGATGCGAGAAGAATATCTGAACCAGGTTTAAATATATTGAAGCGGTTACTTTAAAGAGCACGAGAAATAATACGTGCTTTTCATTTCTTTTCACAACTGTGTAAAGCAAAATAGGCGTGTATTTGTTATAATTTTAATAGAACAAAGGTAGAGTGTGCTTGCTATTTCGAATTCGAGAGAAGTTATAATCTGTATTTCGAGAAATATTTGAGTATTATATTTCTCAGCTTCTGGATAAAAATGTTGAAACGGGAAGTAGTGACTGCAATCACTTGCCTTACTGTAGAAAATTATGAAAGACTCACTGTGAATTCTACAGTGAGTTAGCTATATAGGATGGATGAAAAAAATGAAGTTAAAAATAAATTCGCAAGGGCTGCGTGGCGAGTTAAAAGTTCCAGGAGATAAGTCTATTTCGCATCGTAGTATCATGTTTGGAGCGATTGCTCATGGTACAACAAATGTACGCGATATTTTACGAGGAGAAGATGTCATCTCAACGATGAATGCTTTTCGGGCGATGGGAGTTGAGATTGAAGATGATGGTGAATTAATTAAGATTCATGGAACAGGTTTTGAAGGACTAAAGCAGCCAAAGCAAAAACTTGATATGGGGAATTCTGGAACATCAACACGTTTGATTTCGGGTATCCTTGCTGGTCTATCTTTTGAATCTACGTTATTTGGTGATGATTCTTTGTCAAAAAGACCGATGGATAGAATTGCTCAACCCTTGAGAATGATGGGAGCGGATATTACAGGACAAACATCAAGAGATTTGCCTCCTTTGGTAATAAAAGGTGGAAAGTTATCTGCAATTGATTATCAACTGCCTGTAGCATCTGCTCAAGTTAAATCTGCCTTAATCTTTGCTGCTTTACAAACCCCTAAAGGTGAAGTCTCCAAGATAGTAGAAAAAGAGAAGACACGTAGTCATACTGAAGAGATGCTTATTCAGTTTGGTGGAGAGATTGCTGTATCAGGACAAACTATTTTGGTATCTGGTGGACAATCTTTAACTGCTTGCGATGTGATCGTTCCAGGGGATATTTCTTCAGCAGCCTTTTGGTTGGTTGCCGCTCTAGTTGTGCCAAATTCGGAAATAGTTTTGAAAAATGTTGGAATAAATGAAACAAGAACAGGTATTTTGGATGTCATTTCAGCAATGGGTGCAGAACTTGAATTTTTAGAGCAAGATGATGTAGCAAAATCAGCTACAATTCGTGTCCGTACAAGTCAGCTTAGAGGTTGCGAGATTTCAGGGAGTTTGATTCCAAGATTGATTGATGAATTACCGATTATTGCTCTTTTAGCAACTCAAGCACAAGGGCAGACGGTTATTCGAGATGCGGAGGAGTTGAAAGTTAAGGAAACGGATAGAATAGCTGTGGTGGCAGATAGTTTGAATGCGATGGGTGCAGATATTCAGCCGACAGCAGATGGGATGATTATTCGAGGAAAAACACCACTTCATGCTGCGACTGTGAATACTCTTGGAGACCATCGAATTGGGATGATGGCGGCGATTGCGAGTCTTTTAGTTTCATCAGGAGAGATGATGCTTGAGCGAGCTGAGGCAATTAATACAAGTTATCCAAGCTTTTTTGATGATTTGGAGCGACTAGATGGAAATTCGTGAATTGAATTTCGGAGATAAAAAGGCATTTTCAGATTTTGTTGTTGAATGGAAAAAAGATGAAAATCCTTTTCATCATCTTTTTATGATTGAAAAAGCAAAAGAACTACAGTTTGATGATTATTTAAGTTTTGCAGAGGATTTAACCAAGCAAGTGTCTGCTAAATCCCCCACCTCTTTCAGGTGGAGGGATAAGCAACACTAAGCTTTGCTTTCGTTCTACTAAACGTCAGTGGGAGAGAAAGACTCTCCCACTGACGAAGTAATCGCTTCAAAAATAGAAACTGATGACCCTAATCACTCATCAGGAACAACTTACTTCGCTTTTGAGCAGGGTATCATGATGGGAATGTTGAATTGTCGATGGCAGATTGAAAAAGGAAGCTTGTTTCAAACGGGTGGACATATCGGATATGCTGTTGTTTCCAGTTTTCGGAGGCAAGGACTGGCAAGGAAAATGTTAGAATTTGGGCTTGAAAAGTACAAGGAGCGTGGTATTTATCGGGTTTTAGTCTGTGCAAAAGTAGAGAATGAAGTGAGCCGTCATGTGATTGAACAAGCAGGTGGTCAAATGGAAAATATCATAGACGGTGAATGCCGATATTGGATAGATTTATGAGTATAATTTTAATAGGTTTTATGGGTGCTGGAAAGTCCACAGTAGCAAAACTTTTATCGAATGATTTTATTGATTTGGATAAGATGATTGAGCAGCAAATTGAAATGCCGATTTCAACATTTTTTGATTTATTTGGCGAGGATGATTTTCGTCAAGTGGAGCAAGAAGTTTTTGAGGCTGCGATTCATATGGACTTTGTGATTGCAACAGGTGGCGGTATTGTAGAAAATACTGGAAATTTGGATATTTTAGGTTTTCAAAATCAAGTTGTTTATCTAAAAAGTGATTTTGATTCTTTGTGGCAAAGAATTTTAAAAGATGATAAAAATCAACGTCCTTTAGCTAAAGATAAGGAATTTGCGCGAAAATTATTTGAAAAGCGAACTCCCGTGTATGAAAAAGTAGCAGATTTAGTTATTGCTGTGGAAAATAAGCAACCAGACAAGATTGCTCAAGAAATTCGAGATTGGCAGGGAAATTTGTGAAAAAAGAAATAAAAATAGCGTATCTAGGACCGATAGGTTCATTTTCTCATATTGCCGCAAAGTCGGCGTTTCCTAAAGGAGATTTACTTGCTTTTGATACGATTGCTGATGTAATTTCCGCTTATGATGAGAAGAAGTGTGATTTTGCGCTAATTCCTATAGAAAATAGCATAGAAGGAACGGTAAATCTTGCGATAGATAGTCTTTTTCATAAGAGTACAGCACAGGTTGTGGCTGAAGTTGTACTATCTATCTCACAAAATTTATTAGTTACTAACTTAAATAAAAAAATTGAGAAAATTTATTCACATCCTCAAGGTTTGGCTCAAACAAGAGAATTTCTGCAGAAAAATTACCCTGAAGCATCACTTATTGCGGTAGATTCTACAGCGATGGCAGCAGAATTTGTGAAAAATCACTCTATCGAGCCAATTGCGGCTGTGGCTAATCAAGAAGCTGCGAGTATCTACGGCTTGGAGATATTAGCAAAAGATATTCAGGATATTGAATTAAATAATACACGCTTTTGGTTATTGGGACATTGTTTCCCTGAGGTACCATTGGTGAGTTGTGGGCAAAAAGTCAGTATTGCACTTACTTTACCAGAAAATCTTCCAGGAGCATTGCATAAGGCTATTTCAGTCTTTGCTTGGCGTGATATTGATATGACAAAAATTGAGTCTCGTCCGTTGAAAACACGATTAGGACAATATTTCTTCATCATTGATTTAGTTGAAAATGAGAAGATTTCTTATGCGCTAGAAGAGTTAAAAAGTCTTGGTGTGACGGTACGAATGCTTGGACATTATAATATTTATGAGATTTGAATAAAAGAAAGGAACTGGATATGGACACTCTGGAGTTATACTATAGCTAGACCATTGTACAAGGCTACAATGGCTTATGGTGCTTCACATCTGTTCTGACGCGAAAAGTGCACCAGAACTCGTTATTGCAGAACGACTGATGAAATGAGTTTATTCATTTATAGTATATAACAGAGGCGTTAATGAGGAATTTTTTGTACTTCAAAGCAATCATCCTCACATTTTAGATATGAAAATTTATTTTGTAAGACATGGTAAGACGGAATGGAATTTAGAACGAAGGTTACAGGGACAGAAAGGAGATTCTGCTTTATTACCAGAGTCCTATCAAGCAATTGAACGTGTCCGTCAGTATTTAGCTCCAATTTCTTTTGATAAGGTGTTATCTAGCCCACAACAAAGGGCGCTGACAACTGCAAAATTAATTACTGAGAGCACTGTCAGTGCTGACAGTAGGCTGTCAGAATGGAATTTTGGTGAGTTAGAGGGGTGGTTGATTAAGGATGCAATTGCCAAATATCCAAAAGAAATGCATGATTCTAGGTTTGAATTGGACAAGTTTGATGGTTCTGTTTTTGGTGCAGAATCTGTTAAATCAGTGCTTTCAAGATTTGATGCATTGGCAAGAGATTTGCTGACAGATGATTTGGAGAATGTATTATTGGTTGGTCATGGGGCTTCAGGCACAGCAGGAATACGACATTTAGCAGGTTTTGATGTTGCAGAATTGCGTACTGCTGGTGGTTTGGCTAATAACACACTTACCGTTTTGGAGTCGGGAACTCGTCATTTTGAAATGAAAATCTGGGATAAAGTATTATGACCGAAAAGACTTATGTGACAGGCTCTATTGAGGCAATTTTTTTTAGCAACACGAGTAATTTTTATAAAGTGTTACTTATTGAAATTGATGAAACTAATGCTGATTATGATGATTCGGAAATTGTCGTCAATGGGACAATTGGGGATGTGGTTGAGGGAGATAGCTATACTTTTTATGGTAATTTAACTCATCATCCAAAATATGGTGAGCAGTTGCAAGTTTTGCAATATGAAAAGGCAATGCCTACATCAAGTGCGGGACTAGTAAAGTATTTTTCGTCAGATAAATTTCCGGGAATCGGGAAAAAAACAGCAGAGAAAATTGTTGAACTTTTCCCTGAAAATACAATAGACCGTATTCTTGAAGCGCCTGAGAAATTAGATGGTTTATTGACACTTGCACGTAAAAATTCTTTTATTAAGCGTTTGAGAGAGAATCACGGAATGGAAAAAGTATTGGCAAAGCTTGCAGAATATGGTTTACCAAGTAAAATTACTTTTCAAATCTATGAACTTTATAAAGACGAAACGCTTGAGAAGATTGAAGAGAATCCTTATCAACTTGTTGAAGAAATCAAGGGTGTTGGTTTTAAAACCGCAGATAAGATTGCTAGTGAGTTAGGCATTGAAGCAGATAGCTCTAATCGCTTTCGGGCAGCGCTTTTGCATGTTGTCAATACACATTCTTTGGCGACAGGAGATACTTATATTGAGGCAAAAGAACTTCTTTCTGAAACCATTTTTCTTCTTGAAGAAGCGCGAAATGTTGAAGTTAATCCGTCAGAAGTTGCTGCTGAAATTAATCATCTGATTATTGACGGAAAAATTCAACAAGATGGAACTAAAATATTTGAAAATTCGCTTTTTTTTGCAGAAGAAGGAATTAAAAAAAGTCTGTCAGCACTGACAAAAACAATAGTTGCTGACAATAGCGCCCAAAAAGCAGGAACTTCTGAAACAGATATTGCTGACAAAAATTTTGCTGATAAAAAAATCCTGTCAGTACTGACAGAAGTTGAAAATGACCTCGAAATGACCTACGATGAGTTACAAAAACAGGCGATTATCAGTGCGATGAACCAACAGTTTTTCATTTTGACTGGTGGTCCAGGAACTGGGAAAACAACGATTATCAATGGTTTTATTGAGGTTTATGCAAGGATTCATAAAATCGACTTGGATCCGGCGCACTATACTGATGATCTATTTCCGATATTGCTTGCAGCGCCGACTGGGCGGGCTTCGCGTCGAATGAATGAATTGACAGGTTTGCCAGCAGCAACGATTCATCGACATCTTGGTTTGGGTCAAGATGAAGATACGGAGTCTTTTGGTAATGATTTATCAGGTAGTCTTTTGATTGTTGATGAATTTTCAATGGTTGATACGTGGTTAGCAAATAAGCTATTTCAAGCGATTCCGAGTTCTATGAAGGTATTATTAGTAGGAGATGGAGACCAACTTCCCTCAGTTGGACCAGGGCAAGTTTTTGCTGATTTGCTGAAAATTTCTCAAATACCATCAATTAAGTTGGACAAAATTTATCGTCAAGGAAATGATTCAACAATTACAAATCTAGCGCATCACATTAAAAACGGTGAACTTCCTCATGATTTTACGGAGAAGAAAGCAGATCGTTCATACTTTGAGGCAAGTAGTCAGCAGATTCCACAGCTTATTGGGCAGATTGCGCAAGCTTGGAAAAATCGCGGGAATAATCCTTTTGAATTGCAAGTCTTGGCACCAATGTATAAAGGAATTGCTGGAATAAATGCGATGAATGACTTACTCCAAAATCTTTTCAATCCGCTGGATGCGCGACTCGAATTTAATTTTAATGATTTAAAATTTCGTGAAGGAGACAAGATTCTACATCTGGTTAATGATGCTCAAGCCAACGTTTTTAATGGTGATTTGGGTATTATTATTGAATTAATTCCTGCAAAATTTACTGAGAGCAAGCAAGATGAGTTAGTTATGGACTTTGATGGTCAAGAATTGAGTTATCCACGAGCAGAGTGGTACAAAATTACATTGGCATATGCGATGTCTATCCATAAATCACAAGGTTCAGAGTTTTCTACTGTAGTCGTTCCAATGGTTTCCAGCTATTCACGAATGTTAGAGCGTAATCTGTTATATACAGCTATTACTCGAGCAAAACAAAGTCTTATCTTACTTGGAGAGAAAAAAGCTTTTGCTGCGGCTGTTGCAAAAGCTGGAGCAAACCGTAAAACAGGATTAATTGAGCGATTTTTGACTGAAAAAATAACTGACAGCAAAGAAGTGACTGACAGATTTGAGGAAATACCTGTTGATAAGTCTGTCAGTACTGACAAAAAAACATCAGTTGCCGTAAATGAGGCGATTTCGCTTTTTGAAGAAGATGATGAAGAACCAGTGATTCAGTCTGGGATTTTGACAGAAAAGATGATTCTAACTGGGAACTTCAATCCACTCATTGGAATGTTAGATTCCGACTTTGAAATATTTAAAAAATCATAACCACTGAGTTATGATTTTTCAATTTAGCAAGTGCGCACTATCTCCGATTTGCTCCGTTGTCGATTTCACTATCTCCGCAACTTTGTTGCTTCGCTGTCCATGCTCACTATACCTAATCGCAGTGGCAAGCCACTAGGTGAAACAACTAGCATATCCGTTGCGGCTTTAGCTCAAACGGATATGCTATAAAGTGGCAAGTTCAAATCGCAATTCCCCTACCAATGAAGTAATAACTATGATTTGATGAGGTAGAGAAATTTTTTGTTGGTAGAGTAATGTTTTAAACAAAAAAGCTTGTCTGCTGACAAGTTTTTTGATTAGCCGAGTTTAGCAGCAAGACGTGATTTATCACGTGAAGCTTTGTTGGCATGGATAAGGCCTTTAGTAGCAGCTTTATCGATAGCTGATGAAGCAACTCGGAAAGATTCTTCAGTTGGTTCAGCTTCAAATTTCTTGATAGCAGTACGCATTGCAGATTTTTGTTGTGAGTTACGTTCGTTAGCGATTTTATTCAATTCAGCACGTTTGATTGCAGATTTGATATTAGCCATTTTGTTCTCCTTTAGTACTTTTCGTAGAAAAGCTGGTTGATGATTGAATCCTCAGTTGGGCACAATACACCCTCCAAGATTTTTCTAATACCTATCAATTATACAGGAATTTTATGACTTTGTAAACTCTGGACTTTGATTTTTGATAAATAATTCCTTTAATATCAATGAAGTCAAGACTTGTTCAGTGGGAGTTTCGTAAAACATTTGCCCATTTTCTCTAGTACGCTGTCCGTTTGATTGTCATTTGGCGTTGCCTCTATTCTTGTCACTTTAGTGACTTAGAGATAGAGGACAAATGTTCATCGGCACTTTAGTGCCTTACAGCCAATGCCTTCTGCTCTTGTTGCTTTAGCAGCTAAGCAAAAGGACAAATGTTCTGTGGTCATGCGAAGCTAGCTGATAAAGTTTGCATCTTTGCTTCGCTCTCCGCTATCCATTCGTTCTATCTCCACTTTGCTACGCTGTCGATTTCACTATCTCCGCAACCTCGTTGCTTCGCTGTCCATGCTCGCTATGGTGCTGAAGCACCTAGTCGCAGTGGCAACCGACTAAAGTCGGAAGTTCAAATCGCAATCCAGCAAAGCTAGCAAGACGAAATGGTAAGAGCAAAAGGCGATTCGACTGATAAAGGGGCAAACAACCCCACATCAAAGATATGAGGTCACACCTCCGCTTCGCTTCGTTATCCATTCGTTCTATCTCCGCTTTGCTACGCTGTCGATTTCACTAAGCCACTAGGTGTAACAACTAGCATATCCGTAAGTGCTGAAGCGCAAACGGCTATCCTATAAAGTAGCAAGTTCAAATCGCAATCGACTAAAGTCGCAAGGCGAAGTGGTCTTGTCCAAGAAGCCTAGGCGCTTCAGCGCCTTAGCGAGCATCAACAGCGTAGCCAAAAGGGCGGAGATAGCACGAACTTACTTCGATAACTCTGATGTACTATAAAAGAATATAACGAATGACATTATGGTTTACAAAAGTTGGAGAATATAATGAAAAATAATAAAAAGATAAATATAAAAACAAGATAAAAAAGCACATTTGAATCAATTTGTGAGAGAAGAAGTCAATTAATCTAAATAAATAGAAAGAAAAATTTAATCAAAAAAGTTTGTATATTACATTGACAAAGTCAAATTTCGTGATATAATCAATTCATGAATTTAGATGAACAACCGTGGTTAAATGATGCCGAGTATATGAGTTATGTCGGTCATCTCCTCAAAATGCCCGAGCTCCAAAAACTCGATAAAATCACACATCATTACACTTCAACTCGCTTACAACACTGTCTGAAAGTCAGTTATGTCAGCTACACTATTGCAAAAAAACGAGGCTTGAATGCCAAAGCAACAGCTCGTGCAGGGCTTTTGCACGATCTTTTCTACTATGATTGGCGCGAAACAAAATTTGCAAAGAGCCATGCTTATGTACATCCACATATTGCCTATCGTAATGCTCGCAAATTGACAACTTTGTCAGAGTTAGAAAAAGATATTATCATCAAACATATGTTTGGTGCAACCATTAATCCACCGCGTTATAAAGAAAGTTGGATTGTTACAGCAGTCGATAAACGCGTAGCAAGTATCGAATGGCGTGATTCTGTGAAATACAAATGGAATGCTCGTAAACATTTCAAACGTTTACCTTCTTTCGATATGAACTAAAATCTTAAAAGTTGTCAGCACACTGACAGCTTTTTGTTTTTCATATCATTTTTGACACTTACTATAAGACTAGAATATGCATCAAAATCAAAAACTAAGGAGATTGTAAATTTCGACCCTATGGCGTTATAAAAATTAATATAGCTTTTATTTTTCACAGCGGATTAGTTATAATAGTGGCAACAATTAGGTATAGTAAAAAATACAACTTAAGTCTGATGACAAATGATGTATTTTTTGGTAAAATAGTATTAGAATTAAATTAAAAATAAGGAGGCCAAATTTAATGCAAAATATGAATGACAATAACAATATTATCTTTGACCAACAAAAAGACGGACTTAATGCTTTTTTCAGTAAAATCTATGCGCTGATGGGAGTTGGAGTACTGATTTCAGCACTCGTTTCATGGATTATGATTACATTCTTTGTGGATAATCTCATCTCTATTATGCAAAGCGGTAGCCTTGCCTTTCTGTTGTTATGGTTAGTTCCACTCTTTCTCGTATTTCCGATGCAGCGTGCTGCACTGAAGAACTCTCCGATGGCACTTCCGCTATTCATCGGATTCGCTGCTTTCTTCGGATTCTTGCTTAGTTTCACACTTCTCATGTATACTGCAACAAACATCACCCTTGCCTTTGTGACCGCAGCAGCAATGTTCTTAGGACTCTCTGTATATGGGCGCGTGACGAAGCGAAATCTTTCAGCTATGGGTAAAGTCATGGGAGTTGCCGTCTGGGGACTGATTGTAGCGATGGTGCTCAACTGGTTTTTGGCAAGCTCAGGACTGGTGTTCCTTACAAGTATCGCAGGGGTTGTTATTTTCTCTGGCTTGATTGCTTGGGATAATCAAAAAATTATCAGCGTCTATAATGCAAATAACGGTCAAGTCAATGATGGTTGGGCAATATCAATGGCACTTTCTCTCTATCTCGACTTCCTTAACTTGTTCCTCTTCCTGCTTCGTATCTTTGGTATCGCAGGCGGAAACAACCGTAACTAAAAGAAACTCATGAGAATTTCTCATGAGTTTTTTATAAGCAAACAAAAAGGCTGTCAGTATACTGACAGCTTTAATTTTATCCATTTTCAAGCAAAGTATCATTATGTAAAAAAGGAAAAATATTACGGACGATGGGTGTAATCCAATAATCAAGTCCATACCGACCAGCATTGTATCCAGCAACTAAAATCAAGACTTGAATCAAGATAAAAGTTGGGTTCTCAGAAATTACGCCTGACAAGATAAAAGCGATGTTCATCATTAATCCCGCAGAAGCAACAAAAAGAGTATAAGCGCCTAAGATAAGAGCAAGTCCAACAATCACTTGACCCCAAGGAACTACAAAATCAAAGAAAGCCGTGTTTGCACCACTATCCGTTGTCAATGAAAGAAAGCTGTGAAACCAAGGATAAGCCGTAGGACTGTTTAAAGCACCATTAATTAAACCACTTGCAGAGAAACTCTCCTCAGCCATCAGTTTGCCTATACCAGCGCTCATCCATTGATAGCCGATGAAAACACGTAGGACAGTTAGGATAACGGCAGCAAGCCGACTATGTCGTAAAAATTTAATCATAAAAATCTCCTTCTAATGTTTTTATAATTTAATTATAAAAAAGAAAGAACGAAATCCAAAACAATATCCTTGTCAGTAAAAATAAAGACTGTCAGTATACTGACAAAAAAACTAACCCTATCAATCACTGACAGAGTTAATTCCATAAATATTCATGATTATAAATCTTTTACAATAACATAATTAATTTCTAATGGTCCATGAAGACCAACGACGAGTTGCATTTCAATATCTCCAGAATTAGAAGGACCAGAGATGAAATGCAAGGTTGAGCCAGGTTTCTTATTTTGCTCAAACCAACTGGCTGCTTGCGTTGAGCGTGCCACCATACGACTTAAAGGAATGACAGAAATATAATGTGTTGGTAAAAAATGCAATGAACGACCCTGTCCAGCTTCAGATTCAACAACAATAGTTGCAGATTCAGCGAGGAAAAACTTAGCAACAGCTACAGCAACATTTGAATTTTGAGCGGCCATGATATTTTCATCGCGATGCTCTACACCAAGCTTCCACTGAACAAGCTGGTTGGACTCTACTTGTATACCAAAATGATCAAATTCCTCTGTTGTTGGAATCATGACTTGTCCTCCGCCAGATTTTTCAATCAATCCAGCAATGACCTCATTCATCTTGGAAGCAGTAGTTTCTATTAAGTTAGCAGAAACACGCGCTGCTTGGTCTTTAGCAATAGCTAACAATTCGTCTGTCGTTAGATGAGCCAAGTGTGTTTCGGGCAAGTTAGAAATTGGTTGATAAGCTTCAAAAGGAAGTTCCACACCTCCACGTTTTTCTAGCAAAGTTGCTAAAAATTTTTCACGATTTTCAATAGTTCCAGTCATCTCATTTACCTGCCTTATGTTTCTTATACCACTGACGGAATTGTTCCTTATGTGGCGGTGCCACAGGCAAATCTCGTACATCTGTCCAACCTTTTGCTAGTGCTGGAGCTTTACGTACAGCTCCGTATTCAAAAAGTGAGCCTTCGACGGTAAGTTCTTTAGCCTTTGGCAACATCGAAAGTCCAGCATGAGCCATATTCATTGCCATGCCAAACATTGCAGGATGGCCAGTTCCCATACCCACAGCATTCATTTCTATATTAACAAATGAACCATCATGGTGCATTTTAAGATCATCTTCCATGACGCGTCGATGTGCAATCAAAAGTTCGTGCAGTGGAATTTTGACTGGACAAGTTTCTGTGCAAGCCCCACAAAGCGTTGAAGCATAGGGTAAATCACCATATTGCTTATAACCACCGAGGACAGGAGAGAGTACAGAGCCAACAGGACCAGGATAAATCGAACCATAGGTATGTCCGCCGATTTGACGATAAACAGGACAAACATTTAAACAAGCCCCGCAACGAATACACTGCAAAATTGATTCAAATTCTGTACCAATTGCATTAGAACGACCATTGTCTAGAATAACGACATGAAAATCTTCTGGACCGTCTGATTCATCATCCGCTTTTTGCCCAGCGAAAGTCACATAAGTTGTCAATTTTTGTCCAACAGCTGAACGTGCCAACATATTATCCAGAATTTCAGCTTCCTTAATTGATGGTACAATCCTCTCCATTCCCATTAGGACAATCTGTGTTTTGGGAATGGAAATAGTCAAGTCAGCATTTCCTTCGTTAGTTGATAAATTGATATCACCCGTATTGGCAATCGCAAAGTTACAACCTGTGATGCCCACTTCAGATTTCAAAAAAAGTTTGCGCATTGTGTCACGCGCACAACGTGCAAGATTAACAGGGTCATTATCTCCCTCATAGCCTAATTTTGCAGCAAAAATTTCACGGATTTGATCGCGATTTTTATGTAAAGCAGGAAAAACGATATGAGAAGGTTCATCCCAGTCAGCGACTTGCAAAATGAATTCTGCGAGGTCAGTTTCCAATACATCCATATCATCAGAGAGTGAAACGAGCATCGGGTCAATATCAACCTCAGTTGTGACCATAGATTTAGATTTTACAATCTTTTTCGCATTTTTCTCTAACACAATTTTTTTCACATAATCATTAGCTTCTTTGGCATCCGCTGCAAAGAAAACATGGCCACCACGAGCAGCAACATTGTCTGAAAACTCTGTCAAATAGTGAGGAAGATGTTTTAGCGTGTGTTGTCGAATAGATTCTGCGATATTGCGCCATTCTTGCCAATTTCCAAGTTCTTCACGAGAAGATTCTCTTTTTTCCCACTGAGTATCTTGTGCTCTAGCCACAGCAGCTTGAGCAAATTTATCTTTTTTGCTATCTTCTAAACGTTCGGCAAACGTTTTTGTACTTGTAGAAAGTCCCATAATTTTTAATCAAACTTTGAGCGCTGTATTTTAAGCTATTATTACTCAAAAAACAGCGCTCTCCGTATTCTCCTTTCCTCCTAAATCTTTGCAAACACTGGGTTTGTGACAGAATCAATCCGTTCCAAATCAACATTAGTATTTAATACTTCAGCAATATGCATCACTTTTATTTTTTTGCCTTCGCGATTAAATTTTCCAGCAATATTCATCAAACAGCCTAAATCAGCTGAAATCAGGATTTCTGCACCAGTTGATACAACATCATTCATTTTTTCAGTAACCATCATTTCAGAAATTTCAGGTGATTTGACAGAGAAAGTACCGCCAAAACCACAGCAATTCTCAATGTGAGGAAGCGGTAGCATTTCAAGACCTTCAACATGATTCAATAAAATAAAAGGTGCTTCACGTTCGCCAAGGATTCGCGTCATGTGGCAAGAACGATGATAAGTCGCCTTCTCACCGTTAAATGTAGCCCCAAGGTCTTTTACACCAAGGACATGATAAAGAAATTGTGTAAATTCATAAGATTTATTTGCTAAATCAATTGCTTTTTGTTTGTAAGGGTCACCTTCTTTGAACATATGAGGATATTCTTTAAACATCCCAGAACATGAACCAGCGATGCCTACAACATAGTCAGAGTGTTCAAAGGCATCAATCTGATTTTTGATTGTGGGCATGGATTCTTTGACTAATCCAGAATTATAAGTTGGCTGTCCACAGCATACTTGTTGTTCTGGTAAATCAGTATCTATTCCTAGACGCTCTAAAACTTCGACCATTGCAATTCCGACTTGAGGAAACATTAAGTCCATCACGCAAGTTGAGAAAATTGAAACTTTCATTAATTTCTCCTTCAGATATATTAAATCTATAAAAAATAGATAATATTATTATTTGTATTCCCTTACATTATAGGATGATTAGTCTGTTTTTTCAAAATAAAGCACTGTCAAAAAACTTTGACAGTATGTTGTTTATATAAAGATTAATTGACTCTACGTGTATTGATGTCATTATTCAAAAATGGAAGATACTTACGTAGGAAAGGGGTAATCCAGTAGTCAAGACCTATTTTAGCTGCATTGAATCCAGCAATAAGAATTAGAAATTGAATAACTACGAAAGTTGGATTTGTAGAAACGACGCCTGAAAGTAAGTAAGTGAAATTCATCAGAAGTCCAAAGAATGCAGCTGCAAGAGTTAGAGTTCCAAATATCAATCCAAGTCCTACGAGGAGTTCTCCCCAAGGAACCAGAACATTAAAAATTCCAGCATTATGCCCATTGTTTGTTGTTGAAGCTAGAAAATCATGAAACCAGGGATAAGCAAAAGGCTTTTCAGAAGTTCCTTGATTAAGTGCACCAGCAATCATTCCCTCAGCATGGAAACCACCAGAGGTATGGATTTTTTCCCAACCTGCTTCAACCCATTGCCAACCGATATAAATCCGTAGGATTGTGAGAATCCATGATGCGATAATATTAGTACGTAAGAATTTAATCATAACGGTTTTCTCCTTTTTCTGTGGTGAGCTCAGTCTCTTTAAAGTTGTAAATTAGCCAAAGAAGCAGAGCATTGAGATAATAGAAAAACTTGTAAACGGTTTTATGCTTACAAGTTTATTTTACTATGATTTTATTTTATTGTCTATTAAAAATTACAATCACTCAATTATTTTAAAAATAATTTTTCTAATTGACGAGCAACACCGTCTTCATCATTGGTCCAAGGAAGGATTTCTGTTGCAAAAGGTGTCAGACGTTTCGAGGCATTCTTCATTGCATAGGCATTTTTAGCAAGTTTAAACATCTCAATATCATTGTGCTCATCTCCAAAACCAATAAGATTTTCTAGAGGAATATCAAGAACTTTAAGAAGGTGTTTTAATCCAGAAGCTTTACTAATTCCTTTGGGAACGACTTCTAAGATACCGTTTGGGCCTCCCAAACACCAACATCAATTTTTCCGTTGTAGTGTCTGCGCATTTCTTCTGCTAATGCTATTTTGTCTTTTTGACGAGTAGAGATAAGCACAGCGTGTGGATTATCAGTGATACGGTCAGCACGTAAGCGATTGTATGGTTGAAATTTTTCTACACCAAAAAGCTTTGCATCAACGTTTCGGAAAGTATTAAGGAAGAATTTTCTTCGATATTCAACGGCAAAAAAATCGAGATTGAAATTTTGTTGGTGCCTTAATAGGTCAAAGACAAAAGAACGGTCAATATAGTGAGCTTTTGTATGTTCCCATCCTCTATTGTTGGGCATTGAAATGAGTGCGCCATTAAAATTTATGACTGGACTGCTTAATTCAAGTTCGCGATAGATATCTAAAGACATTCGGTAAGGGCGTCCCGTGGTAATACATATAATATGTCCAAGTGCTTCGATTCGTTTAAATACATATTTTGTATAACGACTGATAGAGTGACCATCAGATTGTAAAGTTGTTCCATCTAGGTCAATAGCAATCAATTTTCTATCTTTATTTTCCATACCCCATCCTTTATTTATATTCGTTCATCCATTATAACATAGATAGGCTGCTCTTACTTTGAAGTTACAGAATAAACAAAAAATGGTTGAATAAAAGTGTCTTAATTTATTTTCAATTCTCCTTAGAAAACTGTTAGATGATTCAAGAGTTTTGAGTAAGGGAACGAACATTAAAAAAATTTTCACTAATTATGTTCGATATTTCCGAACGTTGAGATGTTTTTAAAGAAAATTCCTAATAAAAATCTTGTTTCCTTAAGTAAAACTGATTAGAATAGAAATATAGTTATTTTTTATTTTATGACGTATGCCACAAAAACGTGTGGGATACAACTTTTTAGCGAATAACTGAGTTCAGCGGGCTAGAAAGTTAGTGAAAATAGACTTTTCTCACTTCTATTAGTGATGACTACGATTGGCATGTTATATTGCTGTTTTGCGCCATGAAATTCGCAATGCAACATCGGTTCATTCGTGTTTTGTACGATGAATTAGCCATAGTTTTTTATATTTCATAACTTCCAAATAGACCCACTTCGCATCTTTTAAAAAGGAGAAATTTTTCGTGAACAAGTTATTTAAACTTGAAGAAAACGGCACTACAGTTGGCCGTGAAATTATGGCTGGATTGACGACATTTTTTGCCATGAGCTACATCCTCTTTGTGAATCCACAAATCTTGGGGTCAACAGGGATGCCCGTACAAGCGGTATTCTTGGCAACAATCTTGGCTTCTATTGTTGGTACACTCGCGATTGGATTTATCGCTAATGTTCCTTATGCACTTGCCCCAGGAATGGGACTCAACGCATTTTTTGCTTATACGGTTGTATTGAGTCTTGGATATACTTGGCAAGAAGCTTTAGCTATGGTTTTCATCTGTGGTGTGATTAATATTATTATTACGTTTACATCTATTCGTAAAGCAATTATTCTTGGTATTCCTGAGGCTTTGCAACACGCTATTGGTGGTGGGATTGGTATTTTCATCGCTTATATTGGGATTAAAAATGCTGGTATTTTGCAATTTATCGCTGACCCTGGGACTTATACAAATGAACACGGTACGATTACAGCTAACTCATCAATTGTGCCTGGACTTGTGACTTTTAATAATCCTGGTGTCTTGATTGCACTTGTTGGGATTGTTGTAACAATGTTCTTCGTTCTTCGTAAATGGAAGGCAGGAATTTTACTTTCTATCTTGGTTACAACGATTCTTGCTATTTTGACTGGTGTAGTTAAGATTGATGTGCACACGTTGTTTGCACAAAATAATCTTGGAACTGCCATTGATCAAATGGGAACAACATTTGGTGCTGCTTTTGGTCCTAAAGGTTTTGGGACTTTATTCTCTGATTCTTCACGTATTGTTGAAGTTTTGATGACCGTCCTTGCTTTTTCATTGACTTCAATCTTTGACCCAATCGGTACATTTATTGGTACGGGTCGTGCAACGGGTATCTTCACAGACGAAGACCTTAAAGATATGGAAAATAGTCATGGTTTCTCATCTAAGATGGATAAAGCCTTGTTTGCTGATATGATTGCAACTCCAATTGGGGCAATCTTTGGTACATCAAATACAACAGTTTATGTTGAATCTGCCGCTGGTATTGGTGCAGGAGGACGTACTGGTTTGACCTCAGTTGTGGTAGCTGTAATGTTTGCTATTTCAAGCTTATTCTTACCGCTTCTTGCGATTGTACCTTCTCAAGCGACTGCACCTATTCTTATCATTGTTGGGATGATGATGTTGAGTTCATTTACTGAAATTAAATGGAGCGACCTTGGCGAAGCAATTCCTGCTTTCTTTGCTTCTGTATTTATGGGACTTGGATATTCAATCTCTTACGGGATTGCCGCTGGATTTATCACGTTCATCTTTGTTAAACTGTTCAATGGAAAAGTGAAAGAAGTAAAACCTGTTATTTGGGTAGTTGCTATCTTGTTTATCATTAATTTTGCGGTTTTAGCTGCTTTGTAAGCTCAAAAGTTTACTTATGAAAATTCTGTCAGTATACTGACAGAATTTTTTTGACTTATAATTTTCTTATCAGTAATTTTTTAAAGAATTTTGTCATGAAGTGATTGAAGTGATTACTTCATCAGTGGGAGATTCTTTCTCTCCCACTGATGTTAGCAGAACGAAAGCAAAGCTTAGTGTTGCTTATTCCTCCACCTAAAAGAGGTGGAGGGATTTAGCAGACGCTTGCTTGGCTAAAAATATGTTAAAATATGCTCATGGAAGATTTTGGATTATTTATTATTGGCGTAATTTTGACGTTATTTTTTGGGAGTATCACTTTCGTTTTTTGGTGGAAAATAAAGCGTTTGAAAGATCTAAGAACATTGCGCTTGGGACGATTGTCGTTTTTTTATATTATTTTTCTGTGGATAACATTGAACGGTGTTTTGGGTTCGTTTATTGTATTTTCAGAGCAGCGAAACAGTATCGGCATTGTCTTACTCCTCATTGAAGCAGTTTTGTTTGCGATTGCTCCTCTGGTGTTAGGGTTTGTTATTCCTATTGCGATTGTGGTTTTGACCATAAAAATGTGGCGAAGAGAATCAAAATCTGTTTCAAATTTATTGTTGCCTATTGTCGTTCTTTTCTTTATTGGTATTGACTTTCTTTATCTTTCGGTTGGGAAACTACCAGAAAGTTGGCTTTGGTTACAAATTCTGAGTTATGTTTATCCCATTTTATCCATTTATTTGGCTTGGCAATTTGGTATTTTCTTTTTATCAAGTTGGGTATATGGCAGGCGCGTAAGAAAAATGACAGCGCCTTACTATGTTGTGCTTGGTGCAGGGCTTATTCAGGGAGAGCACGTTGGAAAACTGCTCGGTAATCGTATTCGCGCTGCTGTAGATGCAGTGCGTGATGAACAGACGATTTTGGTATTTTCAGGAGGTCAAGGGCCGGACGAGAAAATCTCAGAAGCACAAGCCATGCAAAAATATGCCGTTGAAACGCTAGGCTTTCCATTTGAGCGCACATTGCTAGAAAATCAATCTCGAACAACTTACGAAAATTTAGTTTTTTCTGACAAACTTTTGAAAGATAAATTTCTATTTTTCACTTCAGATTATCATGTCTTCCGTGCTGCTTTATTTGCAGCTCAGATTGGTTTAGAAGCGCAAGGAGGACGTGGTGGAAAAACGGCGATGTATTACCGCGTTCCCGCCTTCATTCGTGAATTTATTGCTGTCCTCAACTCTGAAAAGAAAAAACATATGATTTGGGTTGCCGTCATTGTCGGAAGTTTCATCATTTTTGCTATTTTTGCCGTTTTTATACAACATTATAATGTGAAATGAGTTCGCATTTATTGAAGTGATTACTTCATTGGTCGGAGATAGCGCGCACTTGCTAAGTTAAAAACGGTGAAAAACAATTGAATTCCATTCTAAAATATTCTGTCAGTATACTGACAGCTTTTTTTGTGACAATCTATCAGTATTTTCGTATATAGTAGTATGCTGACAGCGATTGATGAAAAAAATAAACTGGTCAATTTATTGGAAAGTTCTCCAGGAGAGCTGACAGGACAATATTTTTGCCCCGTTTGCAAAACAGAAGTTGTCTTGAAAAACGGGAATATAAAAATTACACATTTTGCGCACAAGACTTTACGAAATTGTGAATCGTGGACTGAGAATGAGTCTGTACAACATTTAACGTTAAAAAAGTTACTCTATCGTTGGTTCAAAAAGTCTGAAAAAGTGGAAGTAGAAAAGTACCTTCCGGCTCTAAATCAAACCCCTGATTTGTTGGTCAATGATAACATTGCAATAGAAGTTCAATGTTCCCCTCTTTCGCTCAAGCGCCTAAAAGAACGAACAGAAAACTATCAAACTCATGGTTATTCTGTGATTTGGCTAATGGGAAAGAAATTATGGCTGGGTCATCAACTGACAGAACTTCAAAAAAATTTGATGTATTTTTCTGAAAATCGAGGATTTTATTTCTGGGAACTTGATTTAGAACGAAAAAAATTAAGATTAAAATCATTGATTCATCAGGACTTGAGGGGCAACATTTTACATTTAACAGAGGAAATATTATTTGGTCATGGAGAACTGTTGGCACAGTTGCGTCGCCCTTTTTCCGCACAAGCTCCATTATCATTATCTGTCAGTACTGACAGAGGACTTGCTCATTTTGTAAGGCAACAACTCTTTCATCGCTCAACAAAATGGTTGGAAATTCAAGAAAAATATTATCAACAAGGGAAAAATTTACTGACAGAAAACTTTGACAAGCCTTACATTGCACCGCCAGGTCTCAATTTACTTTCTGTCAGTACTGACAAGTTTTCATCAGCAAATTTTACACAAATTACACAAAATATAACGCCTTACTATCAAAATTTTTTAGAAAATTTCAAAAAAAATCCGCAAAACAAGCTCTATCCTCCTCGTTTCTATGCTATAATAAAAGAAGTTAACAATGAAACAAAGGCAAAATAGAAAAGATTATTCAAGTGGATAGTCTATTTTTTATAGTGCTACAACTAAAAATTACAACATCAAGCAAAGCGTTTGTCCATAAGGAATCATAAGATACTTGTTTTGATGAAAAGGTGGGAGAAAGTATGAATATTGTTTTTTCAGATGTAGATGGAACTTTTCAAGATTTAGGTGTACCTGTTCCTCAAATAAATATAGATGCAGTAAAAAGACTTCAAGAGGCAGGTGACCATTTTGTATTTGTAACAGGTCGTGGGATTGGGCTTGTTGAGCAGATGGAGCAAGAGATCGGGATAGATTGTGACGTCATTTTTGGAAATGGCGCAGGTTTTAAAGCAAGAGGGCAATTTCCGACTTATAGCAACTGTTTATCAATAGATACTTTGCGGCTTCTTTTACCTATTTTGGATGAAGAAAATATCCTTTATTTTATCCACACTGACACTGAAGTGGTAATTCAACCCGTAGAAAAATACGAGGTGCATCTGCAAAAACTCCGTAACAGCCTGAGCTTCATGGGAAATCAAGGAAAACTGTTGATGGACTATAAAACAGAGTATTTCAAAGAGCAATGTTATCACGTTGAAGATGTCATTGGATTTTTCGAAGCACATCCAGAGCGGACAATCGTAAAAATTGAGCTAATGGAAGCAAGTGATAAAAAACATGAAATCCTTAGAGAGAGACTAACTATCAAAGATACTTACGTTTTCACATCATTTATAAAAACACTTGAGATTGTCAATCCTCTCAGCACAAAAGGAGCTGCAATACGCGCTTATCTTGAAAAATTACCTCATGCCTTAAGCTTTGGAATAGGTGATGGAGAAAATGATTTAACAATGTTTGAAACAGTTGATGTAGCAGTAGCGGTAGCAAATGCATCTGATACAGTAAAAAACAAAAGCCATAAAACTACTTTAAGTTGCAACGAAGGTGGTGTTGGGAAATTTATTTTTGATGAAATTCTAAACTATACGAAATGAACTAAAAACCTTCCACTTTTTGAGATTAGATTTAACTTAGCAACACTATCTCCACTCTACTCCGCTGTTGACTCACCACAGGAACTCATTCGCTCTATCTTCGCTTTGCTACGCTGTCGATTTCACTATCTCCGCAACTTCGTTGCTTCGCTGTCCATGCTCGCTATGGTGCTACGTGCTTCGCACGCCGTTCTCTGAACGATCTCCGCAACTCGGTTGCTACGCTGTCACGCTGTCCTCTACTCGTATGCAAACGATAGTGGCAAAAACGATAAGGCGAAATGATAATCTCTGCTTTTGTTCTACTGCCCTAGGGGCTTAGCGCTTGCGATTTGAGCTTGTTGCTTTAGCAACTTAGCGAAATCGACAGCGGAGCAAAGCGAGATAGACTTCGAGGACATGGTGGTCTCATATCTTTGATGTCTAACATTGGTGGGAGAGAGAATTCCCCACCAATGAAGTAATCATTTCAAAATCAATCTAATATAATCGCTCCAGAAACTGAACATTAAATTGTGGATAATGCTATAATAAAAAAATCTAGTCCTGCTTAAAAGTTAAGATTTAAGTAGTATCTTCTCCGTTAGGAAAACGGGAGTAAAGTGACATAGAAACTGAGAAAGGTAAGTGATGGTATGGCTAAAGAAAGAACTGAAATTCCAGAGCAATTAACTTGGGATTTAACAACGATTTTTTCAACAGATGAGGCTTGGGAAGAAGAGTTAGATTGCGTTACAGGCAACATTGAGGGGGCAGAAGCAGATTTTGCAGGACATTTATTGGATAGCGCAGTAACTTTGCATGAGATAACAGCGACCATGCTTTCAATCTCAAAAGATGTGGAAAAACTCTACGTCTACGCTTCCATGAAAAATGACCAAGACACTAGAGCTGCAAAGTACCAAGAATATCAAGCAAAAGCCACAACACTTTACGCAAAATTCGGTGAAGCATTTTCTTTCTATGAACCAGAATTCCTAGCGTTAACAACTGAAAATTATCAAAAATTATTATTAGACGAGCCTCAATTAAAAAAATATCAACATTATTTTGAACGATTATTTACCAAAAAAACTCATATTTTGAGCCAAAAAGTGGAAAAACTTCTCGCATCCGCAGGAGAGATTTTTGGTAGTGGTGCAGAAACATTTGAAGTGTTTGATAATGCAGATGTTCGCTTTCCACAAGTAAAAGATGAGTCAGGTGAAGAAATTCAGCTGACTCATGGGAACTATATTTCGCTTATGGAAAGTAAGGATAGAATTGTTCGTGAAAATGCTTATAAAGCGCTCTATAGTAACTATGAACAATATCAACATACTTATGCTAAAACCTTACAAACTAATGTGAAAGTTCATAACTTCAATGCAGAAGTACGGGGCTACTCATCAGCACGTGAAGCAGCTTTGGCAGAAAATTTTGTACCAGAAAAAGTCTACGATGTGCTTATCGAAACAGTCAATAAATATTTGCCTTTATTACACCGCTATATCTCACTTCGCAAAGAAATCTTGAATCTTTCAGATTTAAAAATGTATGATATCTATACACCATTATCAACATTAGACTATAAATTTAACTATGAAGATGGGGTAAAAAAAGCACAAGAAGTGCTAGCAATTTTTGGAGAAGATTATACCAGACGCGTAAAAAGAGCTTTTGACGAACGTTGGATTGATGTATGTGAAAATGTAGGAAAACGTTCAGGCGCTTATTCAGGTGGGTCTTATGATACAAATGCTTTCATGTTGCTCAACTGGCAAGAAACATTGGATGACCTGTTTACCCTGGTACATGAGATGGGGCATTCCATGCACAGCACATTTACACGTGAAAATCAACCTTATGTTTACGGTGATTATCCGATCTTTTTAGCTGAAATTGCTTCAACCACAAATGAAAATATTTTGACTGAAACATTACTCAATGAAACAAAAGATGATAAAGAACGTTTTGCTTTACTTAATCATTGGCTGGATAGTTTCCGAGGAACAGTTTATCGTCAAGCACAATTTGCTGAGTTTGAGCAGATGATTCACGAAGCAGATGCTAAAGGTCAAGTTCTCACGAGTGAGTTTATGAATGATACTTATGGAAAATTAAATGAAAAATATTACGGCTTGAAAGCAAAAGAAAATTTAGAGATTCAGTATGAATGGGCAAGAATTCCACATTTTTACTATAATTTCTACGTTTTCCAATATTCTACGGGGTTTGCAGCCGCGACCTACCTTGCAGAAAAAATTGTTCATGGAACGACAGAAAATCGTGAAAAATATTTGAATTATCTTAAAGCAGGTTCATCCGCTTATCCATTAGATGTTATTGCTAAAGCGGGCGTTGACATGACATCCGCAGAGTATCTTGAAAGTTCATTCCAGCTTTTTGAAAGGCGCCTAGAAGAATTTGAAAATCTCGTAAAAAAATGAATTAATAATCAAGTCTATGTCTTGAAGTGATTACTTCATCAGTGGGCGATTCTTTCTCTCCCACTGATATTAGGGTACAACCTCACATCAAAGATATGAGGTCACACCTCCGCTCCGCTTCGTTATCCATTCGCTCTAAAGCGACTAAAGTCGCAAGGCGAAGTGGTCTTGTCCCTGAAGTCTAAGCGCTATCTCCGCCCTTTGGGCTACGCTGTCCATGCTCGCTATAGTAGTCGCAGTGGCAACCGACTGGGTGAAACAACTAGCATAGCCGTTGCTGCTTTAGCGCAAACGGCTATCCTATAAAGTCGAAAGTTCAAATCGCAATCCAGCAGAGCTGGCAGGTTGAAATGGTAAGCGCAAGAAGTGGTTTGCGTAAGACGAAAACTTTAACAGTATTAATATGGCTTAATTTCTAAAAGGAACTAGTATAAGATAGAAAAGCGAGGTTAAGGAGTAATCATGCGAAAAGACCAAGAAATGATGAAGTTAATTTTAGAAATTGCGCAATCTGATGAACGTGTACGAGCAGTTTATCTTAATGGTTCAAGAGCAAATCCCAACATAAATCGCGATAAATATCAAGACTATGATATTGTTTACATTGTCACAGAAATTAGTTCATTTATTGAAGACAAAAAATTTCCACAGAAATTTGGTACTCCTTTGATTATCCAGGAACCTCAATCCCCCAGACCTGACGGTCACCACACGTGGCTGATGCTTTTTCAGGATGGTGTCAGAATTGACTTACAAATTGAAAATAAGGATAAAAATAGTTTTGGAGAAGATACGCTAACCATTCCATTACTTGATAAAGATAATATTTTAAAAGAAATTCCTTCATCAAACGACAAAGGATACTGGATAAAAAAACCGACAGAAGCAGAATATGCAGCATCGTGCAATGAATTTTGGTGGTGCCTAAACAATGTAGCAAAAGGAATAAAGCGCCAACAGATCTCGTATACAATGCGAATGTATATGGAAACAGTTCATTTAGAATTAGAAACCATGTTAGACTGGTTTATTGCAGTACAGCATAACTTTGAATTAACAACGGGAATGTGGGGAAAGCATATTAAATCCTACCTTCCTGATGAACTCTATGAAGCTTATAAAAAAACATATTTATCAGAGGATGAAAAAGATTCGTGGCAAGCAATTTTTACTGCCTGCGACCTTTTTCATCTGTTAGCAAATGATGTTGGAAAACGGTTGAATTTTACTTATGAACAGTCTGATGAAGATGGAATGAGAGTTTATCTGAATATGATAAAAAATAGCGAATAAAGAAAGGAAACCATTAATTCGTGGTTGAAACCTATAAACGTACAAGTAATCCAATGATGAACCGTCCAGTTGTAAAACCAGAACTTGTTGACTGGATGCGTAGAAGCCAAACTCAGTTGAGTGGAGATATTACAAAAGTTCTTGCCTTTGCTAAAGAAAACAATATTCCCGTAATTCCGCATGAAACTGTGACTTATTTTCAAATGCTGATTAGTATTATGCAGCCTAAACGTATTCTGGAAGTCGGAACAGCCATTGGTTTTTCAGCGCTTATGATGGCAGAAGCTGCTCCTAGTGCTGAGATTGTGACAATAGACCGAAATCCTGAAATGATTGCTTTGGCAAAAGAAAATCTAAAAAAATATGATTCTCGTCATCAAATTATCCTTAAAGAAGGCGATGCTGCTGATGTTTTATCAGTTTTGAAAAGAGATGGACATAAAAAATATGACATTATTTTTATGGATTCGGCGAAATCAAAATATATCGAATTTCTGCCAAATGCATTAGAGTTATTATCTGATAATGGGGTTATCTTGATGGATGATGTTTTTCAGGCAGGCGAAATATTAGTCCCTATCATGGAAATTAAGAGAACGCAACGTGCTCTAGAGCGAGGATTGCGTAGGCTATTTGATGAAGTATTTGATAATTCTAAATATATGACGAGTGTTCTTCCACTTGGAGATGGGTTATTGATGATAAAATGTCGCTAAACCCTTGGAAATATGACAAAAATTGAAACTTTGCATAAATAAAGTTTTATTTAACTTTTTATGTTATAATTACAACAAGTTAAAAATAAATTAATGATTTTAGACCGAAGTGGCTGCTCGGTCATCATGTAGGGGAGAATATTTTGAAATTCAAAAAACTCAGTTTAGCTATTGCTACAGTTTTCGCAGGTGCCGCGCTCGTAACACTTTCGGGTTGTTCAAACAATGACTCAGCGAGCAAGGATATTATTACCATGAAAGGTGATACAATTCGTGTGTCAGACCTCTATAACGAAGCAAAAGAATTTCCATCACAACCAACAAACACTTTACTCCAAAACTTAACATTTGATAAAATTTTTAGTAAAGAGTTTGGGAAAGAAGTGACAGATAAAAAAGTTGCAGCTCAAGTTAAGGATATTAAGAGTCAATACGGCGATCAATTCTCTTCGGCTTTGCAACAACAAGGATTGACAGAAGCGAGTTTTACGCCATATATGCGTACTCAAATGCTTGAACAAGCAGCGATTGATCATGATATCAAAACGACACAATATATAAAAGCAAATCTTGAAGCAGCATGGAAAACTTATCACCCAGATGTGACTGCTTATGTGGTTTCTGAAACATCAAAAGATGCTGCAACCAAAGCATTGGCAGCAGCAAAGAAAGATGATGCTGGTAAAGCGAGCTTTGAGAAAACAAATGCTTCAAGCAAAATAACGTTTAATTCGACTTCTACAACAGTACCAGCGGAAGTTCAAACAGCAGCTTTCAAGTTGAAGAATGGCGAATTCTCAGATGTTATTGAAGCCTCTGATGCTTCTACAGGTTCTACTTCATATTATATCGTTGAGATGGTTAAAACATCTGACAAAGGTACTGATATGAATAAGTATAAAAAAGAACTTCAAGATGTCATCAAATCTCAAAAAGAGTCTGATACAACATATGTTAGTGGTGTGATTGCTTCTTACTTGAAAAAGTATAATGTTACTGTGAAAGAAACAGCGTTCTCAAATCTTTTCTCACAATTTACACAAACTTCATCAAGCTCATCATCTAACTAATAATTAAAACTTTAACTTTGCAGAGAGCTCATGGTGCTGAAAATGAGTAGGTTAAAACAACAGTGCTTAAATAGCAGAGAAAACTGCTTTGACAATCAAAAGAGATGATAGAAATTCTATCGTGAATAAGGGTGGTACCGCGGTATTTAACTGTATGCGCCCTTTGTTTACGGTAGTTTTTTATCGTTTTATTGTGAATAAACACACAAATTAAAATAAATAAATAATAATTTGAAATGAATTTCCCTTTCTAAATAGGTTAGACGCTTAATGGAAAAGTAAGACTAACTATAAAATGGATAGTGGAAAGTCTAAAGGAGAAATCTTAATGAAAACCATGACTTCAGCAGAAGTTCGTCAAATGTTTCTTGAATTTTTTAAATCAAAAAATCATACAGTAGAACCTTCACAAAGTCTTGTACCAGTAAATGATCCAACTTTACTTTGGATTAATTCTGGTGTTGCAACATTGAAAAAATATTTTGATGGTTCAGTTGTTCCAGAAAATCCTAGAATTACTAATGCACAAAAGGCAATTCGGACAAATGATATTGAAAATGTAGGTAAAACAGCACGTCATCATACGATGTTTGAGATGTTGGGGAATTTTTCTATTGGTGATTATTTCCGTAAAGAAGCGATTGCTTATGCTTGGGAACTGTTGACAAGTAAAGAATGGTTTGAATTTCCAGCTGAAAAATTATACATTACTTATTATCCTGATGATAAAGATACCTTTAATCGTTGGGTAGAAGTCGGAGTTGACCCTTCCACCTTGTTCCTATTGAGGATAATTTTTGGGAAATTGGGGCTGGACCTTCGGGACCAGATACAGAAATTTTCTTCGACCGTGGTGAGACATATGATCCAGAACACGTCGGATTAAAGTTACTAGCAGATGATATTGAAAATGACCGTTATATTGAAATCTGGAATATTGTCCTTTCTCAATTTAATGCTAATCCTGCAATCCCACGTTCAGAATATCCTGAATTGCCTCAGAAAAATATAGATACAGGTATGGGGTTGGAGCGTATGGTTTGTATCATTCAAGGTGGAAAAACTAACTTTGATACTGACCTTTTTCTCCCTATTATTCGTGAAATTGAGAAACTATCTGGAAAAACTTATGATTCTGATGGAGAAAACATGAGTTTTAAGGTTATTGCGGACCATATTCGTTCATTGAGTTTCGCTATTGGTGATGGGGCATTGCCTGGAAATGAAGGACGGGGCTATGTTTTACGTCGTTTGCTACGCCGTGCTGTTATGCATGGGAAAAAATTAGGTATTCAAGGCAAATTCTTGGCGTCATTAGTTCCAACTGTTGGAAAAATCATGCAAAGTTACTATCCTGAAGTGCTTGAAAAGCAAGACTTTATCATGCAGATTATTGATCGTGAAGAAGAAACATTTAATCGAACCATTGATGCGGGACAAAAGTTGATTGATGAACTCCTGACTAAGCTCAAAGCTGAGGGGAAAGATACACTTGATGGAGAAGATATTTTCCGTCTTTATGATACGTATGGTTTCCCAGTCGAATTAACAGAGGAACTTGCTTATGATGAAGGCTTCAAGATTGACCATGAAGGTTTCAAAGCTGCAATGAAAGAGCAGCAAGACAGAGCGCGGAGTGCAGTGGTTAAGGGTGGCTCAATGGGCGCTCAAAATGAAACTTTGTCTTCAATTGAGGTTGAATCAACTTTCCTTTATGAAGATAAAGTAGCACAAGCGAAATTGTTGGTAGCAGTTAAAGATAATGAACTTGTTGAAAATGTAACTGGTACAGCTCAACTTGTATTTGATGTCACTCCATTTTATGCTGAAATGGGTGGACAAGTTGCTGACCACGGTGTGATAAAAAATGCTTCTGGCCAAGTGGTGGCAAATGTTTTAGATGTGCAACACGCTCCTCATGGACAAAATCTACACCAAGTAGAAATTTTATCAACACTCAAGGTCGGTGATACTTATACTCTAGAGATTGATGTAGAGCGGCGTAATGCCGTTGTTAAAAATCATACGGCGACTCATTTACTTCATGCAGCGCTTCATCATATTGTAGGTAATCATGCCTTACAAGCAGGATCACTTAATGAAGTTGACTTCCTCCGTTTTGACTTCACTCACTTTGCACAAGTGACAAAAGAGGAATTAGCAGCGATTGAACGTCAGGTTAATGAAGTGATTTGGCAATCTATAAAAGTTGATACGATTGAAACAGATGTGGAAACAGCGAAATCAATGGGAGCAATGGCACTTTTTGGTGAAAAATATGGAAAAGTTGTTCGAGTTGTGAAAATTGGTGATTATTCGGTGGAGCTTTGTGGAGGAACACATACAGCAACAACTTCTGAAATTGGTCTGTTCAAGATTATCAAAGAAGAAGGAATCGGATCTGGTGTTCGTCGGATTATTGCAGTGACGGGTCAAAAAGCTTATGAAGCCTTTAAGGAGGCTGAAAATACTTTGAATGAGGTAGCAGGGGTAATCAAGGCACCGCAAATATCACAAGTGGTAGCAAAGGTTTCGAGTCTTCAAGATGAGCTAAAAACCGCTCAGAAAGAAAATGAGGCTTTAGCAGGAAAACTTGCAGCAAGTCAGTCAGATGAAATTTTCAAAAATGTACAATCAGTAGGAGATTTGACTTTTGTTGCTAGTGAGGTATCTGTCCCTGATGCAAATGGTTTGCGCCAACTTGCAGATATTTGGAAACAAAAGGAGCGCTCAGATGTGCTAGTGCTTGTTGCAAAAATTGGTGAAAAAGTAAGTCTTTTGGTGGCAAGCAAATCATCAGAGGTCAAAGCAGGAAATTTGGTTAAAGAACTTGCTCCATTGATTGATGGCCGAGGTGGCGGTAAGCCAGACATGGCGATGGCTGGTGGTTCTAATACTGCTGGTATTGGGGTACTCTTGGATAGAGTTAGTGAAAAATTAGTATAAAAGTAAAAACTATCGCAAGATTTTGCGATAGTTTTTCTATTCGATGATATTTGAAAATTCATCAATGGGATAGCGAAGGTGTGGAAAACCAGGCTGTAAAGCTTTGCCAACAGGGAGCATGAGGATAGGTTCATAGGTTTTTGGAATGTTTAAATAATCCATAATTTTATCAAAAAATACACCACGCATTGGCACGGATTCGTATCCAAAAGCTCTTACGACATACATCAGATTCATCGAAAAAAGCCCAACATCAAAACGTAAGCCTTCATTTTCAATGTCTTCAGGATGTAGTTGAAGATAAGTTGTTACTCGTTCTATTTTTTCTCTAAGCTCATCTTGGTGAATAATGTTGTTTCTAAGGTTGAAGTCCATAATTTTTTGAATATCATAGGCGGATTTATCACCCAAAATAAGGAAAACAGCAGATGAATCTTCGACTTGTTTTTGATTTGCTGAGAAGGTTTTTAAAATTTTCTGTTTGGCTTTATTTTTAATGACGATGACTTTCCAGGGTTGAAAATTGTTGCTGGAAGGGGCATTTGCAGCGTGTGACAAAATGTTCTTGATTTCTTCAGTGCTGATTTTGGCATTGGGATCGAACGCTCTGACTGAGGAACGTGCATCTAAAAATTCGAGTGGTGACATTTTTTCTCCTTGTGAATAAGATATGAGTCTGGCTGCTTTGAAATGATAAAAAATGCTACTTAGCTCTTGGAACTTTGCCTCTTGCTCTTACCATTTCGTCTTGCGAGCTTTGCTGGATTGCGATTTGAACTTGCCACTTATAGGATAGCCGTTGGCGCTAAAGCAGCAACGGCTATGCTAGTTGTTGCCACTGCGACTAGGTGCTTTGCCTTTTGCTCTTACTGCTTTAGCAGATAAGCAAAAGGACAGCGGAGCAACAGAGTTGCGGAGACCGTTCATAGAACGGCGTGCAAATCACGTAGCACCGTAGCGAGCATGGACAGCGAAGCAACGAAGTTGCGGAGATAGTGAAATCGGAAGTAGATTAAAGCGGAGATAGAACGAATGGATAGCGAAGCGAAGATGATGCAAGCAAAAGAACAGCGGAGTGTTGAAAGCACATAGATAGGAGATTGCATGGGGATCAGAGCTTCTAAGTACGATTTATCTTTTTTCACTCATTTCAAGGAGAACAAACTCTGTTGAAGTGATTACTTCATTGGCGGGGATTCTTTCTTCTCCACTAATTGTTAGGGTGACCTCACGAACACTGGCAATTTCGCAAAGTTGCTAAAGTAACAAATTCAAATCTCATCGCTAAAGCGCCAAGAACCTAACGAAAGCAAATGCTAGTGTTGCTTATCTCAAGGGGAGTCAGCACGCACTTGCTTCGATAAAAAGATTTCTTCAGCTTTTGAGAGTTTTGAAGTGTGAGTTGTATAAAGATATTATAGTATAATGAATTATAAAATATAAGTACGCACTTTTTTGTTACTGTAAATTTTTAGATGGGAGAAAAATATGATTGAGGAATGTGGGGTTCGTCGTGTGATGGATGTTTTTGGTGGAAAATGGAAAGTGAATATTTTATGGGCAATTTGTAAGAGGGAAGGGATTCGGTTTAATCAGTTGCGGCGCGAAGTTAAGGGAATTACAAATGTGATGTTAACACGTTCGTTGGAAACTTTGATTGAGAAAAATCTAGTTGCTCGTAAGGATTTCCAAACGATTCCTCCTCATGTGGAATATTATTTGACAGATAAAGGGAGGGAGCTTGTTCCTTTTATGCAAGCATTGGATGCATGGGGACGAGAAAATCTTTGAATGATGTGGTAAAATGAATTTATGGTAAAAAACACAGAGGATAAGCCGTTAGCGCAAAATAAAAAAGCAAGGCACGATTATGAAATTTTTGAAACTTTTGAGGCTGGAATTGTGCTGACAGGAACGGAAATAAAGTCTGTCAGACAGTCTAAAATACAGTTAAAAGATGGTTTTGCACGTGTAAGAAATGGTGAGGTATGGTTATCAAATGTGCATATTGCACCTTTTGAGCAGGGAAATATTTTTAATGTGGATGAGTTGAGAACGCGAAAGTTGCTGCTTAATAAGAAAGAAATTGCTAAGATTGACAAAGAATTAGCGGGAACGGGCGTAACATTTATTCCATTGAAAGTGTATCTGAAAAACGGATTTGCTAAGGTATTGATGGGACTTGCGCGCGGGAAAAAGCAGTATGATAAACGTGAAACGCTCAAGCGTAAAGACCAAAATCGAGATATTGCAAGGCAACTCAAGTCTTATAATCGCTGATTAACTGATGAGGATAGCGTTGTTTTCATTGAAGTTGCTGTTGCTAAAGGTTTGTATATGTTCAAAAGCGAAGCGCATATCTACTGACGAACGGTAATAAATTCTGTCAGTGTACTGACAAAACGGTCAAAATGCTGACCGTTTTTTTGTTGGGTTGATTTAATGAAGTCAAGCCTTATTCAGTGGGAGTTTCGTAAAACATTTGTCCATTTTCTCCAGCTGCTAAAGCAGCAAGAGTAAAAGGCAATGCGACTGATAAAAGGGTAACTCACCACTGAATTTAGGGTATAACCTCTAGGTGTAACAACAAAAAAAAGAAAAGGGTTTTTAGAAGTAAAATGGCATTAAATCTTATTGTACTGACAGAGTTTACGATGCTGATAGGTGATTTTTTGAGTGAATTTATTCTGTTTACATTTCATTTACTTAGTATTTACCAAGGGTTTACATTTGGAGAGGCATTTTGATGATAGAATAGTTTTGTAAGCAAAAGGTGCTTAACAAACTTATTTAGAAATTAATTGGAGAAACTTCTCATGAAAAAACAAATTCTTGTTGCTCTTGTTGCCGGTAGCGCACTTTTGACTCTAGCGGCATGTGGTTCATCTAATGGTTCATCATCTACTTCCACTAGTTCATCTGATAAAGCATTGTCAGGTAAAATTATTGCAGGTGGTTCGACTGCGCTCCAACCATTGGCACAACAAGCTTCAACTGAATTTATGGCTAAAAACCCTAATGTTCAAGTCACTGTTCAAGGTGGTGGTTCTGGTGTTGGATTGACTCAAGTTGCTGCAGGTTCATTCCAAATCGGGAACTCTGATATTTTTGCGGAAGAAAAATCTGGTATTGATGCTTCAGCAATTACTGACCACAAAGTAGCAGTTGTTGGTTTTGCTCCAATCGTAAATGCTAAGATTGACGTGAAAAATTTGACTTCACAACAACTTCAAGATGTATTTACTGGAAAAGTGACCAACTGGAAACAAGTGGGTGGACCTGACCAAAAGATTACTGTCATCGGTCGTACAGAAGGCTCTGGTACACGTGTAAACTTTGATAAATTCGCTCTTGGTGGTGCAACAGAAGTCAATGGTCCAACACAAGATGCTTCTGGTTCAGTTGTAACAATGGTAGGACAAACACCAGGCGCTGTTTCATACGTTGCTCTCTCATACGTTGATACAAGCAAAGATATTAAAGCAGTTTCTATTGATGGTGTTGAACCAACAGAAGAAAATGTTGCAACAAATGATTATAAAGTTTGGTCTTATGAGCATATGTATACAAACGCTAAAAAAGAAAGTGCTGCTGATAAAGCATTCATCAAATACATTGCCAATGATACAACAGATATCAAAAAACTGGGTTATATCCCTGTAAGTGACATGAAAGTTAGCCGTGATGCTGACGGAAATGTAACTAATAAATAATACCATGTGCTGATTGGTACAAGCAGGAATCAATCAGCCTCTTTCTTAATAAACTAAAGCGATAAAAATTTTCTTCTTCATAAATCAAAATCTTTTGTCGCTTTATGTTTTGTCAGTACTGACAAGAATTCTGTCAGTTACTTATATAAGCAAGACAGATGAATTCCTATAAGTCTGTCTAGTCTCTCACTTTGCCAAATACTCGTAAGCAGTTTTGGCAAACTAACGCACATTTTGAGGCGTTAAAAATTTTCTTCATTCTTTTTTAAAAAAGACAGGAATATACTTGCTCACTTCCGTTATGGAGATGGGCAATTTCCTGTTTCGTTTACAAATTATTTACATAAAAACGCTGTCATTTCTCTTAAATTATACAGCCCTTATGATATAATTAAGGCATGAAGAAGAAAATTTTTATCGCTTTAGTAGCGGCATCTGCTTTAGCAGTTTTATCGGCTTGTGGTGCTGGTAATAAGCAAGTTACTGCAGGTGGCTCGACAGCTTTGCAACCTATGGTTGAGCATGCTTCAATGGATTATATGAAACAGAATCCAGAAGATATTATCATGGTTCAAGGCGGTGGTTCTGGTGTGGGACTTGCTCAGGTTGCAGCGGGTTCATTTCAAATCGGAAATTCAGATATTTTCGCAGAAGAAAAATCGGGTATTGCGGCAAATAAAATTACTGACCATAAGGTTGCGGTAATTGGCTTTGCACCGATTGTCAATAAAAGTTTGAAGGTGTCAAATCTGACTCAACAACAATTGATTGATATATTCACTGGGAAAATTACAAATTGGAAGCAAGTTGGCGGTCAAAATCAAAAAATTACTGTCATTGGTCGTACTGCAGGTTCTGGAACACGAGTGAACTTTGATAAGTACGGATTAAATAATGCTACAGAAATCAATGGTCCGACACAAGATGCTTCTGGTTCAGTTGTTCAGCTTGTTGGTCAAACACCAGGTGCAATTTCTTATGTTGCTTTTAGTTACACAGAAAAGCCAGGAGTTAAAGCATTGAATGTTGATAATGTCAAACCAACATATGATAATGTTAAGACGAATGAATGGAAAATCTGGTCTTACGAGCATATGTATACCAACAAATCTAATGATAACAAAATAGAAAATCGGTTTATAGAGTATGTCAAAAATGATAAAAAAACTCTTGAAGAACTCGGATACATCCGTGTTTCCGAGATGAAGGTGGATCGTGATGCTAACGGTACAGTAACAAAGGTAAAATAATGCTTTTGAAGCAAGCATACAGTCGTGATTATCACGATACTTTTAACCAAGCAAGTGCGTGCTACATCCCCACCTCTTTAGGTGGTGGGATAAGCAGCACCATCTCTCACTGTCCATTCGCTCTATCTCCGTTTCACTGCGCTGTCGATTCTCGCTACGGCACGGACGTGCCTAGTCGAAATCGCAACTCGCTAAAAGCGATAAGGCGAAGTGGCAAGCTCTGCTTTCGTTCTACTGCCCTAGGGTCTTAGCGCTTAGACTTCAGGGACAGGTGACCTCATATCTTTGATGTAAGCTAGCATTGGTGGTGGAAAAAAGAATCTCCCACTGATGAAGTAATCACTTCAAAACTATTACTTACTGACAGAAAAAAATTTTAGTAAATCGAGGCTGGCGAGAGTCAGCTTTGATTTGTGAACAAAATCCGAACTTTAAGATAATGAAGTCAAGACTTATTCAGTGGGAGTTTCATAAAACATTTGTTCATTTTCTCTAGTCGCTATCTTCGCTGTCCGTTTGATTGCCATTTGGAGTTGGCACTTTAGGGACTTACAGCCAATGGTCATGCGAAGCTAGCTGCTAAAGCAGCACGCACTTGCTTCGATAAAAAAGTGGACTTGTCAATAAAAATGCCATGTCAAAATTAATTTTAGTTAGGTCTATATGGAAAACTCAAAAATCAAAGAAAAATTGCTTTCAGGCAATAAAAATTCTAAACTCGAAAAATTCGGTAAAAGTTTAACTTTCTTGTGTATTGCCCTTATCGTTTTTGTGGTTGGCGCGATTCTTGTTTTTGTTGCACAAAAAGGATTGTCAACTTTTTATGCCAATGGTGTTAATCCATTTCGTTTCCTTTTTGGGACAAATTGGTCGCCTGGAAATTTGGGACCAGACGGTAAACCTGCTGTTGGTGCACTTCCTATGTTTTCTGGTTCATTGATTGTCACAGTACTTTCGGCGCTTGTTGCAACTCCATTTGCTATCGGTGCGGGAATTTATATGACAGAGATTTCACCAAAATATGGTAAAAAAATTCTTCAACCTGTTATTGAACTTCTTGTTGGTATTCCATCTGTTGTTTATGGATTTATTGGTTTAACAGTTGTTGTTCCAATCATCCGTCATGCATTTGGTGGTACGGGACTCGGACTTTTGTCTGGTGTGTTTGTCCTTTTTGTTATGATTCTTCCGACAGTAACCAGTATGACAGTAGATGCTTTAAGAGCTGTGCCAGGTCATTATAAAGAAGCTTCTCTTGGGCTTGGGGCGACACGTTGGCAAACAATTTGGCGCGTGTTATTAAGAGCAGCAACACCAGGTATCTTGACTGCCGTTATTTTTGGTATGGCGCGTGCATTTGGTGAAGCACTTGCTATTCAAATGGTTGTAGGTAATGCTGTTATGATGCCAAAAAACTTGATTTCACCAGCATCTACCTTGACCTCAATCTTGACTTCAGGAATTCCAAACGCAACACCAGGTATTCAACTTAACGCGCTTTGGTCACTTGCATTACTTCTCTTAATCATGTCACTCCTCTTTAACCTTGCAATGCGTGCGATTGCTAAGAAAGGAAGTCTCAAATAATGAACGCTAAACGCTCTGATAAGATTGCCACTGGCGTCCTTTACGTCCTTTCAGGCATCATTGTCCTTATTCTAGCTTTTCTCTTGAGTTATATTCTAGCTAAGGGATTACCTCATATTTCTTGGGAATTTATTACAACAGCATCTAACCCGTTGACTGGTGGTGGTATTGCTGTTCAACTCTTCAACTCTATTTATCTTTTACTTGTAACATTGATTATTTCTGTTCCTTTATCACTTGGAGCGGGAATCTATCTTTCTGAATACGCCAACCAAAAACATTGGTTGACCGGAGTCGTTCGCTCTGCAATTGAAGTATTGTCTTCACTCCCTTCTATCGTAGTCGGTTTGTTTGGGATGTTAATCTTCGTTTTACAATTTGGCTTAGGATTTTCAGTTTTATCTGGTGCATTAGCGTTGACAGTTTTTAATCTACCATTGATGACACGTAATGTTGAGGAATCACTTCGCGCCATTCCAACCACTCAACGTGAAGGTGGTTTGGCACTTGGAATGTCAAGATGGGAAACTGCACTTCAAGTAATTTTGCCAGCTGCTGTTCCAGGGATTATCACTGGGGTTATCTTGTCCTCTGGTCGTGTCTTTGGGGAAGCCGCAGCACTTATCTATACTGCAGGACAAACCAACCTTCCAATCAATTGGACAAATTGGAATCCAATGAGTATCACATCACCTTTATCACTCTTCAGACCTGCTGAAACTTTAGCAGTACATATCTGGGCACTTAATACTGAAGGTACGATTGCAACAGCGCAACAAATTTCAGCAGGTGCGTCAGCGGTATTGATTATCTTTGTTTTGCTCTTTAATTTAGGGGCACGTTTCCTTGGGAATCGAATTCATAAGAAACTGACTTCATCAAATTAAAGGCAAACTTGTAAAAGAAAGGAATTGAGCTCCCTTAGATACTAGGAGGGGTCTCACAGCTTATATATGGCAACAACTTATGACTGGAATGAGCGCCAAATTATGGTGCCAGAAAATGAAATTGCTCTTTCAACTACTGATTTGCGTGTTTTCTATAATGGGACAAAAGAAGCAATTCATGGGGTAACGATGAGTTTTCCTAAAAACGAAATTACAGCGCTTATTGGTCCTTCTGGTTCAGGGAAATCAACCTATCTGCGTGCATTGAATCGTATGAACGATACAATTGACGGTGCAAGAGTGACTGGAGAAATCAATTACGAAGGCGTTAATATCAATGACCAGAAGGTTAATGTATTTGAGGTTCGTAAGCAAATTGGAATGGTCTTTCAACGTCCAAACCCATTTCCAAAATCTATCTATGAGAATATTGCTTTTATTCATCGGAGAGCTGGCGTAAAAGATAAGAAAAAATTGGATGAAATTGTTGAAAAATCGCTTAAACAAGCTGCTTTATGGGAACAAGTGAAAGATTCACTTAATCAATCAGCGTTAGCGATGTCTGGTGGGCAAGCACAACGACTCTGTATCGCGCGTGCGTTGTCAGTAAAACCAGAAATTATATTGATGGATGAGCCAGCATCAGCACTCGATCCTATCTCTACCATGCAAATTGAAGAAACCATGATGGAACTTAAAAAGGATTACACGATTATTATTGTGACACACAACATGGCTCAAGCTTCGCGTGCTTCTGATAATACTGCTTTCTTCTATTCTGGTGATTTAATCGAGTATGATAAAACAAGTACGATTTTTACCTCACCAAGTTTGAAATCTACTGAGGACTACGTTTCAGGACACTTTGGTTAAGATATGAGGAAGGCTCGTTCAAAAGCGATGAAAAATAGGAAAAGTTTTCGGTTCTGCATTTGTGCGGTTCACAATTTTATCTTTTTTCACTAGCTTTTATCTTTCCGAGTTCAATTTATACTAGTTCATTTCTAAACTTGTATGCGTAGATTTAGTAGTTGAACTGCAAGTATACTGCCTTTTGCTCTTACCATTTCGTCTTGCCAACTTTGCTGGATATGATTTGAACTTGCCACTTTATAAGGATAGCCGCTTGCGCTTAAAGCAGGAACGGATATACTAGTTGTTCACCTAGAGGCTCAGTGAAATCAACAGCGGAAATAGAGCGGATGCCTCTATCGTTGTCAGCTCTGCTGACTTAAGAGGACAAATGTTCTACGGATACCTGTGGTACATAGACAATGTAACGTAGCGGAGTAGTAATTTCTAAAAGGAAATTTTAGAAATTAAGCAGTATTAGTAGATATTTGCTACTGACAGGATTCTGTCAGTATGCTGACAAAGGGAAAAATATGACAAAAGAAGTAGTTTTAACGGTCAGTGACCTTTCGCTTTATTATGGGAAGAAAAAAGCACTGAATAATATTAATATGACATTCTATAAGAATGAAATTACAAGCTTGATTGGACCGTCTGGTTGTGGGAAATCAACGCTCCTACGTTCAATTAATCGAATGAATGATTTGATTCCAACTGTAACGATTACAGGTGCGATTGACTATAAAGGGAAAAATATTTATAGTCCTAAAATTGATACTGTTGACTTACGGAAAGAAATTGGGATGGTCTTTCAACAACCAAATCCTTTTCCATTTTCAATTTATGAAAATGTTGTTTATGGACTGCGTTTGAAAGGAGTGAAGGATAAAGCACATCTTGATGAAGTGGTAGAAAATTCACTGAAAGCAGCAAATATTTGGGACGAAGTGAAAGATATCTTGCACACATCAGCGCTTGGCCTATCTGGTGGTCAGCAACAACGGGTTTGTATTGCACGTGTTTTGGCGGTCAATCCTGAAATTATTCTGCTTGATGAAGCAACATCGGCGCTTGACCCAATTTCTGCGGGACGTATCGAAGAAACACTGATCGAATTACGCAAAGATTATACACTGATTATGGTGACTCATAGTATGCAACAGGCTTCAAGAATCTCTGACCGGACTGCTTTTATGCTCAATGGTGATGTCATTGAAATGGATGACACAAAGAAAATCTTCTTGAATCCAGAAAAGCAGGAGACAGAGGACTATGTTGCAGGTAAGTTTGGCTAGAAATGAAGTCAAGACTTATTCAGTGGGAGTTTCAACTCACCACTGAATTTAGTCGGACGAAATTCAAAGCTTAGTGCTGCTTTATCTCCGACCTAAGAGGTCGGAGTATTAGCACGCACTTGCTTTGATAAAAGATAAACTGATTGTTTTACCTCAAGATTTACTGACAGATTTCTGTCAGTCTTAATACTGTTTGACTTTTAAACCTACGGCTTAAAAGTCACTTCGCTGCGCTACGTTGTTGATGCACCACGGGTATCCATTCGCTCTAAACTGCTAAAGCAGCAAGGCGAAATGGTTCGCTACAGTGCTAAAGCACCTAGTCGCAATCGCAACCTTTGCGTTTCACGCAAACTACTTCTTGCGCTCAGAACATTTGTCCGTTTGCTTAGTCGCTGAAGCGTCAAGAGCAAAAGGCAAGTGCAAGTCAGTATATCTGCAGTTCATCTTTAATTTTACTGACAAAAGTTTTGTCAGCAAGTTGATGAAAAAGTTTTATAATATTTTGTGTTATAATACAAGATAAGAAATTTGTTAAAATAAGAAAGAGGAGTCTATGCTTCGTACACAATTTGAAGAAGATTTAAATAAACTTCATAATCAATTTTATTCAATGGGAACGCAAGTTTCAGCTCAATTGAACAAGGCAGTTCGTGCATTTGTCAGCCACGACCGTGATTTAGCAGAAGATGTTATTGAAGGCGACCATGCGATTAATGAGCAAGAAAAGAGTCTTGAAACTCAATCATTGGAAATGATTGCACTCCAACAACCTGTATCAAGTGATTTGCGTACTATTATCACGGTGCTGAAAGCTTCATCAGACCTTGAGAGAATGGGGGATCATGTTGCCTCTATTGCTAAAGCAACGATTTCACTTAAAGGTGAAGAACGAATCCATATTGTTGAAGAAGATATCAGTCTTCTTGGTGAAAAAGTGAAATCAATCGTAGATGCATCGCTTAATGCCTATATTCAAGGAAATGATGTTCGTGCGCATGAAATTGCGGAACAACAATATACGATTAAAAATATGAGTCGTGAAATTCAAGAAAAAGTTCTTGAAGGGATGAAGGAAAACTCTGAAACAGTAACCACGGGTAAGGAATATCTTCTCACGCTTGTTTATCTTGAGCGTATCACAGGTTATGCTGTGAACCTTTGTGAGTGGATTGTCTATTTGAATTCAGGCAATATTATTGAACTTTAATGAAGTCAAGACTTATTCAGTGGGAGTTTCGACTCCCCACTGAATTTAGGGTACAATCTCTAGATGTTGCACCTAGGAAGGGGTATTGTGATTGCGACTAGGTGCTTTGCCTTTTGCTTTAGCAGTTTAGAGCGAATGGGATACCCGTGGTGCATCGATAGCGTAGCCCAAAGGGTGGAGATAGCACGCACTTGCTTTGATAAAAAAGTTCTGGCTATTTGGTCAGAACTTTTTTATTATGTACCAATGTAAGAACTAACATCCAATTCAATTGATATTGGGGACTAATTTCATCGCACAAAAAACATCATGACACACTCAGTGTGCGCTCTACATAACAAGGTGAAGGAGTTCGTTATGGTGCTGAATCCTATAAAATGTAGAAGCTCAAATCGTAATTTGTATTCATAAACTTTTTGTTCTGTGCCAAATCACTTCGCTAATTATCCATTGAGTACCTGTATTTTTAACGGTTCAGTAGAGACCTCAACTTCACCTCCTAATGGAAAGGTGAAAATTGGTTGAGTATGTCCAAAGTCAACATCATAAATTACAGGAATTTTTTTGAGAATAGGATGTTTGTCCAAAATAAAATGTAGAATCTCCGGTGTCATCTGTTCCTCTTTTGGAAAACGTCCGATGATTAATCCAGAAATATCAGGATAAATTTGTAAAAAGTGTGCTAACTCTCTATCCCAGTCATAAAAATCTTCTTGTTCAGCATTTTCTAAAAAAGCAATCGGACACTTAGCTTTAACTTGAGCATTTGTACCAGTGACTAGCATTAAAGTATTCAGATTGCCACCCAAAATCGTGCCACGGGCATACCCAGAATTGTAAACTTTCCATGAAGCAGGAAGCAGATGGCGGGGTTGCGTTGGATCATACCATGCATCACTAGTGTAAAAGTCGCTCGCAATGAGTCCATATGAGCTTTTACCAGCAACAGCTTTGAGCCATTCAGCAGTCTGAAACTCTTGTCCTTCATCCATCAAAAAAGCGATGTATCCTGGTCCATAGTAAGTCACAAGTCCTGTATTTGCAAAGATGGCGTTATGGAGCACAGTGATGTCTGAAAAACCACAGAATATTTTTGGATTTTTGCGAACAATTTCCCAGTTAATATAAGGGAGAAGTTCGTTGGCATCAAATCCACCAATCGTGCATAAAATCGCTTTTACATTTTTATCCAAGAAAGCAGCGTGGAAGTCTGCGATACGTGAAGCAATGCTACTGGATTCAAGCAAATCATTTTCCAAAATATGCTCGCCAAATGTTACCTTGAAACCAAGAGATTCAAGGCGTTTTTTAGCTTTTAGTTTTTCGTCAAAGGATCCTGTCCGCAGTAAAGATGAACTTGGGGAAATGACACGAATTTCGTCAGTTTGTTTTAGTTTTTCGGGAAAAATTTTATTCATAAAAAAACCTCCAACTCGAATTTTATTTATTATATCACTTACAAGAATTCTTTTCTTATTATGGCTGCGGTTAGGATAGAAAATAACTATAGTTACTGAAAGAAATTGTCATTGAATTGATGATTAAAAAAATTCTGTCAGTTCAATGCGATTAACATGAGCATTGAATCGGCGGATAAAAGCTTTATCAGCAGAGCTGAAAAAGCTGTCAGTATGCTGACAGCTTTTTTTAACTTAGAACGTGCGTGCCATCTCTGCCCTCTGGGCTACGCTGTCAATGCTCGCTACGCGACTAGGTAAAACAATTAGCATATCCGTAAGCACTGAAGCGCCAATGGCTATCCTATAAAGTGGCTAGTCGCAATCGCAATTCCTCCACCTTTATAAGGGGCTGGGATAAGCAGCACCAGGCTCTGATTTCGTTCCACTGTCCTATAGGGTCTTAGCGCTTAGGCTTCAGGAACAAGACCACTTCGCCTTGCGACTTTAGTGGCTTAGTGAAATCGACAGCGTAGCAAAGTGAAGATAGAGCGAATGGATAACGAAACTTCACTACGGTGTGACCTTATATCTTTGATGTTAAGCAGACTGTTGCAGCTTTAGTTGCTGTTACGCCTAGAGGTTGTGCTCTAACATTGGTAGGGGAAAAAATTCCCCACCAATGAAGTAATCACTTCAAAGTTATGAGCTATTATTTAATTACTTCCAGACCACCCATGTAAGGGCGAAGCACCTCAGGGATAGTTATAGAGCCGTCAGCATTTTGGTAGTTTTCTAAAATGGCAGCAACACATCGTCCAACAGCAAGTCCAGAACCATTCAAAGTATGGAGAAGATGTACTTTTCCATCTTCATCACGGTAACGGATTTGCGCACGGCGAGCTTGAAAATCTTCACAGTTTGAGCAAGAAGAAATTTCACGATAAGTATTTTGTGCAGGAATCCATACTTCTAAGTCATAGGTTTTAGCGGCAGAGAAGCCCATATCACCCGTTGAGAGAGCCATGACACGATAAGCAAGTCCCAACTTTTGGAGAATGTTTTCAGCGTTTTGAGTCATTTTTTCTAACTCATCATAAGAATTTTCAGGTTTTGTGAATTTTACCATTTCTACTTTATGAAATTGGTGCAAACGAATCAAACCACGCGTGTCGCGCCCAGCAGAACCAGCTTCAGAACGGAATGAAGGACTCATTGCTGTGAAATAAATTGGGAGTTCGCTACCATCCAAAATCTCACCACGGTAGTAATTTGTCAAAGGAACCTCTGCCGTAGGAATCAAGACAAATCCACGTTCGTCTTTTAGCTCAAAGGTATCTTCTTTAAATTTAGGATATTGACCAGTGCCAAACATTGAATCTTGATTGACCATATAAGGTGGGATCATCTCAGTGTAACCTTCTTTAGCATGCTCGTCTAACATAAAGTTATAAAGTGCACGTTCAAGCCTTGCACCAGCACCCTTGTAGAACAAGAAGCGTGAACCAGTCACCTTTCCACCACGTTCCCAATCAAGAATGTCAAGCGCTTCACCTAAGTCCCAATGTGCTTTGGGTTCAAAATCAAATGTCGGTACATCTCCAATACGACGGACTTCGACATTGTCATCTTCATCAGCACCGATAGGTGTGCTGTCAGCAGGAATATTTGGTAGAGTCGTTGTATACTCAGTCAATTTTGTTTCGATGTCAGCGAGTTCAGCATCAATGTGCTTCACCTCTGCAGATACTTTTTGCATCGCAGCAATTTGAGTAGAAGCATCGCCTTTAGTACGCTTGATTTGAGCGATTTCTTCAGAAACAGCATTACGCTCTTTTTTTAATTCTTCCGATTTCACGATAAGTTCACGGCGGCTAACATCAAGCGCGCGAAGTTCTTCCAATGTTTCTTTAACCACACCACGAGTGGCTAATTTTTTAGCGACTTCATCGAAGTCTGAACGAATTCTTTTAATATCTAACATAAGATTCTCCTTGTAAAATGTGAGTTTAACCATTTTTATACTAGTTCACTTTCAACTCTACTTAGTGCGACTAGCAGACTCTGCTTTCGTAGCGAACCATTTTGCCTTGCTGCTTTGTCTTTTTGCTCTTACCATTTCGTCTTGCCAGCTTTGCTGGATTGCGATTTGAACTTCCTACTTTATAGGATAGCCGTTTGCGCTTCAGCCTTACGGATATGCTAGTCGTTTCACCTAGTAGTCGGCTAGTGAAATCGACAGCGTAGCAAAGCGAAGATGCAAGATTTGCTTACTAGCTTCGCATGACCTTAGAACATTTGTCCTCTATCTCTAAGTCTAGAGATAGAGGCAACGCCAAATGGCAATCAAACGGACAGCGTAGCAACTGTCAAGCAGTAAGTTTGAAAGTGAAACAGTATTAATTTTACCACGTCAAAATAGTTATACTCAGTTGTTTAAGATTTTTAACTTATAAATCATCACTGACAGAAATCTGTCAGTAAAATAAAATATAAAAACGCCCAAAATTCATAAGAATTAGGGCGCTGTCATTGCACGGTTCCACCTAAATTTACTGACAGAAAATTTGACGAACTGTCAAAACTATCAGAACTCTAGCACTCATAACGTGAGCTAAACGTTCTCATTTTCATGAGAAAAATAAAGAAGTAGAAGGTCATTACTCTATTTTACTTGTTCACACCACCACAAGTTCTCTACAAAAACAAATGCTAGACCAGCTTCTGTCCCCTATTTTACCAAAATATCTGTTGTTTTGTCAAAGATTATCGGATATGATTTAGAGATTTCTTATAAAAATGTTATCATTATATTATAGGAAAATGTAATTAAAAGAAGGATTATCTGAATTATACAAGGTTTAACCATAAAGTCGCAAATTCAAATTTCAATTTGCTAAAGCGCCAACTAAAAGAGTTCCCATTTTTTAGTTGGTTTGATTATAGTGTAGCTTAACAAGTTTTTATAGTTTAAGCCCATCCATCAGAGGTGCCAGAAGACTGCGACTTCTAACTAATTTATCAGTACCAATCTGTTGACCGATTCGTTTCAAAATTGCTCCAGAATCTTTAGAGGAAAATCTTATTTTAGAATTTGTATTTAGATATAGACCAAATTGTGAGCCGACTTTTCCTCGAAGAGACACATCCAATTCAACTTTGACAATAGTATGCCAAGGAAAGTTGAGATTTTTACCAATTCGACGGTTCGAATACTCAAATTCAAATCCTAAAGGAGTCAATTTTATCTCTCCATTTTCAACGGCGCCCAAAAAAACGCGCCCCTTAGCAGTATAATCAATCTGGTTGTTATTCATTTCCATCTCATTCACCTCACTTATTATTGTACGGACAAAATTATTATCATTAGTTTGTTATGAGGCTATTCATGATTTTATCCTACACAAACATAATAGTTTTATCGACAGCTTATTAAACGACTAAGATTGTTTCCAAGCAAGACCGGCTTTGAGATTCAATCATAAAAGCTTCTTACAGCCTTATTATATCATAATAAGGCACTAGTTCCAGTTTGAGTTTCTATGTCTTTAGAGGTTCTCAGGCTAGTAAGTTACGAGTTACGGACAGACTAAAGGAAAAATGTAAGAACAACTTTGGCTACTCATTTTTGGTTGAATATTAGTCTTAAGAAGATAAATAAGATTCGACTTACATCATTCCAGATAATCTTAAAGTAACCAGTATATTAAAATGACAACCCATACATCAACCCAACATCCTAAAGGAGGACCTTGTGCACATTATAGGCGTAAAAATCGACCAAAAATTTATAAAAGATTTAATTGTACTCATTCTAGGGTAGGCTGTTACATCTTATCCGTGCGACTATTCGTTATTCCTAATCTTCTCGCAAGTAATGGAATCGCAGGATTTTCAGTATTTATGAACTTTGTCTTTAATTTAGACCCAGCACTTACCTTTTTCGTTATTAATATCCCACTGTTTCTATTTGGCTGGCGCTTACTGACCAAGCGTGAGTTACTGCTCAGCATTCCTGGTGCTCTAGCGATGAGTCTTTGGATGATTGCCTTTGAATTTATGGGAATACAAGGCTTTCAATTTAATCAAATTATCTTTGCAGGTATTGCTGACGGTATATTATCAGGGATTGGAGCAGGACTAGTCGTAATATCAGAAGGCACTTTTGGTGGTTCGCTGCTACTAAGTAGAATGATGGAAGACCAGTGGAAACTCCCAATCGACCGCGTCCTCTTTGGAATAGATGTTGTCGTCATGATTCTCTCGCTATTAACTTATCTCGCTTTTCCAAATTTTGCAGTCACGCTACTTTCGTGCTTCATTTTCAGTAAAGTCACACGTTTCATTGGACGTAAAGAGTATCGCTTACGCGTCATTGAAGGGTTAAAATTTAATAATTTAAGAAAACAAAAAGAGGATTAATCCTCTTTTTTTCTTCTCTTAAAAATAGAAGTAATCGTACTCGTAAATCTCTTTGATTTAACAACCCTATCATTGCCAATATATTGACGAATAATGCGCAAAATCTTTCCCGAATCCTTTGACGAAAAGCGTACTTTCTGACCATTGGCAAAAACAACATAGAATTGACGCCCAATCTGATACTCACCCTTAAAAGATTTAGTCACATCGCCTTCAACGACCTTGATTGACTTCCAGGGAAATTGCATATTCTTTTCAACATCGCGGTCATCAAAGAACTCAAATGCCCGATCCCCTATCATAATTTGTCCATACTGTGGAAAACCAAGATAAGCTATCGCCTTACCATTATAATCCACCTTTGTGTTCAGTGATTGAGCCACTATATCTCACTCCATTCAAAATAAATATATACCTATTATACCATAAGAAAGCGCTAATTTCATTACGATTCCGTAAAAAGGAAAATGAAAAAAGTCGCCAGAAACTGGCGACCAAATTAATCCAATATAATTATTAAGCAAGACCAGCAACGCGGAGCAAGATACCCACAACGAAGAGAGCGATGATAATAACAAGTGGAGCATTTTTAGATTTCCATTTACGCAAGATAGCGATAACAAGGAAAGTCAAGAGCAAAGCAACAAAACCAGGAATCAATGAGTTAAACACATCATTCAAAGATTGTTGTTTGAAGTTTTCAAGGCTAAGTCCACCTTTGAATTGACCAAGGATATTGTGAAGGTCAGTTCCTGAAACAGAACCTTTAGGGAAGTCAATATAACCTCCATCTTGAATAGGTTGTTTAGGAAGCATAGCATTTGGACCAGCAAAGCTAATGTTAACCCAACGTTGAATCAAGGCACCAAGGATAAACATACCAAGGATAGATGCACCTTTAGTCAAAGTTTGAAGGAAACCACCACCAAGGTCAGAAGTAATGTTGACCCCTTGTTTGTATCCAAATTCTTGAGTATACCACAAGAAAGCGATACGGATGATATTCCATACAAAGAAGAAGAACAAAGGAGCGATAATAGAACCACCAGTTGCAAGAGATGCAGCTACGGCACCAACGATAGGACGTACTGTAAACCAGAAGACAGGGTCACCAACACCAGCGAGAGGACCCATCATACCAACTTTAACCCCTTGGATAGCTGCTTCATCAACATCACCACCATTAGCGATTTCTTCTTCAAGGGCAAGAGTAACACCGATGATTGGAGCAGCTGGATATGGGTGAGTGTTAAAGAATTCCATGTGACGTTTGAGGGCAGCTTTAGCACCGTCAGAGCCAGCAGGATAGAATTTCTTCAATGCAGGAAGAATTGCATAGAGGAAACCAAGGTTTTGCATACGTTCGAAGTTCCATGAACCTTGCAAGAACATTGAGCGAACCATTACTTTGAAACGTTCATTTTTAGAAAGGCTGAACTTTTTATTTGTATTTTCCATTTTTATAAGTCTCCTTTCCTATTAATAATCGTTCAAGATATCGCCAATTGGGTCACCAGAACCACCAGCAGCACCACGTGAGTTTCCTGCTTTTTCAAGGTTGAGATAAACGATAGCGATAACGACACCAAGGATACCCATAGCGATCAAAGTCAATTGTGAAATTGGTGCAAGAGCAAAACCAAGGAAGAAGAAAGGCCAGAGTTCTTTAGTAGCCATAAGGTTGATAACCATTGCATAACCAACGACAACAACCATACCACCACCAACAGCAAGACCGCCAGATACCCAGTCAGGGATAGCATTCAAGGCAGCTGTAACTGTTTTTGCAGGGATAGCCAAGATGATACCAGCAGGGATAGCAATACGCAAACCTTGAAGGAGAAGCGCAAACATATGCCAACCAGCAACACCATTATAAGAACCTTTTTCAGCAGAAGCGTCAGCCAAGTGAATGATACCAACTGAAAGGAAACGAACGAATGTAGTAAGAACCAAACCAGCAGTTGCAAGCAAGATACCAGTAGGAACGATAACACCCATAATGTGGTTCAAATCGTAGTTACCACCTTGAACCATCAAGATAGCAGAAGCGACAGAAGCAAGTGCAGCGTCGGGAGCGACAGCAGCACCGATATTAGCCCAACCAAGGGCAATCATTTGAAGGGCACCACCGAGGATAATCCCTTGTGCCAAGTGACCAGTAGCAAGACCAATCAATGAACAAGCAAGAATAGGTTGGTGGAATTGCCATTGGTCCAAAATACCTTCAAGTCCAGCAAGGAACGCGAAGATAAGGACAAAAATGACTGAAATAGCACTCATTTTATTTAATTCTCCTTAATTATTTAACATTTGCTTTTTGAATCAATGCGAACAAATCGGCTTTTGAGTCACTTGGAACTTTACGGACGTCAAAGTTGATACCAAGTTCACGCATTTTTTCAAAGGCTGCAACATCACTCTTATCAGCAGAAAGAACAGTGTTCAACATAGTTTTACCTGCTGAGTGAGCCATAGAACCAACGTTAATCGTTGAGATGAGACCAGGAACGGCTTCAACAATTTCTAAAGCATCATGTGGGTTTTCAAAGAGCAAGAAAGCGTGTGTTCCACCGAAACGTGGGTCTTTAGCAACCTCAATCATTTTCTTGATTGGAACAACATTAGCTTTAACTCCTGGAGGAGCAGCTTGTTCAATCAGAGTCTTACGCATAGTATCTTTGGCAACATTGTCAGAAACGACGATGATGCGGTCAGCTTTAGAATCTGGAGTCCATGCTGTTGCAACTTGACCGTGAAGCAAACGAGTGTCAATACGAACGAGGTTGATTTTAATCTTACCATCGCCGATGACTGTCCCTTCTGGAATAGCGCCTTGTGCGGCTACAGGAGCAGCTGCCGTAGCAGTTTCTTCTGCGGGTTGAAGCTCATCAGGAAGAACGCGTACGCCCGCCTTAGCTTCTTTCATAATGTTTGCCACTACTTGTTCAATCCCAGCAGACGCATCCATCATACGCTCTGTGTAGGCTTGAATCAACATTGGCAAGTTGAGGCCTGTGATAATGGCAATCTTGCGGTCAGGGTTTTCACCCATCACAGCGCTTGCTTGGTTAAATGGAGAACCGCTCCACAAGTCAGCAAGGACAAGAACATCATCTTCAGCATCAAATGTTGCGATAGCTGCTTCGATTTTAGCATGCAAATCAGCTGGTCCTTCGTTAGGCATAAAAGTAACAACTTGTACTTTTTCTTGCTCACCGAAAATCATAGAACCAGATTGTTTGATGCCTGCGGCGAATTCACCATGGCTCGCAATAACAATTCCGATACTCAATGTGAGTAACCTCCTATATAAGATTATAATAAAAATTATTACTTAGTCATTATACTATTTTAATCCAATATTTGCAAATGGTTTCATGAAAATAGAAAAGCGGTTATCTTAGCGTTGAAAGCCCTTTACAAATCAAGTTGTATAGACACTTTTAAAGCACGGTTTTGAAATTTATTCTTATAAAGAATACAAATTTTTTATTAAAAACACAAAATATTTATGAATTTGAAAACTTATGGTAAAATAGATAGTGATAAAATACTTCTAAATGTCCTCAACGATTTTGAGGGCTCCAGTGGGACATAATTTAACGGCTGAACGGAGTGACGAAGTATCGGGTAATTCTTTTTGTTGTTTATCAGTAGCATAGAATTTGACAATGCCATCATCGTGATAGTCGAATACTTCGGGTGCATGGATATGGCATAGCCCACATGCGATACATTTATCAGGAATAATTTTTATCTTCATATAAAGAATGATAATAAAAAAATGGTAAAAATGAAAGGAAAACGTCGTGTCAACGAAAGAACCTTGGAATAACGAAATATATCGTGCAATGCGAGAAGAACCAACAGAAATGAAAAGACAAGTTAGAATAAAAGATGAAAATAAGCGACCTTTAACGACACGCTTTTTGACTTTTCTTGTTGTCTTAATGTTTATCATTGTGGGATTGGCAATAGGTTTCATCCTATGGAATAGCCAAGTCCAAAGCAATGCGAGTATAGCAAAAAACTTCCATCAAGCATCAGTGAGCCAGAAAGAAACAGCGAAATCAAGTGATAAGACATCAGCATCTTCAAGTGCGACTACTAATACAAGCGTAAGTAGCACAAGTACTGCTTCTAGTAGTAGTGTGGCTGCTGGTTCAACGTATACCGTTGTTGCTGGAGACTATCCTAGTACAATTGCTGCAAAAACTGGGATTGCATGGGAGACTATTGCAAGTTTGAACAATATCTCGGCAGATGGCTATAATGCTGATGGTAGTGCAATCCACGCAGGACAAGTTCTTAAATTAAAATAAAATTTATCAAGTATTAACAATATCATAAAAGTAAATTTAGAAAAAGGAAATTATGAAAAAGATTCAAATTGCTGTTGATGGACCAGCATCAAGTGGGAAATCAACAGTTGCTAAAATCGTAGCTCGCGACCTTGATTTAATCTATCTAGATACAGGCGCAATGTATCGAGCTGCAACATTTGTTGCTTTGCAAAAAGAAACAAATAAAGCAGAGGAAATTATTGATTTTATAAAACGTAATCCTATTTCTTTTATGAATGGTAAGAGTGGTCAAGAAGTTTATTTGGGACTAAATAATGTGACTCAAGTTATTCGGACTAATGAAGTTACAAATGCAGTGTCTAAAATTTCAGCCATGCCAGAAATTCGTGAATTTCTAGTTGCTGAGCAGCAACGGATTGCTCGTAACGGTGGAATCATCATGGATGGACGTGATATTGGAACAGTAGTTCTACCTGAAGCTGAACTCAAAATATTTTTAGTTGCTTCTGTGGATGAACGGGCGGAGCGACGCTATAAAGAAAACATAGAAAAAGGAATTCCCACAAATCTTGAACAACTGAAAGAAGAAATCGCTAAACGAGATTATAAAGATAGTACGCGTGAGATTTCACCTCTGAAGCAAGCTAGTGATGCTGTACTCCTTGATAGCACAGGGAAAACAATTGAGGATGTTGTTTTATTTATCGAAGAAAAAGTAAAAGCACTTGTTTAAACGAGTGTTTTTACTTTTGGGTATAAATAGGTGTTCCAAACGTGGTATAAAAAGTGAAAAAAACAGCTAAGGTATCTTTATCAAAGCAAGTGCGTGCTATCTCCGCCCTTTGGGCTACGCTGTCGATGCTCGCTAAGGCGCTGAAGCGCCTAGTCGCAATCGCAATACCCCGGACGACCTAGGTGTAACAACTAGCATATCCGTAAGTTGCTAAAGCAACAACGGCTATCCTATCTTAGCTAGGGGATAAAGCAGCATTATCTTCGCTTCGCTACGCTGTCCATCCTCGCTAAGGTGCTACGTGCTTCGCACGCCGTTCTACGAACGGTCTACGCAACTTCGTTGCTCCGCTGTCCGTTTGCTTAGCTGCTAAAGCAGCAAGAGCAAAAGGCAAAGCACCTAGTCGGAATGGCAATCTTCGAATTTCGTCCGACTGCCATAGGGCGTTGGCGCTTTTAGCGCCTGGGCTTCTTAGACAAGACCACTTCGCCTTGCGACTTTAGTCGATTGCGATTTGAACTTGCCACTTTAGTGGCTTAGTGAAATCGACAGCGCAGCAAAGCGGAGATAGAGCGAATGGATAACGAAGCTTCGCTACGGTGTGACCTCATATCTTTGATGTTAAGCAGACTGTTGCAGCTTTAGCTGCGTACAGGTCGCTTAGTTGTTACATCTAGAGGTTGTACCTCAAATTCAGTGGTGAGTCGAAACTCCCACTGAATAAGTCTTGACTTCATGTATTTTGCACGAGCTAAGAAACTTTGGTATAATAAGTAGGAAATGAATGATAAAAAATATAAAAGACTAGAATATTTGAGACATAACATTGACTATCTCACTATTCGTGAACGTCAAGAGTATTATGAATTACTCAATGAATTTACATCACATGAAAGTTACTATAATCCTGAAGAGGCTGAGGAATATTCGGGATATGAAGCTCAGACTAATGATTATGATAACGGTTATTCAGATGAAGGTGCCCAACATTCTTCTGCTTCAAACCGAAGAAGTGGGCGAAGTTCATCAATATCTCCGACTCTAAATGAGAGGAGAAAAAATGTTAAAAAAGATAAAGATTCAAAAAAGTCTCCTAAGTTGGGGAAAAATGGTAAGAAAAAAAGGCATTGGTTGAGAAGAATACTCAGTGTTATTATTTTAATTATTGTAGTCATGGCAGGATTTTTCATTTATGGCTATAGTCGAGGTGTAAAACATGAAGGAGGTGTAGCGAAACCAGAAACTTTTACTAGTTTAAAAAATTCTGATGGATCTGTTAATATCCTTCTTCTTGGAGCGGATAAACGCCCAGGTCAATCATCAGATGTGGCGCATACAGATACAATCATGGTGCTCCATATGAATGCTAAAGACCATCAAATGAGGCTTGTCAGTTTCATGCGCGATACATTAGTCAATGTGCCAGGGGTTAGTGGTAGCTCGAAAATCAACTCAGCTTTCACAGTAGGAGAGCAGGAGAACCGTCAAGGAGTGAACTTGATGAGTGAAACATTGAAAGAGAATTTTGGTGTCAACTGTCAATATTATGCAGTGGTAGACTTCTCTAGTTTTGCGACTATCATTGACTCTCTCTTCCCTACAGGATTGAAAATTGATGCGAAATTTTCAACAGTAAATGGACAAAAACTCAGTGCTGTACCTGTTCCAGATGATTTATCAGAAACAGAAGGTAAAACTTCTACCGATAAAGTCCTTACTGCAGATGAAGCAGCTGCCTTAGGTTATCCAGATGGTGGTGGAACATTCATGATGATTAAGCCAGGGGTTCAAAAAATGGATGGTCGTACTTTGTTGAACTACGCTCGGTTCCGTCATGATGATGAAGGAGATTTTGGTCGAGTAAAACGCCAACAACAAGTTTTAGAAACTGTGATGTCTAAAATGAAAAATCCTCTCACTCTTTTCACTGGTTCTAGTGCGTTGGGAACGACTCGTGCAGTCACAATGACAAATATTCCAAATTCATTCCTACTAACATCAGGACTCAAATCATTATTTGATATGAAAAATGGAATAAAATCAACAACAATACCAAATAATAATGACTGGCAAAATGCATATGATAGGTATGGAGGCCTAGGACTTTCTATTGATATGGTAAAATATAAAGCGGAAGCTGAAAAACTTCTTGGACAATAAATAAAAAAGTCTCGTTATATTAACGAGACTTTTTTTGTTATCCTTTGTCTGCACCAGCGGTAATTCCGTTGACGTAGAAACGTTGCATGATAATAAAGAGAATTGTGATAGGTACAGCGATAAGTACACTACCTGCGATAAACTGATAAAGGTTAGTTGCACTGGAACCTTTAGAGTTAGTCATCATGTTTTGCAGACCATAAGCTACTGTACGTATTTTAGGATTTCCGCCTCCCAATATATAGCTAGAGAATAGGAAATCGAGCCAAGGACCAATGAAAGCCATAAGAGAAGTGTAAACAATCATTGGACGAGATAAAGGTAAGGTAATTTTGATGAAAGTTTGCCAGCGTGAGGCACCATCAATGATTGCAGCTTCGTCAATAGAGCGAGGTATAGTATCTAAAAATCCTTTAAAGACATAGAAACCAAGTCCTGAGCCTCCGACATAAACTAAAGCCATTCCCCAAAGATTTAACATATTAATAGATTTTAAAATAGAATACATGGCAATCATTCCCATGATACCTGGAAACATCCCGATAATTAGGGCAAATTGTAAGAATGGTTTTCTAAATTTAAAACGTAAACGCGATAGAGAGTAGGACATAATAGTTGTGATGAATGTATTAGCTACTGCACAGATAACTGCTAAGATAAAAGTATTTAAAACCCAATTTAAGTAAGGGTACATAGGATTATTGAAAATCCCTATATAATTTTCAAGTGTCCAGTGAGTTGGAAAAAGCGTTTGAACGAACCCTGTGTTATTATTTTGAGCGAAGCTTGTCACTATCATCCATAGCACGGGAAAAATCCAGAGTAGCGCTAAAACAACTAATAGAATGTAACGCAAGATAAGAGAAGTTCTTCTTTGATTTTTATAAGATTTCAATGTTTATCCCTCCTTAAATGCATTGGTTCTACGATACAATGCTAATGAAGCCGTTGCGGTAATAACAAATATGATAATACCAATTGCAGATGCGACTGCGTAGTTTCTCGTAGATTGGGTTGTCAATTTATAAAGCCAAGTAATAAGCAAGTCAGTCGTTCCGGCTTGAGCATTAGCTAGAGTGTTACTTGTATTTGGACCACCACCTGTAAGGAGATAAATAACATTAAAGTTGTTAAAATTACCAATGAATTGTTGAATCAATGTTGGTGTCAAGACAAAAAGAATTTGCGGGAATGTAATTGAACGGAAAACTTGGAAAGAGTTAGCTCCGTCAATACGCGCAGCTTCAATTTGATCTTGAGAAAGATTTTGAATAATGGCAGTTGAAACTAACATTGTAACTGGAATACCAATCCACATATTGACTCCGATGACTGAAATTTTTGCCAATGTTGGGTCGGATAAAAACTGAATAGGTCCTGCTATCCAATGCGCATTTTCTAATGCAGTATTGATAGGCCCATGATCATCTAGGAACATTGCCATCAGTAAAAGAGAGACAAACTGAGGTACGGCGAAGACAACGACAAAAATTGTTCTCCAGAATCCTTTAAATTTAATGCCTTTAGATTCGATGAGTAGAGCGAGCAACACACCTCCAAGGAAAGTTGTCACTGTTGAAGCGATTGCCCAAATAATTGTCCAAGCTAGTATAGGTAAGAAAGCTTGTCCAAAATCTCCTTGGAAAATCTGAATGAAAGCAGAAAAACCAGTCCATGAAAAGCCTATGAGGTGTTGACTATCATAATTTGTGAAAGCCAGTGTAATCATGAAAATCAAAGGTGCGACTGTAAAAGCGAGAATCCCGAGCAATGGCAAAGCCATCAAGGTAATATAAAGACGGTCATCCAAAAGTGAAGATAAATCTTCTAATGTAGTAGGAATATGTTCACCATCGCGGTTCAGAGCGTATAAATGGCGTAAAGAGCGGAGGTGTACGATGTATAGGAAGATGAGTAAAGCAACGGCTACTATGGCGAAAACACCAAAAAGCAAATAAAGAATGGAATTATCAGGTAAAATGGTATTGTATACACCTTGTGAGGCATCCCAAACGACTTTTTTTGTCTTGACTGTTCCTAACGTTCCGAGCATACTAATGGCGCTGAAACCAGAAAAGAATAGCCAACCGATGATAATAATCTCACTAGCGAGAAAAAGAATACCCTTAAGCCATTGTTTATTTTTAAGTTGAAAAAGTCCCATGATTATGAAGCTAAGTTTGGCAAAAATATCACCTTTAGACCACACTTCTCCATAAGTTGCTTCAGGAGGAAATTTATTTTTCTTTTTGAACATAAAATTTGTCCTTCTTTAAATAAGAAATAAAGAGATTAGGCTGTGCCCAACCTCTTTATAACAAGAGTCATTACTAATTATTTAGTTGCTTTAGAAATAGATTCTTGGAAAGTCTTAAGTTGTGTAGCAAATTGTGATGCTGGAGTCTTACCAAGGTATGTATTATTAATCAAAGGTGCAGCTAAATTCCAGAATGTGGCCATTTCAGGCATCTTAGGCATTAAAGTATCATTTGGTACTTGTTTGATAACGGCTTGTGCAGCAGGGTCATTAGTGATTGTTGAATCATCTTGTAAGCTCTTAGCAACAGGGATAGCATTATTGTCTTTATAGAGTTCTTTTTGAGAGTCTGCATTTGAAAGATATTCAGCAAGTTTTGAAGCAGCTATTTGATTTTTAGATGCAGAATTAACAGCAAGTGTACCTACACCAGAAAATGCTTGCATTTGTTTAGAGCCAGAACCAAAATCAATAGTAGGAAGTGTTGTTACACCATAATTATCGCCAAGAAGTTTTTTGATGTTTCCAGCATCCCAAGGACCATCAAGGACCGCAGCAGTTTTACCAGACTTCAAATCAGCAAGTAAAGCTTGACCAGAATTGACTACACCTGTATTTGCTTTTTGTTTTGCAAACCAAGTTAGAACTTGAACTCCTGCATCTCCAGATACATCAGTACCATCTAAAGTTTCACCATCTTTACCAAATAAAACAGTTCCATTTGAAAGGAAGGCAGGATACCAGTTGTATGAATTGGAGAAGTCTGTACCAATAGCAGTATCTTTTGTGAATTGACTCCAATCAGTTGGAGCACTTGAGAATTTTGATTTATTGTAGAAAATAATGTTAGATTGTTGGTCTTGAGGGTAAGCGTAGAATTTACCTTTCCAAGATACGGCATCAGCAGCTACTGAAATATCGTTTGATTTAACCCATTTTGTTGCATCAGGTGATAAAGGATTGATGTATCCGGCTTCAGCCATAGCACCAAGTTGGTCATTAGGAACTTTGAAGACGTCAGCAGCTTTAGATGGATCTTTACCAACGTCAGTTTTAGCGTTTGCTGAACCTGTTGGGGACTGAGTAACTTTTACTTTAACATCAGGGTATTTCTTTTCAAACCCATTTACTAAAGTTTTGTAACTGTCAACGTTTGCAGGATCAACCCACAAAGTAACATCTCCTTTTACTGCTGGAGATTTTGATGATGTTGATTTGCTACCGCTTGCAGAATTTCCGCAAGCTGCGAGTGTTGCTACTGCGAGCACTGATGCTCCTCCAAGAGCAACTTTTTTCCAAGATTTCATTTTGTGTTTCCTCCTAATGAAAACGGTTTTAATTTTTACACCTCTCATTTTACGCAAACGTTTGCTCTTTGTCAAGGAAAATAATATTACATTTTAGTTACGAGGTGTTTTTGGCTTAAAAACAGCGTTTCTGAGATATTTTCTGTTAGAAATAATCATGTAAAATAAAAGAAATTGCAAAATAATATGCAATCGGTTGCGCAGATGAAAGCGTTATGCTAAAATGTAATCAATGTGAGGATTTGTATTCTTCCAGATGTGGTGGACATGACACTAACGGAGAGTTGATTGTATGAGCATTGATTTTCCGCTGTCCCTAAAATTGTGCAGAAAAAATCTTGTGACAATGTTAGGGCAGTACAACCATCAAATAATTTGGAGGTTCTTTTTATGAACAAAGCAGCACTTTACCATCGCCCTGAATCAGAGTTTGCATACTTATATACGAAGGAATTGATGCATATTCGGCTTCGAGCTGATAAGGATGATATCGCAACTGTAGAATTGGTTTATGGTGACCCTTATATGTGGAAAGGAGTGGATAATCCAGATACGCAGTATTGGGAAAGTCATAGTATAGAAATGAAGAAGATTCTTTCTACTAATACTAGTGATTTCTTTGAAGCGGAGATTACTGTTCCTACTAAACGAGTGGATTATTTATTTGTAGTCACTGGTGTAGATGGTGAAAAAGTCATCTATACAGACCAAGGCTTATTGGATTATGATAAGACATTAGTAACTAAAAAATATGGTGCTTTTCGCCTTCCTTATTTCCATGAAACTGACCGTTTCCATGCACCTGAGTGGGTTAAACAAACGGTTTGGTATCAAATTTTTCCTGAACGTTTTGCTAATGGGGATAAATCAAATGATCCTGAAGAAACAAAGGAATGGAATCCAGCGGAAACACCTGAACGTCAGGATTTTTATGGGGCGATTTGCAAGGGGTGATTAATCATTTGGATCACTTAACAGAGCTTGGTGTGAATGGAATTTACTTTACTCCTGTTTTTCAGGCATTTTCAAATCATAAATATGATACTGAGGATTATTTGGATATCGACAAGCATTTTGGTGATAAAGAAATTTTCAAAAAACTTGTGGATGAGGCGCATAAGCGCGGAATTAAAGTAATGTTGGATGCAGTTTTTAATCATATTGGGGATACTTCTGCACAATGGCAAGATGTTTTGAAATATCAACAAGACTCAAAATTTGCTGATTGGTTCCATGTAAATCAATGGCCAGCGACATATACACCGACAGATGATTTTGAAAATGCTGAGAATACAACTTACGACACATTTGCTTTTACTCCGCATATGCCTAAGTTAAATACAGCAAATCCGGAAGTTGAAGCTTATTTGCTTAAAGTTGCAGATTATTGGATTCGTGAATTTGATATTGATGCTTGGCGTTTGGATGTTGCTGATGAGGTAGACCATACTTTCTGGAAGAAATTTAGAGCAACTTGTGATGCTGCGAAAAAAGATTTTTATATCTTAGGAGAAGTGTGGCATTCGGCTCAACCGTGGCTTGTAGGGGATGAATTCACAGCTGTGATGAATTATGCTTATACAGATGCCATTAAGGATGGATTTATCACGAAGAAGATTTCGCTTGAACAAATGGCTTCTAATATTAACACACAATTGACACTTTATAGAAAACAAGTGAATCAAATGATGTTTAATGTGTTAGACTCGCATGACACTCCTCGTATCTTGACCGTTGCAAAGAATAACAAAAATCTGATGAAACTTGTGGAGACTTTTACTTATTTACAGCCTGGTGTGCCATGTATCTACTATGGCGATGAGTACGCTGTTACTGGTGGTATGGACCCAGAGTGTCGGAAATGTATGCCGTGGGAAAAGGAATTTCAAGATGAAAATATGTTTGAATTTTTCAAAGGATTGGTTGCTTTTCGTCATGAATATCAAGAGATTTTAAGTGATTCTGATGTTGAGTGGAAAATTGTCGATAATGAAAATGGTATTGTTAAGTTTAAACGTGGAGACTTGAAAGCTGTTTTCAATATTGGGGAAAAACCAGCTTATTTTTCAGCTGAAAATATTGTATTCTCTAATTTGATAGATGGTAAGAATGTTTTACAATATGGTTTTGTGATTTATAAATAATTTATGATTCTGTCAGCAAGATATTTTGCTGACAGAAATTAATTTTTTACTGACAGAAAATTTTGAAAGCTGTCAGTGAGTAGTTTGACATTTTTAGGAGTTAACTTATGGAAAAAAATTGGTGGCAAAAGACAGTTGTTTATCAGATTTATCCGCGGTCATTTATGGATAGTAATAATGATGGTGTTGGCGATTTGCAAGGGATTATTTCAAAGCTTGATTATTTGAAAGAGTTAGGGATTGGTGCAATTTGGTTATCGCCTGTCTACCAATCACCGATGGATGATAATGGTTATGATATTTCAGATTATCAGGCGATTGCGGATGTCTTTGGAACAATGGAAGATATGGAGCAGTTGCTTGCTGAAGCGGAGCGACGTGGGATTAAGATTGTGATGGACTTGGTGGTCAATCACACTTCGGATGAACACGCTTGGTTTGTTGAAGCACGAAGTTCGCGTGATAATAAATATCGTGACTATTATATCTGGCGTGATGAGCCGAATGGTTTGAAATCAACTTTCTCAGGTTCGGCTTGGGAATTTGATGAGAAAACTGGTCAATATTTTTTGCATATTTTCAGTAAACGTCAACCTGACTTAAATTGGGAAAACGAAAAAGTTCACAGGGAAGTTTATGACATGATGAATTACTGGATTGACAAGGGAATTGGTGGCTTCCGTATGGATGTTATTGATTTGATTGGAAAAGAAATTGATCAAGAAATCACTGGAAATGGTCCAAAATTACATGAATATTTGCAAGAAATGAACCGAGCAACTTTTGGGGATAAAAATTTGCTTACAGTCGGCGAAACTTGGGGAGCAACACCAGAAATTGCAGAGCTTTACTCTAATCCTGAACGTGCGGAATTGTCAATGGTTTTTCAATTTGAACATATCACAAATACTTATCTGGATGAGGGAGAGAAATGGGACAAGAAGGAGTTTTCTGTACCGTTGCTGAAGGAAGTTTTTTCCAAATGGCAGGCGCTCGAAAAAGGCTGGAACTCACTTTTTTGGAACAACCATGATCTTCCTCGCATTGTGTCAAATTGGGGAAATGATAGAAAATATCGCGTGGAATCAGCGAAAGCTTTTGCTATTTTACTTCATATGATGAAAGGAACGCCTTATATTTATCAAGGAGAAGAACTCGGTATGACGAATTTTCCTTTTGAGTCGATTGAACAAATTAATGATGTTGAGTCGAGAAATATGCGTTTAGAGCGTCTTTCGCAAGGGCACTCAGAAGATGAGATTATGGATTCGATTCGTCGTGTGGGACGTGATAATGCCAGAACTCCAATGCAATGGTCTGTTGATGAAAATGCAGGATTTACAGAGGGAAATCCGTGGCTTTCTGTCAATCCAAATTATTTGGAAATTAATGCTGATCGTGCGCTCAAAGATGAAAAATCGGTTTTTTACACTTATAAAAAGTTAATCGAACTTCGCCGTCAGAATGACTGGGTCGTTTATGGTGATTTTGAGCTGTTGGATAGTGAGCGGGATGTTTTTGCTTATTTACGCAAGTATAAAGGGAAAAAATATTTGGTTGTAGTTAATTTATCTGATGAGCAAAATAGCTTTTTGACGGGATTTGTAAGCAAGGAGTTGCTGATTCACAATTATGAATTTATGCCTGAACTTTCTCGAATGAACTTGCTACCTTGGGAAGCTTTTGTCTGCGAAGTAGAATAATGCTGACAGAATTCTGTCAAAGGATAGGAGATAAAGGATGATTTTCCTTTGGATTTTACTAGCCTGGAACATCATAGTTTTTGGCTTTTATGCGGTGGACAAGTATAAAGCAGTACACCATTTGTGGCGTATTCCTGAGAAAGTTTTACTGACAGAGGCGGTCATTGGCGGAGGTCTTGGTGCAATTTTGGCAGGACAGATTTGCCATCATAAGACGCGAAAATGGTATTTTTGGTTGGCGTGGATTATTGGAGTAACTGTCGATATTCTTCTAATTTTAGTGATTATTAATCTAATGTGAAAATTTTTTCTGTCAGTACGCTGACAGAATGCTCATCAAAGCTGAGCATTCTTTTATCTGCCGATTTAATACTTTCTTTGGGCGTATTGAAGTGATTACTTCATCAGTGGGAGATTCTTTCTCTCCCACTGATGTTAGTAGAACGAAAGCAAAGCTTAGTGCTGCTTATCCCTCCACCTAAAAAGGTGGGGATTTAGCAGGCACTTGCTTGGTTAAACTGACAGAATTTTGCAGTAACTATCAGCGACAAAATTAGGAGAAAGAGGATGTGAGGTGAAAAATGACTTCTGAATACGAACGTATGATTTCAGGCGAGCTTTACGATGCAGGCAAGATTGAACCAGAATACCGTCCAAGGAAATCACGTGCTTTGGCGCAAAAAATCAATCAAATGAGTTTACTGGAAAGAGATAGAATCGTTGCGCTTGAAAAAGAATTATTTGGACAAACTGGTGAAGAAATTTATGTCAATCCGCCGCTTTATGTTGATTATGGCTTTAACACAAAGATTGGTGAGCGTTTTTATGCCAATATGGACTGTATCTTTCTTGATGTAGCACCGATTACGATTGGTGATGATGTCATGTTTGGACCTCGTGTGCAGTTGATTACACCCAGTCATCCGATTGATGCTGGGGTTCGTGTGCGTGGGTTAGAGTTAGGAGAGGCGATTACGATTTGCCATCGGGTTTGGCTCGGTGCTGGTGTGATTGTCAATCCTGGGGTTACGATTGGCGAAAATACGATTGTTGGCTCTGGAAGTGTTGTGACAAAGGATTTGCCTGCAAATGTGATTGCAGTAGGAAATCCTGCGCGTGTCTTACGCGAAATTTCGGAAACAGACCGTCTTTATTGGGAAAATGAAGAGAGAAAGTATCATGAAAAGTAAAATCATTGTTTTGTCAGCGAGTATTCTTGCTCTGTCAGTACTGACAGCTTGCCAAAAGACAAATTCGCAAGCGAGTAGTACTGACAAAAAAGCTGTCAGTACAAAAGTGAGTCCAAATTTATACCGCAATTTTTATGAAATTTTTACAGGTTCTTTTGCGGATTCAAATGCTGATGGGCAAGGAGATTTGAATGGTGTCACTCAGCATTTAGATTATTTGAACACTGGAAATCCCCAATCAACAACGGATTTAAAAGTTCAGGGCTTGTGGATGACACCTATTTTTGCAAGTCCTAGTTATCACGGTTATGATGTGACAAATTATGAAGAAATCAATCCAAAATTGGGAACAATGGCAGATTTTGAAAATTTGATTGCACAGGCGAAAAAACGTGGAATTGCAGTCATCTTGGATATGCCATTTAATCACACAGCGACAAACAATGTGTGGTTTGAAAAGGCGCTTGCTGGCGATAAAAAATATGTAAATTATTACAATTGGTCAGATAGGGCAAAACAAGGCTATAACTTGGCAAGTAATGGAAAGTACTATGAGTCAGAGTTTGACAAATCTATGCCAGACCTGAATTTATCCAATCCAGAGGTTAAAAAAGAAATCGCAAAAATCACAAAATTTTGGCTGGACAAAGGGGTTTCGGGCTTTCGTTTAGATGGTATGGCTTATTATTATGGCACATCTGTGGATAAAAACACGGTTAAATTTTCGAGTTGGTTGATGAAGACAATTCATTCTCAAGATAAAAAGGCTTATGTTGTAGGCGAGGATTATGCAAGTGCAGATGATATTACATCACTTTATGCTTCGAAGATTAATTCGCTGTTTGCTTTTCCCAATGCTTTAAATAATAATAACAGTCCATTGGTGAATGCTTTGATGTATGGTGAAGGTTCAACTTTTGCAGAGGGGGAAACGGCTTGGGATGACGAGATTCATAAAGCAAATCCGATGGCAATTGATGCACCGTTTTTGACCAATCATGATATGGATCGAGCGATTAATTTCACAAATACGCTACCTGAATCTAAAATGGCAGCATCAAGCTATTTGCTCATGCCAGGCAATCCATTTATTTACTATGGAGAGGAGCTAGGAATGAGTGGCTCAGGAGTTGACCAAAATAAACGTTTGCCAATGCCTTGGACTGCTAATGGCAAAGATTCGCCAAAAGCAAGTGTTTCTGTGCCTGGAAGTGATATGACAGCTACGACACTTGGTGGTTCAGTTGCGCAACAAGAAGCCAATCCAGATTCTTTGCTTAATTGGTATAAGAAAATTTTACGATTAAAGGAAAAATATCCAGAAATTGCTGCTGACAGAATCAAATCAGTTTCTGTCAGTAATGATAGCTTATCTGTCATTAATTACGGGCAAGACTTAACGATTGTCAATAATTTTTCGGCTACTGACGCCGTTACTGTGAAATTACCTAAAGCAGTCATTGGAAACAAGCTTTCTGATGGACTTTACATCAAAGGTGGAGTAGCAAAACTCACAGATGACAAGTTGACAATTCCGGCATACAGCACGGTAATTTTGACGAAGTAAAAGGAAAATTCTGTCAGTGCTGACAGAGATTAGGTTTAATGAAAAAGAATAAAAATTGGTTTCATTCTGCCGTTGGCTATCAGATTTATCCGAAATCTTTTAAGGATTCAAATGGTGATGGCATCGGCGATATTCAAGGAATTATTGAAAAATTAACTTATCTGAAAAAGTTGGGGGTTGATTTTATTTGGCTCAATCCAATTTACAAAAGTCCACAATTTGATGGTGGATACGATATTGCAGATTATTATGCGATTGATGAGATGTTTGGAAGTCTTGATGATTTCAAAATTTTGCTTACAAAAGCTCATGAAGTTGGTATAAAAGTAATCATGGACTTGGTTGTCAATCATACTTCTGATCAACATCCGTGGTTTTTAGAGAGCAAGAAGTCGAAAGATAATCCTTATCGCGACTATTATTTATGGCAAGACGCGATAGATGAGAAGATGCCAAATGACTGGATTTCGTTTTTTGGTGGTTCAGCGTGGACTTATGATGAAGCGACCAGACAGGCTTATTTTCATGTTTTTGCAAAAGAGCAACCAGATTTAAACTGGAAAAATCCTAAAGTACGAGAAGAAGTTTATCGTATGATTCGCTGGTGGTTAGAGCTTGGGATTGACGGCTTTAGATTAGATGCTATTTCTCATATTCAAAAAGAACCGTGGGATTTTAAAATTAAATCATGGAAAGGCGATGGTCCGTGGCAGCCGTTCATGAATGTTGCGGGCATTGAGCAATACATGGATGATTTGAAGAAAATTTTTGATGAGTATGGTGCTCTTACGGTTGGTGAAGCTTCAGGAGTTCGCTCACATCAGGCTTCAAGCTGGACAAATGATTCAGGTTACATCAACATGATTTTTGAGCTTGAACATAACACGCGCAAATCAAATGGTGATGGTACAGGTTCAATTTATGCTTACAAGAAAGTGATTATGCGTTGGCAGGAGGACTTACAAGCAGAGGGTTGGAATGCGCTCTATCTTGAAAATCATGACCAGCCTAGAAGTATTGACACTTTTGGTGATGGCTCACTTGCATCAGCAAAAGCACTTGCGGTCAGTTATATGTTGTTGCGGGGGACCCCTTTCATTTATCAAGGTCAAGAATTTGGCATGACCAATTTTCCATTTACTGACAGTAGTCAGTTGCGTGCAGAGGAAGTTAAAAATCATTATCAAGCGTTACTGACAGAAAATCTGTCAGCAGATGATGCACTAAAAAAAGTGACTGCGGGAAGTCGTGAACACGCACGTACCCCTTTGCAATGGTCGCTTGATGAAAATGCAGGTTTTACGACAGGTCAGCCGTGGATGGAGATTAATCCAAATTTTAAAACAGTAAATTCAGAAAGTCTGTCAGTGCTGACGGAACTGTATCAAAGACTGATTCATCTGCGGCACGATGAGAAAGCAATTTCTGATGGAGCCGTTCGTTTCCATTTTGCTAGACACTTGCAGGCATTTGTCTATGAACGTGATGAATTTTTGATTATGGTCAATTTAGGAACGAAAAAAGCACATCTGAATTTTGATAAAACTTCTGTCAGTACTGACAGAAATTACCAGCATATCTTGGGAAGTGCTGACAGACAATTTCAAACCAAAATGCTACTAGAAGCATGGGAATATCATGTTTATCAAAAGATTTAACTTAGCAAGTGCGTGCTATCTCCGCCCTTTGGGCTACGCTATCCATCCTCGCTACGCTGCTAAAGCACCTAGTCGGAGTGGCAATTCCCCACCAATGAAGTAATCACTTCAGTTGAATTCGGAGCGCTAAAAGCTAGGCGAGATAAATTGGAGAACCGTGCTTTCGCATGAACCATCCAATTTCCTAAATCGCTACGCTTTTGAACGAGCGCTCCTCACATCTTAATCAACTGAGTTCATCCTCCTTGAAAGGTGTGAAAAAAGATAAATCTGTGAACCTGTCTGCGACAGAACCTCCAGCTTTCCTATCTCCGTAGTGCAACTACTACGCTGTCCATTGGCTTGCCATTTGGCGTTGCTGCTTTAGTAGCTTACAGCCAATGGTCATGCGAAGCTATACTGCTTTCGCGTAAAGAGCCAAGTGGCATTTTTCAACCTTTCAAAACAGTCGGACTCACATCTTATAGAAAAGGAAAAATAAAAGTAAAAATGAAACAAATCAAGAGAATTATGGGAATTGATCCTTGGAAAATTACGGCCCATCAAATCGAAAAAGAAGACCGAAGATTGCAAGAATCCCTGACTTCCATCGGAAATGGCTACATGGGAATGCGTGGAAATTTTAGCGAAACTTTCAGTGGTGACCATCATCAAGGAACTTATATCGCAGGTGTCTGGTTTCCAGATAAAACTCGTGTGGGTTGGTGGAAAAATGGTTACCCAGAATATTTTGGGAAGGCAATCAACGCTCTGAATTTTTCCAAAGTTCGTCTGTTTATAGATAAAAAAGAAGTTGATTTAGCAACAAGTCCAGTAACAGATTTTGATTTAGCATTGGACATGGAAAAGGGAATATTGAGCTATGGTTATTCTTTTTCTGGTGTGCGCGTGACAGTTGAGCGCTTTTTCTCAATTGCAACGCGAGAACTCGCAGTTTTCCATTTTAACTTTGAAAATATTGATGGGCAAATGCACAGTGTGCGGGTAGAGTCATTTATAGATGCTGATGTTCGTAATGAAGATGCCAACTATGATGAAAAATTCTGGAATACCTATGAATCAGGTAATACAGAACACGGTTCTTATCTCATTAGTCAAACCATTCCAAATCCTTTTGGTGTAGAACAATTTACGGTCCTTGCCCATCAAGATTTCAAAGGAAGTTTACAACTGACCGCTCAAAAATCTGCTGACGACAACGTGAGTGATACTTACGAAGAAATCTTGCCAGCAGGCCAAACATTAACTTTTGAAAAACGTGTTTTGGTGCTGACAAGTCGTGATTATGACAATCTGTCAGCACTGACAGACACTTCTGTAGCTTTGATAGAGTCTTTGTCAGCAATTAGCTATGAAGAACTTCGTACAGCACAGATAGAAGCATGGTCAAAACGTTGGGAAATCGCTGACGTACAGATTCAAGGCTCTGACGAAGCACAACAAGGAATACGTTTCAACCTTTTTCAACTTTTCAGCACTTATTATGGTGAAGACGCACGCTTGAACATTGGACCTAAAGGATTTACAGGCGAAAAATACGGCGGAGCGACTTATTGGGACACAGAAGCTTATGCAGTACCACTCTATCTCGCATTGGCTGATGAAAAAGTCACAAAAAATCTGTTGAAATATAGACATATACAGCTTCCACAAGCCAGACATAATGCACGTCAACAAGGTTTAGCTGGAGCGCTCTATCCAATGGTTACATTCACAGGAGTTGAATGTCACAATGAATGGGAAATCACCTTTGAAGAAATTCATCGTAATGGCGCGATGGCTTATGCAATTTATAATTATACCAATTACACGGGTGATGAAACCTATCTTGCTCATGAAGGTCTGGAAGTTCTAGTTGAAATTGCAAGATTTTGGGCGGACCGCGTGCATTATTCAGAACGAAATGATAAATACATGATTCATGGCGTCACAGGACCTAACGAATACGAAAACAATATCAACAACAATTGGTATACCAATAAGTTAGCCGCATGGGTTCTCACCTACACCAGTGAAAATCTAGCAAAATTTCCTCGTCCTGATCTAAAAGTTTCAGAAAAAGAACTTGAAAAATGGTCAGAAATCGTGGAAAAAATGTACTATCCAGAGGATGAAAAATTAGGTATTTTTGTCCAACATGATGGTTATCTTGACAAGGACTTAACACCAGTAGCGCAGCTTGATCCATCAAACTTGCCGCTTAATCAAAACTGGTCTTGGGACAGAGTATTGCGCAGTCCGTACATCAAGCAAGCAGATGTATTGCAAGGGATTTATTTCTTTGGAGACAAGTTTAGCTTGGAAGAAAAACGCCGTAACTTTGAATTTTATGAACCACTCACTGTTCATGAAAGTTCGTTATCTCCATCTATTCACTCGATTCTTGCTGCCGAGCTTGGAATGGAAGCTAAAGCAGTAGAGATGTATGAACGTACAGCACGTTTAGACCTTGATAACTACAATAACGATACAGCAGATGGACTTCACATCACTTCAATGACAGGCTCATGGTTAGCCATTGTTCATGGTTTTGCTCAAATGAAAACATGGGAAGGTCAGCTAAGTTTTGCTCCATTTTTACCAGAAGCTTGGACGGCTTACAATTTCCATATCAATTATCGTGGACGTTTATTAAAAATCTCTGTTTCCGACACAATCGAAATCGAACTCCTTAAAGGTCAGCCAATAGAACTTGAAGTTTACAATGAAAAAATTCTTTTAGAAACAAACTATAAAACAAATATAAAATAAAAAATTGTAATCAAAGGTTGACAAATTGAAAAACTTTTAGCAAAATGGAACAAGATTATAAAAAGATAAGTTTTTTATCGAAGTAAGTGCGTGCTATCTCCGCCTTTGCGACTTTAGTCGGTTAGTGAAATCGACAACGGAGCAAAGCGAAGATAGAGCGAATGGACAACGAAGCTTCGCTACGGTGTAACCTCATATTGAAAATGTGAGGTTATACCCTAAATTCAGCGGGGAGTCGCCCTTTTATCAGTCGAATCGCCTTTTGCTCTTACCATTTCGTCTTGCCAGCTTTGCTGGATTGCGATTTGAACTTCCGACTTTAGTCGGTTAGTGAAATCGACAGCGGAGCGCAGCGAAGATGCCAGCTTTAGCAGCTAGCTTCGCATGACCATAGGACATTTGTCCGTTTGCTTAGGGCTAAAAGCCCAAGAACAAAAGGCATTGGCTGTAAGGCACTAAAGTGCCGATGAACATTTGTCCTCTATTCTAGGTCACTAAAGTGACAAGAATAGAGGCAACGCCAAATGGCAATCAAACGGACAGCGTAGCGCAGCGAAGATAGCGACTAGGGAAAAAGGACAAATGTTTTACGAGCCTCCCACTGAATAAGTCTTGACTTCATAATAAGCCCAAGGGTTATGAGTAAAACGAGAGCATTGTCGCTTTTTATAGAAAAAAAATAAAGAAAGGAGTGCTGGATTTATCCAGTCTGGGCATTGCTCAGAAGACGAAAATGGCAGTAACAATTAAAGATGTAGCAAAAAAAGCTGGAGTAAATGCTTCGACCGTAAGTCGAGTCATAAAAGACAGCTCAGAAATTAGCGATAAAACCAAAGCTAAAGTGCGTAAAGCAATGCAAGACTTAGGTTACAGGAGAAATGCAGCTGCTCAAATTTTAGCTTCAGGTAAAACAAACACCATTGGCGTTGTCTTTCCCCTGTAAGTGATAAAGCCAGTCAGCCTTTCTTTATGAAAATATTGACCTCGATTAATGAAACGGCTCGTGATTACAATGTATCAGTAGCTATTGCAACAGGGCATTCAACCAAAGAATTAAAAAAACAAGTTGAGCTACAATACTCAGAGAAGCGAGTGGATGGTTTTATTATCTTATATGCAGGGAAAAGAGATGAAATTCGTGACTATCTTTTAGAAAATGATATTCCATTTGTGCTAGTTGGAACACCTTCTGAACGGCAAAATGAGATTACGCATGTGGATAATGATAATATGCTTTTGGGAAGAGAAGCAGTCAGACACTTGGCTGAACTTCAACATCAAAAAATTGCCTTTGTCACTGATACTACAGAAGGAGAAGTCTACGAAGAACGTTATCAAGGTTTCAAAGATGAGATGAACCGATTAGGATTGACAAAACGTCTTATATTTTTTAACAAAGACTTCATGCTAGAAGATGAAACAGCTCTTGTCGTCATGGATGACGTCTTAGCGTTGAAAGTGGTGGAACGTTTGTCAGAAATTGGATTGAAAGTACCTGACGATGTCAGCATGATTACCTACAATAATTCGATTTTTGCATCAATTTTACATCCTTATTTGACGACTTTTGATATTCATATTGAGCAGTTAGGCGCAGCTGCGGTCAAAAAATTTTTAGATTTGTCCAATGATAAGAATTTTTTGCCTGAGAAAACAATTATTCCTTTCGAGCTTATTTTGAGAGAATCAACAAAAATCAAAAAATAATAGAGTTAAAAAGATTCCGAAGCTTGTCTTTGGAATCTTTTTAACTTAGTAAGTGCGTGCTGGGCTCCGCTGTCCATCCTCGCTACGGTGCTACGTGCTTCGCACGCTGTTCTGCGAACGGTCTACGCAACTTCGTTGCTCCGCTGTCCGTTTACTTAGCTGCTAAAGCAGCAAGAGCAAAAGGCAAAGCACCTAGTCGGAGTGGCAATTCCCCACCTCTATAAGGTGGCGGGATAAGCAGCACTCTGTCTATTCGCTCTAAATCGCTAAAGCGATAAGGCGAAGTAGCAAGCTCTGCTTTCGTTCTACTGCCCTAGGGTCTTAGCGCTTCAGCGATTGCGATTTGAGCTTGTTGCTTTAGCAACTTAGCAAAATCGACAGCGTAGCAAAGCGGAGATAGAGCGAATGGATAACGAAGCTTCGCTACGGTGTGACCTCATATCTTTGATGTTAAGCAGACTGTTGCAGCTTTAGCTGCGTACAGGTCGCTTAGTTGTTACACCTAGAGGTTGTGCCCTAACATTGGTGGGGAGAAAGAATCTCCCACCAATGAAGTAATCACTTCAACTACGAAATTTGGAGAAAAATATTGTTTGGGTTATCAGAAGAATTCAAAATAATTGTTTTAGTTTTATTTCAGTATTGATTAAGTTTAATACAAGACAAAAACGGCATAATAGTATAAAATAAAAGAAAGGGTGAGCGCGTTCTTATCAGCTTTATTTGAAAAATAGCGAGAGTATATTTTACAAATATAAGTAAAAATACTAGAGATTTCTTGAATGTTTTTTTATATTGTAACGTTCTAATATGGTTTAATTTTTAGAAGCTTCTTTTAGAAATTGGAGTTTGCGTTTACGCAAACTATTTCTTGCATTTGATGCTATTTTTAAAACCTATAAAATGAGAAAATTGTCACAAAGCAGTATAGTTATGGCTACAGAGATGAACTAGTATAAAAGCATGAGATAAGAAAAATGATTTTAGCTCAAAAAAGTGAAGAAGGATGGATCCGATGATTAAAATTTTGTTGGTCGAGGACGACTTATCGTTATCCAAGTCTGTTTATGATTTCTTAAAATCATTTGCGGAAGTAAAGCAAGTCTATGATGGGATTGAAGGATTATACGAAGCAGAGCTTGGAATCTATGATTTGATTTTGCTAGATTTGATGTTGCCAGAAAAAAATGGTTTTGAAGTTTTGAAAGAATTACGCGGAAAAAATGTTGATACGCCAGTTCTTATCATGACAGCAAAAGAATCCTTAGATGATAAGATGCACGGTTTTGATATTGGTGCTGATGACTATTTGACAAAGCCTTTTTATCTTGACGAGTTAAGAGCGCGTATTCAGGCACTGCTAAAACGCACAGGAAAACTTGAAGATTCCAATGGACTTTCTTATGGTAATGTTCGCTTGAATCTTTCGAATAAATCAGCGATGGTAGATGATACACCAGTAGATTTGATTGGTAAAGAGTTTGATTTGGTCGTTTATCTGATGCAAAATCAAAATGTTATCCTGCCTAAAGAACAAATTTTTGACCGAATTTGGGGTTATGATAGCGATACTACTGTTACGGTTGTTGAAGTATATATGAGCAAAATACGTAAAAAGTTGAAAGATACAGAGTTTGTTAACAATCTTTCTACTTTGCGGAATGTAGGATATATTTTGCGATGAAGTCAAGACTTATTCAGTGGGACGAAACTCAAAGCTTAGTGTTGCTTTATCTCCGACCTAAGAGGTCGGAGTATTGCGATTGCCACCGTAGCGAGCATCGACAGCGGAGCCCGAAAGGGTGGAGATAGCACGCACTTGCTTTGATAAAAATTATTTCTGTCAGTACTGACAAAACTGTTATAAGTCTGTCAGTAAATCTTATCCTCAAAGAGAGCTGAATGACGAATGAGTTGTAGTGCTGACGAAATGGAAAAGAGAAAATTTGAAGAAAATAATTAAAAAAGTTAAGTCTTCAGCGATTGTGAAAAATGATGGGAAAAATTTCCTTCATTTTTTTCTAGCTTTTACAGTAATTTTTGTGGCTTTGGCAGTTATCATCATTCAAGTAATGCAGATTGGGATGTATAAAGCAACAGACCAAAATTTACAGGATTTAGCGCGTAATTCGGCTTTTTTGCAAGATGCAGCAAATAATCAAACTGGAACAGGAAGTTTGCAAAGCCAAGGAGCGTATGGTCCGACGAATAGTGTACTTTTCTACGATGCTGATGGACATAGTTTTACCCAGCCTCTACTGATATGGGACCATCAGATTTTGTTCTTAGTCATCTAAAAAAAGCAGTAAAATTAAATAAAAATGCGATTAATACGATTCGGACAATTTCCGTGCATAATCCCTATGGTGCAGATTGGCACTATCGCTATCTAACAACGCAAATTGTCATTACAAACAATGATGGTAGCATTACCCCAGCCTATGTGCAGGTCTTTTCAAATGTTGACCAAATTCAAGATGCGATGAGTCGTGCTATGCTTGTTATTTTAACGACAATGGTTGCTTTTTGGCTTTTATCAGTTGTGATTAGTCTTTATCTTGCTAATTGGACTTTGAAACCAATTCTATCTGCTTATGAGAAGCAAAAGGAATTTGTGGAAAATGCTTCTCATGAATTACGTACTCCACTCGCTATTTTGCAAAATCGGTTGGAACTTTTATTTCAAAAACCGACAGCGACAATCATTGATGAATCGGAAAATATTTCTGAAAGTCTGTCAGAAGTTCGAAATATGCGACTTTTGACCACTAATCTGCTCAACTTAGCTCGTCGTGAATCAGGAATTAAGATTGAACCAGAAGAAACAACAGCAGCATTTTTTGAGATGATTTTCAATAGTTATGAAATGCTTGCTGAAAATGCAGGAAAACTGTTTACAGGAACGGTCAAATTAGAAGGAACAATAAATTTAGACCAAGCTTTGATTAAGCAGTTATTGACTATTCTGTTTGATAATGCGCTGAAATATACTGATGATGACGGGGAGATTTCACTTGATGTGCAAAAAAATGGAGGAAACTTAATTTTTACAGTCGCTGATAATGGTGAAGGAATTTCTAACGACGATAAAAAGAAGATTTTTGACCGCTTTTTCCGTGTAGATAAAGCACGCACAAGGCAAAAAGGTGGTTTGGGCTTGGGACTATCCTTAGCGAAACAAATTGTTGACGCTTATAACGGTAAAATTTCTGTTGAGGACAATCAACCACAAGGGACAAAATTTATCATAAGAATTCGTTTGGACAATTCGATGGTTAATCCTGCAAAAATTTTCCAAAAGTTGTAAAATAAAAGATAATATTTGTGTATTTTATAATACGAAAACTACAAAATAGAACTTGATGGGACAAAGTATGTGGTGACATCAAGTTTGCCTATTAGATATCTTACTTAAATAATTAGAAAAGAGAAAAAATGTCAATTTTAGATAAAGTAAATACACCTGCGGATGTAAAAAATTTGACAATTTCAGAGCTTAATGAATTAGCCACTGAAGTACGTGCTACTGTGCTTCATAAAGTTTCAAATGTCGGGGGGCACGTTGGTCCTAATCTTGGAGTAACAGAGTTAACAATTGCTCTACACAAAGTTTTTAATTCACCTGTTGATAAGTTTATCTGGGATGTTTCTCATCAAACTTATCCTCATAAGATTTTGACGGGACGCAAGGCTGGTTTTACTGATGGACACTTTCATGACATTACTCCCTATACTAGTCAGCATGAGTCTGAGCACGATTTCTTCACTGTAGGTCATACTTCAACTTCTGTGGCAAACGCTTTAGGATTTGCTAAGGCACGCGATTTGAAAGGAAACAAAGAAAATATTATTGCAGTGATTGGAGATGGTTCAATTTCTGGCGGACTTGCTATGGAAGCGTTAAATAACGCAGGGGATTTTGATAGTAATCTTATTATTATTTTTAATGATAATCAAATGTCAATTGCTGAAAATCATGGTGGTTTATATCGTAATCTTGCTGAGTTACGTGAAACAAAGGGAGCGGCAGCAAATAACTTCTTTAAAACCTTCGGTTTAGATTATAAATATCTTGAAGAAGGAAATGATATTGAAGCGTTGATTCATCTTTTTGAAGAAGTGAAAGACATTAATCATCCCATTGTTTTACATATTCACACCGAAAAAGGACATGGCTATGCACCAGCAATTGAGAATAAAGAAAATTTTCACTGGCGTGGGGCATTTGATTTAGAAACAGGTGCTTTAAAAGCAGCACCATCTACAAAATCTTACATAAGTGTCATGCTTGATTATCTGGATAAAAAAATGGCAGAAGGTCTACCACTTGTCGCTATTAATGCCGCAATTCCAGGGATTTTTGGTCTGAAACAATTTGCCAGCAAATACCCTGAACGCTATATTGATGCAGGAATTGCTGAACAGTTCACGATTACTTTTGGTGGAGCAATGGCGGCTTATGGTGCGCGCCCAATTATTTTCCATAATTCGACCTTTTTACAACGTGCTTACGACCAACTTTGGCATGATGTCGCAATTAATGAAGAACCAGCAATTATCATTGTCAAAGGTGGTGTGATTTCTGGTTCTGATAAGACACACCAAGGTTCATCAGCAATGACATGGATTTCTAATATTCCAAATCTTAAATATCTCGCGCCAACTTCGGAGGAAGAATTACTGTCTATGCTTGACTGGGCGCTTGCACAGCATGAAGAGCCAGTTGTGATTCAAATGCCAGAACATGGTGTGGAGTCACGTTTGTCAGTACTGACAGACTATTCAGAACCATCTTATCAGATGGAAAAAGTCGGCGAAAAAGTCGCAATTTTGGCGCTTGGTGGCTTATACTCTCATGGAGAAAAAATCGTTTCAGAACTCTCCAAGTCGGGAATTGAAGCAACACTTGTCAATCCACTTTTTGTCAATGATTTAGATCAAACATTTCTGTCAGCACTGACAGAAAATCATGAGGTTATTGTCACTATTGAAGATGGAATTTTAGACGGAGGATTCGGTCAAAAAGTAGCGTCATTCCTCGGAAAATATGATGTAAAAGTTTTGAATTTTGGCGCAAAACGTGAATTTAATGATTCCGTACCCGCATCAGAATTATATGAACGTTATCACCTCACACCAGAACTAATGGTTGCTGATATCCTTCAACTTCTAAAATAGACATTAACAAACAAAGCTGTCAGTATACTGACAAAAGGGAAATGATCCAGACACTGACAGAATAAGTGACTTCAATAGTTCAATCTTTTGTCGGTAGTATCCGAGCTTACAGAAATAAGCAAGTCGTCTATGAGTTGGATTTCAGCGAACTGTTGGATAAATATTGGTAAATGATGGATAAATTACAGGATTATGAAACATCCCAATGAAAGAAATATGAAAAAAGTATTAGTGAAGGCAGTGCATGGTTATCAGCGTTGGATTTCTCCAGCTCTCCCTCCAGCTTGCCGTTATTATCCTACCTGCTCCAACTATATGATTCAGGCGATAGAAAAACACGGTGCCACAAAAGGTATAGCAATGGGAACCGCTCGTATTTTACGTTGTCATCCATTGTGCACTCCTGGGTATGACCTAGTTCCAGACCATTTTAGCTTGCGACGAAATTGGGAAGAACCCCAAAAGACAACTCTTCTAAATAAGAATTGTCTTTTTTTCGTAAATCAAAAAATATTAAAAATAAAAATGAAAACGCTATTAAATCATTTTGAAAAATGTTAGAATAATATAAGAGTAAAATAAAAGGAGAACCATTTATGCCATTTAGTAAAGATTTCCTATGGGGCGGTGCCACGGCTGCTAATCAATGTGAAGGCGGATATAACCTTGGAGGTAGAGGTCTTGCAAACGTTGATGTTGTACCACATGGTAAAGATAGATTTCCCATTATTACGGGAGAAATGAAACACTTGGATTTCGATGATGAACATTATTATCCAGCAAAAGAAGCGATTGATATGTATCATCATTGGAAAGAAGACCTTGCTCTTTTCGCGGAGATGGGATTTAAAACCTATCGAATGTCACTCGCATGGACAAGAATTTTTCCAAAAGGTGATGAAAAAGAGCCAAACGAAGAAGGATTGAAGTTTTATGAAGAAATCTTCAAAGAATGTCAACGTTTAGGCATTGAGCCATTAGTAACCATTACACACTTTGATTGTCCGATTCATCTTATCGAAGAATATGGCGGCTGGCGTAATCGAAAAATGGTTGAATTTTACGAAAATCTTGCACGTACGATTTTCACACGGTTTAAAGGACTGGTTCATTATTGGCTCACTTTCAATGAAATCAATATGCTCTTGCACGCTCCGTTCATGGGAGCAGGTATTGTGTTTGAAGAAGGAGAAAATAAAGAGCAAACCAAATATTTAGCGGCTCATCATGAGCTTTTAGCATCAGCGATTGCTACAAAAATAGCTCACGAGATTGACCCAGAAAATAAAATCGGATGTATGTTAGCTGCAGGAGAATATTATCCTTTTGACTGTCATCCAGATAATGTACTTGAAGCTCAAAAACAAAATCGAGATAATCTTTTCTTCATTGACGTTCAATCACGAGGAAAATATCCAAATTATCTTCTTAAAAAGCTAGAGCGTGAATCCATTGAACTTCCAATCAAAGAAGGAGATTTGGAGATTTTAGCGGAAAATACTGTAGATTTTATCTCATTTAGCTATTATTCAAGTCGGGTGGCAAAGGCAAAAGATGAGGCAGCAGATAAGTCTGCTGGAAATATTTTTGAATCAGTGACTAATCCTTATTTGGAAGCAAGTGAATGGGGATGGCAAATTGACCCTAAAGGTCTTCGCATCACAATGAATACAGCTTATGACCGCTACCAGAAACCACTTTTTGTTGTTGAAAATGGGCTTGGTGCAGTAGATACACCTGATTCAGATGGTTTTGTTGCTGACGATTATCGAATTGCTTACTTGGCAGCTCATATTGAAGAGATGAAAAAAGCCGTTGAGATTGATGGCGTAGAACTTCTTGGTTACACGACTTGGGGCTGTATTGACCTTGTTTCTGCAGGTACGGGTGAAATGAGCAAACGTTATGGCTTTATTTACGTTGATAGAGATGATTTTGGTAAGGGAACATTGAAACGTACCCCTAAAAAATCATTTAATTGGTACAAAAAAGTGATTGCATCAAACGGGGAAGATTTAAGTAATGAATGAAGCTGATATTTCATTTTACTATGAAGTATAGGGATAAAACGCTTTAAATGAGAATATAAAGTAGTTTTAAAAAGGTTTTTTAGTAGGCAAAGTTTTACGACTTTGCCTACTTTTTATTTCAAAAAAAATATAAATGTAATCGTTTTATATTAAAACAAAAAACAATTCCTTAATTTAATTAAGTTTTGTTTAAGGGAAGGAGAGTAGAATTGGCTACTCATAAATGTTACGGCATTTTTTATTATTTAGAGTACACTAATAGACCTTTAATCTTAAAGAAGAGCTGAATATTTTAAAGGTGTAACGTCCATAGCGTGCAATGACGTTAAACTGCTTACGGTAATCCTACACAAGCGTTCAAGACTTTATGATGTGTATGGGAAGTAACCATGATGATAGGGTATATACTGGATCGTACTCCTATGGAATATTCTTAGTGGCGAAATCGAAAGGTCTAAATGAAGTTAAGTAAAGTTGCTATTTCAACTGGATTAGTTGCATCGTTAATGTTTATCAGTAGTGGTATTGCTCATGCAGACACCCCTACTCCATCAACACATGACATTGCGCTGGAGGTGATTAATGGAAACTATGGTGACGGTGGTGAACGCATCACAAAACTAACAAACAAAGGTTTTGATGCTAAAGTTATCCAAGCAGAAGTTAATGATATCTTACTAGGAAAAGTAAAACAAACTCCCGTATCTACTAAGATTATTGAAAGACAACCTACTAAAGTTACATCAGTACAAAGTGTTTCTGATGGACTCAATATGAGCCAAAATTCTGGACAAGTTGACATTCAAGCGCTCGCAAATTATATGATGGCTAATACAGCAAATACGGCTGGTTATTCTGCTAGTGAGTGGGCTTATATCATCTCTCGTGAATCAAACGGGTTAGTTGATAGTGTTAATGCGAGTTCAGGTGCTTATGGCGTTTTTCAATTGCTAGGTCATGGTGAATATTCTGGTATGCCTTTGAGCGAACAGATTGCTATGGCAAGTAAACTTCCCGCTGGTAGCTGGGTGGTTTACAACTAAGTATTGAAAGATTGCAAGTGTCTTTTCAGTTGGTTATCAAGTGAAAAGACTATAAATATTAATAATTGAATGCTTATGACTTTACGTATTGTATGATTTGATATAGCTAGTTCTACTTTGAAGTTTAGGGTACAACCTCTAGGTGTAACAACTAAGCGATCTGTACGCAGCTAAAGCTGCAAAAGTCTATTGACATCAATAATATGGGTTACCCCATCCCAGAAGTCTATCTCGCTTCGCACACTGTTGATTTCGCTAAAGCGTCAAAAACGCTTAGGGCAGTAGAACGACAGCGTAGTGAAGCGGAGATAGCACGCACTTGCTTTGATAAAATTAAGCAGTATCTAACTTCTTTGTAGATTTCTACATCAGAGTTGGCTTACTCTACTTTAGTAGTGTCAAACTTTAAATTGCCCTATCTATATAGGGCTTTTTTCATTAAAAAATATTGTAATTAATATAGATAAAGAGATAAGAATGTTGGGAACCTTGGCAGTATAAAATAGTTCAATGTAAATATGTGATTGCGGGGTGTGATATAATAAAAATATGACAGAAGTAAATGAAGAACGTGTGCATGAGATTTTTAATACAATCTCAGAAGACTACGATAAGATGAACTCAATTATTAGCTTTAAACAACATGATTTGTGGCGAGCGCAAACAATGAAAAAAATGGGAAATTTAACGGGGCAAAAAGTGCTTGATTTGTGCTGTGGAACTGGAGATTGGCTACTTGATTTGGCGGAGGCTGTAGGAGAGAGTGGGCAAGCGACTGGTTTAGACTTTTCGGAGAATATGCTGGCCATTGCTCAAGCAAAAGTTGCTAAGCGTGGAGATAAAAACATTGAGTTAATTCAGGGAAATGCAATGGAGTTGCCTTTTGCTAATCAGCAGTTTGATGTGGTTACGATTGGCTATGGGCTTAGAAATACACCCAACTATCTTACCGTACTATCAGAGATATACCGTGTTTTAAAGCCTGGAGGTAGGGCAATTTGTATTGAGACCTCTCATCCCACATTGCCTGTTTACAAGCAAGCTTTTGAGTTATATTTTGAAAATATCATGCCACTTTTTGGAAAATTATTTGCTAAGTCTTATGAAGAATATCGTTGGTTACAAAAGTCAGCTAAAGATTTTCCAAATGCAAAGCTGTTAAAAGAGTTATTTGAACGCGCAGGTTTTTCGGCGGTGGAGTATAAAATGCATGGTGGAGGTGCTGTTGCAACTCATTTTGCTAAAAAATCATTGAAGCCTAAGTCAAATATTCGTATTGGTAAGTAGTGATGAAACTTAAAGATATAGAAAAATCACCCAATAAAAATTTGTACCTTCTTTTTTTGAGCGTACTTGTTGGATTAACTGCAGGTTTTTTGGCAAGTTTGTATCGTTTGGCGTTGGAGAAGGCGGAAACGTTAGGGCGCGAAATTTATCATTTCGTGTCTTTGCATTTAATGTTCATTCCTTTTCTCGTGATTTCTTTAGTCATTATTGCTGGTATTGTGAGTTTGTTTATGAAGTGGTTTCCTATGAGTTCTGGTTCCGGTATTCCACAGGTCAAGGGGCAATTGCAAGGTTACTTTAGAAATAACTGGTTTACGACTGCTTTTTCTAAATTTATCGCAGGCACATTAGCAATGTTTGCTGGTTTATCGCTGGGACGTGAGGGGCCTTCGATTCAACTGGGAGCTGCTATGGGACAAATGGTATCAGGTCGGTTGGCGCAAACAGAACGGCATAAGCGTATTCTGATTGCATCAGGTGCCTCTGCAGGTTTATCTGCTGCTTTTAATGCCCCTTTATCAGGTGTCATGTTTACTTTAGAAGAAGTTTTTAAATATTTTTCACCTTTAATTTTGTTGACTTGTATGACTTCTGCGATGGTGGCGGATGTTGTTTCGAGAATTATTTTTGGTGAAGGAGCAGTTTTTCATTTTCAAATCTCTGGTTCTATTGCACTTTCTGACTATTGGTTATTATTAATATTAGGGGTGATTTTAGGGTTTTTTGGTGCTTTTTATAATTGGACTTTACTTTCTAGTCAGAGGTTGATGAGTAAGATTCGCTTGCCTTTTGTTCGAGTTGTGATTAGTTTTTTAAGTGTTGGATTGATGGCACTGATTTTTCCAATTGTTATTGGTAGTGGTCATATTTTGATGGATTCCTTTAGTTTCGGAATGGGGCTTGGTTTTCTATGCTTGATTTTGATTGCTAAGTATTTTATCTCAATGGTTTCTTATGCTTCTGGAGTTCCAGGAGGAATTTTCTTTCCACTTTTGGTACTTGGGGCGAGTTTGGGTGCTGTGTATGCCACGATTGTTTTGGCAGCTTTTCATTTGCCAAGTCATCTATTTGCGAACTTTGTGATTCTTTCAATGGCTGGGACATTTACGGCAATTGTGCGTGCGCCGATGACGGGAATTCTATTATTGGTTGAAATGACGGGTTCTTTTGACCATTTGCTTCCTTTGGCACTGGTTTCTTTGGTAGCTTATGTTATTGCTGATTTATTGGGCTCAGAACCTATTTATGATTCACTTTTGGAGCGAATGTTGAGTGCGCGAAATGGTGATGAGGAAATTTCAGAAGGTCAGATGATGTTTGAAACAATGGTGCAATTTGATGCGAAGGCTGATCATAAGAGACTGGAACAATTGGCTCTGCCTGAAGGCGTTTTACTTGTTTCTATTCATCGGTCGGGTAAAGATTTGATTCCAAGGGGAAAAACGGAGTTGCAAGCTGGAGATTATTTGACTTTTTTGGTTAACCGTGAGGATGAAGTAGTTGCGCGTGAACAGATTAGGAAAATTTTGACTGAAAAAACATCTATCAGTAGCTGAAATTTTCTGTCAGTTCGGTTTGATTAAGCTGGTATTAGTTCACCTCTAAATCTGCGCAGCGTAGCAAAGTAACTTCTAAGCGGAATGGTTAAAAGTTAGACAGTATAAGAACGATTTAAGCGAATAAAAAAACGGTTAGCAACGCTAACCGTTTTGTCAGTATACTGACAGCAGTTTTATCAAAGCAAGTGCGTGCTATCTCCGATTTGCTACGCTGTTGATTTCACTAAGCCACTAGGTGAAACAACTAGCATATCCGTTGCTGCTTTAGCGCAGACGGGTATCCTATAAAGCGGCAAGTTCAAATCGCAATCTGCTAAAGCAGTAAGGCGAAAGGGTTCGCTACGGTGCTATGTGCTTCGCACGACATTCTGCGAATGGTCTGCGCAACTTCGTTGCTCCGCTGTCCATTTGCTTAGCGAAGATAGTGACTGGAGAAAATGGACAAATGTTTTACGAAACTCCCACTGAATAAGTCTTGACTTCATTTTAACCAAGCAAGTGTCTGCTATCTTCGCCCTTTGGGCTCCGCTGTCCATCCTCACTACGGTGCTAAAGCACCTAGTCGGAGTGGCAATTCCCCACTTCTTTTAGGTGGAGGGATAAGCAGCACTAAGCTTTGCTTTCGTTCTACTAACATCAGCGGGAGAGAAAGAATCTCCCACTGATGAAGTAATCACTTCAATTTTTCGAGAAATTTTTGGCTATCTATGATGAAACGACTGTGAAATCCTTTGCCAATCAGGCTTTTTTCATCTTTAGAAATGACTTCGAAGTCAACTTGTCTGCGGTCAACCGCGATAATTTTTGCTGTTGTGGTAATTGTTGCGCCAATGGGGCTGGCTTTGTCATGGCTGACATCAATTTTTATGCCAACAGAAGTTTGACCCTTTTCCAAAAATGGTGCGAGTAGTTCACTTGCTGCTTTTTCCATTTGAGCAATCATCATGGGAGTAGCAAAGATAGGGAGCAGTCCGCTACCAACAGTACTTGCGATATTGCTTTCATCAACGATAGTGCTTACAGAAAAGGTTGTTCCAAGTTTTATCTCGGTCATAAAGTTACCTGATTTCTAAATATGACCCTGCCGGACTCGAACCGGCGACAAGAACTTAGGAGGTTCTCGTTATATCCAACTTAACTAAGGGATCAGCTTTTGTCAATACTGACAATATGTTGTCAGCACTGACAGAGTAAGATTATTTTTTGTCAGCATCAAAAACGATACCAGCGCTTTGACGCATTTTGTATGAGGTGCTCGCGACATCTTTGGCAAAGCTTTGGAGCTTGCGAGCTGTTTCAAAATCTTTATTGGTCAGGATTTCGGCGAATTTTACTGCTTCATCATAGAGAGAATGTTTCGGAGCGGTAAGCTCGATTTTTGTTTCTGAACCATCAAGGGCAATGAATTTTGCAGAGGAGATAGCGTTAACACCATCTAAAATCAGTGTGCCATCTGTGGTATAAATTTCACTGGGTAAGTAGCTATTAAAATTACCAGCACACTTGATAGCAACTTTGAAGTCATGATAATCAAGCGAGCCGACGCCAGAAACATCAACTCCACTAGGGAGAACAACGGCATCGTAGTGAGCATCTTGAGGTTTTCCAAACCAGAAGATTGCAGCATACAAAAGGTAAACGCCGAGGTCTGCAAGAAGTCCACCAGAGAATTTGGGGTTAAATTTATTTGGTAATTCACCGCGCAGTAAAGCAGGCATTTTTGATGAATACTTTGAATAAGTGAAGTCAGCACCAGTGATAGTTTTGTCAGCAAGAAAATCTTTGATGAGCGTAAAAGAATGCTCATGGATATTGCGTGCAGCTTCGAAAAAGAGAATATTTTTTTCGTCAGCAAGTTGAATAATTTCTGTCAGTTCTGACGGATTTGAGAAAGCAGGCTTTTCAGTGATGACATTGTGTCCAGCCAAAATCGCAGCTTTTGCTTGCTCAAAATGGAGTGCATTTGGGCTAGCAATATAGATGATATCTAAGTCAGATGCCAAAAACTGGTCAAACTGGTCAAATTGTTGAACGTTTTCAAAATCAGCTGAAAATTTTGCTGCAGTGTCAAGATGTCTTGAATAAACAGCGCTAAAAGTAAACTTTTTTGTGAGAGATGCGGCATCAATGAATGAGCGAGCAATCCAACTTGTTCCTACTACTCCTAGTTTTAACATAAAATTTCCTCCATTTTTTATTGACAATAACCAGTGCTTTTTATGACAAATCTTGTGTCAACCCCGTGTCCTATATCTACCAAGGTGTGAGGTTACTTAGAACTCAGCAACAAGATGTGAGTGTGATTGATAAGAAATGATGAAAAATAGAAAATCTTGGAGAGATTTTGTTTTTCACGAGTTTCTAAATTGTGTAAGCTTAATTATATCAAATTTTTGCTCAAATTTCTCTAGTGAATCTGTCAGTTGCTTACAAAAAAATTGATTTGTGGTAAAATAGTTTGAAGAAATTTTGAGGTTAATTATCATTTTATCAGCTGCTATTAGCTATTGTCGCGGTATTTTGTAGAATGTTAATGAATGGTAAATGAAGTCAAGACTTATTCAGTGGGAGTTTCGACTCACCACTGAATCTATGGTACAACCTCTAGGTGTAACAACTAAGCGACCTGTACGAACAGTCTGCTTAACATCTTCAATATGAGGTCACACCTCCGCTTCGCTTCGTTATCCATTCGCTCTAGGCGACTAAAGTCGCAAGGCGAAGTGGTCTTGTCCCAGAAGCCTAAGTGCTAAGGCACTAACGCCCTAGGGCAGTCGGACGAAATTCAAAGATTGCCATTTCGCCTTATCACTTTAGCGAGTTGCGACTTCGACTAGGCACTTTTGTGCCGTAGCGAGAATCGACAGCGAAGCAAAGCGGAGATAGAGCGAATGGACAGCGTAGCCCAAAGGGCGAAGATAGCATGCATTTGCTTTGATGAAAATCTTACTGGAAGGTATAGTGCTTTGAAAAAAACATTAATTATTGGTGTAACAGGTGGTTCTGCAAGTGGAAAAACAAGTGTTTCTCATGCGATTTTAGAAACTTTTTCCAATGAACGTATTGCAATGATTGAACATGATAGCTATTATAAAGATCAGTCGCATCTGACTTTTGCTGAGCGGACAAAGACAAATTATGACCATCCGTTGGCTTTTGATACAGATTATTTGATTGCTCAACTTAAAGAGCTACAAGATGGGCGGGCTGTGGATATTCCTATTTATGATTATGCGAATCATACACGGTCTGATAAGACTTATCGACAAGAACCTGTGGATGTGCTGATTGTTGAGGGAATTTTGGTTCTTGAAGATGAGCGTTTGCGAAATTTGATGGATATCAAAATTTTTGTAGATACTGATGATGATGTGCGAATTATCAGACGGATTCGTCGTGATATTGAGGAACGTGGGCGGACATTAGACTCTGTCATCAATCAATATCTAGCAGCAGTTAAACCGATGTACCACCAATTTATTGAGCCAACGAAGCGTTATGCAGATGTGATTATCCCAGAAGGTGTGTCTAATACCGTTGGTGTTGATATTATTACCACAAAAATTGCTAGTATTTTAGGACAATGAGCGCTTATGGATGAAGTCTGTCAGTATACTGACAGACTTTTCAGCTATGCTGGCAAGTCTTTTATTTACCGATTCAATGCTTCGCCTAGGCGCATTGAACTGACAGTTTTTTATAAGCCAAATTTAGTGCTGAGGTCATCTGTTTGCGCTGTTTTTGTGCCTACACCGCGCTCAGAATTTACACCGAGTTTTGGATAAGGTACTTTGAGGATTTCCTCGTCATAATGCTTGGAGAAGTGTTTTTCTTCTTCGTTGCGGTAGCCTTCAAAGATGACAGCTTGGATATCTTCTCGATTGAAGAAAACAAATTTATTTTCTTCAGTGACACCAGTGGGATAAAAGACTGCAGCATAGTCAAAGTAACCTAGTCTTCCCTTGTCATTAAAGAGTTGAGCGCGACTTGTAATCATGAGGTCAATATTTCCATCTTTAAGGTGGACAATGCTGCCTATTGGTAAAATGTAATCATTGTTCATAGGATTTAGTATAGCAAAAAATGTGAGGTAAGAATGCATTCGTGTGATGTTTGTGAAAAAAGGAGCAAACGAAACCAAAAGAATACTCCGTGAAAATGCCCTTGGTAATGCTTACTTTTTTTGTGAAAGTGTGTTATAATCGTGGAGTATTGTTAAGAAAGAAGGAATAATTTCAAAATGGAACTTTTTGAATCACTAAAACAAAAAATTGCCAGCAAAGGCTTAAAAATCGTTTTTCCAGAGGGAACAGATGCACGTATTCTTGGTGCTGCAAATCGTTTGAATGCAGATGGTTTGATTACTCCTGTCTTTATCGGGAACGTATCTGAAGTCACAGAAACTTTAATTTCTCGTGGGATTAATCCAGAAGGTTTCGAAATCTATGACCCAGAAAACTGTGGACGATTTGAAAAAATGACGGAACTTTTTGTTGAACGCCGTAAAGGTAAAGTGACGGAAGAACAAGCCAAAGAAATTCTTAAAGACCCTAACTATTTTGGTACAATGCTTGTCTTTATGGGCATTGCTGATGGTATGGTTTCGGGTGCGGTTCACTCAACTGCTGACACAGTGCGTCCAGCCCTTCAAATTATCAAGACAAAACCAGGTGTTCGCTCTGTTTCGGGCGCATTTATCATGGTTCGTGGTCGTGATGACAATGAAAAATATGTATTTGGTGACTGTGCAATCAACATCAAACCAGATGCTGCAACTCTTGCAGATATTGCAGTTGCTTCAGCTGAAACGGCAGCACTTTTTGACATTGACCCTAAAGTTGCTATGCTCTCATTTTCAACCAAAGGTTCTGGTAAATCAGAAGATGTTGACCGTGTAGTAGAGGCTTCTAATCTTGTAAAAGAAGCACATCCAGAAATTGCACTTGATGGAGAACTTCAATTTGATGCAGCATTTGTACCCGCTGTTGCGCGTCAAAAAGCACCAGATTCAGAAGTGGCTGGTAAAGCAAATGTCTTTATCTTCCCAGATATTCAAGCAGGAAATATTGGCTACAAGATTGCGCAACGTTTGGGTAACTTTGAAGCTATTGGCCCAATCTTGCAAGGTTTAAACGCTCCAGTATCTGACCTTTCACGTGGATGTAATGAAGAAGATGTTTATAAACTTTCCATCATTACTGCTGCTCAAGCATTGAACAAATAATGAAGTCAAGACTTATTCAGTGGGAGTTTCGACTCACCACTGAATCTAGGGTACAACCTCTAGGTGTAACAACTAAGCGACCTGTACGCAGCTAAAGCTGCAACAGCCTGCTTAACATCTTCGATATGAGGTCACACCGTAGCGAAGCTTCGTTATCCATTCGCTCTATCTACGCTTTGCTCCGCTGTCGATTTCACTAACCGACTAAAGTCGGAAGTTCAAATCGCAATCGACTAAAGTCGCAAGGCGAAGTGGTCTTGTCCCAGAAGCCTAAGTGCTAAAGCACTAACGCCCTAGGGCAGTCGGACGAAATTCAAGGCTTAGTGCTGCTTCATCCCCTACCTAAGATAGGATAGCCGTTGTTGCTTTAGCAACTTATGGATATGCTAGTTGTTACACCTAGGTAGAGGTGTTAGCACGGACTTGCTTTGATAAAAATATTTATCACTGACAGGATTTTGTCAGTGATTTTTTTATGTTATAATTGAATTTGCAACACCAGAAGCTATGAAAGAAGACAAAATGGAACCTGCTCTATGAGCAGAACCACATTTTTCCATTTCTTGACGGTGTTGCTCACATCTTGTAATTGAGTTCGCATGATTAGAAATGAGAAAGTATGGCTAAGTCAAGAATTTTTGCCTTAATTGGCAATATCATTTATACCCTTCTTGCGTTTGGGAGTACGCTTGTTGGCTGGACACTGCTGGTTCTCCAACATTCCAAAGCACTTGATGAAGAATTAAAAAAAGCTGGATTAGATATGCAACTTCTAATTACAGCCATGATTATTGCTTTTAGTCTGATTCTGATTTTGATGATTTTCAACTGGATTGCTTTTGCGCGATTAGACAAAGGAAAAGGCTGGCGTATCTATTTTTTAGTGCTAGGAATTTTTTATGGTCTAGCTTCTACTATCAATAGTGCAGGGATTATCATTACTTTGCCTATTGCTATCTGTTTTATCCTTGCTTTTGTTTTCAAAAGACGTGAACTTTCAGAAGTTTAGACTTAAGCTAAAAATGAAGTCAAGACTTATTCAGTAGGAGTTTTGTAAAACATTTGTCCATTTTCTCCAGTCGCTATCTTTGCTGCGCTAAGCAAACGGACAGCGGAGCAACGAAGTTGCATAGACCGTTCGCAGAACGGCGTGCGAAGCACGTAGCACCGTAGCGAGCATTGACAGCGCGGAGATAGCACGCACTTGCTTTGATAAAAAGCCTGATTTTCAGGCTTTTTATTTGTAAATGAATTAAATTTTACTGATGAAAAATTTGTCAGTTTAATACGACCAAAGAGAACATTAAATAGGCAGATATAAGGAATGCTCCGCTTTGATGAGCATTCTGTCAGTTTAATACGACCAAAGGGAGTATTAAATCGGTGGATAAAAGAAAGCTCAGCTTTGATGAGCTTTCTGTCAATATACTGACAGCTTACAAAATTCCCCAATGATTGAAAGCGTTGATAATACCGTGATCAGTATTTGCTGTAGAAATAAAATCGGCTAATTCTTTAAGTTCAGGCACGGCATTTCCCATCGCTGTTTTGTGGTCACTAGCTGCGAGAAGATGGAGATCATTTCTACCATCACCAAAAGCAAAAGTTTCACCTGTAAAACCGAGAATCTCCTTGACGTGATTGATTCCAGTGCCCTTGTTTGTTGAAATGTTTGTCACATCAATCGAACTTGGAGAATTCATAAAGAAATTTAGCTCAGGGACAGCATCTTTATAGTAATCAACTTGGCTCAATTGGTTGGTCAACACTAACAACATATTGACTTCATTTTGCAGATAGCGTCTGCGGTCAACCAGAGGAAGTGGCATATGAGTGTAGGAGTAGGCTTGCTTAGCAAAATCAGTTAATTCGCTTACCCAATAGCCTTTGCTGTCATAAAAAGAAAGAGCTTCATTATGAGGTTCTGCCGCCGTCAGCAATTTTTCAACGCTGTCAGTAGGGATTTCCTCTTTGTAAATGGTCTCACCATTCAAAATAATGTACTGACCATTCATCGCAACAGCACCAGTAATTCCTGTCAGTTTCATGATATTATCAAGCTCAAAATGGCCACGTCCAGTAGCAATAAAAGGAAGAACCCCATTTTCACGAATCTGATGAAGAGCAAGAATGACTTCCTCGTCCAATTGACTCTTTGAATTGAGCAAAGTTCCATCTAAGTCAAAGAAGGCTAACGCCTTATAATTATTGATATTTTCCATAAATTTATTGTATCAAAATTATGATATAATTGTAAGTAAAGTCTTAAGTAGATGAATAACGCTGTCAGTTTAATGCGACCAAAGAGAGCATTAAATCGGCGGATAAAAGAAAGCTTAGCTTCGATGAGCTTTCTGTCAGTTTAATGCGACCAAAGAGAGCATTAAATCGGCGGATAAAAGAAAGCTCAGCTTCGATGAGCTTTCTGTCAGTATACTGACAGAATTTAAGTAAGTTTAATAAAGAAATGTGAAGTAAAAAAATGCCTGTAAAGAAAAAACCAACACGCAGAACAACGAAGAAAGAACAGCAAAAAAAGGCTGCAACGAGAAGAATGATTATCTTTTTTGCTGGACTCATTTTAATCTTATTTGCACTATTTCGTCTTGGAATTGTTGGAGTGCTTTTTTATAATGTCACACGATTATTCGTTGGCTCATTAGCGATATTATTTTTGATATTGCTTGCTTTTACAATGATTATTTCCGTTTTTAGAAAACAAATTTTTAGAGAAAACAAACGTCTTATTCCTGCTGGAATATTATTTTTTATTGGTTTAATGCTTATTTTTCAGATTAAACTTGCAAAAGATTTTGGACAAACTTTGTCTCTTGTGATAAACGATTTGATGTCTGGAAAAGTCACACATTTCGTCGGTTCAGGAATTATTGGGGCAGCAATTTTTAGCCCATCTAAAGCACTTTTTTCAGTTGTTGGTGTTTACATTATTGCTGTCATCTTCTTTCTGATTGCGATTTATCTCTTGATTCCAGGACTATTTCCCAAAATGCGTGATGCGCTTCATGAGCGTGTCGCCAAGTGGAAAATTAAACACGCAGAAAAACAAGAAGCCAAGAAAGCAGAAAGAGCTTTGGAAAAGTTAGAAGCTGAAAAGCAACTGGAGATAGAGCCAGAGGGAGCATATAACGAAGAAGCAAATTCAACGGAAATTCCTATTAATATCCCAGACTTTGAAGATGATACTGTCCCAGATTTTGATGAGGAAACTTCAGAAGAAGCTGTAAACTTTGCTCCTACTTATTATCAGGGCAACTACAAACTCCCAACGATTGATTTACTCGCAGAAATACCTGTCAAAAATCAATCAGGAGAGCGTGAAAATGTTCGTAAAAATATCCGAATTCTTGAAGAAACTTTTAAATCATTTGGTATTGCAGCTACGGTAGAATCAGCAGTGGTTGGGCCTTCTATTACAAAATATGAAATTAAATTAGCAACAGGGACAAAAGTATCACGCATTGTTAATCTCTCAGATGACCTCGCACTTGCTCTAGCTGCCAAAGACGTTCGTATTGAAGCACCAATTCCTGGGAAATCATTAGTTGGTGTTGAAATACCTAATGCTGAAGTTGCAACCGTAGGCTTCAGAGAAATGTGGGAAGGTGGCAAAACCAATCCCAACAAACTTTTGGAGATCCCACTTGGAAAATCATTAGACGGTGGTATGCGCATTTTCGATTTGACAAGAATGCCTCATTTACTCATTGCAGGATCAACAGGTTCGGGAAAATCAGTAGCTGTCAACGGGATTATTACATCAATTTTGATGAAGGCATTGCCAAGTCAAGTTAAGTTTTTGATGGTTGACCCAAAGATGGTTGAACTTTCTGTTTATAATGATATTCCTCATCTTTTGATACCAGTTGTTACCAATCCTAGAAAAGCCTCACGAGCGCTTCAAAAAGTAGTCGATGAAATGGAAAATCGTTATGAACTTTTCAGCCAATATGGTGTTCGAAATATTGCAGGTTACAATGAAAAGGTTCAAAAATACAACGCTGAATCTGAGAATAAAATGTTGGAATTGCCTTTGATTGTGGTCATTGTAGATGAACTGGCAGATTTGATGATGGTAGCGAGTAAAGAAGTTGAAGATGCGATTATTCGTCTAGGGCAAAAGGCGCGGGCAGCAGGAATTCACATGATTCTTGCGACACAGCGTCCTTCAGTGGATGTCATCAGTGGTTTAATTAAAGCAAATGTTCCATCACGTGTGGCTTTTGCAGTATCTTCAGGAACGGATTCACGAACAATTTTAGACACAAATGGTGCTGAAAAACTGCTTGGGCGTGGAGATATGCTTTTCAAACCAATTGATGAAAATCACCCCATCCGTTTACAAGGGGCTTTCCTATCTGATGCTGATGTTGAAGCCGTTGTTGACTTCATCAAAGCACAGTCGGAAGCAGAGTATGATGAGAGCTTTGACCCAGGAGATGTTGAGGAAAGCCCGACTGGGAATTCAGCTTCTAATACGGGCTCAGGAGACCCTCTTTTTGAGGAGGCAAGAAATATGGTAATCATTGCCCAAAAGGCTTCAACAGCACAGCTTCAACGTGCATTAAAGGTGGGCTTCAATCGTGCGTCTGATTTGATGAATGAGTTAGAAGCACAAGGAGTTGTGGGACCAGCTAAAGGGACAACACCGCGCAAAGTCCTTGTAAGTCCAGATGGAGAGATTTTGGAAAATGATGAATGAAATTGAAATTCATGCTCTTCAGATGGATTTGATGCAAGAGGTCTATGATGTTTTGCAGTCACAAGATAAACTTTTATCCTCCACAGAAAAGAAAATACTCGCTTATAGCTTGGTATTACTTGAGCGAAAAGAGCCTGTTGGTGAAATATTGGGACAGTTGGCAATGCGTTTAGATTTTTTTGAAAACCATGATAATGAAGGATTTATCCGTGGAGGGATGAATCGTGAAGTTCTTAAACTTTCACAGAAATTACGAGAAAATAAATTTGTAATGTCCTCTTCTGTTGTCCCAGGTGTGAGAGAAATCAATGCGGTTACTTGGGATGATGCAATAAAAGGACACAAATTTACCGAGGATGAAGGATTTGTCGGTTTAGGCTATGCTCAGTTTGACCCAAGTGAAAAATACAAAAGTACTGAGGAACGAGTTGCCGTTCCAGATAATGAACTTATTAGAAAAGCTCGAGCAGGGGGCTTTTTAGGAAGTGTCGGGAGGGGCGGTGCTTTTATCGGAATTATATTAATTGTAATTCTTGCGCTAGTCGTTGTCTTGGGACTACTTTTGAAGTGATTACTTCATTGGTGGGGGATTCTTTCTCCCCCACCAATGTTAGTAGAACGAAAGCAGAGCTTAGTGCTGCTTATCCCGCCACCTTATAAGAGGAGGGGAATTGCCACTCCGACTAGGTGCTTTAGCACCGTAGCGAGGATGGACAGCGTAGCCCAAAGGGCGAAGATAGCACGCACTTGCTAAGTTAAAAAAAGGTGGCTAATCCATGAGTGTATTTGATGAATTTGAAAAAATAAAAAATGAGGGTTTACCACAAATTTTAGTTATTTTTGGTGAAGCAGACGATATGGTACAAGAATTGAAAAGTCAGATTTTAGATTTTGTCAATTTTGAACCAACAGATTTAAGTCAAGCATATTATGATTTGACAACTACAAATGCTAATCTTGCTCTGGAAGAACTTGAATCTCTTCCGTTTTTTTCAGATTCAAGACTTGTCATCTTAGAAAATCTAGTTAATCTAACAACTGTAAAGAAAAGTGTCTTGGATGAAAAGCAGCTCAAACGCTTTGAAAATTTCCTTGAAAATCCCTCTAGCACAACTCAGCTTGTTCTGATTTTGCATGGTAAGTTGGATAGTCGATTAAAAGTTGTAAAAAAACTTAAATCACAAGCTTATTTACTAGAAGCCACAGAATTAAAAACTTCAGAGCTCATCCAGTATTTCGGTCAAGTCACTCAACTGAAAAAAAATGTACTTGCAAAAATTGCTGAAAAATCAAATGATAGCTTTTCAATTATGAAGCAAAATATTGGTTTGGTACAAACTTATGCTTTAGGACGTGAAGTAACCACTGATGATGTAGAAAAAGTTGTTCCTAAATCTTTACAAGATAATATATTTGCTCTAACAGATTTAATTTTTAAAGGAAAAATTGATGAAGCTCGTGAACTAGTCCACGATTTAACTTTGCAAGGAGAAGATTTGATTAAGATATTGGCAATTTTGACTAATTCGTATCGTCTTTATCTCCAAGTGAAATTAATGCAAGAAAAACGATGGCAAGAACAACAACAAGTGAGTTTCTTGAAAATGCATCCTTACCCTGTAAAACTTGCTAATCAGCTCGTAAGAAAACTTTCTTCGGATTTTTTGAAGAAAAGTTTGTTGGAATTGATTCAACTAGATTTTGCTGTTAAGACAAGTGTTGCAGATAAAGCCTATCTGTTTGATATCACTTTAATCAAATTGACCTTGAAAAAAGTATGAAAATCTGGTATGATTAGTAACGGACATTTTATAATGATGATAAAGAGGTAAAAATGCCAACATTCAAATTTACTCCCAAAGATATTTATGAAGCAGACTTCTCGACCAAAATGCGTGGATATGATAAAGAGGAAGTTGATGAACTCCTTGATGATATCATCGCGGATTATGAAACTTATCAAACGGAAGTTCTGCGTTTACAAGAAGAAAATGAATTTTTAAAGAAAAAAATTGCTGAATTGGAGATGCAAGTATCTAAGCCAAATCAAGCGAATCTTGATGATACGCAACGCTTTGACCCAAGCCAAATCCTTCAATCGCGCGTAAGTAAGCCAAAAACTGAACTACGTAACCCAAGTAATTTTGACCTTTTGAAACGCATTAATCGTTTGGAACAAGCTGTATTTGGCCCAAATGGTATTGCAAATGATAATGACTAACCAGTTGTGGCTACGTTGTTTTTGTTGTGTCTAGGGTTCGGTATTATGGTCTTGCGCTTAATATATGAATCTCTAAATGCAAAATCAATTCGTTGTCCTTAGTTCAAACTTTATCAAAGCAAGTGCGTGCTAATACTCCGACCTCTTAGTTCGGAGATAAAGCAGCACCAAGCCTTGAATTTCGTCCGACTGCCCTAGGGCGTTAGTGCTTTAGCACTTAGGCTTCTGGGACAGGGTGACCTCATATCGAAGATGTGAGGTTGTACCCTAGATTCAGTGGCGAGTTGAAACTCCCACTGAATAAGTCTTGACTTCATTTGATGTGTTCTGATAATGGAAGAAATATTATGTCCAATCCTATGGAATTCACCTGATATGATTAGGTTTATTAACATCATAGGATTGAATAAAAATAGGCTTTTAGAATAATTTTTTGTGTTTTGGCGCAGGTCTTGTGCTGAAATCAGAAGCAATAGTCCCCAATTGTGTTACAGCATTTGGGAGTGTAATTGCGATAGAATAACAGTTTTCGGATAATCGCGCGATTTTTTGAAAATCGTGAGGAAAGTCCATGCTCGCGCGTTGCTGAGATGCACGCAGTGTTTGTGCTAGGTTAAACAATAAACCTAGGTAGGAGCGTCATGCCTAACGGCTGGCGAAATCACTAAGTTTTTGATTTTCAAAAATATGTGAAAGTAGCCTATAAAAGTGCCATAGAGACGAGTCTTGCGGGAAACCGTAAGGATGGAACGTGGTAAACCCCTCAAGCGAGCAACCCAAACTTATGGTCGGGGCACTTAACTAGCTGAAATGAAAGCGTGGTTGAGGCTGATTTCTTCGGATTTTGGCAGACAGATGGTTATCGAAGGTCTTTTAGACTGGAACAAAACATGGCTTATAGAAAACTGTATGACACAGGCTGGGGCTTTTAGCCTCGCCTTTTTTAATTGAAGTGATTACTTTAAAGTATTCAATACATAAGGAAAAATAAGAAATTAATGAAAAAAGAATTTAAATTAGTGGCAACGGCTGCAGCTGGACTTGAGAGTCTTGTGGCTCGCGAATTGCGCCAACTTGATGTTGAAAATGTGACAATTGATGACCGATCACGTGTATTTTTTAAAGGAGATTTGACTACCATTGCTAAAACTAATCTTTGGTTGCGTACGGCAGATAGAGTGAAGATTGTAGTGGGAGAATTTAAAGCGCGAACTTTTGATGAATTATTTGAAGGGGTATATGAACTTCCTTGGGATGAATTAATCCCTTTTGGTTGTCAATTTCCTGTAAGTAAAGCAAAATCAGTCAAATCTACATTGCATAATGAACCTTCTGTTCAAGGGATTACGAAAAAAGCAATCGTGAAGAAGTTACAAAAGATTTATCATCGTCCTGAAGGGGTGCCTATTCCCGAAAATGGTGCTAAATTTTCTATCGAAATCGCTCTGCACAAAGATGTGGCAACGGTATTACTTGATACAACGGGAGATTCTTTGTTTAAGCGAGGTTATCGAACGGAAAAGGGTGAGGCACCACTAAAAGAAAATATGGCTGCTGCGATTATTTTATTAACCAATTGGTTAGCTAATACCAAACGTCCTTTTATTGACCCAACGTGTGGTTCTGGAACTTTCACCATTGAGGCAGCGATGTTGGCGTTAAATATGGCACCAGGAATGAATCGAAATTTTGCATTTGAAGCATGGCCTTGGTTTGAGGATGATCTCTTAGAATCAGAGCGTGTGAAAGCTCGTAAGCAAGTGAGAAGTGGTTTGGAGCTAGATATTCAAGGAACGGACATTGATGGTAAAATGATTGAAATTGCGAAACGCAATGCACTTGCGGCAGGCCTTTCAGATGTGATAAAATATAAACAAATGCGACTTCAAGATTTTCAGACGGATAAGCTTGATGGAGTAATTGTCTCTAATCCACCGTATGGTGTCCGTCTTGATGATGAGGATAGTGTCGCACAACTTTATGCAGAGATGGGAGAAACTTTTGCTCCTCTTCAAACATGGAGTAAGTATATTTTGACAAGTGATGTAGCTTTTGAGCAGCATTATGGCACAAAGGCAACGAAGAAACGTAAACTCTATAATGGAACATTGCGTGCTGATTTGTATATGTATTTTGGAAAGCGTATAAAATAATCTTTTGCAGATGTATATTGATGAGTGGGGTGGTATAAATTATGCTATACTAGATTAACTTTATACGTGTCATGGTGTTATTTCTGCGCCATGAAGTTAGACCGTGATGCTAATTCGTTGTTGATTTTTATACTAGATTAGCTATAGTAAGTTCAGTGTAGACTAAGTTTAGCAGAGCGTTGTATTGGAATAGTTGAGTTTGAGTCGCTCTTGTGTTCTGATTTATCATTTTCTTGTCCTAGAGATTGAGGAAGTGAGGTCTTATTCGGAGGAAAAATGTCAAACAAGAATAAAAAAAATAATAACCAAAAGCAAATCGGTGAAAAGACACTAAAACTGCAAGATTTGAAGGATTTTACTGTGGGAGAGATTGTCGAACAATCAAAGCGAGTAGATCAGGAAAATCAAGACAATGAGTCAGTGCTGGATAAATATATTCGCCAACATCGGAGTGAAATTGAAGAAGCGAAGAGTAAAAATTTAGATGAGTTTATCCAAAATGAGCGTGAAAAGTTAAGTCCTTCAGAGGAGAAAGAAGAGTCTGAAGAGAAAAATGTAACTGATGAATTGACGGAAAATCCTGTCAGTACTGACAAAGAAGAGCTTTTATCCATGACAATCACGAAGAGGAAAAAGCAGAAGTAGTCGAATCAGAGCAAGAGAATATCTCTGATGAAAATAATGATGCTAAAGAAGAGAGTGATGTAGAGAAAAATGAACCTACTCTAGATCCTGTTATTATGGCGGATGCAGCACAAAATGCTGATGAAAAGTCAAAAATGACAGTTGCGCCTACTGACAGCGAAGAATCATTTGTTGATGAGGAACTGTCAGTAAAAGAATCAAGTGAAGGCGTTTTAGAGCAACAGTTGGATCAAGAACCAGTTCCTATCATAATGTCAGCCAATGAAGTGCCACTGACAGAAGAAGTTGTCAGTACTGACAAAACAGAAGAAAATATCAAAGCGCAGGCAGAAATTTTAGAAAATCCAGTCATTGCTCCTTCAGATGAAAATCAAGAAGTATTGAGTCGCTCTAAAGGTAAAAATAGGAAAACACCGATTATTATTGGTGTTTGTGCAGTTGTTTTGCTCGGAGTAGGTGCAGTTGGTTTTGCACAGTATAATGCCAATCAGCATCCAAAACCAGTACAAACGGCTAAAAGTAATAGTGAATCATCGGATTTAGATAAATTCAATAAAGCTTACGATGCTTTCTTTACTGATAAATCTCATGTGGCATTAAAAAATAATCAGTTTACTCAATTTTCTACTCTTGAAAAAATGGTCAGTCCGCATAAAAATGCAACGGCTTGGTCTAACGCCGTTTCCGAAACACAAGATTTGAAAGAACAAATTGCAGCGATTAATCTCGTGAACGCTTTATTTACTAAGCCTGTCATTACTGACGGAAAGTTTGATACTACTCCGAAAGTGATAAATAATGTAAAAATTCCTGCTACTCCTAAAACAGGTAACGAAACATTAAATAAATTATTAACTAGAGCGATTGCTTTGGCTAAGTCGCAAGTCGAAAAAAATGCTGCTACAACGTCTTCAACACAAAAAGCTTCAGCTGGAACAACCTCATCATCAGATAATACACAAGGTAATACAACACCATCAACAAATACTACTGAGTCTAATACGAATACAGACACGAATAACTCAGGATCGTCAAGTGTAGTAACAAATAATGGTGGTTTGAGTGCTAATGGCGTGACACTTGATACTGCTAAAGCGCGTGTTCAACCACAAGCAGGCATTAATCCAAATGATTCAGCTTTTATTTGGGGGATGGTATCTTGCAGAAAGTTTTGGATATTTGTCGTGCGCGAGGTTATATTAAAGGAAATAACTATATCCTTGTACCAACGGCTATCCATACGACTAACGGTAGCCAAGGCTTCCCAGCAGGCATTGTAAGTGGATATTACAATCTTTATGCTCCAGATGGAAGTTATCTTGTGTCTATTAATGACAAAACAGGCTATTTCGTTGGAAATGGTGCAGGTCATGCTGATGATTTAGATTATTGATGAAAAATAAAATCAAGACTTATTCAGTGGGAGTTTCGTAAAACATTTGTCCATTTTCTCTAGTCGCTGAATCGACTGATAAAAGGGCAACTCACCGCTGAATTTAGGGCACAACCTCACATCTTCGATATAAGGTCACCCTGTCCAGAAGCCTAAGTGCTAAGGCACTAACGCCCTAGGGCAGTCGAACGAAATTCAAAGTTAGTGCTGCTTCATCACCTACCTAAGAGGAGGGGTATTGCGATGCTTCAGCGCCTTAGCGAGCATCGACAGCGTAGCCGCAAGGCGGAGATAGCACGCACTTGTTTTGATAAACTCTATCAGAGCTGTTTCGAGAGATGAGGCGCTTTTGTGTCAAACTTTCAGGATATGATAATATAACTTCACAACTTTCATGTGAATTTATATTATGACAGGGGTTTTTGTTTATCCCAAATAAAAAAACGTTCTGTCATTACTGACGGAACGTTTTTAGTTATTTTATCTCAAAATACGATAAAATTTTATACTATATATAGCTCTTTAATATGACATGATTTAGAAGTGATAAGTATTAGAAAATCATCAAATCTTTATTAGTATGCGTGAAGCTTTCACAACCAGAATCGGTTACATAGATACAGTCTTCAATCCGTACACCAACTTTACCAGGAATATAAATACCAGGTTCGTCAGAGAAACACATGCCTTTTTCGACGATGATGTCTTCTGAACCACCAATTGATGGAAACTCATGGACATCCATTCCGATCCCATGACCAAGACGATGGTTGAAATATTCACCATAACCCGCTTTAGTAATCACATCTCGCGCGACTTTATCAACTTCAATAGCAGAAACACCTGGTTTAATGAAATCCATAGCAGCAAGCTGTGCTTCAAGAACTATTTTGTGAATCTCTGCGTCGAATTCTGAAGGTGTTCCAATTGCAATTGTTCGTGTAGCGTCAGAGGAGTAGCCATGACTCATCACTCCAAGGTCAAAGAGCAAAAGTTTGTTTTCTTGTATTTTGACTTCTTCTGGGACACCATGTGGATTTGCAGCTCTAGCTCCTGATAAAACGATAGTTTCAAAGCTCATTTGAGGTACACCCATGCGCTTCATTTCGTATTCAATTTTTGCGACGATGTCAGATTCAGTTACACCGTTGCGTTCAGCGGCTGTTGCGAAGCCAATTTCAAAACATTTGTCTGCAAAATCTCCTGCAATCTTCATTTTTTCAATCTCATCAGCAGATTTAATCAGGCGCATCCGCTCAACGAGTGGCGTGAGGTTGACAAATTCGATATTTTCGCCAAATTGTGCTTTCAGTCCTTCTGTTTTTGAAAGAGGAATGTCAGAAAATTCAACAGCGATTGATTTTACAGTTGTTTTGACATGATTTTTGATTACTTCCCAAGGATTTTGAGCATCTTCGTAACCAAAAATATCAAAGCCATTTGTTTTTTCTTTCGCTTTTTCAACTTCCAGAGCTGGAGTGAAAAGCATAGGTGTTGAATCTCTAAAAATCATCAGTCCAGCAATGCGTTCGTGCGGGTCAATTGCAAGCCCTGTAAGATAATTGAGAGTTGTTGGGTTGGTGATAAAAGTCATATCGACTTCTTTTTCATTCAGAAAATCTGAAATGCGTTCAATTTTGCTCAAAATATGTCCTCCAAATTATGAAAATGAGCATTTTAAGATTTTTACTTCTTAAAAAGCATCTTATTTTCATTTTACGCTAATTTTTCTAAAAAATCACGTATTTTATGGTTGAAAAGGTTTACACTTTATGATAAAATTTGTAAATGAAAATGGTTTTCATAAATACTGTGGACAAAACATAAGAAAGAGGTCAGCCAGAATATGGTAGAATCAACAACAACAATTTATGACGTGGCACGTGTCGCTGGAGTTTCAATGGCAACGGTTAGCCGTGTTGTAAACGGGAATGCAAATGTGAAAGAGAAGACGCGCCAGAAGGTTTTGGATGCTATCGCAGAGCTTGACTATCGTCCAAATGCGGTAGCGCGTGGTCTTGCAAGTAAGCGCACAACAACAGTGGGCGTTATCTTGCCAACCATCACTTCAACTTATTTTGCAGCAATTACACGTGGAGTTGATGATATCGCTTCCATGTATAAGTACAACATGATTTTAGCTAACAGTGATAATGATGTTGAAAAAGAAGGAAAAATTCTTGAAACTTTTCTGTCGAAACAAGTTGATGGAATTGTATACATGGGGTCGTCTTTAGATGAAGAGGTACGTACTGCGCTAAAAAATACGCGCACACCAGTTGTGCTAGTTGGGACAATTGATGGAGATAAAGAACTTCCATCAGTCAATATTGACTATCATCTGTCTGCTTATCAGGCAACAACAAAACTTGCTAAAAATGGAAATAAAAAAATTGGCTATATCATGGGTTCGTTGACTGATGCTGAGAACATTGAACGCATGGTTGGTTATCAAGAAGCTTTGATTGAATCTGGTCTTGAGTTTGACGAAGAATTGGTATTCGAAGGTAATTATAGCTATGAACAAGGGAAAGTTTTGGTCGAACGTTTACTTGATAGAGGAGTGACAGGCGTTGTTGTGGCACATGATACTGTGGCAGTTGGTGTTTTATCAGCCTTGATGGCTAAAGGAATCAAGGTCCCTGAGGATTTTGAAATTATTGCAGGAAGTAATTCACCAATTACGCAATATACTTACCCAAGCTTGACATCTGTTAATCAACCACTCTATGATTTAGGTGCAGTTGCAATGCGTCTTTTGACAAAATTGATGCTTAAAGAAGAAGTAGAAGAAAATCAATTGATTTTGGATCATGAAATCATTGAACGTCAATCTACAAAATAAGAGTAATTGCCCCATTTTGATGGGGCTTTTTTTACTGACCGAAATTCTGTCAGTGATAGATTAGTAAAAAGAATTGTAAAGTAAAAAGTATTTGACATTTCTAAAAAAACTGGTAATAATAGAGTTAACGTGAAAAATACAAGATAATTGTTTACACGGATTTATCTATAAGAAATACATCTTAATGCTGTTTCAGTCTTGGCGCACTGTGTCAAAGCTATGAATGAAAAGCAAATTTATCGTAAGACAGTGTATTTGTAGTTCATCTCTACGTTTTGGGGAAATTTCGAGATGAACGAGTATAAAATAGGAGTTTGAAATGCAGAATGTAGATTTGATTATTGTTGGAGCGGGTCCTGTTGGACTTTATGCAGCATTTTACGCTGGAATGCGAGGTTTATCTGTGGCAATGATTGAGTCTGCGGAAGTTGCAGGGGGACAACCACAAAATCTGTACCCTGAAAAATTGATCTATGATGTTGCAGGATTGCCTGCAATTTCAGGAATTAATTTGACCAAAAACCTTTTAGAACAAGTGGCACGAGTGCCTCATGAGCTTTTCCTGGGCGAATCTGTTCAAAAAATTGAGAAAGTCACTGACGGATTTTTTGTCAGTACTGACAAAGAAAAAAGAAGCGCAAAAGCGGTGTTATTAACGACAGGAGCTGGACTTTTGACTCCGAGAAAACTGGGTGTGGAACGCGAGGAACAATTTGCTGAATCTGGAAAAATATCGTATTTTATCCAGTCACTCGAAGAGTTTCGAGGGAAAAGGGTTGCGGTGCTTGGAGGCGGAGATTCGGCTTTGGACTGGTCATTGATGCTTGAAAATGTTGCAGAAAAAGTGTACCTTATTCACCGTAGGACTGCATTTCGTGCTCATGAAATTACCGTTGAGCAAATATCTGAGTCAAGTGTGAAAATTCATGTTCCTTATACTCTGTCAGCGCTGACAGAAACAGGATTGTTGCTGACAAAGGTAAAATCTGACGAAAAAGTTAATCTGTCAGTGGATAAAATACTTGTCAATTATGGTTTTGTGACGAATCACATTGATTTGATTGATGAGATTGAGTTAAGTCGCAACGGTCGTGTGAAAACAAATCGTGAGCAGCAATCAAATATTGAGGGACTTTATGCTGCTGGAGATGCGAGTGATTACATAGGTAAAGTTCCTTTGATGTCGGCTGGCTTTGGAGAAGCAGTCACAGCAATCAATGCGATGACAAAAGTTTTGACGTTAGATCATGCCATAAGAAAAGGGCATTCCTCATCACTCTTCTAAGAGGTTATTAGACGTGTACAAAAAAGCAAAATGAATTGATTTCATGAAGTCAAGACTTATTCAGTGGGAGTTTCGTAAAACATTTGTCCATTTTCTCTAGTCACCATCAAGCGGACAGCGGAGCAACGAAGTTACGTAGACCGTTCGTAGAACGGCGTGCGAAGCACGTAGCGCCTTAGCGAGCATCGACAGCGTAGCCCGAAGGGCGGAGATAGCACGCACTTACTTCGATAAAATTATTGATAAATTCATGCAGGTTTTTCACGTAGCTCAATTCAGGGCTACGTTTTTTTGATGAAATACGATATAATAGGAAGAGTACATAATGAATTATCCATAGGACAACTGGATTTCAATAGATAAATAACCTCTAAAAAATAGGAATTTCTCATGTTATTAAATTTGATTATTTTAATTGCACTAATTTGGGCATTTATGATTGGCTACTCACGTGGTCTGATTTTGCAAGCTATTTATAGCTTTGGAACAATTCTTTCAGCGATTATCGCAGCGAATAACTATAAAGGACTTGCCAAGCAGATTAGTATGTGGATTCCTTTTTCAAGCGCTACAGAAAACTCACATCTCTTGCTGTTTAGCAATGACTTGCTTTTTCATCTAGATGAAGCATTTTATGCGGGAGTAGCCTTTCTGATGATTTTTGTAGTGGTTTATGTCATCATCCGACTCATTGGACTTTTCCTACGCTTCACTATGAAACCACTAGGAAAAAACGGTAAGATTATTGCAGGAGTATTAGGCCTTTTGGCAACCTATTTTGGGTTGCAAATGTTGCTCATTATCCTGAGCTTAGTGCCGCTTGCAACGGTTCAGAGTCATATTGATGCAAGCTTTCTTGCTAGATTCATGGTATTACACACACCAGTAACATCAGGATTACTTCAAAATTTATTTATTGAAAATATTGTCCACATTAATCCACTTAGTTAAAAAATGAATAAAAAAATCTTAAAAATATTAGAATATGATAAAGTCAAATCACAATTTGTGAATGATTTGACAACTGCTCAAGGGAAAAAAGAACTGACAGAACTTCTCCCACTTACTGACCAAAATAAAATTCAGCTTCTTTTTGATGAACTTTCTGATTTCCGTATTCTCACGCAAGAAAACGGACTTTTAAATCTGTCAAAAACAACAGATTTGACAGAAATTCTTAGACGATTAGAGCTTGATGGAGAACTTAACGGCAAGGAATTTGTCGAAATAAAAAAATTGGTTCAGCTTGGTGTCAATATTGTAAGATATTTTGATGCAGCTGAGAATGTAGAAATACCAACCCTACAACTCACTTTGGATAAAGTCGTTGATTTGTCAATACTGACAAAAAAACTAGAAATCTTTGATAATGCTGGGAGCCTTTACGATAATGCATCATCAGATTTACTCCGTATTCGAGATGCCATCAAGCGCTATCAGTCTGATATCCGCAAAATTATGCAAGAAATGCTGACAAAGAATTTGTCAGTACTGACAGAAAATGTCATCACTATCCGTAATGATCGTCAGGTGCTTCCTGTCAAAGCAGAAAATAAAAACAAAATTCCAGGTGTTATTCATGATATGTCAGCGAGCGGGCAAACACTTTATATCGAGCCAAATGCTGTAGTAGCACTAAATAACAACCTCAATCAAAAACGCATTGAAGAAAAAAATGAAATTTCACGTCTCTATCGAGAATTGTCGAAAGAAGTTAAGCCTTATACTACAGCAATTCGTCAAAATGCTTGGTTAATCGGTCATATTGACCTCATTCGTGCAAAGTATCTTTATCTGACAAAACATAAAGCAACCATTCCAACACTTACGGAAGAGAAAGATATTACGCTTTTTGAAGCACGCCATCCTTTGATTGATTCTAGTACTGTTGTAGCAAATGATATAAAATTCTCCGCAGATTTGAACACAATTGTGATTACAGGACCGAATACAGGTGGTAAAACAATTACACTCAAGACTGTGGGGCTGCTTTCTGCGTTAGCACAGTCTGGTTTGCCGATTTTAGCAGGTGAAGGAAGTCGTATTCATCTTTTTGATGAAATCTTTGCAGATATTGGAGATGAACAATCTATTGAGCAAAGTTTATCAACATTTTCTAGTCACATGACAAATATTGTTCACATTCTTGAAAAAGCAGACGACAACAGTCTAGTATTATTTGATGAACTTGGTGCTGGTACTGACCCGAAAGAAGGAGCAGCGCTTGCGATTGCCATCTTAGAACAACTTCGTCGTGCAGAAATCAAAACGATAGCAAGTACACATTATCCTGAGCTGAAAGCCTATGGTGTGGAAACGGATAGTGTCATCAATGCTAGTATGGAGTTTGATATTGACAAGATGCAGCCTACTTATCATCTTCAACTTGGTGTTCCAGGGCGGTCAAATGCGTTAGAAATATCAAGACGATTGGGACTTTCTTCCGAAATTATCAAAGAAGCAAGTAGTCAGATTTCAGATGAAGAACATGATGTGAATCACATGATTCAAAGCCTCGAAGAAAAAACGCGAGAAGTCATTGAAAGTGCCAATCATATTAAAAAAGTGGAACGTGAAAATATTGCGCTTCATAGAGATTTAACGCGGGTCTACAATCAAATTAATCGTGAGCGTGAGATGGAGCTTGAAAAAGCTCATAAAGAAGCTCAGGAGCTTGTGAAAAAGGCAAGTCATGAAGCTCAAGAGATTCTCAAAAACCTTAATGATAAAGCAACCCTCAAACCTCATGAAATCATTGCAGCAAGAGCGGATCTTGAAGCACTTGCTCCAACGATTGATTTTAGTCAAAACAAGGTGCTCAAAAAAGCTAAAGCCAAACGCGGTCTCAAACAAGGGGCTGAGGTCAATGTCATGAGTTTCGGACAAAGAGGAAAGCTCATTCGTCTTGAAAAAGATGGACGTTGGACTGTTCAAATGGGTTCAATTACAACAAAACTTGCAGAAAGCCAATTTGAAGTGATTGAAACAGAAGAACAAAAGCAAGCAAAAACTAAAAATATCACCAAAAAAGTAACGAGTAAAGTCAAAGCGCAGCTTGACCTACGTGGGTTGAGGTATGAAGAAGCAGAGCTTGAGTTGGATAGCTACATTGACCAAGCACTGCTTGCAAACTTGATTCAGATTACGATTGTTCACGGAATTGGTACAGGGGTAATCAGAGAAATGGTACAGAAAAAACTTCAGAAAAATCGTCATATTAAATCATACGAATATGCGCCGATTAACGCTGGTGGGTCAGGGGCAACAATTGCAATATTGAAGTGAATATTGCATTGTAAAATAATAAGCACTTATTTTCAGAGAAAATTTTGCTCACTATATTTTATCAAAGTAAATGCGTGCTATCTCCGCTTCGCTGCGCTGTCCACACCATGGGTACCCATGCTCGCTACGGTGCTGAAGTACTGAGTAGCAATGGTTCTCGCTATGCGACTAAAGCTGCAAGTCGAGCCGCAATTTTGGAGGTGGAGCATCCAAGATTCTCTGCTGGCACATCTTTTTGAATGAAATTACTCCATTTCATTCAATTTCTCTAACTTTCTGGACAAAATGATAGAAGTAATTTTTAGGAGAATAGGTTATAAGCATATTATTTTGCCAATTGTCTGAATTTTGATATAATAATATTAAAGAAAGATAAAGGTAATTTATCTTTTGAAGGAACTAGATTTTCAAGGAAAGTGAACGTGAAAGCTAGTCAATAAGTTAACACAAGGGATGATGTCGGGGCGACATTGGTGTTAGCTGTATTGTTTCCACTTCTACCTCGAATTTGGAGAATGGTTCGTTGGTGGACTATATCAGCATGGTGTTGCTCTGGGTATGATATTGCAGGCAATTCCAATTCATTGAGGGTTGTATAACGAATAAGCTATATAGGAGAGTGGTTAGCGAACAAGCGTGAACCTATTCCAAAGGTAAATCGAGTAAGATTTGCCCAACCTTAGCTCCTCTCTCTTCAATATTGCAGAGAAGAGATGGGTGTATCGTCTACAGAGAAGTGTCGAAAGGATGTATTTAAGTGTAGATGGTAGAAAATCTAGAACCATGTGCCTGCCTTTATAAAGGCAGGTTTTTCAGTGTAAAAAAGTCAGTTTCCTTGAAATATGAGCTAAAATACACTAGAATAGATGTATTGGGATAAGTTGACATTATACTTGGAATTCAGATTTTATGCCAGTTCTACTTTAAAATCCGGTAGATGTACCGCAGATGCCCATTCGTTCTGTATTGCTGAAATGATTGGTAACGGTAATCTTTTGTCCTCTATCTCTAGGTCACTAAAGTGACAAGAATAGAGGCAACGCCAAAACGGACAGAGAAGTAGTGTTAGTGTGAAATGGACGTAGACCGTTCGGAGAACGGCGCACGAAGTAACGTGTCATGGAGTTGCGTAGCAAAGTCAATCCATCGTAATGGGGTTAGCTGTAGTTTCTCATGCGTAGATTCTGAGGTGCCATACACCCAAAAATTTCCAAATAAATTGAGGGAAGAATTAGAACTTGAAATAATTCTTTCATACACTGAGTATTACAGGAGAAAAAATGGAATACAATATTACAGATGCAACATTTGAAGAAGAAACAAAAGAAGGACTTGTTTTAATTGACTTTTGGGCGACTTGGTGTGGTCCATGTCGTATGCAAGCGCCAATTTTGGAACAACTTTCTGAAGAACTTGATGAATCAGAACTCAAAATTTGCAAGATGGATGTTGATGAAAATCCAGCAACAGCCCAAGGATTTGGTATCATGTCTATCCCAACTTTGATGTTCAAAAAAGATGGTGAAGAAGTGAAACGTATCGTTGGTGTGCAAAGTAAAGCACAACTTAAATCGGTAATCGCTGAATTATCATAAGTAGAGTGAGGCGAGTGAAAGCTCGCTTTTTCTATTGTGATTTTTCATATTTTATAGTAAAATAATTCTATGTCAAAGAAAAAAGATACAGAACTTGGAGTTATTGATACGGCGACTGGTGCCGTAGTTAATCTTGGTAAGAAAACCATTGCTGAAATTAAAGAAGAGTTTGGGACATTTGTGGTGATAATGTCAGGTAAGGAAATTGCCGTTGTTCGAACATTTGAAGATGCTCTTGAGGAAGCAATTAAGGCTTATAATTTATCAATCTAAGCAGGAAAGTTATTAATTTCATGCTTTTTTTTCGATTTTTTCAACAAAAACGAAAATGTTGTAGCTTGAATTTTGACTTGATTTTTGATAGAATAATTTTTGTTGTAAAACGGTGATTCATTTGGTGCAGTTTGATTTCATGACGTAAAAGTAGATACCATGTCAATTGTCACTAGTCGTTTCCTCTATCGCTTTGTCTCTATATAATGAGTGCCTTTGGTATAATATCTTTGAGGGGATTAAAGGGAAATGAGTATAAATATTGGGTATAGCCAAGCGGTAAGGCAAGGGACTTTGACTCCCTCATGCGTTGGTTCGAATCCAGCTACCCCAGTTCTTGAAGGAAACATTGGTTTCCTTTTTTTGTTTTTACTAAAATATGCTAGAATAGAACCAAGAGAATAATGATAAAGGAAGGAGAGAATCATGAGAAAGACTAAAATTGTAGTTCCCTTAATAATAGAAAATGTTTCAGACTTTGAGGCTATTTCTGTAAGTGATTATGTCTCTGCTGATGTTGTTGAATGGCGAGCAGATTTTTTATCAGTTGATGATATTCTAATATTAGCACCCAAAGTCTTTGAGAAGTTTAAGAATAATAAGATTTTATTTACAATAAGAACAACATCAGAAGGTGGAAATTTAAAAATTTCTGATAAAAAGTACATTCAGATTTTAGAAGAAATACTGAATTTTGACCCTGACTACATTGATATTGAGTATTTTAGTCATGGACGGGCATTGTCAGCACTGACAGATTTTCGTCAGAAGATTGTCTTGTCTTATCATAACTTTGATGAGATACCTACCGATTTGACCACGCGACTGATTAAGATGCATGGTGAGGAAACAGCATTCGTGAAAGCCGCAGTTATGCCAGAACATGAATGTGATGTTCTAGATTTATTACAGATTACACGAGATTTGACATTAGAGTATGGTGAGAATTTTATCACAATGGCTATGGGAGATTTGGGCAGAATTTCGAGAATTTCTGGATATTTGACGGGCTCATGCTGGACTTTTGCAAGTCTTGAAAAGGCGAGTGCACCTGGACAGATAAGACTTGCTGAAGCTGAAAAAATATTAAATCTTTTGGAAGAAAATCTTTTCTAACTTAGCAAGTATGTGCTATCTCCGCTCCGCTGGGCTACGCTTTCGATCTAGTGCCCTGGGATATTAGGGATAGGAGATTTCGTATCTTTGAAGTGATCACTTCAACTGAGTAGGAAACTACTCTTTTTTTGTGTTTCAAACTACAATTAATTTTCAATGGTTTCACATTGTTCGGATTTTACAAACAATTTTTTAGTTCTGTCAGTGCTGACAGAAAGACGGAGCTGTTTTGTCAGTGAAAAATGATATAATTAATATTGAAATGATATAAAATCCTGTTGGATTTTGAAACTATATTAGGACAGTTAATAAGTAAGTTCATTTTATCAAAGCAGCGCTATCTCCGCTTTGCTACGATGTCCATCCTCGCTACGGTGCTGAAGCGCCTAGTCGGAATGACAATCCTTGAATTTTGTCCGACTGCCCTAGGGCGTTAGTGCTTTGCGACTCGACTTGTGGCTTTAGCCACTTAGCGAGAACCATTGCGACTCGGTGCTTCAGCACCGTAGCGAGCATGGATACCCGTGGTGTGGACTGCGCAGCGAAGCGGAGGTGTGACCTCATATCAAAGATGTGAGGTTGTACCCTAAATTCAGAGGAGAGTCGAAGCTCCCACTGAATAAGTCTTGACTTCAATTAGTAGTGCTACAATTAGTATGATTCTTGCTCTTGCAGGTTTTACCTGTGTGCGAACATTGATAGTATGGAGCTGGTGCATTTTTGGCAACAAAACAGGTGTGGGTGGTGTAAATTATTGTGTTTTTTACAATGGTTTGGCTACAGTATAAAAAGATAAATTAGGAGCGAAAAGTGGTTATTAGTCGTTATTCACGTCCAGAAATGGCGAATATTTGGTCAGAAGAAAACAAGTATAAAGCATGGCTTGAGGTTGAAATCCTTGCGGATGAAGCTTGGGCAGAACTAGGTGAAATTCCTCATGAAGATGTTAAGAAAATTCGAGAAAATGCGACTTTTAATATTGAGCGTATTCTTGAAATTGAGCAAGAAACTCGTCATGATGTGGTTGCTTTTACGCGCGCGGTTTCTGAAAGCCTTGGAGAAGAACGTAAATGGGTTCATTATGGTCTAACTTCAACTGACGTTGTGGATACGGCTTACGGCTATCTTTATAAACAGGCGAATGATATTCTTCGCCGTGATTTAGCGAATTTTGCTGAGATTGTGAAGGACAAAGCTTTAGAGCATAAATACACTGTCATGATGGGACGGACACATGGTGTTCACGCAGAGCCAACAACTTTTGGGCTTAAGCTTGCGACTTGGTACAGCGAAATGAAGCGCAATATTGAGCGATTTGAGCACGCTGCCGCAGGAGTTGAAGCAGGTAAAATTTCAGGTGCGGTAGGAACTTTTGCGAATATTCCTCCTTTTGTTGAAGCTTATGTTTGTGAAAAATTGGGGACGCGTCCACAAGAGATTTCGACTCAAGTCTTGCCTCGGGATTTGCACGCTGAGTATTTTCAGACTTTGGCTCTGATTTCGACTTCTATTGAGCGGATGGCGACTGAGATTCGCGGTCTGCAAAAATCTGAACAGCGTGAAGTTGAAGAATTTTTTGCCAAAGGGCAAAAAGGTTCATCAGCGATGCCTCACAAACGTAATCCGATTGGTTCTGAAAATATGACAGGACTTGCGCGCGTGATTCGTGGTCATGCTTTGACTGCGCTTGAAAATGTAAGCCTCTGGCACGAACGTGATATTAGCCATTCATCAGCGGAGCGGATTATTGCGCCAGATACAACGGAGTTGCTTGATTATCAGCTCAATCGTTTTGGAAATATTGTGAAGAATTTGACTGTTTTCCCTGAAAATATGAAACGCAATATGGATGCAACTTTTGGCTTAATTTATAGTCAGCACGTGATGTTGCTCCTGATTGAAAAGGGATGACACGCGAAACTGCTTATGACCTCGTGCAACCACTGACTGCTAAAGCTTGGGATGAACAAATCATGTTCCGTCCATTAGTTGAAGAAAATTCACAAGTTCGTGAATTTTTAACAGATGAAGATATTGATGCTGCTTTTGATTACAATTATCATCTTAAACGTGTGGATGAAATTTTTGACCGTGTTTTTGATTAATAATAACCTGTCAGTATACTGACAGGTTTTTTGTCATTAAAATATAACATAAAAAAGATTGACAAATTAAATGAAAACGCGTACAATTAAAATCATAAATATGAGAACGTTCCCATAAACATGGAACAGCAAATTTGAACGTTAGAAGTTTGAAAATTTGTAATCTAATTATATCTTGGGGAGCTCATGGTTACGATAAAACAAGTTGCGAAAGAAGCTGGTGTGTCAAAATCCACGGTGTCGCGTTATATCGCACAAAATGGTTATATCAGCAATGAAGCACAGAAAAAAGTTGAGCAGGCAATTAAGAAATTAAATTTTATTCCTAATCTTTCAGCTCAATCCTTGAAAACTAAGAAAAATCAGTTGGTGGGATTACTTTTACCTGATATTTCTAATCCTTTTTTTCCAATGCTGGCAAAGGGTGTGGAGGAATTTTTAAAGGATAAAGGTTATCGAGTGATGTTGGGAAACATTGGTGAGGATAATCAACTGGAGCAGGATTATCTCAAAGTATTGATTCAGAGTAATGCGGCTGGGGTGATTACAACACATGATTTTAAAGAAGAGTTTCCTGAATTAGATATCCCAGCCGTTATTGTTGACCGTGTAGGACATAAGAGTGACTTTGGAGTTTTCTCGGATAATGAGTCAGGGGAGAAATTGCTGCAAAAGTTGTGGTTGATGCTGGAAGCAAAAAAGTCGCCGTAGTAAGTGGCCCAGTCACCGCGGCTAATATCAATAATCGTTTCAAAGCAAGTGTGTCTTACCTGAAAAAAGCCAAAGTAGAGTTCCAGAAATTTTATAGTAAGAGCTATGATTTTGATACCATTCAAGAAGAAGCAAAAGAAGTTTTTGCTTTGGAGAATGATTTTGATGGAATCATTGCTCCTTCTGATATTCATGCTATGGCATATATGCATGAAATTCATCGCTTGGGCAAAAAAATTCCAGAGGAGATTCAGATTATTGGCTATGATGATATACAGATGAGTCAGTTTATCTATCCTGCTTTATCCACGATTCATCAATCGGCTTATGAAATGGGGCTTGAAGCAGCACAATTGATTTATAAAATGGCAAATGATTTGCCAATAGAAAAAAAGAGAATTGAACTTCCTGTTCATTATGTTGAAAGAGATACGATAAGAAAGAGGAAATAAATGGGTAAAATAACAGTAGTTGGAAGTATTGCTATGGATTTGGTAACGCGCACTCTGCGTATTCCTGAAGCTGGTGAAACAGTTTTTGGTCAAGAGTTTTCGATGGTTCCAGGAGGGAAAGGAGCTAATCAGGCAATTGCAATGGCAAGGTTGACACCTCACGAGGTTGATATGATTGGAGCAATAGGTACTGACGCATTTGGTCAGAGTATTTCAGAAAATTTTGAGAAAAATGCTGTTCTTTTTAAGAATGTGGGAACGATACCACAAATGACAGGAATTGCTCAAATTACACTTTTTGACGAGGATAACCGCATCATCATCATTCCCGGTGCCAATGATTCTGTCAGTACTGACAGTCTAAAAGAAAGCTGGGAAATAATCAAAAATAGTGAATTAGTTGTCTTACAAAACGAAATTCCACACGCGACCAATCTTGCTATCGCTAAATTTTGTAGAGAAAATGGCGTAAAAGTACTCTACAATCCAGCACCTGCTCGTCCAACAGACCTTGAAATGATTGATTTTGTGGACTACATCACACCAAACGAGCATGAATGTAAAGCGCTTTTCCCTGATGACAGTCTTTCGTCAGTGCTGACAAAATATCCCAACAAGCTGATTGTGACTTTGGGTGTGGCTGGTGTGACTTTCCATGACGGACAAGAAATCCAACTCATTCCAGCCATAAAGGCGAAAGTTGTTGATACAACTGGTGCTGGTGATACTTTCAATGGAGCCTTTGGATTTGCACTGACAGAAAATTTGTCAGTAACTGACAGTGTTAAATTTGCTGTCATTGCTTCGCATCTGTCCGTCCAAAAGTTTGGTGCCCAAGGTGGTATGCCAACATTAAAAGTGATAAAGGAACATAAAAATTATGAAAAAGAATGGAATATTAAATAGCGAACTTGCCAAAATCGTTGATGATTTGGGACATACGGATCAAGTTTGTATTGGAGATTTGGGTCTGCCTGTGCCAAAGAGTATCAAAAAAATTGACCTTGCGCTCAAGCACGGAACCCCAGTTTTCAGGAAGTTTTAGATATTTATCTAGAAAATGTACTGGTTGAAAAAGTATTTTTAGCCGAGGAAATCAAAGAAAATAATCCTGATCAGCTGGCTAGCATTACTGACAAACTTTCGTCAGAAGTTGAAATTATTTTTGTCAGTCATGAAGAACTTAAATCCATGAATACCAATGTAAAAGCAGTGGTCAGAACAGGCGAAGATACACCGTATTCAAACATTATTTTACAATCGGGGGTGACACTTTGAAAATCGAGATGAGTAATATTTCCAAGTCATTTGGCACAAACAAAGTATTGGAAGCCATTGATTTGACGATTAATTCGGCAGAAGTTCATGCACTGATGGGGGAAAATGGTGCAGGAAAATCTACTTTGATGAACATTTTAACAGGACTTTTTCCTGCAAGTGGTGGCAATATTACGATTGATGGACAGTCAAAACTATTCACTAATCCGCAAGAAGCCGAGCAGTTTGGCATCAGCTTCATTCATCAAGAAATGAACACATGGAAAGACATGACAGTTTTAGAAAATCTGTTTTTAGGACGTGAAATAAAAGGAAAGTTTGGACTTTTAGACAATAAAACCATGCGTAAAAAAGCGAGTTCTGCTTTTGAGCAACTGGGTGTAAGTATTGATTTAGATGCAGAAATCGGTGGCTTATCCGTTGGACAGCAACAAATGGTTGAAATCGCCAAAAGCTTTCTATCAGACTTGAAAATATTAATCATGGACGAACCCACAGCCGCACTGACAGAACGTGAAACAGAACGTTTATTTTCTGTCATTGATGGATTGAAACAAAGAGGAGTTGGAATTGTTTATATTTCGCACCGTATGGAAGAAATATTCAAAATCACAGACTGTGTCACTGTCATGCGTGATGGATTCGTCATTGACACTAAAAAAACGGTAGAAACCAATGTTGACGAACTTGTTCGCAAGATGGTCGGACGTGAAATTACAGACTATTATCCAGAGAAAACAGCAGAAATTCGCGAACTTGTCTTTGAAGCAGAACATCTCTCAGGCGAAAAATTCACAGATATTTCTTTTTCAGTAAAATCAGGTGAAATCTTAGGTTTCGCAGGACTGATGGGTGCTGGACGCACTGAAGTCATGCGTGCAATCTTTGGTATTGACCCTCTAAAATCAGGCATAATCAGAGTTAATGGTAAAAAATTGAAAATCAAAACTCCAGCTCAAGCGATTCAATCAGGCATTGGATTTTTAACAGAAGACCGAAAGGAAGAAGGGTTAGTTCTAGATTTTAGCATTAAAGACAATATCACTTTGCCAAGCACCAAAGATTTTGTTCATCGAGGTCTATTTGATGACAAAACAGCTACAACTTTCGTAAAAACGCTCTCTGAACGACTCAAAGTAAAAGCAACAGATGAGGAACAGTCAGTCGCTAGTCTCTCAGGTGGAAATCAACAAAAAGTTGTCCTCGCTAAATGGATTGGAATTGCACCAAAAGTACTCATCTTAGATGAGCCAACACGTGGTGTTGATGTCGGTGCCAAAAGAGAAATTTACCAACTAATGAATGAACTAGCCGAACGTGGTGTGCCAATTATTATGGTATCAAGTGATTTACCTGAAGTCCTTGGAGTTTCTGACCGTATCGTCGTCATGCACGAGGGCAAAATATCAGGTATTTTAACTAAAGAAGAAGCGACGCAAGAAAAAATCATGCAGTTTGCCACAGGAGGAAAATAAGTGAAAGCCTTATCGAAAAAATTCAGTTCTTTAACCACCCTACTTGCCCTGGTTATCTTGATGATTGTCATCACCATTATCAATCCAAATTTTTTGACAACAAATAATCTGTTAAACTTGCTCTTGCAAGTTACTGCCAATGGTTTTATTGCTTTTGGGATGACCTTTGTCATCTTAACTTCAGGCATCGACCTTTCAGTCGGAGCTATTTTAGCACTTTCAAGTGCAGTTTCAGCAGGATTTATCGCTCAAGGAATGCCGATTCCGTTGGCAGTACTTTGTGCAATATTAATTGGTGCATTTCTCGGAGCTGTCAACGGTGCCTTGGTTGCCTACGGAAAATTAGCACCATTCATCGTAACTTTAGCGACTCAGATGGTTTATCGTGGAGCAACACTCGTTTTTACTAATGGGAACCCGATTACTAAACACTTGGATAGCTATTTCCTTGCTTATATCGGTCAAGGCTATCTTCTTGGTATTCCATTTCCAGTCATTCTAATGATTCTTGTTTTCATCATTCTCTGGATTGTCCTACATAAGACAGCCTTTGGTAAGTCAGTTTATGCTCTTGGTGGAAATGAAAAAGCTGCTTATATCTCAGGAGTTAAACTTAATAAAGTTAAAATTGCTATCTATACTTTATCTGGTGCGATGTCAGCAATTTCTGGACTGATTATTACCTCACGTCTATCTTCTGCGACACCACAAGCAGGATCAGGCTATGAAATGTATGCAATCGCGGCTGTTGTCCTTGGTGGAACATCATTGATGGGTGGTAAAGGACGGATGTTTGGCACAATGATTGGTGTTTTAATCATCGGTGTACTAAATAATGGACTAAATATCATCGGTGTTTCAGCATTCTGGCAACAAGTAATTCAAGGAATTGTTATCCTGATTGCTGTTTTGATTGATGTGATTCGTAGCAAAAGGAGCAAATAGGAGAATTTAAAGATGAATTTGATGAAGAAAATAACCTTAGCTGTACTAGCAACCTTTGCAGTATCAACTTTAGCAGCTTGTAGCCTTTATACCGGAATTCCTGGTCGAGATGGTGGGCAAGAAACGAGTCAAGTGACTCATAAAAAACCAGATGAGTTGAAAATCGGTGTTTCGATTTCTACGACTAATAATCCCTACTTTGTTTCGATGGACAATGCTATTCAGGCAATGGCAAAGAAGAATAATACAAAAATCACAGTGTCAGATGCGCAAAATGATTCAGCAACACAGTTGAATGATATTCAAAACTTTATTAGTCAAAATGTAGATGCGATTTTGATTAATCCTGTGGATTCTGACGCTATTGTACCAGCAATCAATGCAGCGAACAATGCTCATATTCCTGTTATTGCAATGGACCGTGGTTCCAATGGTGGAACTGTATTGGCAACGGTTGCTTCAGACAATGTTGCAGCTGGTAAGATGGCAGCTGAGGCAGTGAAAGATCTTGTTGGTGCTCATGCTAAAGTGCTAGAACTTTCTGGCACACCAGGAGCTTCATCAACCATTGACCGTGGAAAAGGTTTCAACGATGAAGCAAAATTACTTGGATTGACTATACTTTCAAGCCAATCTGCAAACTTTGATCGTACAACAGCGTTGAATACAACACAAAATATGCTTCAATCTCATAAAGATGTTCAAGCCATCTTTGCACAGAACGATGAAATGGCACTTGGTGCGGCAAAAGCTGTGCAAGCGACAGGACAAAAAATCGCAATTTTTGGGATTGATGGCGAATCTGAAACTCACGATGCAATCAAGGCGGGAACAGTGACAGGAACAGTAGCTCAAGCTCCAGCGAAAATAGGAGAAATGGCACTACAAGCTGCGTATGATTACTATCAAGGAAAAGAAGTGTCTAAAACCATTAATTCACCAATCTATCTTGTTACAAAAGATAATGTAGGTGAGCATAACTGGTGAGAGCTAAAACTTCATTTGAAATGAGTTTCCATAGCTAATCCATTGTCAAAACCAACAAAGGATTGACAGTGCTTCGCAACTTCTAGTGAAAAAAGGTGCTATGGCACGCACTCTGTGCATCGTTCTTCAGAGCGCTCTTTTACTCCGCTGTCCGCTAAAGCGACTGATAAAAAGGCGTTGCCACTCGCCATTTGTCTTGTCACTTCAGCAAATTGTGAGTTGAACTTGCCACTTTATAGGATAGCCGTTGGCGCTAAAGCAGCAACGGATATGCTAGTTGTTTCACCTAGTGGGTTGCCACTGCGACTAGGTGCTTTGACTTTTGCTCTTGCTGCTTTAGCAGCTAGCTTCGCATGACCATAGGACATTTGTCCGTTTGCTTAGGGGCTAAAGCCCAAGAGCAAAAGGCATTGGCTGTAAGGCACTAAAGTACCGATGAACATTTGTCCTCTATCTCTAGGTCACTAAAGTGACAAGAATAGAGGCAACGTCAAATGGCAATCAAACGGACAGCGGAGCAAAGTGGAGATAGAACGAATGGACACCTGTGGTATAAAATTCTGTCGGATTTTAAAGTGGAATTAGTATAAATCTGACTAATAAGATAAAAAAGCTCTGTCACTAGGTTAGACAGGGCTTTTTATTCTGGAAGATTGTCAAAATATTCAGGGAAGCTAGTCAGTACGGTCATTTCTTCCTCAAACATCAAGTGTAAGTGTTTTGCTACAGCGGCATCTGCGCGCTCTGGATCGTGGTTTTCTACAGCATCTAGGATTTCCTTATGTTGCTCAATCAGCGTATTCCAAGGGAGTTCAGAGATAGCCAAACGAAGCCAACGAAAACGATTGAACTGGGTGTTGATGGTCTGAAGCCAATCCCAGACTTGTGCATGATTGGTTGTGAGATAAAAAGTTTTGTGAAATTCTTCGTCAGCTTCAAAAAATTTATTGTATTCACCGTTGGCAGCATATTTTTCCTGCAGTGCTATCGCATCTCGTGCCTGTGATAAAAGAAGGTTATCTTCGGTGTTGGCAGCTTCATAAACGATTTTACGTTCCAAATTTTCTCGAATGAAGCGCGCATTAATCGCGGCATCTAAATCAATCTTGGTGACAAAAGTGCCAGATTGAGGAATAGTATAAATAAGACCATCACGGCGCAGGCGCAATAAAGCCTCACGAACAGGCGTGCGTCCAAGCTGCAAATCCTTTTCAATACTTTTTTGTGAAATTTTTTGTCCAGGAATATACTCATTTCGTAGAATTTTACCAATAATTTGCTTATAAGCCTGACTCTGTAGATTAAAATTCGATTCGTTCATTCTGTAATTATAGAGCAGTGGTTTCGCAAAGTCAAATAAAAGCAAATAAGGAGAAAAAAATAATTTATTTTATCTAATTAGGGTTGACAACGTTTTCTAAAAGTAATATACTAGTTTTCGTAAATGGAAAACTGATATATCAATTTTAGGAGTAAAGCATTTTAAGATATATAAGTATTCTAGAACATGGAGCGTCAAGCTCATATCTTGAAAAGGAGAAAATCATGGTAAAGTTGGTTGATTCTTACTTGGAGAAGGCAGAGGAGTTTAAAAATGCTAATATTCAAGTTCCTTTATTTGACCAGGAGAAGATTGCCGAGCGTGCGGCAGAAAATCCCACATGGGTTCATTTTGGCGGAGGAAATCTTTTTCGCTGTTTCCACGCCGTTGTTGCGCAGGATTTGTTGAACAAAGGTGAAATGAACGCAGGAGTCATTGTAGCAGAAACCTATGATGATGAAGTGATTGAAAAAATGTATCATGCTTATGATAATCGGTTTTTGTCAGTCACGATGAAGGCAGATGGCAGTTTTGACAAAGAACTGATTGCGGCAGTTGCGGATAGCTTTTATTTTAATGCTGAAAATATTGAGGGCTGGGCAGCGCTGACAAGAATTTTTGAGAATCCGTCCTTGCAGTTTACAACGTTTTCAATTACAGAAAAGGGTTATTCACTTCGTGATTCTCAGGGAAATTTGACGGCACTTGCGCTTGCAGATATTCAAGGGGCTGGCAAACCTGTGACGAACATGGGTGCAATCACTTACCTGCTTTATGCACGTTATAAGGCTGGAAAATTTCCTATTGCGATGGTCAGCACTGACAACTTTTCTGAAAATGGTCAAAAGTTGCAAGAAGCAGTGCTGACCATTGCGCGAGGCTGGGTGGAAAATGAAATTGTGGAGCAAGGTTTTTATGATTATCTGATCAATCCACAAAAAGTGAGTTTTCCTTGGTCAATGATTGACCGAATCACGCCCAATCCGTCTGACACAGTTGGTCAGTTGCTCGCTAAGTCTGGTTTTGAAGATACAGAAATCTTGCATACGGCAAAACACACGAATATCGCGCCTTTTGGCAATACTGAGGAAGTGCATTATCTGGTCATTGAGGACAGTTTCCCGAATGGGCGCCCTGCGCTTGAAAAAGCTGGTGTCATCATGACTGACCGTGCCACTGTCAATGATGCGGATCAGATGAAAGTGACAGCTTGTCTTAATCCACTGCATACGGCGCTTGCGGTGTTTGGCTGTTTGTTGGATTATCATTCGATTGCAGACGAAGTGGCAAATCCTGATTTGCTCGCTTTGATTAAAAATCTAGGTTATGGAGAAGCTTTACCAGTGGTAAAAAATCCGAAAATCATTGATCCGCGCGATTTTATTGACCAGCTTTTGACAAAGCGCCTGCCGAATAAAAATATTCCGGACACACCACAGCGGATTGCAGCAGATACTTCGCAAAAAATCCCTGTGCGCTATGGCGTGACGATTGGGCATTATATTGAAAATCCACGTTTTTCAGTCAAAGAATTAGAGTTCATTCCGCTCGTTATCGCGGCTTGGTGCCGCTATCTGACAGGCGTAAATGATGATTTAGCAAAATTTACACCAAGTCCAGATCCATTACTTGACGAATTACAGACTGACTTAGCTACTGTCAAATTTGACGGTAGCACAGAAAATGTGTCAGAACTCTTGAAACCGATTTTGAGCAATAAATCTATCTTTCCACAAGAAATGTACGCCACAGGATTGGCTGGAAAAATCGAAACTTACTTCGCACAAATGCTGACAGGAAAAGGCGCAGTGCTTGCGACCTTGCAAAAAGCGCTGACAGGTCATGGAAAGGACGACTAAAAAATGAAAATGACAATGCGCTGGTTTGGGCATGATGCTGACAAGGTCAAGCTTGCTGACATCGCCAAGTACCAGGAGTGACAGGCGTGGTGGGGATGATTATGGATATTCCCGCAGGCGAGATTTGGCCGAAAGCGCGAATTAAAGCACTTAAAGAAGAAATCGAAACGGCAGGACTTGAGCTTAAAGTCATCGAGTCGGTGAATATCCATGATGACATCAAGATTGGTCTGCCGACGCGCGACCGCTACATCGAAAATTACAAGACAACCATCAGAAACCTTGCTGAGTTTGGGATTGAGGTCATTTGCTACAACTTCATGCCCGTCTTTGACTGGCTCAAGTCGGATTTGGATTACCGATTGGCTGATGGCTCGCAGACGATGGCTTTCATTGCAAATGATATTCCTGCTGAGCCGCAGGAAATCATTGACCGCGTGCAAGCCGCTGACGGCGGATTTTCACTCCCTGGTTGGGAGCCTGAACGGCTGTCAGAAGTCAAAAAATTACTGACCGCCTACAAAAATGTTGACGAAGCAAAATTGCGTGAAAACTTTGCTTATTTCCTGAAAGCCATCATACCGACTTGTGAAGAAGTTGGCATCAAAATGGCAGTTCACCCTGATGACCCACCTTACAGTATGTTTGGTCTGCCTCGTGTCGTAAAAAATCGTGATGATTTGGACTGGATTTGTAAAGTTGTTGATAGCCCGTCAAATGCGATTACGCTTTGCACAGGCTCAATCGCTGAAGACCCAGCAAATGACGTTTATGGCATCATGGCAGAATTTGTCAAACGTGACCGTATTCCATTTGCTCACGTGCGTAATATCAAATTTTTGCCAAGTGGTGAAAAAGATTTCTACGAAGCACCGCACAAGTCTGAATATGGCTCGCTTGACATGTATAAAATCCTCAAAGCCATGTATGACAACGGTTTTGACGGCTATATCCGCCCTGACCACGGACGTATGATTTGGGGTGAAACAGGACGCCCTGGTTATGGTCTCTACGACCGCGCACTCGGCGCCAGCTATCTTAATGGACTTTGGGAAGCCATTGAGAAAAATGATTCGACGATTTGATTTCTGTCAGTACTGACAGAAATCAATTGCTGACAAAAAATACTGTCAGTAAGAATAAAATGTTAAATCAGATTTATTCGTGCTGAAAAAGACTCAAAAAATGCAATAACAAGAAACATTAGCGGGAAATTCTCCGCTAAACTTACAGCGCTAGAGTAAGCGCTTCACAAAGTTCACAAATTAACAAGATGTACCGAATTTCAGCCTTTTAGATTAGCTCATCAAGCTATGAAGAAAGTTCGGTTATAAAGTAGCATCAGTTTACAGATTTATAGGAGAATCTAAACAAAATGGCAGAAAAAAAGAAAAGCTCTTGGGTTTACACCCAAAAGAAATTAATACGGCGCGAGGCTTGCGTTATGGCTTGACTGACTTAATGGGTGGGGTTGGAATAACATTGTTTCAGGTGTTATTTTCGTCTTTGTCCTCTCACAAGGGATTAGTCCACTATTTACCGGCGCGGTGCTTGGGATTGGGCGTATTATTGATGCCATCTGGTCATTATTTTTTGGGGCAATTACGGACAGATTTTATCGGACGCGACTTGGTAAACGTTTTGGGAGACGACATTTTTGGATTGCGGTCGGCGGTGTCCTCTTTGCAATCTTGTTTCCTATGTTTTGGATTTCAACGACAAACTGGCAATATTATCTATGGGTTTATGTCGCCATTGAAGTTGCTATTTCCATGATTTTAATTCCTTGGGAAACATTACCTACGGAAATGACGCCAGATTATAAAAAGCGTACGACTTTGTCGGGAAATCGGATGTTTATCTCAGCGACTGGGACAGCGATTGTCTTCTTTACGCTGGCAGTTTTGAAATCTTTCAACAATCCAAACGCTTATCTCTACACTGGGATTACATGGACAATTATTTTCGTGATTGCGATTTTTACCTCTTGGCGCTCGACTTGGGAACGTCCGTTGACACCAGAATTTTTGGCAGAACTTGATGCACAACCTCGATTAGGTTTTGGTGGTTTCCTCAAGAAGACGGTCACAGACTACTTTGGTACCTTTAAAAACAAATCTTTCCGCAAACACCTCTTGGTTTATTTGTTGAGTTTTACAGGTAAGGACTTTTATTCTACATTGTTGCCAACCTTCATCGTGGTTGGGATTTCAGGGATGTCGGCTAATTCACCTTGGATTCTTCAAGCTTTGTCTGCATTTGGGATTCTCTCGACGATTGCAGCGGTCAAAATCATGGTCTCTCATGGACCGAAATACCTGTTCACACTGAGCTATGTTTCCATTATTATTGCCATGATTGGTTATTTCATCGTCTATATGACGGGTGTGAGCGATCCGATGTGGATGCTGATTATCGTTTCTATCCTTTATCAACTTGGGCGTGGGATTTTGGAGTTCACACCTTGGAATGTCTTTCCTTTTATTCCTGACGTGGATCGGATTTACACACACGGCGATAAGGCAGGTGTCTATGCGTCCGTCATGACTTTCTTCCGTAAATCAACGGGTGCGCTTGCGACTTATGTTGCAGGTTGGTTGCTTGAAGCGATTGGATTTGATTCAGCAACAATGACGACACATGCTAATACACCACTGGGTATCCAGCACGGAATTATGCTGATTTTCATTGTTGTACCGATTGTACTTATCGCTTTGGCCTTGATTGCTGCACGTACTTTTAAGCTCAACCGTGAAAATCACGATGTCTTGAAATCAGAGCTGAAGCGTTTAGAAGATGGCGGCTCAAAGGCCGATGTTACACCAAAAGCGCGTGAAGTGGTTGAAATGTTGACAGGTCACCCTTATGATGAATGTTGGCCTGACGAAGCTGATATTTGATGCTGACAGAACTCTGTCAGTGCTGACGAAATTCTCGTCATAGGAGTTCAGGCATATCAAACAGTATCAGTAACTTTTGAAGGAATAAAACAATGTTGACACTAAAAAATACAAAATTGACCGTTAAAATCAACCCAAAAGGAGCAGAATTAACTCACATTATTGATAATAAAACAGGTCAGGATTTTATCTGGAATGGCGAAGAATGGGCTAAACACGCGCCTATTCTATTTCCAGCAATCGGTCGTTCCACAGAAGATGAATATCTCTTAGATGGCAAGCTTTACCCGATGCAACAGCACGGCTTTGCGACAGATTATGATTTTGAACTTCTTGAGCAAAGGACTGATTTTATTAAGCTTTTGCTCAAAGATAATCCTGAAACTTATCAATCATTTCCTTTTCACTTTGAATTTATTGTCATTTATAAACTAGAAGACAATGCCTTAAATCTGACGTTTGAGGTGAAAAATCTGACAGAAAAATCAATGTCATTTGCATTGGGATTTCACCCTGCTTTTAACTTACCAGGTAAATTTGAAGATTATCAGATTCGATTTGCGACGAATGACAAAGTGCTCAAAACTTTTGACATTGTCAAAAATCCATTTCCTTATCGTTCGGGAAAACTGACAACTTTTGCTCAGTCTGTCAGTGAATTTTCCCTTGATCGTCAGATGTTTGCTGCTGGCTTGGTCATTTTTGACAATAAAATCGATCAGATAAAGCTTTCGTCAGTGCTGACAGACTACGCGGTCAGTCTGGAAATGACTGATTTTCCCTACCTTTGTCTGTGGACAAAAGAAGACATGACGCTTCCTTATCTGTGCATTGAGCCCTTCAGCGGCCTACCTGATATCATCAATCAAAAACAAGAACTTTTAGAAAAAGAAGGAAATCATGTGCTGACAGCAAATGAAGCAGCAACTTATAAAGTCAAATTAACTTTTGACAACTGACAGAAATTCTGTCAGTAAATTTGAGAAAGGAAATATTATGAAATTTTTATCAGATGATTTTTTGTTAGAAAATGAGATGGCAAAAACGCTATTTCACCACTATGCAAAGGATATGCCCATCATCGATTATCACTGTCACCTAGAGCCACAAGAGATTTATGAAAATAAAAAATATGAAAATCTGACACAAATTTGGCTAGGCGGAGACCACTATAAATGGCGACTGTTGCGCGCAAATGGCATTCCCGAACGTTTGATTACAGGAGCGGCATCAGATTATGACAAGTTTCTCGCTTTTGCAGAAACACTCGAAAAATCTTTCGGAAATCCGATTTATGAATGGACACATCTGGAGCTGAAACGTTTTTTCAATATTGACAAACTCATCAGTCGCGCTACGGCAGATGAAATCTGGGAAGAAGCCAATGCAAAGCTTGCTACTGACGCTTTTACGCCACGAAATCTCATCAAAAATTCTAAGGTCAAAGTTCTTGTGACCACAGATGATCCTGCCAGTGACTTGCCTTATCACAAGCTATTATCCGCTGAAGAAAAGGATTTCAAAGTCTTGCCAGGATTGCGCCCAGACCATTTGATTACGATGCGAGATGGCACTTTCGCCGATTATTTGACACAGCTGTCAGCTGCTGCAAAGATTGAAATTACAGACTTTGACAGTTTGATTGAAGCACTGTCAGCGCGCTTCGCTTATTTCCATGAAATGGGAGGAAGACTGTCAGACCACTCACTGTCCACTTATTATTTTGTCAATTCTGACAGAGCTACGATTGACCAGATTGTCCAAAAAGCCATCAAAAATGAGCCAGTCAGTGACCTTGAATATCATCAATATATTACCGCTTTGATGCTAGAAATCATGAAACTCAATCAAAAATACGATTGGACGCTCCAACTTCATGTCAATGTTAATCGCTCTATCAATCCCATCGCCTTGCAAGAAATTGGGGAAAATACAGGTTTTGACACCATCGGCACCCAAGCCAATATTTCAGAAGAATTAACCAAACTTTTCACAGCGGCGGCTCATCGTGGAATTGTTCCCAAAACAATCCTCTACTCACTCAATCCCAACGACTGGATGGAGCTTGCGACCATGATGGGCTGTTTCCAAGGCACGGGTGTTCAACAGCTGCAACTTGGCGCAGGCTGGTGGTTCAATGACACAGCTGAGGGCATGACGCATCAACTCCAGACCTTCGCTTCACAGAGCCTTTTACCAAACTTTGTTGGCATGCTGACGGACTCACGGAGTTTCCTGTCTTATCCGCGCCACGAATATTTCCGCCGCGTGCTTTGCAACTTCATCGGCAGTCTTTCTGAGGCTGGACGAGTGCCAGATAGCGAAGCTTTACTTGGAAAAATGGTGAAAGACATCAGTTATACCAATGCACACGACTATTTTGGCTTTTTTGAGAATGGAGACTAGCATGGCAGAGTTTTTAACCATTGGCGAGCCACTGGTCGTCCTTGCCTCGCAAGATGTAGATGTCAGCCTTGAGCAGGCGCAACATTTCACGAAATATGTCGCAGGCGCAGAGCTGAATGTCGCGATTGGTCTGGCACGACTCGGTCATCAAGCCCTATATTTATCCAAAGTAGGAGATGACCCCTTTGGAAATTTTATCATTGACGAAGCGGATAAGGCAGGGCTTGATATAAGTTTACTGACGAAAACCCGCTCAGCCGCCACAGGATTTTATATCAAGCAAAAAGTCAGTCATGGTGATCCACAGGTCGCTTATTTCCGCAAAAATTCGGCAGCAAGTCAACTGACAGCTTCGGACATTGATTCTGTCAGTACTGACAGCGTGAAAATCGCCCATTTGTCAGGGATTTTTCCAGCCTTGTCAAAGACTGCTTTGGAGACTTTCGAAGCACTCAATGCCAAATTGAAGTCGGACCAGGTGCTGACCATATTTGATACCAATTTGCGCCCAGCACTCTGGCAGAACGAAGAACAGATGATTCAAACGACAAATCGTTTGGCAAAAGAAAGTCAGATTATCTTACCAGGGATCAACGAGGGCGAAATCTTGACCGGCTCACGCGACCCAGAGCAAATCGCTGATTTTTACCTGAACCAGAGTGAGCTGACTCATACCGTTATCGTCAAGCTCGGCGCTGAGGGGCTTTTGTCAAAACAAAATCAGGCGAAGCCTTTAGGGTCAGTGGATTTAAAGTTGAAAAAGTCGTGGATACAGTCGGTGCTGGCGATGGCTTTGCCGTAGGCTTGGAGAGCGCCTTGCTAGAAAATCTACCGCTCAAAGCCGCCGTCCGCAGAGCCTGCGCTATTGGAGCACTTGCCGTCCAGTCTGCTGGCGACAGTGAGGGCTATCCAACGCACGAACAGTTAGAAAAATTTTACGAGGAAGAAAAATGCAAAGAGCAAACTTACTAGAAAAAGTCCTGAAATCAGGCGTAGTCTCAGTGGTAAGAGCTGACAGTCCTGAAAAAGCCATCAAAATCGTTGAAGCCGTTGTCGCAGGAGGAATTAGCTCGATTGAGCTGACCTACTCCGTTCCCAAAGCTAATGACGTTATCGCGAAATTGGTGGAAAAATATCAAGGCACAAACGTTGTCATTGGCGCTGGTACAGTACTTGACCCGACTTCTGCGCGCCTTGCACTTATTGCAGGAGCCCAATTTGTCGTCAGCCCTAGCTTTAATGTCGAAGTGGCAAAAATTTGTAACCTCTATCAAATTCCTTATGTACCAGGCATTTTAACACCGAAAGAAGCGCAAATCGCACTTGAATATGGCTCAGAGCTGATTAAGCTTTTCCCAGGCGACATCACAGGTCCGAAGATGATTAAAGACTTGAAAGGCCCATTTCCATATATCAATATCCTGCCATCAGGCGGGTCAATGTGGATAATGTTGCCGATTGGTTTGCGGCAGGCGCAGCAGCCGTCAGCGCAGGAGGTGGGGTAACCGCGCCAGCACTGACAGGCGATTACGCCGCTGTGACTGAGAATGCTAAAAAATTCATTGCGGCATTTGAGGAAGCTAAAAAATAAGGCAACTTCTGATTTAATAAAACGTCATCTAAAAATAAGATAATAAGAAGCTCTCTTAGAGAGTTTTTTTATATTCACAGATAATCAGTCCAATTTTATTAATTTTAAATAAGTGAAATTGTACTGTAAGCGCTGTTTTTTGCTAGAATAATTAAGTTATAATAAAAATACAGAGGAGACAAGCACTTTATGATTGACTATGATTTAGATGTTATTCTTTTTTCAAAACATAAACTCTGGAAATTAGAGCGCATATTAGAAGTCACCAATCTTGATAAAGAAAAATTTCAAAGAAAGTTAGAGGAACTCAACGAAAAATTAGAAATAAGGCATTTAAGAAAACTTGAATATAAAAATGAAATTGTAGCAATACCTGATAATCTCCAAAATTTTGAAGAAGTTCGTTTTTCAATTAATCAAAAAAATTTTGTTTTATCAGAAATTGAACGTCAAGCGTTAATTTATCTACTTGTTTTTGTTGAAGCAAGGACACTATCAATCTATGACTTACAAAATTGGCTAGTTGTAAGCAGAAATACAGTATTGAGTGACATAAAAAAGTTAAGAAAACGACTAGAAAAAGACAAAATCCAAGTTGAATATTCAAGAAAAAAAGGATTTTATCTCCACTTTGAAAATGAAAAACATCAAGAAAAAGCATGGTATTTTTTACAAAAACTATCAGAAAAAAATGGCTGTTATATCCTATCAAAATTTTTAAATCAAAAAGATTCTCTAGCTATTTTTAAAGTGAGTCAGTTTTTAAGACAAACAATGAAACAAATGAAAATTGAAATTGTTTATAGTCGGTACATTTCAACGCTTCTTTATACGAGTTTGTTAAAGGCTAGAGCCAGTAAGTATCCTGACGAAGCAATAAATAAACAAATCGAAGCACTGATGATTGGGATGTCAGACGGAAGAGGTGCAATTCCACAAGATAATTTTTTATATCGTATCGCGTTTAACATTATGGAAAATGTCATGAAACTGGCGGCCATCGAATTTGAAGATTTTACAAAAACATTTATGGCACTTTTAGCGCATTTGACACCCGCTTATTTCAGAATAAAAAATCATTTTGAATTAGAGAATGTCCTTCTTGAACGAATAAAAAACGAATACTATTCATTATTTTTGCTCATGGATATTGCGCTTGTTCCCTTAAAAGAACAGGTCGGAGAAATTTCAGAATCCGAGCGTGCTTATTTTGTGATTTTATTTGGTGGGGAAATTTACAAAAAGAAATACTCATCGAAACGATTAAAAGCAATTGTTCTCTGTGTGAATGGGATAAGCTCAAGCCTAATTATGAAAAAAAGGCTAGAAAACCTATTTCCCACAATGGAATTTATCCTTAGTACAGGAGTCTCACATTTTGAAAAATTGCCTAAAAATTCATACGATATTATTTTCTCAACAGTCCCTGTGAAATCAGACAAAAAAGTTTATCTTATGTCTGTGTTTCCTGAGCATCGAGAAGAAAATGAACTCTACAATCAACTTTTAAAAGACTATCATCTTCCAGGATTTGTCAAACCTTCCGCACAAAATATTTTGAGTGCGATTGAACCTTATATTACAGTAAAAAATCCAGCAAGTAAAAAAGATTTATTGAGAATTATTGATAAAAAGTTAAACCATACAAGACGAGAAGGAGAAATTTCAGGAGTTATGCTATCAGATTTACTCACAAAAGAAAAAATACGTTTTACAGATAAAAGTTTAGGCTGGCAAGAAGCAATTGAACTCGCTGCTCAACCGCTTATTGAGCAACATGAAATTGAAAAAAGATATGTGCAAGCTATTATTGATAAAGTAGAAGCTTTTGGTCCTTATATTGACTTAGGGCTGGGTATTGCTCTTCCTCATGCTAGACCTGAAGATGGAGTGAATCAACTTGCTATGTCATTTTTAAGATGCGAACAGCCTGTAAAACTAATGGATGATGTAAAACATGAGATTAAACTTTTTATCGTTTTAGCAGCGATAGATAATGAAACGCATCTCAGAGCTTTATCCACACTCACCAAAATATTGTCTAATAAAGACCGTTTGAACCAGTTACTTACAGCAACAGAAGCATCAGAGGTCGAACAAATACTTTTAGAAGAAGAAGGAGAAAAATAATATGAAATTTGCGTGTGTATGTCAATCAGGACTTGGAACGAGTTTTATGGTTCAAATGAATATTCAATCAATACTGGAAGAAGCTGGTGTAAATGTTGATGACTTTGAGTTAGAGCATATGGATGTTGGTTCGGCTACCTCGGATGCTGCAGATTATTTCTTTGTAGAATCTACTTTGGTTTCTGCTTTACCGAATCTTCCAGAAGAAAAAATTATTCCGCTTAACTCAATCATTGATAAAGAAATAGCGCGTGAGGGAGTTTATAAAGTCCTAGATGCGAATGGAATTGAACATCAATAATATAAAAAAGAGTCTTTGAGGCAGTGAGGAGTGCTTCATAGCTTAAAGGAGATAAACAAAATGAATGGTTTTTTAAACTTTGTCGTATCGGTAACGACAACACCGGCTCTTTTAGTGGGTCTGATTGCAATGTTAGGGTTAATCTTGCAGAAAAAAGCTGCTACCGTTGTTATTCAAGGCTCAATCAAGACATTTGCAGGATTTTTAGTATTGACTGGTGGAGCAGGAATCTTGGTAACTTCTTTAAACCCTTTTGCAACGATGTTTCAACATGTATTCAACGCAAAAGGTGTTGTACCGTCTAATGAAGCCGTTGTAGCTTTAGCATTGGTAAAATATGGTACACCAGCAGCTTTGATTATGATTGTAGGGTTCATTGTTAATGTCATTTTAGCCCGTTTTACACGTTTCAAATACATCTTTTTGACGGGACAAGCCATGCTTTATGTTTCTACAATGGCTGCGGTTGTTCTTATCTCAGCAGGATTGGGAAATGGATGGTTAACTATTTTACTAGGAGGGATATTTGAAGGAACGCTTCTCACAGTTACACCTGCTTTAACCCAGCGCTATATGCGTAAGATTACTGGAAATGATGGTGTAGCGATGGGGCATACTGGAAATATGGGATATGCTCTTTCTGGTTGGCTCGGTGAAAAATTCGGTAACAAAAATCCTGAAAAATCGACTGAGAAGTTAAATATTCCAAAAAGTCTTGGATTTTTGAGAGATTCTACAGTTTCTATTTCTCTAGTGATGATGGTTGTTTATATTATCTTAGCTTTAATTGCAGGACCTCATTTTGTAGAAAGTGCAACTCTGTCAGCTGGTACAAATTATATTGTTTATGCCATTACCCAAGCAGGAACTTTTGCAGCAGGTTTTGTTGTTGTACTCCAAGGTGTTCGGATGATTTTGTCAGAGATTATTCCAGCTTTTCAAGGGATTGCGAAAAAACTTGTGCCTAATTCGAAACCAGCACTTGATGTTCCAATTGTATTTCCTTATGCACCTAATGCTGTATTGATTGGATTCTTTGTTTCTTTCGTTGTTGGGATTGTTTCAATGCTTATTATGCTTGGATTAGGGACAACCGTGATTATTCCAGGAGTCGTTGGTATCTTCTTTTGTGGTGGTGCAGCTGGTGTCTATGGTAATGCTTTCGGGGAGTACGTGGCGCGATTATTGGCTCAATTGCAAATGGACTAGTCTTAGCTTGGGGGCCACTTTTGATATTGCCTGCTTTAGGTTCATTTGGTGCAAATGCTGCTTCAACTTTTGCTGACTCTGATTATATCGTATCAGGCGGGTTGCTTGGAGTGATGGGGAAAGCAGGTTCTGCGACCTTGATTATATTTATTCTAGCCTTTTTAGGTATTGTACTTATTACAAGTGCATTATTGAATAGACGTGATAAATTGAATGCGAAGTAATTGAAATAGCTAGATTGATAATCTGGCTATTTTATACGGGCTCAAAAGTTAATAATAACAACATTTCCTACGAGAATTAAAAAGATTTTCATATAAATTTCCAAAAAAAGAAAAAAATTTTAATTTTGAAGAGTGAAAACCGTTTCTAAGTTGTGTTATAATAGATGATAAATAAAGTTGTTCAAAAACTGGCCTTGCTTTTATAATTTTTCGTTGTAAAAAGTGATGACGAATTGATATGGTTTCACAACTTCATGTGCAAAATCAGTTTCTGGAAGTTACATTTCAAGAAACTTAGATAGAGCAAGCGAAGTTGTGATAAAAAGCGGAGTCTTTAAACGCAACTAATAAAAAGTATGGAGAAATCTTATGTTTGATTACACTGATCAATTGGCTGTGAACACGATTCGGACTTTGTCAATAGATGCCGTTCAAAAGGCAAACTCTGGTCACCCAGGTCTTCCGATGGGCTCTGCGCCAATGGCATATGTCCTTTGGAGTAAGTTCTTGAATGTGAATCCTAAGACGAGTCGTAAATGGTCTAATCGTGACCGTTTCGTCCTCTCTGCTGGTCACGGCTCTGCAATGCTCTACAGTTTGTTGCACTTGGCTGGATACAATGTGACGATTGATGATTTGAAAAATTTCCGTCAATGGCAGTCTAAAACACCGGGACATCCAGAAGTTAATCATACTGATGGTGTTGAAGCAACGACTGGTCCACTCGGTCAAGGGATTGCGAATGCTGTCGGTATGGCAATGGCTGAGGCTCATTTGGCTGCGCAATATAATCGTCCTAACTTTGATGTTGTGGATCATTATACTTATGCGTTGAATGGCGATGGCGATTTGATGGAAGGTGTTTCGCAAGAAGCGGCTTCACTTGCTGGTAAGTTGAAATTAGGCAAGCTCATTCTCTTTTATGATTCAAATAATATTTCACTTGATGGTGATTTATCAATGTCATTTATTGATGATGTTCAAAAACGTTTTGAATCTTATGGTTGGCAACATCTTTTGGTAAAAGATGGCAATGATTTAGAAGAAATTGCTGCGGCAGTTGAGGTGGCAAAGAGCGAAAAATCTAAGCCAACGATTATTGAAGTGAAAACTGTGATTGGTTTTGGTGCTGAAAAGCAAGGAACTTCAGCCGTTCATGGTGCGCCTTTGGGAGCTGAGGGTGTAAAATTTGCGAAAGCAGCTTATGGCTGGGATTATCCAGAATTTACAGTTCCTGCCGAAGTTTCAAAACGTTTCTTGGAAACAACAGTGGCACGTGGCGAAGCCATGGAACAAGTCTGGCGTGCGATGTTTGATGATTATGCTGAGAAATATCCAGAACTTGCAGAACAATACGCGAAAGCTTTTGCGAATGAAACGCCTGACTTGGAACTCACAAAACACGAAGAAGGAAGCAGCAAGGCGTCACGTGTGACTTCACAAGAAGCGATTCAAGAATTGTCTGCTCAACTGCCTAATTTTTGGGGTGGCTCTGCTGACCTTTCAGCGTCAAATAACACAATGGCAAAGGCAGAATCAGACTTTATGCCGTCAAATTATGCAGGACGTAACATTTGGTTTGGTGTTCGTGAATTTGCGATGGGCGCAGTGATGAATGGGATTGCTTTGCATGGTGGAACGCGTGTGTATGGTGGGACTTTCTTCGTCTTTTCAAACTATATGCTTCCAGCGGTTCGGATGGCGGCTTTGCAAAGTCTGCCCGTGACTTATGTTTGGACACATGATTCGATTGCTGTGGGTGAGGACGGTCCAACTCACGAACCTGTTGAACAACTGGCTTCTGTACGCTCAATGCCTAACTTAGATGTGATTCGTCCAGCAGATGGTAATGAAGTGGTGGCTGCTTGGCGTCATGCGGCTTCTAGCCAACATCGTCCAACAGCTTTGGTCTTGACACGTCAGAACTTGCCTATTCTTCCTGGAACGGCTGAACTGGCTGAAGAAGGTTTGAGCCGTGGTGCTTACATTCTTGCGAAAGAAGAAGGTGAACTTTCAGGAGTTATCATTGCTACTGGCTCTGAAGTTGCTTTAGCGCTTGAGGCGAAGAAGACGCTAGGTAGCGGTGTGCGCGTGGTTTCTATGCCATCAATGAATATTTTTGATGAACAATCTGCTGAATATCAAGAAGAAATCTTGCCTAAAGCTGTTCGTCGTCGTCTTGCTGTTGAAGCGGGCACAAGCTACGGCTGGGGTAAATATGTTGGGCTTGATGGCGCAACTGTAACGATTGATAAATGGGGCGCTTCCGCACCTGCAACAAAAGTATTGCCAGAGTACGGCTTTACTGCTGAAAATGTTGTGGCAGTTTACAATACTTTGGACTGACCCTTGAATAGGAGCGCTGACGGATTTCTGTCAGCGTTTTTTGGTTGAATTTTACCTTGAAAATTTCTGTCAGTATGCTGACAGGCTGCTGTCATTGTGCTTTGATAAATTTTGTTTGAAACTGAGGAGATGAAAATGGTGGGAAATTTGGAGCGTATTTATAAGATGAAATGGGAAGCGGTTTATCCGCTTTATGTTGCAAAAATAGAGCGGAAAGGGCGCACGGTTGCCGAGCTAGATGAAGTTTTGTCTTGGCTGACAGGATTTGAAGAACCATCAGCACTGACAGGAACTTTTGAAGGGCTGCTGTCAGAAAAAGCTTTTAATCCCAAGGCAGATTTGATTAAAGGTGTCATCTGTGGTGTACGCGTTGAAGAAATCCAAGATCCTTTAATCAAAAAAATACGACAAATGGATAAGCTGGTTGACGAACTGGCAAAAGGGAAAAAGATAGAGAAAATTTTGCGCTGAGAAAGAAATTTATCAAAACAAGTGCGTGCTATCTCCGCCCTTCGGGCTACGCGATAAACATTTGTCCGTTTTATCTAGCCGCTAAAGCGTCTGATAAAAAGGCTGTCGATGCTCGCTACGTGCTTCGCACGCCGTTCTACGGACAGCGAAGATATCGACTAGAGAAAGTGAACAAATGTTTTACGAAACTCTCACTGAATAAGTCTTGACTTCATGATTTTTGTCAGTAAACATTGAGAGATTTATAAAAAATTATAATGGAATAGTCTAAAGCTTGAAGGAGGAAAAATGGGGATTTTATTTGCGCTTGTAGCAGGAGCAGGTTCTATTTTGAACTTTATGACAATCAATAATGTAATCATTCAAATCGTACTGACGATTCTGTCAGTGCTATCAATGATTTTTTATGGAGGGAAGCGGACGAGAAAAGCTTATTATAGTGGCTATGTACAGAGCTATTTTACCTTTGGATTTGTGATTTGCTTTATCAGTTTTTTGGGAGCTGGTTCAATTTTGCTGGGACTCTTGCTTCATTTGTATTAATGTGATAGAATATTGCCTATGCGATGAGTCGATTTTTCTGACCTTTGGTCAGAGTCGAAGCTAAAGGAACGCTGGGAAATTTGGTTTTCCGCACAGGAAGTGTGAGCGTTTGTCAAATTGTGTGAACCTTTTTGGCACACGGTTTCGTGCCTTATAAAGCCCTTCGGGGCTTTTTTATGTTGGTTCTATCTTAAAAGTCTTTTGAGATTTACAGCTCAGAAGTGTATAATTTGCTAAAACGGTGAGGCGTAGGAGAATCTGTTGAATTTGGTAACATACTTGTCCATTGTGGTGTTGATATGGCGTCATTAAAGTGTGAAGCAACGTCAAATCGTTGCTGATTTTTACAGAGAATCAGCCATGCTAAGTTTTGTATCGAAGTATAAAAATGAGTAGATTTGTTATAATCAAGATATGATAATGTTATGGATTTTGCTAATTATACTTTTGTTGTTTTTGCTATTTTCGTTGATTACTTTTTTTGTGGTGGAGCATAAAAGTAGGCGAGTGATTGCTTCACTAAAGCCTGACCATCATCTGTATCAGGATAGTGAAAAATTTCTTGCTTCTGATTTGGAAGAATGGAGCATCCGCACTCAGGACGGACTGAAGTTGTATGCGTGGTATCTACCGGCTGAGGTTAAAACAGAGAAAACCGTGATTGTTGCTGATGGCTACCATTCAATTCGTGCGCGATTTGCGGCTTATGGTTGGCTTTTTCATCAGTTAGGATATAATGTGTTAATTCCTGCATACCGTGCGAGTGCGGAGGCTGCGGGACATTTTATAGGTTTTGGTTGGCTTGACCGAGATGACTATCTCAGATGGATGAACCAATTAATTGAGCAAGATTCGTCGGTTAAAGTTGCGATGTTTGGTGTTTCGATGGGAGCTGCCTCAGCGATGATGGTGTCAGGTGAGTCCTTGCCCGAGCAAGTGAAATGTTTCATTGCTGACTGTGGTTATGATAATCTTTGGAATGAAATTGCCTTTAAAGCCAAACATGATTTTCACTTGCCTGCTTTTCCGCTTGTTCATTTGTTGTCATTTTGGTCAAAAATCTTTGCTAGTTATGACTATAAAGAAGCCTCGGCAGTAAAGCAATTAGAAAAAAATACACGACCATTTTTGTTTATTCATGGAGAAAAAGATGTCTTTGTCCCAACAGAAATGGTACATCGCAATTTTGCAGCAACGTCAGCGCAAAAAGAATTACTTTTGATAGAAAATGCAGGACACGCCATCGCCTATGAAACAGCGCCAGAAATTTATCGTGAAAAAGTGAAAGATTTCCTAAAAAAATACTTGTAAGTGTGCTGACAGAAAATAGATGACTGACAGAATCACAGTAAGTACATGAGGCTACTTTCAAGGTTGTGGTTAAGTATACCTATAGTTTATCAAAACAAGTGCGTGCTATCTCCTCCTTATGGGCTACGCTGTCGATGCACCACAGGTATCCGTAGAACATTTGTCCTCTATTCGTAAGTCAGCAGAGCTGACAACGATAGAGGCATTCGATCTATCTCCGCTTTGCTCCGCTGTCGATTTCACTAAGCCACTAAAGTGGCAAGTTCAAATCGCAATCTGCTGAAGCAACAAGGCGAAATGGTTCACTACGGTGCTACGTGCTTCGCACGCCGTTCTACGAATGGGCAGCGAAGATAGCGACTAGAGAAAACGGACAAATATTTTACGAAACTCCCGCTGAATAAATCTTGACTTCATTTGATCATTTTACTCAATAGATTGTTAGGTGAGTTAGTATAAAATTAGCGTTAGTCCTCTGAGCGACTGTTTTTTTAGTGGAGCTAGTTTACTGACAGAAACCTGTCAGTAAATTTTTTCTTGCTCTGAGCACTCAAAAGCGTTATAATAATGTTAATTTACTAAAAAAGGATAGACAATTATGACACAATATAATATTGCAGTTGTCGGAGCTACTGGAGCTGTCGGCACTCGGATGCTTGAACAATTAGCGCAATCAACCCTTCCTATTGAAACTGTTCGTGCTTTGGCAAGCAAGCGTTCAGCAGGAAAAATTGTGGAATACAAAGATCAAGAACTCGTTGTTGAAGAGCTAACAGAAGACAGTTTTGAAGGGATTGATATTGCCCTTTTCTCTGCAGGAGGTTCAGTATCAGCAAAATTTGCTCCATATGCTGTAAAAGCAGGCGCTGTGGTGGTAGATAATACATCATTTTTCCGTCAAAATCCCAATGTGCCATTAGTTGTGCCAGAAGTCAATGCCCACGCATTGGATGGACATAATGGAATTATTGCCTGTCCCAATTGCTCAACGATTCAAATGATGATTGCGCTTGAGCCTATAAGACGTGCTTATGGACTCAAACGTATCATTGTCAGCACTTATCAAGCGGTCAGTGGTGCAGGTCAGTCTGCAATCAATGAAACAAATCGTGAGTTGCAAGAAGCATTGGATGGAACACCCCTGACAGAGTTGTCAGCAAACATTTTGCCATCAGCAGGTGATAAAAAGCACTATCCAATTGCTTATAATGCACTTGCTCAAATTGATGTTTTTACTGACAATGATTATACTTACGAAGAAATGAAAATGACAAATGAAACCAAAAAAATTATGGAAGATGATTCTATTGCGGTTTCAGCGACTTGTGTACGTATCCCTGTACTCTATGGACACTCTGAGTCTGTCTATGTTGAAACTGAAAAAGTTGCACCTATTGAAGAAGTGAAGCGCCTTATTTCTGAATTTCCTGGTGCAGTCCTTGAAGATGATGTCGCACATCAAATTTATCCACAAGCAATTAACTCAGTTGGACGACGTGAAACTTTTGTTGGACGAATCCGTAAAGACCTTGATGTCGAAAATGGTGTTCATCTGTGGGTCGTATCAGATAATCTGCTCAAAGGAGCGGCATGGAATTCGGTGCAAATCGCAGAAACGCTGCATGAACGTGGCTTAGTTCGAGCAACAAAAGATTTGAAGTTTGAACTTAAATGAGTTATATCAGAAAAATTCGTGAGAAAATTGGTCATGAACTTCTGATTTATCTTGGCGCAGGTGTGATTATCTACCATGACAACAAAATCCTCTTACAACAGCGTCAAGACAACAGAACTTGGGCTTTGCACGCAGGAGGTATTGAGGTTGGAGAAGAACTTGAAGATACAGCACGTCGTGAACTCTTTGAAGAAACAGGACTAAAGGCTGGAACTCTTGAATTGTTGGGGATTTACTCAGGTCAAGACCGTTTTATGACTTATCCTAATGGCGACCAAATTTATATGCCCAATGTTTATTATATTTGTCGTGATTTCACAGGAAAGTTAAGTCCTCAGCCTGATGAAGTTCAGCAGCTCGCATGGTTTCCGCTTGACCAACTTCCAGAAAACATTCATAAACCCAATCAAAGAGTTTTGCAGGATTTTATTAGATTGATTGTAAACGAATCAAACTATTGAAAAATACTCTAATCATCTTGTGATATGTTGGAATTCAAATCAATAGCTGAGATAGATTTAAAACTTGGCGAACGCATGAAAATGTGTTATAATAGTTCAAACAAATTAGAGGTTGCAAATGCGAAAAAGTCAGTGGAGCGGTGGATGCGATGAAACTGGCGGCGGCGTATTTTGCCGAAAGAAAAATTTCCACAAGGTTTTTCTTGGGCTGACAGGTTAAATCCGTCAGACTGTCTTTCTGTCAGCACTGATAGAAAGTTGAGCTAATCAAAATCATTTTTGACGAACTTTTAAGAACCTCTTTTGCACAAAAATAGAGGTTTTTTGTTTTTTTATCAGAGCAAGTGCGTGCTAATCCCTTACCTAAAAGGTAGAGGGCAAGACCACTTCGCCTTGCGACTTCAGTCGGTTAGTGAAATCGACAACGTAGCAAAGCGAAGATAGAGCGAATGTATAACGCAGCTTTGCTACGGTGTGACCTCATATCGAAGATGTTAAGCAGACTGTTGCAGCTTTAGCTGCGTACAGGTCGCTTAGTTGTTACATCTAGAGGTTGTACCCTAAATTCAGTAGTGAGCCGAAACTCCCACTGAATAAGTCTTGACTTCATTGATTATGACCTAACAACCAAAAGGAGAAATTATGTCAGCAAAAGAAGCAATTGAAAAATTGAAAAGTGCGCGGATTATCACTGCACTTGTCACACCATTTGATGAAAATGGTGAAATTAACTTTGAAGCATTTCCAAAATTGATAGAGGACTTACTCGCTCATCATACTGAAGGTTTTATTTTGGCAGGAACAACCGCTGAATCTCCAACTTTGACTCATGATGAAGAATTAGCGATTTTCGCTGAAGTTAATCGGATTGTAGCGGGGCGCGTGCCACTTATCGCAGGTGTTGGAACGAATGATACTCGCGATTCTATCGAATTTGTAAAAGAAGTGGCAAAGTTAGGCTATATTGATGCGGGTCTTGCAGTGACGCCCTACTACAATAAACCAACGCAAGAGGGAGTTTATCAACATTTTAAAGCTATTGCTGAAGCTTCCGAATTACCAATCATCTTGTATAATATCCCAGGACGAGTTGTCACAGAAATTCATCCCGAAACGGTGCTGCATCTCGCTCAATTAAATAATGTTATTGCCGTAAAGGAGTGCACAAATACAGACAATATTGCTTATCTGATTGAAAATGCGCCAGCTGATTTTCTTGTTTATACGGGAGAAGATGGACTTGCTTTTCATGCAAAAGCTTTGGGTGGACAAGGAGTAATCTCTGTTGCCAGCCATATTTTAGGTGATGAAATCAATGAAATGTTCAATGACTTAGAGCAAGGGAAACTTGTAAATGCAGCAGCAATTCAACGTAGAATCTTACCGAAAATTAATGCGTTATTTAGTAGCACTAGTCCAGCGCCAATCAAGGCAGTACTTAATCATAAAGGATATAACACAGGAGCGTTAAGACTTCCACTTGTTGCAGTAACTTCTGATGAAGCCAAAATAATTATTGAAAAGATAGAAAAATAATAGGCTGTCCGAAAGGACAGTCTATTTATTATATTATTTCTTGAAGCAAATGTAATTCGAATTTTCAATTGTGAAAATCAGTACTCAATAGATTGTATTTCGTCATTTTCTTTTAATAAATCCATTAATAAACCAATATCATAATTTTGCGGAATTTTAAGATATAATTCTGCACGTAAAATATTGTTTGTTTGACGTTCAACTTTTAGATTGATGATTTTGATATCATTTTCTTTCAAGATTTTTTGAACGAAGTTAATTCCCTCAATGTCAGAAAATTGTAGGATAAGACGGTCACTCGCAGGTAATTTTATCCATCGCAGATTTTGATGTAGGAGAATTTGAAAAAGGAGTATCAGAAGTGTTGCGGCGATCCCGATAAAATACAAACCTGAACCTATTGCCATTCCAATTCCAGCTGTTGCCCAGATTCCAGCAGCAGTGGTAAGTCCATTGACAGATTGGTTATGCACGAAAATCATACCGGCTCCTAAAAAGCCAATCCCGCTTACGACTTGGGCAGCAATACGTGAAGGGTCAAGCGTGGCGCCATGAAGGTTGATGATATCCATAAAACCATATTTTGAAACTATAATCATCAAGGCAGAGCTCAAGGCGACAATCAGATGAGTTCTCACTCCAGCATTTTTTAAACGACTATTTCTTTCATAACCAATCGTATAGCCACAGATTCCGGCTATAACTAAACGAACTAACCAGTCCAGCTGAGTTAACAGATTAATATTCATAAAATTTCCTTTCTTGTATTGTTGTTTTTGAAATACACACTCTTTATTATAGGACGATTTAGTGATAAATCAAAATGAATATGATTTTATCAAAGCAAACGGACAGCGTAGCACAGCGGAGATAGTGATTAGAAAAAATGGACAAATGTTTTACGAAACTCCCACTGAATAAGTCTTGACTTCATATGGTATTGAAGTGATTACTTCATTGGTGTGGGAATGAGCACGCACCTACTAAGTTAAACTTATTAATAAGTGACTGTTTGCTAGAGAGTCAATGCGGAAACAGAAGGGAGAGAGATAACAGACTTTCTTATCTACTTGATTTTTTAATTAGTTTGGGTTAAACTTATGTTAGTGTATTCTCGGTAGAGATTGGAATGCCAGTCTCTTTTATTGTAGCTTCCTAACTTAAATGTAATGAAGCTTGTTTTTATCGCTTGTCCCACTCGACCGTTTACGAGAGTGAATACGGCAAGGATAAAGTAAAAAACTCTGTCATGGTACGACCTTACATTTGCAAGATAAGGTTATATTGTCCTAGAAAATCTGGAATTTACTGACAGAATTCTGTCAGCACTTACAGAGCGTTTTTATGTCGAAAAAATTATAATTTACACTGATAAGAGCAATTTGTTCTTAAAACGAAAGGTTTTTATGTCTAATATTAAAATCACCCCTTTAGGTGGTGTACGTGAATTTGGTAAAAATATGTATTTGGTTGAGGTCGATGAGCAGATTTTTGTGCTTGATGCTGGGCTAAAATACGCAGAAATAGAAATGTTGGGAGTTGACTTTGTGATTCCTGATATTACTTATCTTTTGGAAAATGCAGACCGTGTGGCTGGTATCTTTTTGACTCATGGTCATGCGGACTCCATTGGTGCACTTCCCTATATTGTATCTGAGCTTCGTGTTCCTGTATTTGGCTCCGAACTCACAATTGAACTTGCAAAAATTAATGTAAAAAACTATGCGGATAGCCGTAAGTTTAATGACTTTCATGTGGTCAATGAAGATACAGAAATTGACTTTGGCAAAGCTGTAGTTTCGTTCTTCTCCACAACACATACGATTCCTGAAAGTTTAGGAATAGTTATTTCTACGAAGTCTGGTAATGTTGTTTATACAGGAGATTTCAGGTTTGACCCTGCAGTAGCAAAGGGGTATCGGACAAATATGCGTCGTCTTGCCGAGATTGGTAACAATGGGGTGCTTGCTCTGTTGTCTTCGTCACCTAATGCTTTATCAACACTACAGTCCGCTAGTGAACATGAGATTTATGACAAGATATATGATTATATCAATGATAGTGAAGGTCGCGTGATTATTGCTTGTAATGCGGGGAATCTGGGACGTATTCAACAAACGATTGATGCTGCAATTAAAATAGGACGTCGTCTTGCTTTCACAGGTGAAGATATGGACCAAATCATTGAAACGGCAACACGTTTGAAAAAACTTCGAGTTGTGGATAAAAAATCAGTGATTAAACCTTCAGAAATCAAAAAATATAATGATAATGAACTTGTTATTTTGGAAACAGGTCGCATGGGAGAACCATTAAAAGCGCTTGGAGATATGGCACATCACCGTCACAAATACGTTCAAATCAAAGATGGTGACCTTGTTCTTGCGGTTACAAGTCCATCGGTTTCTTACGAAACGACGATTGCACGCATTGAAAATGATATTTATAAAGCTGGCGGTGTCATGAAAATGCTTGGCTCAGATTTAAAAATTTCAGGTCATGCCAACGCGCGTGATTTGCAGTTTATGCTTGATATCTTACGTCCTAAAAATCTGATTCCGATTCAAGGGAGTATCGTGAACTTCGCGCTCACGCTGAATTAGCAATGGAAATGGGTATTTTGCCTGAGCATATTTTTATTGCTAAACGTGGAGAATCTGTTGAGTTTGAAAAGGGAGAAATGCTTCCAACAGGAGTTATTTCAGCAGAAAATGTTATGATTGATGGCTCTGGTGTGGGAGATATTGGCTCGGTGGTTTTGCGTGACCGAAAAGTTTTGTCTGAAGACGGAATTTTTATCGCAGTGATTACAATTTCTAAAACAGAGCGTAAAATTGTTAGTAAATCACGTGTTCACACGCGCGGATTTGTCTACGTAAAAACCTCTCGTGACTTAATGCGTGAAGCGGGAGAATTAGTTAATGAAACCGTGGATAAATATTTAGCAGGCAGAGAGTTTGACTGGGCGGACATCAAGGGAAATATTCGTGATGCACTTGGCAAATTCCTTTATGAACAAACAAAACGTAAACCAGTGATTCTTCCGGTTGTGATGGAAGCACGTCAACCACAAGAGCTTAACAAACGTTATGGCAAAAAAAATAATAAATGAAGTCAAGACTTATTCAGTGGGAGTTTCGTAAAACATTCGTCCATTTTCTCTAGTCGCTATCTTCGCTGCGCTCCGCTGTCCGTAGAACGGCGTGCGAAGCACGTAGCACCGTAGCGAACCATTTCGCCTTGTTGCTTCAGCAGATTGCGATTTGAACTTGCCACTTTAGTGGCTTAGTGAAATCGACAGCGGAGCAAAGCGGAGATAGATCGAATGCCTCTATCGTTGTCAGCTCTGCTGACTTACGAATAGAGGACAAATGTTCTACGGATACCTGTGGTGCATGCATCGACAGCGTATCCCAAAGGGTGGAGATAGCACGCATTTGCTTTGATAAAACTAAAAGTGCGAATCCAATTCGTTTAGATTTCAGCGAACTTTCAGAAAAAAATTAATTTTATTTACACTATGAGTGACAAAACCTCCAAATTTTCGTATAGAAAGTTAGGAGGTTTTTTATGTATAAATTAAGACATTCAAAAGTAATTATTATCACAGGATTGCTTGTTGTAAGTTTAGGACCACTTGTTTCAGAGATACCGAAATCACTGATAGAGCTGTCAGTACAAGCAGCAACTGCAACACAGACTTATACGGACAATCAAGGAATAACCTATACTTTAGATAACACCAGTCAAACGGCGACAGTCACTACATTTTCAGGAGGCGCTGGTGCTGATGCTATCATTCCAGATTCTGTCAGTACTGATGGACTAAGCTACAGAGTGACCTCTATTGGTGCTTACGCTTTTTCAAATATGGGGTTGCATTCGGTTGTCATTGGAAATAATGTTACAGATATTAATACGAGCGCTTTCCAAACAACAACAAGCTATCCAGATTATTATAAAAAAGCATTGACCAGTGTAATATTAGGAAACAATGTTCAAAACATTAAAACAGACGCCTTTGCTGGCAACGCACTGACAAACATTATTTTCCCGTCATCAGTATCTAAAATTGCAACGAGAGCTTTCGCAAATAATTTGCTGACAGAAGTTTCATTTGGAGATAATGTTACAGAAATTATGAGTAAGGCTTTCCAAAGTAATCAACTGATTAATATTACATTTGCAGATAATGCACGGACAATTGTTGACTCAGAAGCATTTTCAGGGAGTCCTGTGTCATCTTTAACACTTGGGATTGGCGTGACTCTAGCGGATGATACTTTCAATAAAGTCAGTCCACTGTTTGGGCAGCTTGATGATTTACCTCTGACGGGCGTAAGAATGATTTCTGTCAGTAGTGATGGAACAATCCAAAAAAGTTGGTTAGGGGAAAATATGGTATCCACTGGTGATTCCATTTCAGAAAGTACTGACAATGAAAGTGATACGAAAGGAAACAATGACGAAACAACTGTTAGTGCTGACAACCCAGTAACATTGCCTGATGCTGTTTCCCCCAATAATGGAACGTCCTCGTCTGATACTCCAAATGTTAATGACGAAGCCACTGTCAGTACTGACAGCCCAATGACATTACCTGATGCTGTTCCGCTCAACAATGAGATTACAACGACATTGCCTAATACTCCAGATGTTGATGATACGATAATATTACCAGATGCTGCTGACAATGCATCAATAGATAGTTCCAACGTTGTTTCTGAAGCGGAGAGTGTTCCATTGATTACGGATGATGATAAATTACTGACAACAATAGACTCGACACCCAAAAATATGTCAGTAAGTTACAAAACTTTGGAACTCCGCTCCAGTTTACCACTATCCGAATCAATAGAAAAGCTAAAGAAAACACGGATGGCTAAGCGCTCCAGAGGATTAACTCCAGCATTGCTCAGTCATACAGTCTCGTCAGAACTTTCAAAGCAACCAAAAACAATGCAAACGGCTACTAAAAAATCAACAAAGCTTGATAAAAAGAATCAAGATCTCAAGCAAACAAAAAAGTCGAGTCAGAAGCAGCAAAAATTTGATTATTTTATGATTATTCCAGCATTGTTGCTTGGTTTTATAGTTGGTAAACTTATACCGAGTCCTAAAAAATTTAAAAAATGAAAAATTCCCTCAGACCATTGATGTATTCAATTTTTTTAAAAGAAATGTTATAATAAGAACACTAAAGTTGTTCAGAAATATTGCTTTTGTCCAACTATGCTTTTAGTGCAAGCTTCGCTTATTTCATCCGTCACTTGGCGGATTTTAAAGTGATTTTTATAGTATGAACAAATCAATGTAAAAAAGAGATTGGAATAGAAAATGGCATTTGAGAATTTAACAGAGCGTTTGCAGAACGTTTTTAAAAATTTACGTGGAAAGAAAAAAATTACAGAGACAGATGTAGCGGAAATCACTAAAGAGATACGTGTTGCGCTTTTAGAAGCCGACGTTGCACTTCCTGTTGTCAAAAAATTTATCAAAGCAATTCGTGAACGTGCGATTGGTACAGAGGTTTCAGAGGCACTCAACCCTGCTCAACAAGTAATAAAAATTGTAGACGAAGAATTAACAGCGATTCTTGGAGGAGGAGAAGCAGAACTTCTCAAGTCTCCAAAAATTCCTACAATTATCATGATGGTTGGACTGCAAGGGGCTGGTAAAACAACATTTGCTGGAAAACTTGCTAAAAAACTCAAAGAGGAGCAGAATGCTCGTCCTTTAATGATTGCTGCTGACGTTTACAGACCAGCAGCGATTGACCAGTTAAAGACCTTAGGTGTTCAGCTTGATGTTCCAGTTTATGATGAAGGGACAGCAGAAAACCCTGTTAATATTGTTAGAAATGGACTAGAAAAAGCTCGAGAAGAACGCAAAGATTACGTATTGATTGATACAGCAGGTCGCCTTGAAATTGATGATAGACTTATGGATGAGTTGCATCAAATCAAGGCTCTTGCCCAACCAACAGAAATTTTACTTGTCGTCGATGCAATGACAGGGCAAGTGGCAGCACAGGTTGCTAAAACATTCGATGAAAAGCTAGATATTACAGGTGTAATTATCACAAAACTTGATGGTGACACACGTGGTGGTGCGGCGCTATCTATTCGAGAAATCACAGGGAAACCGATTAAATTCACTGGGACAGGTGAAAAATTAACAGATCTTGAAACATTTTATCCAGACCGGATGAGTTCAAGAATTCTTGGTATGGGCGATATGCTTACGCTGATTGAAAAGGCGCAAGCACAATTTGATGAGGAACAATCTGCAAAACTTGCCGAAAAAATGGCAGAAAATCGTTTTGATTTTGAAGATTTTGTTGAACAACTTGACCAAGTAACCAACATGGGACCAATGGAAGATATTATGAAGATGATTCCTGGAATGTCGCAAATGCCTGGACTTGACAAAGTCAAAGTTGACCCTAAAGATATTGCAAGAAAACGTGCGATGGTTTTATCAATGACGCCAGCAGAACGTCATCTTGAAGTGGATTTATCACCGGCTAGAAGACGGCGTATTGCTACAGGTTCAGGAAATTCATTTATTGAAGTAAACAAGTTTATCAAGCAGTTCAATCAGTCTAAAGAAATGATGCAAGGTATCATGAATGGTGATATGAATGCAATGATGCAAAAAATGATGGGCGGTGCGGGTATGCCTAATCTTCCTAAAAATGGGAAGCTACCTGCAGGAATGCCTGATATGAGCCAATTAGGAGATTTATCAGGTATGATGGGAGGCAGCGGAACACCAGATATGTCTTCGATGTTCGGTGGAGGCCTTAAAGGAAAGGCTACTGAATTTGCCATGAAGCAAGCAATGAAAAGAGCTCAAAAGAAAATGAAAAAAGGTAAAAAGAAAAAATAATAGTTGCTTTGATTTATGTTGCATCAGTTGTCCATGCATTTTAGGACTTCAAAGGATAATGCGGAATAATCCATGAAAACATATCTTTCGTTTGATACACTTATCAAGACTATGAAAGGAAAAAAGTATTGTTTTCCTACCTGTATCCTTAATATAAATAAAGGTTTCGGCTAGAAATGAAGTCAGGACTTATTCAGTGGGAGTTTCGTAAAACGTTTGTCAATTTTCTCTAGTTGCTATCTTCGCTCCGCTCCGCTGTCCGTTTGATTGCCATTTGGCGTTGCCTCTATTCTTGTCACTTTAGTGACTTAGAGATAGAGGGCAAATGTTCATCGGCACTTTAGTGCCTTACAGCCAATGGCAATCAAACGAAGTTGCGTAGACCGTTCGCAGAACGGTGTGCGAAGCACCTAGCACCGTAGCGAACCATTTCGCCTTGCTGCTTTAGCAGATTGTGATTTGAACTTGCCACTTTATAGGATAGCCGTTGGCGCTAAAGCAGCAACGGATAGGATAGTTGTTTCACCTAGTGGCTTAAGTGAAATCGATAGCATAGTAAGGCGGAGATAGCACGCACTTGCTTTGATAAAACAGTAGTAAAACTTCAATGAGCCTTATTAGAACAGGAAAAATTCCCTGTTTTTTTATATAATGGATAAACACACTATTTTAGAGCGATTCAAGATGGATTTGCTCATTGGCTAAATATATTATTTCAGTAGGGTAGTTGTATTTAGAAGTAAATATAACCAAGCCACTCTAAAATCCCTCAAATTTTCCGTCAGTCTTTCGTTGCCGTCCTTGACTTGCGCCAGCAACCCTGCGTCCTTCCGCCTCAGTCTGACGAAAATAAGATGTGAGGTGCGCTCGTTCAGAAGCGTAGAAAATTAGGAAATTGAGGTTCTGTCCGCAAGGACAGGTTCCAAGTTGCCATTTCGCCTAGCGAGTTTACTCGCATAGAGCGAATGGACAGCGGAGCATCTATTTTCCTAGCTTCTAGCACACCGAACTCAATTAATTTTTGAGCAATCTTGGTTGGATTTTAGAGTGGCTTAGCTATAGCATTAGAAATTTGAGAGATTATGAATTCAGAACTGACTTTTAAACAAGGATTGCGAGATACTTTGCCAACGGTTTTTGGTTATATCGGAATTGGCTTAGCATTTGGAATGATTGGGCATGCAGCTAATTTTAGCGTATTGATTGTTTTTTTGTTGTCGCTGATTGTATATGCTGGCTCAGCTCAATTTATCATGATTACACTACTTGCTGATAAAAGTCCTATTCTATCAATTATTTTGAGTGTATTTTTGGTTAACTCACGTATGATTTTGATGAGCATGACCACTGCCTCTTACTTTAAAAAAGAAAGTTTGCTCAAAAATATTTTTCTTGGCACTTTGTTGACAGACGAAAGTTTCGCACTGGGGATGAACAAGCAAAATTATACAGGAGGAAAACTTAGTTTTCCTTGGTTTAATGCGGCAAATCTTTTGTCTTATATGGTTTGGAATGTGGCGACTGTTGTTGGGGCGTTACTAGGAAACCTTTTGACAGACCCAAGAAAGTTGGGCTTGGGATTTGCGGTTATCGCGATGTTCATTGGTCTTTTATATTTGCAACTCATTAGCGATAAAAGTCTAGGAAAGCTTCTTCAATTAATAATGATTGGAATAACTTTTGTTTTATTCTATTTTGGTTTGATGATTATTCCGAGTAATTTACTTGTCCTATTTGTGACTTTGATTGTATGTGCTGTGGGAGTGGGGTTAAACGTGTCTTCTTTTGAATTTACTTTATTAACTATCTTAGGATGTGGACTTGTGACTTGGCTTTCGCGCGTTCTTCCTTTTATTTTGCTAAAAAAAATGACTTTATCTAAGCTTTTAGTCGAGTATTTAAGCTTTGTTCCGATTGTGATTATGTCTGCACTATGGGTATCCAATCTATTTGTGCAACATTTGGGACATTTTCCCTCAGTGGATTGGAATAATTTATGGGCCTCTATCCCAACAGTGATAGCAGCAATTTTAACTAAAAATTTGCTGCTTATTGTTCTTGTTGGGATTGTATCTTTAGCAATTGTGCAACTAGTGCTTTATACTGGTTAATCACTAAATAATTTTAGTTGATTAGTCAGATTAACTGCAGTTATACTGCCACTTGGTAAGCAAATGGATAGCGTAGCGAACCTTTCGCTTTGCTGCTTTATTAGGTTACCACAGCGACTGTCCAGAGTTTAGCCCACTATAACGAGTGTGGACAGCGTAGCCCAAAGGGCGAAGGTAGCAGACACTTGCTTGGTTAAACAAGTATTAGGAGAATGGGAATACGATGGAAATTGAATCAGAGCGTTTGATTTTACGAGATTTTAAAGAAAGTGATTTAGAAGATTTACAAGAAATTTTTGGAGATAGAGAAACAATGAGATTTTGTGAACCTATCTATTCTTTAAAGCAAACTAAGGAATTTTTGCAGAACTTCTGTATCAGTGGGAGAAAAGCCGTTGCGGTAGAAGAAAAAATGAATGGAAAACTGTTAGGTTATCTGCTATTTAAGCCATTTTATTCAGAACAAGCTAATATTTTTGAAATAGGGTGGTGGATAAATCGTAATTATTGGCGCAAAGGTTACGCCTATGAGGGAGTTACGCGATTGATTGAGTATGCATTTGAACAATTAGAAGTTGATGAAATCGTGGCAGAAACTTTAGATAACGACAAATCAGGAGCGTTGGTGAGAAAACTGGGATTTGACTTGGACAAAATTGAAAGAACAGCAAGTCAAGATAATGACGGAAATTGGTGTGACGTCTTTTGGTATAAATTGAGTTCACAATACTGGAAGTATAAATGAAGCTAGCTCTTTGAGTAGAAGTTTGTAGTTTCTAAAAAAATGATATGAAGCTTGGGTTTTGAGGAATCTAGGCTTTTTTCTTTCTGTTCAAATAAGAGATATTTTGTTAAAATAAGGTGTCAAAAACTTTTTACAGCAAATAGAATCATGAGAAAATGGTGTTTTTCTTATGTGCAACTTTGACTTGCGTGATGTGTTAATCACAAGAGGTTGTTTGTGTTGACGAAAACTTTCATTTCTATGTAAAGGATTGTTGATTTTTACAATGAGCTTAAGATATGGAAATAGAACAGTGTGAGATGGAGAAAAGAAGATGATTCAACTTAATATAGATGCGAAACTTTATGATTTGGCGACAGCTTATCCTGAAATTGTGGAGTTGATGGACGAATTAGGTTTCCACGAAATTAAGATGCCAGGAATGCTACAAACAGCGGGTCGAATGGCAACAATTCCGATGGGAGCTAAGATGAAACACATTGACTGGGAGGAGATTGTTCGAGTCTTTGCTGAAAATGGTTTTGAATTTGTAAGCTCTGATACTGTTTAACTTGGCAAGTGCTGTTTTCGTTCCACTGCCCCTAGGGTATTAGCGCTTTGCGACTCGACTTGTGGCTTTGCCTTTTGTAGCCCCTAGCTTCGCATGACCATTGGCTGTAAGGCACCAAAGTGCCGATGAACATTTGTCCTCTATCTCTAAGTCACTAAAGTGACAAGAATAGAGGCAACGCCAAATGGCAATCAAAAGGACAGCGGAGCAACGGAGTTGCGTAGAACGTTTGCAGAATGGTGCAGGAAGTGTGTGTTCTGAGATGATTTGTAATGGAGATAAAAAATGAATAAAGATATGAAAAAGTCAACAACAGTTGACCGCCAAAAAAGAATTGTTGAGATTTTGACCTTGCTTCATGAAGGGGGTTCTTTTGAGGAAGCAAAGAAAATTTTTAATGAAGAGTTTGATGGTGTGGATGTTTCAGAGATTACTGGTGCAGAAAAAGCTTTGATTCAGGGAGGATTGAGTCCATCAGAAATTCAAAAGTTATGTAATGTCCATGCGGCGGTTTTTAAAGGTTCAATCAAAGATATTCATAAATCTTCTTTGGAGGAAAATACGCCTGGACATCCTGTACATACGCTGAAACTTGAGAATCAAGTCATTGCATCGCTTTTGAATGATGAAATTCGTTGGGTTTTTGCAAAGATTGAAAAGGGAGATTGGAAACTTCTGGAACGCTTGCTTGCCGCACTCGAAGATTTGTATAATATTGATAAACATTATACGAGAAAAGAAACATTGATTTTTAGTTACATGGAGAAATATGGTATTACAGCGCCACCAAAGGTGATGTGGGGTGTGGATGATGCTGTGCGCGACATGATAAAAGAGCTGTTAGTCTATCTTAAAACAGGTAAAGTTGCTTTGAATCCTTTGCGTGAGATGCTGGATGATGTGATTACTGAGATTGAAGAGATGATTTTTAAGGAAGAGGCAATCATGATTCCAATGTGTTTGGATGTTTTTTCTTTGGATGATTGGGAGCAGATTGAGCGGGATTCTAGTGAGATTGGTTACTCATTTATCGCAGAACCTTTGAAGTGGAAAGCCTCAAGTGAATCACGTGCGCTTGAAACTGAACGAGAGCCAGAGCGTCTTGCTGCGATTGAGTCAGCAAAGGAAATGACAGCGGCAATTGCGGCAGATGGTGGTGCTGAAATTGTCAAACCTAAGCGTGTTAAGCGACAGTATGACTGGGAAAAGGCGCAGGGTGACGGTGTTGTCGTGTTGCCAACTGGAATCATGCACCTTAACGAATTGACTGCATTGTTTAATGTTTTGCCTGTGGATTTGAGTTTTGTGGATAAAGATGATATTGTTCGGTTTTTCTCTGGTGGTGAGCGGATTTTTCCACGTGCGAAATCTGTTGTAGGTAGACGAGTAATTGATTGTCATCCACCAAAGTCATTTGATGCTGTGGATAAAATTTTGAAAGATTTTCACGCAGGAATTCGGGATTCAGCAGAGTTTTGGATTGATTTACATCGTTTTAATAAAAAAGTTTATATTCGATATTTTGCGATGCGTGATGAGGAAACAGGGGAGTATTTGGGATGTTTAGAGGTTTCTCAAGACATTACAGCGATTCAAAATCTTGTTGGAGAGAAACGATTGGATGGGCATGAACAGCAGCATTCTGCTTATGAGGATGCTGTAGCTGAGAAGACTGCTGACAGCAATGCTATCAGTATTGATGAAAAACTGGCGGCTTCCGAAATGCCTGATTTTGTGAAAAAAATGTTGGAAGAACGTTCGGTCAGTATTGATAAACGTTGATAAGTACTGATGATTTGCGAATTGGTTTGCTGACAGAGCCGAGAAGTGTGTTCTGGACTGATGAAATTTCTGTCAGCACTGCGATTCGACTTATTGCTTTAGCAGATTGCGATTTGAACTTGCCACTTTATAGAATAGCCGTTTGCGCTAAGGCAGCAATGGATATGCTAGTTGTTTCACCTAGTGGCCTGCCACTGCGACTAGGTGCTTTACCTTTTGCTCTTACTGCTTTAGCAGTTAAGCAAACGGACAGCGGCGCAGACCGTTCGCAGAACGGCGTGCGAAGCACGTAGCACCATAGCGAGCATGGACAGCGAAGCAACGAAGTTGCGGAGATAGTGAAATCGACAGTGGAGCAAAGCGGAGATAGCGAGAATGGACAGTGAAACGAAGCGAAGATGATAGAAAATTTTATAGGGAAAAAATTGATTTTTTACAGCAAAATTGTGGTTCATTTGGTATAATTGTTGATTATGACGAGAAGAAATATTTTGAAATTTCGGCGAATTGTGATAAAAATAGGAACAAGTTCGCTGATTTTACCAAATGGAAAAATTAATTTATCGAATATTGATGAACTTGCTTTTGTTTTATCTGATTTGAATAATAAAGGTTATGAAGTGATTTTGGTGACCTCAGGTGCTGTAGGGGTAGGATTAAATGTTTTGGAAATGGACAAACGACCTGCCGACATCGCAACGCAGCAGGCTTTAGCGTCAATTGGACAAGTCGAGCTAATGAGTCTTTATACGCAGATGTTTAGGCGTTATTCGCAGAAAGTCTCTCAGTTACTTCTGACGCGGGATGTTACGGATTTTCCAACAAGTCGGGAAAATGCAGAAAATGCGCTTTCAGCGTTGCTTTCGATGAATATTATCCCGATTATCAATGAAAATGATGCCATCGCGGTGGATGAAATGGATCATCAGACGAAGTTTGGTGATAATGATAAACTCGGTGCAATCGTTGCGAAGCTTGTGGATGCTGACTTGCTGATTATGCTGTCTGATATTGATGGACTTTATGACAAAAATCCGACAATCTATGATGATGCACAGATTTTTAGAGAAATCCATGAAATTACAGATGAATTGCGCGAAATGGCTGGTGGAGCTGGGAGTCGCTTTGGTACAGGAGGGATGACTTCTAAGCTGTCCGCAGCACAAATTTTGTTTGAGAATGGGCAAGAAATGGTACTGACAAATGGCGCCAGAATCCGTGAGATTCGTGAAATCATTGCGGGTAAAGAAATTGGCACTTATTTTTATCGAAAATAATTCTGTCAGAATGAAGTCAAGACTTAATCAGTGGGAATTTCGTAAAACATTTGTCCATTTTCTCTAGTCGCCAAAGCGACTGATAAAAGGGCAACTCGCCAATGAATTTAGGATACAACCTCACATCTTCGATATGAGGTCACACTGTCCCAGAAGCCTAAGTGCTAAAGCACTAACGCCCTAGGGCAGTCGGACGAAATTCGAAGTTAGTGCTACTTCATCCAGGGGTGTTGCGATTGCGACTGGGCGCTTCAGCGCCTTAGCAATCATCGACATCGTAGCCGCAAGGCGGAGATAGCACGCACTTACTTTGATAAAAACTTTGTCAGTCAATAGGAAGGAAAATTAATGATTGAGGAACTTGGGCAAAAAGTAAAAATAGCAAGCCGAGCGCTTTCGAAAGTTCAGACAATTGATAAGAATAATTTTTTGATGAAATTGGCTGATAGTCTCATTAAAAATACTGACAGAATCCTGTCAGAGAATCAAAAGGATTTGGAAAAAGCCCAATCGCATGGAATTTCCAATATTATGGTTGACCGCTTGCGGCTGACAGAAACGCGGATTGCTGACATGGCAGTAGGGTTGCGACAAGTAGCTGGTTTGCCTGATCCGATTGGACAGCTTGTGCAAGGTTTTACGAATCTTGATGGGTTAAAAATTGTGCAGAAAAAAGTACCTTTAGGTGCTGTCGGAATGATTTTTGAGAGTCGTCCAAACGTAACTGTTGATGCGTTTTCTCTGTGTTTTAAGACGGGAAATTCAGTGCTTCTACGTGGAGGTTCAGATGCTTTGTTTTCAAATATGATTTTAGTGAAAATTATCAAAGAAAATCTGAAAAGTAGTCATCTTCCAGAGTCAGCAGTGGAATTTTTGAGCGACACGAGTCATGCAGAAGCAGAGAAAATGATGCAGGCAACCGCTTATCTTGATGTCCTTATTCCACGTGGAAGTAGTAGATTAATTAATACAGTTAAAGAAAAAGCGACCGTTCCAGTCATTGAAACAGGCGTTGGAAATTGCACGATTTTTGTTGATGAATCAGCTGATTTCGAGATGGCAATAAAAATCATCATTAATGCAAAAACACAGCGCCCAAGTGTTTGTAATGCCGCGGAGAGCCTTGTTGTTCACGCAAAGATTGCAGACCAATTCTTACCACAATTACAAAAAGAAATAGACAAAGTTCACAAAATTGACTTTCGTGCTGATGAAAAAGCGCTGTCAGTACTGACAGAAGCTACGTTAGCAACTGACGAAGATTTTCGATGTGAATATTTGGATTATGTGATGTCTGTCAAAATCGTTGATAGCCTTGATGAAGCGATTGAGCATATCAATAAATATACAAGTCATCATTCAGAAGCAATTGTGACCCATGATTATTTCAATGCTCAAAAGTTTCAAGATGAAATTGACTCGGCAGCCGTTTATGTCAATGCTTCAACGCGTTTTACTGATGGTTTTGTTTTCGGATTGGGTGCAGAGATTGGCATTTCCACACAAAAACTTCATGCACGTGGGCCAATGGGACTTGATGCACTGACAAGCACAAAATTTTTGATTGACGGGACAGGACAAACTCGCTAAATCACTGACAAAAGTTGATAAGTGCTGACAGATTTCTGTCAGTAAGTTTAATAAAAAACGACCTCTGTAAGAAGTCGTTTTTTTTTACTTTTCATACTTCAAGTGACATTCATGTTCAATCTGTGTTTCGTCGAGCTCAATCGCAGATTGACAAACATGGTGTGCCTCTAAAAGCTTCCTAACAGCAACTTTTGCCTCAGTAAAATCTTGATTTTGAGGAATCAAAATATGAATCATTGCAGCATTTTGTTCACCATCAATAGACCATATAATGAGTTGAGTAATAGCACGAACTTCTGGAAGCTTTTCCAATTCAAGAAGTAAATCAGAATAATCAACATCAAGTGGCACAGACTCTAGCAAAATGCGCAAAGTACCCACGAATTTTGGCAGTGCTTTGCTCAAAATAAAGAGTGCAATAGCAATTGATAAAAGTGGGTCTAACCAATACCAATCTACAAAATGGAGAGTAATGGAAACAATCAAAACACCAAGCCATCCCAATACGTCCTCCAAAGCATGGAGATTTAAAATGCTTTCATTACGAGAAGAACCGCGTGCAAGAAGCCACGCTCCGAATCCGTTAGCAACAATTGCAAAAATCGCTAAACCAAACATTCCAGAAGCTTGAACTGGTTGCGGATTTAATAATCTAGGCACAGACTCAAAGAGTACAACAAAACTACCAGTAATCAAAATAACACTCGTAAGGATGGCTCCTAAAAGGCTAAATCGCTGATAACCAAAGGAAAATTTATTGTCTTCACCACGCTTAGAGAATTTTTGGAAAAACCAAGCTAAACCAATAGCAACAGCATCTCCTGTATCATGGACAGCATCAGATAGTATCGCAGTCGAATTAAACAAAAATCCAAAAATAAACTCCAAAATTGCAAAGAAAAAGTTGAGTACAAAAACAATTGTGACATTTTGTGAAGTCAAAGCATCCAAAGTGTGATGGTGCTTTTTATGTTTTGTAGAAGATAATTTTTTATTCATCTAAATGCTCCCCTAAATGTTCTGAAACATCCTTGAGTAAATGGAGAATGTGTCGATCATAAATACTGTATGTCACAGTTTTTCCACGTTTTTCGCTTGTTAAAATCCGTGCATTTTTGAGTAACTTGAGTTGTTGACTGACAAGGGACTGAGATAGTCCACTCTTTTCAACAATTTCATTGACAGTTGAATCGCTCGTAGCAAGTGTTGAGATAATTTTTAAACGTCCTTCATTTGAAAAAAGCTTAAAAAATTCTGCAATATCATTATAATTCGTCATATTATTATATTATAATTTTATAATATAAATGTCAAGTCAATAATAAGTTATTTTTGGTGAGACAACAGTTTCAAAGATATGGTCAATGTGATGTAACACTATTTCAACTTTTAGTTTCTTCATCTCATCTCTGTGTCGTATCATTTATCTGTTTGTTTATACTCGTTCATCTCTAAGCCTGTATTAGCAGATTTAGCAGTTGCAGGTATACCATCTTGCATCTAGGCAAACTTTAATTTCTAAAAGGAGTTTTTAGAAACTAAACAGCATCAGAGCCTGAAGCTCCAAAAGTAAAAAGTAGGGGCATTTGGTTGACTTATAAAAGAAAAACAGTCAAAGGATGGTGATTCTTGACTGTTTTTCCATTTATTTATCCAATTAAGAAAAAGTGATATAAGTTCTAATAATCTTAGAACACAAGTTTATAGCCAGCTTTTTCGACTGAGAGGGCAACATCAGCTAATGATACCTCAGCATTTGTATCAAACATTGCTTTCCCTTCTTCCAAAAAAACTTTAACAGCGATAACACCGGGAACATCAAAAATAGCTTGGGCAACGGTATTTGCGCAATGCGCGCAGGTCATGCCACCAATGGTAACCGTCGTATGTGCACCGATAGCAGTAGCACCCACTTCACGTATTGTTGGACCTGTGGTAGCATCATTCATTTCTGACATTATATTTCTCCTTTAAATTAAATAATATTTTTTAAACAAGTTCCACTCAAAAATTTAGTAAAAACATTAAGATTTTAACTACAAAAATGTGGGACACAGCTGTCATCACGAGATAAATCAGCCAATTATGAAAAACTTGGAGCACCTCGTAGCAGCTTAATTATAGTTTACGACGATGATCAGTTTTTGTCAAAAATTCAGTAATTTCATATCGTTAATGTTAACGCATTCAAAAAAACTTCCGCTTAGTAGGAAAAAAATTTGGCAGAGGAAAAAAATAACTTTTGCTACAATGAAATCATCGAAACAATAGATTTCCATTCATTACTTCGGTGGTAAAACTTATTAAATATTTTAGGAGAACAAAATGACAAAACAAGTATTATTGACCTGTGGTGCAGGTGCATCATCTGGGTTTATGGCAGCAGCAGCACGTAAAGCGGCAAAAAAACTCGGCGCAGATATTGAAATTAAAGCAAAAAGTGAAACAGAGGTTGAAGCTTCTTTACCAGAAATTGATTTACTTCTCGTTGCTCCTCATTTAAAGTACATGATTGATGAAGTCAAGGAACTTTGTGAAACAAATCATGTCAAATATAACATTATTCCACAACGTGTCTATGGAGCGTTAGATGGTAAAGGATTAGTCCAGTTTGCTCTAAAACAGTTTGAAGGAGAAGACTAGTGGAAGAAAAAGAAATAATAGAGCGTGACGAGTTAGCAATAATTTCAATGAGTACTATTCTTCATGCGGGGAATGCGCGTGATTTTATCTTTCAGGCTGCAAATAAAGCGGCAGAAGGGCAATTTGACGAAGTAAATCAACTCATGAAACAAGCAAATGATGAGCTTATAGAGGCACATCGCGCTCAAACCTCAACCCTACAAAAAGAAGCAGAAGGGATTGAAATTCCTTACTCTTCATTATTTGGTCATGCCCAAGACCATGTAATGACTGTAAAAACAGAGTACAATCTTGTCAAGGAAATTATCAAGCTCTACAAACGATTGGAGGAAAAATGATATGAACAAATTTATGGGCTGGATGACCGACAGTTTTGCACCAAAAGTGAATAAGTTTGCCAAAAATGCTTGGATTGCAGCTATTCAAGAGGCGATTATGGCAGCAATGCCAATGATTTTGATTGGTTCATTTGCTACAGTATTGAGCCTTGTCAATATTTATGTCAAGGGCTTTCCAGATTTTTCAATGATTGGTACTTTTTCATTTGGACTCTTCTCAATTTTTCTTTCGTATTTGATTCCAAATTCAGTGATGAAACATAAAAATCATGTTGAAATCTCGAAACAAGCAGGATTGGCGGGATTGGCGTTTTTCTTAATCTTGATTTATCCTAAATTAAACACAACGACAGGTGCGATTACTTTTGATAGTAATTCATTTGGTACAGGCGGTATGATTGCAGCGTTAATTGCGGGTTTATTTGTTGCCTTTATCATGAATCTATTTACGAAATTTAATTTTATCGGGGAGGATTCAGGTCTTCCAGATTTTGTGGCAATTTGGTTTAACACTTTGTTGCCAATTATCGTTATCCTTCTGGTAGGCTGGTTATTTACTTTCCAACTTCACTTTAACTTATACGAAGGGATTAACTCATTATTCAGCCCGCTGATTAATTTGGGACAAAGTTTCTGGGGCTGACAATATTAATGTTCCTTGGATTTTCTTTCTTATATTCTTTTGGGATTTCCAGTTGGGTATTGACTCCTGTAATTTATGCGATTGAGCTTCCTGGTATTGCTGCAAACCAAGCAGCTGTTGCTGCTGGACAAGCACCTACAAATATTTTCACTGTAGAGGCTACGACATTAATTTTAATTGGTGGTGGTGGAGCGACATTAGCACTGTGTATTATGATGGCTTTTCTTGCTAAATCATCACGTTTACGTATGATTGGGAAAGCGGCACTTGTTCCATCAGTATTTAATATCAATGAACCTCTTGTCTTTGGTGCCCCAATTGCGTTTAATCCAATATTGATGATTCCGTTTTGGATTACTGGCTTAATTACCCCAATATTATTATGGTTGTCAATGAAGCTTCACCTTGTTCCTATTCCAGCGCAACCTTTTCAAATGTGGTACACACCAGCACCTATTGCTGGGTGGATAATTACGAAATCTATTGCAGGAGTTATCTTTGTATTGGCAATCTTTGCCATCTCATGGATAATTTACTATCCATTTTTTAAAGTTTATGATAAGCAAGCAGTCCAACAAGATTTAGAATGGGCCGAAGACGAGGAGGATTGATGTGAGAAAAAATAAATACCCTTATTTCAAAGAAGGATTTTTGTGGGCGGGAGCACAAGCAGCATCACAAGCAGATGGAGCGTACACCCAAGACGGAAAGAAGCCTAATTCATCGGATGTTCAACCTTATCTTAAAGGTTTAAGTAATATGGAAATTCAACACCTTGAGCAAGAAGGAATGAAAATTGAGCAAGTGAAGAAAGCGCTTTTGGATACGGAGCATTTTTATCCTAAACGTCACGGGATTGATTTCTATAATAGCTATGAAAAAGATTTAGAAATGCTTGCTGAAACTGGAATGAAAGCTTTTCGTACTTCTATTGATTGGTCGAGAGTATTTCCAAATGGAGATGAAATGCTGCCAAATGAAGCAGCGCTAGAACACTACGAAAAAATGATTGACAAAATTCGTGAAGTGGGTATGGAGCCTATTATCACAATGCTCCATTATGAAATGCCGATTCATTTAACTTTGGAGTATGGAGGCTGGACGAATAAAGCGGTAATTGAGTTGTTTGTTCGCTATGGTAAAGTGTTACTGGAGCGTTTTGGTCAAAAAGTGAAGTATTGGATTGTTATTAATCAAATTAATATGATTCAGGTGGAACCTTTCTTGTCACTTGGAATTTGCAGTAATCAGTATGAAAATATTGAAGAAGCTGAGTATCAAGCTGTTCATAATCAAATGGTTGCTTCTAGTATGATTCAACAATATGCAAAAACACTTAACATTCCAAATTTGCAGGTTGGTACAATGGTTGCAGATGGAACAGCTTATCCTGCATCTTGCAAGCCAGACGATGTCACCCTTGCTTTGTGGCATAACAGGATGCAGTATCTTTTTACGGATGTGCAGTTTAGAGGAGAATATCCACAAGTTGCTTTAAATTACTTTAAAGAGCACGATTTAAAAATTAACATGACAGATGAAGAGCTTATGCTTTTGCGGGAAAATCCAATGGATTATCTAGCTATCTCTTATTACTTCTCTCAAATGGTTGATGCGGATAAAAATGGTTATATTCCGTATGACATTACAACAAATCCATATTTGGAGGCTAATCCGTGGGGGTGGAATATTGATTCGAAGGGGCTATATCACACATTATCACAATATTGGGATCGTTATCAAAAACCTATTTTGATTGCTGAAAATGGTTTTGGAATGTATGATGAACTCGTGTCTGGGAAGGTTCATGATGGTTATCGCTCGGATTATCTTGGGGCTCATATTGAGCAGGTAGGGCGTGCTATTTATGATGGAGCAGAGGTTATTGCCTATTGTGCATGGGGGCCGATTGATATTGTGAGTTGTTCTTCTCAACAGATGTCAAAAAGATATGGTTTCATCTATGTTGATATTGATGACGAGGGAAATGGCTCACGTCAGCGTTTGAAAAAAGATAGCTTTGCTTGGTATCAAAAAGTAATCGAAACAAATGGAGCAGAAATTTAAGGAGTTTTTAAACTCCTTTTTGAGCTTTGCTTGGTATGATTGTAAGAGAGGGTGTGCAAATTGTTGGTACTCAAAGGCTGTGAAATAAGATTCTGAGCGTTGCGCAATAGCTGGAGTGAGTTTGTATGAATGTCAAAAGATAGGATAGACAGATATTTTACTGTGAAAATGATGAAAACGGGATAATAGGATGAAAAAGAAAGAAATTCTTTTAGATTATCTAAAAAATCAGAAAAAGGAGCAGTTTGTTTCGAGTTCGGATTTAGCAAAAATATTGGGGGTCACAAATCGAAGTATCAGGTATTATGTGAAACAACTTAATAATGATACGCCTGATTTAGTGGAAAGTAGTCGGGAGGGCTACCGATACAATTGGCAGTATTTTGAGGTTCCGAAAGTGGATGAATCGGTGGATGGGCGCAGATTTTCTATTTTACGTTATTTACTGCAAAAAGGTGACGAGGGAGTAGATTTATTTGATTTGGCAGAAAAGCTTTGGGTATCAGAATCAACAATTCGTCAGGATATGTCAGCGTTGCAAGAGTTAATGCAGGATTATCAGTTGATGATTAAGCAGCATGAGTTTCACTATTTTCTGACAGGGACTCAAGAGGCAAAGCGGTTACTCATCATGACACTCATTCGTAAGAAAAATGGTGATGCACCTTCTCTAGAAGATGAAATGCAGCAATTTTTAGGAGAAATTCCGCTGTCAGTGCTGACAGAAATCTGTCAGCAGGTTTTTGATGAATTTAATTTTCATGTTAATCAATATTTTTTCCAAAATTTTATTTTGCATCTGATTATTGTGCTTAATCAGAAATGGCAGGAAGAGCCTAAAGTGTTTTCAAGTCCATCTTTGCCAATGATTGAAAAAATTGCAGTGTTGATTTTTGAAAAATATCATCTTGAACTGGCGCAGGAAGATAAGTTTGAGCTGGCTTTGTTATGTGATGGTGAGCGAGGGCATCGTGAAGTTGAGGTTGCTAATTATGTGTCAAAAAATGTTTCAGATAGTCTTCATCAGGCGTTGGAAGAATTAAGTAGTGTATTCCTGATTGATTTTACTGACCAACAGTTTTTAAATCGTCTGTTACTTCATACTCAAAATCTTTATCATCGAGTAAAGGATAAAAAAGTTAAGCGCAATCTGAGTGCTTTAGAGATTAAGATGCGTTATCCTGCTTTGTTTGATGTTGCTGTATATTTGTCTTCGTTGATTGCAACGGATTTGAAAATTGAGATTGCTGAGGATGAAATTGCTTTTTTGGCGTTGCATATTGGTTCTTTTCTGGACGAGCAAAAGAAAAATGAGAAAAAGATCCATACTTTGCTTGTTGGCTCAGACTATTTGGAGAGAGAAAATCAGATTCAAGTCTTATTAGAATCACGTTTTGGTGATGAATTACTTTTTGTCAGTACTGACGAAATAAAAAATACTGACAGAATTGAGTTTATTATTTCGTCAGAGAAAAAATTTTTCGATTATGATGCAGAAGTCGTTTTTATCCAAGAATTTTTAAGAGAACGTGATTTTGCAAGGATTCGTAGGGGAATTGAACGCATCAAACAAAAACGCTATTTGCACTTTTTAGAAGAATTTTTACCAAAATTAATTCAAAAAGAAGCGTGCATAGTGCTGGAAGAAGTAGAATCAAAAGAAGAAGTGTTCAGCTTCATTGGACAGTGGTTTTTCGAAAAGGGTTTTACTGATTATCATTATACCCAACGATTATTTGAGAGGGAAAAAATGGCCTCAACTGCCTTTACAAGTGGTGTCGCACTTCCTCATACCATCAGATACGAAGGGAAAAAAACTGGATTTCTTGTATTAAAGCCAGTTCAGCCACTTTATTGGGATGAACAATCAATAAAATTGATTCTCGCGATGGCGATAAATCCAGCAGACTCACATGATTTTAATCGTATATTTCCAAGAATTATTGAAATACTTGTTGAAGAATATCATGTGAATTTTCTGCAGAGAAGTCAAACGAGTGATGAATTTATTAAGCGTTTGATTGAATTGATGGTCGCTGACGGATATTATGATTAGTAAAATATTTTCTGTCAGTACTGACAGATTTTTATCAAAATATCTTTGACAAAAAAATATAAATTTGCTATAATGTTTTAAACCTTTAAGGTTGTCCAGAGAGGCAGGCAAGGTCAGAAAATAACAAAGTAATAAAACGGTGGACAGCGTCCATTTTCTGATACTATACCTGCATTCTGATGGATGCAGGATTTTTGTTTTTACAAATCAGATTGTAAAAACTGTCGGAGTGCTAAAGTTTGTAAAATAGGACTTTAGTGGGTGTCTTAATCAACGGAGGTCGGTGCGCCTGAAGCGAGCAAAAAATAGAGAAATTTCAGAAGCACACTTTCAATGTGAACTTGCAAATTCCTAATTTTTATCACTTCAGGACAAGCGTCCCTCACATCTTAAAATAAAGGAGTCAAAGATGGCAAAAAAAGAAATTATTGATGAAATCACAATGAAACGTGCGATTACACGGATTACTTATGAAATCATCGAGCGTAACAAAGACTTGGATAAGTTAGTTCTTGTCGGAATCAAGACAAGGGGTGTTTATCTGGCAAAGCGGATTCAGGAACGCCTGCAACAGTTAGAAGGTCTGGAAATTCCTTTTGGTGAGCTTGATACGCGGCCATTTCGTGATGATAAGCAAGCAGAAAAAGATACCACAGACATTGATGTAGACATTACGGGTAAAGATATCATACTTGTTGATGATGTTCTCTATACAGGTCGCACAATTCGTGCAGCAATTGATGGTTTGGTAAAAATTGGTCGTCCAGCACGTGTCCAATTAGCTGTCCTTGTAGATAGAGGGCATCGTGAATTACCTATTCGTGCAGACTATGTAGGGAAAAATATTCCAACTGCCCGCGAAGAAGAAATTATCGTTCAAATGTCAGAACATGATGGTACTGATAGTATTTTGATTGAACGTTAAGTGCTTTAACACCGTAGCGAGCATCGACAGCCTTTTTATCAGACGCTTTAGCGGCTAGATAAAAAGGACAAATGTTTATCGCATAGCCCGAAGGCCTTTGATAAAAGTCTGTCAGTTCAATGTGCCTGACAGAAGCATTGAATCGGCATATGATAGTTTTGTTAGCATACTGACAGAGCTATCAGTATACTGACAGCATTAAGAAGTTACTGACAGGAGAAAAAATTGAACGATAACGATATTATTTTGAAAGTAGACGAAAAACCAGGAGCAGGACAGTGGTTTGGGCTTTCCTTCCAGCATCTCTTTGCTATGTTTGGCTCAACTGTCTTGGTGCCGATTCTTGTTGGAATCAATCCTGCCATTGCCTTATTGAGTTCTGGACTTGGTACCTTAGCTCACATGAGTGTGACGAAATTTAAAGTTCCTGCTTACATGGGTTCGTCATTTGCCTATATTGGTGCGATGACTCTACTGATGAAAAATGGAGGAATGCCTGCAATTGCACAAGGAGCAATGACAGGTGGTTTAGTTTATTTAGTGGTAGCTCTCATCGTCAAGTTTGCAGGTAAAGGCTGGATTGATAAAGTTTTACCACCGATTGTAGTAGGACCAATTGTTATGGTCATTGGACTTTCATTAGCTCCAACTGCAATTAATGATGCAATGTATACCAATGCAGGAGCGCAGACAGGATATAGCTTATCTTATATCATCATTGCTTTGATTACAGTGTTAGCAATTGTAATTTATAGTATTTATGGAAGAGGTTTTCTCTCTGTTGTACCTATCTTGCTTGGGATTATTACAGGTTATGTTGCAGCGATTATTATCGGAAAAATCACGGGATTAAGCATCGTTTCATTTACTGGACTCACTCACGCAAAGTGGCTTGACCTTCCGCCAGTAGTTGTTCCTTTTGTAAGTTATCATTGGGCATTTTATCCATCGGCTATTTTGACAATGGCACCCATTGCATTTGTCACAATGACAGAACATTTTGGACACATCATGGTTCTAAATTCTCTAACAAAGAAAGACTACTTCCAAGAACCAGGACTTGAAAAAACACTGAGTGGTGATGGTGTCGCACAGATTATCGCTGGTTTCCTCGGTGCGCCGCCAGTAACTTCCTACGGTGAAAATATTGGAGTAATGGCAATTACGAAGATTCATTCTATCTATGTTATTGCAGGAGCGGCAGTTCTCGCTGTAGTTGTTTCGTTTATTGGTAAAATTACAGCATTACTGCAATCTATTCCAGCGCCAGTGATTGGTGGAGCATCCATTGCACTCTTTGGAGTTATTGCAGCATCAGGTTTAAAGATTTTAGTAGAAAACAAAGTAAACTTTGATATTAAACGCAATCTCCTTATTAGCTCAGTTGTTCTAGTCATTGGGATTGGTGGCATGATTATCAATATTACGCAAAATTTACAAATCTCGTCAGTAGCCATTGCGACTATTCTTGGGATTGTCTTAAATCTAGTTTTACCAGAAGATGTCAGTGAACATTAAAATGACGATAAGTCTGTCAGTACACTGATAGCATCAAATTTAACCAAGCAAGTGCGTGCTAAATCCCGCCACCTCTTAGGTGGCGAGATGAGCGACACTAAGCTTTGCTTTCGTTCTACTAACATCAGTGGGGAGAAAGGATCCCCGCTGATGAAGTAATCACTTCAATCAAATCAAAATTGTCAAAACAAACTGTAGCGACCGAGAGCGCTCAGTTAGGGTAAAGGAGACCTAATATGTCAGTAAAAAACGGATTAGTAAGTTTATCAAACCTCACAACAATGGAAAATCTAAGTACCGAGGAAGTGATGGCATTAATCAAAAGAGCGCAAGCCCATAAGTCAGGTACAGCAGAATTTAATCTGCCTAAACAGACTTTTGCCTCAAATTTGTTCTTTGAAAACAGTACACGAACTCACCACAGTTTCCATATTGCTGAGCGAAAACTGGGATTGGACGTCCTTGAATTTGATGCCCAAGCCAGCTCAATCAGTAAAGGAGAAACACTTTATGATACAGTATTGACACTGTGCGCGTTAGGTGTTGAAGTTTGCGTTATCCGCTCAGGCGTTGAACATTACTATGAAGAACTTGTCAATTCTGAAAATATCACTTGTGCCATTGTCAATGGTGGAGATGGTTCAGGTCAACATCCAAGCCAATGTCTACTTGACTTGATGACGATTTATGAAGAATTCGGCAGATTTGAAGGTTTAAAAATTGCAATCTCTGGTGATTTGACACATTCACGTGTTGCAAAATCAAATATGATGATGCTTAAAAAATTGGGAGCGAAACTCTATTTCACAGGTCCAGCAGCATGGTATAGTGAAGAATTCGACGCCTACGGACATTATGCCAACCTTGACCGTATCCTTCCTGAACTGGATGTTCATATGTTGCTGCGTGTTCAACATGAACGCCACGCAAGTGGAGAAGTTTTCTCAAAAGAATCTTATCATAGACAATTTGGCTTGACAGAAGAAAGAGCTAGATTGCTTAAACCAACGGCAATCATCATGCATCCAGCACCAGTAAATCGTGATGTAGAAATTTCGGATAATTTAGTTGAAAGTCCACAAAGCCGTATTGTTCAACAAATGAGCAATGGTGTTTACACACGGATGGCAATTCTTGAGGCAATCATGCAAAAACAAAATGAAATCAAACAAGAAAAAAATCTAAAAGTTGTAGGTGCAAGTATTTCGGGAGCAATAAGTTCTAACTTAGAAACAATAGTCTAATGTAAGTGCACGTATAAAGTAAGGCGGTATCATCTAGCTTCATCTACTTAGAAGTTAAATTGTGTCTTGCACAATATCTAAATGTAGAATAATAGACTTGAATTCTCATTGGGTGAGTGAATGGAACCTTGATTGGTCAGATGATATTTCAAATTTCATAATGACGGCATGGCACACATTGTTAAAGCATGCTATACTAGTTCATCTCTAAATCTGCTCAGCAGATTTGGTAGATGACTACGCTGTCCATTGGCTGTATCTCCGCTTTGCTAAGCTGTCGATTTCGCTATCTCCGCAACTTCGTTGCTTCGCTGTCCATGCTCGCTATGGTGCTACGTGCTTCGCACGCCGTTCTGCGAACGGTCTATGCAACTTCGTTGCGCCGCTGTCCGTTTGCTTAACTGCTAAAGCAGTAAGAGCAAAAGGCAAAGCACCTAGTCGCAGTGGCAACCCACTAGGTGAAACAACTAGCATATCCGTTGCTGCTTTAGCGCCAACGGCTATCCTATAAAGTGGCAAGTTCAAATCGCAATCTAACTAAAGCAGCAACGCCAAATGTCAACTGCAAAGATACTGCCTTTTGCTCTTGGCGCTTCAGCACCGTAGCAAAGTAATTTGTAAATGGAAGATTTAGAAATTGAAGTGATTACTTCATTGGTGGGGATTCTTTTTCCCCCACCAATGTTAGTAGAACGAAAGCGGAGCTTAGTGCTGCTTATCCCGCCACCTTATAGAGGTGGGGGAATTAGCACGCACTTGCTAAGTTAAACAGTATTAGTATGAAGCAGGTGACTTTAACGCACTTCAAATACGGAAAATAAGAACAGAAAAGAGATAATGATGAGCAAGAGACTCTTAATCTTGGAAGATGGCACAATTTTTGAGGGAGAGGCGATTGGAGCAAATCTTGATGTAACGGGAGAGCTAGTTTTTAGTACTGGGATGACAGGTTACCAAGAATCAATCACCGACCAATCTTACAATGGGCAAATTCTAACGTTTACCTATCCAATTATTGGTAATTATGGTGTAAATCGTGATGACTACGAATCTATCCACCCGACTTGTAAGGCTATAGTTGTTCATGAAGCAGCGCGTCGTCCTTCGAATTGGCGGATGCAAATGTCTCTTGATGAGTTTCTTAAAGCAAAAAATATCCCTGGTATTTCAGGGATAGATACACGAGCAATTACAAAGATTGTTCGCGAACACGGAACGATGAAAGCGGCTCTTGTTCAAGCAAAAGATGAAGTTGAACATCAAATGAGTCAACTAAAAGCCACCGTATTACCAACAAATCAAGTCGAAACCAGCAGTACAACAACGGCATATCCTTCACCAAATACAGGAAGGAAAGTTGTTGTGGTAGACTTTGGACTTAAACATAGTATTTTACGGGAACTTTCAAAGCGTCAATGTAACATCACCGTTGTTCCATATAATACAACCTCTGATGAAATTTTAGACATGAACCCAGATGGAGTCATGTTGACAAATGGACCTGGTGACCCTACAGATGTTCCAGAGGCGATAGAGATGATTCGTGGGATTCAAGGAAAAATTCCCATTTTTGGAATTTGCCTAGGTCATCAATTGTTTAGTCTAGCAAATGGCGCTACAACTTATAAGATGAAGTTTGGACATCGTGGATTTAACCATGCAGTTCGTGAAATCGCTACAGGACGCGTTGATTTTACTTCCCAAAATCATGGCTATGCAGTAGATAGTGAAAACTTACCAGAAGATTTGATGATTACCCATGTGGAAATTAATGATAACTCTGTTGAGGGAGTAAGACATCGTCGTTTCCCAGCTTTTTCTGTTCAATTTCACCCAGATGCAGCACCAGGTCCACATGATGCAAGTTATCTTTTTGATGATTTTATGGATCTCATGGATACATTTAAGATAGAAGCTTAGTGTAAAAATGTAAAAAACATGATTCTAAAAGAAGATGTAAAGTTTTTTTCTTGACAAATCAAAACTTTGACTTGAAATTTTATTATGAATTTGATAAAATGTTTAAGTATTCGTACAACTTTGGTCTGGCAAACAGTCCAAGGCAGAAAGGAAATTCTAACGATGAAACAAAATATCCATCCTAAGTACCAAGAAGTAGTGTTTATGGACACAACAACTGGTTACAAATTTTTGTCTGGCTCAACAAAAGGTTCTAAAGAAACTGTTGAGTGGGAAGACGGTAACACTTATCCATTGATTCGTGTTGAAATCTCTTCAGACTCACATCCATTCTATACAGGTCGTCAAAAATTCCAAGCAGCGGACGGACGTATCGCGAAATTCGAAAAGAAATACGGCAAACAATAATAGAGATGGTCAATCGACCATTTTTATTTTTGAAGATGAAAAGCTGTCAATAGGCAGCTTTTTATACTATGGACTCATAGGTTTATACTAGGTCTCAGATTTAGTAGATGAACTGCAAAGATAGACAGATAAGAAAAGTATAATCACAAAGATGGAGCGGGTGGCAAAATATTTCGACAGCTTAGACATGGTGCATTGACAACGTAACATAGCAGAGTTCTTTCTAAAAGAGTCTTGTAGAAATAAAACAGTACTAGCAATGATTTGCGACTTATTGAGAAAATGATAAATATTGCTAGGATAAAAACTAAAAATAATATAAAATAAGATGAGTTGATGGTAGAGAAAATTACTGATACTGTTTCACTTTTAAAGTGATTACTTCAATGCGCTGTGTTAAGGTTGCGAATGAGAAAAGCATGGTTCTTCCAATCGCTACAAGACAGTGTCACTGCAGCCCATCTAGCTAAACGTCTAAAGCTGTTTAGAGATGGGCTAGTATAAATCATCTTGAAAAATAATTGGAGAACGATGAATATGAAATGGTCTTTGAATGAGATAACTAAGAAAAAGCACATTAATTTTGAAGAAAATTTAGATTTGCACGAGGAATTATTGGCGCGTTCGTCAGAAATTCTTGATTGCTCTATTATTGAAACCAGGGGTGAAGTGAGTTATGAAGATGGACTATTTTATCTGGATTATCAGTTGAAGACGGTTCTGACTTTACCTTCGTCAAGAAGTTTAAGAGCAGTAGAGTATCCGATGGAAGTGGTTGTCAATGAAATTTTTACCACGGAAGAAAATGCAAAGGAAAATCAAGAACTGTTAGATAATGATATGATTTTTATCTTGGACAAAGATTTGATTAGTTTGGATGAATCTGTGGCTGACAATATTTTGTTGGAAATTCCTTTGAGAGTATTGGCGGAAAATGAAGAAGATGAAGCAATGCCAATGGGAAAATTTTGGTCAGTACTCACCGAAGAAGATTATAAAAAGCAACAAGAAGAAAAACAAGATGAAAAGAAATCTCCGTTCGCAGGCTTAGATGGATTATTTGATTAGAGGCTTCTCATTTTATCTGTTAGTGATAACAGAGTAAAGGTAAGCGGAATCAATTTTAATAATTCCAGCAAATAGTTTGTAGATAAATTAAATTTATATTATAATAGCATTATAAGATAGCAAATTATACAGATTTTTTTAAGAAGGAGAAGATATGACATCGAAAAAAATATTGATTATAGAGGATGAAAAAAATTTAGCACGCTTTGTTTCACTTGAATTGGAACATGAGGGATATTCAACAGAGATTAAAGACAATGGTCGTTCAGGTCTTGAAGAAGCTCTAGCAAAAGATTACGATTTACTTTTGTTGGACTTGATGTTGCCAGAACTTGATGGTTTCGAGGTGGCTCGTCGTTTGCGTAAAGAAAAAGACACACCGATTATCATGATGACGGCACGTGATTCTACAATGGACCGAGTGGCCGGTCTTGATATTGGTGCAGATGACTACATTACTAAACCATTTGCTATTGAAGAGCTATTGGCGCGTGTTCGTGCATTCTTCCGTCGTGAAGATCATGCTCATGCGGTAGAACAATCAGAAAATACGACTTTCAGAGATTTAGTGATTGATAAAACAAATCGTACAGTGCATCGTGGTAAAAAGGTTATTGACCTTACTCGCCGTGAATACGACTTGCTTTTGACTTTGATGCAAAATGTTGGTGATGTTGTGACTCGTGAACATTTAGTGTCACAAGTTTGGGGATATGAAGAAGGAACAGAAACAAATGTTGTTGATGTCTATATTCGTTATCTTCGCAACAAAATTGATGTTGAAGGACATGAAAGCTATATTCAAACGGTACGTGGTTTGGGATACGTGATGCGTGAACGTAAGTAGAATGTAAGATGAAAAAAAATAAAACGCCCAAAGAAATAGAGAATAAAAATGAAAGCTCATCTAAAAGAAGTATCATGCTTAGATGGGCTTTTGCTAATACAGTTTTTTGTTTTATCACCTTTACGGTATTTGCAGTTGTGATTTATCAGGCGACAATAACAACCTTTATCAATGAGGAGAAAAGCGTTGTATTAAATTCAATGACAAATATTGAAAATGTACTCTCCGAGGCAAAAGAGCCGTTAACTTCGGAAAATTTACACCAATATATTGAGTATACAGCAACGATAAAGCCTGGTAACCATTCTGCTGAAGAGCAAACATTGATGAGTATGATTGGTAGTCGAAAAGCTTTTTATATCTACGATATTGATAAACACTTGCTTTATTCAACCCATCCTCGTTCATTTGGTTTCATGAATTTAAAAAATAATGAAATTAAGCAGTTTGATGGTAAAAATCCTGGATTTTTGGTTGAAAGAGAGATTGTTTCTAAGTCAACGGGTAAGGTGATTGGATATTTACAGGCCTTTTATGATTTAACTTCTTATCATAAGGTAAGTAATCTTCTATTGATTTCCCTCTTGGTTTTAGAAGTTGTAGCATTGATTGTAGCTCAGATTATTGGTTACTTCATGGCTCATTATTTTATGAGACCATTAGAGAAGTTACATAAGGGAATGCAGGAAGTTGCTGAAGATCCGACAGGTGAATTTAAACCGATTGAAATTAAGACGGGTGATGAAATTGAGGAACTTGCCCATGTTTATAATGAGATGATGATGAAAACCAATGCTTACGTGGAGCAACAAAAACGCTTTGTTTCAGATGTTTCTCATGAGCTTAGGACACCGCTTGCTGTGTTGGATGGTCATATTAACCTGCTTAATCGTTGGGGAAAGAATGATGCTGAGATTTTGGATGAATCTTTGCAGGCAAGTCAGTTTGAAATTTCAAGAATGAAAAAGATGCTAGAGGAGATGCTTGCACTTGCAAGACTTGAAAATGTTGACTTATCTAGTAGTGAACTGGATTGTGACGTGGTAAAAGTTTGTAAACATGCGGTGAAAAATTTTGCTTTGGTGCGTCAAGAATTTGAAATTGAGCTGATTCAAAAAGTGAGTGATGAGACTAAGGCAAAAATTTATCCAAATCATTATGAGCAAGCTTTAAGTATTTTGTTAGATAATGCAGCGAAGTATTCACCTGATGATAGAAAGTCAATTACAATCACGATTGCTGAGGATGAAGACTATGTGATTACGAAAGTCTCTGATAAGGGAATAGGGATTTCTAAGGAAGATATTCAACACCTTTTTGAGCGCTTTTTCAGAGCAGATAAGGCAAGAAATAGAGATATTGGTGGAACAGGGCTCGGCTTGTCAATCATGGCACGTCTAGCGGAGAACTATAAAGGAAAAATTGAGGTAGAGTCTGAGCTTGGTGTTGGCTCAACTTTCATATTAAAAATTCCGAAATTGGACTAATGGTGATGGACATTATATTAATCGTGCTTCGAAGTGATTACTTCATTGGTGAGGATTGCGACTAGCCACTTTATAGGGTAGCCGTTGGTGCTTCAGCGCTTACGGATATGCTAGTTGTTCAAGCATCGATAGCCTTTTTATCAGACGCTTTAGCGGCTAGATAAAAAGGACAAATGTTTATCGCGTAGCCCAAAGGGCGGAGATAAAGCAGCACTAAGCTTTGAATTTCGTCCGACTAAATTCAGTAGTGAGTTGAAACTCCCACTGAATAAGTCTTGACTTCATATGTCTTGCCATTTAGGAAACTAGAAAATAAATGAATATTAGAGAGTTGTCATGGCACTGACAGCTCTTTTTTGTATACCGACTGGTATTCACGAGAAGTTAATGTTATGTTTTGTGACATCAAACATAAAAAATACTTGCTTTTTTATAAATTCATGTTATAATTTATAACATGAATAAATTGTCAGAAAATAGAGTAAATTTTATCTGTTTGAAATGACTATAAATTCTATTATTTGGTACTTTGGTAAAGAAGCACTCAAAGTGATTTGCTTGGAGATAGTTTGATGTATTATAGCTTTGGTACATATTATTCCAGAGAAAAGTGGATGGACTGCTGATTTTTGGTGATATATGTTGTATATACTAGTTCCATTTTGAAGTGATTATTTCACTTCATGGTGCTGGGTTCGTGCCATGAAGGTTGGTTCGTTGTTAATTTTTACAACGGATTAGCCATAGTACAGACTTTTCCAAGTGATTGAATTATTTGTTAACTCTTTGACATGAGGAAATTAGTGATTTCATGATGAGTATTTCACGCATTTTAAAGGAGGTTGATATGGAGACGGGCTCAATTGCTTTTATTTTAATTTGTTCTGCACTAGTTTTATTAATGACACCCGCACTTGCTTTTTTCTATGGGGGACTGGGACGTCGAAAGAATGTTTTGAATAACATGATGATGTCCTTAGCGCCGATGGCACTTGCTTCAATACTTTGGGTGATTGCTGGATTTAGTTTATCTTTTTCTGGTGGTGGTAGTTTTATTGGAGATTTTCAGCATTTATTCATGAATGGTGTGGATATGGCAAAAAATTCGTTATTTCCAGCTAGTCACATTCCTGACGGATTGTTCAGCGGTTTTCAAATGATGTTCTCAATTATTACGGTAGCGTTGATTACGGGTGCTGTGGTTGGTAGAATGCGTTTTACTCCGTTATTGATTTTTATGGTTGTTTGGCTACTTCTAGTTTATTATCCTTTGGCACATATGGTTTGGGGCGGTGGATTTTTGGCCCAGATTCATGCGATTGATTTTGCTGGCGGTGATGTTGTGCATATTTCGAGTGGTGTGACAGGGCTTGTATTGGCAATTGTTCTTGGAAAACGTCGTGATTATGAGCGCTTAGAATATCGGCCGCACAATATTCCTTTTGTAGTACTAGGAGCTGGACTTTTATGGTTTGGATGGTTTGGATTTAATGCTGGTTCAGCGCTTGCAGCAAATGGTGTGGCTATTAATGCTTTTATGACAACTAATACTGCGGCAGCAAGTGCGATGTTATCTTGGATGTTGCTGGAAAAACTTATCATTGGTAAGCCATCTGTAGTTGGGGCTTGCTCTGGAGCGGTTGTTGGACTAGTTGCGATTACTCCTGGTGCAGGATATGTTTCGCTCTGGTCATCTCTTATTATTGGATTTTTGGTGAGTCCTATCTGCTTTTTCATGATTAGTGTTGTGAAGAAAAAATTTGGTTATGATGACGCTTTGGATGCTTTTGGATGTCATGGAATTGGTGGGATGTTTGGTGGAATTATGACAGGAATTTTTGCCACACCTGCGCTTTCTCCTGATAAAGATTATGTTGGCTTGATTTATGGCTCTGGTAAGCTACTTTTGGCTAATTTATTAGCAGTAATTTTTACAATTGTTTTCTCTGCTGTGATGAGTTTTGTGATCATCAAAGTGATTACTTTGTTTATGCCGATTCGTGTCACTGACCGCGCTGAGGCAATTGGACTTGATGACAGTGAACATGAAGAAACTGCATATCCTACGTTTTTGGGACTGGATTCTTGATTTTAGTGGTTGCGACAAATTAATGATGAACTAATCATTATTTCTATGGATACATTCAAGACTTATTCAGCGGGAGTTTTGACTCCTACTGAATTTAAGGTACAACCTCTAGTTGTAACAACTAAGCGACCTGTACGCAGCTAAAGCTGCAACAGTCTGCTTAACATCAAAGATATGAGGTCACACAGTAGCAAAGCTTCGTTATCCATTCGCTCTATCTCCGCTTTGCTCCGCTGTCGATTTCACTAAGCCACTAGGTGAAACAACTAGCATATCCGTAAGCACTAAAGTGCCAATGAACATTTGTCCTCTATTTCTAAGTCACTAAAGTGACAAGAATAGAGGCAACGCCAAATGGCAATCAAACGGACAGCGGAACAACGAAGTTGCGTAGACCGTTCACAGCACGGCGTGCGAAGCACGTAGCACCGTAGCGAGCATCGACAACCTTTTTATCAGACGCTTTAGCAGCTAGATAAAACGGATAAATGTTTATCGCGTAGCCCAGAGGGCGGACATAGCACGCACTTTTTTTGATAAAATCAAAGAAATCTACTGACAGAATTTCTGTCAGTTGTCAATGAAAATATAAGGAGGAAAAGATGAAAAAAATAGAAGCAATCATTCGAGGAGATAAGCTAGAAGATTTAAAAAAAGCATTGGTCGAAAATGGAATTGTGCATGGTATGACAGTCTCTCAAGTTCTTGGTTATGGTCAACAAAAAGGTTTTACAGAATATGTCCGTGGGCAAAAAATTGAAACAACATTACTTTCAAAAATAAAGATAGAGATTGTCTGTATTAATCAAGAAGTGGACGAGATTGTTGCTGTTATTGCCACAGCTGTTCAGACAGGAGAAGTGGGTGATGGAAAAATTTTTATTCAACCTGTTGAGCGTGTCATTCGTATTCGTACTGGTGAGGAAGATGGAGAGGCTTTGTAAGCTTGACGTCGCAATGTTAATCTGATAATTTGTCATGATGCAGAGGTGATAAAGTCAAGATTTGTTCAGTGAGAGTTCTGACTCGTCACTGAATTTGAGGTACAACCCAGTGACTAAGCGACCTGTACAACAGTCTGCTTGACATCTTTATGGAGCCACACCGTGGCGAAGCGGAGATAGCACGCACTTGCTTTGATAAAATCTGTCAGCGACTTACAATTTGTAAGTCGTTTTTGTCAGCAAAAAATTCACTGACAGAAAGGGTGAGTGGTAAGACTGTTGAAAAAAAGCGGAATTAGGGGTAAAATAGATGAGATAAAGTTGTAAGGAGCAGAAGCAAAATTTTGCAATGAAAGATGGAAAGATTGAGCTTGCAACTTTGGATAAAGTCATCTCAAATACGATGATGTGTTGAATCCAAAAAGGGAATAAAAATGAAAAAAATCACAACGTTTGAAGATAAAAAAATTTTGGTACTTGGTTTAGCAAAATCAGGTTTGGCTGCGGCCAGACTTTTACATGATTTAGGCGCGATTGTTACAGTCAACGATGGCAAACCTTTCGCGGAAAATAAAGAAGCGCAGGAATTGCTCGAAGAGGGAGTTAAAGTCATCTGTGGCAGTCATCCATTGGATTTGTTAGATGAAGATTTTGCACTGATGGTAAAAAATCCAGGCATTCGTTATGATAATCCAATGGTTGAACGGGCAATTTCTCTAAATATTCCTGTCATCACCGAGGTTGAATTAGCTTATTTGGTAAGCGAAGCACCGATTATTGGTATAACTGGGACAAACGGAAAAACAACAACAACAACGCTGATTGCAGACATCTTAAATGCTGACGGTCAGTTCTCTAAACTATCAGGAAATATTGGTTTTCCTGCGTCAGGAGTAGCGTCAAAAGCTGTCAGTACTGACAGCCTTGTTATGGAGCTTTCAAGTTTCCAATTGATGGGAATCAAGACATTTAAACCCAAAATCGCTGTGATTACCAATCTTTTTTCAGCACATTTGGATTATCATGGTTCACAAGAAGCTTATGAAGCTGCAAAATGGCGAATTCAAGAGAATATGACGGCAGATGATTTCTTGATTTTGAATTTTAATCAAGAAAAATGTAAAGCCTTGAGTTCGGCTACAAAAGCGACAGTTGTTCCATTTTCAACAAAAGAAAAAGTGGCAGGAGCTTATGTTCTTGATGGTAAAATCTATTTTAAAGACGAATTCATCATGAATGTTGAGCAGCTCGCTCTTCCAGGTGAGCATAATGTGGAAAATGCACTTGCTGCAATTGCGGTAGCAAAACTGCGTGCTGTCAGCAATACTTCCATTCTGTCAGTACTGACAACATTTGCTGGTGTGAAACATCGTCTTCAATATCTCGGAGAACTTGATGGACGCAAAGTTTATAACGACAGCAAAGCGACAAATATCTTGGCCACTCAGAAAGCACTTTCAGGTTTCGATAATAGTAAACTTTGGCTACTTGCGGGTGGTTTAGACCGTGGAAATGGATTTGACACACTTGAACCAGACTTGATTGGTTTAAAAGGAATGGTTGTTTTTGGGGAGACTGCATCAAAATTGCAGAAAACTGCAGAAAAATTAGACATTCCAGTCTTTCACAGTGAAAATGTTGCTACAGCACTGGAAGAAATTCTGCCACAAACAGAAAGAGGAGATATCATTCTATTGAGCCCTGCTTGTGCAAGTTGGGACCAATACAAAACGTTTGAAGAGCGAGGCGACCTGTTCATCACTACCTTTGAAAAATTGAAATGACGACCTCATCAGTGAAAAGGTCTGTGCTGACGAGGTTCTAGTCTATAAATACACATCTAATGTAGAAAAAATAAAACTGACAGGATTCTGTCAGTGAGCCAAAAACCCCAAGTTAAAATTGGAGAACAAAATGCGAATTATCATTACAGGCGGCGGGACGGGTGGACATATTTATCCAGCGCTTGCTTTCATTAATTACCTTAAAACAGTTGAGCCGGACTCAAAAATTCTATATGTTGGGACGACGCGTGGACTGGAAAATAAAATTGTTCCAGCAGCAGGAATAGATTTCCAAACGGTAGACGTGCAAGGATTCAAGCGTTCGCTAAGTTTAGATAATTTCAGAACAATTGCGAAATTTCTCAAATCAGCGCGTGATGCTAAAAAATTAATCCAAGAATTTCAGCCAGACGTCGTTATTGGTACGGGGGATATGTCGCAGGACCTGTACTCTATGCCGCAGAAAAATTGAGAATTCCGACACTTATTCACGAGCAAAACTCAATTCCAGGAATTACAAATAAATTTCTAAGTAAACATGTGACCAAAATTGCGGTTGCATTTGAAGCTGCAAAACCGTTCTTTCCAGCCGAAAAGACAGTTTTCACTGGAAATCCACGGGCTCAAGAAGTTGCAGACTTGAAACACTCAGATGTTTTAGAAAGTGAATATCATCTACAAAAAGGTAAGAAAACAGTCGTGATTTTTGGTGGTTCACGTGGTGCTATGACGATAAATGAAGCAGTAAAACAAGCCCTCCCTCAGTTTGTTGAACAAGACTATCAAGTGATTTATGCATCGGGTCAAATTTACTATGATGAAGACCACGAGTACTTCGCCCCTTACGAAAATAGCCAAAATATAGCAATACGTCCATATATTTCAAATATGCTTGAAGTTCTTTCAGCTTCGGATTTAATTCTTTGCCGTGCTGGAGCGACGACCATTGCGGAGATTACAGCATTAGGTTTACCGACGATTTTTGTACCTAGTCCTAACGTGACTGCTGACCATCAAACCAAGAATGCTCAGGCACTAGTCAAAATAAATGCTGCCAAAATGATTCCAGACAGTGAGTTAACAGGTGAAGTGATGATTGAAACCATCAATGAAATTTTCAAGGACGAGAACAACTACCAGCAAATGGCAGAAAATAGTCGCAAAGCAGGCGTACCAGATGCAAGTGAGCGACTTTACAATCTTGTGAAAGAAATAATTAAATGAGTGAAAAAGATAAAAATCTAACACCCTGGCAAGAAAAAAATCTCGAATATCGGCAAAAAAAAGCTGAGGAAGCCAGACAAGAAGCTAAGAAAAATCAACCCAAAATTGCTCGTTTCTCTTCTCCATTCCTCAAAACAGTCTCAAAGAAGGAAGAAGCTAAGAACAGGAAAGACATTTTAGAAGAAACAGAAAATGTAGAAGGCCAAGAAACAATCCTGAGTGAGCTAGAAAATATTGCTCAAGATGTTGAAAGTTTAAGAGAAACTAGACCATCTATTTTTGCGGGCAGTGGGGCTCTCCTCAAAAAAATGTGGATTGGTTTGGCTTTTGCGCTACTTATTTTCTTTGGCTCTGTTTACGCAGTTTCTCCATTAAGCAAAATCGGAAACTTTACTGTATCTGGAAACCAAAATGAAAGTGCAGAACAAATCGCTTTGGCTTCTAAAATTAAAACGGGTGACAGTATTTTTCAAATTTTGAACACAAAACAAAATATTGAAAATACAATAAAAGCTCAATTTCCACGCGTATCTACTGTAAAGTTGAGCTACCATTTTCCCAATAATTTTGAAGCTCAAATCCAAGAATATGCAAATAGTGTCTATGTCAAACAAAGTAATAAAACCTATCTTGTTTTGAGTAATGGATATATTATCACAACACCAGTTGATTCAAAACAAGTACAAGAAAATAAGCTTCCTACTCTACAAAATTTTTCAAATGCTGAGGTTCAGGAGTTTGTAAGAGCATATGAAACATTGAAACCCGCTTTAAAAGCTCTGATTACCAATGTGACAAAAACTCCAACTAGCGCAAGCAAAGATTTTATTGCTCTTGACATGAGCGATGGCAATCAAGTTCGGGTGCCTTTGAGTCAAATCGCTGAAAAACTCCCCTATTATCCAAGTGTTGCCAAACAGGTCAAGGCACCCCAAGTCGTTGATATGGAAGCAGGAATTTATACAAAACCTAAAGCTGCCTATCTTGCTGCCCTAAGCAAACAAGCTAGTGCTCAATCATCATCACTCGCGGCAGAAAAAGCCAAAAAAGCAGCGGAAAATACAGGAACATCAGCGAGCAGTACGACTACTAGTAACTAGAATAAAAAATATGACCGAGTTAAAACCAGCTTTTGAGATAATTAACAAAATATGATAAAATAGGAGCAGTTCAAAGCTCCTATTTTTTTTAGGAAGTGCTGAAAAATAGGAAAACAGAGGAAAAAATAAAATGAGCTTATTTTTAGATACAGCTAAAATTGAGGTAAAAGCTGGGAAAGGTGGCGATGGAGCAGTTGCTTTTCGTCGTGAAAAATATGTCCCAGACGGAGGCCCCGCAGGCGGTGATGGCGGAAAAGGTGGTTCAGTTATTTTCAAGGTAGATGAAGGAATGTCTACATTGATGGATTTCCGTTATAATCGTATTTTTCGTGCTAAAGCTGGCGAAAAGGGGATGAATAAGGGAATGCATGGACGTGGCGCTGAAGATTTAATTGTGCGCGTTCCTCAAGGAACAACGGTCAAAGATAATGAAACAGGTAACGTACTTGCTGACTTGATTGAAAAGGATCAAGAATTTGTTGTAGCTAAAGGAGGACGTGGAGGACGAGGAAATATTCGTTTTGCAACACCACGCAATCCTGCGCCAGAGGTTGCCGAAAATGGTGAGCCTGGTGAGGATAAGATTTTGTTGTTGGAACTTCGTGTTCTTGCAGATGTTGGTTTGGTTGGATTTCCATCTGTGGGTAAATCAACTTTACTTTCTGTAGTATCAAACGCTAGACCAAAAATCGGAGCTTATCATTTTACGACAATTACTCCAAATATTGGGATGGTACAAGTCGGCTATGGCGATAGCTTTGTTATGGCGGATATGCCTGGTTTGATTGAAGGAGCGCATTCAGGTGCGGGTCTTGGTATTCAATTTCTTAGACATATTGAGCGGACGCGCGTCTTGCTTCATGTCTTAGATATGTCTGAACTTGAAGGACGTGACCCTTATGAAGATTATAAAACGATTAATGATGAGTTGGAATCTTATAATCTGCGCTTGATGGAACGCCCACAAATCATTGTAGCAAATAAAATGGATATGCCTGAAGCTCCTGAACGTCTGGCAGAGTTTAAAGAAAAATTAGCGGCAGATTTGAAAGATGACGAGCAAATGCCTGAAATCTTTGAAGTTTCTGGTTTAACGAAAACAGGTCTTCAAGGTCTGTTGGCTCGCACGAGTGAACTACTTTCCGAAACGCCTGAGTTCTTGCTTTATGATGAAGACGAGATTGCGAATGAAGCTGCGTACTACGGATTTGAAGAAGAGGAGCAACCTTTTAGTGTGTCTAGAGATGATGATGGAGGATGGCGCTTGTCTGGTGAGAAGATTGAAAAATTATTCATTATGACAAACTTTGACCATGATGAATCTGTTATGAAGTTTGCTCGTCAGCTGCGTTCTATGGGTGTTGATGAAACCCTTCGGAAAATGGGCGCTCGTGATGGCGATTATGTAAGAATTCGTAAATTTGAGTTTGAATTTGTGGATTGACATAAGATTTATACTAGTTTATCTTTAATTTTATGCAGTAAGATTATTGGATCAACTGCAAAAGGACAGCGGAGCAACGAAGTTGCGGAGATAGTGAAATCGGAAGCAGAGCAAAGCGAAGTAATTTCTAAATGGAATATTTAGAAATTAAACAGTATTAGATTCATCGAGATTGAAACTCAAATGAAGGCGATAAAGCTTAATTTTGTATGGTGAAGTTGCAAGGCAACGAATGAGCAATAAGCGATTTTGGAGAACAAGAATGGGATTTAAAATTATTGGTGACCGAGATAAAGATGGTAATTTTATTGCTTCTGCAGATTATTGGACGGATGCACGGATTGATACATTGTTAAAAAAATATAATCCAAAGGGCAAATTAACATTATCCAAAGCCAATCAAGAAAAACATGATGAAAAAAAGACTGAGTAACTCAGTCTTTTTGTTTTGTCATACCAGCTCAACTCCAAATCTACAAACATTATCAGTGCTGACAGAAGGTTGTCAGTAAACAATTTCTCATTGGGAGTCACCTAATGAGATTGGTAGGGGTAATCGTTTCTTGAAAAATGACACGATTTACAGTTTTAGATTCGTCAGCGACTTTGTAGAGAGCGTTGCGTTGGAGATTTTGAAGATGAGGTAAGAGTGTTTGAGAGGAAAAATTGGCAAGGTTATCGCTGATGAGACGATTAGGATTAAATGAAATATCATCGGGTATGAGAGAAAGAACTGCCGAATTTTGATAATGTGTTTCTGTAATGCTTTGATTTTCAATGTGGAATGTCGTGGCTTCTGGCACTGACAGGGTAGAAGATTCATGCTTAGAGGAAAGGGGCTCTGTCAGTAAATTTGGGTATCCAGCAATGATAGCATTGAATTGGATAAACTGACCAAAAGTAGCTTGCTTATTTTTATATTTTTCTAATTCATCTCTTAAAAAAAGCTGTGCTTCATCAAAGGTCAATTTTGGCTGATAGTAAAATTTTTTTCTAATCTCATTTGTAATAAGTTCAAATCCTGTTATACCGACAACAAAACCATTTGGGCTAGTTTCAAATTTTTTAAAGTGACTTTGTGTGATGTGTTGGTCAGTTGTAATTTGTCCATCTGAGATAATGCTGATAAAATCAGGTGTCATAACAAGGTTGAGAAAGCTCATTTTGCTCCTTATATTGTTTGACTTCTAAACTATCGCTTAGAAGTTAAAGTTTGCATCCTACGCAAACCACTTCTTGCGCTTACCATTTCGCCTTGCCAGCTCTGCTGGATTGCGATTTGAACTTCCGACTTTATAGGATAGCCGTTTGCGCTAAAGCAGCAACGGATATGCTAGTTGTTGTTGCCACTACGACTAGGTGAACTAGTATTAAAAAGCCTATTTATTAAGGTTGTGAAGTCAACTCGTATTGTTTTTGACGGCGAACCTAAGACACAACCTTTAGGTATAACAACTAAGCGGTCCTTGTATGCAATAGTTTTTTTCTGTCAGTATACTGACAGAATTATCAGCTTGGCTGATAATTCCTTTATCTGGTAGATTCAATGCTCGCGTTAGTCGCATTGAACTGACAGAATTATCAGCTTGGCTGATAATTCCTTTATCTGGTAGATTCAATGCTCGCGTTAGTCGCATTGAACTGACAGAATTATCAGCTTGGCTGATAATTCCTTTATCTGGTAGATTCAATGCTCGCGTTAGTCGCATTGAACTGACAGAATTATCAGTCCAGCTGATAATTCCTTTATCTGGTAGATTCAATGCTTGCGTTAGTCGCATTGAACTGACAGAATTATCAGCTGGGCTGATAATTCCTTTATCTGGTAGATTCAATGCTCACGTTAGTCGCATGAACTGACAGAATTATTAGTCCAGCTGATAATTCCTTTATCTGGTGGATTCAATGCTCGCGTTAGTCGCATTGAACTGACAGAATTATCAGCTGGGCTGATAATTCCTTTATTTGGTGGATTCAATGCTCGTTTTAGTTGCGTTGAACTGACAAAGTTTTTGTCAGTGAATTTTATGCTTTTGTTCGTACAAACATTGCATCACCAAAACTGAAAAAGCGATATTTTTCATCAACGGCGTGTTGATAAGCTTCAAGTACAAAATCGCGTCCAGCAAATGCAGCAACAAGCATGACTAATGTTGACTTTGGAAGGTGAAAGTTTGTGTTGAAAGCATCAACAACTTTCCATTCATAGCCAGGTTTGATGAAAATGTCTGTCCAGCCTGAATCTGCTTGTATATCTCCTTTAAACTTGCTTCCGATTGTTTCTAAAGTTCTAATAGATGTTGTCCCACAGGCAACAACCTTGTGACCAGAGGCCTTAACTTCGCGGAGGGTTCTTGCTGCCTCTTCTGAAAGTTGATAAAATTCACTATGCATATGATGCTCGTCAACATTATCTACGCTGACAGGTCTGAAAGTACCAAGACCTACGTGGAGTGTCAGTTCAACAATTTTTACGCCTTTATCTTCGATGGCTTGCAAAAGTTCTGGTGTATAGTGTAAACCTGCTGTTGGAGCTGCAGCAGAGCCATTTTCTTTGGCAAAAACCGTTTGATAACGTTCTTGGTCTTCAAGTTGTTCGTGAATATAGGGTGGAAGTGGCATTTCACCTAAACTTTCCAAAATTTCAAGAAAAATTCCGTCGTAATGAAATTCAACAATGCGTCCACCATGCTCAAGTATTTCGATAACAACAGCGCTCAGACGACCATCACCAAAAATAACTTGCTCACCGACTTTCATCTTCCGAGCAGGTTTTGCAAGAGTTTCCCAGCGATTTTCACCCAAATCCTTGAGTAAAAGCAGTTCAATATGCCCTCCTGTTTCACTGCGCATACCATGCAACCTAGCAGGCAAGACACGAGTGTTATTAAGCACTAAAGCATCTCCAGCTTCAAGCTCGTCAATAATATTATAAAAATGCTTATCTTGCATTTGGTGAGTTTTAGGGTCAAGGACCAAAAGACGTGACTCAGAACGCTTTTCTAAAGGGGTTTGAGCAATAAGTTCTTCTGGTAAATCAAAATCAAATTCGTTAATATTCATAAAGACAATTATAGCAAAATTTCACTCAGGCAGCGTATTTTGATGTGAGTTTTTATGGTGGTTCATCTCGGCAATAATGATAAGGCCTAATGGTTTTTTATGCAAGATAAAATGTTATTTTGTCAAGAGTTTGATTTTGCTATAATTCGGAAATTATTCATGTTTTATCAAAAGGAAAACTTTTAGGGAAATATTTTGAGCTCTTGGAGAACAATTTATTAAACTAGTTATGGCTAGCACTTATGAATCGGAGTTAGGTTTGAAAATAGTAGAACTAGCGGTATTTGCTGAGAGGTATTAGAAATTGAAATAAAAAAGCTAGAGTAAGTCTAGCTTTTTCTTTTTACATCTTGCAAATGTATTCTAAAAACTGTAAAATAAACTTAATTAGAATCACATGAAAATTTAAGGAGAATTTTACTTAATGGGAACATCAAGGATCAGTTCGGACATTGGAGTGGCACAAAGTGCTGTTTCAAAATTGACGAGTGTGACAAGTTCAACTCAAGGTAAACAAGTTGAATTTTCAGGAAGTAGTTTAAAATGTATGAGTTCTGCCCAAAATTTAACTAACGATATGCTTAAAGATGTAGAAGAATTGGTTGAAACGATTCAAACGCAGGCGCACAAAGTAACTGGTTTAGCTCAAATTATTGAATACCGCGACCAAACGGATGCTCAAAGTTGGGGGTTTTAATGCAAAGAGATAGAAGTGCAGACCAACGTTTAGAATTGAATCGCTTGATTAGTTATAAAGAAAATCAGTTAGATGAGTTTAGTCAAGAAAAGAAAAATATTCAACGCCAAATTGAAGCGTATCAAAACCAAATGAACCACTTATTTCGTGAGGAAGAAGAAACTTATTATCAAGCAGAACAAGGCGGACAAAAATTAGGTTGGAGTGCCGAGACTTTTCGCGAAGTCCGTCGTGAGATTCAAAATGTTTCAGAACGTCAACTAGGGCAATTAGAACAAGATTACCGTAATGAAAGTAATCGAATTCAAGAGGAGATAGAAATGACACATCAAGAAAGGAATCAGTTACCGTGGGATTAAAATATACCAAAGCAGACGGTCAAGCCTTGGTTTCAGCATTAGACCATAATCTTTCAACTGCCGACCAAATCATCAGTGACTTGCAAGAGGGAGTTGAGCGGTTAGTTTCTTGCATCGGAGCCCCTTTTGCTGGTTTATCAGGTCAAGCTTATCATGCGGCAGACACGCTTTTTAGACAACTCGTTGTCCCCATGCTTAATGAACTAAAAAATGCAACGACTACAATTAAATCAGAGTTAAATACCTATAAATCAGCGATTGAAGCATTTGACCGTTATTCTGATAGTGTTTATGATAAAACGTATTTTGAACACTTGCTTGAAATCAAGCGTCAACAAAAAGCCTTAACAGAAAATCAACTCACTGTTTTTAGTCAACTGTTAGCAACAAGCCTATCACAAACAGCAACGGAAAATTTATTTTTTGAGGGAAAAGGTTTAGAGAGTGTCTTAAATCACTACGAAAAAGAGATTCAAGAACTAGAGGACAAAATACATATCTTGGAAGATGTAGAAAGTCGAACAAGTTCGTTGTTTTCAGATAGTTTGCAAGATTTTCGCTATGCTTTATTAGGAGCAAAAAGTTTGAGACGTGGCTCTTTTGATTCAAAAGGTAATTTCACAGTGAGTAAAAATATTGACATGGCTTGGTATAAAAAGTTAACTGGAAAAGATTTAGATGAATCACTCGTGTCTAAAAAACATAATGATTTGACTTTAGAGGATATTTTAACTGACAACGTATCAAAAGAGAACCAAGCTACAGTAGAGCAGTTGAAAAAACTAGCTAAAGTAACAGGGATGACTTTAGCGGAAGTGTTCGCCATATATGCTCAAAATCAAAAAGAAAAGATTTCAGATGCGGGTCAAGGTGTTAAAAATGTCTGGAATTTTATTACAGGGGAATTTTCTAAACTTCATACAGAAAATAAGGTTTCAGCTGATGACGTGATTAAAACGATAATCTATTACACTAATCAAGGTAATTTAGAAGTTGTCTATGATGAAACTAAGAATGTTGTTCTTTCAGTTAATGGGGAAGCTTCATGGATAATCTTGCTAGTTTTAATGGTATTAGTGGGACTTCTGAAGAGGCAAAAGGAGTTGAATATGCTGGAGTTTGGGAGGGAAAGGCTCCAAAATACAAACAAGAACAAAGTCATACACTTGGCTATGCTGATACTGTTAAAGGTGGATTGGACGGTTTGATGGATTCTTTTGCTTTTAAAAAATCATATCATTCCGAAGAAAAAGAGGATATGAGTGGAAAAGAATATTTGGATAAAATAGCGAAGGAAAAAGAGAAGAAACGTCAAGAAGAAATAATAAAAGCGCAACAAAAAATTTCAGATGGAGGAAATCCAGCAACATTGGGGTCGTAAAATTTATGGACGATAAAATAGAATTTGAGAACAATATAACTATCAAAATAAAAAGTATAATTATTTCAGACAGTGCATTGTCCTATGGGGAAAGAAACTCTTTTGAAAAATTTATTGTTCGATTAGACCGTGGAGAAAGCTTTGAAGAAGCCGTAGAACAATTATTAACAAATTTCCATAGACTAGAAGAAAATCAAGAGTACAGTCTTAGTCCTAATTCAAAAAAAATATATGATGAATTAATTGAAAGATATGGTATTCCAGAAAAAAAAGAAACTCATGTCTTCTACAATGGTGGTTACAGAAAACTTAGTAATACTCAATGGTTTTGGACGATGCTATTCTTTACTTTGCTGATTGTTTTAGCATGGACAGGCAGACTAAATTTTCTTTTTGATTTCTTAGAAAAGTATCTAAAATAAAAAACTTACAGACCATGTCAAATGGAGGTACAGTTTAGTTTGGAAATTAATATGCTAACAGATAGACAGAACAAATTTTAAATTCGAATGATTCAACTAAGCAAAGAAAATTCAAGTGTGACAGATAAATAGAGAGTATATTAAAAAAAAGTATCACTGAAATTCAAGAAGGAGTAAAATTTCAGGAAGCAATTAATGATTTAAATTTTTCTCTTGTTAAAACTCTGAAAGAACGTAAGAAGAAAATATTGAGCTTGGAAATCGAAAAATTATCAAATGATTTGATTGAAATATATGGAGAACCAATTTTCCGTCTACGAGCAGGTGTAGAACTTGACCACTCTCATAATATGGAAGGCACCTTGCCAATCATTAACACACCTACAATACTTTAACGTATTTACATAGGCTGTAAAAGTATAAAACTATAAGGGAAGCCTGTAACATTAGGGTTTTAAATTTTGTGGATAATAAAAAAGAATTTGAAAGTAAGATTATTACGGAAATAAAAGATTTGCTTATCTCAGATAACTTACTGTCGTATGGGAGAGGAATTTTCTTGAGAAATTTATCTTCCAAAATAAATCAAGAAAAAATTTAAAAATATATTATAAGGAGATAATTTATGAAAAAATTTCCATTACTATTATTAACCATACTAGCGGTTTTCTCATTCTCTGCTTGTTCGTCAACTTCAGCAAATGATAGTTCTACCAAATCCAGTTCTTTACAAGAAGCAAAGATAAAACAATCTGAATCACAATCAATTAGCAGAAGCCAGTTTATTTCACAATCTGAAAGCCTGTCAAGACAATCTGAATCACAGTCCATTGCTGAAAGTCAGTCTGAGTCAAAATCCATTGCTGAGAGTTCGCATAATAAGTCTGTCAGTATTTCTAAAGCTAACCAAGCATCTGAAGAAGCTTCTTCACAAGCAGCAGCTGCAGTGGCCGAACAAAATAAACAAGACTCACAGACCACTACTGCTAGTGATCCAAATAGTCGAACTGTATATGTTGTAGATAATGGTACTACTAAAGTGTATTGGTACAATGAATATGCTATTCATCCTAAACCAACAAATCCTGTGATTTCTATGACTGAGGGGGAAGCATTGGCTAGAGGGTTGTATCACTCAAAAACCGAATAATTCTATATCTGTAGAGTTTTTGACAAAAATACTTACTCGGATTGTCAGTTAATTATTTTGCTATTACTTGAAACCGATAGAGTATTTTAAAGTCTGCGATTTCATAATTTTAGCAGATTTAAGCATTAAAAAATAAATAAGAAATTTCATTAGAGCATTAAACGAAAAAGTTTCTAGCTATTTAGTATCTAGCTAGAATTTTTTCTTTGCTCGCAGATCGTAAAATTAGTGAGTGGCTGTGCTGCACTGAATGGCAAATTAGATATACTGCCTTGTGAGGATTTATCACGACATCAAATGTGAAGTGCAAACTTCAGCTTGTAAAAGTAAATTTTACAAATCATCATGAAGAGTAAAAAAATGAGTTTTGTTGATAAATTTTGGTTGACATGACGTCATTTTATGCTATAATAAAAGTGTAGATAAATTGATATATACCAATTTAAAAGTGATTCAGACATCTGAAATCAGGGTCTACTTTATAACTGAATTTGCTTATCATAGTGATGTTTTTTGTAACGAGGTCAATCTGTTGCTGATTGTTACAACGGATTATCTGTAGTATGACTAATTTCACAGTGATTGGGTGAGTTTACATTTTAAAAAGGAGCATAGAAAAATGAAAGTTATCGTAGTTAAAAATCAACTTGAAGGTGGAAAAATCGGTTTCAATCTTCTTAAAGAAGCAATGGAAAATGGTGCTAAGACACTTGGACTTGCGACAGGTTCAACTCCAGTAGAATTTTATAATCAAATCATTAATTCTGACCTTGATTTTACTGGCATGACTTCAGTTAACTTGGACGAATATGTAGGTCTTGATGGTTCAAATGACCAGTCTTATCGCTACTTCATGAACAAACATTTGTTTGAAGAAAAACCTTTTAAAGAAAATTTCTTGCCAAATGGTAAAGCCGCAGATCTTGATGCTGAAGTGAAACATTACGATCAAATTATCGCAGAACATCCTATTGATTGGCAAATTCTTGGTATCGGTCAAAATGGTCATATTGGCTTTAATGAACCAGGGACACCTACTGATATTACAACTCATGTTGTTGACCTTGAAGAAAGTACAATCAAAGCAAATGCGCGTTTCTTCACGTCAGAAGCTGATGTGCCACGTCAAGCAATTTCTATGGGGCTTGCCAGTATTATGAAATCTAAAAATATTGTTTTGATGGCTTATGGAAAAGAGAAAGCTGAGGCTGTCAAAGGAATGATTGAAGGCGAAGTTACACTTGATTTGCCAGCATCTATCTTGCAAACTCGTGATAATGTCACAGTGATTGCTGATGAAGCAGCTGCATCATTACTTAAATGAAAAAAATCTGTCAGCGTACTGACAGTTTTTTTCTATACTGAACGAACTTTAAAGAAAATCTAATACAATTGTCAGTACTGACAGAAATCATTTTTTCTAAAATTTTGATAAAATGAAGTCGAGACTTATTCAGTGGCGAGAAACTCGCTACTGAGTTTATGTCGGACGAAATTCAAAGTTATAATGCTGCTTCCCCTGAGGGGCTTGCGATTGCGACTAGGCGCTTTGCCTTTTGCTCTTGCTGCTTTAGCAGCTAAGCAAACGGACAGCGGAGGTAGACCGTTCGCAGAACGGCGTGCGAAGCACGTAGCGCCTTAGCGAACCATTTCGCCTTGCTGCTTTAGCAGCTTAGAGCGAATGGATACCCGTGGTGCATCGACAGTGTAGCCCAAAGAGCGGAGATAGCACGCACTTGCTTTGATAGAAAGAAAAGTTTGGAGGAGGACAGGATGGGGTTATCAGACACTTATCAACTCGCAAATGGTGTGCAAATTCCCAAAGTTGGCTTTGGAACTTGGCAAAGTCCAGATGGAGAGGTTGCTTATGAAGCAGTGAAAACTGCACTTGTTACAGGTTATCGTCATATTGATACGGCTCAGGCTTATGGCAATGAACAATCTATAGGAGAAGCAATAAAAGATTCAGGGATAGCACGTGATGAACTTTTCATTACAACAAAATTATGGAATTTTGTCAGTACTTATGAAGAAGCTGTCAGCAGTATTGATGAAAGTTTGGAGAAGTTAGGTTTAGAATACATTGACCTTCTACTGATTCATTGGCCAAATCCAGTGAAAACACGTCCTAACTTTAAGCTGCGAAATAGTGAACTATGGCGTGCGATGGAAGAAGCTCATGAGGCGGGAAAAATTAGAGCGTTGGGTGTAGCCAATTTTCAACCTCATCATCTGGATGCTTTGTTTGAAACAGCAAAAATCAAGCCTGTTGTCAATCAGATTTATAGCAATCCAAGTGATCAACAAGAAGATATTGTAGCTTATAATAAAGCGCATGATTTGCTGACAGAAGCGTATTCTCCGCTTGGAACAGGTGAAATTTTTAAAATATTAGCCTTGGGTGAAATTGCCGAAAAATATGATAAGACAGTGGCGCAAACAGTGCTGAGATGGCATCTACAAAAAGGATACCTTCCCCTACCTAAATCTATCACACCTAATCGAATCAAAGAAAATGCTCAAATCTTTGATTTTGAACTGACAGATGAAGATATGGTGTTTATTGACCAGTTGCATGGTGCCCTTTTGCCACACAAATATCCTGATAATGTTCAGTTTTAACTTAGCAAGTGCGTGCTATCTCTGCCCTTTGGGCTACGTTGTCGATGAACCACGGGTATCCATTCGCTCTAAGCTGCTAAAGCAGCAAGGCGAAATGGTTCGCTAAGGCGCTACGTGCTTTGCACGCCGTTCTGCGAACGGTCCCGCTGTCCGTTTGCTTAGCAAGCAAAGCTTGCAAGAGCAAAAGGCAAAGTGTCTAGTCGCAATCGCAATTCCCCCCACCTCTATAAGGTGGTGGGATAAGCAGCACTATCTCCGCTTCGCTCCGCTGTCCATTCGCTCTATCTCCGTTTCACTGCGCTGTCGATTCTCGCTACGGCACGAACGTGCCTAGTCGAAGTCGCAACTCGCTAAAGCGACAAGGCGAAATGGCAAGCTCTGCTTTCGTTCTACTGCCCTAGGGTCTTAGCGCTTCAGCGCTTAGACTTCAGGGACAAGACCACTTCGCCTTGCGACTTTAGTCGCTTAGAGCGAATGGATAACGAAGCAAAGCGGAGGTGTGACCTCATATCTTTGATGTGAGGTTGTGCCCTAACATTGGTGGGGGGGGGAAGAATCCCCACCAATGAAGTAATCACTTCAAAAAAGAAAGACCTGTCAGTACGCTGACAGGTTTCATTATTTACTGATTCATTACTTACCTCAATCTTCTACTCTCTGTCAGTATCATGGCAGGGAGTAGAGGTTGGAAAAATTACTGACGAAATTTCTGTCAGCATTTATTAAGATTGTGAAGTCAACTCATTGACGGCGAACCTAAGGCACAACCTCTAGGTGTAACAACTATCTCCGCTTTGCTACGCTGTCGATTTCACTAAGCCACTAGGTGAAACAACTAGCATATCCGTAAGCGCTGAAGCGCCAACGGTTATCCTATAAAGTGGCAAGTTCAAATCGCAATCGACCTGTATGCAAACAGTCTGCTTAATATCAAAGATTGAGGTCACCTTATTTACCCGCAGCGCTTTAGGATAAGCATTGTCCATTCTCTACTGCGTATGTCTTGGCTTCATTTTTTGTAAAGACGATGATTATCACGAATCTCACTAATTGAGAAAGGCATTTCATCATGATATTCTGCATGATGATTCAAATCTAACTTTTCATTAAACATTGTTTCATACTCAGAAATTGCCAATTTTGAACGTCCATCAAGTAATGCTTGGTGGTCTTTTGCACGCAAATATTTCTCAAAACCATCTACTAATTCACCAGAGAAAAATTCAGCGACAGTTCCAGAACCATAACTAAATAATCCGATTTTATCACCAGCGGATAGGTCAGTTGAGTTTTCTAAAAGAGAGATTAAACTCAAATAAAGTGAACCCGTGTAAAGATTGCCGACACGACGATTATAAGCAATTCCATATTCAAACTGTTTCATCAAATCATCAGCATTTTTAGGATTTTCAGCCTCAAGTTTTGGCAATAAAGCTTTTTTACCCATTTTGGTATAAGGCGTATGAAAAGCGACCGCTTTAAAATCTTCAAAAGTCAAACCAGTGCGGCTAGTGTATTCATCCCAAACTTTTGCAAAGGCATTGATATAAGTTTCATTTGAAAATTTTCCATCAACAGAAGGATAGGCCTGCCCAAAAGGACGCCAAAAATCATAAATATCTTGCGAAAGTGCAACATTATCATTATTTAATACCAAAAGATGAGGGGCGCTAGTAACCAGCATAGCAACGCTACCAGCCCCTTGTGTTGGTTCTCCGCCTGTATTTAAACCATATTTTGCAATATCGGAGGCAATGACAAGGACTTTCGACTCAGGATGAAGAAGTACATGGTCACGAGCAGCAGCAAGCCCTGCTGTTGTTGCGTAGCAAGCTTCCTTCATCTCGATACTACGTGCAAAGGGTTGAATATCAAGAAGACCATGAACTACAATAGCAGAAGCTTTAGATTCATCAACACTGGATTCTGTGCCGACAATCACCATATCTATTGATTTTTTATCTTCATCTGTCAAAATACTTGCAGCAGCATTTGTTGCAAAAGTAATAATGTCTTGAGTAGCAGGATTGATTGCCATTTCATCTTGTCCAATTCCAATATGAAATTTTGCAGGGTCAACCCCTCTAGCAAGCGCCAACTCTGTCATATCAACATATGTATTTGGCACAAAAAAAGCAACTTTATCTATACCGACTTTCATTTTTAAAAATTCCCTCATTATCATCGCTTTGTGAGTTTAAATCATATTTTTGCTTTAAGAAAAACAAAAAAAGTTGATTTCACAACCTTATTTTTGAATGATATCATTTTAGCACATTTAACAAGATTTTCATAGCTCACCATCTCCAAGGGATAAACTCTCTTTACAAAAAGGACTCGAAATTATGCTATAATGGCTTTCGGAGGTTCACTCGTGAAAGAAATTGTAATCATTGACGCCTTACGTACGCCGGTCGGTAAATATGACGGCGCACTTTCTAAATATTCAGCAACAGAGCTTGGAACATCTGTCGTAAAACAGCTTCTGACTCGACATGAAGCGATAAAATCAGATGTGGCTCAAGTCATTTTTGGTAATGTGCTTCAAGCCGGCAATGGTCAAAACGTCGCTCGGCAAATCGCGATGAATAGTGGACTTTGCGCCACTGTACCTGCTTCAACAATCAATGAAGTCTGCGGATCAGGGATGAAAGCCATCATTTTAGCAAAACAACTCCTCCAACTTGGAGAGGCAGAGCTTGTGATTGCAGGCGGGACTGAGTCAATGTCTAATGCACCAATCCTGAAAAATCAAAAGACTGGTAAGGAAACACTTTCGATGCTCTCTGATGGTCTGATTGATGCTTTTTCAGGGATTCATATGGGAAATGTTGGCGAAACCATTGCCGAGAAATTTAAAATTTCTAGAGAAAGTCAAGATGTCTTTGCGCAAAGTTCACAGGAAAAGTCGGTTGCAGCCAGAAGTGCAGGAATTTTTAAAGATGAAATTATCCCAATTGGAGCGCTGGTAGACGATGAAGCTCCACGTCCAAACTCAAGTTTAGAGAAATTAAGCACTTTGCGTACGGTTTTCAAAGAGGATGGAACGGTAACTGCTGGGAATTCTTCACCAGTGAATGATGGTGCTTCGGCAGTCATTTTGGCAACGAAAGATTATGCCACACGACACAAAATTCCATATCTTGCGGAGTTAGTTGATTCAGTAGAAATCGGAATTAATCCAGCCATCATGGGTGTTTCACCGATTGAAGCAATCACAAAATTGCTCACTAAAACAAAGTTGAATCAATCAGAAATAGACCTTTTCGAAATCAATGAAGCCTTTGCAGCATCCAGTGTTGCGGTCAATCGTGAACTGGCACTTGATGAGACAAAAGTAAACATTTATGGTGGAGCAATTGGTTTGGGCATGCCATCGGCTCAACTGGAGCAAGGATTATCACAACCTTGAGCTACGCGCTCAATCGTGAAAACAAACGTTACGGTATTGCAAGTCTTTGTATTGGCGGTGGTCTAGGGCTTGCCGTCTTGTTGAAAAATCCAAAATTTGAGAGCTAAAAATGGAAAAGAAATTCTATCAGATGACGCCAGAAGAAAGACGTCAGACGCTTGACTTAAAGGAGCAAACACAAGAGATTTTGCGTCAGATAACACTAGATGAAGATGTCGCAAATAATTTGATTGAAAATCAAATCTCGGAGTTTGAATTACCGATGGGACTCGCTCAAAATTTTGTCATTAATGACAAAAAATATATGATTCCTTTTGCAACAGAAGAACCATCAGTTATCGCTGCAGCAAGTAACGGTGCCAAAATGGCTGGGAACTTTACTGCAAAGATTACGGAACGGCTAATGCGTGGACAAATCGTTTTTTATGATCTACAAAATGCTTCAAAAATCGCTGACAAAATTTCTGTCAGTACTGACGAAATCTTGTCAGTAGCGCAAACAGCTTACCCCTCTATTGTCAAAAGAGGTGGAGGTTTACGTGATATTTCTACTCGACTTTTTGATGAAAATTTTCTGTCAGTAGATTTTAAGATTGATGTCAGAGATGCTATGGGCGCAAACATCGTCAATTCTATTTTGGAAAGCATTGCAGAACGCTTTAGACTATGGTTCCCTGAGGAAAAAATTCTGTTCAGTATTTTGTCAAATTTTGCGACAGAGTCTCTAGTTAAAGTGTCTTGTGAGATTCCAGTCGAAAAGTTATCCAAGACAGGAAATGGAGCAGATGTCGCAGATAAGATTTCTGCTGCCTCACGTTTTTCAAAGCTTGATCCTTATCGTGCAGCTACGCATAATAAAGGGATTATGAATGGAATTAATGCAGTTGTGCTTGCAACGGGAAATGACACTCGCGCCATTGCTGCCGGAATCCACGCGTTTGCAAGCCATGATGGAAAATATCGTGGGCTTGCGACATGGTGGGTTTCAGGCGATATGCTTTTGGGGAGCTAGAATTACCACTTCCTGTTGCTACGGTCGGTGGAGGTGTCAAAGTTTTACCTAAAGCGCAAGCAGCGATGGAAATTTTGCAAATTACAGAAGCTCAGGAGTTGGCGAAAGTTATTGCTGCTGTTGGCTTGGCACAAAATCTCGCAGCCTTGCGTGCGCTTGTTTCTGAGGGCATCCAGCAAGGACACATGAGCTTACAAACTCGCTCTCTAGCGCTTTCGGTCGGTGCAAAAGGTGAAGAAATCGCTCAGTTGACTCAACTTCTTCATCAATCAAAACTAATGAATCAAGCGACAGCAGAAAAATTACTGACAGAACTCAGAAATCACTGACAAAACTGATAAAAACTTACTGATAATCTTGTCAGTAAGTTTTTATTATTATTTTATACCAAAGTTTTTGATTAAAGCATGAACCTCTTTTAACGGACGCTTTTTGTCTTCCAATAGCCATTTATGCCAAATGGCATAAACACCTGCAGCCATGAAAGCTACCCAATAATCATCTTCAGAGTTTACATAAAACTTTTTAATTTCTTCTGTAAAAATGCTCCGAATAATTGGTTCAAACTCCCCTTGCTCCGCTAAGATAAAATCATCACCAAATCGCTCAAAAAATATTTCTTGACGCTCAATCTTAACAGAGGCCAACGGTTGATTCCGCACAACATCAAATTCAGCGGAAATCTTAGGTTGATAATACTCATGCAAAACTTGAGATAAGTCTGAAAAATTTCGATAAAATGCCATACGGCTTACACCTGCACGTTTGCAAACTTTGGAAACACTCAAAGTTGATAGTTTTTCTTTTTTTAAAAGTTGTAAGATGGCAAGAGAAATAAATTCCCGTGTATCATTTTTCACCGTTTGCGCATAGTCTGTAGCTGCCATTACAAAAGCTCCTTTATTGTCACATAAGCTAGTTTTTTTCTTGTTTTCTATTTGAAAATATTATATATTAAGAAAGCATAAGTTACAAGTGAAACGTAAGTTGAAGGGAAATGATGGATAAAAAAGAATTAGTACTCGTTACAGGTGGTAGTGGATTTATCGCTGTGCATACGATAGCAAAACTGTTGAAAAAAGGTTATCAGGTGAGAGCGACTTTGCGCACGATGAGCCGTCAAGACGAAGTCAAAGCAATGATAAACCAAGCAGGTGCAATAAATTTAGAAATGTTAGAGTTTGTTCAAGCAGATTTATTGGACAAAGAAAGTTGGATAACAGCAGCTCAGGGAGTAGGCTATGTCATTCATGTTGCTTCGCCAACTCCGGCCACAAGACCAAAAGAAGAATCAGAGATGGTCAAAATGGCAGTAGAAGGACTACTCAATGTTTTTAAAGCATCTAAACAAGCAGGAGTAAAACGGATTGTATTGACCTCTGCATCGGGGGCGGTACTTGCAGGTCACAAAAATCATCCAGGAACATTTACAGAAAAAGATTGGACTAATTTGGCCGCTTCAATAAATGCCTATCAGCGTTCTAAAACAAGAGCGGAGCAAGAAGCATGGAAATTTGCTAAAGAACAAAACATTGAGTTGACAAGCATTTTGCCAGTAGCAGTAATGGGACCTGTGTTAGGGAAAGATTTTTCTCATTCTAATCAAATCATTAAATCTATGTTTGATGGGAAAATGCCTTTTTTATTAAAAATGGGTTTTGATTATGTTGATGTGCGAGACGTGGCGGAACTTCATATTCTTGCTATGGAATCTGAAAGTGCTGTAGGAGAAAGATTTTTAGCAACGACAAACGAAAACATCACCTACAAACAACTAGCAGAATGGTTAAAACAAGAATTTCACTCGCGAGCAAGTAAAGTTTCTATCAGAGAAATTCCAGATTTTGTTGTTAGATTTCTCTCGCATTTTAATGAAAGTCTTAAAATGCCTGCTACATTTCTCGGACAAAATACCAATTGTAGTAATGAAAAAGCGAGAAAACTACTTGGGTGGAAACCTCGCCCAGCAAAAGAAGCTATTATAGCTACTGTACAAAGCATGATAGATCTTGAAATAATTTAATATCATTTTTCTAATCACAAATTGACTTTTGATTCCTTGGAATGTAAAATGAAGTCAAGACTTATTCAGTAGGAGTTTCATAAAACATTTGTCCATTTTCTCTAGTCGCCGAAGCGACTGATAAAAAGGCAACTCCCCACTGAATTTAAGGTACAACCTCTAGGTGTAACAACTAAGCGACCTGTACGCAGCTAAAGCTGCAACAGTCTGCTTAACATCTTCGATATGAGGTCACCTTGTCCAAGAAGCCTAGGCGCTAAAAGCGCCAACGCCCTATGGCAGTCGGACGAAATTCAAAGCTTGCCATTCCGACTAGGTACTTCAGCACCTTAGCGAGGATGGACAGCGTAGCAAAGCGGAGATAGTGCTGCTTTATCTCCGACCTAAGAGGTCGGAGTATTGCGATTGCGACTAGCCACTTTAGTGGCGTAGCGAGCATCGACAGCGTAGCCGTAAGGCGGAGATAGCACGCACTTACTTTGATAAAAGAAAAGATTTAAAAAAAGAAGGTGGTAAAATGTCCAAGCAAGCAGAAATCCTATCAAGTTTAACTGATTTATTTAATAAAATTAATTACTACTATCGTCCACAAATGGAAAAAGTTTTCCCAGAGTTAAGCTTGTCAGAGATTGAGTCAATTGAGATAATTGCCATACTTGAGTATCCCAATGTTACCAAGCTCGCAGAAGCACTTTATGTCACACGCGGAGCAATCAGTAAGGTCACCAAAAAATTGCTCAAGAAAGGTCTCATAGAAAGTTTCAAAAGTCCTGACAATAAAAAAGAAATTTATTTTCGGCTGACACAAGCTGGAAGTGAAATCAATAATCGTCATGAGGCGATGCATCAAAAATTTCTCAAAGAAGATGAAATAGTATTTGAAGATTTATCTGAAAAAGAAAGTCAAGTTATTTTGAATTTTCTAGAAAAATATAACAATCACCTTGATAAAACAATAAGAAACACTTTGAAATCGTAAAGTGTTTCTTTTTTATCATCTTTTTGTTGACAAAGAAACAAAAAGATGATATTCTATTATTGTTTCTAAGGAAACTAAATATAGATATTCAATCGAGGTCAACTAATATGAAACCTAATCATCATGCCCTAACCTTTGGGCTTATCTCAACATTTCTTACAGGACTGGGCTTTACAATCATTGCTCCTGTTGTTCCGTTTCTAGTCGCTCCTTTTGCAAATCATAGTAATCAAGCATTTATTGTGACTGCGCTAACTGCGATTTATGCAGGCTGTACCTTTCTTGCTGCACCAGCAATGGGTGCTCTTTCTGACCGATATGGTAGAAAAGTCATTTTATTAACTTGTCTCGCGGGTTCAAGCATCGGTTATCTCGTTTTTGGACTGGCGGGCGCACTTTGGATGCTGTTTCTTGGTCGGATTATTGATGGATTGACTGGTGGAAATATTGTTGCACTTTTTGCCTACTTTGCCGATATTACAAAAGCTGAAGAACGTACAAAAATCTTTGGTTGGGCAGCAGCGGCCGTTGGTATTGGGACGATTACTGGCCCTACGTTTGGGGGACTGCTTGCTCATTTTGGAAATAGTGTTCCTTTTTATTTCGGTGCTTTTATTTGTTTGCTCAATCTTGTTTATGGTCTCTTTGCAATGCCAGAAAGTTTAGCAGTAGATAAGCGATTATCAAAACTTCCGCTCAATCGGATTAATCCTTTTACAGCACTCTTTGATGTTTTGACTATGCGTAATCTTTCAAAACTTTTCATCGTAGGTTTTTTCCTGTGGATTCCAGCAGGAGCAATGCAGGCCATCATTAGCCAGTTTACATGGGATAGTTTTGCATGGAGACCTGTAGCTATCGGACTCGTCTTTTCTATCATGGGGCTACAAGATATTGTCACTCAAACATTGATAATGAAACATCTACTCAAGCACTTCAATGATAAGCAGTTAATTAATCTCGCGATAGTGAGTGAGCTTATCGGGTACACATTGATGGCTCTCTCAGCAATCACTCAGTTTTGGCCCATCTTTATCCTTGCAATGTTTATCTATGCTTTTGGCGATTCGGTATTTGGTACCGCTTTTAACGGCCGTTTATCCAAACAAGCAAGCGATAGCGAGCAGGGAAAGCTCCAAGGTGGGTCACAAGCCTTACAATCCCTTGCACGCATTGCAGGACCTTTAATCGGTGGTGAAATATATATTCTCTTTGGACATTCAGCTCCTGCGCTTATGGGAATAATTTTGCTTGTTGCTGCTTTATTCACTCTAAGAAAGAGAGAAGACAACGCTGAAAAGGAAAATATTTTATAAACATATCTTTTTCTCCAAAAATAATACAAAACTATTGAGAAGTTTCTTGATCGTTTTTTGCGATTGAATTGAGTAAAAAATCGGTAGATGAGAGCTGTCAAGATTTTTTCTTGACAGCTTTCCTTACCTATGTTATAATATTCAAGTATTAAAAATTAAGAAGAGGAATAGATAAACATGTCTGTAAAAATCCGTTTGACTCGTATGGGTTCTAAGAAAAAACCTTACTACCGTATTAACATTGCTGATTCACGCGCTCCACGTGATGGTCGTTTCATCGAAACAGTTGGTACTTACAACCCACTCGTAGCTGAAAACCAAGTCACACTTAAAGAAGAACGCATCTTGGAATGGTTGAACAATGGTGCACAACCATCAGATACAGTTCGTAACTTGCTTTCAAAAGCTGGAGTTATGAAAAAATTCCACGAATCAAAATTCTCTAAATAAGAAATTTGAAGCTGCCCTTTTGGACAGCTTTTCGTGGATATTCACATAAAAAATTGAACCAGAATTCTGGTTAGAGTAGGAAATGTTATGCAATCAGATGTGAAAGAGTTAGTTTTGACGATTGTCAAACCATTGGTAACACAACCCGATGAAGTATCTTTAGAACTTATTGAAGGTGAAGAATTTATGGAATACCATCTCAAAGTCGCTGATGGTGATATCGGTCGGATTATCGGTCGCCAAGGGCGTATTATCCAAGCTATTCGTACAGTTGTTTATTTTGTCCCTGTTGAGGGTAAAAAAGTTCGTCTTTTGGTTGACCAATAAAAATAAAAAAAGCCCATTTGGGCTTTTTTTATTTCAATGATAAATGTGTTATCCCATTCCTAAAATTTTAGTGACAACTTGAGTTAATAAACTTCCTGCAAAATTTACAAATAACTCTGAAAGAAACTCGGCTTTATGACTCTTTACAATGGTTTCAAATGTGGAAGTATCTTTATTTTTAGCGGCTTCTAATGCTTCAATACTAACAGACTTAACTGAAGAGGAAATTGAGATGTTATTAATAACACGCTCTAGTTCTTTAGAGATTTCATCCCAGTCATAACCGGAAACATTGGAAGCAATATTTGCGTGATTGCCATGACCGAGTTGAACCTGCTCAAGAGAGCTATTATTAATCTCTCCTATGCTGAAAGATTTATCAGTATTGTTTGATTCAATAATGTTGTTATTCCCAATAGAATGTTCAGCAATTGAGTTATTATCTCCAACAATTGTCTGATCTTTGATATTAATGCTAATATTTTGATTTCGCTGATTAAAAGCAGTTTCTAACACATCCTGAACCTCAAGTAAAAAAGATTCCTCTTTAAAATAAATAGGATAGATTATTCCAGAGTTAAGCTGAATATAAAGATAAGAATTAGTATTTAAAGTTTTCTGATAGAGATAGTAGATATAAACTCCTAAGGCAATGATTAAAATTAACCCTAGTATAAAAGAAAACTTTAAGATGATAAGAGAGATTAAGAGCCATATGATAATAAGCGGATATGGAATGTTAACTTTTAGGCGACCGTGACTTAGCGTGGAGATATTACTTAATTGAAGAGTGTTTTTGTCAACTTTGAGCACATTTCCTTGGACTTGTAGTCGGTCTGTACGTATCTCCTTTTGAGATTGATTGGATAATAGGTTAGTAATCGTATTATTCATTTAGTTTTTTCCTTTTGTTTAGTATGTTCTAGATGGAGAAAAATTTCAATATGTTAATATTTTAATCTAAAGATAATAAGTGACATTATCGCATCAGTGAAACTTTATTTATAAGTAGTATTAAAATTATCCCCAAGGAAGAACTTCAACAAAGACAACGACCAAGGATACTAAAGCGACTAGTAGTGATGTGAATTTTGATTTTTTCATAACTTCTCCTCCCTCATAATTATGTTTGTAGTATAATAAACTATATAAAAGAATACAAAAATAAAATAGAGTTAATTTTTAACTATCGTTAATTATTATTTATTTGTAATATAGGAGAGGATGGATGAAAAGTGGAAATGTTGAGAAAGTCTTATATGGGGAAGCTTTTAAACTTTTTAGAACTTCAAAAAAGTTTACGTTGAAAGAAGCAGCTGGAAATGATACCTCTAGTGCTAATATATCTAAATTTGAAAATGGAATTTCTAGTCCATCTGTTGAAACTTTCTTTAATATCATAAATAATATTAATGTTTCAGCTTTTGAGTTTCAGAACTTATATAATCAGATGTTGAATTCTAAAGATATTATGCTTTACGAATCAGAACTTATTGCAGCGTATATGTCTAATGATAAGGATAAGGTTTGTCAATTTATTGAAAAACTAAAAATGCTATCTTTGACGTTTGAGAGTAAGAAATACAAGTTAGATAAAGTACAAGCAGAGGCAGTTCTTGCAAAAATTGATAGGGAGTATAAAATACCTGAAGAGGATATTTTATTTTTAAAAACCTATCTTTTAGAATTAGAAGATTGGGGAATATATGATATTAATGCACTAACCCGAAGTGATCATATTTTTGACCCTGTTACACTTTCAAAATTAACTCAACAGATGTTAAAAGCTAATTATTTCAATAAAAAGTTACCAGAAATACGACGTGCAAAAATTCAAGCTTTACTCAATATTGTCAATGCATTTGTTAGGAATAAGCAGTGGGAGTTAGCAGAAAAATATATTAGTTATCTTGAAAATATGAATATCGAAGATTATTATACTTTTGAAAAAAATATTCTAAAGTATAATAAAGCCAATTATCGTTTTCATCGAGGAGATGATACAGCATTAGTGATAATGGAGAAATGTCGTGATGTTTTTGAATATTGTGATTGTAACTCCTATGCTTTACTGATGAGTAAAGAAATTAAAGAGTTGAAACGAGTGAGAAGGTAGAAAAGTAAGTGTTTAACGTAGCCGATACTTACTGATTTTTAAAGTATAAAAACCACTAGATAGAGAAAATTAGATCAAAGGTTTTGAAGAGGGATAAATCATTTGTTCGGAGCATTTGTCATTTTGAGAGTTGTGGTATAATAAATTCATGACTAACAAAATTAAATTGGTTGCCCTTGATTTAGATGGGACGTTATTGAATTCGTCGAAAGAAATCTCTCGCGAGAATATTGAAGCGATTGATGCTGCGAGAGATAAAGGAGTTGATGTCGTGTTGACGACTGGACGTCCTTTGATTGCGATTCAGCCGTTTTTGAAACGATTAAATATGCTTGATTTTGATGATTATAGTGTGACTTTTAACGGAGGATTGGTTCAGCGAAATACAGGACAAATCCTATCGAAAAAAAGTTTTTCTTATGAAGAAATTGAGGAAATAAAAACTTTGACTTCTCGTCTTGATATTCCTTGTGATATTTTGAGTGAAGAAAAAGTGTTTGTTACAAAGAGTGCAAGAGTATCGGAATATGAAACTTTGAATAAACTTTTGACCTTTATCAAGATGGATTTCAATGATGTGCCGCGTGAAGTGGTTTATAATAAAATTGTTTCTTGCACGGAAAGAGAATTTTTGGATGAAAGTTTAAAGCAGATTCCTGCTGAATTTTTTAGTCGTTTTGAGATTTTCAAAACTCAGGCAAAATTATTAGAATTTATGCCAAAGGGAATTAATAAAGCTTATGGATTGACCCAACTCATCGGTCAGCTTGATTTACAGCCAGAAAATGTGATGGCGATGGGAGATGAGGCAAATGATTTGTCAATGATTGCTTGGGCAGGTTATGGTGTTGCAATGGGAAATGCAGTAGATAGCGTGAAAGAGCAAGCGAATATTATTTCGAGTTTGACGAATGACCAAAATGCTGTTGCAGATATGATTGAAAAGTATGTATTGTAATTTTGATTATCCGACTTGCGCCTGATTTTTTCTAGGTAAAATCATGGTAAAATAGGTTTTGAATATTTGTAGAAGGATTAAGGATGAGTCAAAATTTACAGTTGAAAAAGTTTATACCAAGCTTGATTTTTGCAATTATATTGCCTGTTGTTGCTTATTTAATTTTAAAAACGTGTGGTTGGTCTGATACGTTAGCACTTGGCGTGGCTACAGCATTTCCTGTCATCCATATGATTTGGGGATTGCTCACAAAACGGACGTTGAATCCCGTTAGTTTGGTTGCGATTGTGGGATTTTTGATTTCACTTTTATCGGTCTATTTGACGCATGGAAATAATTTGGCTTTTAAACTTTGGCATCCTATTTTGACAGCAGTGATTGGAATTATCTTTTTATTGTCGGTAGCTTTTAATAAGCCTTTGCTAGAGTTGGCTGGTGAGAGTGAAGGAAGTCATAAGAAATTTATGATTTTGACTGGTTTTATGGGGTTAGTATTTGCTAGTCATGCTTTGCTTGTGATGATGCTTGCTTTCTCGGTGGACACAACAAATTTTATGATTGTATCAAAGATTATTGATTTTTCGGCGGTTGGAATTTTGATTGCTGGACTTGCATTACTTAGAAAAAAATTGAAATGAGAATGGCTGAGTCGTTTTTGGGAAGTAAGATTCGGTATGTGATATTGAGTTTAGGGCGCCTGAAAGTTAATGAAAATGCAAGCTTGAGCGATTGAAGCATGGGAGTTGAGTTGTTGCCCATCGTTTATTGAGCCATTTTAAAGGAGAAAATATGGGACTTTTTGACCGTTTGTTTGGTAAAAAAAAGCAAGAAGACGTAGCTGATGATATTGTCATTGAGGAAAAACAGGATAATATCGAATCTAGCACTATGTCAGCACTGACAGAAGTGCAGGAGGCTAATGAAGAACCTGTAAATAGTGATAAAAGTTTGTCAGTACTGACAGAAAGTGAAAACGTTACTGACAACACTGTTGTCAGCACTGATGAGGAAGAAATTGTCATTGATGTTGATGCTTTGGCAGATATTTTTACGAAGTCGCGTGAGGAAACTGAAAAGAAATATGAAGATTCTTTAAGTTTGACTCGGAAAACGTTTAGTGATGGCTTTAATGAGTTGTTTGCCAACTTTAGAACTGTTGATGAGGAGTTCTTTGAGGAACTTGAAGAAACGCTGATTATGTCTGATGTTGGTGTTGATTTGGCGATGGAAATTACTGAGGAGCTTCGACATGAGGCAAAACTTGCTCATGCAAAATCATCTGATGATTTACGCCAATTAATTATTGAGAAGATTGTTGACAAGTTTGATGGAGAGAAGTTGCCATCAGCACTTGATATTCAGGAAACAGGACTTTCGATTTTCTTGTTTGTTGGTGTAAATGGTGTTGGTAAAACAACGACGATTGGCAAATTGGCAGCGCGTTACAAAAATGAAGGAAAGCGTGTGCTGCTTGCAGCAGCGGATACTTTTAGAGCTGGCGCCATTGACCAGTTGGTTGAATGGGGAAATCGCTCTGGTGTGGAAGTGGTAACAAAAGCTGCTGGTTCAGACCCTGCGAGTGTCGTTTTTGACGCTGTTGCTAAAGCTAAGGCTGAAAGTTATGACATTTTACTTGTGGATACGGCAGGACGACTGCAAAATAAAGACCATCTCATGAAGGAATTGGAAAAAATCGGGAAAGTAATTAAACGTGAAATTCCAGATGCACCTCACGAAACGATTCTTGCACTTGATGCGACAACAGGTCAAAATGCAATTCAACAGGCAAAAGAATTTAGTGTAGTTACACCGATTACAGGGATTGCATTGACCAAGCTTGATGGTTCTGCCAAAGGAGGAATTGTTTTATCAATCGTACAAAGTTTGAAAATACCCGTCAAATTGATTGGTCTTGGAGAAAAAATAGATGATTTGCAAGATTTTGATGAAGAGTTTTTTGTTCGAGGACTTTTCAAAGAATTATTGTAAATTAAGGATTGATTAGTTGAGATAAAGTAAAGGGAATTCTGTCAGTATGCTGACAGAATTTTTATCTCCCACTTTCATGCTTAGGTGAATGGTGGGATACTGACAGAGACTCCTTATATTAGATGAACTGCAGATACACTGCCTTTTGCTCTTGCAAGCTTTGCTTGCTAAGCAAACGGCGAAGTTGCGTAGACCGTTTGCAGAACAGCGTGCAAAGCACGTAGCACCGTAGCAAGGATGGATAGCGTAGCCCAAAGGGCGGAGATAGCACGCACTTGCTAAGTTAAAAGTCAAACAGTATTAGATTATCAGTACAAATTTCAGTATCAAAAACAAATGAGTGTTTGAAAAAATTAGTAATTTAAGGTAAAATAAGTAGTGCATCTAACTGAACCAGTAGGTTCGTAACGATTTATAAGAAAGGCTCTTCATGTCGTACTCAAATTTGAAGCTGTTTTCGCTCTCTTCCAATCCAGAATTGGCCCAAAAAGTGGCTAAGGAAATCGGAATTGAGCTTGGAAAAGTAAGTGTTCGCACCTTCTCAGATGGTGAAACGGAAGTTCACATTGACGAATCAGTTCGTGGTGACCATGTTTTTATCCTTCAATCAACAAGTGCCCTGTCAATGACAATCTGATGGAACTTTTGATTATGATGGACACTCTTCGCAGGGCTAGCGCTGCATCAATTAACATTGTCATGCCTTATTACGGTTATGCTAGACAAGACCGTAAAGCGCGTGCTAGAGAGCCAATTACATCAAAACTTGTAGCAAATATGCTTCAAATTGCAGGTGCAGATCGATTGATTACGTTTGACCTTCATGCGCCTCAAATTCAAGGTTTCTTTAACATTCCAGTTGACCATCTTTTGGGTTCACCGCTCATTGCAGATTATTTCCGTCGTCATTTTGTATCGGCTGGCGATGATGTTGTCGTTGTTTCTCCTGACCATGGAGGAGTTGGTCGTGCGCGCAAATTGGCAAATTTTCTCAAAACACCACTTGCTATTATTGACAAACGCCGTCCGCGTGCAAATGTCGCTGAAATTATGAATATTATTGGTGATGTTAAAGGTAAAAAATGTATCTTGATTGATGATATGATTGATACAGCAGGCACAATTACTCTCGCTGCCAATGCGCTCAAGGAACTTGGAGCAACTGAAGTTTACGCTTCATGTACCCATGCAGTCCTATCGGGACCAGCGATTGAACGTATCAATAACTCAGCAATCACTAAATTAGTCGTTTTGGATACCATTCAAATTCCAGAAGAACGTAAGAGTGAGAAAATCGTAGAACTTTCGATTGCACACTTGCTTGCAGATGCAATCATTCGTATCCACGAACGCCGTCCTCTTTCACCTCTTTTTGAATTGCATCTTCCTTCAGAGCAAATCTAATACGGTTAAACGGGACGTTTGAAGTGGTTACTTCATTGGTGGGGAATTGCGATTGCGACTAGATGCTTTGCCTTTTGCTCTTGCAGGCTTCGCCTGCTAAGCAAACGGACAGCGGAGCGAGAACATCGAGCGTAGACCGTTTGAAGAACGGCGCACAGGTGCGTGCCTTTTGCTCTTACCATTTCGTCTTGCCAGCTTTGCTTGCTAAGCAAACGGACAGCGGAGCAACGAAGTTGCGTAGACCGTTCGCAGAACGGCGTGCAAAGCACGTAGCACCATAGCGAGCATGGACAGCGGAGCAACGAAGTTGCGTAGATAGTGAAATTGACAGCGTAGTAAAGCGGAGATGGAACGAATGGATAGTGATCAACGAAGTTGCAAAGACCGTTCATAGAACGGTGTGCGAAGCACGTAGCATCGCAGCGGGCATTGACGGCCTTTTTATCAGAGGCTTTAGCGGCTAGATAAAAAGGACAAATGTTTATCGCGTAGCCCAAAGGGCGGAGACAGCACGCACTTACTAAGTTAAAAGTCGAAGCTTGGGTTTCCCACTTGAGGTTACTTCTCAAACTACGGATAAGAAAAGCATCGCTTTTCCCAATCGTTGCAAAGCAGTCTATTTGCAGTTCAGCTAATAACTTTTTCTAAAAAAATTATTAGCTGAACTAGTATAAGACTTCAAGCGGCCGCTGGTCGCTTTTTTAAAAAATGGAACTAGAGAAAATTCGAAAACTTTATGAAAATGTTGATATCAGTACACTTTCAGAACGTGAAAAGTTACTGACAGAATTAATTTTTACTGACAGAAATCCTGTCAGCACAGAATTGTTACCAAATGGGCGCTACCGTATTTTGCAGTTTTCAGCAACAGATTTTGAGCCGCTAGAAAGCACTTTAAAACTGTTACTTCCGGACTTTGCAAGTAGTGATGTTGATAAAAAAATTGTCATTGAGCGCTTGTCAAATGATAATCCGACAAAGTCGGAACTTTTTGATATCTTTCAAACTTTATCACAAGATATGGGAGAAAAAATCTCTGCTTATGTGGGGATGTTTGTGGATAAAGCCCAGCTTTCTGAAATTTATGCTGAAGAGTCCACAATTTTTAAAAGTAAAAAATCGTTTAGTGAATATATATTAACAGAAAGTTTGAGAACTTCTGATAACAAAATTTTAAAAGATATTCATCGTGAATTATTGGAAAATGTAGAAGACCAAAAACTTGTCATTGCACTGTATGCGACAAATGGTAATCAATCTCAAGCTGCAAAAAATCTTTATGTTCACAGAAATACTTTACTCAATAAAATTAAAAAATACGAGCAAAAATACGGTCTTCAGCTTACAGGAAGCGACCTTGTTCTCGCTTATAATTTAATCTAATACTGTTCACTAGTTTGTAAGCTAACTAAAGGGTGTTCATCATAAAATACGGTAGTGGAATTAGTATTATATATCAAGAAAGGAACTGAGTTCGCCTTCTTTGAAGTAAACGAAAATAGATAAGGTGGAATCTGAGTTACGCTCAGAACCTCATATTCTTATTTATGGTGCAAAGCGCCAAAGGACACTTTTCGTTACTTCAGAGCAGTCGGTCTCACATCTTAAAATTATGGAATACAATCACCAAGAAGTAGAAGCAAAATGGCAAAAATTCTGGGCAGAACATCAAACTTTCCGCACAGGAACAGATAAGAAAAAACCCAAATTTTATGCGCTTGATATGTTCCCCTATCCATCTGGAGCAGGATTGCACGTCGGGCATCCAGAAGGTTACACTGCAACAGACATTCTTGCACGCTATAAACGCGCGCAAGGCTATAATGTTCTTCATCCAATGGGATGGGATGCTTTTGGGCTACCAGCAGAGCAATATGCTATGAATACTGGACATGATCCTGCAGAATTTACAGCCGAAAATATTGCCAACTTCAAACGTCAAATTAATAGTTTAGGATTTAGCTATGACTGGGAGCGTGAAGTTAATACAACTGACCCTGATTACTATAAATGGACGCAGTGGATTTTCACAAAACTCTATGAAAAAGGGCTTGCCTATGAAGCAGAAGTTGCTGTAAACTGGGTAGAAGAACTCGGTACTGCGATTGCCAACGAAGAAGTGTTACCAGACGGTACCTCAGAACGCGGTGGATTTCCTGTAGTCCGTAAACCCATGCGTCAGTGGATGCTCAAAATTACTGCCTATGCAGAACGTTTACTTGAAGACCTTGAACTCGTGGATTGGCCAGAGTCAATTAAAGAAATGCAACGCAATTGGATTGGTAAATCAACAGGTGCGGATGTGACTTTCGCTGTTGACGGTACAAGCCAAACATTTGAAGTGTTTACCACACGTCCAGATACACTTTTTGGTGCGACTTATGCTGTACTTGCTCCAGAACATCCTTTGGTAAATCGTATCACTACAGATGAACAAGCATCTAGCGTTGCAGAATATCAACGTCAAGCTAGCCTTAAATCTGATCTTGCTCGTACTGACCTTGCAAAAGATAAGACAGGAGTTTGGACAGGAGCCTATGCCATTAATCCTGTGAATGGGCGTAAGATGCCGATTTGGATTTCAGACTATGTACTTGCCAGCTACGGACATGGTGCGATCATGGCTGTACCTGCTCATGATGAACGTGACTGGGAGTTTGCTAAAGTTTTTGGTCTTGAAATCATTCCGGTGTTAGAAGGAAAAGATGCAAATGGAGCATCTTTTGATGTCAATCAAGCCGCTTATACTGAAGATGGATTACATATTAACTCTGGATTCTTGAATGGGCTTGACAAAGCCACAGCAATAGAAAAAATTGTTGATTATCTTGAAGAAAAAGAAATTGGTAAGAGAAAAATCACTTATCGTTTGCGCGACTGGCTTTTTAGTCGCCAACGTTATTGGGGAGAGCCTATTCCAATCATTCATTGGGAAGATGGAACATCAACGGCAGTTCCTGAAAGAGATTTACCACTTGTATTGCCTGTGACAAGCGACATCAAGCCTTCAGGTACAGGTGAGTCACCACTTGCAAATTTGACGGATTGGTTGACTGTGACACGCCGTGATGGTGTCAAAGGACGTCGTGAGACAAATACGATGCCACAATGGGCAGGCTCTAGCTGGTATTATCTTCGTTATATTGACCCTCACAACAAAGTGGCGCTTGCAGATCCAGACCTTCTCAAAGAATGGCTTCCAGTTGATATTTATGTGGGTGGTGCAGAACACGCAGTATTACACTTGCTCTATGCACGTTTTTGGCATAAAGTGCTTTATGACCTCGGCATCGTTCCAACAAAAGAGCCTTTCCAAAAACTCTTTAATCAAGGAATGATTCTGGGAACGTCATATCGTGACCATCGTGGGGCACTTGTTGCAACGGATAAAGTTGAAAAGCGTGATGGTGGATATTTCCATATTGAAACAGGCGAAGCGCTTACTCAACTTCCAGCAAAAATGTCTAAGTCGCTCAAAAACGTTGTTAATCCAGATGATGTAGTTGAGCATTACGGTGCAGATACTCTTCGAGTTTATGAAATGTTTATGGGACCGTTAGACGCAAGTATCCCTTGGTCAGAAGAAGGTCTTGAAGGCGCACGTAAATTCCTTGATCGTGCCGTTCGTATGATTGAAAATAGCGAACTCACAGAGGAAAATGATGGAACACTTGATAAAGTTTATCATGAAACCGTCAAAAATGTGACTGAGCGCTTGGACCATATGTACTTTAATACTGCTATTTCACAGTTAATGATTTTCGTGAATAGTGTTAACAAGGCAAAAACTTTACCTGTTAATTATGCAAAAGGATTTGTGCAATTGTTAGCACCTTTTGCACCACACATTGCTGAAGAACTCTGGGTAAAACTGAGGAATGAAGCTGGAATTTCTTATGTTGCATGGCCAACATTTGACGCAAGTAAGCTGATTGAATCTGAAGTTGAAATTGTTGTCCAAATTAATGGTAAACTCAAGGCAAAAATTAAGATTGAAAAAGATTTACCACGAGAACAACTTGAAATAGTAGGTAGAGAAGCAGTTGCGGAGGCGCTCGCAGATAAAAATATTGTCAAAGTCATTGCGGTGCCTAATAAACTCGTGAATATCGTTGTAAAATAAATCTGTCAGCGTGCTGACGGGAAAGTGAGTCTTGTCAGCACGCTATCAGTCATAGAAAGTGCTGATATTAAGCTTATGATTAATTTTTCACCAGAACAAGTCAGAACACTCAATGAATTAGAGAGTTCAGTCTTTAATTTTATATTGGCAAATCTTGGTATTTCAGAAGGGTTATCCGTAAGAGAACTTGCTCAGGCTGTTCATGTTTCAACTGCAACAGTGATGAGAATGACCAGAAAGTTAGGTTTTGATGGATGGGTAGAGATGAAGTATTACCTGAAAAATCAAAATCAGGTTGATGAAGTTCCTGTCAATTATTATGAAAATCTGCTACAACTTGACTTGTTTTTAAGAAAGATTACCTCGAAAGAGTCATCAAGGAAACTTGAGGCGGCAGTAGAGTTAATTCAACAAGCGAGATATATTATTTTTATTGGTGTCGGTTCATCTGGGGCTTTAGCGGAATATGGTGCTAGATATTTTACCAATATTGGTTTAGAATCTTATGCTATTTCTGACCCTTATCAAGCAGTTAAGGGTAAGGGAGCACCTGATGTGCTGAGTATAATTTTGTCTGCTTCGGGAGAAACTGATAAAATTATTGAGCGAGTTGTTAAATTGCGTGAGGAAGCTTCTGCAAAGATTATCTCTATCACAAATCAGCCAGAAACTACCTTATCTAAATTATCCAATATCAATCTTACTTATAATTTCCAAACAGAATATTCAAATTATGATCCGCTGGAAAACTTGACTTCACAACTTCCTGTTGTTGCTTTTTTGGAGATTTTGGCACACAAGGCTGTGGAGCAAGCCAAAAAGATAGAGTAAAATGATTAAACTTCTAAGCGTATTGTTTAGAAGTTTAAATTTGCGCTCCACGTCAACCACTTCTTGCGCAAGCACAAAGCAGCAGATTTAGAGGTAAACTAGTATAAACATTTTTTTGATTGGTGAGTCTATACTATGGTAAAATATTGCGGATTACGTGCTTCATCCCTGTTCTCCACAGCGCAACAGAACACACCAATCGCAGAACAGCTAAGAGATGAAAAGAGATTTTTTGCATGAGATTAAGTAGCTTTTAAACAAGCAATGATTAGTGATGTATCTTGTCTTGTAACCATTGCTGTAACATGTAACTAATGCCTAAAATACCGTTTACAAATATATTTGTAAACGGTATTATTATTGTGTAAGCAATTTTAATAAATCTAAAGGAGACTATTTATGAATGAGTTTATAAATAATAAAATTTTGCCTCCAGTCATGAAATTTGTTAACACTCGAGCAATTACAGCTCTGAAGAATGGGATGCTTTATGCGATGCCATTCATCATTGTAGGTTCAATTTTCTTGATTTTGGCAAATCTTCCAATCCCTGCAGTTGCAAATTGGTTGTCAACTAATGGCTGGTCTGAAGTTTTCAGCCAAGCTTTCAGTATGTCCTTCGGTATTTTGGCGATTTGGGCTGCGGTTGGGATTGGTTACAGTTATGTCAAAGATGCTGGGCATGGCGATGTTGCTTTGCAAGCAGGCTTGACATCACTTTCGGCATTCTTTATTATTCAATCGCTGACGATTGCAAATCCCATGACATCAGCACTCGCAAATGGTACGGGTACGCTTACAGGTAAAGAAGTCACAGCTGCTTTTGACAAGTTGCCAAGCGCTGTACAAAGCCTTTTGAATAGTCCAGTGACAGGAGTTCTTAATCTGACTTGGAATGGTGGACAAGGGATGATTGCTGCTATATTGATTGGACTTTTGAGCGGTTGGGCTTATAGTTCAATGATTAAAGCAGGTTGGAAGATTACCATGCCTGAGCAAGTGCCTTCAAATGTTGCTAATCAATTCACATCAATGATTCCAACGGGTGTGATTATTATTGGAGCAACGGTGGTCTATGCTTTGTTTAATAAGATTGGTCATACGGATGCTGTAACATTTATTTATCACTGGTTGTCTGTTCCTTTACAAGGACTTGGCGGTTCATTTGGTGGAATTATCATCATCTCACTTTTAGTGCCATTCTTCTGGTTCTTTGGTGTGCATGGTGGGATTATCATGGGTGCGATTACTGGTGCTTTCTTGATTCCTAATACTTTTGATAATGCAGCACTTTACCAAGCACATAAGTTGTCGTTGGCAAATGGTGCACATATTGTAACGAATGAATTTTACAATAACTTTATCAACTTGTCAGGATCTGGGATTACTTTTGGTTTGATTATTTTCACTATTTTCCTTGCAAAATCTCAACAAATGAAGTCAATTGGTAAAGTTGAGTTGGTTCCTGGGTTATTCAATATTAATGAACCATTCTTGTTTGGATTGCCATTGGTCATGAATCCAATCTTAGCATTGCCATTCTTCCTTGTACCTGTAGTGGTTTCAGCAACGGTTTATGGTGCGATTTATTTCCACATTGTTCCACCGATGAACGGAGTAGCTGCGCCTTGGACAACACCTCCAATTATCTCAGGTTTCTTGATTGGTGGTTGGCAATATGCTGTTTTGCAAGCAGTTGCTTTGCTAGAATCAACTTTGATTTATCTACCATTTGCGCGTAAATATGATAAATTACTTTTGCAACAAGAAGCAGAAAATGAAGAAGAACTTGAAGCAGAAGCACATTGAAAAATTGATGATTGATATAAAAAATAAAGTCTGTCAGTACTGACAGACTTTTTAACAAAACTGTCAGTTAATGATAAAGGGGGAAAAATGGAAAATAAAATGCCAGAAGGTTTTTTCTGGGGAAATTCAACTTCATCCATGCAAACAGAAGGAGGCTGGAATGAAGGAGGTAAAGGTCAATCCGTCTACGATGTTGATACAGCAGGGCGAACGGCTAAAAATTGGCAAATTACAATTGATAATTTTCATGATTACCAGCATGATTTTGATTTGATGAAGGAAATGAACATGAATATGTATCGTTTCCAAATTTCTTGGTCACGTGTAGTGCCAGATGGGGATGGTGATTTCAATGAGGAAGGCATTGCTTTTTATAGCGAAATGATTGACGAACTGCTTTCACGTGGGATTGAGCCGATGATTTGTCTTTATCATTTTGATATGCCACTGGTTTTAGCAGAAAAATATAATGGTTTTTTGAGTCGCGCTGTTGAAGAAGCCTTCGTACGCTTTGGTAAAGAGATGATGCGTCGTTTTTCTAGTCGTGTCAAGTATTGGATTGTGTTCAACGAGCATAATTTATATTTTGCAGAGGGATTTGAGCATTATTCTGGTGTTCTAAAAAAAGAATTAACGGTGAATGATTGTTATACTGTATTTCATCATACGATGCTTGCTCACTGTGAGTTAGCTGATTTTCTTCATGAAATTTCTGATGCAAAAATTGGCGGAATGTTGGCGACAACGGAGGTTTATCCTGCTTCAACTTCGCCAAAAGATAGTTTGTATTTGAGAAAATTTGATGAGTTTTACAATCGAAATCTCTGTGATGTTTATGCTTTCGGGCATTATTCAGATGAAGTATTAACTTTTATTCGTAATCATAAGATTGAGATGGACTTTCAAAAAGGGGATGAACTGATTTTGGAGAGAGGGATTTCGGACTTCATTTCGTTTTCTTATTATCGTTCAGTACTTCTTGATGCTACAACATTAACAGACGAAGATACCCCCAATTTTTATCTATCAAAAGCGATGAAATTAAATCCACTTCTTTCACATAACCGTTGGGGATGGTCAATCGACCCAGAGGGATTTAGAAATATTTTGAATCGAATTTATCGTGAATTTGGATTGCCTGTCTTTCCAATAGAAAATGGAATTGGGCAGGATGAATCTTGGGATGGTGAACACGAGATTGAAGACGATGTGCGCATTAACTATCATAAAAAGCATATCGAAGCAATGAAGAATGCAATGTTCCTTGATGGTGTGGATGTGATAGGGTATTTAGGCTGGGGGTTGATTGATATTCCAGCATCAGGTGGAGATATTGACAAACGCTATGGTGCTGTATATGTCGAGCCAGAAACACTCAAACGTGTACCCAAAAAGTCATTTCATTGGTTTAAAAAAGTTTTTGGAAGCAACGGTGATGAGTTATGAAAGCAGGAGTATTTCATAGTCATAAATCAAAAATCTGTCATCTCCACTATTGCTCCGAATGTCGATTCTCGCTAAGTCGCTAAAGCGACTAGTCGAAATCGCACTACTGCCAGATTTTTTGGTACAATGAGAAAGTTGAAGTGATTACTTCATTGGTGGAGGATTCTTTCTCCCCCACCAATGTTAGTAGAACGAAAGCAGAGCTTGCCATTTCGCCTTATCGCTTTAGCGATTTAGAGCGAATGGACAGCGTAGCGAAGCGGAGATAGTGATGCTAAGTTAAAAGCATTTGCTCATTCAACAACTTTCAAGTGAATGTGCAAAGGATTTATAGCAGTATAGGAGAAAAAATGTCTTTTTTTATAACCAATGATAATGTGAAAATAAATTTTCATGATTACGGAGATAAAAATAACCAAGCGCTGATTTTAATTGGTGGATATTCATCAAGCGAGGTTACTTGGATTTGTCAAATTGATGATTTTGTAGCGGCTGGTTACCGTGTGATTACTTACGACCATCGTTCACATGGGGATTCTCAAAAAGTTGACTTTGGAATGACTTTGCATCGTATTGCAACTGATTTGTATGAATTAATAGAGTATTTACAGCTGTCAGATGTTGTCTTAATTGGTCATTCTATGGGTGCTGCGACAATCATGGCATATGAAGAATTATTTACTGACAGAAACCTGTCAGCAGTGATTACAGAGGATCAAGCTCCAACTTTTTTAAAATCAAAAGATTGGCTTGATGGTAAAGCTGGTAGAACTTTAGAAACATTAGGAACTTTTATTGATGATTTCCCTAAAACAAGACTGACGCAGAAGCCACTTTCCGATGATATAAAACGTGAGTTAGGTAAAGGGATGAAACCCTTTGATTTCAAGCGTTATCGCTCACTTTTACAAAATGTTATTTTGCAAGATTGGCGGGCGGAGCTTACTCAAGAGGCGATTCCACATTTGTTCTTTGCAGGAAGTCAATCGCCAATATTTCCATCAAGTCATGCCCAAGCAGCACGTGACCTGCAACCTAATCCCGACTCAGAAGTCCAAATATTTGAAGGCTGCGGACACATTTTGCATTTGGAAGACAGCAAAAAATTTAATCAAAGTGTCCTTCACTTTCTTGAGAAAATAAAATAGAGATTTAGCTAAGCGAAATTCAAATCAAACATTTGCCTTGATAAAAAAAGACTGATTTTATCAGTCTTTTTATTCTGTCAGCATACTGACAGAAATCTGTCAGCATTATTTTTGCCGATAATCAATAATTTCGATATGAGGAGCAATTTGTTCACCTCGTCCCATAATTTCAATCAAATGATTAGCAGTTAAACGAACATTCATTTCTTCGTCAAAATACATCATCCCCCATTTTTTACAGAAAAACTCACCCATTGGAGAATCAATACGTACGTCAAACACAGCAGGTACAGCGCCTTTATCAACTAAAACAATGCGATAGCGTGTAATTCCGCAGCAGGAACTATCAATCATTTCTGTGCTCAACGTGTGGTCAAAATCTAAGACAAAATCCCCAGTTTTCGATTCTGTCAGTTCTGACAGATGTTTGGTAATACTATCATCAAATGTAATTTTCATTTTTTCTCCTATAAATTGTAAGGAGGGCAAATTCAACTGAATGAGCCTTACTTTCAAAATTCAACTTTATTTTATCAAACTTATCAGCGAAATTCTATTAGTTCAGCTTAAGAGATAAAACTCATACTTTTTAATCTCTAAGATATTTTTTGAAGTTAGAATTGAATTTATCGTCGTAGTATCATCATGACGGTGTAGAACAAACTCCAATCAGCTAATAACTAATGATAAACGTTCCTACGTTCAGAAGTTTATAAAGCAATATCAATTTGTTGAATGATAATCATAGTATAAAATCGTATAAGTAAAAATTAATTTGTATCTCATTTTGTTCTAATGAAAAAACTTGATAAAATAGAAGTAATAAGAGAGAGGAGGTGTTTCATGAGACATAAAAGAATGGAAATACCAGAAACTGACCATCCACATATTGAAGAAATTTCAAACACCAGTCCTAAAGTAGAAAGTGCGGTGATGAAGCTCATTGTTGACGGTTATTTGCACGGAGCTCAGACCTGTGAACTGCATGATGGGAAAATCCTTGGAGTAAGTATTCATCATGGAGCTTGTGATAATGTTCACTTCTTTATTGACAATAATCACAAAATTACAGTAGAAGTCCACCAAGGTATGAGTAGAATCACTGTGATGAAGAACAAAAACATTGAGGATATTGAATACATCCTTCCTTTTACAAAATGTTTTGGTGTAACTGAAGGTCAGGTCATGCAAAATTACTCAGAGGAGTAAAACACACAAAAGTCGTGACAATACGGCTTTTTCTTTTCTAGCTTTTTTGGAAATCTAAATTTATAAACAACAAAGTGTATATTTTAAGCAATAAATTGTATAATATCTTTGACTTTATTAATTATTAGTAGGAGGCCAAATAAAAATGGCTAAGAAGAAAATAGTTGTTGTAGGTGCAGGATTTGCTGGTATATCAGCAACGCGTCTGTTGGCAAAAACACTTAAAAATGAAGTAGAAATTACGGTTATTGACAAACATGATTTTCAGACATCAATGACACAGCTTCACGAAGTTGCAGCAAGCCGTGTTGAACCAGATGCCGTACAATACCAATTGAGTAAAACAATAGGGAAGTTTGATAATGTAAAATTAGTTAAAGATAGTCTTGTAGAACTTGATAAAGCAAATAAAAAGGCAATCACTGCCAAAGGTAGTTATGACTATGACTACATTATCGTATCCATGGGTGGAGAACCCAATGATTTTGGTGTGTCAGGAGTCAAAGAACACGGGTTCACGCTCTGGTCACTTGAAGACGCTTTGAAAATTAAAGCTCAATTGAAAAAAATGGTTGAAGCTGCAAAATCAGAAACAAATCCAGAAAAACGTAAAGCTTTATTGACTTTCAGTATCGCAGGTTCAGGATTTACAGGTATTGAGATGGCTGGTGAATTGATTGACTGGCGTAAAAAAGTTTCTAAAAAATACGACATTCCTGAATCAGAATTTACGATTAATGTTGTAGAAATGATGCCGACGATTATGAATATCTTGGATCGAAGTCTAGCGGACAAAGCACTGGCTTATCTACAAAATAAGAACATCAATGTTCTTGTAAATCATGGGATTACAGCTGTTGCAGAAAACTATATCACAGTCAGTGTTGGTGGACGTGATGAGGAAAAAGTAACTAAAGAAATTGCAGGGTACACGCTCATCTGGACGACAGGTGTTCAAGGAAATACGGAAGCAGAAGGTTGTAAATTAGCTGAAACAGAACGTGGACATCGACTTCAAGCCAACGAGTTTATGGAAGCCATAGGCGATGAAAATCATGGAATTTATGTGGCAGGAGATGTATCAGGATACATCGTTCCAGAAAATGGACGACCAACACCGCAGATTGCAGAAGCAGCAGAGCAAACAGGAAGTACAGCAGCAAAAAATATTATTGCAGCGATCAAAGGCGGAGAGAAAGCGAGATTTGAAGGAAATTATCGAGGAACCTTAGTATCAATCGGTTCAAATTACGCTGTCGGAACAGTTGGGAAATCAAAATTAAGTGGTTTCTCTGCGACATTTATGAAACACATGGTTTACCTCGTTTATACTTTTGAAATTCATTCAGGTCACTATTTCTTTAAATACATCAATGACCAGCTCTTCCATAAAGGAACAGTTTAATCTTTTAAACTCACAAAAAATCAGGTAAATACGAATAAAAATAAAAAATCTTCTAATTAGATTTATTAGAAGATTTTTCTTGTGTAATAGTTTACAAATTGTTATAAAAAGGATATAATAGTTTCTGACATTATTATTATATCACTATTAGGAGACTGATTTTAAAATGACTAAGAAAAAAATCGTAGTCATCGGTGGTGGGGTTGCTGGGGTTCATGCAACACGTGAGCTTTCTAAAAAGCTTAAGGCAACTGCAAACATCACTTTGATTGACAAGCATAGCTATCACACTACGATGACACAGCTTCATGAAGTTGCGGCAGGGCGTGTGCCTTTTACAACAGTTCAATACGATTTCCAAAAACTTTTAGGAAAACGCAAGAATGTTAGCATTGTAACAGATTCTGTTGTCAGCCTTGACAAAGAAAACAAAAAAGTCATCACAAAACATGGTAGCTACGAATATGACTACGTCATCGTTGCCCTCGGTGGAGAACCAAATGACTTTGGTGTACCAGGAGTCAAAGAACATGGCTTCACACTTTGGTCACTTGAAGATGCGATGAAAATTAAACGTCAATTGGAAACAGTTGTACAATATGGCTCTACCGAAGTTGATGATGAAAAACGTCGTGCGCTCTTGACTATTTCTGTCGCAGGTTCTGGCTTCACTGGGATTGAAATGGCTGGCGAATTGATTGACTGGCGTAAAAAAGTTTCAACAGATTGGAAGATTCCTGAAGAAGAAATCACAATCAACGTTGTTGAAATGATGCCAACTATTCTTAATACTTTGGACCGCAAACAAGCCGATAAAGCTCATGCTTACCTTGAAAAGAAAAACGTCCACGTACTGACAAATCACGGCATTGTTGAAGTTGCAGAAGACCATATCAAAGTCAATGTTGGTGGACGTGACGAAGAAAAAGTCGCTAAAGAAATTCCAACACATACTTTGATTTGGACAACGGGTGTTCAAGGTAATACAGCAGCTAAAACAAATCTAAATGAAACAGAACGCGGTCACCGTCTTCAAGCCAATGAATTCATGGAGGCAGTTGGTTTTGAAGGACAAGGCATTTTCGTTGCTGGTGACGTGTCAGGATATATTGAACCAGATACAGGTCGTCCTACACCACAAATTGTTGAAGCTGCAGAACAAACAGCAGGTACAGCAGCTAAAAATATTATTGCTGATATCAATGGTACAAGCAAACAAAAACATACAAGCAAGTATCAAGGAACAATGGTTTCTGTTGGTTCAGCTTGGGGTGTTGCTAAAATTGGGAATGCTCGTTTGACAGGCTTTTGGGCAATGTTGATGAAAAACATCGTTTATTTCATCTATACATTGCAACTTCGTTCTGCTCACTATTTCTGGCGTTATGCTTTGAATGAGGTTTTCCGTACAGAAGATAACCGTAACTTTATGCGTGGTCACGCTTCACGTCGTGGTAATGTCCTTTGGTCACTTCCACTTCGTTTGTTCTACGGTTTGATTTGGTTGCTTGATGCTGTACCAAAAGTATTCGGTAATTCTGAACAATCATGGATGGGAAATACTGTAAAAATTTCCACATTCTTGAAATCAAACGGTGGTTGGCTTGAAAAGCCTGTTGCAAAAGCAGCAGATGCAGCAGCTGGAGCTACAAGTTCTGCTGCCAGCTCAACAACTAAAGCAGTAGCAGATGCAGCGGCCGGAGCAACTACAGCAGCTGGTGGTAGTGGAGCTACTCATGCAGCAGCACAACATGTTGGGTTCTGGGATAGTATTTTCCGTACTACAACAGATGCAAATGGTGTTAAACATGTTTGGGGCTTGACTTACGAATACGGTACAATGCCAAAAACAACAACAGCAGGTGTGCCTCACTGGATGCAACCTATCATGAAAGTCTTCGTACCAAATTACGAAGTAGCGCTTTGGCTGCAACGGATCATGTCGATTGTTGAGTTGCTTCTTGCCTTAGCTATCATTGCAGGTGCTTTCACATTTATTGCTTCTGCAGCAACAGCTGGTTTGACTTTGATGTTTGCAACAACTGGTATGTTAACTTGGGTATCACTTTGGTATATTCCAGTTGCGATTGCCCTGATGAATGGTTCAGGTCGTGCATTTGGTCTTGATAGATGGATTCAACCATGGCTTCAAAAATGGCTTGGACAGTTATGGTATGGTAAATCACGTTCTATTTACAAAGGACGTTAATCTTGTAATCTTTAGATTTAAACGGCTCCTCGGAGTCGTTTTTTCTACGACTGAAAATCACTCAAATTTATGGTATGATATTTGGAGATAAAGCCAAGACTTATTCAGTGAGAGTTTTGACTCTCGCTGAATTTAGTCGGACGAAATTCAAAGTTAGTGCTGCTTCATCTCCCGCCTAAAGAGGTGGGAGTGTTAGCAAGCACTTGATTTGATAAAAATTCAGAAAACGGTGAATGAAGTGGATAATTTTAGATATAAAAGTGTTTTTGATATTATTGGACCTGTAATGATTGGACCTTCCAGCTCACATACAGCAGGAGCAGCGCGTATAGGTAAGATTGTGCGCTCCATTTTTGGTGAGCTTCCCGAAAAATTAGAAATTCATCTCTATGAATCATTTGCTAAAACCTATCGGGGACATGGGACAGATGTTGCGTTAGTTGCTGGGGTTTTGGGAATGGACACTGACGACGAGCGATTACCTCAAGCGCCACAGATTGCTTATGAACAGGGGATGGAGGTAAGTTATGTTCCTCATCCAGAAGATAGAGCAGAACATCCTAATACGGCTCGTTTGATTGCTAAAAAAGGTGAGCGAACAATGACAGTAACAGGGATTTCTATTGGTGGTGGGATGATCCAAGTGACAGAATTGAATGGCTTCGATATTGCAATTTCTGCAGGAGTTCCTACATTTGTCGTCATTCATGAAGATGTACCTGGGATGATTGCTAAAGTATCAAGTGTTCTCTCTGAACACGGAATAAATATTGCTCAAATGAATGTCACGCGAGAAGCAAGAGGTGAAAAAGCCATTATGATTCTTGAAGTAGATACGCCAAATGTGGAAGAGGTAATTGAAGAAATGAAGTCTATTCCACGTCTTCATGCCGTGAACTTTTTTAACTAGTAGTTTGTGATGTTGCTTGTGATTGAAGATAGCGTAAATGATAAGGAAAAATAGAGATGTTTAAAAATATTGCAGAATTGATTGAGGACTCTAAAAAATACTCATCTGTAACAGAATTAATGATTGCCATAGAGATGGAGCAAACGGGAAGAGAGCGCAAACAGATTTGGGACCTGATGGAACGAAATTTGGAGACAATGCTTAATTCTGTTGATAAAGGTTTGCTTGGAGAAAAGTCTTTAACAGGTTTGACTGGGGGAGATGCAAAATTAATGAATGAATACATCCTTTCGGGAAAAGCTTTGTCAGGTGATATTATCTTGGGTGCGGCAAGAGATGCTGTGGCGGTAAATGAGGTAAATGCACAAATGGGGTTAATTTGCGCGACTCCAACTGCAGGTTCGGCAGGTTGTTTGCCTGGAGTGCTAACAGCTGCAACGGCTAAACTTTCTTTGACACACGAAAATCAGATTGAGTTTTTATTTGCAGCAGGTGCATTTGGATTGGCTATTGCAAATAATGCGACTATTTCTGGAGCTGAGGGTGGATGTCAAGCTGAGGTGGGTTCAGCTTCAGCGATGGCATCGGCTGCCTTAGTTTTAGCTGCTGGTGGGACTGCTGAACAGGCTGGCTTTGCTGTTGCTTTGGTATTGCAAAATATGCTAGGGTTGATTTGTGACCCTGTCGCTGGTTTGGTTGAGATACCATGTGTGCATCGAAATGCGATGGGTGCTTCTCAGGCTATGATTTCTGCTGATATGGCCTTAGCAGGTGTAAAAACAGTGATTCCAGTGGATGAGGTTGTTAATACGATGTATAATGTGGGACGCACTTTACCAGCTGCTTTTCGTGAGACCGCGGAAGGAGGCTTAGCCCAAACTCCAACAGGAAGACGAATCATGGAAGAAATTTTTGGGGAAGATAAGAATTAATCAGTTTTGGATAGATTGGTTTAACTAATAGGAAATTTTTTGTTATATGAGTTAGAGGAATCAAATTCGATATGCATATTGGTCCTACTTTGAAATCTACTCACACTAGTTTTGAGTGAGCATAGTGGATGTCGAGTTGTTGCTGGAATGAATAGGTGATATTGATTTTATTGATAATGAGCGATATTACTTGACTTTTTTTGTTTACAATTGTAAACTTGTACTATAAAAATGAAAATAGAATTGAGTTCAATTTTTATACTAGTTCTGCTTTAAATATCCTATAGGATTATATTATTAGTGACTGAAGCTAGGATAGTATGGTTATTAAAGTTTTTGATTCACTGTTGATTTGGGGCTATATTTTATATAAATTGACTCTAAAATGATAGACTTAACATCAAGTGATTCATTATTTTTGAATTTTTATCAAAGGTAAAGAAATTTAGTAGAATATAAAATAATAGAGTTGAACTCAGCTTTTGCAGGAAAGGAGAGCCAAAATGAATGACGTAGAATTTAATGTATCCAATGCAGAATTGATTGTGATGCGTGTGATTTGGTCTTTGGAGGAAGCAAGGGTCGATGAGATTTATAGACAAATTCCGCAAGATCTAGATTGGTCTATTGCAACGGTAAAAACTTTGCTTGGTCGCTTAGTAAAAAAAGAAATGTTGAGTACCGAGAAAGAAGGTCGCAAGTTTGTTTATAGACCTTTGATGGAAGAATGCACAGCAATCAATCTTATGGCAGATGGGCTTTTGGAAAAAGTTTGTGCTACAAAGCATGTGAATGTGTTAAAAGATATGGTTGAAAAGTCAACATTAACTGCACAAGATGTTGAGTTGCTGAAAGCAGCACTTGAGGCTAAAGAGGTTGTAGATATTAAGCACTGTAACTGCTTGGAAACAACGGGAACTTGTGCTTGTAGACACGAACATGAACAAATTGCTGTATGATAATTGTAGGATTATCAATGAGTGTTTGGAAAGCTAAGACAATCAGTTAATAATTAGAAGAGAGAAGTAAATTATGGCGATGAAAGAAACATTAAAAATTGAAGGTATGACTTGTGAACATTGCGTGATGCACGTGACTAAGGCGTTAGAGTCAGTTGAGGGAGTGGCAAAAGCAAAGGTTTCTTTAAAGAAGAATGAGGCTTTGGTGAAATTTGATATTCCTGCAACCCTTGAAGCGATGAGCGCTGCAGTGGCTGAGGCAGGTTATAAAGTAAATTTATAATTTTCATTTTTAAGGGTTGAAAAGTCAACTGATTTTGTCGACTAATCTGAAGTAAATTAATAATAGAGTATCACTTTTGTCACTTTGACAGAGGTGATTTTTGTATTTGGATAAAGTTAGGGCTTGTGTTTTTTGAGCATTTGAAAAAGCGGTGAGTTTGTGCTTGACAATGTTTGTTTACAAGTGTAAACTATGGTTATAACGAAAGCAAGCGTATGCGAAGTTAAATATTAATTAGTTTTTCTGATACTGGTTAGGCTCTATGAGAAGAATTTTTGAAGAAAGGAATTGGGTTCACTAATGTAAAGTGTTGTGAATTCAGGTTTATGAGATGAGAAGTCAGAGTTTCGTTATTACAGGAATGACTTGTGCAAATTGTGTTAACACGGTTTCAAAGGCGCTGAATGCTTCAGAGAAAGTTACTGAGGCAACAGTAAATTTGGCAACAGAGAAAGCAAAAGTGGTTGCTGATGAATCAATGTCTGATGCAGAAATCATTGCTTTAGTTGAAAAAGCTGGGTATGGGGCGATTGTAAATGATAAAGCGCATCAAGAAAAAATTGCTCAAGAGGTGGCTAGAAAAGCGAGAAATCTGCGTTATTCTTTCTGGGGAGCAGTCGTTTTGACTTTGCCACTGGTGATTGCCATGTTTGCTTCAATATTTGGACTTCATGACTTGGTTTGGGTCATGTTTTTGCACAATCCGGTGTTACAATTTATTTTGGCTACACCTGTGCAATTTATTGTGGGAAGTCGCTTTTATATTGGTGCTTATCATGCGCTACGAAATAAGTCAGCAAATATGGATGTTTTGGTTGCGCTAGGAACATCTGTTGCTTATTTTTCAAGTTTGATTTTGGCTGTGTTTATGGGACAGGAAAATGCATTGAACTTTGAGTCTTCGATGGTAATTATTACTTTAGTGGTGATGGGAAAACTCCTTGAGCAAAATGCTAAAGAAAAAACAAGTTCTGCTATCACTGGGCTGATGTCTACGCGTTCAAAACTTGTGCATACAATGGATGGAGACCTTGAAATTGAACAGGTCAAAACTGGTAATGTTATCAAAATACTTCCAGGTGAGAAAGTGCCACTGGATGCAATGATTTTGTCGGGGAAAGCTTCTTTTGATGAAAGTCATTTGACGGGAGAGTCGTTGCCTGTTGTGAAAGCAGATGATGATGTGCTTTTTGAAGGTGCAATTAATCTGGATGGTGAGATTAAAGCTGTTGTTGTGCATGATTTGAATGATTCGACAATCTCTAGAATGGTAGAGATGATGAGCGAGGCACAAGGTTCTAAACCAAATATTCAAAAATTGGCGGATAAAATTTCGGGAATTTTTGTGCCAATCGTACTTGGAATTGCTCTGATGGCTTTTATCGCAACTTGGTTGATAGGTGGCGTGTTGTTGACAGCGATTATGCATTCGGTAGCGGTTTTGGTGATTGCGTGTCCATGTGCTTTGGGGTTAGCGACTCCAACAGCGATTATTTCCGGAACGGGCTTGGCGGCTAAGAATGGTTTATTGATAAAAAATACAAATGCTTTGGAGCTTGCAGGAATGATTGGAACAGTGTTTTTTGATAAAACGGGTACAATTACGACTGGAGATTTTGAATTAACCGATTTTAAAGTGTCATCAGCTACTGACGGAAGTTTTGTCAGTACTGACAGAAATTTAAAAACTTTCGTCAGTGAAACTTCTTACGATTTGAGTGGTAATGATGCTTTCAAAATCCTTGCAAGTCTTGAAGCACATTCTAATCATCCGTTAGCGCAATCCATTCAATTTGATGGAGAATTGTATGAGTTGTCAGCGCTGACAGAAATCGCTGGACGAGGTTTGTCAGCAGAAATTGCTGGTCAAAAATATTTTGCAGGTAATGACAAGTTAATGAATGATTTGAATTTAACGATTCCTTTTGAAACGGATGATACAGTGATTTATCTAGCGAATGAAACGCAGCTGCTTGCTGTTGCAACATTTGCCTCTACTGTAAAAACAGAGAGTGTAGCTGTCATTGATAGACTTCGCAAGCAAGGATTAAAAACTGTGATGCTGACAGGGGATAATGAGGTGTCAGCTCATAAAATTCAAGAAATTGTAAAACTTGATGAAGTGAGTGCAGGATTGTCACCAGAGCAAAAAGCAGAAATTGTGCAAAAAACACCACAATCTATGATGGTTGGTGATGGAATCAATGATGCGATTGCGCTGTCTTCGGCAACTATTGGGATGGCGATGGCTACAGGATCTGACATTGCGATGGAAGCAGGAGATGTGACAGTTATTGGTGGTCAGCTTCACAAATTGTTATCATTTTTTGAAGTAGCAAAAAGAACGATGATGAAGATTAAGCAAAATTATTTTTGGGCTTTTGTCTATAATATCATTGGAATTCCACTGGCGGCTTTGGGTTTATTAAATCCAATGCTTGCGGCTGCCGCGATGAGCTTATCCTCTGTTTCTGTGATTTTGAATTCATTGTTACTGACTAAAGTAAAAATAAAAAGTGTTGATTAATCAACACTTTTCTTATTGTATAATTCTGGATTCAATAACCCACCTTTATTGAATTTGACTTCAATAGACTTGGTTTTTAATGAGTAACTTATAGGGATAGCGAGAACAACGCAGATACCGAGTACGGCTGGAATAAGTGATTTAGTTTTCATCTTTTTGAACCTCCTGATTTTCTGTTTTTCTTAGCGATACGGTCATAAGTTATAAATAACAAAATTCCGCTGATAAAGCAAATAATACCTACTTTCAAGCCTTGTGGGAAAAAGCGTAAAGTTAAGCTATGGGTTCCAGCGGGAACATGGATTTTACTGAAGCCATTTTGCGCTCTGGTAATGCTGATTGTTTTACCGTCGAGTTGAGCAGTCCAACCCTTATCATAAGGAAGGGTAAGGAAAATGTCACCAGCTTCTTTTTCAGAATAAGCTAATTTTGCACCATTTTTAATGAGTTGTACTTGTGGGCTATGTGCTTTTAATTTATTCATTTCGCTTGTGTAGAGTTGTGTATTTAAGCTCCAAAATGACGTCGTATCAAAGCTGACTTGCGAATTTTCTGGGAATGAAAGTGTCACTTTGAGTGGAGTAGAATTTGAGAAAGCACCTAAATTGAAAAAGCGACCAGTATCATTTGTGCCAACGTAATAATTTGCCAAAGAGTGTGTTACACCTTGGCTACTTGAGCTGATGTTAATCATCGTATTTGTTGCGGAATCACTGATATAGCTGATATTTGGAACAGACAGATAAATTTGACTATGAGCGGGTGCAGTAATGCCATAAGTGACCGAGACATCTGTTGCAGTCGATGTTTTCTTGCGCGTCAGGGTGACTGAGTTACTATATCCTGTGATTTTATCATCTGTATGCTCACTTGTCGTGTAAAATTCTTTAAAAATAGATGATTTTGTTTTTGTCAGTGCTGACAGAAAGTTGGTTTGATTTTTTATAATGTCTGATGTTTGATCAGAAGTTGAAAGTTGGGCATCTTTGAAACCGCCTGGAACGAAAATTCCAAGGCTTTGTGCCAAGCGATTCTTTGTAAGTGCTGACAAGTTTTTGTCAGTAGAAACAAGAGAAAATCCATATTTATCGGGCTGAAATTGATTGATGTTATAAGTAACACCAAACAGAGAATCCATTAAGAGCGTGTTACCAGGGTAGCGCAGGTTTAAAAAAGTATCATCAGTGTGAAAACCGAGTTCCCGCATGACTCTACTAGAATTGCTATTTCTCACTGATGAAAATTGTGAGATGGCATTAAATCCATACTTCATGCCATCATTGGCGGTATCTGGTGTTGTGTTATCTGCTCTGGCGAATGTTGTTCCGGTCAGATTCTGGATTTCTTTAGCAATCGGATTGAGGAGTTTGACCTGAGTGTTGTAGTATTCGCGACTAGCAAAATTCCATTCTTTTTGAACACCTTGAATCTGATATAAACTGTTAATACCACTTTCGATAATCATAAAAATTGAGAGAATAATAACAAACAGATGAGAAGGAATCCAATTTCTAATGGAACTCATAGATAAGATAAAATAAGCTAATCCAAAGAGAAAAGTCAAAAGGACAGGGCTAGATTCAAGGTATTTATAGTTGCCAAACATAACTGTGGCAAGAAAGCCTACTGACAGAAAAGTTGTCAGTAAAATAACGTGCCAAGTTTTAAATTCATGCCATCTGACAAGGCTTTCTAAAGCCATCAGTACAATAATCAGACTGAACAAAAATGCATATCTGTGCAAAAACATATTGGGAGAGTGCATTCCTTGCCAAAATAAATCTAAAACTTGTAAGTAAAAAGAGGCAATAAGGAATACAATAATCCCAAGATAAGCCAGCTTTGTTTTAAACTGTACTGAACGCGTAAAAAAGAAGAGAATAGCAAGCGCAAATGGCATCATACCAACATAAATCATTGGTACAGCAGAAAATTGAGTCGTATCATAAGAACCAACAAAGTTCTTAGCAAAAATGTCTAATGGATGAGAATTATCTGTGAAAGTTCCTGCCAGCACTGATAGGGCGTCAGAATTATTTGCCTTTAAATCAAGATACATTGGCAGTAACATGATAAGGCTAGAAAAGCCTGCTAATCCCGATGTAATCACAAAATCAAAGGTCTTTTTCCAAGACCATTTTGCTAGGTTGCGAGCCGAGAAATAAAGAACAAGGAAGAGCGCAACCATAAATCCAAAATAATAATTTTGAATGAATAAAATGAGAAGTGTGACAAAATATAACCACCGATGACCAGTATCCATCATTCGATGTAATCCCCAAATGACTAGAGGAGCAAGATGAAAACATCTAGCCACATGATAATTTCAAGTTGTGAAGTTAAAAAACTCATCAGCGCAAAGGAAGTGCTGACAGCAACTACTATTATTACTGACAGCTTTTTATACATATTTTTGAAACTGACAAAAGCTGATAAACCAATAAAACCAAATTTTAAAAGGGTAATCAGATATAAAGCATCTGGCATATTATGAACATTAAAGAAAAATGTGAGGGGCATGAAAAAACTCCCCATATAATAGGCGGAAAAAGCATAAAGATTTAATCCTAGCCCGCTCGTGAAGGTATATAAAAATCCTTGCGTACCACCAGAATGTAGAATATTTCGATAAAGAGAATGAATGGCGACATACTGATGATAAGCATCTCCAGCCAAAATAGACCTTCCACTGCCCCAGTAAATTCCAGTCATAGCAAGTGTTGCTGCCATTAGTAGAATTGGAAGAACGAAACTTGCAAGCAGTGCCCATTTATTATTTTTGATAAACTTCATGTTTATATTATACCAAAATCATTTTTATCAATGCTTAAGAAGCCATCTTTTACGAGAGAATGATGATATATTAGTTGCTATGATATTTTGATTTGCATAACATTATGGAAATTAGGAGGATTCTGATGGTATAGGTATAACATATGTTGAATGGTCTTTCATGAAACCCTAAAACAAGTTTAGGGAATTGATATTACATTTTATCAAAGCAAGTGTGTGCTAACACCCCTACCTAGGTATAACAACTAGCATATCCATAAGTTGCTAAAACAACAACGGCTATCCTGTCTTAGGTAGGGGATGAAGCAGCTGTCCATCCTCGCTAAGGTGCTACGTGCTTCGCACGCCGTTCTGCGAACGGTCTACGCAACTTCGTTGCTACGCTGTCCGTTTGCTTAGCTGCTAAAGCAGCAAGAGCAAAAGGCAAAGCACCTAGTCGGAATGGCAAGCTTCGAATTTCGTCCGACTGCCATAGGGCGTTGGCGCTTTTAGCGCCTAGACTTCTTGGACAAGGTGACCTCATATCGAAGATGTGAGGTTGTACCTTAAATTTAGTGGTGAGTCGAAACTCCCACTGAATAAGTCTTGACTTCATTCCATCTCATTACTCTCAAAGCTATTACCGCTCTCAAACTACAGCCAGAACTGGTTGGCTAAACGTTTGTTGTGATGATGGTACATCTATAGCTGGCTTTGATGGTTGGGCAGGTATGTTTGGCGAACCACTTGACCGACTCCAACTTGGAATTTCAGAGGAAAATCCATTTTAGGTTTCAATATTTGCTAAAGTGAAAAAGTATCCAGAACCCTTTATTTTGCTGAATGCTTCTCATATTATTATGATAAAATAAAAACATGAAAAAATTACTCCTAACAATATTGACAACAATAGCCGTATTCTCACTTATATCGTGTACAAAAAACTCCAACCATTCAGAAGAGAAAAACTCTGCATCAGCTCAAAGTAGCCAACAAAAAAGCTCATCTCAAACAAAAACTAAAGTACCAGAAAGTACCAACCAACAAAACGAGACAACTTCTAGTGGCTTAACACTTTTTGCTGGATATTCTACTTCTCAAATTGAGTATGCAAGAGTCACGGAGACTTTGCTTGCTTATTATCATCAGAGTTTCCAGCCAGTTTCGATTACTGTCATTAAAAATGGATCAAACCATGCTGTCTTTTCCTATCCTGGCTCGATTACTCAACCTGAAACTACGGTCACTCTATCTTATAGCTCCGATGGTACGATGGCCGGCACGACAATTGTCACTTACAGCTCCAACCATGACGGCTCTATTAACTTTTACAAAAATCCCAATCACTATCAAGACCCGCGGTATTTGAATGACGCTGCGTGGGTTAAGAGTGAATCGAAAAAATTACTTGCTACCACTCAGACGTTAGAAATTCCAACTACTTTTGATGAAAAAGCAGCTCAGATTATTTCTAAAATTACGATAGAATAGAGGGATAAAATTGAAAAAATACTGACAGATTTCTGTCAGTATTTTTTTTATGATTGATAAGAAATATTCACATCACTTGTAAGTCAATAATCAATTAAGCCAGTAAAAAATCCTGTCAGTTACTGACAGAACTGTCAATCTCCTATTTCAATCTTATTTTAATTTCATCAGCGATTTCTTCAAGTTTTTCTAATTTATTGACCTGAGCAATCTTATAACCGATAAAATAGGGAGAAGTAATAAAGCGAGGAACGATTTTACAAATATACTTTCCGTTAAAATGATGGAAAAATAGATTATAAGAATCACATCGACCATCCATATAGTCCGTCATCAAATAACTTGTGATTTCATGCACGCTATCCGCAAGTTTTTCAACATTCTCAAGTTCTGAAATGATGACATTAAACTCAACAAAGCCCATGACAGGACGAGTAGACAAGGTCACAGCCAACCCATTTTTCTTTATCTCAATCCCTTCAAAATGTTCAGGAGAGATTTGTTCATAGCCATCTAACTCATGCAATCCAACCACCTGTAAATGCGGATGCCGCAAAGTCCCACCAGAATGTGGACCAAAATTCTTGAACATCAATACAGAGCGGAAATCGCCAGATTTAATCATTTCATCCCAACACTCAAAAGCGAAACGAAAAACTTCCCGATTTTCACTTAAAGAGTAAGTCGAAACATCTCCTAAATGTTTATCAGATTCGATAATCACAGTCATCAAAGCCTTCTCAATCGTCGGAAATTTATTTTTCAACCAAATTTTGTTGTGATCTATTCGTAAAATATCAGTAAGCTGCTCTACGTCGCAAAAAGGGCAATAATTTGTCGGAGGTAAAATTGTCTCAACCCGCTTTTTGGCGCCAATAGCAGTATTAAAAATTAAAGGATTTTCAGTATGTTCAATCATAAAATTATTATACCATACCCTAACTCAAAGGAGCGTAGAGTCAATTGGTTTAACTTAGCAAGTGTGTGCTATCTTCGCCCTTTTGGGCTACGCTGTCCATCCTCGCTACGGCACGAACGTGCCTAGTCGAAGTAGCAAGCTCTGCTTTCGTTCTATTTAACATTGGTGGGAACCCACCAATGAAGTAATCACTTCAATGGCTAGACTTTGAACAGATTGACGTTCCCTATCCACTCACTTAAAGAATAATTTTTGAAGTGAACATATTTACAATTTTCCTAAAATCAATTATAATTAATCAGTTACCTATTAACTTCAGCCTTCAACTGAAAGTTACCACAAAAGTCAGCCTTCAACTGATATTTTGTAAAATCAAAATAGAAAGAGATGGTGAAATTTAATGGATAACAGTAAAACTCGTGTCGTCGTCGGAATGTCAGGCGGCGTGGACAGCTCAGTCACAGCACTGCTTCTCAAAGAACAAGGCTATGATGTCATCGGAGTCTTCATGAAAAATTGGGACGATACCGATGAGAATGGTGTTTGTACGGCAACAGAGGACTACAAAGATGTAGCAGCAGTGGCCGACCAAATCGGAATTCCCTACTATTCTGTCAATTTTGAAAAAGAATATTGGGACCGTGTTTTCGAATATTTCCTTGCCGAATATCGTGCAGGGCGCACGCCAAATCCAGATGTCATGTGCAACAAAGAAATCAAGTTTAAAGCTTTCCTTGATTATGCGATGGACCTTGGCGCCGATTATGTAGCGACGGGGCACTACGCGCAAGTTCACACAGACGAAGACGGCACGGTTCATATGCTCAGAGGAGCGGATAATAATAAAGACCAAACCTATTTTTTAAGTCAACTTTCACAAGAACAACTTAAAAAAACAATGTTTCCCTTGGGACATTTAGAAAAGCCTGAAGTTCGCAAAATAGCAGAAAAAGCAGGACTTGCAACAGCTAAAAAGAAAGACTCCACAGGGATTTGCTTTATTGGTGAAAAAAACTTCAAAGAATTTTTGACCAATTACCTCCCAGCGACAAGCGGAAAAATGATGACACTTGACGGTGTTGAAATGGGAACGCACGCAGGCTTGATGTATTATACTATTGGGCAACGTGGTGGCTTGGGGATTGGTGGACAACACGGCCAATTAACTTCTGACCCATGGTTTGTTGTCGGAAAAGATCTCTCAACAAATACTCTCTATGTTGGACAAGGCTTTCATCACGAACACCTTTATTCAACAAGTTTAGAAGCAAGTAACCTCAGTTTCACACATGAAATGCCAGAAAAATTTGATATTCACTGCACAGCAAAATTCCGCTATCGCCAAGCAGATACAGGTGTGACTATTCACGTTAACGGTGATAAAGTTACTGTTGAATTTGATGGACCAGTACGCGCAATCACTCCTGGTCAAGCCGTTGTATTTTACGATGGAGCAGAGTGTCTCGGTGGGGCTATGATTGATTTTGCCTACAAAGACAGTAAAGTAATGCAATACCAATAAATCAAAAGAATAAAATCCGAAGTTCTAAAGGCTTCGGATTTTTTGACGCTTTAATGAAGTCGAGACTAAATTCAAGGCTTACCATCCTCGCTAAGCGGAGATAGCACTTGTTTTGATAAAAACTCTAAAAGATTTTATTAGGAAATCAAAAATGATGATGTTATAATTATTTTATAATTTATTTCTAATGTTAAAGGAAAGTAAATAATGAAAATAATAGTAAAAATCATTTTAATGATAGGACTAATAGTGATGATTCCGAGCGTTTTAGGAGTTGTTGTAAATAATAAACAAACCAAAAAAGTAGAAAGTTCTTCTCATAATCCTCTCATCCATAGAGTTGATTACACAGATGATGAGATTCGAGAATTAGAATACAAACAATTAGAAAATGGTAATTATTCAGCTTTACAAGGGGTTTGGAAAAATGATGCGAAAAAAACGCTCTCTGGATTGACGGTAGATGGGGGAATACTTCTTGTAAAAGAAAGGCGATATTTCTTAAGTTTTGGTGGTCGAACGGTGGAAGATATCCCTTATTTGAAAACGCAATCTGAAAACTCCCATCGCAACACTGCTCAGCTCTATTTTTATCCCAAGGGAGTGGTTATTCCAGTGAGAACCAAGACAGGTGAGATTGACTATTCTGGTTCACATGATCCAAGTGACCAAACCAGAGATAGACTATTATTTTCGCAAACAATATTAAGCGAAGAAGAATTAAAAGATAACGTATGTTATCGCAAAGAATTGTAGATTTTTGCCCTATTTTCAATAGGAGAAAAATCATAATATACTTATTATAATAAAATTTACAATAAAATAAGGAAAATGCTTTCCCTATGCGATTTTTTATGTTATAATACTTCATAAGGCTGTGTGCCAGCCAAATTGTTGGAGGAATTTTTTTTACAAATGAACGAATTTGAAACACTATTAAACAGCGTTGGAGACGTTAAAGTACGCGACGTCGTTAAGGGCGAAATCCTTACAGTTGAAAACGGGCAAGCAACTGTTGCTATCGTAGGAACTGGTGTCGAAGGTGTCCTTACACTTCGCGAAATCACTAACGACCGCGATGCTGATATCAATACATTCGTTAAACCTGGTGATGTTCTTGACTTACTCGTAATTAAACAAATCGTTGGTAAAGAAGCAGAGGGTGCAAACGTATATCTCCTTTCATTGAAACGTCTTGAAGCTCGTAAAGCTTGGACTCAATTGGAAGGCAAAGAAGGCGAAATTGTAACAGTTAAAGTTACTAAAGACGTTAAAGGCGGACTTTCAGTAGATTATAACGGTGTACGTGGATTTATCCCTGCATCTATGATTGACACTTACTTTGTAAAAGACACTAAGAAATTTGTCGGCGAAGAAATTGAAGCTAAAATCATCGAAGTTAACGCTTCAGAAAACCGTTTCATCCTTAGCCGTCGTGCTGTAGTTGAAGCTGAAGCAATCGAAGCTCGTAAAGAAGCTTTTGCACAACTTCAAGAAGGTGATATCGTTGAAGGTACCGTTTCACGCGTAACTAACTTTGGTGCCTTTGTTGACCTTGGTGGTATTGATGGATTGGTTCACGTTTCTGAATTGAGCCATAGCCGTATCAAACGCCCATCAGATGCAGTTAAACCTGGTGATGTTGTTAACGTTAAAATTTTGAAACTTGATCCAGAAGCTGGTCGTCTTTCACTTTCACTTAAAGCTACTCAACCTGGACCATGGGAACAAGTTGAAGAAAAAGCTCCAGTTGGTTCAACTGTTGAAGGTACTGTTAAACGCTTGACTGATTTCGGTGCATTCGTTGAACTTTATCCAGGTGTTGAAGGACTTGTTCACGTTTCACAAATTTCTTGGGAACGCGTTGAAAATCCAAAAGACGTTCTTAAAGTTGGTCAAGTTGTGAACGTAAAAGTTCTTGACGTGAAACCTGAAGAAGAACGTATCTCACTTTCTATCAAAGCACTTGAAGAAGCACCAGCTCGTCCAGCTCGTAATAACGACAATGACGGTGAAAAACGTGAACGCAAACCACGCGCACCACGTAAAGCGGCTAAACCTTCATATGAATTGCCAGAAACACAAGAAGGCTTCTCACTTGCTGACTTCCTCGGCGAAGACTTCGATATTAACGATTTGTAATAAAAAGTTTAAAAATATCCTCAAGAAGACGCGAGAGCGTCTTTTTTTGTATCGCTAAACTGGACAAATTTGATATAATAGATTCTATGAATCAAACGATAAAAGCAAAATTGGAACTATTGCCTGATAGTCCAGGTTGTTATTTACATAAAGATAAAAATGGAACGGTCATTTATGTTGGTAAGGCTAAAAATCTTAAAAATAGAGTACGGTCGTATTTTCATGGCTCACATAATACAAAGACAGAATTATTAGTTTCTGAGATTGAAGATTTAGAGTGGATTGTAGTTGGCTCCAATATTGAATCACTAGTGCTTGAAATCAATCTTATACAACGTTATAAACCTAAGTATAATATTATGCTTAAGGATGACAAGTACTATCCTTTTTTGAAAATCACTAATGAAAAATATCCTCGGTTAATTGTTGTACGACGAGTGCAGAAGGATGGTGCAACTTATTTTGGACCTTATCCGGATGTTAAGGCGGCAAATGAAGTTAAACGTTTGCTAGACAGAATTTTTCCATTTCGAAAATGCGGATTAAATGAGAAAAAAGTATGTTTTTATTTTCATATTCATCAATGTCTTTGTCCTGTAGTAAATCATGTGAATCCACAAGTGTATAAGGATATGACACAGGAAGTCAAAGAATTTTTGACGGGCGATGACAAGAAAATTATAAATGAACTTGAAGAGAAAATGCTCACTGCATCGGGTAAAATGGAGTTTGAGCAAGCCGCTGAATATCGAGATGTTATCAAGTCAATTGGAACATTGAGAACGAAGCAACGTGTGATGAATCATGACCTTAAAGACCGCGATGTCTTTGGCTACTATGTAGATAAAGGGTGGATGTGTGTGCAAGTCTTTTTTGTCAGACAGGGTAAACTCATTCAGCGCGATGTTAATATGTTTCCATATTACAATGATGCCGAAGAAGATTTTCTAACTTATATTGGTCAGTTTTACCAAGAAAATAACCATATGCTACCAAAAGAAGTTTTTATTCCTAAAAATATTGATAAGGAATCAGTTGAGGCAGTAGTTGCTGCAAAAATTATCCAGCCAAGTCGGGGCGAGAAGAAACAGCTGGTCAATATGGCCACAAAAAATGCACAAACACAATTACAATTGAAATTTGATGTTGCTGAGCGTGATATTTTGAAAACAACTGGTGCGGTAGAAAATCTAGGAAAAATTCTTGGTATTCCGAAGCCTAGAAGAATCGAAAGTTTTGATAATTCCAATATTATGGGACTTCGCCTGTTTCCGCAATGGTGGTATTTATTGATGGAAAGCCCTCTAAGAAGGATTATCGAAAGTATAAGATTAAAACAGTGGTCGGTGCAGACGACTATGCTTCTATGCGAGAAGTGATGACACGTAGATATAGTCGTGCTTTGCGTGAAGGAACAGAACTTCCTGATTTAATTGCGATGGATGGAGGGAGCGGTCAAGTTAATATTGCTAAACAAGTTTTACGAGAGTTGGGCTTGGAGCAAATTCCTGTTGCTGGGATGCAGAAAAATGACAAGCACCAAACAAGTGAATTGCTTTTTGGAGATCCACTTATGGTAGTTCCTTTATCTCGACAATCGCAGGAGTTTTTCCTTTTGACTCGAATTCAAGATGAAGTTCACCGCTTTGCGATAACTTTTCATAGACAACTCCGTGGTAAAAATACTTTTTCTAGTAGATTAGACGGAATTGCAGGACTTGGTCCAAAACGTAAACAGAAATTGTTAATGAATTTTAAAAATTTAAAGGCAATTGAAGAAGCAACAGTACAGGAAGTAGCAGAAGCTGGCGTACCTTATGAAGTTGCAGAGCGAGTAAAGAGCACTTTGGCAAATAGCATGAAAGATACTGAAACTCCTATTAGCAACCAATGAAGTCAAGATTTATTGAAGTAATTATGTGCTATTCTCCACCCTTTCGGGTTACGCTGTCGATGCACCACGGGTATCCATTCGCTCTAAACACAGCTAAAGCAGCAAGGCGAAATGGTTCGCTACGATGCTACGTGCTTCGCACACCGTTCTGCGAACGGTCTACGCAACTTCGTTGCTCCGCTGTCCGTTTGCTTAGCAAGCAAAGCTTGCAAGAGCAAAAGGCAAAGCACCTAGTCGCAGTGGCAACCGACTAGGTGAAACAACTAGCATATCCGTAAGCGCTGAAGCGCCAACGGCTATCCTATAAAGTCGAAGTTCAAATCGCAATCCAGCAAAGTTGGCAAGACGAAAATGAAAATCAGCTTGGAAAGCTGATTTTTTATTAAAAGATTTGTTATAATTAACTTTATGAATCTGTCAGAAAAAAATATAAAAAAGTTTAATGAGAATTTGTTAGCTTGGTATGATGAAAATAAAAAGCCATTACCTTGGCGAGAAACGACAAATCCTTATAATATCTGGATTTCTGAGATAATGTCACAACAAACACAAGTAGAAACTGTGATGCCTTATTATGAACGTTTTATGAAAAAATATCCAGATGTAGCCACTCTTGCAGTAGCTGATGATGCAGAGTTATTGAAGCTCTGGGAGGGCTTAGGATATTATTCAAGGGCGAGAAATCTAAAGCTGGCAGCACAGCAGATTATGACAGAGCTTGAGGGAATATTTCCATCAGTACTGACAGATATTCTGTCATTGAAAGGCGTTGGACCATACACAGCAGCTGCGATTGCTTCTATTTCGTTTAGCTTGGCAGAACCTGCAATTGATGGTAATTTGATGCGAGTAACAAGTCGTCTTTTTGAGCTGACAGATGATATTTCTAAAAGTGGTTCGCGGAAAATTTTTGATCAGCATTTACGAAAATTAATCAGTGCTGACAGACCAGGTGATTTTAATCAAGCGTTGATGGATTTGGGCTCAAAAGTTTGCACGCCTAAAGTTGCGAAATGTGAAGTGTGCCCGATTAGAATTTATTGTGAAGCCTATGCACACGGCACTCCTTTAAATTTTCCAGTGAAAACAAAAAAGCTGAAGCAAAAAGATTTGTACTTTGTAGCCGTTGCATTGCAAAATTCTTTAGGAGAGTATTATTTAGAAAAGCGCCCTGCGACGGGTCTGCTTGCTGATATGTGGACATTTCCTTTGTCAGTACTGACAGAAAATGAATTTGGGCAAGTCATTACTGATGGAGCTGTCAGTAAACTTCCAGACTTACCAGAAACGATTTCCAAAACAGAATATATCGGAAATTTTACGCATATTTTTTCTCATCAGAAATGGCATATTGCAATAATGAAAGCAGTACCTGAAGAAAAATTTGAAGTCGCAGAAAATTTTCTGTCAGCAGATAAAATGTGGCTGACAGATTTGTCAGCAATTCCTCTTGCTGGACCGCAGATCAAAATGTTTGAGATTTTGGGGAAATAACTTTTGTTGATAAATGTGCATTGCAAAGTTCACCAAATTAGTCTAAAATGTGAAGAAGGAGGTGTAATCTATGGATGGAACTCTTTTGAAGAACCAAAAAGTAACAGAGGAAGAATTGATTGCAGGAGGATATAAAAAATATTCAGGAGAAGATATTGATATTTTTTATAATCAGTCAGTCTGTCAGCATGCAGGATTCTGTGTCAGAGGCTCGGCGGATGTCTATGAGGTAGGACGAAGACCTTGGATTATTGCGGATAATGAAACAGCTCAGCGTAATGCAGAAATTATAAACACCTGCCCAAGTGGTGCACTAAAATTTATCAGAAAGGATGACTAAGATGGAATTTAAAGAGGAAAAACATCGATTTGTTCTATTGGATGGAACAAAAGAAATCGGAGAAATGACTTGGTTAGATCGTGATTCTTATTTCATTGTGAACCATACTTTAGTTGATTCTGATTACAGAGGACAAGGTTTAGCTGGAAAGCTTGTGGAAAAAGGGGTTGAAAAGGCACGACGTGAGGGAAGAAAACTCTATCCGTTATGCCCATTTGCCTTAAAAGAGTTTGATAGTAAGCCTGAATATTCTGATGTTCGCCAGTTTGAACTTTAAGCTAAGATAGTCTAACTTTATCGAAGTAAGTGCGGCTAAATTCAGTGGTGAGTTGCCCTTTTATCAGTCGCATTGACTTTTGCTCTTACATTTCGTCTTGCCAGTTTAGTTGCTAAAGCAGCAAGAGCAAAAGGCATTGGCTGTAAGGCGCTAAAGTGCCGATGAACTTTTGTCCTCCTAAAGTTAAAAGAATAGTGCCAACGCTAAATGGCAATCAAACGGACAGCGTATCGCAACGAAGATAGCGACTAGAGAAAATGGACAAATGTTTTATGAAACTCCCACTGAATAAGTCTTGACTTTATTGGTAACAGTGTTGTTAGTTAAACAAGATACAAGAAAGTCAGACGAAAGTCTGATTTTTTGGTATAATTTAAAATATATTAATTCCAAGGAGAAAATATGACAACGATTGATTTTACAGCTGAAGTTGAAAAACGTAAAGATGCATTGATGGCAGATTTATTTAGCCTTTTGCGCATTAATTCTGCAATGGATATGGAACATGCAGATGCGGAAAATCCATTTGGTCCTGGACCACGTAAAGCGCTTGATGCTTTTCTTGAAATCGCTGAGCGCGATGGTTATAAAACAAAAAACTATGACAACTATGTAGGACATTTTGAATACGGTGAGGGGGATGAAACTCTCGGCATCATTGGTCACTTAGACGTTGTTCCCGCAGGTTCTGGCTGGGATTCAGACCCCTTTGAACCAGAAATTCGTGAGGGAAATCTTTATGCGCGTGGCGCTTCAGATGACAAAGGACCAACGGTTGCTTGCTATTATGCGCTTAATATTTTAAAAGAGCTGAATGTTTCATTATCCAAAAAAATCCGTTTTATTGTCGGAACCAATGAAGAAACAGGTTGGGCAGATATGGATTATTACTTTGAACACTGTGAATTACCATTGCCTGATTTTGGCTTCTCACCAGATGCAGAATTTCCAATCATCAACGGTGAAAAGGGAAATATCACAGAATATCTTCATTTTGCAGGAAAAAATGCAGGTTCAGTTGTTCTTCACAGCTTTAAGGCAGGACTTGCTGAAAATATGGTACCAGAATCTGCAACAGCAGTTATTTCGGGAGCAAAAAATCTTCAAGCAGCTCTTGAAAAATTTGTTGCTGAACATGCAGATAAAAACCTTCGCTTTGATTTGAATGAAGAGGATGGAAAAGCAACCATTACAATCTATGGGAAGTCCGCTCACGGTGCGATGCCAGAAAAAGGGGTTAATGGTGCAACCTACCTTACATTATTCTTGAACCAATTTGACTTTGCTGACGGTGCTGCAGCATTTATCAAAGTAGGTAGTGAAAAATTACTTGAAGACCATGAAGGTGAAAAACTTGGCATTGCTTATGTTGATGACCTTATGGGTAACACATCAATGAATGCTGGCGTTTGGTCATTTGACGAAGCAACAGAAGGAAAAATTGCTTTGAACTTCCGCTTCCCACAGGGCAATAGTCCAGAACGTATGCAAGAAATTCTGCAAAAACTTGATGGTGTCGTAGAAGTTGAGTTGTCTAAACATTTGCACACACCTCACTATGTTCCAATGTCAGACCCACTTGTATCAACTTTGATTGATGTTTATGAAAAACATACAGGACTTAAAGGGTACGAAACAATTATCGGTGGAGGAACATTTGGACGACTCCTTGAACGTGGTGTTGCATATGGCGCAATGTTTGAAGGAGAACAGGATACAATGCACCAAGCCAATGAATTTAAACCAGTAGAAAACATCTTCAAGGCTGCCGCAATTTATGCTGAGGCTATCTACGAATTAGCTAAATGAGTCAAATTTGCGAAAAAGTAGAGTCTCTGAATAGATTCGATAGATTAGAAATAAATTGTTGTAAGAAGGGGTATTGATATGATTTTTGGGAATGGCGTAGATAATGTCGAGTTAACCAGAATTCAGAAAGCCCTAGAACATTCAGAGCGTTTTGTAGAACAAGTTTTGACAGCATCAGAATTAGAGAAATTTAAAAGTTTTAATTCCACAAATCGTAAGACAGAGTTTCTTGCAGGAAGGTGGGCAGCTAAAGAGGCCTACTCAAAAGCATACGGTACAGGAATTAGCAAACAACTCGGAATGCATGATTTGGAGATTCAAAATGATGAACTTGGGAAACCTTATTTTTCCAAACATCCTTTTAGTGGAGAAGTTCATTTATCCATTTCTCACAGTAGTCTAGAGGCTGTTGCTTTTGTAGTTTTAGAAAAAAATGAGTAAAGTGGCGAAAATCGTCACTTTCACTTATATTCTTTGGAAGAATATGTGCTAGAGCAACAAGACGAAGGAATTAGTAAGTCTATAGAAGATTACTTTTATAATATGATGCTCAAAAAGCAGTTGTAAAATAATAACAATTTACTAAAAAGTTAAGATTTTTTATACTAGATAATTTTAAAATGGACCTGTCCATTTTATTAGTCGTTCTGAATTAGCGCGCCTTTTTCTCTTATGGCTTTAGCAGCTTTAGAGCGAATGGATACCTGTGGTGTGTAACGAACATAGACCATTCGTAGAACGATGCACCGAGTATAGCGTGTTCTGGTACATTTTTTGTATCAGGATAGGTGTGAGGAACCATGAATCATTGGCATTTTCCACAATAGTTTAGTTAGCTACGGTAAATTTAGTATAGATGTGACAGCGTGAAAGTAGGTAATTTTATGAAATCTTCACCACATCGTCATACACCAGCAGTGATTGACTTAGCGGCGATTCAAAATAATATCAAAAAGTTTCGGAAACATATAGGGACTCATCCAGAAATATGGGGAGTAGTTAAAGCTAATGCCTATGGTCACGGTTCAATTCCTGTTTCACAAGCAATTCATGATTTAGTTGATGGTTTTTGTGTTTCAAATTTAGATGAAGCAATTGAGCTTCGGAATCATTTAATCACTAAGCCAATTTTGGTGTTGTCAGGTATTGTTCCAGATAATGTTGATATTGCAGCGAGCTTGAATATTACTCTGACTGCTCCGAGCCTAGAGTGGCTACAATTAATTGTGAAAGAAAAAGCTGATTTTTCGACTCTAAAACTTCATATTGCGGTTGACTCAGGAATGGGTAGAATTGGTGTTCGAGATGCTAAAGAAGCGAATGATATGATAGCGTTGGCGGATAAATATCATATTCAATTTGATGGGGTGTTTACGCATTTTGCAACAGCAGACGAAGCAGACGATACAAAATTTAATGAACAAAAAATGAAATTTGATAAGATTGTTTCAAATCTATCAAGACGCCCTCATTATGTTCATTCGACTAATACAGCCTCAGCGTTGTGGCATACAAATCAGGTACAAGATATTGAGCGTTTAGGTGTTTCGATGTATGGACTAAACCCGAGTGGTACAACTTTAGAACTTCCGTTTGAGTTGGAAGCTGCTTTTTCTTTGAAATCTGAACTCACACATATCAAAGAGATTCATGCTGGTGATACTTTAGGTTATGGTGCAACCTACCGTGCAACTGAAAATACTTGGATTGGTACAGTGTCGATAGGTTACGCTGATGGTTGGACACGTGATATGCAAGGATTCCATGTCTTAGTTGATGGTAAATTCTGTGAGATAGTAGGTCGAGTTTCAATGGATCAAATGATGATTAAATTGGATAAGAGTTATTCTATTGGGACTCCTGTTACGCTGATTGGACGTGATGGTGATAATGAAATCACAGCACAAGACATTGCTGCATGGCGGAAAACAATTAATTATGAAGTCTTATGCTTACTCTCTGATCGCATTCATCGGGTATATAAGTAATAGAGAGGGCTCGTTACATTATTGGTTGACTAATATTTAAAAGTTTTATGTGCAAAAATAAATTGAAGTGATTATTTCATTGGTGGGGGATTTTTTTCCCCCACCAATGTTAGGGCACAACCTCACATCAAAGATATGAGGTCACCCTGTCCCTGAAGTCTATCTCGCTTTGCTCCGCTGTCGATTTCGCTAAGTTGCTAAAGCAACAAGCTCAAATCGCAATCGCTAAAGCGCTAAGGTCGTAGGGCAGTAGAACAAAAGCAGAGCTTGCTACTTCGCCTTATCGCTTTGCCTTTTGCTCTTACTGCTTTAGCAGTTAGCTTCGCATGACCATTGGCTGTAAGGCACTAAAGTGCCAACGCCAAATGGCAATCAAACGGACAGCGGAGCAACGAAGTTGCGTAGACCGTTCGTAGAACGGCGTGCAGAGCACGTAGCGATTTGCGACTTCGACTAGGCACGTTCGTGCCGTAGCGAGAATCGACAGCGCAGTGAAACGGAGATAGAGCAAATGGACAGCGTAGCCCAAAGGGTGGAGATAGCACGCACTTGCTAAGTTAAAAAGACTGAATAGTTTCAGTCTTTTTTCTTATAGATTATTTTTAGATTAAATGCTAATTTTTATCTAATAAAAGTATTTACAAATCTTATATTTATGTTAGAATATAATTAAGAACGAATGAGAAAATAATGAAAAGTAAATGAGGTAGTTCTTATGATAAAAATTTATACTGTAGTAGCATGTAGTTCATGTAAAAAAGCAAAAGAATGGCTAGAAAGTCATCGCATGGAGTATCAGGAAGTAAATTTATTAACAGATACAATTAGCAAAGAGGATTTTCTGGAGATTCTATCTCTAACAGAAGGGGGAACGGAGGACATTATTTCTAAGAGAAGTAGAGCTTACCATCGCCTGAATATTGATTTTGAAAATATTATGCTTAATGATTTAATTGAGGTTATGGATGAAAATCGCACATTGTTGCGCCGTCCATTGATTGTTGATGATAAAAGACTTCAAGTTGGTTATAATGAAGATGAGATTAGAAAATTCTTACCAAGAGAAATCAGACAGGTAGAAATTAAAGTGGCGACAGAAAGAGTCCGTGAATATGAGTTAGAACAATTAAAAAATGAAGGATAGAAAATTCAGCGGGCAACACCGCTGTTTTTTTATTTGAGAATAAATATTACTGCAAGCAGAATATTTTTAAAATAAGCATAAAAAAAGTAAAATGAGCAAGAGATGTTAATTTGTTAATAAAAGAATAAAATTGAAAATGGAGGAGCGAAAGGATGTTTGATTATATTATTATTGGAGCTGGGCCTGGTGGACTTGGATTGGCTTATTCTCTTAACAATGGTAAAAGGAAAGTTGCAATCATTGAAAATGATAAATGGGGTGGAACTTGCCCCAATTATGGATGTGACCCTACAAAAGTGATGATGGCGGTTGTTGAAGCAAAAGCTCGGGTTGAAAATCTAAAAAATCAAGGTATTACAGGGGAGTTGAGCTTAGATTGGAAAGGCATTCGAGGGAGAAAACTTGCAATTACAGACCCACTTGAAGAAAAAACGCTCGCTGGTTTGCAAAAATCAGGGATTACTACGCTCTATGGCACGGCAAGTTTCACCACTACTGGCGAAATACAAGTGGCAGATAAAGTTTATAAAGCTAGAAATTATATTATCGCGACAGGAACTCGACCTCGTCAATTAGATATTGTTGGTAAGGAATTTCTGAAAACAAGCAATGATTTTCTGGCACTTGAGGAAATGCCTCGAAAAGTAACATTTATTGGTGCAGGGTCAGTTTCTCTAGAACTTGCCCAAATTGCTCACGCGACAGGAGCGGAAGTGACTGTTATTGCATCAGGGGATTTGGAAATCGGTCATTTTGACAAAGAAATCGGAGAAGTTTTTCTCAATCAACTCAAGGCTGAAGGAATTGTTTTTAAAGAAAATATCAACATCAGCAAAGTTGAGAAAAGTATTGACGGCTTTGTCATTACTGACAAAAATGGTCATCAGTTACTGACAGACCTTGTCATTGCTGGAGTGGGACGGGTAGCAAATGTTGATTTACTTAATCTTGAAGCAGTAGGTGTTGGGGCGGATCAATCGGGAGTATTTGTTGATGAATATCTACAAACAAGTCACCCACAAATCTATGCACTTGGCGATGTCATTTCAAAAAAGCAAGGCCATTTTACTCCTGTTTCGGATTTTGAAGGGCGTTATCTTGGAGAAAATTTGGTCAGTACTGACAGACAGCCTATCGACTATCCTGTGATTCCAGCAGTTATTTTTGGTGCTACTAAACTTGCGCAAGTTGGGCAATTAGAAGGCGAAGGTATTAAGTTGAAGTCGTTTGATTTGTCATCATGGTACACTTATAAACGAATAAATGACCCTGTGGCGAAAATGAAAGTGGCTGTCAATGATGCGAACGAAATTGTTGGGGCTGTGACAGTAAGTTCAGTTGCTGACGAGGTCATTAATTTATTGATGATTTTGATTCAACAGAAAATTAATTTGTTAGAATTTGATAAAATGATATCAGCTTATCCAACTGTTGCTAGTGATTTAGGTTATTTCTATTGAAAATACCGTTTTATTAGTAATAAAAAATTCTGTCAGTATACTGACAGAGTTTTTTTTGATTCATAAGTGTACTGACAGAAAATTTTATCATCTGTCAGTCGTTTTTTTATCATATTTTAAACCCATAGCATTGATAGAAACGATGACGGTCGAAGCAGACATCAATACGGCTGCAATCAAAGGATCAATGTAGAGTCCCGTAAATGGGTAGATAATCCCGGCAGCAATTGGAATAGCTATGATATTGTAGCCAGCTCCAAACCAAAGATTTTGTTTCATTTTTCTGAGCATTTTCTTAGAAATATTAATCATATCTAAAACATCACTAGGATTAGAGTTGACGAGCACAACATCGGCTGTAGCAATTGCGACAGAGGTTCCAGCTCCAATTGCAAAACCAATGTCTGCAGTAGCAAGAGCAGGAGAATCATTGACACCGTCACCAATGAAAAGGACACCGCCTTTCTTTTGATATTCTTTCACTAAGTTTGCTTTATCTTCGGGATTTAATTCGGCACGAAATTCTGGAATATTTAGGTTTCTGGCAACTTTTTCAGCAGTAGCTTGATTATCACCAGTCAGCATCACGGGTATAATCCCCTGCGCAAGAAGCCCTGCAATAAAAGCTTTAGCATCATTTTTAGGTGAATCTCCTAAAGCGATAAAACCGAGGACATTTTTTTCTTCGTCAATCAAGAAAGAAAGGGTTAAACCAAGATTTAGAGATTCAATGACGCGTGTGTCATCAAACTTAAGCTGTTGTTTACGCAGGTATTTAAGATTGACAATCTCATAACTTTTACTCAAAATTTGTCCGGATAGACCAACTCCAGGTATATTTTGAACATTTTCAGCCGGAAGCAGTGGCAAATCTTTAGCAGATTTCACGATAGATAAGGCAATCGGATGAGTGGAACTTTGTTCTAAAGTAGCCATTAGTTGTAAAATATCTGTATTTCCAGTAAAATCAACAATCTTTCTTACTCTGAACTGACCATCAGTCAAAGTTCCTGTTTTATCCATCAATGCATATTTAATACTACTGATTTGTTCAAGGGAAGTACGATTTTGAATTAATAAACCATTTTTGGCAGAAATACTTGTCAAACGCGATACTACAAGTGGAACTGCAAGTCCGAGAGCATGGGGACAAGCAATAACAAAGACGGAAACTGCAAGAAGCAAAGCAAAACTGAAACTAGAAGTCATCGCCCAAAAAACAAATGAAATAATCCCAACACTCAAGGCAGCATAGAAAAGATAACCAGCTACTTTGTCTGCCATATTTTCAAGATTAGATTTTTGCGATTGGGCATTTTTTACAAGTTCAGCAACTTGATTGAGGAAGCTATCTTTTCCGATTGTTGTGACAGTCATTTCAAATGGGATATTTTGATTGAGTGAACCACCATAGATAGGGTCATTAGGCTTTTTATTTACTGCACGACTTTCACCCGTAATCATTGATTCATCAACATTTGCAGAATCTAAAATCAAACCATCAGCAGGGATTTTCTCATTTTCTTTGACTAAAAGTGTATCGCCGACTTGTAGCTCAGAAATATCTATATCTTTTCCGCTTTTTAGATGGGCTTTTTTGGGAATAAGGCTAGCAAGGTCTTTTAATGCATCACCCGCTCCCATGACTGCTTTCATCTCAATCAAATGTCCAATGAGCATGATAACAATCAAAGTGGAAAGCTCAAACCAAAAATTCATTGCCATTCCACCGGTTAGACTGATGATTGTAGCATAAACGGAATAGGCGTAAGCAACAGTGATACCCATTGTGATGAGCATCATCATAGCAGGCTTATGACTTTTAAGCTCACCTTTTGCACCGCTGAAAAAAGGAGTACCAGAGTAAGAAAAGATTGCCGTCCCAAGAATGAGCTGTACTATCTCACTTCCAGAGAATTTCAAGATTGTAAAGCCAGCAATTGGAGAGATAAGGAGTAGTGGAATCATAAGGATAATTGCAACTTTTAATTTTAAAGACATATTTCCCATATGCATCATGTGTCCACCATGATTCATCATATCCATGTCATGTGGCTGATTCATATGGATTATATCGTGATGCTCAGGCTGAACTTGGTGTGAACTGGACATGGATATATGCTCTTCATGTTCCAAGTGTGAATGGTGTTTTTCTAACATTTTATTCCTCCTTTTACACTATTAACTCGTTAGATCGAAGATTTATTTATAATTAAAGTTTACACTTGTAAATGATAAAAGTCAAGTCTATATGATTTTATATTTTATCAAAGCAAGTGCGTGCTATCTCCGCTTTGCTAGGCTGTCCGTTTGCTTAACTGCTAAAGCAGTAAGAGCAAAAGGCAAAGCACCTAGTCGGAATGGCAATCTTTGAATTTCGTCCGACTGCCCTAGCGCTTAGACTTCAGGGACAAGACCACTTCGCCTTGCGACTTTATAGGATAGCCGTTTACGCTAAAGCAGCAACGGATATGCTAGTTGTTTCATCTAGTCTCTTGCGATTTGAACTTGCCACTTTAGTGGCTTAGTGAAATCGGCAGCGTAGCAAAGCGGAGATAGAGCGAATGAACAGCGTAGCGCAGCGAAGATATCGACGACTAGAGAAAATGGACAAATGTTCTACGAAACTCCCACTGAATAAGCCCTGACTTTATTTAGCATTTATCAAATAGACTCAATTAAATTTACGAACAATCAAATTTAAAGTAAGAAATATTATAAAAGGATAAAGGAGAAGCAACTCAGCTTATGATATAATGAATAATATGAAATTGATAGATGGAAAAGCGCTCGCTGCAAAAATGCAAGCAGAGTTGAAAGTTAGAGTTGAAAAATTAAAAGCTTCTGGAATTATTCCAGGATTAATCGTGATTTTAGTTGGGGAAAATCCTGCAAGCCAAATCTATGTAAGAAATAAAGAACGTCAAGCAACAGCGATAGGTATGAAGTCCAGTGTGCTTCGGTTGCCTGAGGAAATAGAAGAAATTGAATTATTAAATTTGATTGAAACGTTAAATAATGATAATACTTGGCACGGTATTTTAGTTCAACTTCCTCTACCTGCACATATTTCAGAAGAAAAAGTCCTACTTGCGATTACTCCTGAAAAGGATGTAGATGGTTTTCATCCAATGAACATGGGGCGACTTTGGTCAGGAAATCCTTTGATGATTCCATCAACTCCAGCTGGGATTATGGAGATGTTTCGAGAGTATCATGTTGAGTTATCTGGTAAGCAAGCGGTTGTAGTTGGACGTTCAAATATCGTTGGAAAGCCTATGGCTCAACTTCTTATGATGGCAGATGCGACTGTAACAATCGCACATTCTAGGACAAAAAACTTATCAGAACTCACAAGGCAAGCGGATATTCTAGTAGTTGCCATTGGTCAAGATCGTTTCATAGGTAGGAATGACGTTAAAGAAGGCGCAGTTGTCATTGATGTTGGAATGAATCGGGATGAGAATGGAAAATTACATGGCGATGTCGATTTTGAGCAAGTCAAAGATATTGTGAGCTTGATTACACCGGTTCCTGGTGGAGTAGGACCCATGACGATTACGATGCTAATGGAACAGACATTGAGAGCAGCAGAGAGAAAATTAAAATGACATTAGAAACAATTTTATGGTTTATCGCCCCCTTAGCTGTACTTGTTGCTTGGGTGTATTACACAAAAGAGCGTTTTTCAAGTAGCGATTTTGCTCATAAAGCAATTTATGTTGCGGGTTATGTATTATTGGTAATTTGGTTTGGGCTAGCAGTGGTTTGGACTTTACCAACTATGTGAACGAGCAAAGTTAACTAATGAAAAAAATAGTATACTAATGCTGACTTTCTGAAATCAGGTAATATGAAAAATTTATTTTACATCATCAATGCTATTCGGTTTTTGTGCGAAATGGTAAGTTTAGTTATATTTGTCTGGTTTGGATTGAAATTTAATTTTCCACTTAATTTATTGACAGGTATCTTTGTACCGATTGTCGTGCTTGGGGTCTGGGGTACTTTTGTCGCTCCAAAAGCGAAAATCAAACTTGGTTTAGTGGTTAAACTTTTAATTGGGGGAGCTATTTTTGGTATAGCATTTTTATACTTTTATTATTTTTCTGCTGGAGTTTTACCTATAGTTTATATTATCATAGTGCTCACAGTGAGCATTTTATCTAAGATTTCGGATAGACTTTATCCTGAGGGGCTTTATCTTGACTGAATATTTATCTGTATCTACTTTAACAAAATATCTCAAAGCTAAATTCGACCGCGACCCATATTTGGAGCGTGTCTACTTGACAGGCGAGATTTCAAATTTTAGGCAAAGACCGAATCACCAGTATTTTGCGTTGAAAGATGAAGGTGCGGTCATTCAGGCGACCATGTGGGCAGGGCAATTTAGAAAACTAGACTTTAAGCTTGAAGAAGGCATGAAGGTGCTTGTTGTGGGGCGAATTTCGATTTATCCTGCAAATGGTTCCTACTCTATTAATATCGAGAGTTTAGTACCTGATGGCATAGGCGCACTTGCGATTAAATTTGAACAATTGAAGAAAAAACTAACGCTTGAAGGGTTATTTGATTCAAAATGGAAACAAAATTTGCCACAATTTTCTCATAAAATAGCTGTTGTAACAAGTCCATCAGGCGCGGTTATTCGCGATATTATTACGACTGTCCAGCGCCGTTTTCCAATGAGTGAGATTGTGCTTTATCCAACAAAAGTACAAGGTGAAGGTTCAGCAGAGGAAATCGCAACAAATATTAGACGAGCTTCTTCACGTACAGATTTCGATGTGATGATTATTGGGCGGGGTGGTGGCTCCATTGAAGACCTCTGGGGATTTAATGAAGAAATTGTAGTACGTGCTATTTTTGAATCACGTATTCCAATCATCTCTTCTGTTGGGCATGAAACGGATGTGACTTTGGCGGATTTTGCTGCGGATAGTAGAGCTGCGACTCCCACGGCAGCAGCGGAACTCGCTACGCCAAATACTAAAATTGACCTTTTAAACTGGACAGCAGAACAGCAAAATAGACTGACCAATCGTCTGTCAACACTGATTAATCTCAAAAGAGAGCAAGTCGATAAATTGTCAAATTCTGTGGTGTTCAGACAGCCGGAAAGGCTTTACGATGGTCATTTACAGAAACTAGATCGTCTGACAGAGCGTTTGTCAGTACTGACAGAAAATAAATTAGCGACGAGTCAACATCGCTATGAACTGTCAGCTACAAAATTAGTGCCAGCTTATACAAAAATTATTGAACACAAGAAAAACCTGACAGAACGTCTTTATCAGTCTTTACTTCTACTGGACATTTCTAAAATAAAAGCGCGTGGTTTTTCTGTCATTACTGACAACGAAGGAAAAATTGTCAAAAGTGTGAAAGATGTGAAAACAGGTGATAAGATTGAAATTGGATTGAGTGATGGCACAGTCAGTGCGCAAATCCAATAGTCAATTGTTAGGGTGTATCTGGATTAAAAACAATATCAGAACAGTCGGGCTGTGTATTATCTCTGAGATATTACACTCGCAGGCGCACGCCGTTTGTTTTGTCTAGCCTCTATCTTCGCTCTACTGTTTGTTTGCTTAATGGGAAAATTTTTCGAGAGCAAATGGGAGGACGATGAATGAAGTCAAGACTTATTCAGTGGGAGTTTCGTAAAACATTTGTCCATTTTCTCTAGTCGCTAAAGCGACTGATAAAAGGGCAACTCACCACTGAATTTAGGGCACAACCTCACATCTTCGATATGAGGTCACCCTGTCCCAGAAGCCTAAGTGCTAAAGCACTAACGCCCTAGAGCAGTCGGACGAAATTCGAAGCTTAGTGCTGCTTTATCCCCTACCTAAGAGGTAGGGGATTAGCACGCACTTGCTTTGATAAAAATAGACGTCAATTGCGGTTGTTACTTAGATTTTAAAGTTAGTATATAAGGAGAGCTATCTTGCCAACTAAAAAAGAAGAGAAAAAATTTGAAGAAAACCTTGCAGAATTAGAAACAATTGTTCGAAAATTGGAGTCGGGTGATGTCGCTTTGGAAGATGCGATTGCAGAATTTCAAAAAGGAATGAAGTTATCTGAAAGCTTGAAAAAAACACTCAATGAAGCAGAAGAAACACTTGTAAAAATTGTTGGAAAAGATGATAGTGAAAGTGAGTTCTCACCAGAACAAAAAAGTTATTAATACTATTCAGCTTCTGCCATAAAACCAAAACTCCCGTTATTCGGGAGTTTTTAGGTATTTATTGAGATAGATATCTAAAACAAGGTCAATGATAGCGGTCTGGAAGACTCGACTTGTGACATCGTAGTTATGATAATGATTTTCAGGCATGCGTGAAGTTAGGCTCATATGAGTAGTATGATTAAGGGGGTTGTGCTGGGAATTAGTGATAGAAAGAAGTGTCGCCGCACTTTGAGCTGCCTTTGAGGCACATGAGAGTAAACTCTTTGTTTCTCCACTTTCAGAGATAAAAATCACTAAATCAGAGCGTTGAAGAAGATTGGGGAGTAAATCAAGCATATGGCTTTCATAAACATAAATCGCTGCTCGGTCAAGTTGATATAAGTATTTTGACATATATTCGGCAATAGGTTTGGTCAATCCAAGTCCTACAATGAAAATATTATTTGATTTGTGAATTTTTTCAGCAAAAAATTCGAGTTTATCTTGATTAATATTGGGTAGAATCTCATTAAAGAAAAATTGGTAGCGTTTTAGTAAATCGGGTTGGGCGCTATACCTTGTTTGTTCAATTAATTTTTTAATCTCCGAGCGAAATTCACTGAATCCAGTAAACCCCAATTTTTGGCAAAGTCTTATAATTGTAGAATTAGATGATAAAAGTTCAGCAGATAGTTTTGTTAAATTTGATGAAATTAGAATTTCTGGTCGATTATCTATTTCAACGAAGACGGACAGTTCACTTTCAGTCAAATACTTCATTTGACTCTGAAAGTTGTTTAATAATATTCCCATATTATTATTTTAACACAAAAAATGAAGCGTTTACTTATTTTGGACAATTATCCAGAAATTGGATAAAAGAACGTTTACATTCATGATAAGATAAAAGCATAGAAAATTTATGAATTGAGTTTGTCTTACTAAAGTAAGAAAATAAATTGGGCTTAAGCTTCACGTAAAATCACGAATTTTAATCACTTTAAAGCAGTTCACGAAAATCTGATATCTGCTATTCTTGAATTTTAAGCTTAAAGCACAGTATTTTAGACCAGACTCACATCTTATCGGAGGTTCTCATGGACTTATCTCATGCAACATCGGAAAAGTTGATTTTTGTTAATCAAGCTTTTACGACGAAGGAAGAAATTTTTGAGTTTGTGGCTCAGAAATTTGCTGAAGAAGCGGTCGTTGCAAGTGCGGCGGATTATAAGCAGGCGCTCTATGACCGTGAAAATGAAGGCTTGACGGGCTTTGAAAATGGACTTGCGATTCCACATGGTAAATCAAGTACAGTCAAAAAGGCGACTTTTGCTGTGATTCGGTTGGCGAAGCCTCTTGCGAGTGCTGAATATCTTTCGCTTGCCCCTAATAATCGAGTGGATACGCTGTTTGTGCTAGCCATTCCAGAAAGCGAAGCAGGTAGCACGCATTTGGATATTTTGGCAGAGCTTGCGACGCGTCTTGGCGATGCGGATTATTTCAAGAAGGTGAAATCAGCGAGCAATTCAGCTGAGATTTTAAAATTATTGGCAACAACAGAGGAAAAAATTGCACCAGTTCAAGCTGGAAATAAGGGCTTGATTTTGGGCATTACCGCTTGTGCGGCTGGAATTGCGCATACTTATATGGCTGCAGAAAGCATCAGCAAGAAAGCGGTAGAGCTTGGCTACACTGCTAAAGTCGAAAAACAAGGCGCTAACGGCATTGAGGATCGCTTGAGCGCGACTGATGTCAACAAAGCCATCGGTGTTATCTTTGCGCATGATGTAGCGCTACAAGAGCTGGAACGTTTTGCAAAATTGCCAAAGGTTGATGTGCCTGTGTCTGAACCGATCAAAAATGCGGATAAGGTCATCCATGACCTACTCGAAAAAGCGAAAAATTATCAACCAGCTGACGAGAATGCGGTCAGTACTGACGAACCTGAGCAGAAGCAAAGTTTCCTCAAAACGCTCTCTACATCAGTCATGACAGGGATTTCTTACATGATTCCTTTGCTCGTGGCTGCTGGGCTGATGATGGGGTTGCGACTTTGGTTTGGGCTTACATTTTGCATTTGCCAATGACGGCGGTGGGGTCTGCTGCTTACTTCCCTGGTGGCGCGGCTGCGGCGAGCGGATTGACCCTTTACACCAACTATCTTTATGCTTTTGGTAGTCTCTTGCTCAAGTTCATTTATCCTATTTTTGGAATGTTCGTGGCTTATTCGATTGCTGGGCGGACAGGCTTGGTTGCTGGTTTTGCGGGCGGTTTGTTCTCTAGTGGTCTGCAATTCACGATTTGGGGGGCATCGATCGGGATTCCTGCGACGACTGCGCCTACTGGTGTGGACGGCACAAATGCTGCGATTGCTTCACTGGCAGCCTTTAATAAAGGGGCGATTCCATCTGGTTTCTTGGGGCTTTAATCTTAGGTCTGGTTGCTGGTTTCTGTGTGAAATGGCTCAATGAACACGTCAAGGTTTCTAAAAACTTGCAGGCGATTAAGCCGATGTTCTTGATTCCTGGAATTTCTGTTTTCATTATCTTTGTGTTAAATTTTGCTTTGGTTCAACCTGTTTTTGGTGGAATGAACGCAGCGATTTCTGACTGGATTACCTCAATGTCAGGCTCTGGCAAATTGCTTCTGTCGTCGATTATTGCGGCTTGTACGGCATTTGACCTTGGTGGACCTGTCAATAAAGCGGCTGGTGCGATTAATATTGCCTTGGCTGCGGATAAGACTTTTCCTTTGACAGCGCGTGTTTTAGCGATTGTCATTCCGCCGATTGGGCTTGGTTTATCTACGATTATTGACCGCTTTGTTGTCCGTCGTCGTGTTTATCCTGAAGATTTGCGTGTCGCTGGTGGTACTTCATTTATCCTTGGTTTCATTGCGATTTCTGAGGGTGGGATTCCTTTCATGCTGCGTAATCCTTTGATTGTGGTGCCGATTAATATTATTGGTGCGATTGCTGGCTCTTGCACTGCGGTCGCGCTCGGTGCGGTGCAATGGCTGCCATTGCCTGCCGTTTGGGGCTGGCCTTTGGTGACAAATATTCCAGCCTACTTACTTGGCTTGCTTGTTGGCGTACTCCTTGTCGCATTTCTCAATATTTTTGTCCGCTTTGCCCTGATTAAACGACGCGAAGCCCGTGGCGAAAAGGTTGAATATTAACTTTGAAATCGCTGGAAAGGAGAAGAAATTCTCCTTTCTTTGGTGTTTGTTATAGGGTTTAAAAAATCTTGGCAAAGCCAAGTTTCCGCATAGCGGTTGATAAGGGAAATTTACTAATAGCGGAAGTATCAGCAAGTTTACTTGCAGATACTTCGCGGAGCTGGAATCCTCGACTATTATTTTCTTAGGACTGTAACGGCTCGCATAGCGAGACTAAACAGCACTTAGAAAATAAAGGAGATAGTCCAGCGAGCACCCACTATTAGTAAATTTCCAAAAAAAGAAAGAAAAAAATGAAAAAACGTAAAGTATATGTCGTACCCCACAGCCACTGGGACCGTGAGTGGTACTTTTCACAGGAAGATTCCAATGTGATTTTGTCACAAAATATGAATTTTTTGTTGGATTTTTTGAATGAACATGAAGAATTTCCAAGTTATGTTTTTGATGGGCAATATTCCGTGATGCAGGATTTTCTTAGCAAATATCCTGAAAAACGTGAATTGGCGGAGCGTTTGATTGCAGGCGGTCGGTTGAAAATTGGTCCTTGGTACACGCAATGTGACACTTTGCTCAATCAAACGGAATCTGTGATTCGTAATTTATTGCTTGGGAAAATGGGCGCTGATGCGCTCGGTGGCTCAATGTCTGTGGGCTATTTGCCTGATATTTTTGGACAAAATGCTTATCTGCCAAGTATTTTCAAGCGTTTTGGGCTAAATGACGCTGTCCTGCAACGTGGCCTATACAATGCGCAAGTTGAGAAGGATTTGAATTTTATCTGGGCAGCGCCAAATGGAGAGACGGTTCAGGCGAATAATCTGTATTTTGGTTATGGACCTGGAAAATTTCTTGCCAGCGATGAGGAGTATGTCAAGCATTCTTTGTTGCCGATTTTGGACAAGTTGGCAGCGATGACACCAGAAAATAAACCTTTGCTCCTGCCTGCTGGTGGGGATCAAGTGCTGGTGCGCACGTATTTTCCGCAGGTGGTTGCGGAGTTGAATGCGCAAGATTTGCCTTATGAGTTTGTTTTGTCAAATTATGAGGAATTTATGAGAACTGTCAAATTTGACAGTGCAGCTGACAAGATTTCTGGCGAATTGATAGCCAGTCAAAAGTCACGGATTCACAACACGATTCGCTCGCAGCGGGTGGATTTGAAAATGCTGAATTCGCGCGTGGAAGAAAAAATTTATCAGCAGCTGGAGCCGCTGTCAGTGCTGACAGAAAAATTGGGCGGCGCTTATCCGCAAAGTTGGATCAATGATTGCTTGCGTGAATTATTTGACGCGCACGCCCATGATTCGCTCGGTGGCTGTAATTCTGACGAGACGAATTTGGCGATTAAAAATCGCCTGTTGAAGATTGAACGTATCGCCGACGGCTATATCAATATCCTGAAAAAGCAGATTGCGCGCGGCATTGGAGACAATACAGTGATTGCTTTCAATCTCTTGCCAAAGGAAATCACGAAAACGGTTAAATTTGTGATTTTCACAGCTGAAAAAAAGCTTCGACTGAAAAATGTTGAGCAGGTTTTGATTCGCCAAGATTACATTTCTGGTGGTAAACAGGTCAAAGTCACGGTTGACGGCGAGCGCGAGGTCGAAATTCCTGGCTATTATCGAAGCGAAATTTTGGCAACTGTCAAATTTGACGGTTTCGGTTATCGGACTTTTGAGCTTGAAAATGGCGCTCCGTCAGTACTGACAGAAAAGCTGTCAGCAGAAATTTCTAACGCAGACTATTCTGTCAGTTTTGACAAGGGAAATCTAGTGCTGACAAGGCTTTCTGACGGTGCTGTCAAGTCAAATTGGTTTGATTTTGAGGACACGATAGACGCAGGCGACTCTTACGATTACTCGCCAGCTGACGGCGCCCTGCCGACTTTCTCAGGAAAATTTAGCTTGGTCAAAACAACATCGTCAGCACTGACCAGCACAATGTTGCTTTCCTGCGAGCTTGCAGGACAAGAAATTTTGACGGAAATCAGACTTGAAAAAGGCTCAAAAGGCATCAAAATTTCCCACAAAATCAAGAATCAGCAAGAAAATCATCGGGTGCGCGTGCGCTTTTACGGCGAAAATCAAGCGGGAATCAGCTACGGCGATCAAGGATTTAGCTTGCAAAAACGGCAAAATGTCAATCCTCATCTGGCGACTTGGCGCGAGGAGGGCTTTGTCGAAAGTCCGCAGGCGATTTATCCGCTGGAACGCTTTGTCGTGGTGCCCGAAGCGACGGGCGTGGTCAGCCTTTACACGAAAGGGCTGAAAGAATATGAGGCGACGGCTGACAGCCTGAATTTGACGCTGTTTCGCTCGGTGGGCTTGCTTGGACGAGATGATCTGGCTTGGCGGCCTGGGCGCGCGTCAGGAATTAACAACAAGGTTGTGGAAACGCCAGATGCGCAGCTGTTGGGCGATTTGTGCTTTGACTATGCTTATCAATGGGCAGAAAAGCTTGATGTAGCGGAGCAATATCATGCGGCAGAAGCCTTTGCGAGCGGTCAGCTGACTTATCAACTGCAAACTTTGAACTCCTTTGAAGAACGTTTGGAGCGCTTTGAATTACCACAGCCTGAAGCTATGAAAAACCTGCCTGGCCGCTTGAATTTATTGACTTTGTCAGAAAAATTATTTGTGTCAGCTTTCAAAAAAGCAGAAGGAACTGACGATTTTGTCCTGCGGGTCTTCAATCCGTCTGACGAAACGGTCAAATTGCCTGATTTTCCACAAGTTGACTTGTCAGAAATGCTGACAGAAAAGCGGTCAGTGCTGACAGCCAAAGACTTTGCGAATTTGGAGATAAAACTTTGAACTTACAAGAAAAAATCAATTTACATTTAGAAAAAATCTATACTGACAGCAATCTGTCAGTGGCAAAATCGCTTTTTGCCGACCTGATTTCAAAAACAAATCTGCAAAAAAATGTTGAAAAAGTAAGTGAGCAGACGACTTATTTGATTACTTACGGCGATAGTTTTCGAGAGGGACGCGCGCGCCGCTGGCGGTTTTGCGTGATGTTGTGACGGAGAAATTGCCTGATTTTACTGACATTCATATCCTGCCGATGTTCCCCTACACGAGCGACGACGGCTTTTCGGTGGTCGATTATTTGCAGATTAATCCTGATTTTGGCGATTGGTCTGATGTGGAAAATCTGGCGCAGGAGCGCCGTTTGATGTTTGATTTTGTCTGCAATCATCTGTCAAAATCATCAAAATGGTTTCAGAAATTTTTGACAGAAGATGAAAATTTTAAAAACGCTTTCATCAGCTTTGACGAAAATTTTGACAGCTCAAAAACAACGCGACCACGCACCAGCCCACTATTTACAGAAATTGACGGCAAAAAAGTCTGGACCACTTTTTCCGCTGACCAAGTCGATACCAATGCACATGACCCGAAAATGCTAGCACGCCTGACCGAAGTCCTACTCGAATACGTGGCGCGCGGTGCAAGTTCTATCCGACTGGACGCCATCGGCTTTCTCTGGAAACAATCTGGCACGACCTCAATGCACCTGCCGCAAACCCACGAAGTTATCAAGCTCTGGCGCACACTCCTTGATACACTTGCACCAAATGTCCAAATCATCACCGAGACCAATGTGCCGCACGCTGACAACATCAGCTATTTTGGCAAGGGCACGGACGAGGCAAACATGGTCTATCAGTTTCCCTTGCCACCGCTGGTTTTGCACAGTTTCATTTCAGGAAATTCGTCAGCACTGACCAACTGGGCAAAAACGATAAAACCTGTGTCAGACAGCGCCACTTATTTCAACTTCCTCGCCAGTCATGACGGCATTGGGCTACGCCCTGTTGAGGACATTTTGAGCAATAAGGAACGAGATGAAATCGCAGAAGAAGTGCTGAAAAACGGCGGGAAAGTCAGCTACAAGAACAATCCTGACGGCAGTCAGTCGCCCTATGAGCTGAATATCAACTACCTCTCAGCACTTGGCTCAGCCGAGAAGCTACTCGCTGCACACGCGATTTTACTGAGTTTTCTCGGTGTTCCTGCCATTTATTATCACTCCATTTTCGGCTCAAGAAATGACCAAAAAGCCGTCCAAGAAACAGGAATAGCAAGGCGAATCAACCGTGAAAAACTAGACAAAAGCAAACTTTATGCCGAACTTGAAAACAATCCTGAACGAAAACAAATTTACGAAAAACTCTCTCAACTTCTCAAAGTCAGGAAAAATGAAAGAGCTTTTAACCCTTATGGCAATCAGGAGATTTTGGATTTTGGAGAACGAGTCTTTGCATTGAAGCGCGAATATGGTAAAAAAAACTTGGTTTCAATCATCAATATCAGTGATGAAATTGTTACACTTTCGCTCTCAGGGCTTGATATTATCACACAAACTGTATTCTCAGGAACGCTAAATCCTTATCAGTATGTTTGGATAAGCCTTGACTAATTTTAGTGAAACAGGTTACAATAAGGGAGATATGAATTTTGAAAGCCGTACCATAAATTTTGATTATAAATTAACAGAACTTGAAGATGACCTTGTAGATTATATTCTCAAGCATAAAGAAGAAGTTGTTGAGATGAAAATTGTTCATCTAGCTCAAACGATTTATACCGTGCCAAATACAATCACGCGTTTTTGTCATAAACTAGGCTATAAGGGTTTTTCAGAGTTAAAAGCTGAGTTAAGACATGAAATAACAGATAAAAAACTGCCTTCTAACCCCAAGCAGCGCTTCTGTTAAAAAATATTGATTTGATAGATAAGGCGCGTGAAACAAAGGTAATCTCGGCTTTCAAAAAGGCTAAAGCGGTCAATTTTTATGCAGTGGGTCAGACAGGACTTGTCGCCAAAATTTGTGTGGATAATTTCTACGCCTTAGATGATAAATTTTTGTTTTATACCTACCCAAATAAACTCAGACATCGGATGGAACACGCGGAGCAAGAAATTTTCTTTTTTATCAGCCTATCAGGAGAAACAGATTCTGTGATTGACTTAGCAAATCATGCGAAAAAACTAGGGCATACAATCATTAGTTTGACTAATTTGACAGATAATCGACTAGCACGACTTTCAGATATTTCACTTTTTTGTTATACAGAAAAAGAAATCGTTGATAACTACGATGTCACGGATAAAACACCAATATTGATTGTGATGCATAGTCTATTTCAGGCTTTTTTGAAATAAAAATTGCTTTAATTTATGAGTTCAATTTCGATATAAATAATAAAACCACCAATTGATTAACAAGATTCCCGTGTAAAATTACACCAATTTTAGAGGCTTTCGTGTAAAGCCTTTCTTTTTTCCCAGAATTTTTGGGAAGCGCTTTTCTCATGATAAGATAAATTTATAGAAAAATAAATTAAAACTGAGTGCAAGGACACCTAAGAGTAACGATTAGGGCAATAGCGATATGAGCTGATATTTTGTGCATAAATTTCACTTTTTATCGTTTTTAAGTTCTGGACTCAAGCTTATTGGAGGTTATCATGAATTTATCAGCGGCAACATCTGAACATTTGATTTTTCTCAATCAATCCTTCACTACAAAAGAAGAAATTTTTGAGTTTATTGCTCAAAAGTTTGTGCAGCAAGGTGTGGTTGAGAAAGCAGCAGACTTTAAACAGGCGCTATATGACCGTGAAAGTATGGGAGTGACAGGTTTTGAAAATGGTCTGGCTATTCCTCATGGAAAGTCAGTTACAGTGAAGCAAGCAGCTTTTGCTGTAATTAGATTAAAAAAACCATTAATAGCAGCAGAGTACCCGTCGTTGAATACAGAAAGTCGTGTGGATATACTTTTTGTACTTGCGATTCCAGAAACAGAAGCAGGAAGTACACACCTAGACTTGCTTGCAGAACTCGCGACTCGACTGGGCGATAGTAATTATTTAGAGAAAATCAAAACAGCGTCAAATCCTTCTGAACTTCTAAAAATCCTCTCAACAGCAGATGAAAAAATAGTTTCAGCATCAGAAGAAAATAAGGGATTAATTCTTGGTATTACCGCTTGTGCAGCAGGTATTGCGCATACCTATATGGCAGCCGAAGCAATTTCCAAGAAAGCGGTAGAGCTTGGCTATACTGCTAAAGTTGAAAAGCAGGGAGCAAATGGGATCGAAGACCGTATCACGCTAAAAGATATCAACCATGCAGTCGGGATTATCTTCGCTCATGATGTGGCGCTCAAAGAACTAGAAAGATTCAAAAAACTACCTAAAATTGATGTCAAAGTCGCAGAACCTATAAAAAACGCAGATAAGGTCATCAGTGACCTACTCTTAAAAGCTGAGAACTATACTCCATCTTATGACGATGAGATTGAAAACAATGACATCCAAGAAAAGAATTTTTGGACAGAAGTTAAAGACGCGGTATTGACAGGGATTTCTTACATTATTCCTGTTATCATTGCAGGCGGGATGATTGGGGCATTTGCTGTGATGGCAACACAGATTTTCCATTTACAAAATCTTATGGCGACCCCAATTGCGCCAGCAGTTAATAACTTCTGGTTATTTACACTTAAAACGCTTGGCGGAAATATGCTTTCTGTCTTGATGGTACCTATCCTTTCGGCTTATATGGCTTATTCTATCGCAGATAAGCCTGGTCTTGCTCCTGGTTTTGCGGCTGGTCTTGCTGCAACTGCCATTAATTCGGGCTTCCTTGGTGGGATGTTAGGAGGTCTTGTTGCAGGATTTTTGATGAAATGGATGAAGAGCCATATTAAAACAAAAGGAATTTTTAAAGGTTTTGTAACTTTTTGGGTCTATCCTGTGGTAGGTACTTTAATTACCGCGATTTTAATGCTTTTTATCATTGGTCAACCTGTTGCTTGGCTTAATACTGCACTCCTTGACTTTTTAAAATCAATGCAGGGAACAAATGCACTTTTGCTTGGCGCAATTATTGGGGCAATGGTTAGTTTTGACCTCGGTGGTCCTGTCAATAAAGCAGCTTACGCTTTCTGTATTGGGGCAATGGCTTCTGGTAACTTTATCCCTTATGCAATTTTTGCCTCTGTTAAAATGGTCTCTGCTTTCAGTTTATCTGCGGCAATGTTCATCAGAAAAGATATTTGGACACCAGAGGAGCGTGAGATTGGAACGCAAACTTGGATTTTAGGTTTTGCAGGAATTACTGAAGGTGCAATTCCTGTTGCTATGGGAGATCCGATTCGGGTGTTAGGTTCATTTATTGCAGGTTCTTTGGTAACAGGAAGTATCGTTGCATCGGCTAACATTGGGTTAAATGTTCCAGGAGCAGGTATTTTCTCTTTGGCATTACTTCAGGGAGGTTCGAATATTTGGACAGCTGATTTAGTTTGGTTTGGAGCAGCGATTCTTGGAGCAGCTGTTTCTACAATTCTTTTGATTGTTACGCGTCAAGCGAAATTGCGTAAAGTTGCATAAAGATTAGAAAGGAATTGAGTTCGGCTTCTTTGGAGTGAGTGAAAATAGACAGAATGGAACCTGCCTTTACGAATGAAATTTGCTTTGCAAATTCTATTTGCAACCTTGAAGTAGTGCTTCAAGCGCAGAACCACTTGTCTGCTCTACTTTTGGGTTAAATAGTCTACTGGACTATTTAAGTCCTAATTTTCATCATTTCAGAACAGTCGGCCTCACATCTTATTATGAAAAAACGTGTTCACGTTGTCCCACATATGCATTGGGACAGAGAGTGGTATTTCTCAACGGAAGAAAGCCAGATTTTACTGGTTAATAATATGGACGAAATCATGGAAATGCTGGAGTCCAATCCTGATTATCCAAGCTATGTGCTGGACGGTCAGACGGCGGTTTTAGAGGATTATTTTGAGGTCAAGCCTGAAAATAAGGCGCGCGTGCGGAAGTTGGTGCAGGCTGGGCGCCTAATTGTCGGCCCTTGGGTGTCGCAAACCGATGAGATGACGACAGGCGCTGAGTCCATTACGCGCAATCTCCTCTACGGCTACAAAGACTGCATTGAGCTGGGGCAACCGATGGCGATTGGCTACATTCCTGATTCTTTCGGGCAGACGTCGCAAATGCCGATGATTTTAAATCAGTTTGACATTCAATATTCGATTTTTTGGCGCGGGGTTTCGGAGCGTCATGGCACAGATAAGACTGAGTTTTACTGGGAATCTGACGACGGTTCGCGTGTCTTGGTGCAGCTCTTTCCGCTGGGTTATGCGATTGGGAAATATTTGCCAACAGAGCCAGATGCCCTGAAAGAGCGACTGGATAAGTATTTCAAAGTGCTGGATAAGGGTGCAACAGGTGCGACCGAATTATTGCCAAATGGTCATGACCAAATGCCGATTCAGCAAAATATTTTCGAGATTTTGGCGCAGCTTAATGAAATTTACCCTGACCGTGAATTTTTCTTGTCACGCTATGAAAATGTCTTTGAAGAAATCGAAAAACATGAAAATCTGGATACTTTGCATGGCGAATTTATTGACGGCAAATATTCACGCGTGCACCGCTCGATTTTCGCACAGCGGCAAGACCTGAAAGCGATGAATACGCGCATTGAAAACAAGCTGACCAATGTGCTTGAACCCTTGATGTCTATGGCATTTGACCTTGGATTTTCATATGAGCATGGCTTGGTTGAGGTCATCTGGAAATTGCTTCTGAAAAATCATGCACACGACTCCATGGGGCGTGCTGCTCGGACAAAGTTCACCGTGAAATCAAGGCGCGCTACCAAGAAGCTGAGGAGCGCTGCGACCGCTTGATTGACTTTTACAAGCGCAAAATCGTCGAAGCAACGCCTGACAAGGCAGGATTTGACAAGCTGGGGATTTTCAATTTTTTGCCTTACGCAACGGACAGACTGGTCAAAACCCTTGTCACGACACGCTGGGGAGGCTTTGAGCTGATAGATGTTGACGGAAATCCTGTCAGTTATGCCTTGCGTGCTGTCAGTGAGCTTGACCCGGGGCTGATTGACCGTCAAATCGTGCATTATGGCAACTATGAACCCTTTTTCCAATACGAAATTGAGCTGATGCGCGAGCTGCCAGCCATGGGCTACGAGCTACTTTATGTCAGTGAAGCTACGCGCCCTGAGCTGACTGGTCAGCCTACTGACAAGCTACTGACAGATTATTTTGAGCTGATAGGAAATGCTGACGGCACGGTCAACATCACTGACAGAAAGTCAAAGCGCACTTACGAAAATGTTTTCAGTCTGGACGATACAGCAGATGACGGCGACGAATACGATTTTTCACCGCTGGCTGACGAAATTCCGATTTCGTCCATCGCTCAAGCTCAGGCTAGTGTCAAAATTTTAGAGTATGAAAATGAATTTATCTTGACCTCAGATTATGAATTTGAAGTGCCGTCAGAACTGACAGAAAGCCGTCAGCGTACTGACAGCATTGTCAAAATTCCTGTCAGTTTGAAACTCTTTGTCGAAAAACATTCGCCCATCATTAAAGTTGAATTGACCATAGAAAATACTGCAAAAGACCACCGCCTGCGCCTGCTGATACCGACTGGGATTGCGTCAAGCATGAGCTTTGCCAGCAACCAATTTGGCACGATTCGCCGTCCTGTGGTCGATGACGCGTTGGCCTATTGGGAGGCTGAGGGCTGGGACGAGCGACCTGACGCGATTTATCCATTCTTGGGACTGGTTGGGCTGGAGGACGACCAGCACGCTGTGGCAGTGCTGACAAATTCATCAAGAGAATACGAAATTGTCGGTCAGCAGTTTGACACGATTGCCATCACGGTCTTGCGCTCAGTCGGTGTGCTGGGCAAGGAAGAACTCCACCGCCGTCCAGGACGACCATCAGGTATCAAATTACCAACGCCAGATTCACAGATGTTGGGTAAGCTCACGCTTGATTTGGCGCTGACCTTTGCAAATTCGGCGGTCGAGGTTGCACAAGCTGAAAAAATTTATCATGCCAAAGTCGAAAGTTATAACCAAATGCCTTTCCACGCGATGAAACTCAATAAAAGCAAGCAAATCACGCCTTGTCGCTATTCGATGTTTAGCGCAGAAAATCATGATTTGGTCTTGTCAACGGTCAAAAAATCTGAAAACACAGGCGAAATCTTGGCAAGATTTTACAATCCAAGCCAAAAATCTGTTAAACTAGAACTAGCAGGCTTTGACCACTACGTGCTTCATTCGCTCAAAGAAGTCATCCGCGACCGCACATTTGACGGTACAGTCAAGCCCAATCAAGTCATCACAGTGAGAATTTCGGTGTGAGGATTGCCCGCTTGCGAACTCAGGCACAGTGAGCCAAGTTGTTTATTCACTTTTAATGAAAGTTAAACTAGTTCACCTCTAAATCTGCGCAACAGATTTAATAGATGAACTACAAATATACTGCCTTGCGCTTGCGCAAGGAGTGGTTTGCGTGGAACGCAAACTTTAATTTCTAAATGATACATTTAGAAATTAAACAGTATTAAAAGCGACTTTGTGAACAGCGTGCTGAGTTCGTGGCAGTCCGAACCTAGAAAGAATAAAATGAAAATAGTAGTAGCAATCGACAGTTTTAAAGGCTCAGCGACTTCCGCAGAGCTAAATGACGCAGTGAAAGCAGGCATTTTGTCTGCTTTTCCAGCTGCCAATGTCACGACTTTTGAAATTGCAGACGGTGGCGAAGGCACGATTTCAGCACTTCAACACGGAATTGGCGGAGAGTTGATTGCCGTTGAAACAGTGGACTTGCTGGAGCGTCCTATCGAAGCAAGCTACTTGCTCGCAGACCAGCTCGCGGTCATCGAAGCCGCAGAAGTCGTCGGCATTGACAAAATCACACCGTCTGCTGAAACCATTCAACAGGCGACTACACGCGGTTTAGCTGCCCTTTTCATCGATGCGAAAAATCGTGGAGCAACTGAAATCATGCTCAGTCTGGGCGGTACGGGCACATCAGACGGTGGACTGGGATTGTTGCAAGGGCTAGGTGGTTCATTTGAGCATTTACCTGTGCTTAAAAATGTGAAAATCACTGGACTTGCTGATGTGACCAACGTTTACGCAGGCGAGGCAGGCTATGCTAAGTTTTTTGGCAAGCAAAAAGGTGGCACAACCGAAATTTTGGCGCAACAAGACCAAGAGGCACAAAAAGTCGCAGCGCAAGTCAAAGTGCAGTACGGCATTGACCTGCAGACAATTGCAGGCACAGGTGCTGCAGGCGGACTTGGCGGCGCTATCGCAATGCTTGGTGGTATCATCGAAGCAGGATTTCCCAAAATCGCCGCTCTTCTCGGCATTGAAGAGGAAGTGAAAAACGCAGACCTCGTCATCACAGGCGAAGGGCGCATGGATTTCCAGACGGCGAACGGCAAAGTTCCCTACGGCATGGCAAAAATTGCCGAAAAATATCATGTTCCAACCCTTGCCTTTTGTGGCGCACTGGGCGATGATTTGGGTGAGATGAATGAGGTCTTGCTCGCATCATACTCCATTCAGCGCTCAGCATTGAGCTTAGCAGAAGCAATGGAAAAAGAGCGCACGCTGAAAAACATCCAAGCGCTTGCTAGTAATGTCATGAAAACGCGTTATAAATGATTGAGAAAACTCAAAAATCACAGTTTTGGCTGTGATTTTTATTTAATTCTTTTTGAAAGTATCAAGATTTATTAGAGTCAATCGTTAATATTGAGCGCCAAATAACAACAATATAGCGTAATTTCTGATAATTTACTGAGAAAGGTGTATAATTTATCGAAGCAAGTGCGTGCTATCTCCGCCTTGCGACTACGCTGTCGATGCACCACAGGTATCCATTCGCTAAATGGTTCGCTACGGCGCTACGTGCTTCGTACGCCGTTCTGCGAACGGTCTCCGCAACTTCGTCGTTCCGCTGTCCGTTTGCTTAACTGCTAAAGCAGTAAGAGCAAAAGGCAAAGCACCTGATTGGAATGGAGATTTTTGAATTTCGTCCGACTGTCACAGGACCTTGGCGCTTTTAGCTCCTAGGCTTCTTGGACAAGACCACTTCGCCTTGCGACTGTAGTCGCTTAGAGCGAATGGATAACGAAGCGAAGCGGGGGTGTGATCTCATATCGAAGATGTGAGGTTGTACCTTAAATTCAGTGGTGAGTTTCTTTTTTTATCAGTCGCTTTAGCGACTAGAGAAAATGGACAAATGTTTTACGAAACTCCCACTGAATAAGTCTTAACTTCATTCGAATATATGAAAAATGAGAGAAAAAATGGATAAAAAAGTTGGCCCCACCTTTTTAATGTTGAGAGAAGCAAAAAATTTAACACTTAAAGATGTAACAGCAGGAGAGTTTTCTTTTAGTCAGCAGTCTAAGTTTGAGCGTGGAGAAACAAGCTTGACTGTAGATAAGTTTTTTGTCATTCTAAAGAATTCCAAGATATATTTAGATGAATTTTTTGATGTCTATGAAAATTATACAATGTCAGAAGATTACGTTTTTCATAAAGAACTCGGAGCAGCGCACCGAGAACATGATCTCAATAAAATCAAAAAGTGGTTAAATTACTGGAGTGAAAAAGAGAAAAATGAGCCACAGAAAAAAGAAAATGTGTTAAATAAAATGGCAACAAGTGTGGCCTTAGCTCAAACAGCGGGTGGAATCCCTTTCAAAGAAGAAATTCAATTTTTAGAACATTACCTTGAGGCCGTTAGCCAGTGGGGAAGGTACGAATTATGGTTATTTAGCATCTGTCAGCATTATTTAGATGATGGGATGTTGAAGTATTATGGAGATACCATTTTTGAAAAGTCAAGTTTTTATAAAAATATTCATCTTAATCAGCAAATGGTACTTCGAACAATGCTTAATTTGGTAGATACATGGCTTTGTAGGCGTAATCTTGGTCAGGCATTGATTTATATAAATCGTGTTAAGACGATAGGGATAGGGATTGAATTTTTTGATGAAGCGATTACACTTCGCTATCATGAGGGCTGGTATCGTTATTTACAGGGAGATACATCTGGGAAAGGAGTCATGCTTGATTGCGCAAGAGATTTAGAAAAATATGGTTATTCAAAAGAAGCGACTAGCCTATATCAAGAAATAGAAGATTTATAAACATTTTTCATATATGAGAATTACTTAGTTTTTACTCAACTCAAAATGCTAAACTATCAACAGCTATCTATGACTGTTGATTTTTTGTTGAAGTGATTACTTCATTGGTAGAGGATTTTTTTCCACTACCAATGTTAGGGCACAACCTCACATCAAAGATATGAGGTCACCTGTCCCTGAAGTCTATCTCGCTTTGCTCCGCTGTCGATTTCGCTAAGTTGCTAAAGCAACAAGCTCAAATCGCAATCGCTAAAGCGCTAAGACCCTAGGGCAGTAGAACAAAAGCAGAGCTTGCTACTTCGCCTTATCGCTTTAGCGAGTTGCGACTTCGATTAGGCACATTCGTGCCGTAGCGAGAATCGACAGCGCAGTGAAACGGAGATAGAGCGAATGGAGAGCATAGCTAAGCGGAGATAGTGCTGCTTATCCCACCACCTTTAAGAGGGAGGAATTGCGATTGCGACTAGGTGCTTTGCCTTTTGCTCTTACTGCTTTAGCAGTTAAGCAAATGGACAGCGGAGCAACGAAGTTGCATAGACCGTTCGAAGCACGTAGCACCGTAGCGAACCATTTCGCCTTGCTGCTTTAGCGGCTTAGAGCGAATGGATACCTGTGGTGCATCGACAACGTAGCCCAAAGGGTTGGAGATTAAGTTAAAAAAGAAGGGAAAAAAACAAAATGACACGAAATATAAAATTTCTTTTTGCTTCACGAGTTTGCTCAGAATTTACTCAAGCAATGTATCCTATCGTACTCCCATTGTTTATACTTCAACTTCATGGCTCTTTACGACTTTCGGGTGTATTTTTTGCAATCGTTATGCTCCCATCAATGTTGTTCATTCCTTTTATCGGCACATGGATTGAAAAATTTTCTAAACAAAAGATTATTTCATTTTTTCTTTTAATTTCAAGTTTTCTTTTTGTAGGACAATTTATTTTATTGATAAGCATTAAGTTTCCTTCGCTTTTTTTGTTGGGAATGTTTGCAATATTAATTACAATTAGTGCTGATACATCAGAACTTGCTTCAAAAGTTTTATTCACGGAGATCGTTTCTAGGGAAGAACTTGAAAAGTATAATGGCATGAAGAGTTTGATTGATAATATTTCTGGTTTTGGAGCGCCAATACTGGGAACGGTCATTTACGGATGCTTTGGATTTAAGATGATTGTTCTTCTCGGTGGAATTTTATATTTGATTTCTAGTGGGTTTATGACACAGCTATCCTATACCAGAAGAAAACAAAATAGTAAAAGTAAGACGAGCTTTTTTGTCAATATGAAAAACGGTATTCGTCCTATTCAGCAAAATAGAATCGTTTTAAATATGGTTTTACTTAGCGCTTCGCTTAATTTTTTTGTCGCTTCTGGAGGCGATATTATCAATCCAGGAATATTAATTCAAAAATATCATATTTCAAATCAATTATTCGGAATGGTTGAGGTGGCATTTATGATTGGAGTGGCGCTTTCAGGGCTTATAATTTTAAAGAAAACACCAAATCTAAAACCATTTTTACCAAGATTATTTATCCTAGATAGTATCGTTATGATTATTATTGGGGTTGCTTCAATCACAATGATAGGTATAAATAAACTTCTCTTTTTACTGATATTTTTAGTACTAGAAGTTGTTTTAGGATTTGTTACGATTTTAATTAATGTTCCAATTATTTCACTTTATCAAAGCGAGGTTGTTTTGGAATATCAAAGCCGATTTTTTGGATTTAATTCATTTCTTGGGAAATTAGCAATCACGCTTGGAACACTTTATACTGGATTTCTTTCCCAAACTTTTGGCGCAGATACCATACTTATTATTAATAATATATGTGTCATTATCATTGTTGGGGTTACTTTTGGGAAAGCAATATCCCCTAAAGTTGATACAGAACTAAAAGTGGAGTAATGTTTTCAACTATGAAAAAGTAATGTAAATTATCTGATAAACTCAAAAAATCACGACTAAAAATCGTGATTTTTGCTATAATAGTAGTAATGAACACGAAGATTGAGAAGTTAGAGCATATTTTAACAGCATTTTATCAGGAAAAGCAGATTCCTGCGCATTTGTCGGCTGCGACGGTCTATTCATTGATGGCTGGCGGCAAGCGGATTCGTCCCTTGCTATTTTTGGACTTGCTTGAAGGTTTTGGACTTGAGCTGACTTCGGCGCATTATCTTGTGGCGGCAAGTCTTGAGATGATTCACACGGGCTCTTTGATTCATGATGATTTGCCAGCGATGGACAATGATGATTATCGGCGCGGAAAGCTCACCAATCACAAGAAATTTGATGAAGCAACGGCGATTTTGGCAGGAGATAGCTTGTTTTTTGACCCTTTTTATGTCTTGACAAGTGCTGAATTACCTGCGGAAAAGCTCGTTAAACTGGTGCAGGAGCTAAGTTTTGCCTCTGGAAGTTTTGGCATGGTGGCAGGACAAGTGCTTGATATGGACGGCGAGGGAGAAACGCTGAGTTTGGATCAAATTGAGCAAATTCATCGCCTGAAAACAGGACGTCTGCTGACCTTCCCCTTTGTGGCGAGCGGTATTATTGCTGACAAATCAGAAGGAGAGCTTGAGCGACTTCGTGAAGTTGGCGCGGCGTTGGGACTTGCTTTTCAAATTCGTGATGATATTTTAGATGTGACCGCAAGTTTTGAGGAAATCGGCAAAACGCCAGGGAAAGACATTCTTGAAGAAAAATCAACTTATGTCGCACTTTTAGGGCTTGATGGCGCGAAAAACCAACTGACAGAAAAGCTGTCAGTGGCTAAAAAGTTGCTGACAGAGCTTGGCGTTACTGATGGAAGCGATATTTTTAAAATCATTAATCAGTTGGAAGTGAAATAAAATTTATTTATCATGAAAAAAGAGTTATAAGGTTACATTTTCAAATAAAATACGTATAATAAAGAAAGACAAGAATGAAAGAAAGAGTAGATGTTCTAGCGACAAATCAAGGGCTGTTTGAAACGCGAGAGCAGGCAAAACGCGGTGTGATGGCGGGACTCGTTGTAGATAGTAAAAATGGGGAGCGCTTTGACAAACCAGGTCAGAAGATTGACGATGGGACGGAGTTACGGCTCAAAGGCGAAAAGTTAAAGTATGTCAGTCGAGGTGGTTTGAAGCTTGAGAAAGCTTTGCGTGAATTTGAATTGTCTGTTTCAGATCAGATTTGCCTTGACATCGGCAGCTCCACAGGTGGTTTTACGGATGTGATGCTGCAAAATGGAGCGAAACGAGTCTATGCCCTTGATGTCGGAACAAATCAACTGGCTTGGAAAATCAGGAATGATGAACGTGTGTTTGTCATGGAACAGTTTAATTTCCGCAATGCACAGCTAGAGGATTTTACGGCAGGGCAACCAGAATTTAGCTCTATTGATGTCAGCTTTATCAGCTTGGACTTGATTTTACCGCCACTTTATGACATTCTGCGTGAGGGTGGCAATGTGGTGGCTTTGATTAAACCGCAGTTTGAGGCAGGTCGTGAGCAGGTGGGCAAAAATGGAATTATTAAAGAGCCTAAAGTCCACAAAATGACGATTGAGAAAGTATTAAAAACAGCAACAAAATTAGGATTTTCGGTACAAAATCTCACTTTTTCGCCCATTAAGGGTGGGGCAGGGAATATTGAATTTTTGGTTCATTTGACCAAAGACGGAAAAGGTGAAATTGCAAATACAGTCAATATTGAATCAGTTTTACAAGAAGAGAGCGAGAAACTATGAAAAGAGAAGAACGTTTAAACTTTATTGCAAATCTCATCAAAGAAAATGAAATTAAAACGCAAGAAGAACTTGTATCACGGCTGCTTGCGCATCAAATTGATGTGACTCAGGCAACCATTTCACGAGATATAAAATCTCTTGCTTTGATCAAAGTTCCAGCTGAAACTGGAGGTTATCGTTATGATTTGCCTAAAAATAATGAAGCTCTACAGTCAAGTTTGCATAAAGCACTTGCCTTTGATGCAATTACTAAGGTGAAAATTCATGAGAGCATGATTGCACTTTGTACAAATCCTGGAACGACAAGTCTTGTGAAAAAATATTTATTACAAGAATGCGAATCAGAAATTTTTTCAATAACTACAGATGATGATAGTGTTCTAGTTATTTTTGAAACACATGATGAAGCTAAGAAGGTCTACGAATCACTGATTGTCTAAATAAAGTGGAATGCCATTTTTATTGATTTGCAAAACAGATGAGATATAGACAAGCAACAGAGAGAAGTGTGAAATATGTGATATAATCCACCTGCAAATATCGCAATGTTTAGGACACTTGAAGTTTTCATCTGCAAAAGAAAGGCTGTCAGTACGCTGACAACTTTCCCGATTTACTGACAGACGTTCTGTCAGTAAATGATTTGGCTTTTAAAGTCGTCCTCTACTGCTAAATGGAAAATGTTCAGAAATTGAGTTATAACAAAGATTCGGAGGTAAGATGTTACAAGAAATTTCAATCAAGAATTTTGCAATTATTGAAGAAATTCACCTTTCTTTTGAAAATGGAATGACGATTTTGACGGGAGAAACAGGAGCGGGGAAATCAATTATTATTGATGCAATGAGTTTGCTCTTGGAGGACGTTCGTCAACAGATTTTGTCCGTCATGGTGCGATGAAAGCTGAGATAGAAGGATTGTTCTTCTTTGAGAAGGCCCCCGAACTTCTGTCAGCACTGACAGCGCTTGGTTTTGAAGATGTTCACCATGAGATTATTCTTAGACGTGAAATTTTTGCTAATGGTCGCTCAGTTTGTCGAATCAATGGACAAATGGTTAATCTGACAACTTTGCGTGAGATTGGTGAATTTCTTGTTGATATTCATGGTCAGCATGACAGTCAAGAATTAATGAACCCTAAAAGTCATCTGCATTTACTTGATGAATTTGGGGACGAAAATTTTGAAAAAATAAAAAATAGTTACCAAGAGAAATTTGAACAATTTAAAAATCTTCGTCAACAATTGACAACCAGACAAAAAAATGAGCAAGAATTTGCCAAGCGGATTGAAATCCTCCAATTTCAGGAAGAAGAAATCGAAGCAGCAGCGATAAATTTGATTGACGATGAGTCTCTCGCTGGACGCCGAGAAAAGTTAAATAATATTAAAAATATCGCGGAAGCTTTAAGCACAGCCGCTCTAGCTTTGGATGATGAGGATGGAGATTACTCTAGTCTTAACAATATTCGGACAACAATGACAGAACTTGATAGCATTAGCAATTTTGATAATGAATATCAAGAACTTGCTGACAAAACAGCGGAAAGTTATTACATTCTTGAAGATGTTGCGAGTCAAATTCGCCGTGTTATGGATGCTCTTGAATTTAATCCGTCAGAGCTTTTGCAAATCGAAGACCGGATAATGACGCTTAACACTTTGCGTAAAAAGTATGGTCCAGAATTGACCGATGTCGTCAATTATCTAGAAAAAGTACAGTTAGAATTGTCAGAACTGACAGGCTCTGAGCATGATTCAGAGTGGCTAGAGCAGGCCGTAAAATCAGCACAAAATGAGTTGATAGAAGCCAGCCAGGTGTTAAATCAAGAGCGGCAAAAGATAGCAACAGAGCTTGAACGAGATATCAAGCATGAACTTGCTGATTTGTATATGGAGAAAGCTGATTTTAGAGTCAATTTTGAGAAAGCTAAGTTTTCATCGCTTGGTAATGAGCATATTGAATTTTTTATTCAAACCAATCCAGGAGAAGGATTTAAACCACTAGCTAAAACGGCATCAGGTGGTGAGCTTTCTAGATTGATGCTAGCGATTAAATCCAGTTTTTCAAGACGTGAAAACAAAACATCAATTGTATTTGATGAGGTAGATACAGGTGTATCGGGACGTGTTGCTCAGGCAATTGCCAATAAAATTTATAAAATAGCGAAAAGTGGTCAGGTTTTAGCGATTTCTCACCTTCCACAAGTTGTTGCTATTGCAGATACTCAATTTTATATTGAAAAAGCCTCCACAAATGATGTAACTACTTCGACAGTAAGAAAACTCAAGTTTGAGGAACGTGTCAATGAAATTGCTAAAATGCTTGCGGGCGATGACTTGACAGAAGAAGCGCTCGCGCAAGCAAAACGCTTGCTGACAAAATAATTGGTTGCTGACAGAAACTCGTCAGTGCATGTAAACTAAGAAACTTATAAAATGAAAGGAAACAAACTCAATAATATGAATAATATTAATTGAGTTTGTACTGGTAACCTATGATTAAAGCTTATATTAAATATTGGAAGAAATCAGTCGATTTCCAAAGTTACTCAAGCCGTTCAGACTATTGGTGGGTTTTTCTCGTCAATGCCATTATCTTCGCCATCCTTAACGGAATTCGATTTTTTACAATGATTCCTCAAGTGAGCGAAGTTTTAGGGAAATCATCATCGCTTTCACAAAATGAAATGAGACAAAAAGTTTTAGATTTATCATTAAAACCCACAGGCAGTTTATTTGCAGTCAGTGTTATTATTGCAATTGTAGGTTTGCTTGTCCTTATTCCAAATATTAGCCTGACTGCAAGACGACTAAGTGATGCAGGAATGCCTTGGTGGATTGCAATTATTTTTGGTTTAAGTGCTTTTATCGTGGTTATCAATTCTTTCATTCACAATAGTTTTTTGGGAAATTTGGGCTTATTATTTAATATCATCACATTGATTACGTATATTCTATGTATTTTTCCAACAAAATATAAAGAAGATGAAGAAGATGATTCAAGAATTTATGAATAAAGTCAAGACTTACTCAGTGGGAGTTTCAACTTGCCACTGAATTCAGTCGGACGAAATTCAAAGCTTAGTGCTGCTTTATCTCCGACCTAAGAGGTCGGAGTATTAGCATGCACTAAGCTTTGATAAAGTTTCTATACTGAACTTACTAAAATGTACTTCATTTCAATGTTAACTAATGAACCAGTCATCAATAAACGTATATCATGACGCAGATATACTGATTATAGTTGTTGTTAACCATTTCTTAGATAGCATCAATCTAAAATCATATATCATTTTGAAGCGAAACTAGTATATTTTACAAGAAAGGAGAAATTCAAGTGCTTCAAGCTTACAAAAAATTTTGGAGAGGATACGGCAGTTTTCGAGAGCGAACAACAAGGAAAGATTTCTGGTTAGCCACATTTGTCCAAATTATTTTTTTGATATTTTTCTATGCAGGATATCAAATTTTCGCTCATATAGGTCATCCCGTCCTTCCTAACGTTTTGACTGCGCTCTCTTATTTTTTCCTATTTCTATTATGGATTTATTTTCTGGTAACTTTGATTCCCTTTATCTCAATGACGGTCAGGAGATTAAGAGATGCAGGGCTTGCTTATGGCCTGATATTTCTTAACTTTATCCCTATTCTAGGGAGCTTTGCATTATTGGTCTTAAATCTTCTTCCTCATTCAAAAGATACGGCAGAAATTACCGAGTTTACAGCTCCAAAAAGAAAAAATGTTGTACTGGATGATAAGGGAAAAATTGGAATATTACGTGCTTTAAAGTATTATTTCCGAGGCTATTTCTCTTTTTCAGGGCGTACGAGCAGAAGAAGTTTTTGGTGGACGCAACTTGTTTTTGCGATTTTCGGAATTTTGTTTATCATATTTTTTGTTATGAATAAAGCGTTAGATCAGCTCATTTTTGGACAAATATTTGTAGGAACAGAAGTCATGGAATTCATCCTTGTTATTTATGTTATTGGCTTATTCTTCCCACAACTTACAGTACATATTCGCCGTTTGCGCGATGCTGGTTTGACAAATTTTGCAATTGCTACTCTTCTGGGGGCATAGGCGCGATAGTAATTTTTAAGGTAATCCTGTGGAAAATTATTGATTTGAGTTATGGAGTGAATCACTATGACCTTATCAACTATCTATTATTCCTACTGATAATGATTCTCATCGTAGCTCTATTTAGTGTAGAAATGATGAAATCGGATGAATTAGCAACAGAAGAAAAAACGCTAATATTTAGAAAAATGGACTGATGACTTCAGTCTATTTTTAGTTGCTGTTGGTATAATGTAATAATGTGATTTGTTTACACTGCCTGTCAATCAATTGACAGAAAAAACAACATAGAGGATAAAACCTAGTAATATCAAGTGTTTGCGAGCTATTCAGCGCTCAAAAAACAAATATTTTATTTACAATTTGTGTAAACCACTACAAAAATAACAAAAAAGTGATATAATAAACAGTAAGTATACAAGGAGGAATGGCAGTTTAGCCAAAAAACTATGGAATTCAAGCACGATACAGTCCTATTACATGAAACCGTAGATATGCTTGAGGTCAAGCCCGATGGAATTTACGTTGATGCTACTTTAGGTGGTGCAGGGCATAGTGAATATCTTCTGAGTAAACTTACCACAGGTCATTTGTACGCTTTTGACCAAGACGAAACTGCTCACGAAAATGCGAGAATTCGTCTTAAAATACAGCTTGTTGACAATAAAGTGACACTAGTGAAGAGTAACTTTCGTTACTTAAAATCAGCACTTGCTGAACTAGGAATCACAAAAATTGACGGAATCTTATATGATTTAGGAGTTTCCAGTCCCCAGTTTGATGATAGCAAGCGTGGCTTTTCTTATAAAAAAGAGGCACGTTTAGATATGCGAATGAATCAAATGCAACAACTTTCAGCATATGAGGTTGTCAACGATTATTCTTATGAAGATTTGGTTAGAATTTTCTTTCGCTATGGTGAAGATAAATTCTCTAAACAAATTGCTCGTAAGATTGAACAAGCAAGAAAAAATAAATCTATTGAATCGACAATAGAACTCGCTGATTTGATTAAATCAGCACTTCCTCAAAAAGAATTAAAGAAAAAAGGGCATCCTGCTAAGCGAATTTTTCAAGCCATCAGAATAGAAGTCAATGATGAACTTGGAGCAGCAGAAGAATCAATTGAACAAGCAATAGACTTGTTGAAAGTGGGAGGGCGGATTTCCGTCATCACTTTTCATTCACTTGAAGATCGTTTAACGAAAAATATATTCAAAGAATATAGCACGGTAAATGTTCCAAAAGGATTGCCTATGCTTCCCAAAGAAATGGAAGCTAAACTCAAACTGGTTAATCGTAAACCAGTAATTGCAACTGAAGACGAACTTGAGTTCAACAATAGGGCACATAGTGCCAAGCTTCGTGTTGCACAAAAACAACGAGATTAAAGTGAGCTGTTATTGTTGAGGAGTTCTTTCTCAACAACTGATTGGTAATCGCTTATCAAGTTTGAAGTGATTACTTCATTGGTGGGGGATTCTTTCTCTCCCACCAATGTCAGGTCACAACCTCACGTTAAAGATATGAGGTCACACCTCCGCTTCGCTTCGTTATCCATTCGCTCTATCTCCGCTTTGCTGCGCTGTCGATTTCACTAAACCGCTAAAGTGGCAAGTTCAAATCGCAAGCGCTAAAATGCTAAGATTCTGGGGGAGTAGAACGAAAGCAGAGCTTGCCATTTCGCCTTATCGCTTTACCGTTTGCTCTTACTGCTTTAGCAGTTAAGCAAACGAACAGTCTCTGCAACGAAGTTGCAGAGACTGTTCGTAGAACGGCGTGCGAAGCACGTAGCGAGTTGCGACTTCGACTAGGCACGTTCGTGCCGTAGCGAGAATCGACAGCGCAGTGAAACGAAGATAGAGCGAATGGACAGCGTAGCTAAGCGGAGATAGTGTTGCTTATCCCGTCACCTAGAGGTGGGGAAATTGCGATTGCGACTATAGCCACTTTAGTGGCGTAGCGAGCATCGACAACGTAGCCCAAAGGGCGGAGATAGCACGCACTTGCTAAGTTAATTGCACGATATAAAATAAAGTAGGTGAAGAAACATGGCAGCACAGCCGAAAGAGTACTTTGATATAGAAACTGCGGCGAAGAAAGATAGTTATCTCATTGATAAAAATTCTCTTGCCCCAGAAGTTCTAGCAAGTAAGTTTAAAAAATTTAGTGGTGTTGAAAAGGTATTCTACTTGGCGATGGTAGTTGCCGCTTTGGTGTTGGCTGTTGGACTGTTATATGTAAAGACAAAGACACTTGAAGTTCAGGATAATACGATGACGATAAAATCTCAAATTTCTGAGCAAACAACAAAAAGTTCTGAATATGATCAACAAATATTAGATTTAGCTTCACCAAATCGAGTAATAGATACTGCAAATAAAGCAGGAATGAAACAAGATCCTTCCAATGAATTGAAAGCAACAAAATGATAAAATTCTTTAAAAAATTATTCTCTTTTCCGTTTAGAAAAATATCAAGAAATGCAAAAAGAACTAATTTAGGGCCAGAAAGAAATCGTAAACATGTAGGTAAGAGCCTCTTTTTCCTAGCTATTGCTTTGTTTACGATTTTTATATTTCGCTTTGTTTGGCTGATTACAGTCAATCATGTGGGAGATACTAACCTAAAGGTTATGGCAACAAGTAATTATGAGAGTACAATTAATGTGCCAGCTACACGTGGAACGATTTATGATAGAAATGGTACTCCGATTGCGGTAGATTCAAGTACTTATACGATTTTTGTTGTCCTTGATAAGTCACAAAAGGATGCAAATGGCAATAAGCTTTATGCAGATAGCGCCGAATTTTCTAAAATTGAATACTTTCTGAATAAAAACTTAGGCATTGACCGTACTCTAATTGATAGCCAGCTTCGTTCCAAATTGAAACAAGTCCAGTTTGGAAGCAAAGGCTCAAACATTTCATTGCAAAAAATGCAAGCTTTGAGGAAGGCTGCAGACGATGAAAAACTTGTCGGGATTGGCTTCTCAGAACAAGGGAGTCGTTCTTATCCTTTAGGAAATTTTGCATCACAGTTTATCGGCATCGCACGTCCTGATGATTCTACCACTTCTCAGACTCTTAAAGGAGATATGGGCTTAGAAAAAGCTTTTAATGGCATTTTAAGTGGTAAAAACGGTGTTGAAACCTATCAAAAAGATATTCTTGGTCGTCCAATTCCAGGTACAACCAAGGTGATCAAACCTGTAAAAAATGGACAAGATGTATACACAACTTTATCAGCCCATTGCAACAAACGCTAGAAACAAGGATGGATGCAGCGGTACAAGATACAGGTGCCCAAACACTTGAGGCGACATTAGTTGATGCTCATACAGGAGAGATTTTAGCAACGAGTCAGCGTCCCACCTATACTCCTACGACGATTAACACCGCTGAAAAGCAAAAAAACTTTACTTGGAATAGTTTGCTCTCTCAGTCGGCATTTGAACCAGGTTCTGTCATGAAAACATTCCTGATGGCATCAGCGTTGGATAGTAATAAAGTTGATCTTAATGCAACTTATCAGCGTAAATTGCAGGTTTATGATTCAACGATTAATGACTGGGATGTAACAGAAAATAAGAGTTATACTTTACCTGAAATTGTCAACTATGCTCAAGGTTTTGCAATGTCTTCAAATATTGGGATGAGTAGAATCGAAATGAATATGGGAAATAGTTTGTGGGACAGTTATCTTAATAAATTTAAGTTTGGGTTGAAAACACGTGCAGGTCTAGATGGTGAAGTGCCGGGTTCTCTTCCTTCAGCCAATCTGGTATCACAAATTCAATCAGCTTTTGGGCAAGGGATTGCTGTGACTCCGATTCAGCTAATTAGAGGTTGGACGGCAATTGCAGGTAATGGTACAATGCTTGAACCACATATTGTGAACAAGATTTATGATCCTAATACAAAAACTACCTTACAATCTGAAAAAGAAATCATTGGTCATCCAGTTTCTAATGCGTCTGTGACTAAAGTTCGTGATTTGATGGTGGATGTAAATACTGACCCTGTTTATGGAACATCATATTCTACTACTGGAGACCCAGATGAGAATATCCCTCCAGGACCTCTATTTATGGTAGATGGTCAACCTGCTGCTGTTAAAACAGGTACTGCACAAATTGCATCAACAACAGGAGGGTATATGGATGGTTCACAGGACTATCTCTATTCTGCAGTTGTAATGTATCCACCGAAGAATCCTGATTTTATTTTCTATATGAATGTTAAAATTCCATCTGAACCGTGGACTTTGAAATATATTGCCCGTGTGGCTAATCCTCTTCTTACTCAAGCAGAGAGTAAAAAGAGTGAGTTAAACACTGTTAACAATACAGATAAGGCAGGTAAAGTGACACTTTCTGACTACAAAGGAGCTGACCCTGGAGAAACATCAGATAGCTTACGTCGAACGGTACTTGACCCAGTTATAGTAGGTTCTGGAACAAAAATTACAGCTCAATCAATTGCCGCTGGAGAAAAAGTTTCTGCTAATACTAGAGTGCTCTTACTGACTGATGATAAGAATCAATCAATGCCAGATATGTATGATTGGTCCAAAGATGAGGTAGATCAGTTAGCAAAATGGTACGATTTGAAAGTAACATATGAAGGTTCTGGTAATCATGTTCAGGCACAGAGCATAGGAGCAGTCACAAGTGCTAAGAAAGGTCAGTCACTAACCGTAAAAATGGGAACTTAGTGACTAATTAGACTTGAGTGTAAAATTTATAAGAACTCAAGTGTAACTCTACAAAAATAGACTACGAACGTTAAGAAGATTTGTTAACCTGTAGGATAGGTGTTCCTTTGCTATAAAGGATTGCTTAGCCTATTCAGGCGATTTTAAGTTTGAAATTAAAACTGATTAAAAATGAACTTGAATTGCTATTAGGTAGAGTTAAATTAAAATTAGGAGAAAAAGATGTTATTGAATGGAATAGGGGCTGCAGTGATTTCAATGATTTTAACGATGATTGGAATTCCTCGCTTCATTATGTTTTTCCATAAGAAAAAACTAGGTGGCCAGCCTACGCTTGAAGATGTGAAGCAACACGCTAGCAAGGCTGGGACACCTACAATGGGCGGTTTTGTGTTTGTTGTTGTTTCATTGCTTGTTTCACTTATTGTTGCATTGATTTTTGGTCGTTTTACTTCGGCATTTATCACTGCTTGGTGGGTTTTTGCAATGTACGCTGTTATTGGATTCTTGGATGATTTCTTGAAAGTATTCAAACAAATCAATGAAGGACTAACTGCAAAGCAAAAAATGTTGGCTCAGATTGTCATTGGGATTGTTTCATTTTTAATCTATAATCATGAGGCAAGTACAAATGTGCTGAATATTTTAGGTTGGAAATTGGATTTAGGTATTTTCTTTTCAATCTTCATCATTATCTGGTTAGTTGGTTGGTCTAATGCTGTAAATTTGACGGATGGAATTGATGGCTTAGCTTCAATCACTGTGGCGATTTCATTAACGGCTTATGCAATTATTGCGCTTGTTCATCATCAATATGATATTTTGTTGATTATTTTATCTGTAGTTGGCAGTTTGATTGGGTTCTTTTTCTTTAATCACAAACCAGCGAAGATTTTTATGGGTGATGTTGGAAGTTTAGCTTTGGGTGGATTTTTGGCGATTATTTCGATTTTACTTCATGCAGAATGGACATTGATTCTGATTGGTGCGGTATATGTCATTGAGACCTTGTCTGTTATGCTGCAAGTCGCGTATTTCAAGAAAACAGGAGGTAAAAGAATTTTTCGGATGACACCGATTCATCATCACTTTGAATTGGGTGGATTTTCTGGGAAATCTGCTGGTTGGTCTGAGTGGAAAATTGATATTGTTTTCTGGTTATTTACGGCGGTTTTATCGGCAGTTGCACTTTGGATTTACTTTATTTTTCAATAGTTTATAACAAGTTTAAGTATGAGACCTATCAGTTGATAGGTCTTTTATTTATACAAATTGTTATAAATTATAAAGTGCTTTCAGTAAAGCTTAAGTTTGATTTGGGCTGTGATTAAGTCTTGAAATTTATAATATTTTCATCAAGTTAGAAAATGAGTTAATTTTCCTACCCTAGAGTGACAGTGCTTTAGGATATTTGCATAGAAGATAAGAGAATAATTAAAGTTTGCACGCTCTGTTTATATGCGATTTGACTCACATATTTATGAAAGGAAAGACAGATGGATAAGATTGTAAAGGTCTTGAGAGGAAAAGCAATTATTTGGGTTTCGTTATTGACATTGGTGGTCGGTGCTACAGCAGGTTATTTTATTGGCAAGAGTCAAGGCGCTGCTACACAAGAAAAAAACTTCCAACAGCAAATGCAAAACCGTTTTGGTAGCCGAGCGGGTGGTTTTGGTGGAAATTCAAATTCGGATAGTAATTCTGATGCGAATACTGGTGCGACAACTGGTACTTCTGGAAATGGGGCATCGGATTCTAGTGGCGACACGGCAACTTCAAATGTTGACACGAGTACAGCTGCAATGGCGGTTTAATTGCTTTTCAGAAATTTTTAAGGATATTAAGTTAATTATTGGTTTTATTGTCTTAATTTTTGAAAATTAACTGATGTGTTTAAAAATTTACTGGCAAACAATTATTTTGATAGATGTTTCATTCTATTTTTTAAGATTTGAACTGTAAAGTTAGAAATGAGGAATATATGGATTTTATAAGACGAGCATGGCTTTTTACAAAAGCCAAAATTGGACGGACGGTACTTTTGATTATTGCATTTTCGGCAATTTTGATTTTCGTACTTTCGGGTCTTATTATTAATAGTGCAGCAAAAACGTCAATTGCAAATGCTAAAAAGGCAGCAGGGGCTACGGTTTCTTTGTCAGTTAATATGCAAAATGTGATTAAAGCAGCTCAAAGTTCAAATAGTTCAAGTAGCGATTCAAGTAGTAGTGACTCGCAAGGACAGCATTTTAAGATTGAAATGCCAACAATTTCAGAGAGTACGGCACAAAAAATCGCTGACTTATCAGGTGTGAAATCTTACAGTTTTTCTTATTCTGCATCTGCGAGTGCTGATTCTGGCATTACAAAAGTGTCTGACTCAAGCACATCTAATAATTCAAATACAGGTGGCGGTTTTGGCGGTGCCCAAGGTGGTGGAATGTTTGGTAATCAGTCTGATTTTACTATTTCTGGTACGAATAATCTGTCAGCCTCGACTTCCTTTACTGACAGCTATAAGATTACTTCTGGACGAGGTATTACAGCTTCTGACGAAGGAACAAATAATGTTGTTATTGAATCCACGCTTGCTAGTCAAAACGATTTAAAAGTTGGCTCAACTTTTACTTTGAAGGATAGCAATAGCAAAACTTACAAGATGACTGTTGTCGGTATTTTCACAACAACAAGTAGCTCAACAGAACAATCAATTGAATACATGAATACCATGTATACATCACTTTCAGTAGCAAACGCAATGAAAGCAACAACAGGTAAAATCTCAACGGCAACATATTCAATGACAAATCCAGCAGATGCTGACAGCTTTGTTAAAAAGGCGAATGCACTTGTCAATGATGATAATTTCCAAGTTTCCAAAAATGATCAAGCCTACCAAAATGTAAAATCTTCACTAAATAATGTTGCTGGTTTTGCCAGAAATATTGTCTTACTCGTTGCAGTAGCGGGTGCAATTATTCTTGCACTCATTGTCATGCTCATGGTTCGTGAACGTCGTTTTGAAATCGGTGTTCTGATGAGCCTAGGTGAATCAAAATTCAAGATTGTTGGACAATTTTTCTTTGAATTATTTATGGTAATGGTGGTATCAGTTGGTATCGCTTCTGCAGCAGGTAATGTTGTGGGAAATGTGGTCGGACAACAATTGCTAAAACAAGAAACTACCCAAACCACAACCAATAATGGTATGCCTAGTAGCAATGGAAATAATGGAAGTGGACAAATGCAAAGACCATCAGGAAATGGTGGAGGATTTGCTGAACGTGCAGGCGGAGCCTTTGGCTTTGGACAATCTAGAGCACAAGCTCAAGCGCTTGAAAAATTGAACATCAAGACATCATTTAGCGAAATCTTACTTCTCGTTGGAATAGCAATCTTGATTACACTGATTGCGGTGGGACTTGCAAGTATTGGTATTTTACGGCTTAATCCAAAACAAGTGCTGACCAATTGAAGTGATTACTTCATTGGTGGGGATTCTTTCTCCTCCACCAATGTTAGGGCAACAACCTCACATCAAAGATATGAGGTCACCCTGTCCCTGAAGTCTATCTCGCTTTGCTCCGCTGTCGATTTCGCTAAGTTGCTAAAGCAACAAGCTCAAATCGCAAGCGCTAAAGCGCTAAGACCCTAGGGCAGTAGAACGAAAGCAGAGCTTATCTCGCCACCTCATAGAGGTGGGGGAATTGCGATTGCGACTAGGTGCTTTGGCACCGTAGCGAGCATCGACAACGTAGCCCAAAGGGCGGAGATAGCACGCACTTGCTAAGTTAAAAAGCTTGTTTGACTGATTTCATCGGCTGGGATTATCTTCCCAACTGATGTCATAAGGCAAAAAGTAACTGACAGAAAATCTGTCAGTACTGACAAAGAATCAGGAGAAAAAAATGACACTAAAAGTTGAAAATCTGACCTACTATTATACAAATCCAGAGGAGTATCTGTTTAAAGATGTGACTGAAACTTTTGAGAAAGGCACAATGTATGCTATTCTTGGACAATCAGGCTCTGGGAAGACAACCTTTCTCTCTTTGCTTGCAGGGCTAGATACACCAAAATCAGGTACAATGACTTTTGATGATAAACCGATAAAAGCAAACACACTGACAAGTTATCGCAAAAAAACTGTCAGTACAGTGTTCCAAGCTTACAACTTATTGACTTATATGAGTGCTTACGAAAATGTCAAAACAGCGGTTAAGATTTCGTCAGTAAAGTTTGAAAACGAAAAAGCTTCGATTGTTGAAGCACTTGGTAAAGTTGGACTGACAGAGGATTTGATTTACAAACCTGTCAGTAAACTTTCAGGTGGTCAGCAACAAAGAGTTGCAATTGCTAGGGCATTAGTGCTCAATCATGACGTCATCATTGCTGATGAGCCAACTGGAAACCTTGACGAAGAAACAACAGGTCAAATCGTAGCATTATTTAAGAAGATTGCACACGAAGACAATAAAATCGTGATTATTGTTACTCATGAAAATGATGTTGCAGCAGCTTCAGACATTGTCTATACACTCAAACATCGAAAATTTGAAAAGACAGCATAAGAAATAAGAGCAGATAACTAACTGTGCCTAGGAATCAAAATGAAGTCAAGACTTATTCAGTGGGGTTTCGTAAAACATTTGTCCATTTTCTATAGTCGCTATCTTCGTTGCTACGCTGTCCGTTAGAACGGCGAGCGAAGCACGTAGCGCCTTAGCGGGCATCGACAGCGTTAGTCCGAAGGGCGGAGATAGTACGCACTTGTTTTGATAAAATTCAGTATTCTGAACCATATCTAGAGTGCTGAATTTTTCCACATTTTACATTTAAAGGAGAACGAGCATGAACCATACTACCATCATCGTCTGCCTTATCATTTTGCTCGTGCTATTTATATGTATCAACGAGATGTTCTGGCATCAACTAAGTACGAGTCGTAGAATACGAAAAAAAGAATCTAGTATAAGAAATTTAAAAACAAGTGAAAATCGAGAAACTAAGGAAAAGTCATGATTAATATTTATTACAACACAAAAAATCATGGTTTTTATCGCACAATAGAGTGGTTGGAATATCATCAAATCTCATACAATATAAAACCCATTTTACAACTGACCAGAGAGGATTTTCTTAAGATTTTAAGTTTAACAGATAATGGTTTTGAAGACTTATTTTCTGTGAGAAAAGTTCACAAACAAGCTTTTGACATCTATACAATGAATCAATTAATTGATTATATTCTAGAAAATCCTAAGATGCTGAAAGCACCTATTGCATTCAACGAGAAACATCTTCTTATTGGCTATGATGCAGGAGAAATTAGGGTATTTCTATCAAGAAATCATAGAAAAGAAGAGTTAAAGTTAACAAAAAATCGCATAAAATTTGAAAATACTTAAACGCTTACAACTATGCGAAGTGTTCTATAAAAAAATTTGTTATAATGAATGTATGGATAAAGACTATTTGAAGACTCGTTTTGAAGTCGAAGAATTTGAAAAACTTAAGAAAAAACTGGTAAGATACGAGTGTGCATTAGATATTGTCAGGACTCAGCTCTCGAACCTAGAAGCTTATTATAATAACTTTGAGCCAGTTAATCCGATTGAACATATCAAATATCGTATCAAATCACCAGAAAGCATTGCAGGAAAATTAAAAAAGAAAAATTTACCAATCACAGCAGAAGCTGCAGAGGAATTTTTATCAGATGTAGCTGGTATACGTATTATCTGCGCTTATGCTAAAAATATATACGAAATAGTAGAAATCATCAAAAACCAAGAAGATTTTAAAGTGGTTAGTGAAAAAGACTACCTAAAAAATGTGAAAGAAAGTGGTTATCGAAGTTATCACATGATTTTGGAAGTTAATATTGGCAAACTTTTTGGTGAAAAAACCTGTCGGGTCGAAGTACAATTACGTACCTCAGCAATGGATTTCTGGGCAACATTGGAACACAAAGTACGCTATAAATATGATGGAAAAATTCCTGAAAAATTAAGTAATGAATTACAAAATTGTTCCAAACAAATCAATGAGCTTGATGAACGAATGTACCTTATCCATAAAGTCGTGGATATGATTAACCAATCAGAAGTTGACATTGAGCGAATAGGTTATTAGCTGGTGATCTAAAACTTTAGAATTTGAACAATAAAGTTAGGCAGCCATAGCCCAAAGGGTAAAAATAACGCACTTACTTTGATAAAAACTTAGAAGGTTCTTGATAATATTAAATAGATTTGTTATAATGATTTGGTATGTCTTAGAACATACTAATAAAACTGTTCATCCGCTGGGTAGAAGTTACTTAATGATGGGCAAGAGGAGAAAAAAATGAACCTTATTGAATCTATCAACGCTGCGCAACTCCGCACTGATATTCCTGATTTCCGTCCTGGTGACACTGTACGAGTTCACGCGAAAGTCGTTGAAGGAACTCGCGAACGTATCCAAATGTTCGAAGGTGTTGTCATCGCTCGTAAAAATTCAGGAATCAGCGAAACTTATACAGTTCGTAAGATTTCTAATGGTGTTGGTGTAGAACGTATCTTCCCACTTCACACTCCACGTGTTGAAAAAATCGAAGTCATTCGTCATGGTAAAGTACGTCGTGCGAAACTTTACTACCTTCGTGCATTGCAAGGTAAAAAAGCGCGTATCGCTGAACGTCGTCGTTAGGAAACACAATATAACCGCTCTATTGAGCGGTTTTTTTGATATTTTAAATAATAAAAAAAGAGACAGAAAGTTCTTTTTTATTCAAAGTCGCTATGCCTTCCCCAAGATAGAGCCATTAATATTGTTACGATAGGTAAAGCATACAACCAGATAAGAGATATGAGTGCTCCTGGTAGTAAAAATACGAGGAAGATTTTGATTCTTTGACGATTACGCAGCCGGAGGGTCTCACTCCTGTTATATTGTCTGTAGATAATTTCGCTGAAAATAATTAAGCTTATCCAAATAATTAGATATATTGTAACGTATGCAATACTATCAATGAGCGAATGAGGATGTTCAGCATGGACAACAGTTGCAAAAGGAAACAAGCAAATGACCAGTAAAAGCCAATGGTTTACCCATAATAACAGTTCATCAATACGATTATTTTTTAAGAAGGTCATGACATGGTGGTGAGAGTTCCAGATTGATGCTAGTGCAACAAATGTGGTTACGTAGATAAGAAGCATTAGCAATAGTCTAGGAGAAAACAGGTTTCCGTCTTTTGGCACTTTAAATTCAAGAACAGTCAATGTCATTACGACAGCAAAAATACCGTCTGTTAGAGCTTCGATTCTACTTTTATTCATATGTCGTATTATAGCAGATATTTGAAAATTTGTTTTAATTAAAATACATTTAAGGAGAGTTTTAGACAACAAAAAAGCACCCACTTATATATCAAAAGTAGATGCTTTCTACTGAGAGGGATACTCGCCCATTTGCTTTTGCTCCTTAGACTATTTCTTCTAAATTGTGCACAGCTTCTTCGATTGTATCACCAGCACCATAAATAGTTAAATCACTAGCAAGATATGCTTTAAAGATATTTTGTGAAGTATCTAGAGTTACAGTGTACTCGAAGAGTTTGTTTTTGTTGATGAATGTCATAATACATTCTCCTTTCTCTTTATGTTGACGAAAGGGACTATAACGATTACAACGAAATTCCTATTCACAAGTATATCACATTGCACATAAAATAACAAAAAAATTATCTCATAATGTCTAATATAGAATATGATTTTGAAAGTAATTATCTCTTATGATAAAATTATAATAATATAATTAGAAAACAGTAATAAATAGATGGAGCGTTCATGATTATTGATTTAGGGAATATATGGGAAGCATTGAGTGCAATTGGAACGATAGCGGTAGTCATCGTATCACTTCATCTTGCAAGAAGAGATTATCGAAAGAAACTTGAGATTGATTATTGGACGTCTTATGAGGTGTTCTCTGGTGATAATATCTCTTTGTGGTGTATTGACGTTGTGAATACGGGAGTTGTTCCAATCAAAATTTATGAAATTGGAATTTGTAAAAAAAGACTTTTGCGTAAAAGTGCAAAGAAAACGATGGCTTTTTCATCAAGAGATTTGGAGCAGGAGAGTGCAAAGTTACCGATATTATTAATGCCACAAGAAGATGCAACATATTTTGTGATGAAAGATGAGTGTCTTATTGGATTAAAAAAATTAGGATTCAAAAATCAAAATCTGCAAATTTATGCAAAAGATACAACTGGTAAGTACTATTTCGCAAGAAGATTCAAGATTAGAAATGAATTGGGATAATTTAAAGTAAGAGAATATTTCTTATAATCTTTTGGATTTTGATACTCAAGTTGTTAACTTTTTATTCGCTAAATCTTAAAAAATTTTGTTATAATTCAAGAATATGAAGAAAAGAATTTTAAAGATTACTTTGTGGCTTATAGTAGGAATTATTGCCTTATTTCTATTGATTTTGATTGCTTTTCATGTTTCTCCTAGACCAGGAGCACTTGTGATTAAAAGAGCGTTTGATTCTAAGGTGTTGATTACAGATGAAAAAGGATATCAAAGAGCTAAAAAAAATGTAGAGATTATTTCAGACCAATCCTATCAATCAAAGTTAAAAAATAATGTGTTTGACATCTATTATCCTAAAGACATGCATCAACCTGTTCCTGTATTAGTTTGGGCACATGGAGGAGGTTTTGTTGCTGGAGATAAAGAAGGGATAAAAGAGTTTGCGACAAAAATTGTGTTAGATACAAAAATAGCAGTTATTTCTATGAATTATGAAACAGCGCCAGACTCACAATACCCTAATCAATTGGTACAAATGGGAGAGCTAATCAAAACATTAGAAGAAAAAAAGTTCAAAATGTTAGATTTATCTCAAATATTATTTGGTGGAGATAGTGCTGGAGCACAAATTGCACTACAATATGTTACAACTCAAACGAATAGGAACTATGCAAAAAGTATTGGAATTGATCAAATATTAAATACTGCAGAAATCAAGGGCGCGATTTCTTATTGTGGTCCTGTGGATTTACAACAGACAGCTCAAGAGCAGTCAACGAGTAAATTTATGAAGTTTTTTGTTGATACGGTAGCTTGGTCAGAAATTGGAACAAAGGACTGGAAAGAAAATCCTAAGTTATTTGAAGCGAGTCTGGTTCGTCATGTGACTAAAGATTTTCCTCCGACATATATTACAGATGGAAATGCATATTCTTTCCAAAATCAAGGGATTGCTTTAGAAAAGAAATTGAAACAGTTGAAAGTCCCTGTACAAGGGTTATTCTATATTAATGATAAGAAAAAAATTACTCATGAATATCAATTTGATTATGAAATGAAGGAAGCCAAGAATTGTTATGCTCAAACAGTGGCGTTTATTAATGAATATAAATAAAAAAACTATTCCATTGAGAATAGTTTTTTTTGAACACTATGTCTAAAAATGAGAGTGAATTAAGTTTCTTATAAGAAGCGGTTTATCTGTAATTTTAAATGGAACTTGAGGCCTAACTTTTAGTTGATTAATTCTTGGAGTAAATCAGCAATTTGAGTGGGTGTTTCTTTCTGGTTTCGTCGTAGCCATGACTGTGTCGTTCCAAAAATAGCATTGGCATAATAAGTTGTCGCATAGATTTCACCAAGCTTTCCTAAGTTATTTCGTTTAGAATCTTGAGGAAAAATTGAATTTTGTAATAAATCTTTTAGTTTTTGAAGCATAAATTGATGGATTTCTTTACTTCCGTTTTCAGAAAGAAGTGCGGCGTAGATTTGATTGCGTTGTAAAAACTCAAAGGTTTCAAGCATTGTCGCGTGTAGATTCCCATTATTTTTCTCAAAAACATATTGGATGGTTTCAAAAAGACGGCGTTGATAAGCTTCAATCATGTCGTATTTATCTTGATAGTGCGTGTAGAAACTACTCCGACTTACTTTTGCGATTTTTACAAGCTCTGTTGTTGAAATTTGGTCAAAAGATTTTTCATGCAAGAGTTGAATCATTGCATCGCGAAGTTGGATTCTGGTACGGTCTTTTCGAGTGTCATGGGCCATTATTTTGGAACCTCCGTTTCAATACTTAACAATCATTTGCTTATTGAAAATTAGAGAAGATAATTCTCAATCTAAATGTAAGTGTTTTATTTGGACAAATATGTACAAGCTGTCTAAAAACCGAAGCTCAACATTTGTCAATTTTTCGAAAAAGTTTATAATACATATTATAACAATTTTTGGACGAGGTGTCCATAATGGGGGAAGGGAAATGTTAAAAAAAGAATGGCAAGCTATCTTTAAGCACAAATTTTTTATCATCGTTATTATCGCATTGTCGCTAGTTCCGGCAATTTATAATTATATTTTCTTAGGGTCAATGTGGGATCCATATGGGAATTTAAAAGATTTGCCAGTAGCAGTTGTAAATTTGGACAAGGCGTCTGAATTAGAGGGTAAAAAATTAGAACTTGGTGATAAGGTGATTTCTGAAATGAAGAAATCAAAAGATTTGGATTATCATTTTGTATCAAAAGCTGATGCTAAAAATGGAATTAAAAAAGGGGATTACTACATGGTCATTACTTTCCCTAAAAATTTCTCAGAGAATGCAGCCAGTTTGATGTCAGAAAATCCAAAAGTAGTACAATTGGATTATCAAACGTCACGTGGTCATAACTATATTTCTTCCAAAATGAGTGAAAGTGCTGTGACACAATTGAAAGCAAAAGTTTCAGAAAAAGTGACCAAGGATTATACTGAGGCTATTTTTGATAAAATTGCTGAGATGAAACCAGGGATGCATGATGCTTCGGATGGTGCTAAAAAACTCGCTGATGGTAGTCAAACAGCTTTGAGCGGTTCATCGGAGATTTCAAAAAATCTGGATACCTTGGCGTCATCAAGCTTGACTTTTACTGATGGAGCAAATACATTAAATGTTGGTGTTGATAAGTATGTTGATGGTGTAAAACAAGCAGCTCTAGGCAGCAAAAAACTTGCTGATGGCACGAAACAATTTTCTACAGGTGCTGAACAGTTGGCTGAAGGGACTCAAACTTTGGCGGATAAATCAAAAGAATTATCTGCTGGGATTACAAAAATTTCACAGAGTTCAGAATCTGCTGGTCAGCTGCAGTTAGCTAGTCAGCAACTTGCTGATGGACTGACAAAACTATCAGCAGCAACAAGCTTGTCTGATGAAGATAAGGCAAATTTTGCAAAGCTAGAAACTGGTTTGACAGCTCTTAATCAACAGATTCAAGCTGGGAGTACCGATTCAACGGTTACGACTCAAGTGGAAAATGATTTAAAAAATGTTCAGGCTGTTTTGCCGAAAATAATTCAAGACCAAGTGACGGCGTCCACCACGGCAATTTCTGCAACAGATACTTTTAAAAAATTGACACCAGCACAACAGGCGGATTTGCTTGATGCATTAGAGAATTCTGCGAACAACTCAACAGAAATACAGGCTGATTCTCAGTCAATTTCAGGTAGTTTGACAGATGTCGGTAATCAATTGAAGAATTTACAAACTCAAACTCAAATGTTGGCAGATGGAGCTGCTCAAATCCTTCCAGCTGCGTCTCAAACCATTAACCAGTTATCAACCGGAATAGACAATGCTCACACTGCTTTGAGTAGTCAAATATTACCGGGAGCAAATCAATTGGCAGCAGGAGCTGCACGGTTTAATATTGAGATAACCGCGGGAGGACAACAGCTTACTTCAGGATTTAATCAATTTGCAGTGGGTGTCAATCAAGCAAATGATGGTGCTCATCAACTTGCTGACAAGTCAAAAGACTTACAAACGGGTAGCTTGCAGTTGGTTTCAGGACTAACGCAATTACAAGGAAATAGCCAATCATTAAGCTCAGGTTCAAGTCAGCTTGCTGATGGAGCAAAACAAATTGCTTCAGGTTCAAGTCAACTTGCTGACGGAAGTCAAACACTGACAAAAGGTTTGGATAGTCTAAATAATGGCGCAGGCACACTTTCGTCAGCACTGACAGATGCTGATAAAAAGCTGTCAGTGACAAATAGTAATAAAAAGAATGCTGACAAGATTGCAACACCACTCAAGACGAAGCATACAGACCATGATAATGTTCCTGTCAATGGCGAAGGAATGACACCTTACATGATTTGTGTGGCCCTCTTCATAGGGGCGCTTGCAACAAACGTTGTTATCGGTCACAGTTTCTCTGGTGAAAAATGGAAATCTGGTCGTGAATTCATGTGGGCCAAAATCGGAACAAATGGTTTAGTTGCTCTCTTGCAAGCTCTTATCGTTTATGGTGCAGTTGTGGCACTTGGACTTCGAGCAAACTATAACTTACGGATGTTGCTGTCAGTGATTTTGATTAGTTTTGCATTCATGGCAATTAATACTTTCTTCTTGACATGGTTAGGTAAGGTTGGAGAGTTTGTCATGATTGTCTTTCTTGTCTTGCAGTTGGCAACGAGTGCTGGAACATATCCATTGCAGTTGGCTCCACACATTTTCCAAGTAATTAGTCCATGGCTTCCAATGACTTATGGATTACGAATGTTGCGTGAAACGATTGGTCTAGGTGGAAATATTCTTCCTTATGTCTTGCTTTTTGGGGTGATTATCTTTATCTTTACAGGTGCACTTAGTTTCTTTAAGAAGATTTCACGATTTGCTTAATCAAATTTACTGACAGAAATCTGTCAGTAAATTTTTTACTTTTATCATGAAGTCAAGACTCATTTAGTGGGAGTTTCGTATTTTCTCTAGTCACTATCTTCGCTGCGCTACGCTGTCCGTTTGCTTAGCAGGCGAAGTGACTGATAAAAGGGCAACTCATCACTGAATTTAGGGCACAACCTCTAGGTGTAACAACTAAGCGACCTGTACGCAAATAAAGCTACAACAGTCTGCTTAACATCAAAGATATGAGGTCACACCTCCGTTTCACTTCGTTATCCATTCGCTCTATCTTTGCTTTGATAAAATTTTCTAGTTTTTTTTGTTAATTTTTGTTAAAATAAAGCTTGTAAAAAGAATTTGACAATTTGAAATGGGGTTTGGTTGCTTTGTTTATAAGGAGCTGGCGCTTTGGTGCTTAATCTTTATGTTTTTAGAAGCAGTTGTCCTCACATTTTGTAGGAGAAAAAATATGGCAGATAAATATACAGAAGAGCAAGTGAACGAAATCAAGGATAAGATTCTTGCTGCACTTGAAAATGTGATTGACCCAGAACTTGGTATTGATATCATTAACTTAGGTTTGGTCTATGAAATCAGCTTTGAGGACAATGGAGCAACCGAAATCAAGATGACATTGACAACAATGGGATGTCCGTTAGCAGATTTGCTAACAGAACAAATCCATGATGCCCTCAAAGATGTTGAGGAGGTCACAGATATTAAAGTCAATTTGGTTTGGTATCCAGCTTGGACGGTAGATAAAATGAGCCGTTATGCACGTATTGCTTTGGGTATTCGATAAGAGGCGAAGAAAACAACAAGAAAATTTCAATTCAATCATCGATTCAAAAAGTACAATGATATTCAGAGAAAAATCATTAAAGAGTTTCTCTGATTTTTTTGTCAAAACGATATCTTAAACATTAATGAGATTAAACTGGCTGTTGTCTTTTTATAATAGATTAGATATAAAAGAAATTTAAGCCTTTAGACTGAGAAAAACTCAGTCTTTTTTTGGTACAATAGAGCTATGAATAGAAAAATAAAAGCAGTAATAATTATTGAAATAATGATTTTGATGGGACTGTTTTTCCATGTGGCACGAACACCACGAATGTGGGTTGTTCTTGTAGGTGCGATACTTTTCACGATTTTGGCAAGTCGTTCTCGTGCGCGTGTTTTTAGAAAGTTGAGTCTTATCTTTTGGGCAATTTCTGCGATGATACTTTTTACCGCAGGCTGGTTTTGGTTAGCCATTATTTTCCCATCAATCATGTGCATTATTTTCTTGAAAAACAATCCTAGAGAAAGTCATCAAAGCAATGATGGTCCTTTTTTTCAATCAGGATTTGAGAATGAAGGACAAGATTTTGTTGGCCGAGCAAACGGAAATGATTTGATTGATTTAGATGACATCAATTTTAAACCAAGCGGTAACAGCTTATCTATCAAAAAAACAACCGGAAATACAAAAATAATTGTACCAAGAGATGTTGCAGTGATGCTTGATGTGACAACTCATACAGGTGTTGTCAAAATTTTTGATGAACCCTCTCAAATCAATGCAGGAAATATTCGTTATTTTAGTGAAAATATTGAAGAAGTAACAAAGCGAATTAAAATCAATATTCGTGTAGAAACAGGAAATATTGAGGTCATTCAAGGATGAAAAAATCAATTGTCACCACCTTTCTAGCTGTTTTTGGTATCATCATCGTCATGTATTTGGTTCTCTTTGCATTGATGAACAGTAGCAGGCCGCTTGGCGGAATGCCTGAAATGATGGGGACTTTAGCGGAAATCTTTATGGATTATGGATTTTTGTATCAGTTGCAGGTTTACTTGCACTGATTTTTACCCTGTTTAACTATCTTGAAAATGTGAAAATCCAACAAAATTTTCAAAACGATATCAAACGCCTAGAACAAAATCAACAACCAGAAGCGCCTGAATTACAAGTTATTCATGAAAAAATCATCAAAATGTCAATGGAACTTCAAGAGTTATCTAAGCAAAAATCGGCAGATAAAGCGGAAATCATAGAGTTAGAGCGCAAACGTATTTCTCGAGAGCTTCATGATTCCGTGAGTCAAGAACTTTTTGCCGCGACCATGATATTATCTAGTGTTGCAGGTTCTACACAAAATTTGACTAAAGAACAAATTGAAACACAGACTCAGCTGGTCTTAAAAGTGCTTCATTCTGCACAAAATGAAATGCGGGCGCTTCTTTTACACCTCCGTCCTGTTGAACTTGATGGAAAATTGCTATCAGAAGGTCTGTCAGCACTGACAGATGAATTACAAGCGAAAATATCAGCAAATATCAATGTGAAGCTGGCTGAAATTGAAGCTTCAAGAAATATTGAGGATAATCTTTTTCGAATGGCACAGGAGATTTTATCGAATACGCTCAGACATTCACAAGCTGAAAATATCGAGGTCATCCTTCGTGAGAATAAAGAAAACATTATTTTAAAAATTTCCGATGACGGCGTTGGTTTTGACACGACTGGAAGCGATAAAACAGCAAGTTATGGTTTAGCAAATATCAAAGAAAGAGCGCTTTTGCTTGGTGGAGATGCCAAAGTCATTTCGGCACCAAATGCGGGAACGACGGTAGAAGTAAGAATACCTAAAACTATGGCTAGTCCGTTGTAAAATCGACAACGGAGCAAAGCGGAGATAGAACGAATGGACACCTGTAGTATGAAGTCAAGACTTATTCAGTGGGAGTTTCAACTCGCCACTGAATTTAGTCGGACGAAATTCAAAGCTTAGTGCTGCTTTATCTCCGACCTAAGAGGTTGGAGTATTGGCACGCACTTGCTTTGATAAAATCCTACCGGATTATAAAGTGGAACTATTATAATACCTCAAGAAATCTATAATTGTAGCGACTACTATCACGTTTTGTATTGTGGAAAATGATTTGATAAAGTGAGTAAGTGTGAATCTAGATGCAAAAATTGAGGAAATAATGATAAAATAAGATGAGATAAAGTCAAGACTTATTCAGTGGGAGTTTCATAAAACATTTGTCCATTTTCTCTAGTCGCTAAAGCGACTGATAAAAGGGCAACTCACCACTGGATTTAGCACGCACTTACTCCGATAAAAACAAACAAGTATTCAATTTTTATTAAGAAGAGATGTTGCAGGGAGTTGTTCTCACATTTTATAAGGAAAATTATGGAAAAAATTAAACTTTTGATTGTAGATGATCACCAGATGGTTCGTCTTGGGTTGTCTAGCTTCATGAATATTCAACCTGACATTGAAGTTGTAGGAGAGGCAGCTGATGGAGAGTCGGGTTTTCTGAAGGCGGAAGCATTGAATCCAGACGTTATTTTGATGGACTTGGTCATGGATCGTTTAGATGGTATTGGCGCTACGCAGAAGATTTTGGCAAGAAATCCGGAGCGTAAAATTCTTATTTTGACATCATTTATTGATGATGAAAAAGTATTTCCAGCTCTTGCAGCAGGGGCTAAAGGATATATTTTAAAAACTTCTCAGGCAGCCGAGATTGCATCAAGTATTCGCAAAGTTGCCAAGGGAGAAGATGTACTTTCTGATGCAGTAAAAGAAAAAATTGCTCAACAAAAACATCGTAAACATGAACTTTATGATGAGTTGTCAAAGCGTGAACTTGAGGTGTTAAAAGTTCTTGCAACAGGGCTGTCCAACCAAGAAATTGCTGATGAGCTTTTCATTAGTTTGAAAACAGTGAAAACACACGTTTCTAATATTTTCAATAAGTTAGAAGTGTCAGATAGAACGCAGGCAACGATTTATGCTATCCAGCATCATTTGGTTTGAAAGTAAAATGAGCTTTTCATACGTTTAGTCATTCACAAGAAAAGATTGAATTTGTGCTATAATCTATGAAGAACAAAATAATTATTAGAATGAAAAATTGATGGAAGATTTATTAAAAAAAGCTAAAGAAATTAAGATTATTTTCTTTGATATTGATGATACTTTACGTGTCAAAGACTCAGCTTTCATGCCAGAGTCAGTTAACGAAGTTTTTGAAAAATTACGAGCAAAAGGTATCATGACAGGAATTGCAACAGGACGTAATCTTTTAGGGTAGTGCCAGAGGTACGTGCGTTGCAACCCGATTTTTATGTCGCAATTAATGGTGCTTATGTTGAAAATGCTCAGACACAAGAAGTAATTTACAAAAATGTGTTTCCAACAACATTAGTTGAAGAAATCATTTCTTGGCTTAGAGCTGAAAAGAGTGAATACTCATTTGTTGCGAGCGACAGCTTACGTGTTTCAAAATGGGACGATATTGCTAGAAATGCAATTGGGCCAGTCTATGCGGATCTTGAAGAAAACGCAAATTATTATAAAACAAATGATATCTATCAGATGTTGACGATTTCTGATCATGATGACCAACTCATTTTACCAGAAACGCTTGCCGATAAAATTCGTATGGTGCGGTGGCATCCAAATAGTTCAGACATTGTACCAATGGAAGGTTCTAAAGCTATCGGCTGTCAGAAAGTTCTTGAATTACTTAATCTTGCTCCAGAAAACATGATGAATTTTGGCGATGAACTCAATGACCGTGAGCTTTTTGATTTTGCTGGTCTGTCAGTAGCAATGAAAGTTTCTCATCCAGAAATACTTGAGAAAGCAGATTTTATTACTGATTCTGTCGAAAATGATGGAATTTTGAAGGCGCTGAGAACACTGAGTATTATTGATTAATGTTTTTGTCAGTGACATCAAAACTTGACTGAAACGAATGAAATTTCTGTCAGTTCAGTGCGATTAACGTGAGCATTGAAGCGGCAAATGAAGGAATAATTAGTCTTACTAATTATTCTGTCAGCACACTGACAGCTTACAAAAATGTAAGAATTGATGATTTGCTTTGATAAAATATATAGAAATAAAAGGTAAAAATAAAATGGCATATCCACAACTTGAACTCGAAAATTACACAGGAACAACTGCAATTATCAAGACGAATCACGGGAAAATGACTGTGAAATTATTTGACGAATTGGCACCAAAGACAGTAAAAAACTTCGTTGAATTAAGCAAGCAAGGCTATTATGACGGTGTTATTTTCCATCGTATTATCAAAGATTTTATGATTCAAGGGGTGACCCAACTGGAACAGGAATGGGTGGGAGCTCTATTTACGGAGATAAGTTTGAAGATGAATTCTCAATGGACGCCTTCAATGTACGTGGTGCTTTGTCAATGGCAAATGCAGGTCCCAATACGAATGGTAGTCAATTTTTCATCGTACAAAATAAAAACTTGCCTTATCCAAAGGAAGCGCTGGTTGAAGGAGGTTGGCCAGAAGAAGTTGCGGAGCTTTATACCAAAGGAGGAACGCCACATCTTGACGGACGTCACACTGTCTTTGGGCAACTTTCAACAGAAGAAAGCTTTGAAGTGCTAGATGCGATTTCAGCAGTTCCTACAGGTGTTCAAGATAAACCAGTAGATGATGTTGTTATCGAAACAATCGAGATTATTGAGCAATAATATGACAGTTACACATCCTAAAATAGGAGATATTGTTGAAGTCGAAGTAGTAGGCATGCAAGATTATGGTGCTTTTGTAAAATTTTTTACTGACAGAAATTCTGTCAGTGCTGACAGTGCTTCTAGCATTTCTGTCAGTGAGAAAATAGAGCAAAAAGGGCTGATTCATATCTCCGAAATTCAATCAGGCTATGTTAAGACAATTCATGACATTGTTAAGATTGGTCAAAAGTTAAAAGCACAAATTATAGATATTGATGAATTTAATGGAAAAATTAGCCTGTCAATTCGCAGTCTAGAAAAGAGTCCACAGATTCATCACTTCTATAGAAAAAAACATTTCACTGACCCGAGAGATAAAATCGGCTTCAAATCACTAGAAAAAGAACTTCCCAAGTGGGTTGAAGAAAACGAGGCCTATCTAAAAGAACATAAAAATTAGCCAAAAGTGAGGATTTTCTTTGAATGATAATGTATTAAAATATACTAAACGAGTTTTTAATGCAATTACCATACTCGGCTTTGTTGCAACCATAGTTGGGGGATCTATCTCTGGCGATTGGGTGCTTTTCAAAATCAGGCAATTTTACAACAACTTATCATTGCACATCGCTATTTAGGACCTATCATTTTCCTATGTATGCAAGTTATCCAAGTGATTGTTCCTATCATTCCTGGAGGAATTACAATGGCCGCTGGAGTGATGATATTTGGGCCAGTATGGGGTTTTGTTTATAACTATGTAGGTATTGTGGCGGGTTCCTTTCTTTTATTCTATTTTGGACGAAAATATGGAGCTTCCCTCGTAAAAACTTTTGTCAAAGAGAAGACTTATGACAAGTATATGGCTTGGCTCAATAAAGGTCAAAAACAGTTTAATATCATTTTTGCATTGCTGATTTTATCACCAATTGCTCCAGACGACGCACTCGTTTTGATTGCAAGTCAAACAAAAATGTCTTGGAGATTTTTGATTTGGACGATGATTCTCTGTAAACCTCTTCCAATCTTGCTCTATTCATATCTTCTCATCTTTGGTGGTGGATTCTTAGAGCACTTCTTATAAAATGCTGAAACCACTTTCAGTATTTTTTTATGAAAAATTTTCAAAGAAACCCAAATTTATTCAAAAAAATTGTATAATAGAGTGGATTTGTATAACCTACCAAATTATATGCTAAAAATAAAATGACGATATCTATTGTGAGAGATTATACTAGTTCACCTTTAATTTTACACAATGAAGTCAAGACTTATTCAGTGGGAATTTCAACTTACCACTGAATTTAGTCGGACGAAATTCAAAGCTTAGTGCTGCTTTATCTCCGACCTAAGAGGTCGGAGTATTAGCACGCACTTGTTTTGATAAAATTATTAGATGGCTACGCTGTCCATTGGCTGTAAGCTGCTAAAGCGCCGATGAACATTTGTCCTCTATCTCTCTAAAGTGACAAGAATAGAGGCAACGCCAAATAGCAATAAACGGACAAATGTTTTATGCGCAAATAAACCGTAGGTTTAAAAGTTAAACAGTATTAGAACTTTACTCAACCTCTCATGATAGATAATTCATCATAAAGATAACAATATTATAAAACTGACTGGAGCTAGATTTGAAAAAAAAGAAAACAAATAAATTTTCATTTGATTCAAGGATTGATTATGGATTGATCCTACCTGCTTTTATGCTGATATTGATTGGGCTCTATGCATTATATGTTGCAGTGACCCATGATCATCCGGGCGCTGCGACTCAAATGGTTGTTCAACAAGGAACATGGATTGTTGTCGGGATATTTGTTGCAGTAATTGTAATGCATATGGATTCTCGATTTCTTTGGAATTTGACTCCGTTTTTTTATATTTTGGGTCTTGTGCTTATGGTTTTACCAATTTTTCTTTACAATGAGGCGACCTTTATCAATACGGGTGCTAAAAACTGGCTGGCGATTGGGGGAAGGAATCTCTTTCAGCCATCAGAATTTATGAAGCTCTCGTATATCTTGTTTTTGGCACGCATTGTGGTAAATTTTCAGAACAAACTAAAGGTGAGAGTTTTAAAAGATGATTTTCGGTTGATTGGCCGATTACTTCTTGCTACACTTCCAGTCGCGGTTTTATCTGTTTTTCAACATGACTTTGGGACTTTCCTTGTATTTGTCATGATTTTTGCTGGTGTCGTTTTAGTAGCAGGTGTATCATGGAAAATTATCGTTCCAGCTTTTCTATTTGTCGCAGCGGTAGCGGGTGGTATAGTAGCACTTGTTGCATTGCCAGAAGGGCAAAAATTCTTGGAGAAAACAAGTTTTGCTGAGTATCAGGTCAATCGTTTCATTGCGTGGCTTCATCCCTTCGAATATGCTCAAACTTTTAGCTTACAGCAAGCACGCTCGCTAATTTCTGTAGGTAGTGGTGGTCTTTGGGGAAAAGGGATTGGTGTGGCAAATGTCAATGTTCCTGTTCGTGAATCAGATATGATTTTCACTGTTATTGCTGAAGATTTTGGATTTATTGGTGCGACTTTTGTTATTTTACTCTATTTCATTTTGATTTATCGTATGATTCAAGTTACATTTAAGTCAAATAATCAGTTTTATACCTATATTTCAACAGGGATTATCATGATGATTTTGTTCCATGTTTTTGAAAATATTGGTGCGGCCATTGGTGTAGTTCCGTTGACAGGGATTCCTTTGCCATTTATTTCTCAAGGGGGTTCAGCTTTGATGTCTAATATCATTGGTCTGGGTCTTGTGTTGTCGATGAAGTATAATCAACTTCCTGATTTTGCAGATATTAGAAAGCAGGGTCGTGAAAGTTTGCAAAGTAGAAAACAACGGCGTCAAAAGTGAGGCTGAAATATTGCACAATTTTGCAATATTATGCTAAAATTAAGCTGTAAAATATCAGGAATGGAGTGGTTTAATTTTATGAAATATGCAGTAAGATATGCATCACGTGGTGGGAATACAAAAGCTGTAGCAGAGGTTATCGCTGATAAAGTTGGAGTAAAAGCGCTTCATGCGTATGAACCTATTACTGAGGAAGTGGATGTCCTCTTTGTGGGTGGTGGTGTGTTGTTTAATTCACCTACAAAAGAATTAAAAGAATTTTTGGCGAGTTTAGATGGAACGAAAGTAAAAGAGATTGTTGCTTTCAGTACTGCAGAGTTCTCAGGGGCTACGATAAAAAAAATAGAGGCAGCTGCAAAGGAAAAGGGATTAAGGTTAACAGCGAATCTCTACTTTTGAAGCTAGCCTATCAAGGTTTCTCACTTTTTGCTCCTGCTGGAGGTGACTTGAAAGAAAATCAAGTCAATGAAGTGAAAAGTTTTGTTGACAAAGTTGTTGGAGAATAATTTTGAAAGGAAAACGCCGATGTTGGCGTTTTTTTATTACGAAAATGCTTCTTATATATCTTTAGTTGTAAAAAACATTAATATATTGTAAAATTATAGGCGTGAACTAAAGATTGATTGCCTATTGCGACAAGCAACCTTTTATAAAAAAAGGAGGCGCTAATATGCGTGCAGCACGTTTCTATGACCGTGGAGATATCCGCGTAGAAGAAATTGAAGAACCAGTAGTAAAAGCTGGACAAGTTGGTATAGATGTAGCTTGGTGTGGAATTTGTGGGACAGACCTTCATGAATTCTTGGATGGACCAATCTTTTGCCCTTCAGCTGAACATCCAAATCCTGTGACAGGTGAAGTTCCGCCCGTGACGCTTGGACATGAGATGTCTGGTGTGGTAACGAGTGTCGGTGAAGGTGTTACAAGTGTTAAAGTTGGTGATCATATTGTTGTAGAACCTTATATTGTACCAGAAGGTACTGATACAAGTGATGAAGGTCACTATAACCTATCTGAAGGTTCAAACTTTATTGGACTGGGCGGTAATGGCGGTGGCCTTGCTGAAAAGATTGCTGTTGATGAACGCTGGGTTCATAAAATTCCAGAAGAACTTCCTCTTGACCAAGCTGCTCTGATTGAACCCCTTTCTGTAGGTTATCATGCCGTTGAACGTGCCGCTCTTAAAACAGGAAGTACGGTTCTTGTCGTAGGTGCTGGACCGATTGGACTCTTGACTGCTGCAGTGGCAAAGGCACAAGGTCATACCGTTATTATCAGCGAACCTAGCTCACTTCGTCGTCAAAAAGCCCAAGAAGCTGATGTGGCTCATTATTTCTTCAATCCAATTGAAGATGATGTTGTTGCCAAAGTTAGAGAAATCAATCCAGCTGGTGTTGACGCTGCATTTGAATGTACCTCTGTGCAACCTGGATTTAATGCCTGTCTTGATGCAATCCGTATGGGCGGGACAATCGTAGTTGTTGCAATTTGGGGGAAACCTGCGAGTGTTGATATGGCTCAGTTGGTCATCAAAGAAGCAAATTTGCTGGGAACGATTGCTTATAACAATACTCACCCTAAGACAATTGACCTTGTAGCAACAGGAAAAATTAAACTTGAACAATTCATCACAGGTAAGATTGGTCTTGATGATTTGATTGATAAAGGATTTGATACTTTGATTCATCACAATGAAACTGCGGTAAAAATTCTTGTTTCGCCAACAGGTAAAGGATTATAATAAGTAATAGAGCTGTCAAGTTTTTATCTTGACAGCTTTATTTTGTTTATGATATACTAGCTTTATAAAAATATCGGAGGACGGTCTATTGAAAATCTAAGTCATGAAAAGTAGAAAATGGGTACTGACAGAAATCTGTCAGCGATTTTTTGCATTCATGATTTGGAAAAGACTGTTCAATCAAAGGCGCTGTAGCGCAATTTTTGAGCTTTTTTTCTGTCGTGGATGCATTTGCACGATGAGGAAAAAGCTCTTTTTGTTTTTACAATGAGAGTCTCCTCTCTTGATACTGACTAATCTCGGAATGATTTTAGTAGTGTATTGAGCATTGACTGCGTAGCTCTTTCTAAAAGAGGGTTAGAAATGAAGCAGTAGTAGTTTTTAATATAGGAGGTCTTATGTCAAATATTGAATTAAGAAATTTAACATTCGGTTATGGTGCAGAGTTAATCTTTGATCATGCACAAATTAATATAGATGATAAGTGGCGATTGGGATTGGTCGGAAGAAATGGACGAGGCAAATCAACACTTTTGAAACTTTTACAAGGCGAAATCAAATCTGATAGCTCTGTCAGTACTGACAAAACATTTGTTTATTTTCCGCAGGAACTGACAGATAGGGATGAACTCACATTTTATGCTCTGTCAGCACTGACAGAGTTTGAACAATGGGAATTGGAGCGCGAATTGACGCTTTTGAAAGTAGATTTGGAGGTTTTATGGCGACCATTTAATTCTCTATCTGGTGGGGAGCAGACAAAGTGTTTGTTAGCATTGCTCTTTTTGGAACAACAAAATTTTGCTTTGATTGATGAGCCGACGAATCATCTGGATATAAAAAGTCGAGAAACAGTTGCAAACTATCTGAAGAAGAAGTCAGGGTTCATTGTTGTTTCGCACGACCGTGACTTTTTGAATCAAGTTTGTGACCATATTTTAGCGATTGAGCGGCAACAAATCAGCCTTTACCAAGGCACATTTTCAACCTATGAGTCTGAGAAAAAACTTCGCGATGAGTTTGAGCTGGCAGAAGATGCCAAATTACGTAAAGATATTTCGCGTTTAAAGCAAACAGCACGTGAGAAGGAGACCTGGTCAAGAAATCTTGAAGCAACAAAATCTCGGAAAAATAGAGGATTTGATAGTGAGACAAAACGGGTAGATAAAGGATTTATCGGTCGAAAAGCAGCAAATATGATGCAAAAATCGAAAAATCTCGAAAAACGGATGAACGATGAAATAGCAGATAAGGAGAAGTTGCTAAAAAATATTGAACATATTGAGTCACTTTCTATGAATTTTGTCCCATCGCATCATAAAGTGCTTCTGAGGTTGGAGAATTTTTCTCTGGGTTTTGATGGTAAAAAACTGTTTCAGCCATTAAATTTTGAGTTAAATCAGGGAGAAATTATTGCGATTACAGGCAAAAATGGTGCTGGTAAATCAAGTTTAATCAAATATTTGAATGGTACATTTGAAGGAGAAACACAAGGGCTATTGACTGTGGCTCATAATATTTCAGTGGCATATGTCAGACAGAACTATCAAAACGAAGGATTTTTGAGAGAATTCGCTGTTCAAAATCAATTGGATATTGAACTTTTTCTGTCAAATCTCAAAAAGCTTGGGATGGAGCGACATGTTTTTTCTCAAAAAATCGAAACAATGAGTCAAGGGCAGCAAAAGAAAGTCGAGTTAGCAAGAGCTTTGTCACAAACTGCGCAACTTTATATTTGGGATGAGCCGTTAAACTACCTCGACGTGTTTAACCATGAGCAAATTGAAAGTTTGCTGAAAAATGTTCAACCAACGTTACTTGTTGTTGAGCATGATCGAGCATTTATCAATCATGTTGCTGATAAAGAGATAGTGTTACAAAAGCAATGAGCTTCATCCTAGAGAGCTGCTCCAGCCTAAAACTACAAGAGGAGTTTTAGAGCAGCTAAAATCTATAGGTAAATCATAAATTTTGTGTCTAAAAGCTGGATATTTACCAGCTTTTTTATTTTATACTAGATCATCTACTAAATTTGTCAGCAAATTTAGTAGATGGCTACGCTGTCCATTGGCAGTAAGGCGCTGAGGCGCCGATGAACATTTGTTCTCTATCTCTGGGTCACTAAAGTGACAAGAATGGAGGCAATGCCAAATAGCAATCAAACGGACAAATGTTTTATGTGTAAGAAGCGGTTTGCGTGAAACGTAAACTTTAACTTCTAAGCGGTAGTTTTAGAAGTTGAACAGCATTAATATTCAAGTTGAATATTATTTGTTTTATTTACATTTTTTCGTTCATGATGTCGCTTATGTCTTGTGATATAATGAGAAAATGAATGTTCAAAAACGTATTTTTAAAGGAACTCTATTTGCAGTGATTGCGGGCTGTATGTGGGGAATATCAGGAATTTTTGGTCAATTATTTTTCCGAGATTATCATGGAAATCCGCTTTGGATTACATCGACTCGTTTGACAGTGGCAGGTATTATTTTGCTTGGGATGTCAATGCTGAGGAGTCGTAAACGGATTTTTGATGTCTGGAAATCAAAGAAAAATATGCCAATTTTATTTTTATATGTTTTTGGTGGTGTTTTTTCGGTACAATATTTTTATTATGTAGCGATACAACTTTCTAATAGTGCAACGGCAACGATTTTACAATATGTAGCACCTGTTTTTATTATGCTCTATTTACTTATCTTTCGTCGTCAAATTCCAAAGTTTAAATCAGTTATCTTTGTCATCTTAGCAATGTTAGGTGTTTTTTTGTTGATTACAAATGGGAATGTTGGGCGTTTATCTATCAGTCCAATGGCACTTTTAGCGGGTTTGTTGGCAGCCGTTGCAGTTGTGATTTATTCAATCGTACCCAGACCATTACTGGACAAATATGGTGCATTAAATATGACGGGCTGGGGAATGTTTTTGGCAGGTGTTGGAAGTAATATTTTTTATCCTGTTTGGCGTATTGATTTTCACGTTGATGCACTTGCTATTTTCTATATTTTGACGATTTCTATAGTGGGGACAGCAGTGGCTTTTCTTTTGCTCTTACGAGCTTATCAGTTGATTTCACCATTAGTTGTTTCGGTTGCAACGGCAACAGAACCCTTAACCTCAGTTTTTGTCAGCATTCCGCTATTTGGTTTAAAGTTGACACCCTTGTCAATTGTAGCGATTATTATTGTCATCATTTCGGTTATTTTATTGTCAAAATCAGAACAAACATAAGAAATATTCTGTCAGTATACTGACAGGTTCTTTTTTGATTTATAGTTAAGCATGAAAAGAAAAATTCTTCTCTTTTCTTGTTTTTATCATTTCTTGCAAATCGTGCACACATCTTGTTATAATACTAACATGGACTATAAAAATTATATCTGGGATTTAGGCGGAACTTTGCTAGATAATTATGAAAGCTCCAGTCATGCATTTGCAGCAACACTTTGGCAACTTGCCGAACGTGTCATTTTGCACACAGAAGCTTACGACGCTTTGAAAATTTCAACAGCGTTTGCCGTTGAAAAATTTGCAAGTGATATTCCAGGCTTTTTAGAAGCTTATAAAAAGTTAGAAGCAGAGGTTTTAGAAAAACCAATTCTTTTTGACGGTGCTGTAGATGTTCTGGCGCTACTTGCAGCATCTGGTCAGCAAAATTTTATGATTTCACATCGTAATAATCAAGTTCTGTCCATCTTGAAAGCGGCAAAAATTGAACAGTATTTTACAGAAGTTGTGACCTCTGATAACGGCTTCAAGAGAAAACCAGCACCAGACTCCATTAATTATCTGATTAAAAAATATCAGCTCAACCCTTTAGAAACAGTAATGATTGGTGACAGAGCACTTGATATTGAGGCTGGGTGTGCTGCAGGAATTGCTACTATTTTTTTTGATGCCAAGTTAACCTCAGATAAAGCGACACATCATATTCAATCTCTGCGCGAGATTATTCAGGACTAATATCACTAATTGCGTCTTTCGTCGATATCAACTTATAAATTATGATTATTAATCGAAAGATGAGCGATTGAATAGGATTAGTATAGAAAGTGTTATGAATTCATTTTTTGTCTCAAATGCAAATGCAAAAGGCCCAGGATTTGGTCTGTTTAGTCTTACTCATCTAATCACACTTTGTGTTCTAGGAGTGATAAGTTTTTTTATTTGCCATTATTATTTTAGAGCTAGTTTGATAAATCGCAATAAATTGCGGATTATCTTGGCAAGTAGTATTCTACTGCTAGAAGTTTCTAAAGATATTGCCCTTTCACTCACAGGACAGTTTACTTTTGGAGATTTACCGTTTCAATTATGTGGCATTGGTATCTTTATTGTCGCTTATGATGCATTTCGTAGCAGTAAAATAAGTCGTGAATTAATGTATAGTCTGACTTTACCTGGCGCGATTGCAGCATTACTTACACCAGATTGGGTAACAAATCATTTCATAAATATTTTTGTTTGGCAGAGTTTTATCATACATACGTTACTCGTTAGCTATGTATTGATGCGGATGATTGCCAAAGAGTTTCAACCTCAATGGCGTCAACTTTGGCGTGTTATCGTATTTCTACTCATTATGACTCCACTTGTGGCCATACTTAATCAACAATGGCATCAAAATTTTTTCTACATTGAAACGCCAGTAGCAGGAAGTCCATTAGAACCAATCGCTCTCATCTTTGGATCTTTTTATATTTGGGGAATGGTGCTTTTAGTTGCTATGATTTGGTTGCTAATGTACCTTCCATGGATTATTCATGGACGAAAAAAAATTAATAAATGAAGTCAAGACTCATTCAGTGAGAGTTGCGTAGACCGTTCACAGAACGGCGTGCGAAGCACGTAGCACCGTAGCGAACCATTTCGCCTTGCTGCTTTAGCAGTTTAGAGCGAATGGATACCCGTGGTGCATCGACAGCGTAGCCGTAAGGCGGAGATAGCACGCACTTGTTTTGATAAATATTTAAAAAGCAAACTTCAATCAAAGTTTGCTTTTTTATACAAGGCGAAAAAAGCATGATACAGCGATTTGGAGCTACTCAGAACCTCGCAAAAAATGTCATTTTATGGTATAATAGAAACAAGTTTTCATAGAAATGAGAGTTAACTTTGAACGAAGAAAATAAAGATTTAGAAATGCTTGCTGATGCCTACGATGCCAGCCAAATTCAAGTATTAGAAGGACTTGAAGCAGTCAGGATGCGTCCTGGGATGTATATCGGTTCTACTTCGAAAGAAGGATTGCATCATTTGGTTTGGGAAATTGTGGATAATTCTATAGATGAGGCTCTTGCTGGTTTTGCTAGTCATATTGAGGTTTTCATTGAAGCAGATAATTCAGTGACCGTTGTAGATGACGGGCGGGGTATCCCTGTCGATATTCAGGAAAAAACAGGACGTCCAGCCGTTGAAACAGTTTTCACAGTCTTGCACGCTGGTGGTAAATTTGGCGGTGGCGGATATAAAGTATCAGGAGGGCTGCATGGTGTCGGCTCTAGTGTTGTTAATGCATTATCTACCACACTTGATGTGACTGTTCACAAAGATGGACAAAAATATTATCAAGAATATCGCCGTGGTCTTGTTGCCGATGATTTAAAAATTATTGGTGAAACGGATCATCGTGGAACGACTGTCCATTTTGTACCAGACCCAGAAATTTTTACTGAAACAACAGAATTTGATTATGAAAAATTGTTGACTCGTGTACGGGAATTAGCATTTTTGAACCGTGGTCTGCGTATCTCTATCACTGATAAACGTGAAGGCAATGAAAAAAATAAAGCAACTTTTCACTATGAAGGCGGGATTCAGTCTTACGTTGAATATCTTAATGAAAATAAAACAGTGATTTTTGAACCTGCAATTTTCACTGAGGGGGAAATGGACGGTATTTCAGTTGAAGTTGCAATGCAGTATACAGATACCTACCATTCAGTGGTGATGTCATTTGCCAATAATATCAATACCCATGAAGGTGGAACACACGAACAGGGATTTAGGACGGCATTGACACGGGTGATTAATAACTATGCCAAACAAAACAAAATCCTCAAAGACAACGAAGATAATCTCACAGGAGATGACGTGCGTGAAGGATTAACGGCTGTAATTTCTGTTAAACATCCCAATCCTCAATTTGAAGGACAAACCAAAACAAAACTTGGTAACTCTGAAGTTACGGGGATTGTAAACAAACTATTCGCCGAAGCGCTAACGACTTTTATGTTGGAAAATCCTCAAGTTGCACGGAAAATTGTGGAAAAAGGAATTTTGGCAAGTAAAGCCCGTATTGCTGCGAGACGTGCACGTGAAGTAACACGTAAAAAATCAGGATTGGAAATTTCAAACTTACCAGGTAAATTGGCAGATTGTTCATCAAACAATCCTGAGCAAACAGAGCTTTTCATCGTTGAAGGAGATTCAGCGGGAGGTTCTGCAAAATCAGGACGTAACCGTGAGTTTCAAGCCATTTTGCCGATTCGCGGGAAGATTTTGAACGTCGAAAAAGCAACGATGGACAAAATTCTAGCGAACGAAGAGATTCGTTCATTGTTTACAGCGATGGGAACAGGTTTTGGTGCAGATTATGACTTGTCGAAAGCGCGTTATCATAAGCTTGTGATTATGACTGATGCGGACGTGGATGGTGCTCATATTCGTACTCTTTTACTGACTTTGTTCTATCGTTATATGCGTCCAGTTGTTGAAGCAGGCTATGTTTATATTGCTCAACCACCGATTTATGGAATTAAGGTCGGCTCAGAAACTAAAGAGTATATCCAACCCGGAGAAAACCAAGAAAAAGAATTGCAAGAAGCACTTGCACGTTGGGCGCAAGGTCGTACAAAACCGACTGTTCAACGTTATAAAGGGCTTGGTGAAATGGATGATCATCAACTTTGGGAAACGACAATGGATCCAGAACGTCGCTTAATGGCACGTGTATCCGTTGAAGATGCAGCAGAAGCAGATAAAATTTTCGATATGTTGATGGGGATAGAGTAGAGCCACGCAGAGAATTTATAGAAGAAAATGCGCAATATTCAACAATTGATGCTTAAAATTTAAAAACCCTTGATATATAAGGGTTTTTGTTATATCTAATTTATTGTTTTTATAAAAAGGGCAAGAAAGGGGCAATTTATTTTATGTTATTCAGAGCTTCCATAACCTCATCCCTCGTTTTTTTAGTTACGTGATTATATATTTTTAGCGTTGTATTTGCATTTGAATGTCCTACGCGCTCCATAATAGATTTAAGAGGTAGATTTAACTCTGCAAGTAAAGAGACGTGAGAATGTCTGAAAATATGACTGGATAGTGTTTTATCAATATGACAATCTTTTTCTATATTTTTTAATACACGATTGAATGCAGAGATGCTGAGAGGCATTCCCCGATTTGAAAGAAAAAGGTAATCAGTAGAAGATATTTTATTGAATGATATTTTATTTAAAACTCGCGTTTCTTCTAAGATATCAATTGCTCTCTGAGGTAAGTCTACAATTCTATTGCTTGCGATTGTTTTTGGACTTATTTTTTTAGTTTTATTTTCTGCTTTATTGTAAACTCCTAAAGTACCGTTCACATCTATACTTTTTCCATCATAATCTTTCCATTGCAAAGCTTGAAGTTCTCCATATCTTAGACCAGTCAACCACAAAAACTCTATTATTCTGGCATGAAGTCTTGTTTGATTACGCTCTTGAAGGTAGGAAATAATTTGATAAATTTCTTCTTTTTCCAGATATTTTTCATCCATTTTTTGCTTGTAATTTTCTTCTTCATCCTTTTTACGCTTTATTTTTATAGGAGTAATAGGATTTTTACTTAGATATTTTCGTTCTACAGCATAGCTGAACATATTACCAAGAGTATTTTTTATTTGAGTTGTGTATGAATAAGACAAGTTCCCAAAAGTATATATTTCATCTAAAAACTTTAGAAATAATTGTCTGTCAGCCTTTCTAACTAACATATCTGGCGGAATATTTTTAAATACTTTTTTTATTACTTTTCTGGTTGCAATTGCACTTCTCTGCTTTACTGTTTTTTGATAGCGGCTAAACCATTCATCATACAACTCAACTAACGTTATTTTAGAGGTTATTTCATCTTGGTTGGTAAGTTTATCAATCTTTTCTTGAAGAAGTGCTAACGCTTGTTTTTTAGCTTGTGGTGTGTTTTTATTTAAAGTTATTGATGCCTTTTTACTTTTATCGGTGTAAGGGTCATTGTAACGCTCTATATATTTGTATTTTCCATTTGGTAAATTTTCTATCCACATTTGATTTTTACTCCATTTCTTGCTAAAATTGAGTACAGTAAAACACCACGTTTTCCGTGACATTTACTAAATATTTGTAATTAATCCGCCCGTGCCGTCCAAAGTTTGGGCGGATTTTTTTTATTTATTCTCAATTAGTAAAGTTTGTTCGTATTCAAAGTTTTCAGGGGTTTCGTTCCATTCTACATTAAGAGAACTATCGTTGCTTAAATATTCTTTGATTTTATTCAAATCGACTTTAAAATATTCTTTACGATTGTTAAATTTATTAACTCTGAATTTATCAAAGTATTGATGTAGTCGTGTTTCTAAATCAAATGCATCATCATTAAAAATAATTGCATTAATAGAAAATTTAAACGGAACACTAGCAGAACCGAGTTCATCTACTCTGTCAGTAGGTGTTAATCGGCGAGTAACGCCTATTTTTACAATTCCCTCTCCAAAAGAACCAACATTACTGATGACATAAACATAGCCAGCTTTTGCATTAGAAAACTTAGTATCAAGTTCTTCTTTATCCTCATTGAGAGATGCAATTTTTCTTTTATATTCAGCAATTTGTTTTTTTAATTCTTTGATTTCTGATTCTGAAGCATTGTTCAATCTATTTTCTGCTATTTCAATAGCATTTGTAAATTGAGTAATATCTTTATCATACTTAGCTTGTTGTCTCTTAATTTCTGCTTGAAGTTTTTTGTCTTCTCGTTCACGTTCTTTTTGCTCACGCAAGATATCTTTTTCTTCTTGCTTTTTTAATTCAAATTCGGCAGCAAGCTGTAACTCTTGTTTTTTCAATTCAAGATATTCTGAACTAATTCTAATTAGATTTCTAGAATACATCTTATTCAGTTGTTCAAACGATTTAATGAGGGCGGAGATTTTTTGAGAAACATTAGAAGCTGAAATTTTTGTAAGTAGAGCATCGGCTTCACCGTTGAAACCCCTGATTGCTGCTCTAATGAGAGCATTCTGCATGGCTTTTCCTTTAGAAAGACTATTATCAAGTGTCATAGGACTTGTAACAATTCCAGCTCTACCAGCCTTTACAAGATTTTTCTCATTTAAACGTATGTCATTTAAGGCATCTTTGTATTTTGTAGAATCGCTAAATTTATATTGACGTTTAAAAAATCCTAATTCCTGCATAGATAACTCATCGTTAGATAGAGAAATTTGTTTATTTATACTGTCTAACTCAGCTTTTTTATTTTCTATTTGTTCAGTTAAACTAATTTGTTTATCCATTAGCTTAATATTTTTCGCTAATTCACCTAATTCTTGCTTTTTACTATCAATTTGCTGATTAAGTTTTTCAAGCCTTAAAATGAGTTGTTCATCCTTGGGCTTTTTACTAAATAATCCCATAAAATCTCCTAATCGTTATCATTTGTTGAATAAATCCCAAAAAGAAAAAGTTGTTTTCTTATAAACTTTGTTTCTCACAGATTTACTTGGTGACTTGGCGAAACCGACACCTTTTTTACCATAGACAGGATTAACTGCTTTTTTGGCTTTTCGTTTTATCTTGCCAGTGGTTCTGGATTTTATACTCTTTTTAACACTGGGCTTTCTCATTCCAAATCTCATAAATACCCCTTATTAATAGCTAAAGCGAATATGCTCTAGCATTTTTTCTTTTATTATTTTTTCAGCTTTATAATATAGTTCGTGACCTAACTCATATAAATCTAAGAATTTATTAACATCGATAATAGTATTTTCATCAATGCTTTCATAAGAGCAAACATAGTCATCTACACGTTTTTCAAGCATACTATCATTTGCAGAACTTTCATACATCAATTTAGTTGTGCTAAAAGGATAATGACTGTGTCCTTGCTCAATATGTTCTAATTCATGATATGCAATATTTCCTTGAACCACAGTACTACGATGCGCATTTATAAAGGCAACTTTTACATCATAATCTTTATCATAAACAGCCCATCCATCTACATTTTCTAAGTCCTCGCTGTTAGGGTAGTTATCTGGGTCAAAAATTACGACTTCCGCGCCAATTCGCGCAGCTTTTTCTTGCCATGTTTCCAAACGTTAGTTCTCCTTATTGTCTAATCTCCCCATTAGATAAGCGCGTAAAACATCTTTCATCCCTTGCTTAACTTCATCTGGATATTCCTTACCGTCAAAGTGATTAGAGCGGTCAATCATTTCGGATAAATCTGTTTCAGAAGGAAAAGGTTTTTCTTCACGTCCGAGCAGATAATCAACTGTGACCCCAAAATAATCTGCTAATTTTTGTAATGTTTGTCCGTTTGGGATAGATTTGTCGAATCTATACAAAGAATTTTCGCTCAAACCGATATCAAAAGCAATTTCTTTTATTGTTTTATCACGCTTTTTTGCCAAAATTTTTATTCTGTCAAGTACAGTCATGCTAAGCCTTTCAAAGTTTTTAACAAAAAAGTATATTTTTTGTTAGTTTTTTCTTGACAAGAGTATAGAAAATGTTATAATAGTTCTTGTAAAGAAAGTATATAAAAACATTAAAGAAAACCTAAATAAATACTAAACGAACAGCCACCAAGCAAAGTTTATAAAGTGTTTTATAGGCTCTTTAACTATGCTTATATTGTATAGTTTTTGATAGTTAAAGTCAAGAATAAACTAACAAAAAATATATACTTTCTTTATAAATATTATATTTTTAACGAAAGGACTGGTATGACACAGGAAAAATTTGAACGTTACAGACAAGCTGTAGAGGAGCTGAAAAATAGAAAAGGATATACAAATACTTTTCTTGCAGGAATTGCTTCTGAAAAATCTGATTCCAAAATTTCAGCAAGTAGGATGTCAAATATTATGAGTGGTAAAGAAAATGGTAAAGCGGCACTTGTGATATTAGCTGATATAGCATTCATTTATGACTTAGATGCTTAGAAAGGGAATAGCAGTGGTTGATTATAAAAAAATAGATTCTGATTACTGGTTCAACGATGAAAAATTAGCAGATAAGCTTGGGGTCAAAAAAGAAACAATACAAATCAAAATTCGAAAATTTGAAAAAATTGCCCCACATTTTGTGATAAATGCAGGTAAACGGATTACTTTTATTCCGGCTTTTATTGCTTGGGATAGTTACCAGAAGAAATATAGAGGGGTAGCTAAAAAACCTAAGTTTGAATATGTTGATTAGGAGACACACAATGCCCTACACTTACATCGTCAATCCCGACACAGGTGAAATCCTGTTCGACCTGTTCAAAGAACTCATCACACACAATATCAATGCACTGAAACGTATAGCAAAGAGACTGAACGCAGTGCTGTATTAGGAGGGAATAATGCTCATTTGCGAACAATATACCACGACTAACGGAGAAATCGTCACGAAGTGGCTTACTAAAGAGCTTTGGGAAGTTTCCAAAGATAACTTCACACGCAGATTTTATCAGCTTTCTGATTATCTTCGCTACATGACAAAATAAAAAAGCCCCGTCAGTAAACGAGGCTGGGTAGTAATTTGGAAAGCTACTATCCTGATTATAACAGATTGGAGACAAAATGACCAATGTTATTGATAACAAACAACGACAAACGCAACATGAACGGATACTTAGATGGTTTGATTCTCATGCTTCATTGACAAGATGGGAAGCGTTAAACTTTCTTGGAATTTGGGAAGCCCCTGCACGAATCAGTGAGTTGAAAAAGGTAGGCTATGAATTTCACACCACATTAGAATCAGGGAAGAGTGAATCTGGCTATCCTTTTCAAAGTGCTGTATGGACTTTAGAAAAGACAGATAAAAGCAAAGAATTTGAGTAAAAAATAGCTTATGAATAGAGGTGATGAAGATGTTACCAATCAAAGAATATGAATTGTCAATCAAAGAAAATGAACTAGGTAAAAATACGATTAAAAATTATTTGAATACGCTTAGACAATTTGAATCTTTTGTTGTTGGCAATCATCTATCTATGAATAAAGAAACGATTATTCAATTCAAGCATTATCTGAAAGAATGCGAGTTTAAGCCAAGTCAGCGGTATAAGCTTAAAACAATTAATCAAAAACTCATCATTATAAATATATTTTTGAATTGGCTGGAAAATGAGGGATATATTGATTCTAAATTATCAGTAAAGCTTTTTAAAAGTCAGACAAAAGAACATCGTGAATCAATCACTGAATCAGAATATAAAAGGCTGATTAAAAATAGCAAGACAGAAGAAATGCGCCTGTTTATCTTGATTATTGGAAACACAGGGATGCGCATCTCAGAAGTTTGTGCGATAAAGGCGGATGACCTCAATAAAAAAGTAATTGTGATTGAAAATAAGGGAAAGCAGAGAATTGTAACAATTCCTCAGTTTTTGAAAAAACAGTTAAAGAGTTATGTCAATCAAGAGGGCATCCAGTCCGCTATTTTTTATAAAAATCAACGAACCTATCGAGTGAATCTAAAAAATATTGCTGGTAGGGCAAAAGTCAATAAAGATAAAGTCTACCCACATTCGATTAGGCATTATTTTGCCAAATCTTTTATCAATCACGGTGGAGATTCCACTGTTTTACAACAATTACTAGGGCATGAAGACATCTCTACAACAACAATCTATACAAAATTAAGTTCAAATGAATTGAGCGAACAATTTGGACGAATAAAGAATATCTAATACAAGGTGAAAAAATGACAATTGATAAAGAAAGTGATTTCGAGGGAGTGAATTATTATGTCGTTATTCATGCACAAGTTTTACATGATAACAGACTTACTCCTCTTGCTAGATTAATTTATGGAGAAATCGCAGCATTAGCCAATATTAACGGTTATGCTTGGATAAGCAATGGTAAGTTAGCAGAAAAATATAAAGTTTCGATAAAGACAATAAGTGTGTCCATTAGTAGTCTTCAAGAATTAGGTTATATCGAAAGTAAATTAACCTATAAGGAAAATAGCAAAGAAGTGGAACAAAGAAACATTTATATAAGCCCTATAAACAAAAATGTAAATACCCCCTTTACAAAAAATTCCATACCCCCTTTACAAAAAGGTAATGAGGGTATGGAAGAAAAGGTAAAGGAGAATAACACATTTAATAACACAATTAATAAGTCATCATCATTATTAGAGATTTTGAGTTTTTATGAAGCAAATTTTGGAACAATTTCAGGTTATATCCGTGAACGTATTTCGGATTGGTCAGAACTCCATAGCTATGAAATGGTGATTAAAGCAATGAGTATTGCTGTTGATAGTGGAAACCGTAATCTTAAATATGTCGATGGAATATTGAAAAATTGGGAACACGGCAACATAAAAAGTTTATCAGACCTCAAAAATCATGAGGGACTGAGAAACAAAAAAATAGAGAAGAAAAATAAGGGATATGATGAGGAATTAGGATTTTAGAGGAAATAGGATGCGAAAAGAAAATGAAGATGCAATGCTTTGGTTCTATCGCAGGCGAGAAATACCCACGGGGATGTTTTGTCCTGAACATTCAAATATTGAACTCATGCGCTATACTCATCCCCTGCAATAGATTATGACCCTCAAATTCATGGAGAACTGACAGAAGAAGGACTCCAAGTGACAAGTATGAGCTTCTGCAGGCATTGCACAAAAGCAGGAAATTATCATCATAAACAAGAGGTACTGGCAGAACGAACAGCTAACGCGAACTACTTAAATAAGAGTAAATATGGAAAATATAGAGTGCTAAAATCTCAGAGTTTGGTTGGTAAAAAGTCGCTTTGGTATGCACGATTTGATACTTTTAAAGTCAAAACAACACCTGAGCAGAGTGTACTCAATGAGGCACAACGAATTGCACGAGAATATATCCAAGGAGGGATATTTAATACTGTTTTTGTCGGTGGTGCAGGACGAGGAAAATCTCACTTAGCAATGGCTATCTTACAAGAAGTCAATGAAGCAATGAAAGATAAAAAGTTTTCTTGTTTATTTGTCAATATTAGCGAACTAGTTCGAGAAATAAAAAACAGCTGGAATTACTCAGACAAAAAAACAGAAGAAGAACGTTTGAGTACCCTGATGAGAAATGTTGATTTATTGGTAATTGATGATTTGGGAACAGAAAGCACTTTTTCAAAAGATAATAGCTGGGTCCAAGGAATCATCTACAATATTTACAATGCACGAGAAGGAAATACAATTATCACGTCAAATTTCACAGGACAAGAAATGAAAAATAAGTATGATGATAAAATTGTTTCTCGAATTATGGAAGGCTCTAAAAATAGCGTGATTAAATTTGAAGCAATCTCAGACAAGCGAAAGGCATCATGATGACCAATAAATCAAAACACGATATTATCAATGATTTCGAGCAAGAAAATTATAAACTAAGTCAGTTTTTGAAACAACAAATGATTGAGCAACTTTCTTGCACACAAATCATTATGAAATTAGCTGATATGGCTGATATGCCAGGAATCACGAGATATTAACGAGAGGTAGAAATAATATCATAGGCTAGATAAAGGCAAGTGAATAGAATTATCTTGTCTTGAATAGGAGAAGATATGAGACAAAGTACGCTTAAAATTGATAAAGCAAACTATGAAAATAAGAAAAATGAAATCCTTGAAATTGCCTTAGTGATGAAAGAAGGATTAAAAGCGATGGAGGGAATCTTTGAAAATATGTCAGAGGAGCAACAAACAAGGTTTATTCACGATTCAGAGATAGATTTTGATTTTTCACCTTCATCATTTCAACTTGATTATGATTTGGAAATAGGATCAGATGAAAATTTGTAAGGAGGACATGAAAAATGACTAAGACTTTTGAAGAAGAATTTGACAAAGTAGTTAAAGCACTGGGAAATTCTGCTTTTGGTACAAAAATGGAACAAACAAAAGAGCACTTCAAAGACTGGCAACCACCGCAACCTCTGCCAGTGATTCCGCAGTTTGTGGCGGAGTGGGTTGAATGTGTAAAAGGAAAAAATAATAATGCTTTCGCTTTGCTAGATGACGATAGCATGCCAGATGATGTGAATGAGTGGCTTTTCTTTCAAGGAAGTGATAAAAACATCAACTTGATTCTTCGTGCATGGCTTGATGACTACACCCTAAAGAATCCGAAGTTGTTCTATTTGAAGAATAAGCTGACAACTAGTTACTTGGCATTAGATACAAACACTGGATATTATGAGCATTGGCAAGAACCAGACAATTCGTTTCTTGCAAAACAAAAAGGGTATAAAACATCTTTTACCAAGCAAGAAATCGACAGCATGCAAACTGGGAGCTACGAGAAAATCGAGGTGGAAGAATGAAAACACACGAATTAAAACTAGACATCAAATATTTTGATGATGTCAAATCAGGAAAAATGAATTTCAACGTTCGTAAAAATGACCGTACAGCATAATTGAAATCCTTTGTGATTACTTCCACACAGACCGCTTACCAGATGATTATGTGGTGCTTGGAATTGAGTTGTATGATTTAACGGAGGATTAGGAAATGCTATTTGGACTAGCAACAAGTAATTTAAGAAGCTTTAGAGATTTTTATTTATCTCTCTTGAATAAGAGCAGCAAAAATGAAGATTACAAACGCGGTTATCGCGAAGCGTTGGATGACATGGTTAATTTAGGAACAGTCACTATTCAAGAACAGATTGATAATCTTCCTGACGTCTCTGTCAGCACTGACAACTTGAAAGATTATTTGTTAGTTTACAGCGCTGATGAAATTCAACAAATCAGAGATAACAAAATGCAGTTAGTCACAGTCTCAGAGTTTCAGCAAGTTCACAGAGAAAAATTAACTGCCGAAAATAAGGTTGAAAAACTGCAAGAACGCTGTGATAGATATGAAAAGGCACTGACAGAAATCAGAGAAGCATACACCAACTACAAAAGCTATGACCCTGATGAAGATGACGGATATGCTGGTGGAGATGTTACAAGTTCTTTTATTGACGAAGTAGGCGAAGCACTCGCAGCGATTGGAGGGGATGATGAATTCACAACAGAGAAATGAGAACTTTGAAATATTATATATGAACTTTTTGGCAGCGGAATATAGCTTCAAGGAAAATATTTCTGACTCAATGAACTCATTTTATTATGCTAAGGGTAAATTAGAGGGGTTCTGCATGGCATACGAAATAGGCTATAGAACTACAACTACACCTAGTCATATTAATGTCGAAATCATAAAAGGAGTTGGAACAAAAGCAAGAATAGTACATAAATACGAAATAGAGAAAGCTGAAGGGAGCGGCGATGAGTGAATTAGAAAAAGCGAAACAAATTGCTGCAGAAGCATTGAATTTTAAGTCAAAGGCTTACTACACCATTGAACAACAGAATGAAATAATCGAGGTTAATCGTAAAGCATTCATGAAAATTTTAAGTCTGTCCTCGCTCACGATTCCGAAAAGCATTGCGGAGGAGTTGGACTATGTTGTGAAAGAATCATTTGTCAATGATTATATCAGGCCATACAGTGACGTCGGAGCGACAGTTCAAGTGATTGAAGATGGATTGATTGAAGATGAACCTTTGACAGCTTTCATGTTTAATAATTTGTCAGATGAGTTTGAAAACTGTAATCGAAGGAATATTGTTTATGCTTACCTCAACCCACTAACTCGTGATTTCGTGGAGGTGGAGGGATGACAGTGGAACTCATTGTAAAAAAAATAAAGCAACTAGATGGTAAATATCGCTACGATGAACTTTTCTTTGCATGGATTCATTCCATGGCTTACACTTTATCAAATCAAGCAGATTTAACAAATTTTGATGAGCGAGAAAAGAAATATTTAGAACTATTTAAAAAATATGGTGAAGGAACGTTGAAAGTATTTAGCGAATGCTTTGCAGAATTGATTGACTTATTTGATGAAAATGGAATTGATGACCATTTAGGAAAAATGTATCATTTGTTAAATGCTCATAATTCTAATAAAGGTCAATTCTTTACGCCGTACTCTTTGTCACTCGCAAGTGCCAAATTAGCGATTGATAAAGATTTTTTAGAAAAAACAATAGAAAAGTCAGGGAAAATCAGGATTGGTGAAAATGCATGTGGAGCAGGAAGCATGATTCTCGCTCAGTTGCAATTGATGAAAGACTTGGGGGTTAATTATCAAAAAAATGTAGAAGTTGAAGCATGCGATTTAGATGAAAATGTCTTGTTAATGTGCTATGTTCAACTTTCTCTGCTAGGAGTTAGAGCTAAATGTTATGTTGGTAATGCTTTATCGCAAGAAATATATGATATTTGGAAAACACCTATGCATCTGATATGGAGGTGAAATTTATTTGGATAAATATGAACAATTATTTGAAAATTATTTTGAAGAACGTGAACTTGCAGAAAATACTCGTAAGCAATATTTATTAGGTTTGAAAAAATTTAGAAATCGCTTCGGGAAAGACTTTTCAAAACAGAATATGATGATTTGGAAAAATGAGCTAAAGAAAGAGTATGCTCCTAAAACCGTCAATATTCGGTTGCAGCCGATGAATCTATTCATGGATTTAATCAATCAACCCAGAAATAAGGTAAAGCTGCTTAAGATTCAACAACCAACATCAGTTGAAAATGTAATTACTCGTGAAGAATATGATTATCTTTGCCAAAAATTAGTAGAAGATAAAAATGAAAAGATGTACTGGCGGATTCAATTTATAGCAAAAACGGGTGCTCGCGTTTCCGAATTTATTCGATTTACTAAAAATGATTTAAAGAATGGCGAAGCGGTGATGTGGTCGAAAGGCAAAATGCGAACAATTTATATTCCAGAGCAGTTAGTTAAGGATTCTGCGGAGTATTTCAAAAATGTTGATTCAGAGTGGCTTTTCCCTAGTCCTTATAATGCTAATAATCATATCACGTCAAGAGGTGTTGCTTCATCTTTGCATTATCTTGCCAACAAGTACAATATCAGAGAGGAGGCAATGCACCCTCATAGCTTTAGACATTTTTTTGCAGTAAATATGATGAAAAAAACGAAAGATATTTCATTAGTTAGCGACTTACTGGGTCACGCAAGCTTAGCTACGACTCAGATTTATACTCGGATTTCAAAAAAAGAACAACAATCTCATATGAATAAGGCAATAGATTGGTAGGGAAAATGGCTGGTAAAGCATGGACAGAAGAGGAAGAAATCTATTTAGAACTTTACTACAACGATGTTGATAATTTTGACTTGAATGCTGCGGCTGAGTTTCTAGGGCGAAGTAAAAAGTCAATTGTCTGTAAAGCTGTAAGGCTAAGAAAAGAGCTTGATATCAGACACTTTGAAAAAGTATGGACGAAGGAAGAAGACGACTATATTATTGAAAATTATCTTCGGTATACATACGCTCAGTTAGGACGTAGGTTTGGAGTAACCGAAAAGGCAATCACAGATAGAATTAGAACGCTTAAATTGCCTAAAAAAAATAAATACTTAACAAAATATGACTCAGAAATTAGGAAACTTGCAAAAGAAGGAAAATTCAGGTCAGAAATAGCAGAAATTTTGGGTTTAGAACTGCGTCAAATAAACAGTTATGTTATTCATCATAAAATTAAAACAAAGCTTGATAAATTTAAACCGAAGAAAAGTGCATATCAAAAATATCTAAATGATGTATTTTGGCAGTCAATGAAGAAAGAACGAGAATGACCGACAAACTAATATCGCTGGTCAATGACTGGTGGGGAGGGATTGAATGAAACAATATTACATCACGGAAAGCGTGGAGGAATGATGGAAACAATCGCAAATATTATTAATTTAATTGGCGGAATAGTATTAATCGGTGTTGTGATTTTCTGGGGGACATTAGCCAAGCGGTTCAGTAAATTACTGTCAAATATTGAACAAGAAAACATTGACCGCTCGGAGCTGGACGAGTCAGAGAATGTGTTTGGGGAACTTCAGCTTTACATGAAAAGGCAGATTAAAAAAATAAAAGAAGTTGAGGAGTTGAGAGATGAGTAAAACAGCACAACAAATTGCAGTAGATGCGGTTAAATTAGTTGATGTATTCCTATTGTATGGCGATAAAGTTGGATTTTTACTGAATCAATTAAACAAAATTGCCAACCAACCTCGCCTCACGATTCGCAAAAGCATTGCGGAAAAAATTGACAAATTTATAAAAGTACTTCACTTTTTAAATGAATTTGAAGCAATTAAATATTTGTCAGCTTTAGACCTTAACGGAGATAGAACACCGCAATGGCTCAAAGATAACCCTATGCTAGTTTTTGCCTACCTCGCAGGCAAAGCGCTGGGCGTGGAAATTGTCGAGGTAGTGGAGGAATGAAGCAATATTACATCAAGATGTTAGGCTTTGAAATAACAGTTTGCGCTGACAAATAAGCCTCTGCCGAACATTGGGAACTTATAAAGCCGATTTTAGAAAAACAGATTGCCGAAATAATCAATACGGAAAGCGTGGAGGAATGATGGAAACAATCGCAAATATTATTAATTTAATTGGCGGAATAGTATTAATCAGTGTTGTGATTTTCTGGGGGAGATTAGCCAAGCGGTTCAGTAAATTACTTTCAAACATTGAACAAGAAAACATTGACCGCTCGGAGCTGGATGAGTCAGAGAATGTGTTTTAAAGAAAGGAATTTGAAAAATGACAGAAGCTGATAAATGGCTTGATGAACATATAGATTGAGGTAAAAAATAGCTTATTTTAATAAAAATATAAAAATAGCTATAAAGTGAACAATATCAAGATTAGAGCCTATTTATTTTAAATTCCGATTATATTATATATTTACTAATAAAAGAAAGAGGTTAAGAATGGAATTAATTGATGAAATTAAATCATCTCAGAATGAATCTCATAAAAAATGGTTTGAAAGATGGTATAAAAAAATTGATTTAGAAAAAGAGATTAAAACTGCAGCAAATCAAGGATATACAGGTTATAGAATCAAAATAAGTGAGCCGGAAGATAAATATCTAAAAATTAGACTACAAAATAGAGGTACTATTGACCTCTTAAAAGAAAAGCTCGGTGTTGGTTTTGATATAGAACTAAAAGAAATATATGGGAAAAATTTCTTAGGTATAAATGTCTATAAATCATATATTCAAATTTCATGGTAATCATAGAAGGGCGAAGCATTTTATGATTAAAGAAATACATATCATATTTCATCCAGAAAATGAGTATCCTTACTCAATTGCAGGATGGAATGAAGACGGAACAGACTTCAAAGGTTCTGCTGCTGAACTAGGATTGGCTACATTACAATGTGCTACAGCAATATTTGAAGGGTTGTATCAAGACTACAAGGAGGTTAAGAAATGAAAAAAGAATTAACAGTAAATAATGCTCCTTGCGGATATTCCCGAATCAAGCACAAGAAACGTATCAGGAAAGTTGATGAATTTCAGCTAACTCCTGAAAATGTAAGGTCGGTAGGTAGAGGTTATGCGAATGTTGTTAAAGCATTTATTGAAGGATATCAGGAGGTGATCAATGAAAGAGTTTAAATTATATGGCGCTACCGTTGCTTATGAATCTGGACTAGAAGCTTCTCCTAGCGTAATCATAAAAGCTAATAGTTATGATGATATTATCTTGGAGTTGGAAAGTGAGTCAGGTTGGATTATTAGAAGTAACGCAGCTTTCAAAGTTGTTTTCATTAAGGAGGTAACAGATGAAAAATAAAAATGTTAATGATATCCTTGTTCAAATTCTATCAGTAATAATTATCATTGGGTTTGGAATAATTATTACTGGCTTGCTGCTACGTGCGATTCGTTGGGTTTGGATGGGGTTTTAAACAGCAAAAAAAGCGCACTGCAATGCGCTTTAAAAACAACTTTTCTTAATTCTATTATACCAAAATATAAGGAGTTAAGATACTATGAGTAGAAGATATAGCCTATCAGTCCAAGATATGAAAACAATCTCAAAAAAACTTTATCTTTATAGAGAAGTTGATAAGGCGATTGCAATTCGTAAACAAGAGTTAATGATGAGTAAGCATCACGATGATAATGTAGGAGGAGGTCGTTCAAGTAAAATATCTAATCCAACTCACGATATTGTAGAGAAGTGGATGATGGATGAACAGATTATTTATATTGAAAACTTTAGAAAGAGGGTTGATAATTTAATCAGTAAACTTGATGATGCATCTAAAATGTTATTTCATTATCAATGGGTTGATACAAATTATTATACAGAGGAAGAACTTGGTAAGCTTTGCTTCATGAGTGATAGAACAGTCCGAAGGAAGAAGCGAGCCATTCTTGAAATGTATGATGATGATTGTGGTGGCTTTTGGTAATGTTGTCCGTTTAGCCCCTTTAAACGGACAAGATAAATGTAGTATTATAGTATCATCAAGAAAAAATAAATAAGCCAGCAGATATATTCTGTTGGCTTTTGTCATGCAATAAGGAGAGTATCATGGCATTAAGAGCTGATAGACAAGGCGCACACCGCGTAGCCTTTGATAAAAACAGAAAGATATTGCTCAAGACACAGAACACCTGTGGCATTTGTGGTAAGCCAATTGATAAGAGTTTGAAAGCACCTGACCCATTGAGTGCGGTTGTTGACCACATCATCCCCATTAATAAAGGCGGTCATCCTTCATCAATAGATAACTTGCAGCTTGCTCACTGGACTTGCAACCGTCAGAAGTCTGATAAGTTGTTCAACGTGAAGCAGGAAGAGCCGAAAGTATTAGGAAATCGTAACTTGCCACAGAGCCGTGATTGGGCTTCTTACGTCTCTTAATTATTTTTCGATAAATAATATTAAAGAAGATTTAAAATGCACAGGAGAGAGAATGAGGGGGCATACCTCCCCGCCCTCGGTCGGCTCGTACTTCACGCCGTCACTGTACATTTTTTCTCACGCGACTATAGAAAGGAGCAAAAAAATTGACTGAAAAAGGTATTGGATATCTGAGATTTAAGCTGTCTGTTCATAAACGAAGAGCAGAAATGCGCTATGAGCAATATGCAATGAAGCATGTTGATAGATTCAAAGGGATTACAATTCCACAAGCATTAAGCCAACAATATCGTTCAATATTAGGATGGTGCGCAAAGGGAGTTGACAGTCTTGCAGACCGTCTTGTTTTTCGAGAATTTGAAAATGATGACTTTACAGTAAATGAAATTTTTGAGGAAAATAATCCTGATATATTTTTTGATAGTGCTGTTTTGTCATCACTTATTGCATCATGTAGCTTTACTTATATTTCGAAAGGTGAAAATGATGCGGTGCGACTTCAAGTTATTGAAGCGGTCAATGCAACAGGAATCATTGACCCAATTACTGGATTACTGACAGAGGGATATGCAGTTTTAGAACGAGATGAAAACAATAGTGTTGTTCTCGAAGCACATTTCTTGCCTGATAGAACAGATTATTATTATCGTGATTCACGTAATAATATTTCTCTTGCTAATCCAACAGGGCATCCTCTATTAGTTCCAATCATTCACCGTCCTGATGCAGTTCGCCCATTTGGACGTTCTCGTATTACACGTTCAGGAATGTATTGGCAAAGCAATGCAAAACGAACGCTTGAAAGAGCCGATGTAACAGCCGAGTTTTATTCCTTCCCTCAAAAATATGTAACTGGATTGAGTGATGATGCGGAGCCGATGGAAACTTGGAAAGCAACTGTATCAAGCATGTTGCAATTCACAAAAGATGAGGATGGTGATAAACCAACTCTTGGACAATTTACTCAACCAAGCATGTCGCCATTTACTGAACAACTTAGAACTGCAGCCGCAGGTTTTGCTGGTGAAACAGGATTAACTCTTGATGATTTAGGATTTGTTTCTGATAATCCGTCATCAGTTGAAGCGATTAAGGCAAGTCACGAAAACTTACGATTAGCTGGTAGAAAAGCTCAACGAAGTTTGGGGGCTGGTTTTTTGAATGTTGCTTATCTTGCAGCGTGTTTGCGTGATAATGTTCCATATTTACGAGAACAGTTCAGAAAAACAAAACCGAAATGGGAACCATTGTTTGAAGCTGATGCAAGTATGTTGAGTTTGATTGGAGATGGTGCTATTAAACTTAATCAAGCTATACCAGGATTTATAGATAGATTAACTATTAGGGATATTACAGGAATAACTGGTGGTGCACCAATTGTCGTATCTGAGCCTGAGGCATCTAATAATGAAAATAATAGTACACGCAAAATATCAACCTATGAAATAACAAGCTTGTTAGAAAAATGGAATAAAAGGACAATTACCAAAAACAACGCATCATTGATGCTTCAAAAACTTGGATTTAATCAAGAAGAAGCAATTAAAATGCTAGATGATTCGGATGTATAAAGATGGAAGATATTTTACCACCTCTTTTAGTAAAAATAAATCAAGATTTTGATGAAAGAGCAGCAAATAGTAAAACGTTAAAGCAATCAATGGAATTGTTGAAAACTAAAAAAGCAACCTATATTCAAGCAAATGAATTTGGTGTCGAAGTTGGTCAAATTTTATCTGATGTTTTGGGAACTCATGTAACAGTAGATGTTTTACCTGACGGAAAAATGTATTTCAACATTGCAGATAGATTGTTCAATTCCATATTGAAGAAAAATTTTGATTTAATTTCAGGTTATTCAACGGATGTTCAAAGCGAACTCAATCAATTGGCTGGCTTTAAATTAAAATCACAAATTCCAGAATTAAATCAAGATAGAATTGATGGCATTGTCAATCGCATTTCTAGTGAAGATGATTTTGAAAAAATACTTTGGCTTTTGAAAGAGCCAATAGTAACATTTAGCCAGAGTGTTGTTGATGATACGCTTAAGAAAAATATTGATTTTCAAGCAAAAGCAGGTTTAAAACCTAAAATCGTGCGAAAGTTAGTAGGTAAAGCATGTGATTGGTGTAGAAGTTTGGCAGGTTCATACGACTATCCTAATGTTCCAAGTGACGTGTATCATCGTCATGAACGTTGCCGATGCACAGTAGAATATGACCCTAGGGATATTGATAGAAAACGTCAGGATGTTTGGTCCAAGAACTGGGTTGACCCAGATAAAGATGCAAAGATTGCTGAACGTAAAAATTTGAATCTAAAGGAGAGAAAATGAAGAATCAAATAATCGGGGAAAGAATCAAGAATATTCGACTTAGTAGGGGAATGACGCTGGAAAAATTTGGAGCATTATTTGGTGCTGCTAAAGGTAATGCTTCAAAATGGGAAAAAGGGGAATCACTACCGAATCCTGAAAGAATTAAAGCTATTGCAGAATTTGCAAATATCACTATTGAAGAATTAACATCTCATGTTGATAATCTAAACTCTCCACAAATAGTAGGACAAAAAATTAAAACAATACGCCTAGATAGCGGATTGACAATGGAACAATTCGGAAAGCTATTTAATACATCCAAGGGGACTGTAAATAATTGGGAAAAAGGACGTAATTTACCCAATAAGGAAAATCTTGGAATAATATCAGAAATGGGAGGGCAAAGCGTAACAGAACTTTTAAATGGTAATAACTCTATTTCTTTAACGATTTCTGAATATAACCGATTAAAAGATATAGAACAAAAATTCAAAGAGATTAATAAAATAATTTCTGATTAACTCATCCCAGCGATAGGGTTATCATGCTTTTAGATTGAAGGAGGGGTAACATGACTGCTGAAAAAAGATTTGGCAATCAGTATCCTACTCAATCGGTAATACTTCCATTTACTGAAACAAAATATCAAGAAGCTATTGAGATTTACGAAAAATCTAAACATAAGTGTTATCCGTGGCAGGAGAACCTTTTGAAAGAGGTTATGGCCATTGATGAAGATGGCTTATGGACACACCAAAAATTTGGATACTCAATCCCACGGCGGAATGGTAAAACAGAAATTGTCTATATCCTTGAATTATGGTCACTTGAACAGGGATTAAGTATCCTTCATACAGCTCATCGAATCAGTACATCTCATTCATCTTACGAGAAATTAAAAAAATATCTTGAAGATAGTGGATATATTGAGGGAGAAGATTTCAAATCAATTAAAGCTAAAGGCCAAGAGAGATTGGAATTGATTGAGTCTGGAGGAGTTATCCAGTTCAGGACTAGGACCTCAAGTGGTGGTCTTGGTGAAGGATTCGACATTTTAGTCATTGATGAAGCGCAAGAATATACTACTGAGCAAGAATCAGCATTGAAGTACACTGTCACTGACAGTGATAATCCAATGACTATAATGTGTGGAACACCTCCAACACCAGTATCAAGTGGTACTGTTTTTACAAATTATCGAGAGAATACTTTAGCTGGAAAAGCAAAATATTCAGGCTGGGCAGAATGGTCAGTTGAAGACATTAAGGACATCCACGATGTTGAAGCTTGGTACAATTCTAATCCATCTATGGGTTATCACTTAAATGAACGCAAAATTGAAGCCGAACTTGGTGAAGATAAGTTGGACCATAATGTTCAACGTTTGGGTTACTGGCCAAAATATAACCAGAAATCAGTCATTTCAGAGCAAGAATGGAATGCACTAAAGGTTAACCGTTTGCCAGTAATTAAAGGAAAGCTCTTTGTTGGTATTAAGTATGGAAATGATGGTGCAAATGTTGCAATGAGTATTGCAGTTAAAACACTATCAGGAAAGATATTTGTTGAAACAATTGATTGTCAGTCCATAAGAAATGGTAACCAGTGGATTATCAATTTCTTAAAAAAAGCGGATGTTGAAAAAGTTGTCATTGATGGACAAAGTGGTCAAAGTATCTTAACGAGTGAAATGAAAGATTTCAAATTGAAAGAGCCGATACTACCAACTGTAAAAGAAATCATCAACGCTAATTCTCGATGGGAACAAGGGATTTTTCAAAAAAGCTTTTGCCATTCTGGACAACCTTCACTTACTACTGTAGTCACAAATTGTGACAAGCGAACTATTGGTAATAGTGGTGGATTTGGGTATAAATCACAGTTTGATGATATGGATATCAGTTTAATGGACAGTGCGTTGTTGGCGCATTGGGCTTGTAGCAATAACAAGCCGAAGAAAAAACAACAAATACGGTATTAGACGACTTTTTAAGTCGTTTTTTTGTACCAAAAATTACCGAACTGCCGGGCAAGCAGGAGAAAGGATTTGACTATGTCAGAAAATAATTTACCAAAAACGCAAGAAGAGTTAAACCAAATCATTGAAACAAGATTAGCACGTCAAAAAGAAACGATTGAAGCTAATTATGCTGATTATGATGAACTCAAAACTAAAATTGCTGCACTTGAAGCAGATAACACTGCATATCAAGCAACTATTGAAGAATCAAAGTCTTGGGAACAAGAAAAAGCTGATTATGAAAAACAAATCAGTGGTTACAAAACAGCACAACTCAAACAGTCTATTGCTATTAAAGCTGGCTTGCCATTAGATTTGGCTGACAGACTTTCAGGCGATGATGAAGAATCACTTAAAGCTGATGCTGAACGTTTCAGCGGATTCATTAAACCACAGACTCCACCAGCCCCACTTAAAGATGTTGAACCAAATTTGGGTGATGGAAAAGATGGAGCTTATCGTAAATTAGTCGAAGGACTACAAATAGAAGGAGAATAAAAAATGGTATTAAACAAAGGAACATTATTTGACCCAACATTGGTTACAGACCTTATTAACAAAGTGACTGGAAAAAGCTCAATTGCACGCTTATCAGCTCAAAATCCTATCCCATTTAATGGTGAAAAAGTATTCACATTCACTATGGATTCAGAAATTGATGTAATTGCTGAAAGCGGCAAAAAAACGCATGGTGGAGTGTCTCTTGCGCCACAAACAATGGTACCAATCAAAGTTGAATACGGTGCACGTATTTCAGACGAATTTATGTATGCATCTCAAGAAGAAAAAATCAATATTTTGCAAGCGTTCAACGATGGGTTCGCAAAAAAGGTTGCTCGCGGTATTGATTTAATGGCATTTCATGGCGTTAATCCACGTCAAGGGACTGCATCAACCGTTATCGGGTCGAACAACTTTGATTCTAAAGTTACTCAAAAAGTCGAAGCTCCCAAAGGGATTGCAGATGCAAATGGCGCCATCGAAAGCGCAGTAGAAGTTTTAACTGGAGTTGATGCTGATGTCACTGGTATCGCAATTAACCCATCATTCCGTTCGGCTCTTGCTAAACAAAAAGACCAACAAGGAAATGCTCTTTTCCCTGAACTGAAATGGGGAGCAACACCAGATACTATCAACGGACTTCCAGTAGATGTTAATAAAACGGTCTCAGATATGTCAACAGAAAATGATCGCGCAATCGTCGGAGATTTTGCAAATGGATTCAAATGGGGATATGCGAAAGAAGTGCCACTTGAAGTTATTCAATTTGGTGATCCTGACAATTCAGGGCTTGACTTAAAAGGTTATAACCAAGTTTATATCCGTGCTGAATTATACCTTGGTTGGGGAATTCTTGATGCTACTAAATTTGCCCGTGTAACAGAAGCTGCTGAATAAGGAGGACGTGAATGAGATATTTTAACACATTAACAAAAGCAACAATTGATACAGAATTTAAAATCTCTGGTGGAAATTGGGTGCTTGAAAATGAATCTAAAGAAGCTGTTGTAGATGTCCAAGCTAATGATGCAGACTCCAAAAAAGTTGAACAAGAGCAAGTTGAGGAAGAATCAAACTTAGATGGAACCTATGACGGGATTACTAAAGCACAAATTATGCAAGAACTTGATGCTTTCGGTGTTGAATATGATAAACGTGCAAACAAACAAGTGCTTTATGATTTGATGATGGAGCAAGGAAAGGAGTAATATGGTACCTTTCGCAACACTTGATGATGTCAATAGCTTGTGGCGACAATTGAAAGCAGAGGAACAGGAGAGAGCAAAAAAGCTGCTTGTAGTTGTTTCTGATTCCTTGCGGATGGAAGCTGACAAAGTCGGCAAAAATTTAGATGAGATGCTTGCAAGCAATCCTGATTATTTTGCAAGTGTTGTTACATCCGTCACTGTTGATATAGTAGCTAGAACGTTGATGACGTCTACTGACCAAGAACCAATGACCCAAAGGACAGAGAGTGCTTTGGGTTATTCTTTTTCTGGTTCCTATCTAGTCCCTGGTGGAGGCTTGTTCATCAAGAACTCCGAATTGAGCCGCTTAGGGTTGAAAAAACAAAGATATGGGGTGATTGATTTTTATGGAAATATTAATCAAATTGATAGCCCCAAAACGACTGTTAATGTTGATGATTTGTTGGGAGGTTAAAGCATGGCTCTGTATAATTTGCAAACTTCAGATCCAACAGGGCAAAAGTTTAAAAATGATTTGATTGCATTGGTTCAAAAATATGCTCCACAAGTTGACTTGACAACAATCAATAATGCTCTTTCAAATTTACAGTCACAGGCTGATGCAACTACAACAGATATGGAAAGTTTGCAAAGTATTATGACGAACTTGTCAAATCAAGTTACAGACTTTGGTATTACACCAGAAAATTTGACGACTGTTCAAGCGCTTCTGTCAGCAATTGCAGGAAAGCTAGGAAAAACTGAAAATGCTGTCAGTTCAACTAGCTTGTTAGTACAACAAGCAACAGGAGATTGGAACGACTATAAAAAAGCTGGATTGTATCAGGCACAGGGGACAATGTTAAATGACTACTATGCAGGTAACCTCGTTCAAGTAATCGTAGGAGATAATGGACAGGTAAGACAAATTCAGTATGGCGGTAACCTTGCTATTAGAAGCTTTAACGGAACAACGTGGAGCGCTTGGGGAGCAATACCACTTACAAATGTAGGCGTTCAAGGTGGATTGTTCGCACAGTATGCATTATCGATTCAGGTGGGTAACACTAATTCAAGTACGACATTGAATTTAGATACTATTGGACAAAGCTATTACATCTCTAGTGCTGTAACCAATCTGACAGGAAGTTTACCATTCCCTGTGGGGACTGCTTATTGGTTGGAATATACATTTGTTGGTTCATTAAAAAAGCAAGTAGTATATCCTGAAAGTGCAACATTAAAGCCAGTATATCGCACATTGAATGGTTCAACATGGACAGCATGGAAATCTTTTAGTTAGGGGAATGATGACACTGATTAAAGGAATCACGGTCGTGCTTGTAGATAAAATCGAAATTGGCAAAGATGGTTTCGGAAGTCCTATCTATGAGGACAAGGAAATTGAGGTAAACAATGTTTTAGTTACCCCAACATCATCTGACGATATTGTCAATCAGTTGACCTTGACAGGGAAAAAGGCAATTTACACCCTCGGCATTCCCAAGGGAGATACGCATGATTGGGAAGATAAGGAAGTTAAGTTTTTTGGTAAAACTTGGCGAACTTTTGGCGAACCTCTTGAGGGGATTGAAGACCTCATCCCTTTAGATTGGAATAAGAAAGTAACGGTAGAACATTATGGCTAAAAATCTATTTAAACTTAATCGTAGTGGAGTAGCTGCTATGATGAAATCACCAGAAATGCAAGCAATACTGACAGAAAAAGCCGATCAAGTGAAACAGCGTTGCGGACCAGGCTATGGTCAAGATATTCATGTTGGTAAAAATCGTGCCAATGCAATGGTATTTGCGGAAACTTATGAAGCTAAACGTGACAACATGAAAAATAACACTATATTAAAGGCGGTGCGGTAGATGATTGAGATGATTATTAAAAATTTTCTTGATACTCATTTATCGGTATCAGCTTTTTTGGAGAAATCGGGAGATATGCCAAAAAGTTATGTTTTGTTTGAAAAAACAGGAAGTAGCAAAAGCAATCATCTCTTGTCTTCTACGTTCGCATTTCAGAGTATCGCACCATCAATGTATGAAGCTGCAACGCTCAACGAAGAATTGAAAAACGTTGTAGAGCAGCTCATTACATTAGATGAAATAAGTGCCGTTTCGCTCAACAGCGACTACAATTTCACTGATACAGAAACAAAACAATACCGCTATCAAGCGGTGTTTGACATTAAACATTACTAGGAGGATTAAAAAATGGTAGCAAATACACAAAATGTGTCAACGGCAAAGCCTAAAATTGGGGGTGCAATTTACTCAGCACCGCTTGGTACAACCCTGCCAACGGATGCAATTACAACATTAAGTGTGGACTTTAAAAGTTTGGGTTATATCTCAGAGGATGGCTTGGTAAATGCCAATTCTCCAAAATCTGATAGCCTCAAAGCTTGGGGTGGCGACACAGTTGCAACAGTGCAAACAGAAAAGGAAGATACATTCAAATACACACTCATTGAAGCTTTGAATCCAGATGTTTTGAAAGAAGTTTATGGACCTGATAATGTTTCAGGTAGTTTGGACACCGCCATTGTTATCAAAGCAAATTCAAAAGAACTTCAAGAACACGTTATTGTTGTAGACATGATTATGAATGGTGGAATTTTGAAACGTGTTGTTGTACCAGCAGGTAAAGTATCTGAAGTTGGGGATATCTCATACACTGATTCGGATGCTGTAGGTTATGAAACAACATTGACTGGTATGCCTGATAGTGCAGCTAATACTCACTATGAGTATATTCAAAAAGCAAGTACAAGCGATGGAGAAAGTGAAGGGGGTAAATAATGCTAAAGGGAACAACAAAATCAGGATTTCGTTATGAAATTAGTGAAAACATTGGAGATGATTATGAAGTTCTTAAACTTATCAAAGGCGTTGAAAATGATGGCACATTAATTGTCGATTTAGTGAGCAAGGTGCTTGGAGGTAAACAAGCAGATAATCTTGAAAAGTTTTTGAAAAAACGTGATGGCTATGTCTCCACAGAAAAAATGGGTAAAGAGATTATTGAGATTTTCACTCATCAACCTGTATTAAAAAACTCCTAGTCCTCGCTAGGATGATAGGTTTCGATGAAGAAGCACTCATCTGTGACCTTGCAGAAACTTATCATATTTACGACTATAAACAGTTGCCTCTTTCAAAGGTGGCTGTTTTTTCTTGCGGTTTGAGGGATAACTCACGAATCAAAATGAAAATGAGTGGGCAATCTTTACCACTTGAAACATTGATTTTAGCAGGGATTCAAGACCGATTAAGTATTGGTATTTGGTTTAAAACAAAAGATGGACAAAAAGGAAAAAATAAACCTAAGCTTGTCCTTGATACTCTTTCCCAAAAACCCAAGAGAAAAAAGAACTCGTATTTAATTCTGGTGAGGAATTTGAAAAAGCACGTCAAACCTTGATTAAAGGGAAAACAGGAGGTAAAAATTAATGTCAACAGAACTTGGACAAGCTTATGTGCAAATTATGCCTTCTGCCAAAGGTATCTCTGGTTCGATGTCAAAACAGTTAGACCCCGAAGCAGATTCTGCAGGGAAAAGCGCAGGGTCAAAGATTGGTACTGCTTTAAAAATTGCAGCAATTGCTGGCGTTGTCGCCACAGGCGCAGCACTTGGAAAATTAATCTCATCATCACTGACAGCAGGAGCAGACCTTCAGCAATCAATTGGTGGGATTGAAACGCTATTCGGTGCAGGTGGGCGTTCCGTCAACGAGTATGCAAAATCAGTTGGAAAATCAGTTAGCGAGGTTAAGGGCAAATATTCAGACTTAATGAAGTCTCAAAAAAAGGTATTGGATAATGCGGATATTGCCTATAAAACAGCAGGTCTATCAGCCAACGATTATATGACAAATGTAACTAGTTTTTCTGCAAGTCTTTTAAATTCAGTGGGTGGAAATACTATGAAAGCGGCAGATATAGCTAATATGGCAATGATAGATATGTCAGACAATGCCAATAAAATGGGTACGAATATAGGAGACATCCAAAACGCTTATCAAGGGTTTGCAAAGCAAAACTATACGATGTTGGATAATCTGAAGCTTGGATTTGGTGGAACAAAAGAAGAAATGCAACGGCTTTTGGTTGAAGCTGGAAAAATTTCTGGACAAAAATATGATATTTCAAACCTAAGTGATGTCTATAATGCGATTCATGTTATTCAAGGAGAGTTAGATATCACAGGAACAACTGCAAAGGAAGCTGCAACAACCTTTAGTGGTTCTTTTGCATCCATGAAGGCATCGCTCTCTAATGTTCTTGGTAATTTATCTTTAGGACGAGATATTCAAGGTCCTTTAAAAGCTTTAGTAAGCACAGCCTCAACATTCTTATTTGATAACTTTGTTCCGATGGTTGGAAACATTTTTAAAGCATTGCCTGGAGCATTATCCACTCTTGCCTCATTAGCAGGAAAAACGTTATCTGAAAAACTTGGAATTGGTATTGGTTCAGGATTATCTGGTGTTGTTTCAAATCTAAAAACGACTTTAGCGCCAATTAGTGCTGCTATGTCAGTAACTTTTGATAGTTTGATTCCAATTTTTCAGAATGTGATGAAAAGTATCGCCCCTCTTGGCGGAACATTAAATAAACTTTTTTCTGGAATTACACCAATCATTACAAACATAATCAATGATATTGCACCAATGGCTGATTCTTTAAGTGAAGTATTTAAAAAAATACCACCACTGATTGATAATGTTGTTACTGCAATACTACCGATTGCTGGAGCATTGGCAGTTGCATTTGGAGATATTCCAAAACTATTTGAAACAATTACGTCAACAGTTGCACCAGTGATTCAAAAAATCTCTGATGGAATTTCAAAGTTAAATTTTAGTGGTATTCAATCTCTTATTACTTCGATTATTCCAGCTTTACAAACAGGATTTAGCACAATGATGTCTGTTGTAGGACCAGCTCTTGATATACTTATCAACTCATTTGTCAAAATGTGGAATGCGGCGCAACCGTTAGTTTCTATTTTGTCAGGTGCATTGATGCCCGTTTTCCAAGTGTTAGGCGCTTTTATTGGAGGGGTCTTGAAAGGTGCAATGATGGGCTTGTCTGGAACATTTGATGTGATTCGCATTGCAATAGGGATTTTAACCCCAGTTGTTAATGTCATTGTCAATGTATTCCGCTCATTTGCGCCAGTCTTGTCTACGCTTGCGCAATGGATTGGTACAGCTATTGGTCTGTTTGGAAGCTTTGGAGGAGCTGGTAACACTTTGAAAACGCTCATGACGAGTGCGTGGACAAACATTAAAGCAGTGATTTCAACGGCAGCCTCTGGCATCAACGGTGTGATTAATGTTATCAAGACTATATTTAGCGGATTAGGTTCTGCAGGCGGAGCGCTTAAAAATATCCTTAGTACCGCTTGGAATGGCATTAAGTCGGCAATTTCAAGTGTTGGTGGGGTAATTAATAGTATTGTCAACGGTATCAAGAGTGTTTTTAGTGCTTTTGGTAGTTCTGGTAGTGTATTGAAATCAACAATGTCTACTGCGTGGACAGGAATTAAAAATGCAGTTGATACTGCAGCTGCACCTATCAAGAAAGTGGTTGGGGGAATTAAAGATGTGTTCAATAGTTTAAAAAACATTGACCTAGCAGGAGCAGGAAAAGCAATTATTGACGGATTCTTGGGTGGTTTAAAATCAACTTGGGAAAACGGCAAAAAGTTTGTCAGTGGCATTGGTGACTGGATTAAGGAACATAAAGGACCACTCTCTTATGATAGGAAATTATTAATTCCAGCAGGTCAAGCCATTATGGGCGGATTTAATGACAGCTTAATGGAAAATTTTAAGGAAGTTAAGAAAAATGTGTCAGGAATGGCTGAACAGATTCAAACAACAATTACTGACGGGATTAGCTCAACATTTTTCCCAACTGATACATGGGATTCTGATTTTAATTTTGATAATAATAGTGTGATGCAAGCTCAAAAAATAATGAGCAGTATTCCTTCTGATGTCTCAGAAGGTACTCAAGGTAAAACGGAAATCCATGCGCCAATGACGGTTGTTGTTCGTGAAAATCCGTCAGAGCGTGAAATTGCACGTCAGCAACAGTTGCAATGGCAAAAGGCTGCTTACGATAACTTTTAAGAAATAAGAAAGGAGTAATCAATGGCATCATTACCTAATGTTGAAATTTCTTACAAAAACACTTTGAATCAAGAAATCAAAATGGACCGCTTCGGTCCTTTTTATCTACAAAGTTATGAGGGATTTGGTTCGCCAGATAATGAAATTAATTCTCAGAAAATCTTTGGTAGAACAGGACAAAGAAAAACATCTAGCTCTCTTACTTATCGTGATATGACAATAGGTCTTGCAATTAAAGAAGCAACCTATGAATCTCTGAAATCCAAAGAGCATCAAGTGATGGCGATTATCAATCCAGAGCTTGCAGGAACTTTATTTATTCGGGTTTCTGAAAATCTTTACAGCATTGATGCAGAGTTATTGAAAGGTTATGAGGGAAGCAAAGACAGCAGTTCATCAACTTCTAGCTCAACCTTGCAATTTAGAGCTTTAGACCCTGAATGGCGTGACGAGAATGTAAGAAATAAATCTATTCCGCTTTCGTCAAATGATAACAAGATGAAATTTCCATTAGCGATTACAACAGATTTTGCTTTTGCGACCATTGCACCAGGGCAAATTGTAAAAATACTCAATAAGGGCGATTTTGCGGTCGGCTTTGAGTTAACCATACAATGCAATGCAGAAGTGAAAAATCCCAGAATCTATAATGTTATCACTCAAGAATTTTTTGGTTGGAATGGAACATTTGATGCAGGAACTGTCATTTTTCTGTCAACAATTCACGGAGAGAAAAAAACATGGTATCAAGACGACACAGACCCCGAAGCAACAAATGCAATGGGAATTCGGATGAGTGGTTCGTCATTCTTTGCGTTGGATAATATTGAGCCAAATAATCTTGTCATACAAGCGGATGTAGGTGAGGAAAATATTCTTGCAACGATTTCATATACACCACTCGTGATTGGAGTGTGATGCTATGGATATTGAAGTTTTTAAAAGAGTAGGGACGAGTGGATTCATTTTTGAATCTGCTGGTATTTTAGATAGTTTTAAATCTTTGACAGCAAATTGGCGATATTATACTTACTCTCAATTTTCGCTTGTCATTTTGTTAGATGATGTCAAAGATTTAATAGTGAGTAGTGATAGTGATAGTGATAGTGAAAATGAAAGAAAAAGGAATCTGATTTCTTCGCTATTTGTTGCGGACAATATTCTAAATATCAATGATGTTTATTTTTACATTGACAAGGTCACTTGTGATGATTCAACCAATGGTGAGTTAGTCGTTGCAGGTAAATCATTGCGTGCAAAAGCACTTAAACGGATTGTCTATCGTATTTATCATCAAACCAAACGGCCTGAACAAATCATTTATGACCATTTGAACAATGAAGTAATTAACCCTAGTCAAACAAGTAGAAAGATTGAGTATTTATCAGTTATTTCTCCTAATCAATTAACGGCAGCAACAATTGATTATCAAAACTCTTATGGAGTGGTTTCAAATGAAATAGATGGTCTCTGTTCTACTTATGATATTGGAATCAATGAAACGGCAACTAACTTGCAAAATCCCCATAATCAGCTTGAAATTGTTAAGGGAAGAGACTTATCAAATGTCGTTGAATTTAATGTTGATTTTGATAATTTACTTTCAGAAAGCTACGAATCTTCTAATTTTGACGAAGCGACAATGGCTTGGGTTTTCGGAGAGGGAGAGGGTACAGCACGTAAAAATGTAAAACTCAATGATAATCTTGCTGGACTTGAGCGAATGGAAATCTATGTCGATGCAAGGGATATTCAACAAAAAACACAAGATGGCAATGGCAATGATATTACTTTGACAGATGCTCAATATCTTGCGGCTTTAACTAGTCGTGGTATTTCCAGCTTGGCAGAACAACAAGCGATTCTCACATTAAATGGAGATATTGATTTGGAAAGCAGTTTATTTGAATATCAAAAAGACTATCAATTGGGAGATAGAGTGAGATTTACTAGCCAACTTTTTAATTTAACTAAAACTTCTGTACTTGCAGGGCTTGATGAAACGTGGGATAGTACAGGACATCATTTATCACCACTTTGGGATAAAGAAAGCCCCACGGTATTTGATATTATAAAAAGGAGATTAAAACAATGACACAATATAGTTTTCCGTGGAATGACGTGAACGGTGACCGTCTCTATGATGCAGAAGATTTTATGCGATTCTTTGCGGCTTTTCTGAAAACAGGGGTTGTCATGTCATTCAAAGATGGATTACGTGTGCGTTCGTCTCAAAATGGGATGAATATTCAAGTAGGAGCTGGTTCTGGAGTACTTGCAGGGAGTTCTTACATGAATGATGAAGCCATTGCGATTCAGGTTAATGTTGCTTCATCAATTCAAGATAGAACAGATTCAATTGTCTTGCGCATGGATAAAAATGCTAGAGACACTTATCTTTTTTACAAGCCAAGTGATACAACGGTGGTTAGAAATGACATCATGTTTGAATTGCAACTTGCGACACTCTCAGTAAAAATGAATGCTACTCAGATTACAGATGCAGATATCACTGATACACGTAGTAATTCTGATGTTTGTGGTTGGGCGACACCTTTTGATAATATCAATGTTGACGGTCTTGTGGATCAGTATAGAAGCATTTTCTCGCAAGCGGATATTGAGTTTCAGGATTGGTTTACAAATTTGCAAAATCAACTTGATGATAATCAAGCTACAAATTTACAAAATCAAATCAATCAGTTACAAACAAGTAAAGCTGATAAGAGCGAAGTTGTTCATAATACAGGTGATGAGACCATTGCAGGCAAGAAAACATTTACTGACCCTACCACTATGACATCACTTGAAACGGGGAGTCTCACATCAACTGGTGGAATATCAAGTAAGATATTTGAAGCAAAAAATTCTACGCCTTCAATTGAATTTCAATATTTCCGAGTTGGGAATATGGTGACAATGACGACACATACTCTTGTTGGGATTGCTCAAGCTACTACATATAATATTCCGACTGGATTTCGCCCTTACAATAATGGAGGAAACCCAATTTATGAACAAGTGTTTTCTTCAGGAGCTACTGCCATTTTGAGAAGTTCAAACGCGACATGGCAACCTCGGGCGTCAGGTGGAGTTGGTACAGGTTTGTGGGCAACAACGACCTATCCTACCAATGATGATTTCCCAACAAGCTGATGAAAGAATGGAACAAAAATAAACTCTGTCAGTAGTGGCAGAGTTTTTTAGGAGGAGTATATGATTTGGAGCAATTAATGAGGGATGCGGGACAGATGGCAATTGATTTTATGATTAATTTGCCAACGATTGTCCTCATTTTGGGTTTGGGTGGAAAAATTTTTAAACGGTGGTTTTCACGATTAACCGAAAACATTAATGATAAGTTAGATGACATGGAGAAAAGAATTGCTGCAATTGAAAGTAGTGCTGCAATTGCACATAAAGAGCTTGAAAAAGAAGTTTTACGTTTGCAACTCTTAGAGGGGATTAATAGTGAGCGACTTTCAGCGAGTGAGGTTGCATATTTTTATGACCGTTATGTCGCTTTAGGCGGAAACAGCTTTGTATCTGAAAAGGTTCATGAGTACCTTGAAAAACTCAACGGAGGAAAATAACATGAAAACATTTTTTAAAGATATGTCGGAACGTGCTATCAAAACGTTTGCGCAAGCAGCAATCGGAGCACTTGGAGCAGGAGCGACAGGCTTGATTGGTATTGATTGGGCAAATATCTTATCAATTGCAGGCTTTGCGACATTGATTTCTATTTTGACATCAATCGCAAGCTTGAACATTGGCGATAATACAGCAAGTCTTGTTAAGACTAACTCAACGGAGGATAAATAACATGGGAAATATTGAAAAAATGATTGCTTGGATGGAAGCGCGAAAAGGGAAAGTTACTTACTCGATGACTTCTCGATTAGGACCAAATAGTTATGATTGTAGTTCATCTGTCTTCTTTTCCTTGATTGCTGGTGGATTTCTCCCTGCAGGTTCAATGGGAAATACTGAAACATTGTTCGGTATGGTTGGGAAGCAATTGAAAAAAATTAGTCGTTCAGAAGTTCAGAGAGGGGATATTTTTATCTCTGGTACTCCAGGAGGTTCTAATGGTTCCGCAGGACATACAGGACTCTTTTTGAGTAATGGGGCATTTATCCATTGTTCCTACGTCAACAACGGCATTGCAGAAAATACGAATGATGCGTACATGGCGACTAGTCTTCCGCACAATTTTTATCGACTAGTAGATGCAAACAATTCTGTCAGTACTGACAACAAACCTCAGATGATTCAGTTAGTTCTTGATGGTCAGTGGGGAAATGCGACAGCAAGACGTCTTCAAGAATATTTTGATACCGATGGAAAAGATGGACTCATCAGTCATCAATATAAACAGTCCTTTAACCAAAATATTTACGCTGCTCAGTTTGATTCCTCACTGACAGGTTCAAATGTTATCAAAGCTTTACAGAAATTCTTGGGATTGCTCAAGATGGACTGTGCGGTCAAGTCACGATTAAAGCCTTACAGAAACATCTTGGCACAACGCAAGATGGTGTGATTAGTCCAGTTTCTGATACTGTGAAAGCTCTACAAAAACGATTAAATGCGAATAAACTCTAAAATTATCCCTGCAGATTGCAGGGATTTTTTATTTTATTTGTTGTATAATAATATGAAGTATTTTTAAATAGTGATTAATATATTTTAAGGAGAAGAAGAGATTGACAGAAATAGTATCTGCGTTAATTAGTGTTTCAATTGCTTCCGTCATATCAATTTTTGTTTTAAAAATTCAATTACGAGATGAAAGAATGGCATTTTTATCTTTTGAAGGTGAGTATACAAAAATTGTAAATATAGGTGATTATACAGCTTTGAATATTTCTTTATATAGGGTTAGACCTGAGTTAGATAAGAATGTAAAAATTACTTTACTTACAAATTATCTCGTGTTAAAAAAGGGTGAAGAATTGTCTCTTAGTGAAAAATTTCAACCCAATGGACACTTTGACTACTATATTTTGCAGTTTCTTAGTCTAAACGGAAAGTATTATCATCAGATTTATAAAATAGAAAAAGGTCGCGGAGATATCGCAGAATTACAAATACCAATTAAAATATCTGATAAACATAAATTGCCTACTTATTATTTTGAAGATAAGTCCTACATTTTATCAAATGATACAAAAAAGTTAAAAAAGTTTAGAGATATTTAAGGTATATAGGAAAAAGAAGCTTAGTATTTATACTTGATTATATGTTGGACAAACGCTTAAATATTAAATTGCTCCCTGACTTCGGTCAGGGTTTTTATTGATTCTTATGATAAAATTTAATTAATTAAGGAGAAAAAATGTTTGTTTATATGGTGGTTGAATTATCGTTTATATTATGTTTTATTTTTGGAAATATTGATTGGGGTATATTTTGGTCAGCATTTAGTGCAATTGGTACCGTATCAGCTGTTGCAGTAGCCTATTGGCAAATCAAAAAACAAACTGACGAGAGGAATAGTGATTTAGAGAAAGAGCAAGCTTCTAAAATTTCAGCTTGGTTCATAGAAGGTACAGCGAAAGATAAAAACGGCAGTCCTTTAACTGACATTAACGGTGTAGCATCTCGTGTTATTTTTAATAATAAATCAGAATTACCTATATACGAGGCTTTTGTTTTATCAAGTCATATACGTGCTAACAATATTCCACTTGAAGAATCGATAACACACTATGTTTATTTTGATGTTATTCCACCAGGAGAAAAAGAAGTAGGGTATACACAGGAGGATCTGGAGCAGGCGATAGACCAGCTATCGCCCTTCTTTTTAGAGATGCTATGGGTAATTTGTGGTATAGAACTACGAGAGGGTTATTAAAAAAACTTGACGAAAGTGAAGTGGAAAAATTATTAAATAGCAATGAGATATACGCCCCTTACTAATTATATTGTTAAATTATGAAGATGATAAGACTTAGAGTATAAAATTCACCCCTGCTTCGGGTGCTTTTTTATTTTGTAACGAAACTTTAATAATAAAAGCGAGTTTTCTTGTTGACAAAAGTTATAATATATATTATAATATATACATAGAGTTAAGGAACGAGGAAAAATAAAATGAAAATGACTAAAGCACAAGAAAGAATTTACAACTTACAACGCTGTTCAAATAGCGAACTTAAATCTTTGACAAAAGCAATCGTTTGGGCTGAGAAAACAATCGGCTTTGAAGTGACTGCCGAAAATGTAAAAGCAGTTTACAGCTTTGATAAATCTGACTATTTCAAAGGCGCTAAAGCTGTTAAAGAAGGTTGGAACTTAGAAGAACGTCAAGCAAAGCTTAATGCTCAACATGAACGTGATTTTGAAGCATTTGAAGCTGCAGGCGGTCAAAGAGCGTTAGATGAAGCACGTTACATTGAAAAATGGGGATTGAATTACGGGAATCACAAATAGAAAGAGGACAAATAAAATGGCTGAAAAAAATGAAAATATTATAAAACATCAAGAATATAGAATGAGTTGGAAAGAGCTAGGCGGAAAAAATGGAACATCACTAAATTCTTTGGAATTTGAAGCGAGACTTAAATTTAAGAAAAACTTAGTTTTTAAATCTGAAGATAGATATTATGTATATTTTGAGGAAAAATAGAAAAGAAGAAAATAAAAATAAGGGCTGAAAAGCCCTTTCATTTGTGATAGAATAGAGGATATATGGGTAGTGAATATACAGAATCTCAAAAGCGAGCAACAGATGAATATCGAAAAAAGAATAAGGCAAGGACGAACTATCTTGCTAAGCGTTCCACAACTAAGAATTTCATCAAAAATGCGACAGATGAAGATATAGAACTGGTAGAAAAATGGATAAATCAGCGACGAAACGGAGAAGAAATCAAATGAAAAATAGCGTTGAGAGCGAAGAACTAATCGCAGATGTGAAGGAAGATATTGAGCTGTTCGGCGAAAGTTTCAAAGTCTTTGCGATTTATTCCTACGCTTTAGTTAACGGTCAAGACTTCGAGTGGATTAGCTCATACGTGGACGCAGAAAAGCCCACACGTGACGAAATCGCAGAGCCTGAACTATTTGACGAGGAAGACGAAAAGCTTTATCAGAAAGCCATATCAGACTTTGAGCATAACATCGAGAGTTTGAAGCAGACTAAGCATGAGGAGATGACACTTGTTGAATTACTCATTAAGCTTGTGAAGCAGAATGAGATTATGTAACCGTTCGGTCGTTGGTTCGAGTCCAGCAAAAACCATTTTAAACAAGGGGCAAACAAGGGGCAAAAAGTATAAAAAAGTGTATTTTTTTATCTATTTTTATCTGCTTTTTATTTCCCCAAAATGCTTTATTTTACAGGTTTTTAGAGATATTTATTGAACTTTATACCACTAATATAATATTCAACAATTGATGCTTAAAACTTTGTATATAAAAGTCTGTCAGTACGCTGACAGCTTTTTAAATGATATAGGATTGTTTTTGATATTACAGTATCAGTGAGAGATTACTGACAGGAAATTTGGAGATAAAATGACAGAAATATTGGATGCTGGTCCTTTTTATCATGGGACAAAAGCTGACTTACAGATTGGGGATTTGCTGACAGCAGGGTTTCAATCAAATTATCAGTCGGAAGTCATCATGAATCATATTTATTTTACAGCGCTGGTAGATGGCGCAGGATTTGCAGCAGAGTTAGCACGAGGACAAGGAAAGCCTAGAGTTTATCAAGTTGAGCCAACGGGTGATTTTGAAAATGATCCAAATGTGACAGATAAAAAATTTCCAGGAAATCCAACCCGCTCTTATCGGAGTGACCAACCTTTAAAGATTATCGATGAAATTCATGATTGGAAACGGCAAAATCCAGAAACAATAAATAAATGGCGTGAAAAAATGGCCAAAACAAAAGGAAAAATCCTTAATTAACTTGTAGTTTATAAAAAATATGAAATTTTGGTAAAATGAAGTCAAGACTTATTCAGTGTAAATTTCGTAAAACATTTGTCCTCTATCTCTAAGTCACTAAAGTGACAAGAATAGAGGCAAGTTCAAATGGCAATCAAACGGACAGCGGAGCAACGAAGTTGTGAAGACCGTTCGTAGAACGGTGTGCGAAGCACGTATACCGTAGCGAAGCAGCACTCGATTTGATAAACCTAACTCTAAAACAAACTTAGTCTAAAGGAGACAAGCATGGATAATACAGAAGTTGTACTTGAAGCTTTCCAAAACTCAGCGGAAATGCTGGATGCGAAAGCTGTGGCAGAAATCACAGGTATCGAAAAATCAGAAGTTTCAAAAGTTATTGTTAAGCTAAAAAAAGAAGGTGTGCTTACTTCACCAAAACGCTGTTTTTATGAAATGGTAAAGTAATTACAAGATAAAATCAAGACTTATTCAGTGGGGGTTTCGTAAAACACTTGTCCATTTTCTCTAGTCGCTGAAGCGACTGATAAAAGGGCAACTTCCCACTGAATTTAGTCGGACGAAATTCAAAGTTAGTGCTGCTTCATCCCCTACCTAAGAGGGTAGGGTGTTGCGATTGCGACTAGGCGCTTCAGCGCCTTAGCGAGCATCGACAGCGTAGCCCAAAGGGTGGAGATAGCACGCACTTACTTCGATAAAAATGTAAAAAAAATCATAACCTCAATATTTTAAGGCTATGATTTTTTCTTTAGTCAGTTTGTTCAAGAGAGTAGTTGATTTCCAAGTCCTTTCGTTACCTTATGAGTAAAGTTCAAGTCTTTATGTTTGGCATCTTCAATCAAAGCTTGCCAAGCTTTCCAAACATTTTCTTCGGAGTAACGCTCGGAAAGTTTATAGGAATGCTCACTCATGGTTTGTAAAAGTGCTGGGTCATTGAACAATGTGATGAATTTATTTGCTATCCCTTGAATGTCATCAAATGGGATAACAAAGCCGTTTTCTCCATCAACAACAAGTTCATTTGGACCATAGTTTACATCATAAGTAACACCGACCATTCCGTTACTTAAGGCTTCCAAAAGTGAGAGGTTAAAACCTTCCATGACAGAGGTTAAAGCGTAGACCTGCGCATCTTTTTGCACAGCAGTTACGTTGTCAACATAGTCATGGAGTTTGACTTTATCTTGTAGATTGAACTCAGAGATGGCGGCATTGATGGCTTTCAGTGCTTCATCATCATCTCGGTGGTCAACATAGCCATAGACATCAAGGGTAAGATTGGGAACGGAGTCTTGAGCTAGTCCTATCGCACGAATCACATGATCAATACGCTTTTCAGGTGCAATGCGACAAGTCATTAGAATGTTCATAGATCGCTCAGAGATAGGGACGTGTGGGCTATTTAGAATTGCTTTATCTACCATACCGACAGGAATTGTAAAGAGTTTGCAGGTTGGTGCAAAGCGTTCTGCGACATCATGACTTTGCTTTTCAGTAGCTGAAATGATGGCATCATATTGGTTAGCATTGCTTAGACTGTATTCATAAAAATTATTGAGGACGGAGTGCATAGGATTTTGAGCATCACCTGCGTGAGAATTGTGCAAATGTAAAGCGGTGTAAGCAGGGCGCTCTAGGGATAACAGACTCCAGTCTCCCAAATGTGTGCGATCAAGTACAAAAATATTTGGCTCAACCTCGGACCAATAATCGGCATTGATTAAATTGAAGAAATGTTGTGTGAGTTCATCAAGAGTTGAAAAATTGTAGATTGCAGGAGAAGTGGCAGCAGTTAAACGCCAGCCAGCTTGCAAAAATTCACCCTGACCATTATAGCGATTGAATGCCTCTAGAACAGGCTTTCCAGAGTAATCATACCAGATTTCAGTTCCGACTTTATTATCAGGAGTATACCATTGACTGAGGCTTAAGAAACCTCGGAAATCATAATGATTGACACGATAAAGATTGCCAAAGCCATCAAAAAGCTCAGTCATGCTTACTCTTTCATTGCTATCTTCAAGAAAATAGCGCACACGTGCAAGAAGACTCTCACCTTGAAAAACCAAGTAAAGTGGTAGATTATCATCTTTGGTGTAGGTTAAGTTTTGAAGTCCAAAGTCTAAATCTTTGGCTTGTAATATTTGATCGGTAATGGACTCTGACTTTTGGAAATAGTCAAACATATTGAGTGTTTCGGCGTCGCTGATACCAACACTATTGAGGTAGTAGTGGAGTCGTGGATTCCAGTCACGAAAAACAAGTTTGAAGGCTTCTTTATGGTCTCTAAAAAGCTTGGCACGCTTGATTTGGGCGTGTTCAATGCCTGAATTTTGTTCGTTGAAACTTGAGTTGATAAAGAATTTCATAGATTGACCTCCTTGACAAAGAGATTTTCAGCTGTAATCTGTGTTTCTTCCCATTTTTGCCACGCTTGTTCTTCGTTAAATGTTTGGGCTTTCTCATAAGCTGCTTGGGAGTAAGCTGTCCATTGTTCATCATCTGATAGGAGAGTGACCACAGCATCCGCAAATTGTTCGACTTCGCCGAGTGGAATAATCCAGCCGTTTTTCTTGTGTTCAATGAGCTCACGCGTGCCGTATTTTACCTTATAGGCAACGACTGGAACTCCGTAACTCATAGCTTGTAGTGTGGCGATACCAAAGCTTTCAGCATGAGCTGGGTTGATGACTAGCGCTGCTTGTTTTAGAAGTTCAGCTAGTTCTGAGCTGGATTGATAACCTTTGAAATGGACATCAAACTGAGACATACCTGCTTGTTTGAACGCTTCTTTGAGTAGATTTTCCATGTTTGCGGGTGAAGGATAGCCATAAAAAACAAGTTCAGCTTCAGGTTTTTGAAGCTTGATTTGTGTGAAAATTTCGACTAAATCCATGACCCTCGTTCTTCAGCGAGTCGACCAAGGACGATGATTTCATTGCGTTTCCGTTCGGAGAGTTGGTGTGGAATCTTATCAATATATTCGGAAAAAGTGTCTGGTAAGGCAAGCACACGCTTGAAACGGAACGCTTTATTGATTTCTGTTTTTTGTTGTTGCGTGGGACGATGATGCCGTCAAGAAAAGGGATAAAACTTGTGAAAAGTGGACGAAGATAATCTTGGACTTGCACAGGTGTACCAGGAATTTGGTTGGGCGAATGGGATTCGTGGAGATACTGCCATTTACCAACTGCACCCTGAACTTGAATGAGGGTTGGTGCAAGAGAAATGCGGTCATTGATGAACACAGCATTTTCTTGAGCGGCAACTTCATTTAAGAAAAAGAGAAAAAGTTCTTCTTCAGTACTGAACACATAAGATTTTCCTTTGTAGTCTATAAGTCTATAGAGTGTAGGGTGAAGCTCATTGTTGATGTTCATGTGACTGATTTCGAGTTTAGGTTGCCCCTGTAAATCATAAAAAACCTCTGTTCCTAGGTTGCCATCAGGGAGGAAATATTGAGTGCAAGATTTGAAACCGCGTCTATCCCAGAGGTCTTTTGACATGATTTCGAGATGGTCTGTATAGTATTCTATTGCACCTACTAAGCCAACGGTTGCAGGGGCTATCAGGACTTTTCCAATAATTTTTCCGTGGTATTTTATGACGGATTCATTAGGATTTAGACTTTCGATATGATAATAGCTCTTGTCAATCGCCTCAATGTAGCGCACATCAATATCTTGACTTGGAACATCTAGCGTTTCTTGAAAATAATTATACATATTGAGGATATCAGACATTTCAATGTTAAGTCGGGCAGCGTCTTGGGCAAGTTGCGAATTGTAATTTTTAGTGAGTAACTTTGCAGGCAGGCCGTGATTCTTAAAGAGCTGAAGTCGTTTTGCGGCTGAGAACTCAGTTCCAGAATTAAGTGTGAAAATATTTTCATTCACGAAATAATTCATATTCTTTTTCATTTGTTTTTCCTTAATTTTGGGTCAATTTTTACTGACAGAATTTCTGTCAGTGTGCTTACAAGCGTGGATAATACTGACAGAAATTCATGATTTCCACTGATAGCTTGAATCAATGATTTGAACGTCATTTTTTGACAATCCGACAATTTCTAAGGTCTTATCACGATAGGCAAATAAAGCGCCGTAGAGAATATCATTTTGTGTTTCCCAATTTGGTAATGCACCATTCGCAAAGAATAAACGTGTGGTTTCAATCTCACCATCTATTGAATATTTCGAGAAGACGGTAATGCTTGCAAGCTGATTGTCGTGGGGTAGCCCGTCTCAGGATCGATGATATGATGATAACTTTTGCCGTCAATTTCAAGATGTCGTTCAGCAATGCCAGAAGTTACGGCAGAGCAAGCAGGAACGCTGACCACGGCAATCGGAGTGTTGTCAGCAATTAGAGGATTGCGCACGCCGACTCGCCAGAGTCCGTCAGTGTGCTGAGGAGCATTTCCCATTGTGATAAGATTTCCACCAAGATTGATAATTCCCGAAGCAATACCACGACTTCGCCAATAGTCTTGCACACGGTCGGCGATATAACCTTTGCCAATCCCACCTAAATCAAGCTCCATACCCTTTTGTGGAAGAAAAACAGTCAGTGCTTTGTCATCAAAAATAATATCGTCAGCACTGATAAGAGCTTTGCGTGCTTGAATTTCGCTGTCAGTAGGGACTCGTGCGTCAGAAAATCCAATGTGCCACAATTTGACCAAAGGGCCGATTGCCACATTGAAGCCGAAATGTTCCTGACTTTTCAAAACGGCAATTTTGACCAAATCATAAGTACTGACAGAAACTTGGGTAGGGCGAATTCCAGCCGCATGATTGATGTCCATCACTTCAGACTCCGCACGATTGACAGTCAATTTGTCCTCGAAATCGTCAATCAACTGACAGCTCTCATCAAGAATATTTTCATCAGTTGTGCCAAAAATCGTCAAATCAATATTTGTTCCTAGAGCGAAATGACGCTTGGAAATGTTGTATTCTGAAAAATTTGGAATCATAAATTCATCTTTCTATAATCAATAAGACTGACAGAAATTTTCATCAGGTGGTCAGCGATATTTTCAGTGCCAGCTATCAACTTTTGTCGTCTGAGGGAGATAAAAATCAACTGTTTCAAAAGCCTGTTCATGTGCAATATTATAATAAATTCCCACAGAGAAGCGATTCATCCGTTGGGCTGGATTTTGATTGACCAGAGCAAGATAATGTCCCACGACACCACCGTCAGCAGAATGCTCAAAACCAGAGCCATCCATCCCTTTAAAACTATAAGTGATTTTTCCGACGGTCACTTTCGCATCATCATATTGAATTTGCGCCGTAGTGTATCCCGCCTTAATGAGCGCATCGTAGCCTGTTTTTTCTGCGAGGTAACTGTTGGTCAAATCCTCGGCCAACTGCTTTGCCCCAGCTTTAGTGAACAGATAAGTTTGCCCATTTTCGGCAGCAATATTTTGCATTCCGGGATTGGGAATGTAATTATGCGCCTGTCTGAGCACTCCCTTTTCAGAAATACTATTGTTGTACAGACATTCTGTGCGTGCATCCTCAATTTCCTTTGAAACAGTACTTCTATAAAAATTTGCTTGTCCATTATTCGCCGCAGCATTTGCTGACAGGATAATCTGCGCAGCATCAGTCTCAACTAAAGCTGTCCAGTTACTGACAGACATCACTTCTGCAAATTTTGCCTGCAATTTTGTTCGTTCTTCTGATTTTGGCAATGCTGACAAGGTGTCAGCCATTTTGTCAGCACTGACAGGATTTTTTTCGTATTCTGTCAGTAAATTTTTTGCATTAGTCAGTAATTTTTGATCTAAAAGTCGTTTCTTTGCAGCTTGTTCTTGTTTTTCATGTAAGACTTTTAACTCTTGTTTTTTTATTTTATCCTGCTGAACCCTTAACTGCTGTTCCGCTTTAAAAGAGAACTTTCCAAGCGCCACAGCACAGGCAAAAACAAGGATAAAAAGTACAATTAACCAACGATATTTTCTCATCTTCATTTATTGATACTCTTTAAGAAGCTAAGACTTATTCAGTGAGAGTTTTGTAAAATATTTGTTCATTTTCTCTAGTCACTATCTTAGCTGCACTACGCTGTCTGTTTGATTGCCATTTGGCGTTTGCCTCTATTCTTGTCACTTTAGTGACCTAGAGATAGAGGACAAATGTTCATCGGCACTTTATAGGATAGACGTTGTTACTTTAGCACCTTACGGATATGCTAGTTATTACGCCTAGTTGGGGATAAAGCACGTACTTGCTTTGATAAAAAAACCACCCATCCCAAGAGATGGATGATTTAAAGCGCACATTTTGACTAATTGTGACGACGACGAATTTCAACACCAGCAAGGCTTAATGAAGAACTAAGTAAGACAGCACCCACAAAGAACAAACCAGCGTTTGAAGCTTCGCCAGTCTTAGGAAGACCAGCACTAGCAGCACCAGCGACAACTCCCTTAGAAGAACTTAAGAAATCAGCAGCCGTAGCAAGCGGTACACTAACTTTCTTCACATCTTTGGCAGCATAGCTAGCAGCAGGAGCAAATCCAGCAGGGTCTGAGAATCCAGTAGCCGCAGCAGCAAGACTTTGATAAGCAGCTGATATAGCAGCTGAGCCAGTCGCTTCAATTGCATTTTGGTTTGCAGAGAATGAAGCAATTTTAGCATTGTAGCTTGTCAAGAACGCATTTGCAGCAGCATAGGTTGCTTCAAGAGCAGCGATAGAGCCATTCAAAGAAGAAGCTTCAAGAGATTGTGCAACAGCAGTAACAGAGTTCAGTTGGTCGGTAGTAAGACCATATGAATCAGCATTGGTCATCAAATCTTCAGCCGCTTCACGTTGTTGAGAAGCACCAGTCAATGTATCAGCAAGGATAGCAAAGTCAGCAGCCTTTGAACCAACTTTTCCATCAACAGCTTTGGTTGCGTCGTTGTACAAGGCATCTCCAGCTTGTTCAGCAGCAAGTGAAGCTGCAGCGTAAGCAGCCGAGTTTGCCGCAACATAAGCTGCTTCAGCCGCTTTATTTGCCGCCTTTTGTGAAGCTGCAGTAGATGAAGCAGCAGCAATGGCTTTGTTTTCAGCAGCTACAAGACTTTGACCAGCTTTATAAGCACTAGATGCAGCAGAAACCATGCTTGCATTAGCGGAGTACGAAGGAGTCAATCCAGCCGCAGTAGCAGAGTTAACCAATTTTACAGCAGTAGAACCAGCTGCGATTGCTTTAGCCGCATCTTGTTGAGCAACAACGGCTGCACTAGAAGCAAGAATCATTGCAGCTTCAGCTTGGAGTGAAGCACCAGTAGTCGCGTCAGCATAAGCTTTAGCAGGATTAGAGGTTACGAGAGCATTGTCTGCGTCATTTTGGATTTTATTACCAATAGCAACCGCAGAGGCCGCAGCATTTACAGCAGCCGTTGAAGCCGCAGCTGCAGCGGATTGAGCAGCAGTATAACGTGCTTCGAGAGGAGCTGAGATGGCAGCAAATGAAGCAACATCAGCGGTATAAGTTGCCACTTCGTCTTCGCTCAAACCGTATGAAGCAGCATTGTTTACCAAATCTTGAGCAGCTAATTTTTGTTGAGAAGCACCGGTATTTGCATCAGCAATGATTGTTAAGTCAGCAGCTTTTGTCCCGATTTTACCATCAGTAGCTTTTGTTGCATCATTATAGATTTGGTTTCCGATAGCAGTTACCAAAGCCGCAGCGGCAGACGCAGTAGTTGCAGCTTTAGTCGCAGCACTTTCAGCAGTAGCATAAGAGGCAGCTAAGGCTTGACCAGTAGCATGAAGACTTGAAGCCGCAGCGATATAGCTAGAAGCAAGTTTTGCCGCAGAAGTTGTAGCGTTAGCTTCACTTGTAGCAACGGATACCGCACTAGCGATTGATTTATTCACCGCAGCATTTGCAGCGTTCAAACTTGCCGCACGAGCCGCAGCACTTTTTGCAGCAGAACTAGCAGCAGAAGCTTGGGCAGCGGCTTGGGCGGCAGCCTGAGCAGCGGCAGCTTGCTGAGCCGCAGCATTTGCAGTTGCTGTATTCGATGAGGTATTCGTAGCACTTGAAGTAGAAGCACTAGGAGTAGTGGCAGGTTTAGTCGTTGCAGTCGAAGTAGTGGTAGTCGTTGATGTGCTACTGCTACTTGATGAAGAGTCACTAGTTGCGCCAGCCACAACATCAGGTGTAGAAGCGTGTGCTGTGACTGTAGGAGCAGCAACAGCGACGCCAGCGAGTACGGTCAATGCCGTAGCAGCATAAAGCCAAGACTTACCAGATTTCCAAGTACGGAAATGGCTTTGACGAGTTGAATTTTCCATAAGGTTTAAGGTCTCCTTTTTTCATAAAAATATTGATTCAATTGTCATGTCAGACTTGTCCTAAAACATCTTGACATTAAATTGAGAAATATTCTCAGAATAGTTATATACCTTATTTGGAACAATGTCAAACATTTGCCTATTTTTTCACAAAGATAACAATATTAACAGTTGGAATACGTCAAAAAGGCTCTAAATTAAGCTTAAAGAATACATAGCTTTCTTTGAAGTGATTACTTCATCAGTGGGAGATTCTTTCTCTCCCACTGATGTTAGGGTACAATCTTATATCAAAGATATGAGGTCACACCTCCGCTTCGCTTCGTTATACATTCGCTCTATCTCCGCTTTGCTACGCTGTCCACACCACGGGTATCCATGCTCGCTACGGTGCTGAAGCGCCGAGTCGCAATGGTTCTCGCTAAGTGGCTAAAGCCACAAGGCGAGTCGAAAAGTGCTAAGATCCTAGGGCAGTAGAACGAAAGCAGAGATTTCCATTTCGCCTTATCGCTTTGCTTTTTGCTCTTACTGCTTTAGCAGTTAGCTTCGCATGACCATATTTGTCCGTTTGCTTAGGAACTAAAGCCCCAAGAGCAAAAAGCATTGGCTGTAAGGCACTAGGTGAAACAACTAGCATATCTCTTGCTGCTTTAGCGCCAACGGCTATCCTATAAAGTGCGGATGAACGTTTGTCCTCTATCTCTAGGTCACTAAAGTGACAAGAATAGAGGCAACGCCAACTGGCAATCAAACGGACGGCGGAGCAATGAAGTTGCGGAGACCATTCGTAGAACGGTGTGCGAAGCACGTAGCGAGTTGCGACTTTGACTAGACACGTCCGTGCCGTAGCGAGAATGGACAGCGCAGTCCAAAGGGCGGAGATAGCAGGCACTTGCTTGGTTAAAAAAGGCAACATTTATTCTTGACAAAAAAAAGTAAACAGACTATAATGATTAACGTCGTTAATAAATATCGCCATTAGAGAGGAGTGAAAAATGGATTATAATCAATTGGCTGAAAATTTCTTTAAAGCCCTAAAAAGTAAAGAGCAGGTGAAAATGTGGGGCCGAATGAATGGTTACACACAAGGAGAGCATCAAGTTCTATTTTATCTTTATAAAAATGCAGGGAAAGATATTTTGCCGAGTGATATTGCAAAATATACAGGAACAAGTACTGCGCGTGTTGCAACCATTTTGAACAACCTTGAAGAAAAAGGATTGGTTACGCGAGAAATCTCTCGTGAAGACCGTCGTAAGATTTTGGTAAGTATTACTGGCAAGGGACGTGACAAAGCAGATGCTTCACGTTGTCGATTTATCCAAAATATTGCGAGAATCTTTGAAGAAATGGGTGAAGAACGAACACAGAACTTCATCGAAAATTTCCAATTATTTATTGAAATTGGGATGAAGTATGCTCAAGAAGAAAAGGAGAAAAATAAATGACCGATGTAATGGAAAAAGATTACACAGTTGATATTCATGGTAAAAAATTCAGTAGAATTGCTATGGTTATCTTAATTTTTATCGGTACTTTCGGAGGGATGTTAATGCAAACATCACTCGGAACGGCTATCCCTACGTTGATGAAAGATTTTAGCATTTCAATGTCAACCGCTCAACAATCAACGACTTGGTTTTTGCTTGCAAATGGATTATGGTACCATTATCGGCTTATCTAGCTACAAAATTTCCAACACGCTGGCTTTATGTTGCGGCATATATCGTACTTTTTGGTGGAATGTTCTTATCTTATAGTGCTCCGACATCAAGCTGGTCAATTTTCCTTATAGGACGTATCCTTCAGGCTTGTGCCGTTGGTGTGACAATGCCATTAATGCAAGTTGCCTTAGTTAATATGTTTAACCCTAAACAAATGGGGCGGTCATGGGTGCAGGTGGTATCGTTATTATGCTTGCTCCAGCGATTGGACCAACTTATGCTGGATGGCTCATCGTCCATAAACTTAGTTTCTTTGGTTTGACATTTGCAGCGAGCTGGAGAACAATCTTCCTGATTCCAATGATTATCGTAGGGATTACAGCTGTACTATCAATATTTATTATGCGTGATGTCATTCCAAACCGTCCAATGAAACTTGATTTCATTTCAGTTGTCCTCTCAGTAATCGGTTTTGGTATTTTCCTTCTTGGATTTACCAATGTTGCTACTGATGGTTGGGGAGATTTCACAAATGTCATCTTGCCAATTGCTGCTGGGATTATCATCATTGGTATTTTCTCTTGGAAACAACTTCGAATGTCTGACCCATTCCTTGACCTTCGAGTGTTTAAAGTTAAACAGTTTACACTTACTGTTATTGCGGCTGCCTTAGTCACAATGGCAATGATGGGTGTTGAAATGATGTTGCCACTCTATATGCAAGAAGTGCACGGTTTATCAGCGCTTGATTCTGGTCTGGTCTTATTACCTGGTTCATTGATGATGGCTGTAGTTGCCCCTCTTGCAGGTGGAATTTATGATAAAATTGGTGCCAAACGTCTAGCACAAATTGGTTTCGCTATTTTGGCAATTGGTACCTTACCCTTCCTCTTCTTTACAGCCACAACACCAGATCATTTTGTAACTCTGCTTTATGGCTTACGTATGTTTGGTGTAGGGATGGTTATGATGCCTGTGATGACTTCAGCAATGAATGCCTTGCCTGTCCAAGAAGTAGCACAAGGGACAGCTTCAAATAATACGGCACGTCAAGTTGCTTCATCTGTCGTTGTCGCCCTACTTTCATCAGTTGCGCAAAATGTAATCACTAACCATATGCCAGCAGCACATCTTAAAGTGACAAATCCTCTTGCCTACGCAGATAAAGCAATTAATGCGATGCTAACAGGGTATCATGCGTCATTTGCAATTGGCTTTGCTTTTGCCATTATCGGTTTCATCGTTTCATTCTTCTTGCGTAGCGGAAAAGTGCTTGCAGGTGGAAGAACTGCAACAGAAGTAAAGACTGAAGAAATGAAAGGAGAAATGAAATAATGCTCATCTTTATAGCAATTATCGCATTTGCGGTTTTAACTTTCTACGGTTTCATGTTTCTTAAAAAGCGTACAGTACGATGGACAGTTGGTGGAATCTCAATTCTCCTTCTTGCAGCTTCTGTAGGACTTTTGACACTACATATCAAAGATAATTTTGGTATGAAAGAAGTAACAAATGTGACCAGCCATCAAATCTATACTGCAGGTGATAAAAATGCACCTTATGGTATGATGATTAAAGCTGAAATCGGTAAAAATACAAATAACTATGTCTTGATTTTCCGCAATGAAGCAAATCAAACAAAACCAGATACTAATTTCAAACCTGATGAAAAACATATTGTTGAAGCCGTTAAAAAAACAGCAACTTATAAATTAGCAGATATTGATACTGCCAAAGTAACAACCACGACAACACGTCGTAAATTTTCATCAAACTTCATGAAAATGATGTTTTCTCTTGGAGGAGAACAAAATGAGCTAGTCAAACAACATTCAGTTGTTTCTGTACCACGTGATACTTGGCTTGTTTTGACACAAGAACAAGTTGAAAAGTTGACAAAAGAAGCTCCAGCAATGCAAAAACAAATGGAAGCTGAATTAAAGGCAAATCCAGCTAAAGCAGTACAACTTGCAGAACTCCAAAAAACAAATCCACAAGAATATGCAAAATTACAAGTCCAACAAATCAAACAATTACTAGGAATTAAAGAATAGTCAAGTCTTTAATGTAGAATAACTTAATAGGTTAGTCTGTTATCAATTATGAAGTCAAGGCTATTCATTGGGAGCTGAAACTCCCAATGAATTTAGTCGGACGAAATTCAAAGCTTAGTGCTGCTTTATCTCCGACCTAAGAGGTCGGAGTATTAGCACGCACTTGTTTTGATAAAATTGAAAAAATACCAGCAATAATTGTTGGTGTTTTTTTACTACCGATGTAATAAAAAATATTTTTGGTCAAGAAGTAAACTAAAAATTTAGAAGGTTTTTTACTTTATTCATGTTATAATAGGGGAAAACTAATATTATTAATCCCGCTTTGAAGTAGAATGAAAGCAAAGCTTGCCATTTTGTCTTATCGCTTTGCCTTTAGCTCTTACTGCTTTAGCAGCTAGCTCCGCATGACCCCAGAACATTTGTCCTCTATCTCTAGGTCACTAAAGTGACAAGAATAGAGGCAACGCCAAATGGCAATCAAACGGACAGCGGAGCACGAAGTTGCGGAGACCGTTCGTAGAACGGCGTGCGAAGCACGTAGCGAGTTGCGACTTCGACTAGGTCGTTCGTGCCGTAGCGAGAATCGACAGCGCAGTGAAACGGAGATAGAGCGAATGGACAGCGTAGCGAAGCGGAAATAGTGCTGCTTATCTCGCCACCTTTAAGAGGTGGGGGAATTGCGATTGTGGCTAACCACTTTATAGGATATCCGTTGGCGCTAAAGTAGCAACGGATATGCTAGTTGTTGTACCTAGTGGCATAGCGAGCATCGACAAGGCGGAGATAGCACGCACTTATTAAGTTAAAATTATAGGAGGAATCATGGATAAGCTATCTGATGCAGAGCTTTATACTTGGGAATTTTTGGAGGAAAATGGTGCAAAAGTACAACTTTCCTCGATAACGCAAATAGCAGAGCTTGCGCACGTCAGTACAGCTACTGTGGTTCGAACATTAAAAAAACGTGGTTTTGAAGGTTATTCAGATTATAAAAATACATTGAAGCGCGGTAAAAATAATGAGAGAAATGAGAGAATAAAAGGACTTTCAGAAGAAGCGAGTGTATTTATTAATAAGAATATTGATGAAGTACAAAGGACGATTAACCTTTTAGATGCTGATGAACTTGCTAAGATTGTTTCCGCCATAAATGAGGCCCATAGTATTATGATAGTGGCACGTGGTCCATCAGCAAGTGTTGCAGATGATCTTACACATCGTCTTCAAACTTTGGGTAAAAATGCTGTAAGTCGTTATTATGATAATATGGTACTTTATGCTGAAAGTTTGACAGCAAATGACCTTGTTATCGCAGTAAGTAGTGCTGGTGAAACACAGATGATTATCTCAGCAGTTAAAAAAGCTAAGAAAAATGGAGTTAAGACCGTTCTTTTAACTTGTAATTATCAAAGTACTTTGACGACTTTGAGTGACTTTGTATTGCGCTCTTATAAATCTAAAATTGAGAAGAGTAGACTTCTTGGTGATGCTTCAAGTCGAATGCCATTGGAGCTTATTTGTCGTATATTGCTAGATTTAGTCGCCATTTATCAAGAAAAAGGTACGATTCGGGAATAATAGGTATCTCTTATATGATTCTATTTTTGAGAGATTGATTTCACGAATTAATCATGGCGAGAAAAACAAGTTAAGCTTGTAAAGATTTTCTAATCTTAATCATAGAATCTGAAAAGCTTTTTAGCTAAAAAAACGCTATAATAATAAGTAGTTGCAATGTATCTTCTTGTTCATAATATTAATAATGTGTGAGTTCTACAATGAAGTTAAGACTTATTCAGTGGGAGTTTCGACTCACCACTGAATTTAAGGTACAACCTCTAGGTGTAACAACTAAGCGACCTGTACGCAGCTAAAGCTGCAACAGTCTGCTTAACATCTTCGATATGAGGTCACACCTCCGCTTCGCTTCGTTATCCATTCGCTCTATCTACGCTTTGCTACGTTGTCGATTTCACTAACCGACTAAAGTCGGAAGTTCAAATCGCAATCGACTAAAGTCGCAAGGCGAAGTGGTCTTGTCCAAGAAGCCTAGGCGCTAAAAGCGCCAACGCCCTATGGCAGTCGGACGAAATTCAAGGCTTGCCATTTCGCCTTATCGCTTTAGCGATTTAGAGCGAATGGACAGCGTAGCGAAGCGGAGATAGTGCTGCTTTATCTCCGACCTAAGAGGTCGGAGTATTGCGACTAGCCACTTTATAGGATAGCCGTTTGCGCTTCAGCGCTGCTAGTTGTTACATCTAGTGGCGTAGCGAGCATCAACAGCATAGCCGTAAGGCGGAGATAGCACATACTTGTTTTGATAAAGTCTAATAGGATTTGTATAGTATTATATTCTGAACAGTTGACTTCTATATATCTTAAAGGAGAAAATAATGTCGAAAAAATTTGGTCGTGTTCATGTGATTGTCATGGATTCAGCTGGAATTGGTGAAGCACCTGATGCTAATCGATTTTTTAATCAAAAAACACCTGATACTGGTTCAAACACTATTGGCCATATTTCAGAACAAGTCGGACTTGAGGTGCCTAATTTCCAAAAACTTGGACTTGGAAATATAACGCCACTAAAAACAGTTGCACCAACAGACTCACCGAAAGGTTATACAACAAAACTTCAAGAGGTGAGTGAAGGAAAAGATACGATGACAGGGCACTGGGAAATCATGGGGCTTGATATTACAAATCCATTCCCTGTTTATCCAGAAGGCTATCCAGAAGAGCTTCTTGTAAAAATTGAAGAATTTTCAGGGCGTAAAGTCATTCGTGAAGCAAATAAACCATATTCAGGTACTGCAGTTATTGAAGATTTTGGACCACGTCAGATGGAAACAGGTGAGTTAATCATCTACACATCAGCTGACCCAGTGTTACAAATCGCTGCTCATGAAGATGTTATTCCGGTTGATGAATTGATGAAAATTTGTGAATATGTACGTTCAATCACACTTGTTGGTTCGCAATGGATGGTGGGACGGATTATTGCACGTCCTTATGTGGGAACTCCTGGACATTTTGAGCGGACGGCTAATCGTCGTGATTTTGCTTTGGCACCATTTGGGAAAACGGTATTGAATTATCTTGATGAAGCTGGATTTCCAGTGATTTCTGTGGGGAAAATTCACGATATTTACGATGGTCAAGGCATTAACAAAGATATGGGACATAACCTGAACGATATGGATGGTGTGGACCGTATGCTTAAAGCAATGGCTCTACCTGACTTCAACGAAGGTCTTCTTTTTGTAAACTTAGTTGATTTTGATGCAAAATATGGACACAGACGAAATCCAGAAGGATATCGTGATGCGATTCAAGATCTAGATGGACGCCTTCCAGAGATTATGGAAGCGATGCGTGAAGATGATCTCTTGATGATTACGGCTGACCACGGTAATGACCCTACTTTTGTCGGAACAGATCATACACGTGAATATATTCCACTTGTCACTTTCTCGAAATCATTTAAGACACCTAAACCATTGTCTATTGGTCATTTTGCTGATATTTCAGCAACAATTGCTGAGAATTTTGGTGTCCAAAAAGGTGAAATTGGTGAAAGTTTCTTAGACGAATTGGTCTAAAAGTCACTGATGAATTTCTGTCAGTTCTGACAGAACACCCAAATAATAAATAAAATGAAAAAAATATATTTCTTATGCACAGGCAACTCTTGTCGCAGCCAAATGGCAGAAGGGTTTGCAAAAAAGTATTTGACTGATGATTATGAAATTAAATCGGCTGGCGTTGAACAGCATGGTCTAAATCCACGCGCAGTACAGGTTATGGCAGAGAGTGGTTTGGATATTTCAGACCATACTTCAGATTTAATTGACCTTGGTTATTTTAACGCTTGTGATTTGATTATCACGCTTTGTGGAGATGCGCGTGATAAATGTCCAATGATTCCTCATGGAATAGTACATGAACATTGGGATTTACCAGATCCTGCACAAGCTCTTGGCACAGAAGAAGAAATTTTGAGTGTTTTTCGTCAAGTACGTGATGATATTGAACAACGTGTGAAAGGTTTGATGAAGTGAAAAAACAGTTTTGCCAATCCTGTGGAATGCCAATTAATGACTCTTCTTATAAGGGAACAGAGGCTGACGGTAGCTTTTCAGTAGATTATTGCATCTATTGTTATATGCAAGGACGCTTTATGCAACCTAATATCAGTTTTGATGAGATGGTCAAAATAGGACAAAAAGGTCTGGAAGCAAGCGCAATGCCTAAATTTCAAAAATGGATTTTCAAAAAGCTCTATCCAATGCAACTCAAAGGATTAAAACGCTGGAAAAAGTGATTTAAAATTTTTGTCAGTATACTGACAGAAATTTATGTCATAATTTACCAGAATTAAACAAACATTGTATCAGTAGTGGAGATTTTTCTCTGCTGATGCAGGTGCTGCTAACACTGACCATATAAGGTTTGTGGGAGAATGAGTTAGCGCTTATTAAATTAAAAAAATAAATGCTGACAACTTTTTCGTCAGTACTGACAGAAATAAGAATGTTCGGATTGTTTATCGGACGACATAGATTGAAGTAAGAAAAGGAAAAAAATTATGCCAACACCACATATTGAAGCTCAAAAAGGCGAAATCGCAGACAAAATCCTTTTACCAGGAGATCCACTTCGTGCGAAATTTATCGCTGAAAACTTCCTTGAAGATGCTGTGCAATTTAACCAAGTGCGTGGAATGCTCGGTTTTACAGGAACTTATAAAGGTCATCGCGTATCTGTCATGGGTACTGGAATGGGAATTCCATCCATCTCAATTTATGCTAATGAATTAATCACTGAATATGGTGTTAAAAAATTAATCCGTGTGGGAACTGCTGGGTCAATTAATGAAGATGTTCACATTCGTGACCTTGTCATCGGTCAAGCGGCTGCTACGACTTCAGCGATTGTTCGCAATGATTTTCCAGATTTTGATTTGCCACAAATTGCAGATTTTGACTTGCTTGATAAAGCCTATCATATCGCAAAAGATTTGGGAATTACGACTCATGTCGGAAATATCTTGAGTTCCGATTTATTTTATGGTGGTCCAGATGCAGTAAAAGTGGGTAAACTCGGTGTTAAAGCGGTCGAAATGGAAGCTGCGGGCTTATACTATCTTGGTGCAAAACATAAAGTTCAAACTTTAGGAATTATGACAATTTCTGACCATATTTTGACTGGGGAAGCAACAACTTCAGAAGAACGTCAATTGACTTTTACTGATATGATGAAAGTCGGTCTTGAAACATTGATTGCAGAATAAGTAAGATTTAATTCATCAACTTGAATAAAGTTGGTGTTTTTTATTATACAAGGAGAGCCCTTTTAAATACTGATTGAGTGTTTTTTTTGATAAAATAGAGAGAGGTAGAAGGGAAGCTTAGCATGAAATACGAAGAGTTTATCAGAGAAGCGCAACTAAATCCAAAGAAATTTCGCATGGCTTTTGCTTTCGAGAATGAATTTAATAATAAAATCGAAGACAAAGAAGCAGCAAATTTTAATGCCTACCTTGTATTAAAGGGCTGGAAGACGACAACGACAAGTTCTGTGCCAGATTTTGAAGCAATGCAACCCAAATTAGCTGTGGATGGAAAATATGATATTGTATTAGATGGTGAAGGTAAGCCAGTAGCAGCGATTCAATTTATCAAAATTGAGAAACTTAAATTTTCAGAGGTGCCAGAAGAATTTGCTAAGAAAGATGGAGAAAGTGACAGCCTTGAGCAGTGGCGACGGTTGATTCGTACGATGCTTGAAGAACGGGAGCAATATTTTCCTGAAATGGATATTATTTGCCTTGAATTTAAGAAAATATATCCAGAAAATTGATGGGAGTAAAGTTTTTAAATGAAATATGAAAAATTTATAAGGGAAGCTGGGCTGAGTATTGATGATTTTCGGATGGCTTGGGCTTTTGCAAATGATGAGATTATCGAAAACCCTGAAATAGCAGATGAACTTGCTTCATTGGTGTTGGCAGGTAAAAAAACAGCAACGGCTAGCGCACTTGCAGGTTATGAAGAAAATGAAGACTTACCTCAAGTTGATGGTAAGTTTGAGCTTATCTTAGATGGCAAAGGTGAACCAGTAGCAGCAATCCAAACAACCAAAGTTTATGTTGAAAAGTTTGCAAATGTCAGTGCAGAACACGCTTACAAAGAAGGTGAAGGAGACAGAACTTTGGAATATTGGAGACAAGCGCATGAGAAGTTTTGGCGGCAATATGATTTGTTTTCGCCAGAGATGGATGTTGTATGTGAAGAATTTGAAGTTCTATACAAAAAATGAAGTCAAGACTTATTCAGTTGTGAGCCGAAACTCTTACTGAATAAGTCTTGACTTCATACTAATCTGAAAATAAAAAATGATAAGAGCGCCAATGCTCTTTTTGTATTTCCGAACATTTTTGACCTAAAACAATTGATTGTGGGACTATTAACAGTAAAATCAGTGTTTTTTTGTTAGAATAATATTAAAATTATCATAGAACAATCTTTCTATCCTATTCAATTTGATTGATAGGTGAGCTTACACTTTAAAGGGGAATAATGAAATCTGATATTGAAATTGCTCAAGCAACAACCATCCAACCGATTACTTCAATTGCTGAAAAAATTGGCTTAAACTTTGATGATATTGAACTTTATGGAAAATATAAGGCGAAAATACCACTTGAAACATTAGAAAAATTTGAAAAAAATCAAGAAGGAAAATTGGTGCTTGTAACATCAATCAATCCAACCCCTGCAGGGGAAGGGAAATCTACCGTGACAGTTGGTCTTGCGGATGCTTTTTCGCGTCTTGGTGAATCAGTAATGGTTGCACTTCGTGAGCCGTCTCTTGGTCCTGTAATGGGAGTTAAAGGTGGAGCGGCAGGTGGCGGTTACGCTCAGGTTTTGCCGATGGAAGACATTAATTTGCATTTTACTGGCGATATTCACGCGATTACAACAGCAAATAATGCGATTGCAGCTTTTCTTGATAACTCGCTTCATCAGGGAAATCCTTTGAATATTGATCCACGTCGAGTGATTTGGAAACGAGTTTTGGATTTGAATGACCGTGCGCTTCGTCATATAACCATTGGTCTTGGAGGACCTTTGAATGGTGTTCCACGTGAAGATGGTTTTGATATTACGGTAGCTAGTGAAATCATGGCAGTGCTCTGCCTTGCAACATCATTGGAAGATTTGAAGTATCGTATTTCAAAAATTGTTGTAGCACAAAATTATGATCGTAAGCCTGTCACAGTTGGGGAATTAGGGGTTGCAGGAAGTATTGCGATGCTCTTAAAAGATGCATTGAAACCTAATTTGGTACAGACAATTGAGGGAACACCAGCGCTTATTCATGGTGGTCCATTTGCTAATATTGCGCATGGATGTAACTCTGTTTTGGCGACAAAAACAGCTTTACAACTGTCAGATATAGTGATTACGGAAGCTGGTTTTGGAGCAGACCTTGGCGGTGAAAAATTCCTAGATATTAAGACACGCCAGCTTGGGAAGACTCCTGATGCCGTTGTTATTGTAGCAACGATTAGGGCACTTAAAATGCATGGTGGTGTTGATAAGAAAGAGTTAACCAAGGAGAATGTTGAGGCAGTAAAAATTGGTTTTGCCAATCTTAAACGTCATATTGAAAATATGCAATCTTATGGTTTGCCAGTAATCGTGGCAATTAATCAATTTGCAGCAGATACAGAAGCTGAAATTGAAATGCTATCAGCACTGACAGAAAGTTTGTCAGTACCGATTTCGCTGACACAAGTTTTTGAGAAAGGTGGGGAAGGTGGTCTTGACCTTGCTCGTCAACTCAAAAAATTATTACAAGAAAAATCTAATTTTAGTTATCTTTATGCTCTTGAAAGCCCTATCTCTGAAAAAATTAACAAAATAGTGACAGAAATTTATGGCGGTTACAAAGTGAATTTTTCTGCAAAAGCTAAGAGGCAAATGAGAGAAATTGAAGAAAATGGTTGGACTAATCTTCCCATTTGTATGGCAAAAACTCAGTATTCATTTTCAGATAATCCGAATCTTCTTGCAGCACCAGAAGGCTTTGAAATCACAGTAAGAGAGCTAATTCCAAAAATTGGTGCAGGATTTATCGTTGCATTATTGGGGGATATAATGACAATGCCAGGGCTTCCTAAACGTCCAGCAGCACTTAATATGGATGTATCTAACGATGGAAAAATCTCAGGATTATTTTAAGAATGCTTATAAGTTACGAAGTTACAAAAAAATTAAATGTAAAATAATTAAGTAACAAACTTACAAAAGATTAAAAAACTGTAAAGCCGCTTGTAGTGCGGCTTTTTTGTGATATACTGATTCACGATGTTAAAAAAATTAATATTTTCAGCGGTAGTTATAATAAGTATAGCTGCTGTAACAACTGCAAAATCTGTCAAAGCTGATACTATTTTTGTCAGTACTGATGAAACTTCTATAAGTTCAATCGCAGCTGTATCAGATTCTTTAGAGTTGCTGTCAACAACAATGAATCAAACCGTGAGCGCAGTTTCTAAAGCAAAAGAGAATCAGTCAATCCCTGCTAGTGCAAAGGGGCAGAGTGATGCAGATAAGCTAGTAAATACAGCAAAAAAATATATAGGTGTTCCATATGTTTGGGGAGGAACGACTCCAGCAGGATTTGATTGTTCAGGATTTACAAGTTACGTTTATCGTAATGCGCTTGGAAAAGAAATTGGGCGCACGACTTGGAATCAGATTTCAAATGGGAAAAAAGTTCCTTTAAATCAAGCTAAAATAGGTGATTTAATCATTTTTTATGGTGGAAGTCATGTTGGGCTTTATTTAGGAAATGGTCAAATTATTCATGCACCAGAACCAGGACAAAGTGTAAAGATTAGTTCAATTTCAGAGATGTCAGCAGATTATGCCCTACAATTTTAAATTGCCTTTTCTTCAAGTTCTGCTCGTTCCACATAAAAAATCTAAAAAGATTTTATACACCAGTTGTCCATTTATTCTGAGGGACTAACGAACCAAGATGAACTGGACAGCTGCAATTGGCAATCTCTGCGTAATGAAAAATGGTCTATTGTAACGAATTAACCATAGTCGGAGATTTGTAATACTGTTTAATTTTTAAACCTACGGCTTAAAAGTCAAAGTTTGCGTTTCAGGCAAACCACTTCTTGCGCAAGCGCAAGGCAGTATATCTGCAGTTCATCTAATAATTTTACTGCGTAAACTTAAAGATGAGCTAGTATAAGTAAGAATAAAGATAATGAAAGGAAGTAGCGAAAAATCGCTATTTTTTTTTGTGGTTATAAATGAAATTAGGCTTGGGTATAAGAAAAATTTATGGCTGGACTTTTAAGTCTATGTTAAGATAGTTTTATCGAATTTTTAAGTGAATATACAAGACTTACTTTAAAAGGGTGCATTTTATATCACAAATGTCCATTTGTTTTATCTTTCCAACTTCGTTGCTCTTTAGTAAATCGAGTGTAGAAATTTATCGAAGTAAGTGCGTGCTATCTTAGCCCTTTGGGCTACGCTGTCCATCCTCGCTACGGTGCTAAAGCACCTAGTCGGAGTGGCAACTCCCCTACCTCTTAGATAGGGGATGAAGCAACACTATCTCCGCTTCGCTACGCTGTCCATTCGCTCTAAATCGCTAAAGCGATAAGGCGAAATGGCAATCTTTGAATTTCGTCCGACTACCCTAGGGCGTTAGTGCTTTAGCACTTAGGCTTCTGGGACAGGGTGACCTCATATCGAAGATGTTAAGCAGACTGTTGCAGCTTTAGCTGCGTACAGGTCGCTTAGTTGTTACACCTAGAGGTTGTGCCCTAAATTCAGTGACGAGTTGCCCTTTTATCAGTCGCATTGCCTTTTGCTCTTGCTGCTTTAGCAGCTAGCTTCGCATGACCATTGGTTGTAAGGCACTAAAGTGCCAACGCCAAATGGCAATCAAACGGACAGCGTAGCGTAGCAAAGATAGCGACTAGAGAAAATGGACAAATGTTTTACGAAACTCCCACTGAATAAGTCTTAACTTCATTTTTAACATTTATATTCCCATTAAATTCGTCGTAAAATTAGTGGTATGCTGCTTGGATTCACGACCGATAAAATTTTAAAGTCAGCATAGTTCTAAATTTATGATGAACTGTCTATTAAAAGACAAGTTTATTCGGAAATTATCTTACATACAGGAGAACCTTATATGAGAATATCACTGAAGCTTACTTTCGCTGCCCTCGCACTCATCGCTGCTGGAACTTTAGCTGGATGCTCAAATTCAAGTTCAGATGCTTCGGCAAAGAAAACAACAATCACAATTGCGACAGATGGAGCAACTAAACCGTTTGATTATTCAGACTCACAAGGTAAATTAACTGGCTATGATATTGAAGTAGCGCGTGCAGTTTTCAAAAAATTACCTCAGTATAAAGCGAAATTTCAAGTGACGGACTTCTCAGGAATTACACCAGGGATAGACTCTGGACGTTATCAAATGGGTGCTAATGACTTTGGTTGGAATGAAACACGTGCAAAGAGTTATGAATTTTCATATCCGTTATCAAAATCAAATAATGCGGTCTTAGTGAAATCTGGAAGCTATAAAAATTTAGGAGATTTAGCTGGTAAATCAACAATTGGTAATCCTGCATCAAATTATACTAAGTCTATACAAGATTGGAATAAAGCAAATCCAGATAAACAAATTAAATTGAGCTATTCGGCAGACAGCACTTCAATTAATACAAGATTTGAGCAAGTAGAATCAGGGAAGATTGACTTCATGCTTTATGATAAAATCTCACTCAAATCTGCAATCAAAGATACAGGTTTTGAAGATTTAAAAGTTGAAGATATCAATATGGATGCGGGAGACCCAGAGCATGATGGTTATGAATATTTCCTTTTTGCTAAAGATGAACAAGGTCAAAAACTTCAAAAGCAAGTAAATAAAGCTTTGGCAGAGCTCCAAGCAGATGGGACTTTGAGTAAAATTTCTAAAAAGTATCTTGGTGGTGATTTTGTGCCAAAAGCAGAAATGTTCAAATGAAAAGATATATAAAAGCTTAATTTTTCATTCAAAAAAAGAAGAAAAAAAGATAAAAATCTTGTATAATATACTTAGTTCCACTTTAGAATTCTACAAAAATTTTATTGTGAAGGTTGCAATTAGCGTGTCATGGCCATGTTTTTGGTGCCATGAAGTTGTGGAGCTTGCAGTCTGCAACAAATGAGCTAGTGTACGAGACAAGAATCATAAAAAATAGACTCTGTCAGTTATAAATGACAGAGTTTTCCGTATTAGAATAATATAGAACACATGAAAAAAAATAAAAAAATCATTATTGGTTTAGTTGTACTACTTGCCCTGATTATCTTGCCGATGATTCCTTTTCTCCTTATTCGAGGTCAGTACAGTTTTCACGATTTTTGGGCAATGTTTTTTACAAAAATCTTTAACTGGTCTGCTTTTATTGGAGCTTTTGTACCAATTATTAAACTCATTCCAAAATCTCTTGAAATGACAGTTATTGCAATGATTTTAGGACTTGTTCTGGGACTTTTGCTTGCTTTGGTTCGGATTAATAAAATTCCAATTTTAAATCAATTAAGAGCGCTTTTTGTTAGTTTTATCCGTGGCACCCCTATTTTGGTACAACTTTATCTGACCTATACTGGTATTCCTTTGATTTTAAAAGCAATCAATATGAATTATGGTACAAACTATAATGTTAATACTATTCCTGCGATGTTGTTTGTTATTGTTGCTTTTGCGCTTAATGAAGGAGCTTATAATTCAGAAACCATCCGTGCAGCCATTCAATCAGTGGATAAAGGACAGATTGAGGCAGCTAAGTCTTTGGGAATGACGAATTTACAAGTTTTTATGCGTGTAACACTACCAGAAGCAGCAACAGTAGCTACGGCACCTTTAGGTAACGCCTTGATTGGTTTGCTCAAGTCAACTTCACTTGCTTTTGTTGCAGGAGTAGTAGAAATGACGGCACAGGCTCAGATTATTGGTGGCTCTACCTTCCGTTTGTTTGAAACTTATTTGGCGCTTGCCTTTGTTTATTGGCCAATCTGTATTGTTATCGAAATTTTGATTCGCTTGCTTGAAAATAAATTAGATGTTAAAATGCCAGGAGACAAGCGAAAAAATCGTGCAGGTATTTCTCTGTCAAAGAATCCATTTGACGTTGGAATTGGAGATGGAACAAGTAGTGGAGGACAAGTATCATAATGATTAAAATTACGGATTTGAGTAAAGAATTCTCAGGTGTTAAGGTCCTTGAACATCTTGATTTGGAGATTAATGAAGGAGATGTTGTCGCTTTGATTGGTGCATCTGGTGCAGGAAAATCCACATTTTTGCGTAGTATTAATTATCTTGAAACGGCAGATCGTGGGCAGCTTGAAATTGATGATTTTAAAGTGGATTTTTCTAATATTACCAAGCAAGAAATCCTTGAGTTACGCAGACAAACGGGGATGGTTTTTCAGCAATTTAATTTATTTGAACGTCGTACGGCACTTGAAAATGTGATGGAAGGATTGATCCAAGTCAAGAAGATGTCCAAACCTGAAGCACAAAAAATTGCGGAAGATGAACTCAATAAAGTTGGATTGACTGACAGACAAAGTTATTATCCTAAATTTCTCTCTGGTGGACAAAAACAACGGGTAGGTATCGCTCGTGCGATGGCAATGAAACCCAAATTGTTACTTCTTGATGAACCAACATCAGCTCTCGATCCAGAGTTGGTCGGTGAAGTTCAGGAAGTCATTATTCAAGCAGCTAAAAATAAGCAAACGATGGTGTTAGTGAGTCATGAAATGGATTTTGTTTTTAATGTAGCTACGAAAGTTCTTTTTCTAGAAAAAGGGAAAATTATTGAATCTGGTACGCCAAAAGAAGTATTTTATGCACCAAAAAATCCGCGGACACGTGAATTTTTATCGCGTCACATTAAGAATTTAGAGGTGAAAAACTAAGATGATGATTTTACAATTTTATATCAAAGGACTGATTATCTCGTTGTTTCTCGTTTTGATATTTAGCGCACTTTACGCATTTACTTATTTGGTAAGAAATGCAGATAAGCCTTGGTCAGTACGACGTAATCGGATTTTTGACTTAATTCTGATTGCGATTTTAACAACTCCAATATTGAGCTTTGCAGTACTTGGAGTTCTTGTTATTTTAAATATTCGTGGCTTATAATAACTATGAAGTCAAGATATATTAAGCTCTAGGCGCAACAGCTAAGGCAGACAAATCCGCAACAGTTTGCTAACATTTAATGTGAAATTATCTTGCTATAAGTTGTAAAAAGAACTGAAACAAATTCAAATAATGGAAAATTTTCGCAGGACAATGTAGAATAGTTCTATAAGATTTTGTTTATTAGATAAAGGTAATGAAATAATGACAGAAAATATGTATGACGTAATCATTGTCGGCTCAGGTCCTGCAGGAATGACTGCAGCGATGTATACTGCGCGTTCAGAGATGAAAACTCTGCTTCTTGAACGTGGCGTACCTGGTGGTCAAATGAATAATACGGCTGAAATTGAAAATTATCCTGGTTATGGAACAATTATGGGACCAGAGCTTTCAATGAAGATGGCTGAACCTCTTGAAGGTTTAGGTGTTGAAAATGCTTATGGTTTTGTGACTTCCATTGAAGATTATGGTAATTACAAGAAAATTATCACAGAAGATGATGAGTTCTTTGCAAAGTCATTGATTATTGCAACTGGAGCAAATCATCGTAAGCTGGGTGTACCTGGAGAAGAAGAATTTGGTGCGCGTGGTGTTTCTTACTGTGCGGTATGTGACGGCGCTTTTTTCCGTAATCAAGATATCTTGGTTGTCGGAGGTGGAGATTCTGCAGTGGAAGAAGCACTCTACCTTACACGCTTTGGACAAACTGTGACGATTATACATCGTCGTGACCAATTACGTGCACAAGAAATTATTCAACAACGAGCTTTTGATAATGAAAAAGTGAATTTTATTTGGGATTCAGTTGTTGAAGAGATTAAAGGAGACGACAAAAAAGTTCAAAGCGTTGTCTACAAAAATGTAAAAACTGGTGAGATTACTGAAAAAGCCTTTGGTGGTGTGTTTATCTATGTAGGTCTTGACCCTGTTGCTGAATTTGCTCAAAGTTTGGGAATCACAGATGAAGCAGGATGGATTGTTACAGATGACCATATGAAAACAAGCATTTCTGGTGTTTTTGCTGTCGGTGATGTACGACAAAAAGACTTCCGTCAGATTACAACTGCTGTGGGCGATGGTGCGCAAGCGGCTCAAGAGGCTTATAAGTTTGTCACTGAATTAGATAATTAGTAAAACTTGCCGACAGCTGACCCATGATGAAACGGGTTCAGGTCAGCCCATCAAAAAATGTCTGTCAGTATACTGACAGATATTTTATATTTGTCAATACAGTTTCTTTGATTTCTAAAAAGGACTTTTAGAAATTAAATCGTAGTAATAATGACGGCTAACCACAAATGTAAAAAAAATATGTTATAATAAGAGTAACGCAATTTTAAAAGAGGAGATTGGGCGATTTTGCCTAAGTATTAATAAACTATGGAAAAAGTGATTTATGATGTTTTGCTCGTTGTGATGCTGATTGTGTCGGTGTTCATCATTGTAGCGATTTTCATGCAACCCTCAAAACAAGATGGAGCAGCAGATGCTTTTTCTGGTGGTACAGGGGAGTTGTTTGAACGGCGCAAGGCGAGAGGCTTTGAGGCTGTGATGCAACGCTTTACGGCGGTAATGATTGGGCTTTGGTTAGTTATTGGCTTTGCTCTTGTTGTTTTGTCAACACGTTGAAACTTGCGGACTGAAATCAGTCCGTATTTTGTTTATAATGATATTAGACAATCGTTGCGTTTTGTCTATATCTTTTTATTTTACGGGACAAGGTCTGCTTGATAGGCGCGTTTAATAACTTTTAAACCTACGGCCTAAAAGTTAAAGAATGACCTTGTGCCATAAAATTTATTGACTTTTGTCAGTAAAATATTTTCTGTCAGTAGCAGAATTGATTCTATCAGTAATGATAAAATGATTAATGCTACTGACAGAATGAGAAATGAGTTCATACGAACTGAGATAAGAAAGGATGTATCCAAACTTTTTGAAAGTTTGGATACGAATCAGTAGTTTTGAAAATATATAGACTAACTTTAACCAAGTAAGGTCTGCTAAATCCCTCACCTCTTAGGTGAAAGGATAAGCAGCACTATCTCCGATTTGCTCCGCTGTCCGTTTGCTTAACTGCTAAAGCAGCAAGAGCAAAAAGCAAAGCGATAAGGTGAAATGGCAAGCTTTGCTTTCGTTCTACTGCCCTAGGGTCTTAGCTGCGACTCGGTGCTACAGCACACAGCACCGTAGCGAGCATGGATACCCGTGGTGTGGACAGTGTAGCGAAGCGGAGGTGTGACCTCATATCTTTGATGTTAAACAGACTGTTGCAGCTTTAGATGCGTACAGATCACTTAGTTGTTACACCTAGAGGTTGTGTCCTAACATCAGTAGAGGAAAAGAATCCTCGACTGATGAAGTAATCACTTCAAAATTGATTGCTATTGCTTTTTATAACGAATGAGTGAGTGATAAGTTATTAAAAATATTTTTATGATTATTGGTTCTTAGAAAAAAATTATGAATATTAGAGAATTAATTATGGACTATTTACAAAATAGTTCAAAAACGGCTTTGTCAGTTGAAGAACTTGCCATTGCATTACATTTGAATAAATCTGGAGATTTCAAGCTTTTTGTTAAAACATTGGCTTCGCTGGAATCAGAGCATTTGCTTCATTTTACAAGTAAAGGGAAAGTAGAACTTGAAGAAGCGAAGGCCTTGATTAATGGGATTTTCAGGGCGAATGCTGCAGGTTTTGGGTTTGTTACAATTGATGTGGATGAGCCAGATGTCTTTATTGGAAAAGGTCAAACAGCCTTTGCATTAGACGGAGATGAGGTTTTTATTGAGCTTGATAAAAATGCAAATCTACTCAAAGGAAGCGCAGCAGAGGGCATATTGTCGAAATTGTCCGACATGAGCTGCACCAGATTGTTGGAACTTATGTTGCCTTTGATGAAAAAGAAAAGCAAGATACAGGATTGATTGGTTATGTCAAATCACGTAATAAAAAAATACCTTACCGCGTTTATTTGACGGATGAGGGACTTATTCCTGAAAACAAGGCGATTATTCGGGCAGAAATTACTCATTATCCAGATGCTGAATTTCCACAATCTATGCAAGGTGTTGTTACAGAAATCGTTGGGCAATCAGGCGATACAGGAATTGATGTATTGGAAGTTCTGGCTTCAATGGACATCGTGTCTGAATTTCCAGCGGACGTATTAGCACAAGCTGAGAGTATTCCAGCTGAAGTGCCAAAGAGTGAAATTGTGGGGCGGGTAGATTACCGTGAGGAGATTACATTCACAATTGATGGAGCAGACGCTAAAGACCTTGATGATGCGGTACACGCTAAACGGTTGGAGAATGGAAATTTTGAACTTGGTGTTCATATTGCTGATGTTTCTCACTATGTTACGGAAAATTCGCCACTTGATAAAGAGGCATTTGAGCGCGGCACTTCTGTATATGTGACCGACCGTGTCGTGCCAATGCTCCCTGAACGTTTGTCCAATGGAATTTGCTCACTCAATCCACGGGTGAATCGTTTGACGCAATCTTGTGTCATGGAGATTACTCCAGACGGACAGGTTGTCAATTATCAAATTTCGCAATCAATAATCAAAACGAGTGAACGTATGACTTATGATGAGGTCAATTTGATGATTGCAGGGGATAAAGAAGCGCTTAAAAAATACGCTGATATTGCTCCATCTGTTGAGATTATGACTGATTTACATCATGTTTTGGAAAATATGCGTAAAAAACGTGGTGCTATTGATTTTGAAACAGTTGAAGCAAAGATTATTGTTGATGAAAAAGGTTTGCCTGTTGAGATTAAAAAACGTAGCCGTGGTGTTGCAGAGCGAATGATTGAGTCCTTTATGTTGGAGGCGAATGAAACGGTTGCAACGCATTTTGAAACACATGGTTTACCTTTCATTTATCGGATTCATGAGCAGCCTAAGGCTGATCGTCTGCAGCGTTTTATTGACTTTGCTGCGACTTTTGGAATGCAGGTGGATACAACTGCTGGCACAATCAATCAAAAAGCACTACAGGATTTTTTGCGGAAAGTAAAAGGTCAACCCGGTGAGATGGTTTTGTCAACAATGTTGCTTCGCAGTATGCAACAAGCCCGTTATTCTGAAAACAATGCCGGACATTTTGGATTAGCTGCGGAGAATTATACGCATTTTACATCACCTATTCGCCGTTATCCTGACCTTTTGGTGCATCGCTTGATTCGAGAAATAGGTTTTGAAAAAGTAAATGATAAGCTTTTACAAAAATGGGAAGATAAAATTCCTGAAATTGCTGAACATTCAAGTCATAGAGAGCGTCGTGCGGTTGATGCTGAACGTGAAGTTGAGAAGATGAAAAAAGCAGAGTTTATGGAAGAACATATCGGTGAGCATTTTGAGGGTGTGATTTCAAGTGTGACACGTTTTGGGATGTTTGTGGAATTGCCAAATACAATAGAAGGCTTGATTCATATCTCGACATTAAAGGGAGATTATTTTAATTATCATGAGCGGATGTTGGCTTTGGTAGGAGAGCGGACGGGGCAAATTTTCAAAATTGGACAGCTCATTAAAATTGAAGTTGTCAAAGCTGACAAAATGACAGGCGAAATAGATTTTGCTTATCTTCCGTCTGAGTTTGACACGATTGATAAAAATGTAAAAATCAAGAAAAAACCAGAAAATAAACGGAAAAAATCTACTGGAAAAGCACTTAGAGTTAAAAATGTGGCTGACAAGAAAGCTGTCAGTAAATCTAAGACTCCTGTCAGTACTGATAAAACGGTTAGTGAAAATAAAAAGAAAAAATCAAAGAAAAAACCTTTTTACACAAAAGCAGCCAAGGGAAAATTTACTGACAAAAAAACGGTCAGTGGTCGTTTTGCTGAAGGACGCAAAAAAGCACACAAAAAGTATTGATATTAAAGTTGTGAAATCAATTCGTTTTGCTTTTGCCGGTGAACTTAGCTTCATTTTAATTGCGACTTTGCCTTGTGCCTTAAGATTTACGGATATGCGTCTAGGCGCTTGGAGCGAACGGACATTGTAGCGAAAATGGTGTTTACACTGGGACCTTAACAGTGTGGGTTACTTTAAAGGTTGTGTATGAAGCAAGCTGAGCTTATATCAAAGCTTAGTTCGACAAAAAAGCAGAATTGACTTCACACGTCTACTGTTTAACCAAGCAAGTGTCTGCTAAATCCCCCACCTCTTTTAGGTGGCGGGATAAGCAACACTAAGCTTTGCTTTTGTTCTACTAACATCAGTGGGAGAGAAAGAATCTCCCATTGATGAAGTAATCACTTCAATTTCTAAAAGAAACTTATAAGGCAGTGTACTTGCAGATTTAGTGGTGAACAAGGATAGAACAATGAAATCATCGTCTGTTGGTGATGTTTAAAAACTGGATAGATTTCGAGTTGATGAAATTTATCAGGAAATAAGTTACAATAAACTGGGTTGAAAGTTAGTCGTGGGCAGAAAATGCCTAGAGTTCTTTTGAATACAATCAATGATAAAGTTAAGACTTATTCAGTGGGAGTTTTGTAAAACATTTGTCCTCTATCTCTAAGTCGCTAAAGTGGCAAGAATAGAGGCAACACCAAATGGCAATCAAACGGACAAGCAGAGCAACGAAGTTGCGTAGACCGTTCGTAGAACGGCGTGCGAAGCACGTAGCGAGTTGCGACTTCGACGAGCTACTTTCCGTGCCGTAGCGAGAATCGACAGAGGAGCAAAGCAGAGATAGAGCGAATAGACAGCGTAGCCGCAAGGCGGAGATAGCACGCACTTGCTTCGATAAAATAAATGAAAGTGAAAAAATGTCAATACTTAAATTAAATAAAACAGCACTGGTTTTGATTGACCTACAAAAAGGAATAGCACAAAGAACAGGACTTGCGCCTTATAGTGCTGAAGAAGTACTTGAAAAAAATGATCAACTCCTTAAAGCACTTACCAATACAGAAGCACTAATTGTTTTTGTCCATGTAAAAAATTACGGTGGTGAGACACTACATCCAAAATTGGACACACCTTTACAAGTAGCAGGACAAATCCCAGATGACTACTCAGACTTTGTGTCACCCATTGCTTATGATAAAAATGTGAAAAATGTTATCCATGTGACGAAGCATAATTGGGGAGCGTTTTATGGGACAGATCTTGATGTGCAACTTCGTCGTCGTGGCATAGAAGAGATTATTCTAACTGGGATTGCGACAACGATTGGTTGTGATACAACAGCCAGAGAGGCTTTTCAACATGGTTATCAGGTGATTTCAGTTGAAGATGCCATGACCGATTTCAACGAAATATTGCATAAAGGTATTGTTGAAGGCATTTTCACTCGTCTTGGACGTGTGAGAAGTACTGCACAAGTATTGGAAATGATTGCTGAGAGTAAATAATTGTCTTACGAGAGCTTGTCAGTGCACTGATAGCGCAGGTGCAGAGATAATGAGCGAAACTACTTGTATAAACATGACAAGTTAAAAAATTGTCACTGACAGAAAACTTGTCAGTGACATTTGTATTTTTATGAGTAAAAATTAGAAAAACTTTGGAATAAAATGAATAAATATTTAAAAATGACTTTGAAGATTTTAGGAGGAATTTTAGGTCTTCTGATTGTTATCGTTGGTGGTTATTTTATCTATGCTTATGCCCAATATCATAGGCTTCCTAACGATATCAAAGAAACAATAAACCGTCCAAAAGTTGAACAAGTTGAGCTTGGTAAAACATATAAAATGATGACTTTCAACATTGGTTATGGCTCTTATCCACCATCATTTAGCTTTTTCATGGATGGCGGCCCAGATGTCAGAGCTTATAGCAAACAAGCGGTGAAAGATGCAATTAATGAGGATATTCGTCTAATCAAGACACAAAACCCAGATTTTGGAAATATTCAGGAGATTGATTGGCAAGGTGACCGTAGTCAGCACGTTGATGAGCCGAAAATGGTGCGTGATGCACTGACAGATTATTCGTCAGTACTGACACAAAACTATGATTCTGCTTATCTTTTTTACCCAGTTACGAAACCGATTGGTAAGGCAAAATCAGGTATCATGACTTATTCAAAATACAAAATTGAAAGTTCTACTCGATATAAATTACCAATTGAAACGAATTTTAACAAATTCTTTGATTTGGACAGAGCTTTTGATGTCAATATTTTGCCCATCAAAAATTCAGACAAAAAATTTGTGATTTTCAATACTCACTTATCCGCATTTATCAAAGACCAAAAAATTCAAAAGCAGCAGCTATTAACGCTCTTTGACAGTATGCAAAAATATGTCGATGCAGGTGATTATGTGATTTGTGGAGCAGACTATAATCACGCTTTAGCAGGAAAAGCTCATCCAGAACTCACGTGGATGAAGGAATTTCCTACTGAAAACTTGACCAAAGGAATGCGAGTTGTCGCTCCAACAAATGCGCCAACCGTACGCTCTCTTGATGTTCCTTATGATGCTAAAAATCCCAAAAATATCTTTGGCACAATTGATGGATTTCTCGTATCAGATAATATTAAGAGTCTAGATGTCAAGACAATTGATAATCAATTCAAATCGTCAGACCATGAGCCAGTTGTTATGAATTTTGAGTTGATAAAATAATAAAAACGCGTTTTTATGCGTTTTTATTTTATGAAATTAAGTGAAGAATTAGCTAAATGTGCGATTAGAAAAAGGAGAGAAAGAAGTATTGTCAATCGATTTTTCTGCCAAAGTCCGAGAAAAAAATAATAGAGTGGAGGCATCGCGACAAGAAAAAAGAGAAAAAATGGCAGATTCCAAAATCCCAAGCTATAAATTCCCCAACCAATATAATAGTTTGCCAATGGGACAACTGCCGCCCTCAGAAAGAGGTTCTGCGGATATAAGGGAAGACGGAGAATAAAAATCAAACTAAGAATTGTTCCAATGCCAAAGCATTTTTCAAGGAAATCAAGCCAAAAAAATGTGGTAGGAAGAGTTGTTAAAGGGTAAGTGAGATGTGAAAAAGTGGCAAGAGAAAATACGGGAGCTCTTGCAGTGCAACAAATAAGATTCCAAGTGGAAAAAATCCAAAGTAGTGATGTTTCGTGAGCTTAAACCATTTAACCATAGTGCCATTTTATCATGAAAAAACTTAATATGAAAGTGTTTACTTATAAATATAGGATATGAGGGGGCGCTCGTTCTGGAAGTTGCCATTTTTCCTTTAGAGTGAAAGGACAGCGAAGCATCATTTTGGGGAGCACCAAACTCAGTTATAAAAAATTCAAGAGATTCTCTTGAATTTCGTCCAGCTAAATTCAGTAGTGAGTCGAAACTCCCACTGAATAAGTCTTGACCTCATTATAATGATTTTAATTTCTGCATTTATCTGAAAAGAATACCGAGCAGAAGTGTAAAAGCAAGCGCACCATTGAACAAAATCAAATTGTCAATTTGGAAGTGGAAAGTTTCCGATTTGACTTGTTTTCTGAGAAATCTTTTCATATTTGGAATGAATTTAATCAAAATAACAAGCATCAAAAATGACCAAAGTGGAAGTATTCCCAAAATTATAGCAAACAAAATGCAGAATGCCGCAAACAGATACATAAAAGTATAAAGTTTCAAGCTTAATGGTGTTTTTAGATAATAAGGTAAGGTAAAACGTTGATTTTTTACATCTTGTTCGAGGTCACAGATGTTATCCGAGAGCATAATATTAAAATTTTGCACAAAACAAGCCAGCCCAACGAGCAAAAGGGGAAGCAGAATACCGAAGTCCCAAGTCCAGTTCATTTTCCAACCATCAAAACTAATGAAAAAATAACCTTTATCAAAAGAGTTGATATAAACAGCAAGGAAAAATCCAATGAAACCTTCGCAAAGTCCAGCTAACAATTCACCCAAAGGAAAGCGACTGAAAGCAAAAGGACCGTAGGTATAAAAAATAGCAACAAGAAAAGCAAAACCGCCGATGGGAAGAATGGCAAGATTGGTCAGAAAAAGTACAGCTAGCCCAACAAGAACATCAATTACAAGAAAGCTCAAGCAAATTTTTAAGGCGAGCTTTGGATTAATCTGTTTGGCAACGATGATATTCCATTTTTTATATTCAGGGTCCACCGCCTTGTAGTAATCCATCAGATTATTCCAAGCACTAACAAAAAGATTGATAGCGGCGAGACCAATGAAAAAGAGAATAGTTGGGAGTAAATGGAAATCTCTGAAATACCAGATTGAGAACAGTAAGCCAGCAATAGGAGAGAGAAGCGCAGCTGGGAGCGTTTGAATACGCGTGAAATTAAGGAAGGTTTTAAAATTCATGATAGCTTTATTATAACAAGATGTGAGTAACACCGTCAAGAAGCGTAGAGAAAAAGAAAAATGTGGCTGTCTTTTACTCTTGGAGCTTCGGCTCCTAGCTTCGCATGATCCTAGGACATTTGTCCTCTATCTCTAGGTCACTAAAGTGACAAGAATAGAGGTAACGCCAAAGGGCAATCAAACGGACAGCGGAGCTATCTTTTCTCCTAGCTTCTGGTGTTGCGAACTCAGTTATAACAAAATATCTTGTGAAATTTACTGACAGAAAGCTGTCAGTAAAAACCGAACGATAAATCAAATTTGCCTTCATTCTGTCAGTGCTGACAGAAAAAATGAAAACAAAATGTTATAATAATTGATAATAAATTGAGTTTGGATTCTTGAAAATGAATTTTTGGCTCTTATTTTGAATGGAGAAAATGATGCGTGCAGTTGTAACAGTAGTAGGAGCAGATAAGATTGGGATTGTAGCTGGTGTAACAGCAACACTTGCTGAATTAGAAGCTAATATTCTTGAAATTTCTCAAACATTGATGAGTGGAGCGTTTACGATGATGATGCTTGTCGAAACTAAAGAAATTGATTTTCAAGTCTTTCAAGAGGCATTGGGAGAAAAAGGCAAGGCGCTTGGAGTCAGTATTCATGTGCAAAATGAAGCGATTTTCAATGCGATGCACAAGCTGTAAGCACTGAAAGTTACTGACAGAAATGCTGTCAGTAACTTTTATCAGTAAAAAGGCAGCAAAAATTGTTGAAATTTACTGATTACAGATTTTCACGAAAATAAGGATTTTTATGGACATTCAAAACATTAAAGAAACAATTGCGATGATTGAAGAACAAAATTTCGATATTCGCACAATTACAATGGGAATTTCATTGCTTGACTGTATTGACCCAGATATTGACAAAGCAAGCGAAAAAATTTATCACAAGATTGTGAGCAAAGCAGGACAGCTTGTTACAGTCGGTAATGAAATCGGTCGAGAATTAGGAATTAAAATTGTTAACAAACGAGTATCCGTCACTCCTATTGCGATTATAGGTGCTGCAACGGATGCGACGGACTACACAAAAATAGCGCTTGCGATGGATCAGGCTGCAAAGAAAATCGGAATTGATTTTATTGGTGGTTATTCGGCATTGGTGCAAAAAGGTTACCAAAAAGGCGATGAAATCCTGATTAAATCAATGCCAAAAGCACTAGCTGCAACGGAACGTGTGTGTGCATCAGTCAATGTCGGCTCAACGAAGACGGGGATTAATATGACTGCCGTGCGTGATATGGGCGAAACAATCAAAGAAATGGCAAAAGGTGATAAATGGCTGAATGCAAAATTGGTTGTTTTTGCAAATGCCGTTGAAGATAATCCTTTTATGGCAGGGGCTTTTCATGGTGTTGGAGAAGCAGATACGATTATCAATGTCGGTGTGTCGGGGCCAGGTGTTGTCAAGCGTGCGCTAGAAAAAGTACGTGGTGAAAGTTTTGATGTCTTAGCTGAAACGATTAAAAAGACAGCCTTTAAGATTACACGTATCGGTCAATTGGTCGGGCAAATGGCAGCCGAACGCTTGGATGTTGAGTTTGGGATTGTTGATTTATCACTTGCTCCAACACCTGCAATAGGGGATTCTGTAGCTCGTGTTCTTGAGGAAATGGGACTTGAAACAGTCGGAACACATGGAACAACAGCAGCTCTTGCTATGCTAAATGATGCGGTCAAAAAAGGTGGCGTCATGGCAGCGCAGCGCGTAGGTGGACTTTCTGGTGCTTTTATTCCCGTGTCTGAAGATGAAGGAATGATTGCGGCAGTACAAAGTGGTGCTTTAAACATTGAAAAATTGGAAGCAATGACTTGTGTTTGCTCGGTTGGTCTTGATATGATTGCTATTCCTGAGTCAACGCCTGCTACGACGATTGCAGCAATGATTGCTGATGAAGCAGCGATTGGTGTCATTAATCAAAAAACGACAGCAGTACGGATCTTACCTATTGGTAAGGAAGGTGATAATGTCGAATTTGGTGGACTTTTTGGCACAGCTCCTGTCATGCGTGTCAATCAAGCATCGTCAGCAGACTTTATTGCACGCGGAGGGCAAATTCCAGCGCCTATCCATTCGTTTAAAAATTGAAGTGATTACTTCATTGGTGGGTTTTTTCCCACCAATGTTAGGGCACAACCTCTAGGTGTAACAACTAAGCGACCTGTACGCAGCTAAAGCTGCAACAGTCTGCTTAACATCAAAGATATGAGGTCACACCGTAGCAAAGCTTCGTTATCCATTCGCTCTACCTCCACTTTGCTCTGCTTCCGATTTCACTATCTCCGCAACTTCGTTGCTTCGCTGTCCATGCTCGCTATGGTGTTGAAGCACCTAGTCGCAGTGGCAACCCACTAGGTGTAACAACTAGCATATCCGTAAGCGCTAAGACCATAGGGCAGTGGAACGAAATTTCGCCTTATCGCTTTGCCTTTTGCTCTTACTACTTTAGCAGTTAGCTTCGCATGACCATAGGACATTTGTCCGCTTGCTTAGGGAGGGGCTAAAGTCCCAGGAGCAAACGGCATTGACTGTAAAGCACTAAAGTTTCGATGAGCATTTGTCCTCTATCTCTAAGTCACTAAAGTGGCAAGAATAGAGGCACGGAGCAACAAAGTTGTGTAGACCGTTCGTAGAACGGCGTGCGAAGCACGTAACGAGTTGCGACTTTCGTGCCGTAGCGAGAATGGACAGCGTAGCAAAGTGGAGATAGTGCTGCTAAGTTAAGAAATACTGACAGAAAATCGTTAAAGTCCTGTCAGTATAATGATAGAAAATATTTTTGCAAAAAATTGAAAAGAGAAATATGCAAGTACAAATCGGAGAAACAGTTGTAGAAGCGTGGCGTGTAGATGCTGAGGATACACAACTTGAAGAATGGGTACAAAATTTATTTGATAAACAAATCTGCTTTTGGCATCCCAAAAATCCTGACCAATTACGTTTTAATATGATGTTTGGTGGTATGGCGAGTACGGGAGACTACTTAATTTATATGGGAAAGAGCGACATCAAAGTGATTTCTGAAAAAAAATTTAAGAAAGAATACAGGATTTTGTGAATCATCAGTACTGACAGAAAATTTGTCAGTAAAAAAGATTCAAAAGTATTTTATAGATTACTTTTTGAAAAAATAATTAATGACAATGAAACGGATGAGTTGCTAACTTATTCGTTTTAATCTTTTGAAATCTAGTCTTTTTTGCAAGTAATCAATAGATAACAGGATAAACGGTTGATTATGCGCATAAAAAGTGTATAATTAAATTATAAAAGTAACAATAAGATGTCTAAAATGAATGTTCTTGTAAATAAAGCAAAGTTAGTCTGTCAGCAAAAATATTCGTTGCTGATATTTGTTTTATCTTGATGAAATGATGAAGAAAGGGTGGATTGTGGCGAAAGTTTACCAGAAAGAAAATGTTTATGAAGCATTTAACCAACGACTAGAATATATTTTTAAACATTTTGAACATATTGTGGTCTCTTTTTCAGGTGGGAAAGATTCAGGAGTAATGTTGGAACTTGTCCATCAGTATTATGAAACGCATCATCTAGCAGAAAAACAAATCAAAGTTTCAGTTTTCTATTTAGATTATGAAGGAAATTATCAACAAACTAAAGATTACGTCCATCGGTGCATTGGAAAATTTCCAAATTTTGATTATTACCATATTTGTCTTCCAGTTTCGGCTTCTTGTGGTATTTCAATGTATCAATCCACGTGGCTTCCTTGGGATCCTGAACACGAAGAAATTTGGGTCAGCTCAATTCCTAAAGGTGCAATTTCATTAGAAAATCAAGAATTTCCCTTCTTTGAAGTCGGAATGTCAGACTATGATTTTCAAAGTAAGTTTTGTCAATGGGTGCATCAAAAATCTGGTGCCAAAAGAACTGCTGTTTTGGTCGGGATTAGAGCGCAAGAAAGCCTTAATCGCTACAATGCTGTGACTCGGAAAGAAACATTTTCAAGATTTGGTACCATCTCTTATAGCCGACGTATCGCTCATAATGTGTTTAATTTCTATCCTCTTTATGACTGGCTTTTTGAGGATGTCTGGATTGCCAATAAAAAATTTGGATTTGATTATAACCATTTATACGATTTATACTTGCAAGCAGGTGTACCTTTTAAATCAATGCGTGTTGCTAATCCTTTTCATCAATGTGGTGTTCAATCTTTAAAATTATACAAGGCAATCGAGCCAGAAACTTGGGGGAAATTAGTAGGACGTGTTAATGGAGCAAATTTTGCTTCCTTGTACGGTGGAACCTCGGCGATGGGTTATCGCGGTGTCACCCTTCCTAAAGGGCATAATTGGGAAAGTTATGTTGATTTTCTGCTAATGACCCTACCACCAGAAACTCGGAAAATTTATCTGAAAAAATTTTGTTCATCTATTCATTATTGGACTAAAAAAGGTGGTGCACTACCAACGACAATTATAGATGAGCTCGCAAAAACATCACTACAATTTGAGCGACTTGGTGCACCCAAAAACAATCGAAAGTATAAACAAGATTATGAAGTAATCCGATTTAAAGCTTATCCAGATGACGTTCCAATCCAAAGTTTTCGACTTGTTCCCTCTTATAAGAGGATGTGTATCACGATTTTGAAAAATGATACTTCTTGTCAATATATGGGTTTTGGTCAAACAAAAGATGAATTACAAAAGAAACAGGAGGCAATGGAGAAATGGGGAGCAATTTTATAAGTCCGGCTTATCAAATCATCAGAGTTCCTTTTGAAAAAATCCGAGCGAATGCATACAATCCTAACGTAACGGCTCTACCTGAGATGCAACTATTGGAACGCTCAATTTTGGAAGATGGATATACGATGCCAATCGTGTGCTACTATAAAAAAGAAGAAGATATCTACGAAATTGTTGATGGATTTCACCGTTATCTTGTGATGAAAAATTCCAAAGTCATTGCGGAGCGTGAACAGGGGTGTCTTCCTGTTTCGGTCATTGACCGCCCATTGACCGATCGTATTGCAAGTACTATTCGCCACAACCGAGCACGCGGGACACATTCTATCGAACTGATGACAGATATTGTACGACAATTGGTGGAGTCAGGTATGAGTGATCGTTGGATTATGACTCATATTGGTATGGATAAAGAAGAACTGTTACGTCTAAAGCAGGTCAGCGGACTTGCCTCATTGTTTGGTAATGCGGAATTTTCACGCGCTTGGGAAAGCGAAGATGAGGATGAAGACGAAGAATATTGAAATTATTTTCTTAAACCAAGAAGTTAATCTTCTTGGTTTTTGTTTTGCCTAAAAATGCTACGAAGCTTACCAGAGTGTCATAAAAAAAACAAGGATAAATCAAAAGAGAGTCTAGTTTGTCCTATATTTTTGTGAGTTCTGGACAAATAGCTTCACATCTTGGTATAATTAGGTTAAACGATTACAAATGTCGAAAAGGGGAAAAGGAGGATACTGAAAGTACTCTTAAGACTCACAATCTGTGGCTAATTTGTTGAAATACTGTTTAACTTTAATCGTAATTGTTTTTAGGACGGGAAAGATAAACCCGTATGAAAGCGATAATACGTTAACGTTGCTTTATAATTTCATAGTGCAAAAGTGTAAGTGACGAGCTACTCACTTGTTGCTTCAATAGATTCTTAACATTTTAGTACCATAGAGTAATTTACTTCGTCTTACCACTTTCAAAAGTTGGACGGATAGACGTGGGTAACTAGTATAGTGAGTTTAAAGAACTTGACGTTCACTTAAAATGGTAAATATTTATTTAGTAAGACATGGTAAAACAATGTTCAATACAATTGGACGTGCGCAAGGTTGGTCTGATACGCCATTGACGGAGGCTGGAGAGCTTGGAATCATAGAGTTAGGATTAGGATTTAAAGAAAAAGGAATTAAGTTTGACCGAGCTTATTCTTCAGATTCTGGAAGAACAATTCAAACCATGGGGTTTATTTTGAGTCGTTCTGACAATGAGGGAATTCCTTACAAGTTTGATAAACGCATTCGTGAGTGGTGTTTTGGGTCATTTGATGGTGGCTATGATGGAGAACTGTTTGATGGTGTCCTACCACGGATTTTTGCAGAAAACGGCTCATTTAATGGCACATTTCCAGATGATGAAAAAATTGCTAATGCTATTTTTGCAGTGGATACTGCAGGTTGGGCAGAGTCTTGGGAAAAGCTCTCTGGGCGTATTATTGAGGGTTTCACTGATATTGCGCGTGAAGCAGAAGCCACTGGAAGTAAAAATATCGTCATTGTTAGTCATGGGATGACGATTGGCAGCTTTGTTAAGCTTATTAATCCAGATATGCCACGACCTCGCGGATTAGACAATGGGTCGGTGACACATTTGACTTTTGAAAAGGATAAATTTACCGTTGGACTTGTTGGCGATATGAGCTATAGAACTTTAGGAAATCAAAAATTAAATGCCTTACAGAACTAGACGAGAAAAATTAAGAACAAAAAGTAAAAAAACGGTATTGATCCTTTTAGTATTGTTGATGATTGTTCTTTTGTCAGCATTTATCATTTTTAAGAGCTTACAAAAGCCAGAAAAATCGAGCTTACAGGCTGTCAGTACTGACAAAAGTTCTGTCAGTTCATCATCAACTTCAAAAATATCTGAAAGTAAAAAAACAGATTTGCCAAATGCTCACCAATCAGATTGGGATTTAGTTCTTGTTAATCGAGAAAATATAAAAGCTGAGATGAATCCAGTGCTTGCAACAGTTGATGGCAAGCAAGTTGATGCTAGAATTGAAAAAGCAACTCAAGACTTTTTAGCGGCGGCTAAACAAATCTCTCCAGCAGAACATTTGATTTCAGGTTATCGCTCGGTTGCTTATCAGGAAGAGCTTTACAATATGTATATTTCACAGGAAATGGCTGGATATGGAACAGTAAATCAAACGGGGCAACAGATTTCTAAAGAAGAAGCCATTAAAGATGTTCAGACTTATTCTCAACCACCAGGTTCATCAGAGCATCAGACAGGACTTGCGATTGATATGAGCACTGTGGACAGTCTGAATGCTGAACCCGCAGATATTGCAGCAAAAGTTCAAGCACTTGCACCAACTTATGGATTTGTCCTTCGTTTTTTCAAAGGTGGAGAAGCATCGACAGGGGTGCATTATGAGGATTGGCATTTTCGCTATGTGGGCGTTGAAAATGCTAAATATATGACGGAGCACCATTTGACTCTGGAAGAATATCTCAAGTTACTTCCAGCTTGAAGTGATTACTTCATAGGTGAGAGATCCTTTTCTCCCACCAATGTTAGGGTACAACCTCTAGGTGTAACAACTAAGCGACCTGTATCAACAGTCTGCTTAACATCAAAGATATGAGGTCACAGCTCCGTTTCACTTCGTTATCCATTCGCTCCATCTCCGCTTTGCTACGCTGTCGATTTCACTAAGCCACTAGGTGTAACAACTAGCATATCCGTAAGCGCTAAAGCGCAAACGGCTATCCTATAAAGTGGCAAGTTCAAATCGCAATTGACTCGTAGAACGGCGTGCGAAGCACGTAGCGAGTTGCGACTTCGACTAAGCATATTCGGTGCGTAGCGAGAATCGACAGCGCAGTGAAACGAAGATAGAGCGAATGGATAACCGTGGTGCATCGACAGCGTAGCCCGAAGGGCGGAGATAGCACGCACTTGCTAAGTTAAATTTTGAAAGGACTGGAGATGTTCAGTAAAGTATGGTTGTTACTCTACGCTAATGTGGCACTTTTCATCTATGCTACTGTCGAAATGATTAAAATATTAGTAAAACACGACAATTTTTTCACTCATTTTTTAAATAATATTTTTGTAAATGTTAAATTACTTACTGACCAGATTCTGTCAGCACTGACAGCCTGGCAAAATTTGCTTTATCTTGCACTTTTTGCACTTTTAATTTTTCTTCTGATTAAATTTTGGCGCGTGACTTTTGTTTTGTTAGAAATTATCACAGCTTTCTTGCTTTTGGATTACGTCATATTGTTTGTCAGTCATGAGATTAGATTTGAGAATGCTTTTGTTATTGCTGTCATCATCATTACGCTAATGAATATTTGGCAGACATCAAGAGAACTTCGCCTGATGTAGCAAAGAATAAAGCATATAAATAACAAATTAGCACTCTAGTAAAAAGAGTGCTAATTTTTACGTCTTTTTTCTTGACAAGCAATAAACAAAGGGTTATAATAGCTTTGTTAGCACTTGAGGGGTTAGAGTGCTAAATCAGAAAATGACGATGCTCTGCAAGTGAAAGAGACACTAAGCACCTAGCAAAATGTCTTCACTGCGACAGAAAGGAGCAGTATGATTACAGAACGTCAAAGACAAATCTTAAATCTGATTGTTTCACTCTATGCGAAAGAGCATACGCCGATTGGTTCAAAAGCTCTTCTCGATAGTATTCAAGCATCAAGTGCAACCATCAGAAATGATATGAAAGTGCTTGAAAATCTTGGATTAATCCAAAAAGAACACACATCAAGCGGTCGGATTCCAAGTATCTCTGGCTATAAATACTTTGTTGAAAATGTCATTCAGCTTGAAGAATTTAGTCAAAATGACCTTTTTAAAGTAATGAAAGCTTTTGATGGTGAATTTTATCGCTTATCTGACCTTTTTGAAACAGCAGCGCATACTTTGTCAGTACTGACAGGATTGACGAGTTTTGTTTTGAATGTTCCACAACGTGAACAAAACCTAGCTTCTTTTGAAATGGTGATGCTAGATAATCATTCGGTACTATCAGTGATTACGTTAGGAACAGGAGAAGTTAGAACCAATCAATTTATCCTGCCAAAATCCATGACAGAAGCAGATTTGCAAGTCTTTACTCAACTCGTCAAAGAACGATTAGTAGGAAAGAAAGTGATTGATATTCATTACACATTAAGAACTGAGATTCCGCAAATTGTTCAACGCTATTTCAAAGTAACAAGTGAGGTGTTACAACTTTTTGAGTCAATTTTTAATGACTTATTTGTGGAACGTTTGACCGTTGCAGGTCGCAAAAATATTTTTGATTATGCAACAGAAAATCTATCAGAACTTTACAAATTATTCAGTGATGATGAAAGAATGCTTCATGAGATTCGTGAAATCACGAATAATGATGAAATGCGTGCAGTAAAATTTGATAATGATGAAAAATATATGAAAAATCTAACGATTATTTCACAAAAATTTGTTATTCCTTATCGTGGTCTAGGTACTTTAACAGTGGTTGGCCCAGTTGAGATGGATTATCAACGGATTATGTCCATCTTGGATTTAGTAGCCAAAGTGCTGACGATGAAACTTACAGATTACTACCGCTATCTTGATGGTAATCATTATGAAATTAGAAAATGATAAAAAATATTTGAGTTTAACCACCTAGAAGGAAGTGAAAATAAATATAATCTGGAATCCGTACCTTGTGCGAGACCATAAATATTTCTAATTTTCATTCTTTCTAAACAGTCAATCTCACACCATAAAGGAGGGCATATGTCCGAAGAAATTAAAGACGAGAATAAAGAAATAGTCGAAAACGAGCAAGTTGAGGAAAGCTTGACAGAAGAAGCGCTTGAGGATATTGTCGAGGAAGAAATCAACGAAGTTGAAGAAGCACAACAGTTGGCTTCAGAGTGGGAAAATAAATTCTTACGTGTGTCAGCTGAAATGCAAAATGTTCAACGCCGAGGCAATGAAGAACGTCTTCAACTTGTTAAATATCGCTCGCAAGATTTGGCTAAGAAAATCTTGCCTTCACTTGATAATCTTGAACGTGCCCTTGCTGTTGAAGGCCTTACAGAAGATGTTAAAAAAGGACTTGAAATGGTACAAGAAAGCCTGAAAGCAGCGCTTAAAGAAGAAGGTGTTGAAGAAGTTGCGGCTGAGGGTGTACCTTTTGATCCTAACTTTCATATGGCAGTTCAAACCGTTGAAGCGGATGAAGAACATCCAACGGATACAGTAGCACAAGTTTTCCAAAAAGGCTATAAACTCCATGACCGTATTCTTCGTCCAGCAATGGTCGTCGTGGCGCAATAAGCAATATAAATTGTCCGAGACGACACTAAACTATGAAATACAAAAATAGTTAAAAAATAAAAAGAAGAAGGTAAAATAAAAATGGCAAAAATTATCGGTATTGACCTTGGTACAACAAACTCAGCAGTAGCAGTCCTTGAAGGAACAGAATCAAAAATCATTCCAAATCCAGAAGGAAACCGCACAACACCATCTGTTGTCGCTTTCAAAAATGGTGAAATTCAAGTTGGTGATGCTGCAAAACGTCAAGCAGTGACAAATCCAGATACAATCCTCTCAATCAAGTCAAAAATGGGAACGAATGAAAAAGTTTCTGCAAATGGTAAAGAATATACACCACAAGAAATTTCAGCCATGATTTTGCAAAACTTGAAAGCCACAGCGGAAGCTTATCTTGGTGAAAAAGTAGAAAAAGCGGTTATCACAGTACCTGCTTACTTCAATGACGCACAACGTCAAGCGACAAAAGATGCAGGTAAGATTGCAGGTCTTGAAGTTGAACGTATCGTCAACGAACCAACAGCAGCAGCACTTGCTTATGGTCTTGATAAGACAGATAAAGATGAAAAGATTCTTGTTTTTGACCTTGGTGGTGGTACATTTGACGTCTCAATCCTTGAACTTGGCGATGGTGTCTTCGATGTTTTGGCAACTGCAGGGAACAACAAACTCGGTGGGGATGACTTTGACCAAAAAATTATTGACTGGATGGTTGCTGAATTTAAGAAAGAAAACGCCATTGACCTTGCACAAGACAAAATGGCTTTGCAACGTTTGAAAGATGCTGCTGAAAAAGCGAAAAAGGACCTTTCTGGTGTATCATCAACTAATATTTCATTACCATTTATCACCGCAGGAGCTGCTGGTCCGCTTCACTTGGAAATGACTTTGACTCGTGCAAAATTTGACGAATTGACTCATGATTTAGTTGAAGCAACACGCCAACCTGTCCGTCAAGCGCTTTCTGACGCTGGATTGTCAACTTCTGATATTGATGAAGTACTCTTGGTCGGTGGATCAACGCGTATCCCAGCCGTTGTTGAACTTGTGCGCAAAGAAACAGGTAAAGAACCTAACAAATCTGTCAACCCTGACGAAGTGGTTGCAATGGGTGCAGCAATTCAAGGTGGAGTCATCACTGGTGATGTTAAAGATGTTGTTCTTCTTGATGTTACACCATTGTCACTTGGTATCGAAACAATGGGTGGTGTCTTCACAAAATTGATTGACCGCAATACAACGATTCCAACTTCTAAATCACAAGTCTTCTCAACTGCTGCTGATAATCAACCTGCTGTTGATATTCATGTGCTGCAAGGTGAACGTCCAATGGCCGCTGACAACAAGACTTTGGGTCGTTTCCAACTGACAGATATCCCTGCCGCACCTCGTGGAATTCCTCAAATCGAAGTGACATTTGATATTGATAAAAATGGTATCGTTTCTGTAAAAGCGAAAGACCTTGGTACTCAAAAAGAACAAACGATTGTCATCAAATCAAACTCTGGTCTTTCTGACGAAGAAATTGACAAGATGATGAAAGATGCTGAAGCAAATGCAGATGCAGATGCTAAACGTAAGGAAGAAGTCGATACGCGTAACGAAGCTGATGCGCTTGTCTTCCAAACTGAAAAGACTTTGAAAGACCTTGAAGGAAAAGTAGATGAAGCCGAAGTCAAGAAGGCTGAAGATGCTAAAGAAGCACTCAAGAAAGCTCTTGAAGGCGATGATATTGCTGATATCAAAGCTAAATCAGAAGCGCTCTCTGAAATTGCACAAAACTTGGCTGTAAAACTTTACGAACAAGCAAATGCGGCTGGGCAAGCAGCTGGAGAAGCTGATACTACTCAAGAAGCTCCAAAAGATGACAATACATTTGATGGTGACTTTGAAGAAAGTAAATAATGATTGAAAAAAGAAGTGCTGATAAGTCTGTCAGTGCTTCTTTTTTTCAAAACAAGTGGGGGCTATCTCATGCTGTTGATGCACCACGGGTATCCATTCGCTCTAAGCTGCTAAAGCAGCAAGGCGAAATGGCAATTCTTGAATTTCGTCCGACTGCCATAGGGTCTAAGCGCTTTGCGACTCGACTTGTGGCTTTAAGCCACCTAGCGAGAACCATTGCGACTCGGCGCTTCAGCACCGTAGTGAGCATGGATACCCGTGGTGTGGACAGTGTAGCCCAAAGGGCGGAGATAGCGACTAGAGAAAATGGACAAATGTTTTACGAAACTCTCACTGAATAACTCTTGACTTCTTTTTGTAAATCTAAAATCTGAAGAAAACTTACTGACAGAAAATCTGTCAGTATTTTTTTTACATTAGACAAAAATAGACACACCGTCCAAAAAATAAAATTATCTCTTGCAATCGTTTTCCTATTGTATTATGATAAAAATAACAACAGAATAAAGATGATGAGTTACCAAATGGTAGATCATAATCAAGAATAGATACTTTGTTAATCAGAGTATTTGGAGGATAATATGCGTTATACTAATGGAAATTATGAGGCTTTTGTGCATCCTAAAAAGCCGGCAAATGTCGAAGAAAAATCAGCCTATATTGTGGGAGCAGGTCTTGCGGGTCTTGCAGCTGCGGTGTTTCTCATTCGTGATGGACAAATGTCTGGATCGAACATTCATATCTTGGAAGAGCTTACGTTATCTGGTGGTTCATTAGATGGCTCATTTATTCCTCACGATGGTTTTGTTGTGCGTGGTGGTCGTGAAATGGAAAATCATTTTGAATGCCTTTGGGATCTTTTTAGGTCAGTTCCATCACTCGAAATGGACAATGCGTCCGTTTTGGATGAATTTTATTATCTAGACAGAGAAGATCCTAATTCGTCAAATTGTCGAATAATTCATAAACGTGGACACCGTGTTTCCGATGATGGACAATTTACATTAAGCCCAAAAGCTCAAGATGAAATTGTCAAATTATTTATGACGAAAGAAGAGCTACTTGTCGGCAAGAAAATCGAGGATTGCTTTACAGAAGAATTTTTTGAATCAAATTTCTGGCTCTACTGGTGTTCCATGTTTGCTTTTGAAAAATGGCACTCAGCAATTGAAATGCGCCGTTATATTATGCGTTTCATTCACCATATCAAAGGCTTACCAGATTTCACAGCACTAAAATTTACCAAGTATAATCAATATGAATCGTTGGTCAAACCCCTCATCACTTATTTACAAAGTCAAGGTGTTGATTTCCGCTACGGTTCACAAGTAGAAAATATCGAAGTTGACTTTTCAGAAAATAAAAAAGTTGCAAAAACAATCAAATTTGCTGACGGAAGTTCGTCAGCACTGACAGAAAATGATTTGGTCTTTGTCACTAATGGCTCAATCACTGAAAGCTCCACTCAGGGCTCACCACTTGAGCCAGCACCCATTACTCACGAACTTGGAGGATCATGGAAACTTTGGAAAAATCTGTCAGCACAGTCACAAGAATTTGGTCATCCAGACGTTTTCTGTCAGAACTTACCAAAAGAAAGTTGGTTTGTGTCAGCAACAGTCACATGGAAAAATTTGAAAATCCAACCTTATTTTGAAAAACTCACTCATCGTGAACTTCGCTCAGGAAAAGTAGTCACAGGTGGAATCATCACAGTGAAAGATTCCAATTGGCTGCTATCATTTACAACCCACCGTCAGCCACATTTTAAAGAACAAAAAGACCAAGAAACTGTGACCTGGGTTTACGGTTTACTCTCCAATATCGAAGGAAATTTCATCAAAAAACCGATTGAAGAATGCACAGGTGAAGAAATCACGCAAGAATTACTCTATCATCTGGGGATGCCTATTGATGAAATCGCTGATTTTGTACATGAAAATACGAATACAATTCCCGTTTATATGCCTTTCATCACATCGTACTTTATGCTTCGTGAACCTGGAGACCGTCCACTTGTAGTACCAAAAGACTCTGTCAATCTTGCCTTTCTAGGAAATTTTGCAGAAACTAAAAGAGATACAGTATTTACTACAGAATATTCTGTCCGTACAGCGATGGAAGCCGCCTATCAACTTCTTGATGTTGACCGAGGAGTACCGGAAGTTTATGCATCAGCCTATGATTTACGGGCACTCGCAGGTTCAGTATATTATCTCTCAGATAAGAAAAAACTAGAAGAAATGGATTTGCCACTTATTAAAAAACAAGCACTGAAGTTAGGATTGAAAAAACTCAAAGGCACATACATAGAAGAAGTCTTAAAAGATGCTGGCTTGATTTAAAAATTAAATCTAATCATTGAAAATAGTGAAGTTAAATGCTTCACTATTTTTGTTAAAATAAATGTTATGATTGAAGAAAAATTTAATAAAGAACTGGAAGAAATCAGACATTATCTTCATGCCCATCCAGAGCGTTCGGAACACGAACTTAAAACTACCGCCTTCATCCAACAAAAATTGACGGATTGGAATATCGAAATTCTAGATGGAAATTTAAAAACAGGCCTAGTTGCAAAAGTTGGAAACGGCAATCCAGTCATTGCTCTACGTGCCGATATTGATGCACTTCCAATCAATGAACAGACCGATTTACCTTTCACATCAAAAAATGAAGGATTAATGCACGCTTGTGGTCATGATTTACACATGACAAGTCTTTTGGGTGCAGCAAAGATTTTAAAAGAACACGAAAAAGAACTTAAAGGAACAGTCAAATTAATTTTCCAGCCTGCAGAAGAAATCGGGCTAGGAGCCAGACAAGTCCTTGAAAGTGGTCTTGTTTCTGATGTGCAGGCTTTTATTGGTTATCATAATATTCCAACACTTGGTACAGGAATTATTGGATTACGTGAAGAAGGAGTTATGGCTGCAGTTGAGCAGTTTGAAGTAAATGTTGTAGGGAGTGGCAGTCATGCCGCATATCCTCACGAAGGCATAGACCCTATTTTAGCAACAAGTGCAATTATTCAAAATCTACAGCAGATTGTTTCAAGAAATATTTCGCCACTCAAAGCAGCGGTAGTATCGGTGACTCATATTGAATCTGGAAACACATGGAATGTTATTCCAGATAAAGCTATGTTTGAAGGAACCATTCGTACATTCTCCGATGAAACACGTCAACACGCCAAAAAGAGATTTACAGAAATTATAGGGTCCACAGCGGCAGCTTATGCTGTTTCAGCAAAAATCAATTGGAAAATGGAGGCTGATCTAACTTATAATGACCCAGAATTAACAAGAGTTTTGAGCGAAGCCACTCGGCACTGGCATCAATCATTTGTTGTTCCAGAACCTTCAAGTGCTGGGAGGATTTTGCTAACTATAGGCAGCAAGCTCCAAGTGTATTTGCTTTTATTGGCTCTAATCAATCGGGTAGTTCAGGACTTCACTTTTCGGATATGATTGTTAAAGATGAGGTTATCCCTGTGGCAGTCGAATACTATATTCAATCTGCTCAAAGCCTACTAGAATATTTTAACCAAGCAAGTGCCTGCTAAATCCCCCACCTCTATAAGGTGGAGGGATAAGCAGCACTATCTCCGCTTCGCTCCGCTGTCCATTCGCTCTATCTCCATTTCACTGCGCTGTCGATTCTCGCTACGTACTTCGCACGCCGTTCTACGAACGGTCTACGCACCTTCGTTGCTCCGCTGTCCGTTTGATTGCCATTTGGCGTTGCCTCTATTCTTGTCACTTTAGTGACTTAGAGATAGAGGACAAATGTTCATCGGCACTTTATAGGATAGCCGTTTGCGCTAAAGCAGCAACGGATATGCTAGTTGTTTCACCTAGTGCCTTACAGCCAATGCCTTTTGCTCTTGGGGCTTTAGCCCTAAGCAAACGGACAAATGTCCTATGGTCATCCGAAGCTAACTGCTAAAGCAGTAAGAGCAAAGGGCAAAGCGATAAGGCGAAATGGCAAGCTTTGCTTTCGTTCTACTAACATCAGTAGGAGAGAAAGAAGCTCCTACTGATGAAGTAATCACTTCAACTATCAAGAGATAAAAATTAAAAAATATTTTTAAAATGAAAGCTCAGTAAAAAAGAAATACATCTTTATCTTGTATTTCTTTTTTTTATTTAATAAAAATGATAGTTTTTGGAAGTTTTAGGTTGATTTTGAAAGAAAATGATGATATACTATTTCTGTAAACGAATTCATGAGGAAATAGTTATTTTTTAACTTGATATTTAAACACATTAAAACAAAAACTATAAGTTATGTAAAACCGCTCTATAGTAGGACTATACCACAATATTTTAATTCCAGTATAAGTGAGGGAGGTAAAGAATGTTAGCGAATGAACGCAAGAAAAATATTACTGATTATTTAAAAAATAGGAAACGAGCAACGATTGAAGAATTACTTCCTGTGATTGAAGGCTCAATTTCAACTCTCCGTAGAGATTTGAATGAGTTAGAAAAAGAGAAAATACTTCGTAGAGTACACGGAGGAGCAGAACTTCTACAAGATCTCACAGAAGAATTGAGTGTTTTCGAAAAAACTTCCAAAAACATTCAAGAAAAAGAGAAAATCGCTGCAAAAGCACTTCTAAAAATAAAAGATGGAGATATTATCTTTTTAGATGCAGGGACTACAACGGGCATTTTGGCTGACTTAATCAATCATTCTCAAAAATATTTGACAGTTGTGACAAATTCTGTCACACATCTTTCCAAACTAACAGATGAAAGACTAATTGTTTATCTGTTAGGAGGACGTGTAAAAAAAGTGACAGACGCAATTGTCGGCAGCCAAACTTTAGCTCAGCTTTCAAATTATCAATTTAACCTTGCGTTTATAGGAGCAAACGCGATAGATGAAATTCATGGAGCGATGACACCAGACCATGAAGAAGCTGCCGTTAAATCTCTAGCCATTAAGCAAAGCCAAAAATCTTATGTTTTGGCAGATTCATCCAAAAACGGTCAAATGAGTTTTATTAAATTTGCACAGCCAGATGAATTTGAATTGCTGACAGACTAATTTTGCTTTAAAATTATGCACTGTCAATAATTAACTATAACTGGCAAGACACACGATTGATTTTATAACAAGAAAACGATAGCAGTACTTTAGAAAGAAAAATATGATTTACACAGTAACATTAAACCCTGCCTTAGATTATTTTATGAATTATGAAAAAATATCGCTTGGCGAGGTTAACCGTACCTCTCAAACACAAGTATCGGCTGGAGGCAAAGGAATTATGGAAAGCCGAATGTTGAGTTTAATGGAAAGCCCAACTACAGCTTTAGGCTTTCTGGGAGGTTTTTCAGGAGAGTATATTAGAGCATTTCTGAATGAACATGGTGTTTTATCAGATTTTACTCCGATTGATTCCTTAACAAGAATTAACGTGAAGCTCAAAACAGAAGATGAAGAAACCAGTTTAGATGCTGCTGGACCAACCCTAAAAGAGAGCGAGATACAAGCTTTCGTTCAAAAATTTGAAAACTTAAAAGCAGATGATATTGTTGTATTTGCAGGAACAATTCCAAAAGCACTAGGAGAAGACTTTTATGAACGATTAATTGAAAGAGTAAAGACCAGAGGGCTTCTTTTGTTCTGGATATTGATGGTCAAAAATTATTAAAATCTCTTAAAAATCATCCATTGCTTATCAAACCCAATCGTGAAGAACTTGAAGCTATATTTAATACATCTTTGAAAACAAATGAAGAAATTATACCATTTGGTAAAAAGTTGTTAGATATGGGGCACAGCATGCTATTGTTTCGATGGCAGGGATGGTGCACTTCTTTTTAGTCGTGATGTGGTATATTTTGCCAAAGGAATCAAAGGAGAATTGAAAAATTCAATTGGTGCAGGGGATTCTACCGTTGCAGGATTTTTAGCGGAATATCATGAAACAAAAGATTTATTGAGAGCTTTCAGGCAAGCTATAGCCTGTGGTACAGCGAAGGCATTCTCAAAAGATATGCCTACCCGAGAATTTGTTAATGAAATTTATAAAAAAGTTGAAATAAAGGAGATTTCAATCAATGGAAATTAAAGATTTACTAAAATCTGAGGTCATGATTCTTGACCTTAAAGCGCAAAGCAAACTTGCTGCTATTGATGAAATGGTTCAAAAACTTGTTGATGAAGGCTATGTCAACGATTTTGAAACATTTAAAACAGGGATTCTAGCTCGCGAACATCAGACTTCAACAGGACTTGGTGAGGGTATTGCTATGCCACACAGTAAGAACAGTGCTGTCACTCAGCCTGTTGTACTTTTTGCAAAGTCAAAAATAGGGGTAGATTATGAAGCGCTTGACCATCAACCTGTCCATCTATTTTTCATGATTGCAGCACCAGAAGGTGCTAATGATACTCATTTAGAAGCATTGGCGCAACTTTCAAAATTCTTGCTCAAAGATGGTTTTAACAGTAAATTGAAAGCGGTTAACTATCCGCGTGAAGTTTTAGAACTTTTTTCATCAAATGAAGCAGAAGAGATAGAAACAGTAAAAAATGCAGAACACTATATAGTTGCAGTGACAGCTTGCACAACAGGGATTGCACATACTTACATGGCAGAAGAAGCGCTCAAAAAACAAGCCGCTCAAATGAATGTTGCAATTAAAGTCGAAACTAATGGTGCACGCGGTATTGATCATAAATTAACCACTGAAGACATTAAAAAAGCAGATGCAGTCATCGTTGCAGCAGATAAAAAGGTAGAAATGAATCGTTTTTCTGGCAAAGAACTTGTAAATAAACCAGTTGCAGAAGCAATTCGTAATCCAAAAATTCTGATTGAAACAGCACTTTCTGGTAAGGCTCCAGTATTTGAAGGGAAAATACAGAGGAAGAAAGCTCAGAAACTGCGACGGGGCTTGGGAAAGCATTTTATAAACATTTAATGGGTGGGGTATCCGCAATGCTTCCTTTTGTTGTTGGAGGCGGGATTTTAATCGCTTTGGCTTTCTTAATTGACCAAGCAATGGGAGTACCTCATGATCAACTTGCAAACTTGGGTGTTTATCATCCAATTGCAGCTTATTTCAAAAATGTAGGAGGAGCAGCATTTGCATTTATGCTCCCTGTATTAGCTGGGTTTATTGCAAATTCAATTGCGGATAAACCAGGCTTAGTAGCCGGGTTCGTTGCTGGCTCAATGGCTTCTTCAGGATTGGCATTTGGTCACCTTGACCCTGCAAAGATGATTCCTTCAGGATTTCTTGGTGCTTTGGTCGGTGGATTCTTAGCTGGTGGCGTTATTCTTTTACTTCGTAAGTGGACGAAAGCTTTACCAAAATCTTTGGATGGAATTAAAGCGATATTAATTTATCCGTTAGTCGGTACATTTATTACTGGATTTTTGATGCTATTTGTCAATATACCAATGGCTGCTATCAACACAGGTTTATCAAGCTTTTTGAATAGTTTATCTGGTGCATCTGCATTGGTACTCGGCTTGGTTGTAGGGGAATGATGGCAATTGACCTCGGAGGTCCGATCAATAAAGCAGCCTATATTTTTGCAACCGGAACTTTGGCTGCGACAGTAGCTGATGGTGGTTCAGTTGTAATGGCAGCTGTAATGGCGGGTGGTATGGTTCCTCCACTTGCAACAACAGTAGCAGTGCTTTTATTCAAAAACAAATTTACTAAAGAAGAACGCAATTCTGGTTTAACTAATATTGTGATGGGCTTATCTTTCATTACAGAGGGCTCTATTCCTTTTGCGGCTTCTGACCCTGCTAGAGCTATTCCGTCATTTTTCGTAGGTGCAGCTGTGGCTGGAGGATTGACAGGGCTCGCCAATATTAAATTAATGGCACCTCATGGAGGAATCTTTGTCTTAGCGCTAACAAACAATCCGTTACTTTATCTTTTATTTATCTTGATTGGAGCTGTAATTTCAGGAGTTTTATTTGGAGCGTTGAAGAAAGTAAAATAAGTTTGAAATAAGCACAATTTTGGTTTAAAAATTAATTAAAGCGGCTAACTACCGCTTTTTGTTAGTGTTCTCTTGAATAATCAAAATCATTAATCTTAAAGATTATTAGAAAAAGATTTGACAATAGTGAGATAAAAATATATAATAATCGTGGTTAGTTTTTAAAGCTAACTATCGGTAGGTGAGGCTACCACAGGGATACGGGTTGCTGCCGCAGAGTCGTGGAGACACGATGAGAGGGCCAACAGTTCATGTCGAAAAACAAGGCATGAAATAGTGCAACAACATCGCCCTGTGGAGCTAAAGCTTGAACGATGACATGAATTGGTTTCACTGTGTGGTGTTAGCTTTTTTTGGAATTATTCCCTTGTCTATGTTCAAGTTACGTAGGCAAGGTTTTTTTGTGTTGAAAAGGAGGTGAAAACGAATGGAAGAACAAAGTATCAGCAGCTCTGACCCTGATAGGCCACAGCAGAACAAAATGATGAAAACAACTGTTCGTTTTCATCGTCTTATTTAATGTAGCCCAAAGTCTAGGAGCTGTATAATCAAAATCTATTATTATTATTATTATGAAATTGAGGTACAGACCAATGAAAAAAAGATTAACTAGAAGCTCAGGTGTAACGAATAAAGCAAATGCAAATATGATGCACCGTGAAGCAATTCAAAGAAGATTAGAATTCGCAACAAAAGCAAACAAGGAAGAAATATTTAAAAAATTAGGTACAACAGTAGAAGGATTGAATGAGAAACAAATGGAAGTTTCTCGCAGTCTTTATGGAGATAACAAAATTACGCGAGGTAAAAAAACTTCGTTTGTAAAGCGTATATACCAAGCATTTATTAATCCATTTACAATAATATTATTTATTTTAGCTTTAATATCGGCATTTACTGATATTATTTTAGCAACACCTGGAGAAGAGGACCCGACAGGATTACTCATTATTACAACAATGGTTTTAATTTCTGGGATACTACGTTTTGTTCAAGAGACTAGAAGTGGGAATGCTGCTGAAAATCTTCTGAAGATGATTAGAACTACAACAAATGTGTATCGAAAAGGAATCGGAAGTCAAGAAATTCCGATTGAAGAAGTGTTGGTTGGAGATATTATTCACTTATCAGCAGGCGACATGATTCCGGCCGATTTGAGAATTATAGAAGCAAAAGATTTATTTATCAGTCAATCTTCTCTTACTGGAGAGAGTGAGCCCGTAGAAAAATTAGCGAGTTTGAAGAATGATAAATATGATACATTAACTGAAGCTACAAATCTTGCATTTATGGGCTCAAATATTATTAGTGGAACTGCATTTGGAGTGGCTATTGCTACTGGTGATGATACAATATTTGGAGAAATGGCAAAAAGTGTTGATGAAGATTCTGTTAAGACCACCTTTGAAAAAGGGGTAAATTCAGTTTCATGGGTTCTCATTAGATTTATGCTTGTTATGGTACCCTTTGTTTTATTTATCAATGGTTTCACTAAAGGGGATTGGATGGAGGCAACCTTATTTGCTCTTGCCGTAGCGGTAGGTTTAACTCCAGAGATGCTACCAATGATTGTAACGACTTGTTTAGCAAAAGGTGCTGTAACGATGTCAAAAGAAAAAACAATTATTAAAAATCTGAATTCTATTCAAAATTTAGGGTCAATGAATATTCTCTGTACGGATAAAACAGGAACTTTGACTCAAGATAAAGTTGTTTTGATGCATTATCTTGATATACAGGGACAAGAAGATACTCGTGTACTCAGACACGCTTTTCTAAATAGCTACTACCAAACTGGTCTCAAAAATTTAATGGATCTTGCAATTATCCAAGCTACTGAGAATAATCAAACAAAATTCTCAGAATTAAGCGGGCTTAGTAGTAGATATACAAAGATTGATGAGATACCATTTGATTTTGAGAGACGTCGAATGAGTGTTGTTGTGCAAAGTAATACAGAAGAGCTAGGCAAAAAAACGCAACTCATTACTAAAGGGGCTGTTGAAGAAATGCTGGATATTTGTCAATTCGCTGAATATAAGGGCGATATCGTACGATTGACAGATGAGGTTAGAAAGTATATTTTAGAAAAAGTTGATGAACTTAATGAAAAGGGAATGCGAGTGATTGCGGTAGCTCAAAAAACCAATCCCTCTCCAATCGAAATATTCTCTGTGCAAGATGAGTCAGAGATGGTTTTAATGGGCTACCTTGCTTTTCTAGACCCACCCAAAGAATCTACAAAGAGAGCGATTAAAGCACTTAATAAATACGGTGTTGGAGTAAAAATACTAACAGGTGATAACGATAAGGTAACACGTTCGATTTGTAGTCAAGTTGGATTACCCGTTGACCATATTTTACTAGGCTCTGATATAGATAAATTGGATGATGAGCAGCTGGCAAAAGATGTAGAAAAAATGAGTGTATTCGCTAAATTATCCCCACAACAAAAGGTGCGAATTGTGACAGCATTGAGAAACAATGGAAATAGTGTTGGATATATGGGAGATGGTATCAACGATGCAGCAGCAATGAAGTCATCGGATGTTGGTATTTCTGTTGATACAGCTGTCGATATAGCGAAAGAATCAGCGGACGTTATCTTGCTAGAAAAAGATTTGACAGTTCTTGAAAAAGGAATTATTGAAGGACGTAAAACATATGCAAATATGATTAAATACATTAAGATGACCGCAAGCTCTAACTTTGGTAATATGTTTTCTGTATTAGTGGCAAGTGCATTCTTACCTTTTATTCCGATGTTGTCTATTCATATTCTCTTGCTTAATTTAATCTATGATTTGTCATGTACTGCAATACCGTGGGACAATGTTGATGAAGACTATTTGACAGTACCTAGGAAATGGGAAGCAAGTTCTATCAGCAAGTTTATGTTATGGATTGGTCCGACAAGTTCTGTCTTTGATATCACAACTTATCTACTGATGTTTTTTGTGATATGTCCTGCGACATTTGGAGAATTTAGTACACTTACACCGGGAAGTGCGGCTTATGTTGGATTTATTGCTCTTTTTCATTCAGGATGGTTTGTAGAATCTATGTGGACACAAACTCTTGTGATTCATATGATTCGTACTCCAAAAATACCATTTTTAAAGAGCCATGCTTCACTTTCTCTTACATTATTAACTTTTTTGGGAATTATTGGTCTTACTATTATTCCCTTCACAACTTTTGGTGCTTCAATAGGTTTGGAAGCTTTACCTGCTAGCTTTTTCCCTTGGCTTTTACTGACGGTGACGATGTATATGCTACTAGTCACAGTTTTCAAGAAAATATTTATTGCTAAATATGGTGAGTTGCTTTAGCTACAACAAAAAAAGAGTCTTCTCGAAATGAGGACTCTTTTTTGTTGTAACTTCACTATAAATAATTTAATCAAGAGTTTCTGTCACGTTGAGCATGATACCAGTCATCTGGTAAAACTTGGATGTATTTATCATTTTCATAGGCCATCCTTTTTTGAAATTGTCGCAGTTTTGCTGAAGCAAAAATGAGAAGAATCATTAAACTTAGGCAAAGTAATGAAAGTTTTAGCTTGTTTACTTTTTTACCATCTAAAATAAGCATACGAACGATAAGCAACAAAGCAATACAAATCAATGTTGGGATGATAAAGCGAGAGCTTTGTAGAGGAGCAATCCCTAAAAATTTTGTGATAGGTGGAATGAAGTAAGTTGTGTAGAAAACTAAAGTCATACCAACAATGACACTAGCCCTATATCTACTTAAAGGACGGCATAATAAATATAAGGCGAACAGCTGAACTGAACCAATAATCAGAGTAACATCACTCAAATAAGCGCCATAATTGGTAGCTAAATGTCCCTCAGCTGCTATGGAATAGAGCGGAAATTTGTAAGGAAGGATTAGCATAGTAAAAATGGTAATCCCAATTAATATTCCTGCTGGAACTATATTTACTATTATTCTTTTGAAAAAATCGTCTGTGCTTGGTTTTTCATCTTTTTCTAAAATTAACAAAGCACTAGGAACTCCAACAGTAAAGATTCCCATGAGCATTAGGTTAATTGATTCAAGTGGAAAGATTTTTCGGGTAATAACTAGTAGGATGATTAAAACAAATGTGTAAATTACTCGCAGAAGATTCATCCCTGCGACTCGTTTAATATTGTTGATGACTTTCCTGCCTTCTTGTACTACAGAAGGAAGAACAGAGAAGTCATTTTCTAATAGGACAAATTGGGCAACAGATTTTGTGGCTTCGTTTCCTGAACCTAGCGCAATAGCACAATCTGATTTTTTTAATGCTAGAATATCATTTATACCATCGCCAATCATGGCTACTGTGTGCCCGTTTGATTGTAAAGCGGTAATCAAATCTCGTTTACGCTCAGGTGTAATTCGTCCAAAAACGGTGGTTTCTTCTGCGATTTTTTGTAAGCTTTCTGCATCTTTAGGAAGTTCGTTGAGATTACGTGCACTTCCTTTTATACCAACATCATGAGCAATATTTAGAACAGTTTCTGGATGATCTCCTGATATAATCTTGATTTCTGTTCCTTGTCTTTCAAAGTATTCTAATATTTTTTTGGCTTCTTTTTTAGGTTTATCTTTCAAAAAAATGAGGCAAATAATCTTAGTATCTTTAGGGATTGTTTTATCTTTTAGTGGCGACCAACTATGTGCAAGTCCGAGGATTCGATAGCCTCTCTTTAAAGCAAATTCAATATCTTGTTTTTGTTGATTTTCTAGTTTGTTTGAAATCATATCAAAAGCCCCAAGAGTATAGACGCCCTTGTCTTTAATTTCAATAGCCTGCTGTTTAATCTCTGATGAAAAAGGAATATATTGAACTAAATCAAGTCTAGATTGTAAACCTCCAAATTTGTTTTTGAGAGCTTCTATTGATGCATTTTGTTCGGTGTCATGTTCAACGATAAAAGAAAGGACATTATTGATTTCTTCCTTATTGTCGGTATAGTAGAGAACTTCTTCGACATTCATCTTGCCTTCTGTGATTGTTCCAGTTTTATCAAGACAAAGCACATCAACTCGTGCGAGTGTTTCGATGGCTGATAAATTTTGGGCTAAAACTTGTTTTTTTGAAAGTTTTATGACACCAGCAGCTAAGGCAACGGATGTCAGAAGGACTAGACCTTCAGGAATTAGACTTGATATAACTGCGGCACTTCCCAAAATGGCAATTTCACGTTGCGAAATTATTGACAAATCTAGGTGTGTAAGAAAGAATTGATTAAGTAAAACGAGGGCTGTCACTGGTAGAATAGCAATCATGATGATTTTTAAAATTTTATCAATGTATTGCTGTATTTTAGACTTTGTATCTTTAAAACTTTTTGCTTCACTAGTTAATTTACTGACGAATGTATTGTTTCCCACTGATTGTACTTGTGTTTTAATTTGTCCTTGTAAAACGAGGCAACCTGAATAAATCAAATCTCCAACCTTTTTTTCGACGATATCTGATTCTCCAGTAATCATTGATTCGTCAACGTAAAGTCCATTTTCTAGGCTAATTGTATCAACAGGAACTTGCATACCTTTGGTTAGGCACAAGAGGTCATTTACAACAATTTTTTCTTTATTGATGGTAATTTTTTGACCATCTCGGATAACTTCTACTTTGTTTTGAGTAAGGATGGAAAGTTTCTCGATTATTCGTTTTGCCTTGATTTCTTGATAAATTCCTACCCCTGTATTGATAATAACTGACAGTATAAATAGAGTATTTTTATAAGAACCGATTGCAATGACCACAACTGCTAAGGTTAGATTCAGAAGGTTAAAGAGCGTCATTGTATTTCTAATAATGATTTCCTTCACTGATTGCCCTGCGTTTACAGTTATTGTATTGATGTTGCCTAACTTTATTTGTTGTTCAACTTCTGGTTTAGAAAGTCCTCGCATTTCTGTTATATTTTTGTTCATATATTTCTCCTATCGTATCTTTAATTTATATTTTCTCATCTTGTTTAAAGAGAAAACTTGAAGGTATATCTAGTAGGTTAGAGTATATTTTTTGATTATATACTATTATTTTAACAAAGATATGACGATTAAAGCTTACAATATTGTAAGAAATTTATAAGACAGACTACAAAGGGGGAAAAATAAAAAAATAACTGCTTTGTTTCGGTTAAGAAATAGCAGTCATGGTGTGATTGAGTATAGTGAGTATTATTTATTTAGTTTGTCTAGAGCAGTGTTAGGAATAGCGTTTTTGGATATTTCTTCCCAACTTTTTACGCCATCTTTTTTGTTAATCATGACTTTCAAATAGCTGTCTAATTTTAAAGGTTCGCTACGATATTCTTTCATGTCAAATTTAACAGTTTCTCCTTTGTCGTTTACAAATGTTTGATGATAGAGATAGTATGGTTTGTTTTCGCTGTCTTTGCTTTGATCTGGACTGGTTTCTATTTTTGTGTAGTATACAGATTGTTTGAAGCTATCATCAAATTCTTTACTGCATGCGGTTAGTGACAATAATGCAATAATGATTAAAGGAATGGATAAAATTATTTTTTTCATTTTTCACCTCAATAAGTTATATTAAAAGTTAAAAGTAGACTAAGAAAATTATCTCTTTAGTTTTAACTTTTTTTGTTTCTTCATCCATAGTATCACGGGAAAGTATTCTAAAACTTACAAATTTGTAAGTTTTGAATAAATGTTTGATTAGAAAATTAACTTTATTTATTGGTTTATTAGGATTTGACAGTGTAAAGAATGTTCTGAGTAAATATCAGGTTAGGGGGTATGATATAATAGAAGAATAAATAGGGGTTTATTGGAAGGAGTAACATGAATTTTATTGCACTTTTTGAGTTGTTTGTGTTTTTTTTAAACTTTCTCTTATCCTTAATCATTATCTTTAGGGAGAGAAAATCAACTGCATCGACTTGGTCGTGGCTTTTTGTGATTAATGTTTTACCTGTTTTAGGATTTATTTTGTATCTTTTGATTGGGCGTGGGATTTCACATTATCGTATTTTTAAAGATAGAAAAAGATTTCATATTGGTTTTGAAAAGCAACTTGGTCACGCTGAAAAAGCTTTTTCAGATCGTGCTTTTGTTAATAAGATGCGAAAGAATCATGTGATTGGACAGCTCATCAATATGTTGTATGTTGAAGAAAAATCAATTATTTCAACAAATACTGATGTTAAAATTTTTAATGACGGTAGAGAAAAATTTGATGCTCTAATCGAGGACATTAATAAGGCAAAACATCATGTTCATATGGAATATTATATTTTTAGAATGGACCATCTTGGTCACGAAATTTATGATGCTTTGCTTGCTGCGCGTCGGCGTGGGGTTGAGGTTCGCTTGTTGATGGATGCATGGGGCTCTAATAAGACGAAGCTAAAGGAATTTAAGGAATTGACTGAACTTGGAGGGCAAGTTGCACAGTTTTTCCCTTTAATTATGCCTTTGATTAATCCTAGAACAAACTATCGTCTGCACCGTAAGATTGTGGTCATTGATGGTGTGATTGGTTATACTGGTGGTTTTAATGTTGGAGATGAGTATGCTTCGGTCACGAAAAAATTTGGTTATTGGCGAGATAATCATTTGCGTTTAACAGGGGATATTGTCTATAGTTTGCAACATCGTTTTATTTTAGATTGGAATTCACAACATAAGTTTGAGATTACAGAGGGTGAGCCTTACTTTCCTGATTCTATTGCAATTGGGCATGTTGCGACACAGTTGGTTACTTCTGGGCCAGATGAGGATAAGGAACAGATTAAGTTAACTTATATGAAAATGATTTCTGGTGCTGAACGTGAAATTGTGATTCAAACGCCCTATTATATTCCTTCAGATGCTCTGCATGAATCATTGAAATTGGCACTTTTATCTGGTGTTCAGGTAAGGATGATGATTCCGAATAAGCCAGACCATCCTTTAGTTTATTGGGCGACTTATTTTCATGCAGCAGATTTGGTTAAATATGGTGCGAAAGTCTATACTTACGAAAATGGTTTTGTCCATTCTAAGACGTTAATTATTGATGGAGAGTACGCTTCAGTTGGTTCAGCGAATTTGGATTATCGGAGTCTTCAACTTTGTTTTGAGGCAAATGTGGTAATATATGATTATGATATTGCCCAAAAATTGAGAAGTGATTTTATGAAAGACTTGCAGTTGAGTCAAGGATTGACGCTTGAGCTTTATGAACAACGTTCAAATTGGATTCGATTTAAAGAAGGATTGGCACGGCTTATTTCCCCAATGCTGTAGTTATACCAGACTGGCTCTACAGTAGTTAGTGATTTGTATGTCAATGAATGTATTGAATCAGACATAGATATTTTATGAGAAAATAATGATTTCAATGAGGTTAAAATGGATTTACCTGTAGAATTTTTAGATAAATATAAGAATATTCTTGGAAATGACTTTGAAGCGTTTTTAAAAAGTTTTGATAGAGAAGCAGTGAGTGGCTTTCGGATAAACCCTTTAAAAAACTTGAGTAGTATTGAAAGTAGAGACTATGAAGCTATTTCTGAAAGTTCTTTTGGATATTATGGGAAAGTCTCTGGTAAGTCAGTTGAACACGTATGCGGTCTCGTCTATTCTCAAGAACCTGCGGCACAGGTGGTTGTTGAAAGTGCTGGGATTCAGCCAGGGATGAAAGTGCTTGATTTGTGTGCAGCACCGGGAGGTAAATCCACCCATTTACTTAGTTTTTTGGGAAATGAAGGATTATTAGTTTCAAATGAGATTTCTCATAAACGAAGTAAAATTTTGGTGGAAAATATTGAAAGATTTGGTGCTAGAAATGTAGTTGTTCTTAATGAAAGTCCCAAGAGACTAGCTAAGGTTTTTACGCAATATTTTGATGCTATTATACTAGATGCTCCGTGTTCTGGTGAAGGAATGTTTCGTAAAGATTCTGATGCAATACAGTATTGGTCTAGTGATTATCCTCAGAAATGTGCGAATTTACAGCGCGAAATCGTTGGGGAAGCCATGCAAATGCTAGCTCCTGGTGGGGCATTAATTTACTCAACGTGCACATGGTCTGAGGAAGAAAATGAGGATATTGTGAGATGGGTATTAGAAAATTATCCTACCATGACACTGACGAATATTCCGAAAATAAATGGACAATCAGAGGGAATTGATATGCCAGAGGTTGTGCGTTGTTGGCCTCATCATTTTCTAGGAGAAGGACAATTTATTGCTAAATTTAATGACAGACGTGATAAAGTTACTGACAAAAAAGTTAAAGTTGGTAAATCTAAACTGACCAATGAACAAAAGAAATTATGGATGAGTTTTATAAGAAAAGCTTACTGACAGATTTTTTGTCAGCGGGTATTTTACAGGTTTTTGGTGATAATTTATATTTTTTACCAGAGGCTTTGCCTGATTTATCTAAGTTAAAGATTGCTCGTAATGGTTTGCATTTGGGAGTTTTTAAGAAAAATCGTTTTGAACCTTCTTTTGCTCTAGGTTTGGCGTTGAGACCAGAAGAAGTGGTGCGAACATTAGAAATTAATGAAGAACAATTTAGAAAATATGTTGCTGGAGAGACTCTAGCGATTAATGAAACGATCAGTAACGGATGGGTGCAGCTTGTTATTAACGGAAATGGTTTGGGTTTTGCCAAATTTGTTAATGGTGTCGTTAAAAATTATTTTCCAAAGGGTTTGCGTTTTTCATATTAGACTTGAATGATATTGAGTCATAAGTGAATGAATAGAATGTTGTCAGTACTGACAGAAATCTGTCAGTGAGTAAAAAAGAGAGATGATGTTTTTCAAGATGAGGGATAGTCATTTCAAAGACAAAAATGAGAGGAACCTAACAAATGAGTAAAGAACTTAATGTTGTTATCATTACAGGGATGTCAGGAGCTGGTAAAACTGTGGCAATCCAGTCGTTTGAGGACATGGGATATTTTACAGTTGATAATATGCCGCCGACCTTGATTGAGAAATTTGTTGAATTATTGAATATGCCTGACAATAAAATTGACAAAGTTGCAATGGTTGTTGATATGCGTTCGAGAAGCTTTTTTGACCATTTATATAGTATCGTGACAGAGCTTTCAGACAATTCACAAATTAATTTTAAACTATTGTTTTTGGATGCAAATGATTCAGAACTTGTTTCGCGCTACAAAGAAACCAGACGGAGTCATCCGCTGGCTATTGACGGTAGAACTTTGGATGGAATTACCAAAGAACGCGAAATTTTGAGTGATTTGAAAAATTTAGCGGAAGTGGTTATTGATACGAGTGAATTGACCCCTCGTAATTTGCGTTCTAAAATTTTGCAACAATTTTCAATGAGTGTTGCTTCAACTTTTCGGATTGAAGTGATGTCTTTTGGCTTTAAATATGGTCTTCCATTAGATGCAGATTTGGTTTTTGATGTTCGCTTCTTACCTAATCCTCATTATATTCCAACACTTCGTGATAAAAATGGAACGGATGAAGAGGTTTATGACTATGTCATGAACCATCCGCAATCTGAGGAATTTTATCAAAATCTTATGAAAATGTTAGTTCCAATCTTGCCTGCTTACCAAAAAGAAGGAAAATCTGTTCTAACAATTGCATTTGGATGTACGGGCGGTCAACATCGCTCTGTAGCTTTTGCAGAGCGGGTATCAAAAACCCTTCAAGAACATTGGCATTTGAATACAAGCCATCGTGACAAAGACCGTAGGAAGGAAACGGTAAATCGTTCATGAGTAAGCCCAAAATAGTTGTAATTGGAGGCGGCACTGGTATTCCTGTCGTTCTGAGAGCATTGAGAAAAGAAAAAGTTGATTTAACAGCGATTGTGACAGTGGCAGATGATGGAGGCTCATCTGGACGAATTCGCTCGGCTGTAAGTATTGCACCACCGGGCGATTTACGAAATGTTTTGATTGCAATGTCTGATATGCCAAAATTTTATGCCGATATTTTACAATATCGCTTTGATGAGGCAGATGGGGAGCTTGCTGGACATCCGTTGGGAAATTTGATTATTGCTGCTATTTCTGAAATGCAAGGCTCAACTTATCGAGCCATTCAATCATTAGCGAAATTTTTTCATGTTGATGGTAAAATCTACCCCTCATCAGATGCTGCACTGACTTTGCACGCTGTTTTTAAGGATGGTTATGAAGTGGCTGGTGAGAGTCATATTGCCGGTCATAAAGGATTGATTGACCATGTTTATCTAACTGAAACGGCAACGGGGAATACACCTGTTGCTTCAAGAAATGTTGTAAAGTCTATCATGGAAGCAGATACAATCGTACTGGGACCTGGTTCACTTTTTACGTCTATCTTGCCAAATATTGTAATTCCCGAAATCTGTGAAGCGCTTTGGAAAACGAAAGCAAAAATCATTTATGTATGCAATATTATGACACAACGTGGTGAAACGGAGTATTTTACTGATGCAGACCATGTGCGCGTGTTGCATGAACATTTAGGAACAAATGTCATTGATACTGTACTTGTAAATATTGAAAAAGTACCAGAAGAGTATATGAATACTAATAAATTTGATGAGTATCTTGTTCAGGTTGAACATGATTTTGAAGCACTCAAAGCTGAAAAAGTTAATATTGTATCAAATAATTTTTTGGAGCTTCGTGATGGTGGAGCGTTTCATGATGGTGAAGCGGTAGCGCAAGAGATTATTGCTATTTCTCAGCAACAGATAAAAGATTGATGAACTGTAAGTAGAATTTTTTCTGTCAGCGTGCTGACAGAATTGATAATGCTTTCAAAAACTTCTGTCAGTGACAATGAGGACAACTCTACTCTGCTTTTTTGTCGAACTACGCTGATATAAGCTGCGATTGCTTCCTCTGCAATAGATGGTGTAGCAAAGTGGAGAGGCAGGCTGTTCATGCTCGGCATCAAAGGTAAAGCGAGTTGATTTCACAGCTCCAATAACAAAAATGAATGAAAAGAGTTAAAAAATGAGTTTTACAAGTGATGTCAAAAAAGAGTTAACCCGTAATCTTGCAACGACTGGCACCCTTTTAGCTCTTGTCCGAATGAATGGTTCGGTTGGTATTTCTGGTGGTTTGACCTTATCTATTGCAACTGAAAATGCGGGGACTGCCAAATATATCTATCAAATGTTGCTTGAACTTTATGAAATTCGTGCAGAAATTCGTGTCCACCAAAAAACAACCTTGTCAAAAAATAGAGTTTATACTGTATTTATTGAAGATGGTGCTACGGAGCTTCTTGATGAATTGAGTCTTGCAGATGCGTTGATGCTGGATAATGGTGTTCCTGATTTTGTAAAAAATGATAATCTGATGAGCCGTGATTATCTACGAGGAGCTTTTTTATCTTCTGGAAGTCTTCATAATCCAGAAAAAGGCGAATACCAACTCTCTATTGCTAATGTTTATCAAGAACACGCAGAAGACCTGCAGGAGATTTTTAGAAAATTTGAGCTAAATGCTAGAGTCATTGAACGAAAAAATCGCTGGATTTTATACCTTTCTAAAGCAGAAGAAATCATGGATTTTTTAACATTAATCGGAGCAATGCAGGCACGCCTTAAATTTGAGGATGCTAAGATGATTCGAGAAATGCGAGGTCTTGCGAATCGTCAGTCTAATTTTGAAAATGCAAATATTGCTAAGTCAGTTGCAGCAAGCCAAGAAGTGATTGAAGCCATTCATTTTTTAAACGAAAAAAAAGAACTTGAACAACTTCCCACGCAACTTACCGTAGTTGCTAAATTACGTCTTGAAAATCCAGAAGCTACGCTTAAAGAGTTGGGAGAACTTTTAGATCCACCACTTGGAAAATCGGGGGTCAATCATCGTCTACGCAAACTTGTTGAAGTTGCAAAAGAACTTAAAAACTCAGGTGTTTATACGGGCTAAATGCTGCGTCTATGATATATGTATAACAATGCGATGAACTGCAAAGATACTGCCTTGCGCTCGCGCAAGAAGTGGTTTGCGTGTAACGCAAACTTTAATTTCTAAATGGAACATTTAGAAATTAAACAGTATCAGTAGGAGTTTCATAAAACATTTGTCCATTTTCTCTAGTCGCTATCTTCGCTGCGCCACGCACTTGCTTTGATAAAATTGAGACTGTCAGCATACTGATTGGTTTTTGTCAGTACTGACAGATATAAAAAAATGGGAAAATCCCATTTTTTTATTTTGATTTATCAAGTTTTATTAATGGAGAACTATTTTAGTCCATTAATGAAAAAGCGGGTAAGTATCCCAGTTTTTTGAAATAGGTAATCTGCGGATAAACCTTTCATTCCTGAGATGAAGATATTGACAAGAAATAGGAAGTCATCTTTGGTGAAGTCTTTTGAAATTTTACCTTCATCCTGTCCTTTTTGAAAAAGTTTATCATAAATTTTCATCTGCACCGTGACAGCATCGGTATCGAAAAAATCAGGACTTTCAGAGTATTGTGTCATCAAATTTTGAGAAAATATCGGAGAATAATGCTCAAGCTGTTTTAGCTTCATTTGGGTGATTCCCTCATAAGTTTCTTCAAAGTTCAGATCGCTTTGAATGATTTCTTCAACTTGTGCTGCCATATTTTCAAAGGCGTGCATAATGACAATGTTCATTAAATGATTTTTATTTTTATAATACTTAAATAATGTAACCTTTGACACTACTGCTTTTTGAGCAATTTCATCAACAGTGATTTCTTTAATTTCTTTTTCATTCAACAATGTAAAAGTCGTGTCTAAAATGGCTTTTTTCTTTTTTTCTGTTTGATTCATGAGGAAAACCTTTCCAATCTTACTGACAAAAAACTGTCAGTACTGACAAATCTATTTTCTATAAAAAATTATAGCTTTTTTGTTGAACTAATTCAAGGAAAAGAGTACAATATGAACTATAAAGTTAAGTTTAGTTCATAAATTACTTTATAAACAATGAAATTATCCTTATGGAGGACTTAATTATGGTAAAAGTAGTCGAAGTAAAAGGGCTTCAAAAAAACTTTGGTAAGTTTCAAGCGCTCAAAGATGTAAGTTTTGATGTCAATGCTGGAGAGGTGCTCGGCTACATCGGACCTAACGGTGCTGGTAAATCAACAACGATTAGGACTTTGCTTGGTATTATCCGTGCAAATGGTGGCTCAGCCAAAATATTTGGAAAAGATGTCTGGACAGATGCCATTGAGATTCATAAGCAAATTGCCTATGTTCCAGGTGATGTTTATCTCTGGCCCAATCTATCAGGAGGAGAGATTATTGATCTTTTTTTGAAGCTTCATGGTAAAGGAAATGCGGCTAAACGAGATGAATTAATTAAAAAATTCGAGTTAGACCCAAAGAAAAAAGCTCGGTCTTATTCTAAAGGAAATCGACAAAAGATTGCACTTATTGCAGCGCTATCAAGCGATGCTGAACTATATATTTTTGACGAACCAACTTCTGGACTTGACCCATTGATGGAGGCGATTTTTCAGGAAGAAGTTGGAAGGCTTAAAGCTGCAGGGAAAGCGATTCTTTTATCAAGTCATATCTTGTCTGAAGTTGAAAAGCTGGCAGACCGTGTTGCAGTCATCCGTAAAGGTGAAATCGTAGAAACTGGTAGTCTTGAGGATTTGCGACATTTAACGCGTTATCAATATAAGATTGAAACAGGGCAAGTTCCGACAGGTCTTGAAACCCTTAGCTCTGTTCATGACTTAAAAATTGATGGCACAAAAGCAAGCTTCCAAGCTGATAGTGATAAAGTAGATGAAATATTATCAACGATTACACAATATGGTGTGAAAAAACTTGAATCTATGCCACCAACGCTTGAAGATTTATTTATGCGTCACTATGAATAAAAAGTTGGGAGATGAAAATAATGAATAAACCGCTTTATAAAACGGGGCGCTGTTCAAATCACTCCTAAAACGTGATTGGCTAAAATTAATATTTTGGGTGCTAGGGATGTTAGCATTTGCAGCATCTGGTGCAGGCAAGATGGAAGTTGCTTCAAGCCCAGCAACAGCAGCAACAATGTATACCATGTTTGTAAAAAATCCAGCGATGTTGGGACTTTTCGGTGCAACACCAATTAAAAATCCAAGTGCGTACACTTTAGGACCTATCTTTGGACAAACGATGACTTTGATTACGGCGATTACTTTTGCCATTATCTCAATTATCTATGTGGTTAATCGAACGCGTAAGGAAGAAGATGATGGGATAGCAGAGCTTTTTCGCTCATTTTCTATTGGTAAATTATCAAATACAACAGCAGTTGTGATTGAGCTTGTGTTGTTGCACATTGTGATGGCACTTTTGCTCGCATTCTCTATTCAAGCGCAAAATGTTGACGGTTTGAATAATCTTTCTAGTAATTTGTTGTTTGCGAGTAGCACTTCAGCACAAGGATTAATGTGGGGAATGGTTGCACTGTTCTTTGCTCAGATTTTTCCAGATGCTGGTGGAGCTAAAGGAACAACTTTTGGTCTTCTAGGACTTCTTTATGTGATACGAATGGGAACAGATGTAGGTGCACCTCAAGCAGGATGGTTCAATCCACTTTCATGGGGCTATCTTGGATTTCCTTATGCAACAGGTCATGAATCTTGGCTAGGTGTTGGGCTAACGCTTATCTTTTCGATACTGATGTTGGCACTTGCCTATATGCTCGAAATTAAACGCGATGTGAACGCTGGTTATTTGCCTGAAGGACGTGGACGTGCTCATGCTAAAAGAACGCTGCTCAGTTTACCTGGTTTGGTGCTAAGCTTGCAAAAAAAGATGATTATTGGTTGGCTATTGGCTGTCTTTGTCTTGGGCTTGGTTTATGGCTCAATGTTTGGACAAATGGATCAATTTATCAGTGGCAATGAGCTGGTTAAGCAGATTTTTATAGGAAATGCAACAGCGACAGATGCGATTACTGGAAACTTTATGGTTACTTTGTTTTCTATTTTGTCCATTTTAGTATCTGCTTTTGCAGTGATTTTACTCTCTCGGATGACTGCCGAGGAACGGAAGAATCGTCAAGAACAACTTTATGCTTTGCCGATTTCTAGGTTGAAAGTTTATCTGACCTATGTGTTGACTGCAATTATTGGAAGTGTTGTCGCACAATTTCTGGCTGTGCTTGGTATTTATGTTGAACAGTTAGGAAATAAAAATGCTTTAAGTTTTGCTGATGTAATGAAACCTGGGATGATTTGGATAGTCGGAATTGTATTTGTTGTTGCACTTCTAAGTTTACTTGTGGCTTTTATTCCACGAGCTTCAGGCGCAATTTGGGTCTATCTTGGTTTCTTACTCTTTATGAGTTATCTTGGACATATTCTTGATTTACCTCAATGGATTGAAAAATTGAGTATTTACGATTATATCCCAAAACTTCCTGTTGATAAGATGGATTGGGGCAGTGTGTCAGTAATTTTGATTCTGTCAGTACTGATGATTGTGATTGGTTTTGTCGGTTATCGCAGACGTGATTTGATTGGTGGTTAGTAGTACCAAGATTCTGAAATGAGATATGGAATAAAAAGCTGTCAGTACTCTGACAGCTTTTTGATTTTTTATCCACTTGTGATTTTGTAAAGTAAGGATAGAGAAGGAGTATCATAAGCGACGAAGCGTTGTATAATCGCGTTTTTACAGTATTTCTAAGCATTTCGCTAAATTTTGTGATAGAATAAACAAGTTGTTTTTATAAATTATATTTTCAGGAGAAATTTTATCATGATGAATCCGGCAGAAATTCTGTCAGCAACTATTCACCACGGACAGGAAAAAGTGAAGCGACCGTTTTTAGAAAAAGCAGTGCTTGGTTTTATTGGTGGAGCAATGATTTCCTTTGGTTATTTGCTTTACATTCGGGCTGTGGCGAGTGTAGCGGAACCTTTGGGTAGCCTTGCAAGCCTAATTGGAGCAAGTGTTTTCCCCATTGGATTGATTGTCATCTTGTTGGGTGGTGGAGAATTGATTACGTCAAATATGACTGCGGTTTCAACATCATTTTTCGCTAAAAAGGTCAAATTTGCTGATTTAATAAAAAATTGGGTGGTCATCACAATTTTTAATGTACTTGGGGCAATTTTTGTTGCTTTCGTTTTCGGACACTTGGTTGGATTGACAAGTAGCGGAGTTTTTCGCGAAGAACTTTTTAGTCTGGCACAAGGAAAAATTGGTGCAAGCTGGTATCAAGAAATCCTCTCTGGCATAGGTTGTAATTGGTTTGTCGGCATTGCAATGTGGATGTGCTATGGTGCAAAAGATGCAGCAGGAAAACTTTTGGCAGTTTGGTTTCCGATTATGGCTTTTGTCGCAATTGGTTTTCAGCATAGCGTAGCAAATGCGTTTGTTATTCCAGCAGCTATTTTTGAACATGGGGCGACTTGGCTTGATTTTGGTCGTAATTTTATCTTTGTTTATGCTGGTAATATTATCGGAGGAGCAATTTTTGTTGCAGGCTTTTATACTTTAGGTTATCGCAGGCAAGCAAGAGAGCAGATAGAACAAAAAAGTTAATGAAGTCAAGACTTATCCAACGAGAGCAAACACTCTTGTTGAATTTATGTTGGATGAAATTCAAAACATAGTGTTGCTTCATCGCCTAAGGAGATGTTAGCATACACTTGTTTTGATAAAAATAACTCTGTCAGTACTGACAGAGTTATTTTTTTAACTGATGATAACGATCATACCAAATCTCAACATATTCCTTAGAAAATGGTCCTTTTTCATTGTTAATCCAGTCAACAAGAATTTTCACATTTTCTTTTAAAACATAATCAATTTCCTTTGGATAGCGCATTTGACGACGGTGACGTTCATATTCTTCAACGTCAAGCAGCTTTTTTTCACCGTCTTTGAAGACTTTCACATCAAGGTCGTAATCAATGTATTTCAGCGCTTCGTTATCAAGGACGAAGGGACTCGCTAGATTGCAGTAGTAGCTGACGCCTTCCTCACGAATCATAGCAATGATGTTAAACCAAAACTTTTTGTGGAAATAAACAATCGCAGGCTCACGTGTCACCCAACGGCGGTCGTCGCTCTCGGTCACGAGCGTGTGGTCATTCACCCCAATAATTGAATTTTCATTTGTTTTCAGAACCATTGTATCGCGCCAAGTGCGATGCAGGCTCCCATCATGTTTATAGCTTTGAATCGTGATAAAGTCGCCTTCTTTTGGTATTTTCAAGGAGCTGTACCAACTTTCTCAATTCAAAGTTCTCGTTTATTATTTTATCATATTTTTGAGAAAATTGTAAGTTCAGAATGTCACAGAAAAATCTTCCGCTTGTAAAACCTGACATCACTGCTTATCAGAAGAATTTTTACGACTTTCCAAAAATTTATCATGAATCATGAGGATAATATCACGCCCAAAATAAGTAGCGACAAGTAAAAAAGTGATAAAAACTCCTAATTTTCCACCGCGCTGAACATCGAAATGAGGATTATTTGCATAAAGAAAAGCAATCAAAGTAGGATGCAAAAGAACATACGTTGCAAGACAAAAGGCAATAAGGCGCCAAGTTAAACCACCAATAAAGTATTTCATTCTGCTATTATAAATTTTTGAATAAAATTGTCAAGCATTTAACCTAGCAAGTGCGTGCGATCTCTGCCCTTTGGGATACGCTGTTCATTCGCTCTATCTCCGTTTCACTGCGCTGTCGCAACTCGCTACGTGCTCCGCACGCCGTTCTACGAACGGTCTACGCTGTCCTGCCTAAAGCAGTAAGAGCAAAAGGCAAAGTGATAAGGCGAAATAGCAAGCTCTGCTTCGCCCTGCGACTTTAGTTGATTGCGATTTGAACTTGCCACTTTAGTGGCTTAGTGAAATCGACAGTGTAGCGAAGCGGAGATAGAGCGAATGGATAACGAAGGACCTCATATCTTTGATGTGAGGTTGTGCCCTATCATTGGTGGGTCCACCAATGAAATAATCACTTCAATCAAAAATCAAATATGGTCAGTGCTGACAAAAATTCGTCAGCAAGATGTTGCTTACGAAATTCTTTCCATTCAGGTAAATCTTTAATTTCCTGATAACGCTTACGCAAATGCCAAATTTCAGGAATTTTGTACTGTGGGTAAAGCTCCAAAAATTGACTGACCATTTCCCATTCATAAGTATACCCAAGCGGACGTGCATGATAATTGATTTTGTCAGTACTGACAACCATCATTCGATGATGAATATGTCCAAAGATGACATCAGACACTTTAGGAAATTTCAAAAAAATCTCATGAAAATGCTGTGAACCCAGATAAGCATTGAATCTGGCAAATTTTTCATAACGTGTGTTGATAATAAAATGCTGATGAGGAACAAAGTGTGTACTGACAATAATTCTCTCCACATCAGCTTGCACTGACAGTTCTGTCAGCAAATTTTCGAGTTTTGTCAGTATCAGTTCAGTTGTTTTTACATCATCAAATGCTCGTTTAATCTTTCGGTCAAAATAAAAAGAATTTTTAAAAGCAACCACCTTTTTGACATCAAAATTGCCTCTAAGAAATGAATAATCATACCATCCGTGAAAACTTACAAAAGCAGTTTTACCAAACATTTTTACCTGAAAATCATGCTCGGAAATTTCTTTTTCTGACAAACCAACCATATCATGATTTCCAAGATTATAAGTCACTGACAGATTCCTGTCAGTAGCCAATTGTTGCAAAAAAGGAACAGTCAACGAACGAAACGTATTAGAAATATCTCCAGCAAAATGTATATCAGTAATAGCGAGTTCTGTCAGCACTGACAGAAAAATATCTAGCTCATCCCTTGAGAATTGATTAATATCCATGTGAAAATCTGATATAACAGCTAATCTTTTATCTAAATTCATTCTCCAATTATAGCACGAATATCACTAAAACAATTTCTTCTACACTCCTTTATTAGAAGAGCAGAACAACCCTCTGCTCTGAATTTATCGGCAAAAAACACAACGTGATTCATTAATGATTTGTTTCTAAATGCACAAAAACGTATCGGGTCTTTTCTTTTATTACATCGCTTAACAAACAAGAAAATTATGAGAATGAAAACCTAAAATGTCAGCTACACTACATTAAAACCGTGAAAATCATATAAAAAGACAACTAAATCTCAATTTTTGTGTTTCATAGATTAAATAATGTCTACAATTTCTTGACAGCGTATTCTAAAGATGATAAAATTGAAAATATAAGATAAGTACTTTCTAATCTTCTAATCATTGAAAGTTAATTTATCATCCCAAACATAGGGAATTGTCCACAAACTCACGTGGACGCAGTAATAATGGTAACACAATATAAATATATATCATCCAAAAGGAGAAATTATTATGGCACAAATTTCAGTAACCCCAGAAGAGCTAAAGAGCCAAGCACAAGTCTATGTGCAAGCTAAAGAAGAAATTGAACAAGCGATTCAAAAAGTAAATTCAATGAATAATACAATCGCTGAAGAATGGAAAGGTCAAGCTTTCCAAGCATACTTGGAACAATACAACCAACTCCATCAAAGCGTTGTTCAATTCGAAAATCTTTTGGAAAGCGTCAATCAACAATTGAATAAATATGCAGATACTGTTGCCGAACGTGATGCACAAGACGCTCAAAGCTTCGGTTTCTAATTCATCAATTTAGACGCTACTTTTTGTGGCGTCTTTTTGGTTAAAAGGCCTATGAAAAAAAGACAATTAATAATACTTGGTATTGCATTTAGCTCCCTTTTAGCAGGAAGTGCTCAAAGCTTTGCGGATGATAACGGCAGCCTTCAACTTAATCCTAATGTCATTACAAACTCAGATGGCGGTGGAACAGCGAGCGATTTTCCAATACGCAGCCAACTCTTTACCCCAGAAATAGAAAAAGTTGCTAAAGCACAAGAAAAAGATGATATCTCTAAACAAAAGGAGTTCCTTAACTTCTCGGATACGTCCAATAATATTCTTTATAATACCAATACAACCAAGATAGTAAAGCAGCTTTTTGTTGATTATCAACCACAAGTGATTTCATCAAATAAGAACGATAATCATTCCAAGACAACGATTGCTTATTGGATAATATTTATTATTGCTTTTCCACTAATATTTTTAGCAGTTTTATTAGGACGAAAAAATGCAAAAAGGAGTATAAGGAGAAAACGATGAGTATGCGGATTGATATCAGTATTGAATTTATGGAGCAACAAGTAGACTTCCAAATTCCTACGGAAGTAACTTTCGGCCGGTTTGTAGAATTAATGCATAAAGCATTAGAAGGAGCACGACTTCCTAAGCACTGGACGCTTGAATTAAAAGATAAACCAATAAAAATAGATGACACAGATCTCATCAAAGATTTACCCATAGGAAATGGTGACATATTTTGCCTTATTCCTATCCAAGAAAAACAGGAGTATATGAATGAAAGTATCTAATGGTAGTGAACATTTTGAACTTGAAAGAAACAAAAATATTCTTCAAGTTCGATTAACAAGCACACAATTTAAAGAAGAAGCTCTTAAAGAACTTCCCGACAATGTCAATGTTAAAGAAGAAAATGAATCATGGGTGCTTTCTTATTCCATTCCTGAAAATGCAAAAAGTTTGGCAACTGCCATCCAAAATACAAAATCACGTCTTGAAAAACTAAAACTTGCACAAAAACTTTCATCTTTGGCAGATTTGGTAAATCAATTTGATATTCCTTTCATTCATCCTAAGAATATAATGCTTGAAGGTGAGACACTTTTTGTAGTTCACTTCGGTTTAAAAGGTTTAATTGTACCAAACGAAATGACTTCAATTGAATTTATAAATTCTTATAAAGCTCTTATTTTTAATATCTTCAATTCCAAAAGCTCTTTTGAAGCATTTGTCGCAAGTACCCGTTCGGTGAACGATAAATTTACTCAGACAATCAATGATTTTAATACCATCTCAGAGATTACGAGCTTCATTAACCAAGAAGTAGAAAAAGAAACGGTAAAAGTTAATCAAAAATTGACTTTTGTCTCCAAAGGACGCTATCGTTTCTTTAAATATTTTGGAATTTTTGCCATCATTTTAGCGCTTGTATTAGGCTGGTTCACTTATTCATACTACAGTAATAATCAAAAGCAGAATGCGGTTATTACAGCGCAAACTGATTTTTTGACAAATAATTATGCCCAAACTCAAACAGATTTACAAAGCTATTCGCCAAGCCAATTACCAAAATCAGCACGTTACATTTTGGCAGTCAGTTCAGTTAACTTATCAGATTTATCAATGAGTCAAAAGCAGTCAATCTTGAATAATGTTTCAACAAAATCAGACAATAACACATTGAACTATTGGGTTTATACAGGACGAGGTGACTTTAACCAAGCACTTAATCTGGCGCAAAATTTGGGTGATAAACAGTTAACCTTGTTGGCTTACACCAATCTTTATGAAGCAACAAAATTGAACACAACAATGAACGGTGCCAAAAAACAACAGCTCTTAGATAAATACAACAAACAAATTCAAGAGCTAACCAAAGACCTTGGAAAATAAGGGGAGTTTATGAGTGATATAGGATTTGAAATTATAGAAGAAGCAAAAGAACAGCAGCTTTTTCTAGACAATCGCTTAGACGCAAGCGATACTCTTTTTGTGATTTATCTTTTAAGCAACCAGCTCCACACCATTACTTTATCAGAACATCGACCATCTGTAACTCATCAAGACAAAGTTTTTAGTAGCTTTAACGATGAATTATTTATTAATGGAAACACAATCCCTACAGGGTACTCCAAGTTAGAAAATCTAGATGATCTTGAAGTTTTCGTGATTTCCCCACAAAATTCAGAAACAACTTTCTTTATTATTAATGAAGAAGAACACTTCGTTATTGGTTCAGATGAGATTGCAAGTTTCAAAACACAAGGAAACAACCAAGTTGTTATTCACAAAGATAGTTTTAGTGTGGATGCAAAGGAAGATTTTCTCTACTTCAATAATGTCCTATTGAAAGGGCATCATTACATCAAGGGAATACAAGCAGGCTTTCAGATTTTAACTCCTGATTTTTTGCTTGAAAAACGCCCGACACAGTGGAAAATTACCAACTTCTCAAATCATGTGACTTTTGCAAAGCGCCATTTTTTGAGACAGTCACAAGCTATGGAATTTCCAGAGGACTTTCCGAAATATAGAAGAAGTCCCAGAGTTCATTTAGAACCACCAGAAGACAAATTCAAAATTCAAAAAATTGAGGCACCACAAAAAGCTAATAAAAATGGAATATTAAAAGCTATTCTCCCTCCCATTGGAATGCTTGCAGTTACAGGTATAACGAGTGTACTCTCAGGAAGAAATCCACTTATGATGCTAGGAATGGGGTTCATGAGCATCATCACAGCGACTTTTACAGTTTCTCAATACATCAATGAGAAAAAAGAAAGAAAAATCGAAGAGAAAAATGGCAAAGAAAATTATGATTTCTATCTGACAAATACTAATGCGGAGATTTCGAGAAAATATACCGAAGAAACAAAAGTTTTAAACTTCAGAAATCCTTCACCAGAAGCTTTAACCGAAATGATTAGTACCTATAATTCTCGCATCTATGAACGTATGGCAAATAATAAAGATTTCTTAGAAATCTCTTTGGGAGAGGGCAACCAACCCTCTTACCTAAAGATTGATTCAGATTTGAATGAACGTGACACAGATGAGAATACACTTCGAGTAAAGAAACTTATAGAGTATTATTCTACTCAGCGTGATGTTCCTACCACATTAAATTTAGCGACACAAACGCTAGGATTAGTTGGGACTTACCCTGTTCTCAAAACAGCTGTTTCTAACCTATTGCTTCAAGTCGCTTTCTTCCATTCTTATCGTGATGTTAACTTTATCAGCCTTGTTCCAGAAAAAAATTATAAAAAAGATTGGGGTTCATGGAGAGTTCTTCCACACTTTAAGTTACAAGAATTAGGAATGCGTGGTCTTATTCATAATGCCAAAACACGCGATATCGTGCTAAGTAGCTTTTATCAACTCTTAAATAAGCGCAAACAAGTTCTACAAGATGCGGGAAAAGAAAAACCTCAATTCAGTCCACATTATATACTGACTATTTTTGATGATTCCTATCTTGCTGGACATGGAATTAATGAATTTCTCGCAGAAGATATGAGTAACTTGGGAGTGACTGTTATTTGGGCAAAAGAAGATCAAAAACTTCTTCCCGAAACAGTTACAGCACTTGTTGAATATAAAAATCAAAGTGCAGGTGAAATCATCAATGACAATAATGTCCATGTTGCTAAATCATTTGAACCCTATGATTCCCTCTCAAATATTGAAAAGAGTCTACGTCTCCTTTCAAATCTAGAACACGTCGAAGTTGAAAAAAATGCGATTCCTGAAAGCCTCTCATTGCTTGAACAATACGAAGTTAAGACAATTGAAGACTTGTCAATCAACGAACGTTGGGAAAAAGCAGAACCAAATAAATCCATTAAATCATTAATTGGTTGGCGTGGAAAAAAAGAATATATGTATTGGGATTTGCATGAACGGGTTCATGGTCCCCATGCGTTAGTAGGTGGGACTACAGGTTCTGGTAAATCAGAATTTCTAACCACATATTTGATTGGACTTGCAATCAATTTTTCTCCAGAAGATATTGGTATGCTTATCATTGACTGGAAAGGTGGAGGGATTGCAAATACACTAGCAGGTTTGCCTCATTTCATGGGCTCAATTACTAATTTAGACGGTGCAGGAACAGCGCGTGCGCTTGCTTCAATCAAGGCAGAACTCGACAAACGTATGAAGGAATTTGCAAAGTTTGGTGTAAATAATATCAACGGTTATATGAGTCTCTATAAGAGTCGTTTAAACCCAAAACCTGATGTGAAGTACCCAGAACAGCCAATTCCACATCTGATTTTAGTTTCTGATGAATTCGCAGAATTAAAATCAAATGTTCCAGAATTTCTAGATGAGTTAACCTCTGTCGCCCGTATCGGTCGGTCATTAGGTGTTCATCTAATCCTTGCTACCCAAAAACCATCAGGTGTCGTTAACGACCAGATTGAAGCAAACTCAACCAGTAAAATTGCTCTTAAAATGGCAAGTGAGCAAGATTCTAACGAACTCCTTAAAACACATGATGCAGCACATATCACGCAACCAGGACGTGGTTACCTTAAAGTCGGACAAAATGAAGTTTATGAACTTTTCCAAAGCGGTTATGCAGGAATTCCTTATGATCCAAATGCTATAAAATCAGAAACAGTTGATGAGCGTATCAATAGAGTAACAGAATTAGGGCAAACAGAAATAGCCTATGACCCAGGAGAAGAAGTTATTCAAGGTCAAGATACGAGTGACTTACCTACGCAACTAGAAGCAGTAATTGAAGGAATTCAACAAATATTTGAAGATTCAAGCCTAACACTTCCTGCAAAACCATGGTTACCTAATTTGGAAACACAACTTGTAACTCCCAAAATTACGACAAGTAGTGAAAGAAATACAAAAATTCCTCTTGGTTTGCTAGATGTTCCAAGTCGGCAGTCCCAAGAAGTTTATATTTATGATATTATAGAGGCGAGTCACACTGTGATTTTCTCTAGTCCAGGTTATGGTAAATCAACAACACTCCAAACAATTGTAATGAATTTGGCACGTCAAAATACCCCAGAACACATTCAATTCAACTTACTAGATTTTGGTAATAACGGCTTGTTACCACTTAAAGATTTACCACATGTAGCAGATCTTGTAACAATTGAAGAAAACGAAAAACTTACTAAAATGTTGGATCGAATGCGAAAGATTCTTTCTGAACGAAAACAAACCTTTAAAAAAGAAGGTGTAGCGACACTTAGTCAATACCAACAAAAGACCAAGCAAAAACTTCCGATTATTGTCAATCTGTTAGACAATTATGATGCACTCGCACAGAGTAAACGGCGGGATAAAATAGACGAAATTCTAATCCAAGTCTTGCGAGATGGAGCAGCAGTCGGTGTTTATCTGATTTTGACCGCAGGGCGATTCAATGCGATTCGGATGAATATGATGAGCAATATCCAAACGAAAATTGCGCTCTTCATGAATGATGAAAATGAAATTTCTAATCTTTTCGGGCGGGATCGTCTGGATCAGACTGAGGTTATCGGACGTGGACAAATGAAACTTGACTTTCCTGTGGCACTTCAAATCTATCTTCCTGCAACTGGTAGGAGTGACATGGAAGTGTTGGAGGCTATGTCACAAGAAATTGATACGCTTAATCAGAATTGGAAAGGAAATCGTCCTGATGCAATTCCGATGGTGCCAGAGGAATTGACGCAAGAAGTATTCGAAACTTATCTGCCAAAAGACAGACAAAATAGAATCTATCTGGGATTAAACAAAGGGACATCAAAACTTGAAGATTTTGAACTTTTCAAGGGACGAACATTGGGCATTTTCTCAGAAAATGTGAAACAAGCCAAACTTCTAGTACCATTTGTTTTAGAACAGGTGATTCCGCTAAATAATGATATAGAGCTTGATATTTTAGACAGCACAAACCTTTTGGAAAAATCTGCGGATGATGCAGTGCTTTACTTTGACAAAGAAGTACTGAGCAAACGGTCGTCAGATATTAAAGAAGCCCTTCAGTCTTTATCCTCTGGAAAAACAGGAAAAAAATTGATTGTGTTCATCAACGGGTTAGCAGATATTGTTGAAAAAGTAGCTTTGAAGCCTGATGAGATTATTTCTCTATTAGCTTTAAATAAGGAAAATATCCAGATTATCGTAGCAGATGTGATGACGCGTGTAGGGAATAGCTATGGTGGAACAACAAATGCTGTAAAAGAAAATGCCTACCAAATTTTGTTCGGTGGAGATTTGAATCAGCAACATTTTGTAGAAAATCTTCCACAAGAAATTAAAAAAGAAGTGATAGCACGAAATGTGATTCATTCGTTCAAAGATGATGAGTTCTTCAATATCGTTATCCCAACAGAATTACAAAAGGAGAAAGATTGATGACGGAACATGAGGTAAGACTTCTCCCGTTGGGGTCTATTGTAGAAATAAAAGAAGAATCTAAGCCACATATTATTGTTGCAAGGGCAATTAAAAAAGAAAAGGAATCGCTCAGAGATCGTTACCGAGTAGCTCCCTATCCAGAGGGAGATACACCCAATACACTTGTTTATTCCATTGAGGCTGAACAAATACAAAAAGTGGTGTTTAAGGGATATTCAAGTGAAGCTGACCAAGCATTCTTGGATGGCTTAATAGATATGATAGAAAAAGGTATTGTACCCCAAAAAACAGCAGTAAAAACGGTCGAAGATGAGAGTTTTAAGATATCAGTTCCACAAACTCAAGAAGAGTTAGTAGAGTTACTGGATGATGACCCATTTTATAAATTTAGAGGATAGGAGAAAAAAACATGGCAAGAGTAAGTTCGGATTCGGGAGCAGCACAGGCAGCTACATCAGGCGTAGAAGCGGTTAACATTAGCAGTAAACAAACGATTCATTTCAGCCAAAGTAATATCTCAGGAATGAGTGCGGGAAAGAACGTCGCCAATCAAATGTTAGGAGATTTGGAAAAACTGATGAACTGCGTGAAGATGCAGGCAGGGAAATTTAAACAGCTCGCTGCTGTCAGGGAGGAAATGGACGCAGCAGACCAAGCGATTTTTAAGAAGAAGTGAGAGAAAAATGGTAAAAGATAAAAGTGCCGATGCGCGTTATGAATATAACCAAAAAATTCTTCAAACAGAGCGAACATTAGATGATTTGAAAGCTCAACAATTTCAACTTAAAAATACTTTAGAAAATTTTGAACAAACAACAGAAAAAGAATTTCGAAACCTGTTGGAAATTGACAGTGAAATGATGAAGTCTGGGAGTTTTTCAGCTCAGTGGGATTTTGAAGAAAATCAGGGAAAATCTCAATTTCTTAAAAATTTTATCACGCAGCAACAAGAAAATCTGACCTACGCTTTTTCACAAGAAAGTCAAAAGTTAGAAGACCAGCATGAGCAGTTTCAAAGAGAAAGGGATAATTTACCATGGGACTGATTTATTCGAGTTCAGATTCACAGAATTTGATAGAGGGGATGAATACAAACCTAAGTATTGCTAAAGCAGCAGTGCAAGATATGGTGAGTGCTAGCCACACATTGACAGCTTCTATTGGTGCAGGGAAGTTGTTGGATGGTGCAGCTTTTAGCGCAGGGAAAGATTTGTTTTCTGCACTTATCATTCCGACCATCACACGCGCTTCCTCTGCTTTTGATGATACAAAAAATCATTTAAGCCGTTATGAAAGTGCGAATAGCGAAGTGAGTGGTGAGGGCGTATTGAATGAAGACAAACTCAATGCCAAGAAAACTTCGACACAAGCCATAAAAGTAGCAACGGATAATACAGCGAGTACCTTTCGAGCACTCGCCTCCGCGGCAGATGGTATCTCTCTTCCGATTGTAGGACCGATGCTCAATGATGCGGCACAAAACTTGGAGCATTATTCAGACAGTCTTCAACAGGATATAGATAAAATCAATCAGAAACTCCAAAAACTTCATGAATTTAACTCTGCGGTAAATGGCTTATTTAATGATGATTTAAATAACTTAAAACAAATTGTTCAAAATGTTACCTTGCTAAGTGACACAGTTATAAATACCAAGACTGGTGGTTACACTCTTCCCAAAGGTACTGATGGGTCTTGGTTTACAAAATTGGCTACCACTAGTGTTCAAACTTCTATAATAGAAGGAATAAATAAAAAAGCTGAAGAAAAGATTATGGAAAAGGGAGCAGCCTATGGAGCTGGTAAAGCAGCAGATATATTTGATAGTCGCTACTCCATAACAACTGCTGATGGAAAAATACTTGGGAAGATACCAGGAGCTACTAAGGCAGCCATGACTGGAGCAGAAGATTCGGCAAAGAGCCTAGCCAAGTACGGAGGAAAAGCAGTTACTGGAACGTTTGGTCTGGTGGCTGGAGTTGGTATCGATATGGCAACAGGAGATTCCGCCCAAGAAGCTTGGGGAAAAGAAATTACAACAACTGTTACAGTTGCAAGCATTGGAGGTGCTATTGAGTTGGGATCATCAGCCCTTGTTACTGTGGGCTTAATAAGTAATCCGATAGGGTTGGGCATTGTAGGAACAATCGCAATAGGTGTTGGTGTTAGTATGCTTAATGATACTTTACGAGATCATTTTTCTGGGGTGAAAAAGTTTGAAGATAATGTTGGGAATGCAGTAGTTTCAGGTTGGAATCATGTTGCGAAAGGAGTAAGTAGCTTCTTTGGAGGTGTCTTTGGATAAAAATAAAACAACTATTATTGAAGGACAAATGTACCAAGTTTCATTTAATTCAGAAAAAGCAGCTAAAGGATGGTTATTACTTGTTAGTAAAGATGAGGAATTTTTGGTAAAGCAAAATAGTTTTCTTTTTCGTAATCGATTTCCAAGAAAGGTCTATCAAGCTGATGTAAACTTGAAGAAATATATATTGGAAAAATCAAGAAAGTCCAGAAAAGTATCTTTCAATTGGGTATTTGTTGGTATGCCACTTGGAACCTTGCTATACAAATTTATGCCCTCAGGGATATTTTTTGGCTCGTTCAATGATTCAATAAATTGGTTAATAGGAATACTAAATATTATTTTACTTTGGCTGGTTATACTTTTTAGTTTTCTATATCTCGCATATATAAGAAAATTATTTTTGCAACAAAATATTAAAAAAATGGGAGGGGACTTAAGGTTATTTGGACAATTCATTACCGATATTCCACTAGGTACCACTAAGGCGGGGATTGAGGGAACAGAAATGAGAATGAAAATAATAGCTTATGGAGCATTGAGTGTCTTCATCGTATTACCCACGATTGTTTTTCCGTTTTTTGTTCAGCTAAGATTATTTAGCATATTTATTGTGGGATTGGTATACTTAGTTTTATTCAATGGAAATTATGCTTCGGATGGAAAAACAGCAACATATGAAATTCAAATTTTAGAAAGAGAAAACAGATGAATAAAGAAGAACTCTTGCCATTGGGGAGCGTTGTGTATCTAAAAGAGGGAATCATTCCATTAATGATTGGGATTAGACAGCCTATTGTACAGTTAGATACTGAAAAATGTTACTTTGATTATGCCGCTTTTTCTCAATTAACAGGAATAAACGCAGATGAAATTGCTTACTTCAACAATGAAGATATCCGTGAAGTCGTCGCAAAGGGGTATATTGGTGACGAAGAAGCTACAATTTTAGCAGCATTAAAGGACTGGAGAGAAAACACAGATATAGAAAAAGGGCTTGTAACTAAGAATAAATCAGAAAATTCTGCTGATGGGTATAGTTTTGGATTTTGAAGATTTTAGGTGATAATGAAAATCTCAATTTCTTAAAAATTTTATCACGCAGCAACAAGAAAATCTGACCTACGCTTTTTCACAAGAAAGTCAAAAGTTAGAAGACCAGCATGAGCAGTTTCAAAGAGAAAGGGATAATTTACCATGGGACTGATTTATTCGAGTTCAGATTCACAGAATTTGATAGAGGGGATGAATACAAACCTAAGTATTGCTAAAGTAGCCGTGCAAGATATGGTGAGTGCTAGCCACACATTGACAGCTTCTATTGGTGCAGGGAAGTTGTTGGATGGTGTAGCTTTTAGCGTAGGGAAAGATTTGTTTTCTGCACTTATCATTCCGACCATCACACGCGCTTCCTCTGCTTTTGATGATACAAAAAATCATTTAAGCCGTTATGAAAGTGCGAATAGCGAAGTGAGTGGTGAGGGCGTATTGAATGAAGACAAACTCAATGCCAAGAAAACTTCGACACAAGCCATAAAAGTAGCAACGGATAATACAGCGAGTACCTTTCGAGCACTCGCCTCCGCGGCAGATGGTATCTCTCTTCCGATTGTAGGACCGATGCTCAATGATGCGGCACAAAACTTGGAGCATTATTCAGACAGTCTTCAACAGGATATAGATAAAATCAATCAGAAACTCCAAAAACTTCATGAATTTAACTCTGCGGTAAATGGCTTATTTAATGATGATTTAAATAACTTAAAACAAATTGTTCAAAATGTTACCTTGCTAAGTGACACAGTTATAAATACCAAGACTGGTGGTTACACTCTTCCCAAAGGTACTGATGGGTCTTGGTTTACAAAATTGGTAACTAATGAAGATATGGAACGTTTAGAGGATTTAGCAGGGGAGTTTGGAACAAAAATTTCTGATGTCAGAGAGTGGTTCAATGAATCTTCAGCAAAGGTTTTTGAAAAAATTACTGATAAGGTAATTAAAGAAGGGAAAAATATTGGAAAATCGTGGGGTGCTAAATTACAACCAAGAGTTAATGGGAAATTTGCGACGGATGATTTCGCTCCAAGAAAATGGTTGAGTGGAAAACTGAAAGGTATTTCGAACCCTCAAGTGACGTAATTGGAAATGTTGCAAAATGGGGTGGTAGAGGTCTGATTGCTTTAGGAGCTATTGAGAACTTCAACGAGTATAATGCGGAATATCACAATACAGGAAGAGCAATAAGTTATAGTGCAGTTGCAACCACAATTGGAGTTGCAGCAGGAACAGTAGGTTCTGCTGTTGGCGGAGCAATTGCACTTGGGGTAGGAGCGGCAGCTACAGGATTCGTTGCAACAGTTGCTGCGCCAGTAGTTGGAGCAGTAGTAGTTGGAGTTGCTGTCGGTATAGGAGTTAAAGCAGCTTATGATAGTAATTTTTTGGGAACGAGGGATGCGATAAACTTTGTAGGAGATAAAATTAACGATGTTGGCAAAGCGTTCAGTAATCCGTTGAAATCCTTTAAAGGAGCTTTTGGATGGTAGAAGTAAAATATAACAAATATCTCATCGAGGATATAAAAAAAATTAATAGTCGCTACTATCTATTGAAGATTGATGGGAAAGTGTGGATTATTGACTATTTTAATGGCTTCAATTTAAGGAATTATTTTCCGTTTAGAGTATTTTTCCAAAATTCTAGTAAGCAGGAATGGGTTATTTATGATGTTACGGAAAAGGAAAATAAATACCCAGCCAGAGCGCTCTTCACTGTCGAATTTTCTCCGTCCGGCCTGTATTTACTAGTCACTTTTTTATGGTATTTGGTTGTTATTAGTGCTTTATTTTCAGAAGGAAAAGTTTTATCAGGGTTAATTGTTCTAGTGGGGGTACCGTTAATTACTTATTTTATTTTTTTGTATATAAAAAAGTGGAAACAAATTGATATAGTCAATCAACCTTCATTTATTTTAAAAGCTGTAAATAAAAAGAATACCTCTTCCATAAAAGTAAGAGTAAAACAAATCGTAGAAATATTATTTTTTCTCATGATTTTTTTCTTCTCTTATCCGAATATCAAAGTGATGCTATTTTGTTTAGCATTATCCATCACAGTTTTTAATATTTATAATGATTCAAACTATATCCCAGATTCAGATAAACGGATAAAATATCAAATTATAGAAAATGAGGAAAAATAATTATGTTACCAATTGGAAGTATTGTTTATTTGTCAGAAGGAAATCAAAAAATAATGATTTTAAATCGAGGGGCTGTGGTAGAACAAAATGAAGAAAAAGTAATCTTTGATTATACCGGAGCTATATATCCCAATGGCTTAGACCCTGAACAAGTGTATTATTTTAATGATGAAGACATCGATGAAGTAGTGTTTGAGGGTATAAAGATGAAGAAGAAGAAAGATTTATTGTACTCTATAAGAAATGGAAAGAAAAGAATTCTAATTTGAAAAAAGGTAACTCCAATCTAAAATAATAATGACTAAATATTTATGATAGCAAATAGAAAGTTAGTTTTTTTCTATTTGTTTATTCATGACAGGTGTTTAATTTTAGGAATAAATCAGAAAATTCTGCTGATGGATATAGTTTTGGATTTTGAAGATTTTAGTTGATAATGAAAATCTCAATTTCTTAAAAATTTTATCACGCAGCAACAAGAAAATCTGACCTACGCTTTTTCACAAGAAAGTCAAAAGTTAGAAGACCAGCATGAGCAGTTTCAAAGAGAAAGGGATAATTTACCATGGGACTAATTTATTCGAGTTCAGATTCACAGGATTTGATAGAGGGATGAATACAAATCTAAGTATTGCAAAATCGGTAGTGCAGGATATTGTGAGTGCTAGTCACACATTGACAGCTTCTATTGGTGCAGGGAAGTTGTTGGATGGTGCAGCTTTTAGTGCAGGGAAAGATTTGTTTTCTGCACTTATCATTCCGACCATCACACGCGCTTCCTCTGCTTTTGATGATACAAAAAATCATTTAAGCCGTTATGAAAGCGCAAATAGCGAAGTGAGTGGTGAGGGCGTATTGAATGAAGACAAACTCAATGCCAAGAAAACTTCGACACAAGCCATAAAAGCAGCAACGGATAATACAGCGAGTGCCTTTCGAGCACTCGCCTCTGCGGCAGATGGCCTCTCTCTTCCGATTGTAGGACCGATGCTCAATGATGCGGCACAAAACTTGGAGCATTATTCAGACAGTCTTCAACAAGATATAGATAAAATCAATCAGAAACTCCAAAAACTTCATGAATTTAACTCTGCGGTAAATGGCTTATTTAATGATGATTTGAATAACTTGAAGATTGTAATGCAAAGCGTAAGTGTGTTAAAAGCAACCGTAGTAAATACCAAAAATGGAAGTTATACTCTACCTGCGGGAACAGACACTTCTTGGTTTAGTAGCTTAAAATCAGAAGAGTATAATGCTATTAGCGCAGGTATGTCTAGCAAAGATCAAACTACAATGGGGTATAAATTATTTGCTTCTGGAGCTTTATGGGTTGACAATGCTGGTCAGCTTCATTGTGATGGTAGCGCGGAGGCGAGTGCATACTTAGCTAATTTAAAAACACAAGGAAATTTTGAAATTGCTGGGATTAAGTTTAATGGGAAGGACATGCTTTTGCAGGAGCCCAGGCTGCTGCTGATGTTAAATCTCAGCTAGGAAAAAACGGACTTGAGGTTTCAGCTAATGCCAACGCTTTACTTGGTGTAAAAGCTGGAGCAAGTGGTGGTTTTATTGTAGGTAAAGATATTCTTTCATTACAAGGGGATGCTAAGGCAGAAGCGATTGCAGGGGCTTGGGCGAACGCTGATGGTAAAATAGATATTTCAAAATATGGAATCAGTGCTTTTGGAACAGCGGAAGCGAAAGCAGGGGCTGAGGGAACAGCAAATGTGGACATACAAGCAGGTGAAGGTCCTCTGAAAGTGGGGCTGGAGCCAAAGGAGACGCTTTTGCGGGAGCAAGTGCAGAAGCTCATGCAGGCTTAGGAGTTACTGCTAATGACAAAGGAGAAACTGGTTTTGATGTTGGAGCAAGTGCATTTTCTGGAGCGAAGGCCTCAGTTGAGGGGATGTTACAACAGGTTATACTACTGCAGGGATAAAAGCGGGAGTATCAACAGGAGCAGGAGCAGAGGGAGGCCTAAGTTTGAAAGCGGGAACGGTCATGTAAATGCTGATTTAGATTTGGGACTGACAGTACTGGTTGGAGTAAATGTGAATGTTTCCCTTGATATAGACTATGGGCAGGCAGAAAAAGACCTAGGTAATTTTATCTCTTTTATAAATCCATTTGATTAGAGAGGAGAATTTTGAATGGTAATAATTTTAATCCTATTATTTTTGGTGATCATTTTTGCAATGACAGGTTTTATCGTTTATTTTTCGATTTATCGTGCTGTGCGTGAAAATAAAAAGTATGAACAGTTTGCCAATGAACATGGCTATCAGTTTGATAAAGCTCAAGGACAATTATCTTATCGTGAAAGTTCAAAAACGAGTAAAACTGGAATGATTGTTAATTTGAAGCTGTTTACAAATCCCTTTGTTGAAAAATATGCGAATTATCAGACTTATCCTTTCGGTAGAGGAGCAAATATAAAGGTTGCCTATGTGATTTCTGGCATTTACGAGGAAACAAAGTTTCGAGCATTTACCTATATTTTTACAGGAAGTTCTCTCGATAGTTCTGGTAAAGGTGGAATATTTGGCATTGTGATGATTCAATGTGAAACAGAACCTACTAAAGCATTGCCAGAAAATGTTTTTTTTGAAAGAACTACTTTGTGCAGCGTGGTACAAGGAAACTTAGAGGTGGACATGATTCATCCGAGAATTGAAAAATTAAAAGAAATGAGGAATTTAAGATGACAATTAAAAAATTTCCAAGTCAGGAATTTCCACAATTACCAAGTGTTGAAATAGATGTTCAGGAAGGATGGGAAAGTCAAAGTCTTCCTAACTCTGTTATTGCTTTGACAAAAGAGGACAGTTCGAGTTTTTTCTCAAATGTCTTAATTGATATTAAGAAAGTTGAAAAAAGTTATGATTTTGCAAGCAATACGGCCGAACTTCAAAAGTATATTCAAAACTTTGAAAAACTTAATATCTTTTCTAATTCATTGTATGAAATAAATGATCAACAGTGGAAAGTTGAAGAATTTGCTTACATCAATCAAAATATAGGGGCATTAGCTCAACTTGTTGCTATTTCTTTCATTATGAGTAATGATACTAAGTTTATGATTAGCGTTACGGGACGACTAAGCTTCAAGAAGAAGAAGAGAAAAATAAAAATTATGAAGAAATCCAAAAAATGTTAAGGAGTGTCAAAGTAAATGAAAAAGAATAAAATGGTTTTTTTGCTGTTGGGATTGGTTGTAAGTCTAGTTGTTCTCGCTGGTTGTAGTGGTTCAAAATCAATACAAGGAACTTGGAAAGCTCAGGACGGAGCGGGTAAAAATTCTACAATAATATTTACCGACAAGAAAGTAACTGTAGATGGTCAGACATACAATTACACACAGAATGCAATTGGCACTGAGAATGGGATTAAATATTATGGTATAAAACAAGATGGTCAAAACTATACGATTATTTTCCCTGTCAAGAACAAGAATATCGCTATTATGATTAAACCTAATTCAACGGATGATTCCCTTAAAGGGAAAATGTTATATGCAATGAATAAAACTGTTCAACCTCGTTATAACGATTATGCAACTAAGTATCTGAAATAGATTGTTTAATTTAAAATAAGAAGTTCAGCGATGAAAGAACTATCAAATCAAGAGATGAACATTAGGCGTTTTCTCGAAAAACATGAAACAAGCTAAACTTCTATTACCATTTGTTTTAGAACAGATGATCGCACTAAATAATGATGTAGAGCTTGATGATTTAGACAGCATCAATTTTTGGGACAAATTTGCGGATGATGCGGTGCTTTGCTCTGGCAAAAAAGCAGTAAACAAACGATCCATTTCAGCCAAAGTAATATCTCAGGAATGAGTGCGGGAAAGAACGTCGCCAATCAAATGTTAGGAGATTTGGAAAAACTGATGAACTGCGTGAAGATGCAGGCAGGGAAATTTAAACAGCTCGCTGCTGTCAGGGAGGAAATGGACACAGCAGACCAAGCGATTTTTAAGAAGAAGTGAGAGAAAAATGGTAAAAGATAAAAGTGCCGATGCGCGTTATGAATATAACCAAAAAATTCTTCAAACAGAGCGAACATTAGATGATTTGAAAGCTCAACAATTTCAACTTAAAAATACTTTAGAAAATTTTGAACAAACAACAGAAAAAGAATTTCGAAACCTGTTGGAAATTGACAGTGAAATGATGAAGTCTGGGAGTTTTTCAGCTCAGTGGGATTTTGAAGAAAATCAGGGAAAATCTCAATTTCTTAAAAATTTTATCACGCAGCAACAAGAAAATCTGACCTAGACAGCTTCTATTGGTGCAGGGAAAGATTTGTTTTCTGCACTTATCATTCCGACTATTACACGTGCTTCCTCTGCTTTTGATGATGATGATTTGAAACAAATTGTTCAAAATGTTATTTTGCTAAGTGGCACAGTTGTAAATATTTATAGTTACACCTTACTCAAATGTATTGGTGAGGCTTGGTTTACTAAGATGCATGATAGTAAACAGGATAAAGATGTTCTTGAAAAAATAGATGATGCGACTAAAAAGGTACGTTCAATTAGATGGATTATAAATAAAGGTGGAGTGTTAAATATCATTCCACTGATTATTAGTGATGATTTAATTCAATTTAATTCATTAGTAACAATTGGTGGATAAAGCTAAAGGAGAAGGTAATAGATATGAAGAAAAAAACGGTAATAACTGGTGGTATTCTAGTAATTGCTATAATTGGACTTGGTGTTTCTTTTTGGTGGTTAAGTCGTCCAAAGGAAGCAGCGGGACAGTCGGTGTCCAAACCAACGATTGTTTTGGTCAATGAGGACGAAAGTGGTAAATTTGAGGGGAAGAGCTACAATTTTGGTAAAAGCTTTGTAGACTTGGTTTCAAATGACGATAAGTATAACTGGCAAGTTGCTTCACGAAGTGTGGCAGAGCGAGCTTATAAAGATGGTTCTGTAAATGCTGTGATTTATCTTCCACAAAATTTTACTTCTAATCTTTTATCCCTTCAAGCACTTGCACCCGAAAAAGCGGAAGTAAATTATAAAATTGAAACGGGGCAAAATCAGGTCAATAATGTTCAATTAGATAATAAAATCAATGGATTGCTTTATGATTTTAACACGCGTATTGTTCAAATGTATTATTCAAGTGTGGCTAACAATGTTTCGAGCGCTCAAGGGGCGATGCAGGATGTCGTTGGAAGTCAAGGTACTTTACTTAATCAATTAGGTGCAAATGTACTTCCACCGTTCAAGACGACAGCTGAATCATATACCTCTACAATCAGTCAAGCTAATTCTCTTAAGTCCAGAATAGTTCATGGATTCAATCTCAAAATAGCTTTACTAGTAGTGTGCAAAATATGCTGGATTCAACAAGTAAGACATTGAATAGTCAGCAGGTTCCTCTACAAAATTTCTTTAAAGATAATCAAAAAATTGCACAAATCAATGTAGAACATGCTAATGCTGGTATTACTCACCAATTTACCTCAGATACTGCATTCTACTTTGACCAATTTAAAGGACTTTATACTGCTAATCTGACGAATTTCAATCAATTTTCATCTCAAAATAGTGATGGAACTTCACAAGGTGTTTATCCTGATTTGACAAATCAAATAGCTCAATATAATACGTTAATCACGGAAAAAAGAGATGATATTGGGAATCAAATCACTCAACTTGCTCAACAAAGAACAGAGTTATTTGGATTGGAACAAGATGTTTTACAGCAGTTTTTTGCTTCGGATATCAGTATTAATGATTCTAACTATAAGTATGACAATCTCCAAAGTATTGTTGAAGACCCAGATTCAACTTATGCGCGTAAAGCATTAGCCGAGAAATTAGAGAAATCTTTCACTCAAGAATCACTATTGGACAGTAAGCAAAATTATTCAGCACAAATCTCCTCTTTATTGGAAGATATTTCTGTCAACTCAAGTGATTATACTGATTTATTTAACCGTTTAGTTGAAAATAACTCACTTACGCAAGAGAAAGCTGATGAATATCAAAAAGAACTTAACTTCCTTAAAAATTATGCTTCAGCTTTCGGAGTGCAGACTGGTGAATTGGATGAAATAACATTGCCTGATAATACACCTCATCAAACAATGGAGAAGACCGTAACCTTAAAGATTCCGAAAGGGAACATTGGTTATGTTAAGCTTACCGCACCAGGTACAACAATCAGTGTTTCTAATGTTAGTGGCTCAGGAGAAAACAATCCAAGTGTCAGCAGTGATAATACAACCGTCACATTGAACAATCAAAATTATATAAAAGAAGAACCTGCATTGGATGCCAATGGTAAACCTATCATGAACCCAGACGGAACGGTCCAAATGGTAGAAAAAAGCTATTCATGTGCAGGTGATGCGGTTTTGACAGTGACTTACTCAGTTGATTTTGGTTCTACACAGATTTCCACTGCAACATTGACGACTTATGATGGAAGTAGTTCTAAAACAGGGACAATCCAATTTGTTTTAAATCCAGAGCAACCAGTAAATAATGCAGTTGGTCAAACTTATTTTGAAACTCTGACTAGTATGTTTAATAAAATTGATACGAGTACACAGTTAATTAATTTTATTTATGGAAATCCTGAAGATGACTCATTGATGGTGGCCTCAGAAAACGGTCAATTACCAAGTGAAAAAGATTTCCAAGACAATAATGAAAATTCTGTTTATAATCGTTATGGTAACATGGATATCAATACTATTCAGGAACGGTTAGGGAATCAAGATGTTACAGATTATCAAGACTTAGGACAGTCTAACTTAAAACAAATTATTCAAATTTTATCAGAACTACAAGAACGCATAGATACATTGAGTCAAACGGAGAATACTCTATCAGAAAATCTTCCTAGTTCTTATTTTGCTACTCAAATGACTGCTCTCCAAAATTGGTATAATACAGCAACTAAAGCAAATGATGAAAGTTACAAATCGTGGAAAGATTCCAAGGCTGATTTACTTGCAGTAAAAAATTGGAACGAGTATAATCAAACAGACCCCAATCTCTATATTGATCCTAATGGTGGAGATAGCATCTACAAAATGATTTCTAGTTTGATGACAAGTACAAGTAAGTCTGCAACTGATACGGCTAATAATGCCAAAGCAATCAAAGATAATAGTAATCAATTTGAGGAAATGGTCAAAGGGGTCAATGTGACAAAGGCTAATGCACAAAAAGTACTTGATGGAACGGGAGAAATATTGAGCGTAGGAACTAAAGATTTGAAAAAGAGTAAGGACTATTCTACAAACTTCTCAACGGTTCTTGCCAACACTCGCGCTCCAGGAGTTAATCCAATCCCAATTTATAATTTCTTTGCTCAGCCGTTGACTGTAAAAAATATTACTCCAAAGGCAGAAAAAACAAAAAAGCAAACGATTAATTTAATTTGGATTCCTGCTTTATTTGGAGGAATCATTATAGGTGGAGTAGGAATGTATATTGTTCGTAGAAAAGCTTGAAAAGATAGTATCGATAGAATTTAAATGCTAAGTTAAAAGTATGAGATGAGGTTCTCATGCTTTTTTATTGTAGTAGTTGGCAATAGTAATTGACATATAATAAATATTTGTGCCATAATTGAGATATGATAAATCTGAAATTAGCTATACAACAACTTGCCTCAGACCTAAACATTCAAAAAATCGGCTTTACAACAGCTGATAATTTTGAATATCTTAGAAAATCTCTTGTTGAGCAAAAAGAAGCAGGACATACAAGTGGTTTTGAACATCAAAATCTTGAGGAACGTCTGTATCCCAGACTAGCAGTTGAAGATGCTAAAACTATTATCTCTATTGGTATTGCTTATCCTAATAGGGCTGAAGAGAAACCTGAGAAAACTGAATATAGACGTGGTCAGTTTTCACGAGGTTCTTGGGGGAAGATTATCATTTTGTTTTGCAACGTAAACTTAAATCTCTGGCCGAAGGGATTGAACAACTTGCAGGTGAGTTTCATTATAAAGCGATGGTTGATACAGGAGCGCTTGTTGATGTTGCAGTTGCAGCTAGAGCAGGACTCGGTTTTATCGGAAAAAATGGTTTATTGATTAACAAAGAATTTGGTTCATGGATGTTTTTAGGTGAACTTGTCACTAATCTTGAAATTGCTCCTGATCTTCCTGTTGATTATGGTTGTGGTGACTGTACGCGTTGTGTAGATTTTTGTCCAACTTCAGCGCTTCTTGGTGACGGTAGACTTGATGCTCCTCGTTGTCTGAGCTTTCAGACACAAGCTAAAGGGAAAATGCCAGAAGAATTTCGTGAAAAAATTAAAACTGTTATCTATGGTTGTGATATTTGCCAAGTTGTTTGTCCTTATAATAAAGGTATCAATAGTCATTTTCATCCAGAAATGGAACCAGACCCTGAGCTAACTAATCCTGAGCTCCTGCCCTTACTTGATCTCTCTAATAAACAATTTATCAATAAATTTGGTTCAATGGCTGGTTCTTGGCGGGGAAAAAATCCTTTGCAACGTAATGCTATCTATGCCTTAGCAAATAGCAATGATAAAACAGCTCTTCCAAAACTCCACGAAATTAAGACGAATGATGTTCGAGATTATATGGTTGATGCTGCTGAATGGGCGATTGAACGTTTGGAAAATGGTAAGATACGAATTCGTCCTCGGAAATAAAGGAGCTAGATTTGGCTCCTTTTATTTCCGAACATTTATCCATCATCAATACATATTTACGCAATATTTACAAACAATCAATATCAATCATGATAAAATTAAGAATGGAGAACGTGGATGAAAAGACATAAAATAGCACTTATAGATATAGGTTCAAATAGCGTTAGACTGGTTATCTATGATATTCAAAAAGAATATACTTATAAAGAAATTCAAGACATAAAAATGCCTATTCGCCTTTATCAGTATTTGGATGAATATGGTAATCTCTCGCAAATAGGAATAGATGAGTTAATCAAAACTTTGAGAATATTTGAAGATATTATCAAGCTTTATCACCCTAAAAAAACAATAACGACTGCTACAGCTGTCATAAGGCAAGCAAGGAATTCTTCGGATGTTCTTAAGGAGCTGGAACGACGTTCAAACTTTAAAATTAGACTTTTGTCGGAAAAAGAAGAGGCGGCTTATGGTCAATATGCGGTAAGTCATTTAACTACTTTTGAAGAAGCATATACGGTAGATATGGGTGGAGGATCTACAGAAGTCACTTATTATAGAGGTAACGAACTTATACATTCGCATAGTTTCCCATTTGGAGTAGTTCGGTTGATGGAAATGTTTTTTCAAGGTAAAGAACCAGGTGATTTGGAGGCAATGGCAGCGTGTGAGCGCTATGTTAGATCTCAATTTAAGACACAGGATTGGATTCATGCTCGCAATGTTCCTATTGTAGCGATGGGTGGCTCAAGTCGTAATATGGCTTCTATTCATCAACGAATGGTAAGTTATCCAATTACAGGACTACATGGTTACTCAATGACTGTTGAAAATATAAAGAGCACGAAATTTTTCTTGGCTGCGAAATCTTTAAAACAACTTCGGGATTTAGATGGTCTTTCACGTGACCGAGCAGATATTATTATTCCCGCGACAATAACGTTCCAAGCTTTAATAGAAACGACTTCTGCGGAGCGAATGTATTTTGTCAAGGAAGGATTACGTGAAGGACTACTTATTAATATGATTAATGCAGAGGTACCTGAAACCTATCCAGTGTCGGGAATCCGTAGAACATCGATAGCGCGTTTACTTGTTAATTATGGGATTGATCCAGCGAATGCAAAACAACGCTTGAAACGTGTACGGCTTTTTCAGGATTTGATGATTCGAGCAGGTCTTGTGATACCCTCTGAGCAGTTAAATGATTATTTATATTATGCTTCAATGCTTTATTTGGCAGGGTCTTATATTGAAGCTGATGACAGTTCAATGCACACTTTTTATCTACTAGCGAACAGTAATATTTCTGGTTTTAAACATCGAGATAGAGTTATTATTGCACTTCTTGCTTCTTATAAAAACAAGTCTTTGTTTAACCAGTACCTTACGCCCTTTCATGATTGGTTTGAAGACTCAGAGATTGAATTAATCTTAAAAGCAGGAAACCTTGTCCGCTTTTGCGATGCGTTAAATGTAATCCCAATGAATAAAATAGAGAAAGCGGAACTACTTAAAGAAGGGGCGAAGTATCGACTTCGGATAAAATGGAGTCTTCCACCTTATGGTGAACTTTCACGTGCGGAACGACAGAAGAAAAAGATAGAATATATTTTAGGGAAAAAAGTAATTTTAGATTTTTATAATTAGGGGTAAATCAGAATGGGTGAGGAAATAAAGTATTTTCATAGAGATTTAAGTTGGCTTTTGTTTAATCGCCGTGTGATTGAAAAAAGTTATGATGAGGATTACCCAATTTTAGAGCAGTTAAAATTTTTGGCGATTGCTTCTAATAACTTAGATGAGTTTTTTATGGTCAGAGTGCCTGCTATACAATCTAACGCGCGTCTTAGAAGTGAAGCACATAAACAAGTTGCTGGAACAGGAATGAATCATGAAGAAATATTAGAAGAGCTAAATCGGAGAAATCAAAAAAATCTTGATTTGCAATATCTTAGGTTTCAGGAACTTCTTGAGCATTTAAAAGAGAAAAAGGTTTATTTTAAACGTTATGATGACTTAAATGAAGTAGAGCGTCCACTTGCTGATAATTATTTTGAGCGAATAATTTTACCAGCCCTGACACCAATTGGTTTAGATTCTTATCATGCAACACCAAAGATAGAAAATCAATTGATTCATCTCTTTTTGCATTTACAAAAGGAAGGAAAAGAAGATACACGAGTGATATTGCCTTTACCTGTGCAACTTAATCGTTTGGTTGCTTTGGAGGGAACAGAAACTTTCATTAATTTAGAAGAAGTTATTCAAGGGAATTTTGATAAGATATTTTTGGGATGGCAACTAAAACGTTATTTTACGTTTAGAGTGACTTTAGATCAGAATCCTGACTTTGAAGAAGATCCTGATGATGATATTATTGAACAAATTGAAGATTATCTGATAGAACGGAGACGTGGATTACCATCACGAATTGAAATTTCTATTCGTGATGGTAACTTTGATGAATTTAAACATGACTTAGAAAAATTTGAGCATGAACTTTGTTTGAAAAAAAGAGACTTTTATTTTATTAAAGGCCCATTAGATTTGACAATACTTTTTGGATTTATTTCACAAGTAAAAGTACAACATTCGGAATGGTTATTTAGCCCATTTGTTCCTAATCAGTCAGATGATTGGTCAGAAAGCAATATTTTCTCTACAATTGATTCGGGAGATATTTTGCTTCATCATCCTTATGATTCTTATCAACCTGTGCTTAATTTCTTATCTGCAGCTGCTAAAAGTCCAGATACTATTGCGATTAAGCAAACATTGTACCGTGTTGCCGAGGATTCGCGTGTTATTGAGGCATTATGTGCCGCGAGTAAGGCTGGTAAACAGGTTACAGCAGTTGTAGAATTAAAGGCAAGATTTGATGAAGAAAATAATCTGAAGTGGGTGAAAGTGCTTGAGGATGCAGGTGTTTATGTCATTTATGGGGTGCCAGATTTAAAAACACATTCAAAAGCTTTACTTGTTGTAAAGAAAGTTGGTGAGGAAACAAAATCTTATGTTCACCTCGGAACAGGAAACTATAATGAGAGCACTTCAAAAATGTATACAGATATTAGTTTACTGTCTGCCAATCCCGCCTATGGTCGTGATTTAGTGAGTTTCTTTAATTTTGTTGCAGGTTATTCTGAATTACCAAATTATGAGCGAATTGTCGTTTCTCCTTTTGGTATCAGTATGATGATTGTGAAAAAGATTGATGAACAAATTGAGCGACAAATGACACATCAGGATGGCTATATTTTTCTGAAGGTTAATGCACTTACGAGTAAGCTGATTATTGATAAACTTTATGAGGCTTCACAAAAGGGAGTAAAAATTCAGCTTATTGTTCGTGGGGCTTGCGTTTTGAAAGTGGGAAATAAAGAGCAGAGTGAAACAATAGAGGTAAGGTCAATTGTTGGAAGATTTTTAGAGCATAGTCGGATTTATGCTTTTGGGAGTGGAAAACATCAGGAGATATGGATTTCGTCAGCTGATACGATGACACGTAATATGGATAACCGTATCGAGATTGCAACGCGTTTGTATGACAAGCAAGTTGTAAATCAAGCGCGTGAAATTATCCAAGCATTTACCAAGTATGATAAAAAAACTTTCTTTTTACATCCAAATGAGCTTTATCAGACTCACTTGATTCATAGCGAATTGAGCCCTCAAACGTATTTTGTAAAAGAAGCGGAGAAACGTTCAGTAGAAGTGCAAAAAGAAGTGTATGCGGCAAAGAGAGTGAGTTTTTTTAAACGATTATTTAATCGAAGATAGTATTTTTCTTGACAGAAATGTTAATTTGTCTAAAAATGTGATAAAATAAAGGTTATGGAACTATCTGAAATTAGAAATTTACTAGAAGGATACAATGAGAAAATAGAGGATTTTAGAAGCTCATTGGACCTTGAACGCCTTGAAGAAGAAATAGCTCTTTTAGACAATGATATGGCACAGCCAGATTTTTGGAATGACCAAGCGGCTGCGCAAAAAGTAATTGATGAGTCAAATGGTCTAAAGGCAAAATATGATAACTTCATGGCGATGAATAGCATGCTCGAAGAAGCTCAGATGATGCTGGAGATGCTGCAAGAAGAAGCTGATGAAGAAATGCAAGTCGAACTTGAAGAGCTGACGATAGCATTAGGTCAAAAAATAGAGTCTTATGAGTTAGAAATCATGTTGAACCAGCCCTATGACCACATGAATGCTGTACTTGAAATTCACCCAGGATCTGGTGGAACTGAGTCACAAGACTGGGGTTCAATGTTGATGCGGATGTATACGCGTTGGGGTGAAGCACATGGTTTTAAGGTTGAAATTTTGGACTACCAAGATGGTGATGTCGCTGGTTTGAAGTCTGTAACGATTCGGTTTGTAGGGCGTAATGCTTATGGATTTTTACGAGGTGAAAAAGGTGTGCATCGTTTAGTACGTATTTCTCCGTTTGATTCGGCAAATCGTCGCCATACTTCCTTTACTTCAGTAGATGTTATGCCAGAATTGGATGATACGATTGAGGTAGATGTTCGCGATGCAGATATTAAGATGGATACTTTCCGCTCTGGTGGAGCTGGTGGACAAAACGTCAATAAGGTCAGCACAGGAGTGCGTTTAACCCATATTCCAACAGGTATTGTCGTCCAATCTACAATGGACCGGACGCAGTATGGTAACCGAGATAAAGCAATGGCAATGTTGAAATCAAAATTGTATCAAATGGAAATGGAGAAAAAACAAGCAGAGGCTGATGAACTTCGTGGTGATCAGTCTGAGATTTCTTGGGGAAGTCAAATACGTTCTTACGTTTTCATGCCTTATCAATTAGTCAAAGATACTCGCACAGGTTATGAAACAGGGCAAATTGCAAATGTTATGGATGGAGATATTGATGGTTTCATCAATGCATACTTGAGATGGAACTTATGAAAGTGAACAATGCTCTGTAAGTGCTGACAGAAATCTGTCAGTAACTTTTTTGTTATCAAAGTAAATTTTAGATAAAAAAAGAGCTACCAAAAGCGTTCTTTATTTGATATAATTAGAACGTCCATAGTGATTAAAATATATTTTTGTTTGTCAGTTACTGATAGCATCGCAAGATAAGCATTTTTCTTACGAGATGGTAACTAATCAATCAAATCTTATACAGGAAAGGTACTATGAGTATTATAAAACTAAGTAATGTTTCCAAGAAATATTCTAATGGGACAACAGCTTTGCGTAATATCTCTCTCGAAATCGAGCCAGGAGAATTTACCTATATTGTTGGACCATCGGGAGCTGGGAAATCTACATTTATCAAACTCCTCTATCGTGAGTTGAAGATTGACCGAGGTTCTGGAAAAGTTGCGCAATATGATTTAGCAAAATTAAGACGTCGTGATGTGCCAATGTTGCGTCGTTCTGTTGGTGTTGTATTCCAAGACTATAAACTTTTGCCTAAGAAAACTGTTTATGAAAATATCGCCTATGCGATGGAAGTTATCGGAAAACGTCCGCGTGAAATCAAGAAACGTGTCAATGAAGTGCTTGATCTTGTTGGACTGAAACATAAGATTCGTTCATTTCCAAATGAACTTTCTGGTGGGGAACAGCAACGTGTTGCGATTGCAAGGTCAATTGCTAACGCACCAAAAGTATTGATTGCCGATGAACCAACGGGGAACTTAGACCCAGAAAATTCTTGGGAAATTATGAATTTGCTTGAAAAAATTAATCTTCAAGGGACAACCATTTTGATGGCAACTCACAATAGCCAAATCGTTAATACATTGAAACACCGTGTTATTGCGATTGAAAACGGACGTATTGTACGTGACCAAGAGGAAGGAGTTTACGGCTACGATGATTAGAAATTTCTTCAAGCACCTTGGTGAGTCATTAAAAAATTTAAAGCGTAATGGTTGGATGACCGTTGCAGCGGTATCATCAGTTATGATTACGCTTGTTTTAGTTGGACTTTTCCTCTCATTGATTATGAACACGACGAAATTAGCTTCGGATATTGAAAATAATGTTCGTGTTGTAGCTTATATGAAATTGGATGTTCATGACCAAGAAGCCAAGATTCAGGACCCTAAAGATAAAGGGAAAATGATTGAAAATCCTGCTTATTTAAAGGTTTACAACGCAATTAAAGAAGTACCAAATGTTAAAAAAATTACTTTTTCAAGTAAAGAAGAGCAGTTAAAACAACTTACTGCGACGCTCGGTAAAACTTGGAATCTTTTCCAAGGTGATGCCAATCCATTGTATGATGCTTATATTGTTGAAGCAGATAAGCCTGCACATGTAAAATCTGTGACAGCATCAATATCGAAGATTTCAGGAATTGAAAAAGCAACCTACGGTGGTGCAAATACAAATCGTATTTTTGACATTGCTGGAGTCGTTCGGACTTGGGACTTGCAGCTGCTGGGCTTTTGCTATTTGTTGCTGTATTCCTGATATCGAATACGATTCGAATTACGATTATGTCGCGTCAAAGAGAAATTCAGATTATGCGTTTAGTGGGAGCTAAAAACGGCTATATTCGCTGGCCTTTCTTTTTAGAAGGAGCATGGGTTGGGTTACTCGGTTCAATCGTACCAAGTGTTTTAATTATTTGGCTTTATAGACTCGCATTTGTGAGTTTCACGCCGAGCCTTAAAACACAAGATTTGTCAATGCTTCCACCATCAACTTTTATCCCACAAATTGTTGGTATTATGGTTGTCATTGGCGTACTCATTGGGTCATTCGGAGCGCTCTTGTCAATGAGACGTTTCCTTAAAATCTAATAAAAATAAAGAAAACAGAAAGTCAAATGACTTATCTGTTTTTTTGTGTCTAAAATGCCGTATTTACATTATGTTATTTGCTATAATATTGCAAAATGATTTCAAAAAAAGTATAATAGATTTGTAAAATACTATTTTGTAAAATAATAAAAATAGATATTGATCTAGTGTCGTAGAATAAAAAGTGTAGTGAAAGTTAATCATAATATGCTAAATAAATCAAAAAAAGATATATTAAATATGGAATTGATTGAAGATAGGTATTTTGAGAAAGGAAACTGGAGTTTGAAAATTCGACAAAGTCTGGCTGCTCTTTTTTCATGGATAATATTGATTTATCCTATCTTGGTTGCAGTAAACTCCTCTACTTCTAAGCCTTTTTGGGATTTTATTTTTCATTGGAGTTTTGCGGAAGGACGTGTATTTGAACACATTGTATTTTCCGTACTGCTCAAAGGTGGGATTGGAGTTATTCTTATTAGTACAATGTTTCTTATTCATAATAATTATATGGAAGAGCATGTCTTTGCTAAGAAAAAATTATATAACGAGTTTCAGGCTGAAAATCGTACAAAAGTGTTGAATGAGATTTATACAGCACGTTTTGGGAAACAAGAATTTCGTGAAAGCATACAATATTACATCGTTGCATCAGAACAAAATCTCCCAGATCACTTGATAGAAGACGAATTTAAGAAAAAAGGATGCTGATTTAATTTGTCAAATATATTTGGATTCCTATCTTCAGTATTATTTTACTATCCGATGATTGGAGCACTTGCTTGGACTCTTGGAGGAATTTTTTATCGTTTTTTATATAAAGGGAGGCTTAAAACATTTCAAAGAGTTGCTATTGAAGCTGAGCCAATGATTACGATTATGATTCCAGCACATAATGAGGAATTAGTGATTGAAGATACAATTGAATATCTATTTACTGAATTAGATTATCATAATTTTGAGGTTTTAGTTTGTGATGATGGCTCAACAGATTTGACACCAAATATATTGCAAAGATTAATGCTCAAATATCCTAGACTTCGTGTTGTTCGAATTACTGCAAATAAGGGAAAGGCACACGCTTTTAATATTGGTATTTCATTTGCTAAGGGGGAATTTATTTTAAGCAATGATGCGGACATTATGCCAGAACGTGATGCGCTTTGGCGGTATATGAATTATTTTATTGGAGATAAGTTTCAAAATACTGGGGCTGTCACAGTCAATATGACGGTTCAAAATCGCTCTCTTTTAGTTGAAAAATCACAAACTGTGGAGTTTTCAAGTATTGCTGGAATTATCAAACGAACACAGATGGGAGTTTTAGGGGCAATTTATGCTTACAGTGGAGCAAATACCATGTATCGTAAGAAAGCTTTGTTTGATGTAGGAATTTTTAGGCAGGATAGAGCGACTGAGGATATTTCCATTGCTTGGGACCAACAATTTCATGGGTGGCAGGCAGTTTATACTCCAGATATTATTGCTTATATGAATGTTCCGAATACGTTTGATGCATTGTATAAACAGCGTAAAAGATGGGCTAAGGGTGGAACAGAGTCATGGTTTACTAATTTTGGACGTATTTTTAAACATCCGTTGCATTATTTGCCTAAGGTTGTCCTTCTTATTGATCAGACTCTGAGTATTGTCTGGGCTTTTTACTATGTTATAGGGACGATTATTATGATAGGACAATTTATTATTGATGTTTTAACAAATAATTATTTGGATTTGAATATTCATTTGGAACGATTTTTTATTTTTTACTCTTATGTAAGTGTTGTTGGTTTTTTTCAACTTTTTTCTTCACTTGCTTTGGAAAGCCATGAATCTAAGATGAAATATATTATTTTTTCTCCACTTTACTTGTTATGGTATTGGATCGTTGGACCTATTACAGTTATTACTAGCTTTAAAGCAGCGATTCAAGGAGTCGTTAAAGGTGAAGCTTCAGGGACATGGGTAAGTCCTGAGCGAACAAAAATGAAAAAAGATTGAAGAAGATGATAATATAAAAAACTTACTCTAGGGTAAGTTTTTTTATATTATCATGAGGATCTTTTAGATATTGTAATCATCGTCAGACATGGCTTCGACTTCACCAAGAAGATAAGAATTACCGACTTGTGAGAAGAAATCATGGTTTGATGAAGAAGTTGAAATGCCATTCATTACTACTGGGTTGACATCTGCTGCAGTATCTGGAAATAGTGGGTCTTGACCGAGATTCATCAGAGCTTTGTTTGCGTTGTAGCGAACAAAAGTTAAAACTTCATCAGTCCATCCAATCTTGTCGTAGAGAAGAGCAGAGTATTTTTCTTCATTTTCATAGAGTTGATAGAGGAGTTCGTACATCCACTCACGAAACTCACTTTGTTCTTCTTCTGAAAGTTCGTTAAAGCCGAGTTGGAACTTATAACCGATATAAGTTCCGTGAACACTCTCGTCACGAATAATCAATTTGATAATTTCCGCAGAATTTATCATTTTGTTGTTACCTAAATAGCGTAATGGTGTATAGAAACCAGAGTAGAAGAGGCAAGTTTCGAGAAATACAGAGGCTACTTTCTTTTGGAGAGGAGTACCATTTTCATAAATACCATTGATGATTTCAGCTTTTTTTTGCATATAAACATTTGTATCAACCCAATCAAACAATTCAGTGATTTCTTTTTTGGTGTTTAAGGTTGAAAAAATGGTTGAGTAGGATTTTGCATGGACAGACTCCATAAATTGGATATTATTGAAACAAGCAATTTCCTGTGGTGTGCGTGAGTCATGCTTGAGGACTTCGGCACCATCTACAGACTGTAAAGTGTCTAGTAGAGTAAGTCCAGCAAAAGCTTTTGCAAATGTATCACGTTCAACCTGAGGAAGTTTACGCCAGTCATCTAGGTCATTGGAAACAGGAACGCGTGTGTCCAACCAAAATTGGCTTGTCAGTTTTTCCCAAGTATATTTGTCAATAGAATCCTCAATGGAATTCCAGTCAATTGCACTGTAATAAGTAGGTACAATAAGATTTTCAGTTTCAGACATAATGAAAATGTAAGTTCGACTTTTCTGAAGTTAAAAAAATTTTACATGATATTTTGAACTTCAGAGTACAACCTGATTTCTAACGATTCAGGTTACTCTTTCTCATAGGATTTTTGTTAATTGGTGATAAAGATACAGCAATTACAGTTACTATAGCTACTTCGTTGTAGTCTAACTTCATGGCACAAAGACGATGCCATGATTATTCCTTTGAGCGAGTTTGCGAACTTAGTTCCTTTCTCTTTTTTTCACTGACAGGAATTCTGTCAGTAATTTTTATCAAAGCAAGTGTACGTTTATCTCTTACCTATCATGAGTAGAAGGATAAGCAACACTTACTTGGCTAGATGCTAATTCTGTCAGTAAAAGATTTAAGTTTTGTCAGTAAATATTTACTGACAGAACTTATTTTATCGAAGTAAGTGCGTGCTAACACCCCTACCTCTTAGGCAGGGGATGAAGCAGCACTAACTTTGAATTTCGTCCGACTAAATTCAGTGGGAAGTTGAAACTCCCACTGAATAAGTCTTGACTTCATATGACACAGCTTTCACATTGGTTTGCTCCGACTTCCTCTTCATCATCTGTGAAAGTACGAATGTAATAAATTGTTTTTATTCCCTTTTTGTAAGCATAATTTCGCAAAATGCTAAGATCTCGGGTGGTCATCTTGCTTGTCGTAGATTTCCATTCATAGAGTCCTTCTGGCAATGTTGAACGCATAAATAGTGTTAGTGACAACCCTTGGTCAACGTGTTCAGTTGCTGCAGCATAAACATCAATGACAGCACGCATATCAGTATCATAAGCAGACTTATAAAATGGAATCGTATCTGTTGAAAGTCCAGCGGCTGGATAATAAATCTTACCTACTTTCTTTTCTTGACGCTCTTCAATTCGATTTACAATTGGATGAATGGAAGAAGAACAGTCATTAATATAAGAAATTGAGCCATTTGGCGCCACTGCCATGCGGTAAGAATTGTATAATCCTGAAGTCATGACTGCATCTTTTAATGCTGACCAATCTTCAAGTGAAGGAACTTCGATACCATCAAACAATGACTGAACTTTGCTACTAACCCCACCAAAGAAATCATGGTTTAGATACTTGTCAAAATAGCTTCCGTCAGCATAAGCAGATTTTTCAAAAGTCTTGAAAGAAGTTCCTTTTTCAACAGCAAGTTTATTTGAAGCAAGCAGTGTGTAATAATTAATCAACATGAAATAGACACTCGTAAATTCAACAGCCTCTTTGCTATCATAATGAATATGCTGACCAGCAAGGAAACTATGCAATCCCATTGCTCCCAGCCCAATTGCGTGCATCTCATCGTTCCCTTTACGAACAGTAGGAACAGTATCTAAATTTGTTGTTTCAGAAATATAAGTCAAAGCACGAACCATCGCCTCGACAGAAGTTCCGAACTCTTTACCTGAGGTCATCATATTGATAATATTCGTAGAACCTAAGTTGCAGGCAACATCTGTTCCCACGACCTTGTAAGTTTGGTCATCGTTCAAAACTGATGCAGTTTGCACTTGGAGAATTTCAGAACAAAGATTTGACATTGAAATCACACCATCAACAGGGTTAGCCCGATTAACAGTATCAACATTGACAATATAAGGATAGCCAGATTCTTGTTGAAGTTTAGAAAGTTCTTGTTCAAGCTCACGCGCACTTATCGGTGTTTTACGAATTTCTGGATTTGCAACCATATTGTTATATTCCGCAGTGATGTCAACTTCAGCGAAAGGTTTACCATAATATTTTTCGACAAAATAAGGTTCGAAAAGATACATTGTTTCACCCTTTTTGACTAATTCATAAAATTTATCAGGAACAGTTACACCTAAAGATAAGGTTTTTACACGGATTTTTTCGTCAGCGTTCTCTTTTTTGGTTGAAAGGAATTCCATAATATCTGGGTGAAAGATGGAAAGATAAACGACTCCTGCACCTTGACGTTGTCCCAATTGGTTAGCATATGAGAAAGAATCTTCAAAAAGTTTCATGACAGGCACAACACCTGCTGCAACACCATCATATCCCTTGATTGGGGCACCAGCAGCACGTAGATTCGTCAAATTAAGACCAACACCACCACCATTTTTAGAAAGTTGTAAGGCAGAATTAATCGTTCGTCCGATAGAATTCATATCGTCTGTCAATTGCAATAAGAAGCAAGAAACAAACTCTCCGCGACGTTTGCGACCAGCATTAAGAAATGTTGGTGTAGCTGGTTGGTATCTCCGATTAATCATTGAGAAGGCGAGATTTCGTGCTAAACTTTCATCACCAGCTCCCATGTAAAGGGCATTCATCAATACACGGTCTTCAAAGTCTTCAAGATAAAGAGAACCATCATTATTTTTCATAGCATATTGATTATAGAATTTATATGCTGCCATGAACGAATCAAAATGGAAACCAAAATCAGTCAATTCTTTTCGAAGTGTTGTAATAAATGTTGAATCATATTTTGATAAAAAATCAGATTCTAGATATTCTTCTTGGACAAGCCAGTTGAGCTTATCCGTGTAAGTTTCGGCAATAAAGCGATTGGGCTCAACGTTTTCTTTGAAGAAAGCAGCAATCGCTTCTTTATCTTTTGCTAATGGAATCGCACCATTAACAGGAATATTGATTTCATTATTGAGCTTGAAATAAGTAACATCTTTGAGATTTTTAAGAGACATATTACTCCTTTTAATACACTAGTTCCACCTTAAAATCCAATCGAATTTTATTAATGGTGATTGTAATTGGCATGTCATAACGCCATTTTTGCGCCATGAAGTTAGACCATGACATTAGTTCATTGTGGATTTTTACAACGGATTAACTATAGAAGTGAGTTATTTACTAAACTAACTTTAAAATAATATATTTTATTAGTTAGTCTGCAAAAGGCGATTGTGAAGCAATCCCAATGGGGATGAAGTTGGGTAACAACAAACTAATCGCTATATCAGGAAGCGCTTTCCTTTAAAATAAAAAACAAACTCGCTGAATTATAAAATTAATTACATAATAAAAGACTTGTAAGTTTTAGATAAAAATTAAAGGAGCTTCACAAATGTGAAGCGGAAGAATAAAGTTAATCAAAAGGGCTTTTTGTAAGTAACACTTGCTCCTTGATCAAGTTTTTTAGCTAATTTTTCAACCATTTCAACATCAGAAGGCGTTCCGTTGAACTCAAAATCGTACAAAATAGGAATTTGATACTTGGCAGAAATTTCCTTTGCAGTAAAAATATAAATTCCAGCAAAATTACGATTGCCTGTACCGATGATTCCACGGCAGAATTTATAATTATCATTGTAGGCCATGAAATCAAATACTGGATCCATGACTTCAATTGATTTTGATACAGTCGGTGATTCTTCGGCATAACTTGGTGTGATAAGAATAAAATCTTCATTCATTTCTAAGTCACTATCTGCCAATATTTCTTCGTGAGGTAAGTCTGTTTTGCTCACGAAGCGACGGGTTTGACCCGTCAAGCTGAAGTAAACAAGTTTCATATTAAGCCAACTTTGCTAATTCTGATGGACGAAATCCTGAGAAAGCTAATTCACCTTTGGTGATAACAGGTGCGGCACGAAAACCCATTTCAATAACTTTTTCTACAAATTCAGGCTGTTCATCAATATTTATTTCGTTGAAAGAAATGTCGTGTTCTCCAAGCCATTTTTTGACCATTTTGCATTGCATGCAGTTATTTTTTGAATATACTGTAACCATTATAGTCCCCCATTTATGTGAGTAAAAGTTATTTTACTTTTCTCGTTATTTTTTATAGTCTTATTTTAGCGTAAAAAAAATATCTAGTCAAATGATTACTACTAGATATTGTGTTGAATTATGTAAAAAATATTAGATAGACACAAGATATAGTCCTATTTTTTTATTTGCTTGGATAAGTTAAAACCAAAGGGGACAAGGGATTCTGTATGATTTTTAATTCGCTTTATATTAGATTTATGCCTAACAATAATTATTATTGCGAGGACAAAAATTATTATTGAAAATAATAAATCATAATTTGGCAGAATAAAACTAATACTAGGAAAAATGAGGATACCAATAATTGCTGCAATCGCTGCTGCAATGCTTGATAGACTAATCATACTAAATAAGAAGAGAACAATAAGAAAAACAAGGAGGAGATAGAGAAGAAATAGCGGGCTAAACCCGAGAACAACACCTCCAGAAGTTGCAACAGCCTTTCCGCCTTTGAAGTGGTCAAAGATAGAAAAAGTGTGTCCTAAAACAGCGATAAGTCCAAAAATTAGAGGGGATATGCCGTGAACATGAAAGAATAATGGTAATAAAGTGGCTAAAGTACCTTTGAGTAAATCGAACATAAAGACTGCAATTCCAGCTTTAATGCCTAATATCCGAAAAGTATTAGTTGTTCCTGTATTTCCAGAACCGTAGTCGTGGAGATTTTTTTTAAAGAAAATCTTTCCGACCCATAGACCAGCAGGAATAGCTCCCAAAAGATAACTGACAATGAGAAGAATAAAAATAAGCATAAGTTCTCCAAAGTTTATTTCGTTTAAAATGTATGATTGATTTCAAATCAGATACTAACTCTTTTAACTGTATAATTATATCATATTTTTGGTAAAGAATAATGACAATGCTGCTATTAAGAACGAAGCTTTTACTGCGATTTTATGTATTTCATATTGCAACTTTGTGTAATTCAATTTTTAGAGTTTCTCATATTGTTTGATAAAATGGAGCGTTTATTGACTGAGTTCGATATAATATAAAATGGAGAGATGTGGATTAATTGATAATAGGCTTTTGACAAAGCTTTCTGAACAAGGTACAATAATCAAGGTAAATATTTTTCTGAACTTGTAAATATATTGACTTTTGAAGAATGACGTACGAAGTGTGTTATGTTGCTGATATTGCACTAAAAAGCTGGTTAACAACATAGGGTTTATAAAAGTGATAGAAAAATAAAATGACTTTTGAAAGTCAATAAAATAAACAAAAATATTGATAAAAATGTGATAAGGATAAGAGGAAAGAATGACTGTAGATATTAATCATTACGGTGATGATGCAATTCAAGTTTTAGAAGGGCTTGATGCGGTAAGGAAAAGACCAGGGATGTATATTGGATCGACTGATGGTACAGGACTGCATCACATGGTTTGGGAAATTGTAGATAATGCAGTCGATGAGGCGCTTTCAGGATTTGGTAATAAAATTTCTGTCATCATTAACAAAGATGGTTCGATGACTGTTGAGGATGAAGGACGTGGAATGCCAGTTGGGATGCACGCCATGGGAATACCTACAGTTGAAGTTATTTTTACAATTCTTCATGCAGGGGCAAGTTTGGGCAAGGAGGTTATAAAACCTCTGGTGGTCTGCACGGAGTCGGCTCTAGTGTGGTTAATGCCTTGTCCAGCTGGCTTGAAGTGGAGATTACACGTGATGGTATAGTCTATCGTCAACGTTTTGAAAATGGAGGCCATCCAGCTACGACATTGGAAAAAGTAGGTAAGGCTCCAAAGTCGAAGACGGGAACAAAAGTTACATTTATGCCGGATTCAACGATTTTTTCGACAACGGAATTCAAATATAGCATTATTTCGGAAAGATTAAACGAATCAGCATTTTTGTTGAAAGATGTGACGATTTCGCTTGAAGATAGGCGTTCAGATGAATCAGCAGAGTTTCATTATGAAAATGGAGTACAGGATTTTGTTTCCTACCTTAATGAAGACAAGGATTCGCTGACTCCTGTACTTTATTTTGCGGGAGAACAAGATGAGTTTCAGGTTGAAGTTGCTATGCAATACAATGATGGATACTCAGAAAACATTTTATCGTTTGTTAATAACGTTCGTACGAAAGATGGTGGAACACATGAGTCTGGATTGAAAACGGCGATAACCAAAGCGATGAATGACTATGCAAGAAAAACGAATCTACTAAAAGAGAAAGACAAAAATCTTGAAGGTTCAGATTATCGTGAAGGACTGACGGCTGTTTTGTCTATTTTGGTGCCAGAGGAGCATTTGCAGTTTGAAGGACAAACCAAAGATAAACTAGGATCGCCTTTAGCGCGTCCCATTGTGGATAATATTGTGGCGGAAAAATTGAGCTTTTATCTGATGGAAAATGGAGAGTTAGCTCAAAATCTGATTCGTAAAGCGATTAAGGCGCGCGAAGCGCGTGAAGCTGCCAGAAAAGCGCGCGAAGATTCAAGAAATGGTAAGAAAACAAAGAAAGACAAGGGATTACTTTCTGGGAAATTAACACCTGCCCAAACGAAGAATCCTAATAAAAATGAACTTTATCTTGTCGAAGGAGATTCGGCTGGTGGTTCTGCTAAACAGGGACGTGACCGTAAATTCCAAGCTATTTTACCTTTGCGTGGTAAAGTCATCAATACTGAAAAGGCCAAAATGCAAGATATTCTCAAAAATGAGGAAATCAATACGATGATTTACACTATTGGAGCAGGTGTTGGTGCTGATTTTCAGCTTGAAGACCGAAACTACGATAAAATTATTATTATGACCGATGCGGACACTGATGGCGCTCATATTCAGACACTTCTATTGACTTTCTTTTATCGTTATATGAAACCTTTGGTGGAGAATGGTCATGTGTATATTGCGCTTCCACCACTTTATAAAATGAGTGAGGGAAAGGTAAAAAAGAGAAAATAGAGTATGCATGGACAGATGGAGAACTCGCAGAACTTCGAGCTAAATTTGGTCGTGGCGCGAACTTACAGCGTTATAAAGGGTTGGGCGAAATGAACGCAGACCAGCTTTGGGAAACGACAATGAATCCTGATACAAGAACATTGATTCAAGTGACAATTGATGATGCGGCTCAAGCGGAGAAACGTGTGTCTGTTTTGATGGGTGACAAAGTCGAGCCACGTAGAAAATGGATTGAAAACAATGTTAAATTTACTATGGAAGAAGAAACAGTGTTTTAAGGGAATTTTTTAGCTGTCATCAGCACGGATGACTTTCTGTCAGCACTGACAGACTTATTTTGGGTCAAGAAAATGCGTTGTGCAGCAACTAAGAAAGTGAAACAACTGATGGAAAAAGACGAAATTGTTTTTCCTTATACGATTAATTATTCAATCATGACTTTCTGGCGAAGTTTGTGGATTTTTGTATTGGCGATTGGATTATCTTTGTTTTTTAGAAATCATTTGCCGCTTTTGATTCTTTCTTGGCTTGTTTGTTTGCTCGGCATCGGTTATTACGAGATGCTTTATCGTGCCATAAAAGATGAAGTCAAGACTTATTCAGTGGGAGTTTCAACTCGCCACTGAATTTAGTCGGACGAAATTCAAAGCTTAGTGCTGCTTTATCTCCGACCTAAGAGGTCGGAGTATTAGCACGCACTTGTTTTGATAAAAGTTGTCTTACTTTGCTTGATGATCAGCTGATTTATGACAGAAGAGGACTATTTTCAAGTGAACAGATTGTAGTCTTTTATAAGGACATTCAAATGTTCAATCTTGTAAGTACAAGAAGTCCAGTGTTTACGGTTCAAATCAAAAATTTGGAAGCTTATCAGGGACGACATTTTAGAGTACACAAAAACTATGTGATTCCTGTCACGGTGCTGCCGCTTGAAAAATTGAACGATTGCAAGGTAAATCTATCCGCTTTGGAGCTTGCGCTCAATCAAAAAATAGGAGCTTTCAAATAAGAAACACTGACAGATTTTTGTCAGCACTGACAGAAAAGTAAAAAAATAATTGAAGTGCTTACTTTATTGGTGGGGGGCTTTCTCCCCATTAGTAGAACGAAAGCACGCATTTGCTAAGTTAAAGGAGAAAAATGTCTGAAAAATATGTTGTTTTTGACTTTGAAACGACGGGTTTCTCTGCTCAAAAAAATGAGATTATTCAAATTGGCGCAGTAAAATATGATGAAAATGACGTTGAGTTAGCTCGTTTCAATCAATTGGTTAAAAATCAGCGTTCTTATGTATCGTCAGAGATTACACAACTGACAGGAATCAGACCAGCAGATTTGTTGAGCCAACCAGTGATTGAACAGGTTTTGCCGGAGTTTTTAGATTTCATCAAAGGTCATCTACTGGTAGCACACAACGCTCCTTTTGATATCAGCTTTCTCTATCAAGCGATTATTGACTGCGCAATTACTGATGTTGAAGCATTTCGAGTTTATGATACTTTAGCTGAGAGCAAGCGACTTCTTAAGATGAAAAGTTATGCTCTGGAAAGTTTTAAAGACTTTTTAGAAATGAATGATTTACGTTCGCACGATGCTTTAAACGATTGTTTAGTGACAGCAAAATTGTATCAATATCTTCAAGAAATTGAACAACCTAAACCTGTCAGTACGCTGACAGAACCTGAGCAAATGGATTTATTTGGTGATATTTCAGATGAAATCACTGACACACTTCGTAGAAAATTGAATTTGCCAATTACAAAAAATTTGGTTTATTATCGTCAAGATTCAAAACGAATATGGCAGCAGTTTGATATTTCAGGAATTCGGGTAGAGCGCGAATACTCAACAGGGTCAAGTTTGAGTATTACTTTGCATAATGATGAAAAATTGGCGATTCATTCAGATTTTTTGAAGGAAATGCAAAAAGCAAATTTTCTGACGGATTTGGATGGGAATCAGTTGGATGGTAAGAACTATAGCTAAGCCACTCTAAATCCGACCAAAATTGCTCAAAAATTAATTGAGTTCGGTGCGTGCGCTAGAAGCTAGGAAAATAGCTGCTCCGCTGTCCACACCGCGGGTATCCATGTTCGCGACGACACTATCTCCGGGCCTTTTCCGTTTGCTTAGGAGCTAAAGCTCCAAGAGCAAAAGGCAAAGAGCCTAGTCGCACTGGTTCTCGCTATCTACGTTTCACTTCGCTGTCGATTTCACTAAGCCACTAAAGTGGCAAGTTCAAATCGCTAAGCGACTGAAGTCGCAAGTCGAGTGGCAATTTTCTACGTTTCTGACCAAGCGCACCTCACATCTTACATTCGTCAGACTGAGGCGGAAGGACGCAGGCTTGCTGGCGCAAGTCAAAGGCGACAACGAAATACCGGCGGAAAATTTGAGGAAGATTGGTTCGATTTTAGAGTAGCTTGGCTATAATACCAGATAACTTTCAAAAAGTGATATTTATCTAAACGCAAGGCAATGTTGCAGTTATGCGCCGAATTTGCGCCATAAAGTTAGAACGCAACGTCAATCTGTTATCAGTTTTTACAACGGATTAGCTCAGTATAAGTTTTTGCACGCTGTCAGTACTGACAGAATTGGAGGAGAATGATGGAATGGAAAATAAAAACTTTTGATGAATTGTCAACGACAGAGCTTTATCAATTGTTGAGTCTGCGAACGGCTGTTTTTGTGGTTGAACAAAATTGCCCTTATCAGGAGCTTGATGGAAAAGATCAGGTTGCAAAACATTTGTGGCTTGAAAATGAAGCAGGGGAAATTTTAGCACTTTGTCGTTTGTTGCCCGAAGGTGTTTCATTTGCAGAGGCATCTATTGGACGCGTTCTTGTCCATCCAGAGTTTCGCCATCAGCATTTAGGACGTCAGTTACTGACAGAAGTTTTAGATTACTTACAGAAAGTTGGTAAGTCCGCCGTCAAAATTGAAGCACAGTATTATCTTAAAGAATTTTATGCTTCGTTTGGCTTTGTAGCAGATTCCGAACCTTTCTATGAGGATGGGATAAAGCATATCAATATGCTTTTGAAGTTTTAACCAAGCAAGTGTCTGCTATCTTCGCCCTTGGGATTACGCTGTCCATCCTCGCTACGGTGCTGAAGTACCTAGTCGGAATGGCAACTCCCCCACCTCTTAGGTGGGGGATAAGCAGCACTATCTCCGCTTCGCTCCGCTGTCCATTCGCTCTATCTACGCTTTGCTTCGCTGTCCGTTTGCTTAACTGCTAAAGCAGTAAGAGCAAAAGGCAAAGCGATAAGGCGAAATGGCAAACTTTGCTTTCGTTCTACTGCCTTAGGGTCTTGGCGCTTTGCGACTCGACTTGTGACTTTAGCTACTTAGCGAGAACCATTGCGACTCGGCGCTTCAGCGCCTTAGTGAGCATGGATACCTGCGGTGTGGACAGCGTAGCCCAAAGGGCGGAGATAGCGCTTAGACTTCAGGGACAAGACCACTTTGCCTTGTGACTTTAGTCGATTGCGATTTGAACTTGCCACTTTAGTGGCTTAGTGAAATCGACAGCGTAGCAAAGCGTAGATAGAGCGAATGGATAACGAAGCGAAGCGGAGGTGTGACCTCCTATCTTTGATGTTAAGCAGACTGTTGCAGCTTTAGCTGCGTACAGGTCGCTTAGTTGTTACACCTAGAGGTTGTGCCCTAACATCAGCGGGAGAGAAAGAATCTCCCACTGATGAAGTAATCACTTCAATATTATGCCCGAATCATAATGTTTAGGTTACTGACAGCAATCTGTCAGTAATTTTTTACGGTTTTTTTAAGTTGAAAAATGTGATAGAATAGAAAAGTGATTTTGTTAACACTTACCACAAAATCAAGGATGAAGTCAAGACTTATTCAGTGGGAGTTTCGTAAAACATTTGTCCATTTTCTCTAGTCGCTGAAGCGACTGATAAAAGGGCAACTCCCCACTGAATTTAGTCGGACGAAATTCAAAGTTAGTGCTGCTTCATCCCCTACCTAAGATAGGGTAGCTGTTGTTGCTTTGGCAACTTACGGATATGCTAGTTGTTACACCTAGGTAGGGGTGTTAGCACGCACTTACTTCGATAAAAAATCTACTGACGACAGTTCTGTCAGCAGAAAATTTACAAGTAAAGAGAAAAAATAATGTCAAACATTCAAAAATTGCCCTTAGAAGATATTATGGGTGAACGCTTTGGTCGCTATTCAAAATATATTATTCAGGAGAGAGCGCTCCCAGATATTCGCGATGGACTAAAACCTGTGCAACGCCGTATCCTCTATAGTATGAATAAAGACGGTAATACTTTTGATAAAGCCTATCGTAAATCAGCAAAATCCGTCGGTAATGTCATGGGGAATTTTCACCCACATGGTGATAGCTCAATTTATGAAGCTATGATTCGTCTTTCGCAAGATTGGAAAATGGGCGAACCTCTGATTGAAATGCACGGAAACAATGGTTCTATGGACGGTGATCCACCAGCAGCCATGCGTTATACAGAAGCAAGACTATCAGAAATATCAGGATTTTTACTTGCAGATATTGAAAAAAATACCGTGACCCATGCATGGAACTTTGACGATACAGAAAAAGAGCCAACAGTGCTTCCAGCAAGTTTTCCTAATCTATTAGTCAATGGTTCAACTGGGATTTCGGCAGGATATGCCACAGATATTCCACCTCATAATCTGAGTGAAGTCATTGATGCTACAATCTATATGATTGACCATCCAACGGCTGATGTGCTAAAATTGATGGAATTTTTACCTGGTCCAGACTTCCCGACAGGAGGGATTATTCAAGGTAAATCAGAGATTCGTAAAGCTTATGAAACAGGTAAAGGGCGCATTGTTGTTCGCTCAAAAGTTGATGTTGAACAATTAAAAGGTGGCAGAGAAAGTTTGATTGTCAGCGAAATTCCTTACGAAATCAACAAAGCAACTCTTGTCAAGAAAATTGATGATGTACGTGTGAATAGCAAAGTGCCTGGAATTTCAGAAGTAAGGGATGAATCTGACCGAGAGGGCTTGCGCATCGCGATTGAATTAAAAAAAGAAGCTGATAGTCAACTTGTTCTGAATTATTTGCTTAAAAATACAGATTTGCAAGTCAATTATAATTTCAATATGGTTGCTATTGATAATATGACACCTCAACAAGTAGGAATCTTGCAGATTTTACGTGCTTACATCGCACACCGAGAGGAAGTTATTGTCAAACGTTCACAATTCGATCTGACGAAAGCTGAGAAACGGTTGCATTTGGTCGAAGGGTTGATTCGTATGGTTTCAATTTTGGACGAAGTGGTTGCGTTGATTCGTGCATCTGAAAATAAGGCAGACGCAAAAGAAAATCTTAAGATTTCATACCAATTTAGTGAAGAACAAGCCGAAGCGATTGTCACTTTACAACTTTACCGTCTGACCAACACGGATATTGTCACTTTGCAAAATGAACAAGCAGACCTACAAGCCAAGATTTTGGAACTAAAGGCAATTATCAATGATGAACGGACACTGTTTAATCTCATGAAACGTGAATTGAGAGAGGTTAAAAAGAAATTTTCGAAAGCTCGCAGAAGCGAGTTACAAGCTGACGTTCAGACGATTGAGATTGAGGCCCATGAGTTGATTGTTGAAGAAGAAACAGTTGTTTCAGTGACGCGCTCTGGCTATATTAAGCGTACATCACCACGTTCTTTTGCTTCTTCACAAATTTCAGAAGTCGGTAAACGTGATGATGATGAGCTTTTGTTCTTCTCAAATGCAAAGACAACGCAGCATCTTTTGATTTTTACCAATCTTGGCAATGTGATTTATCGTCCAGTCCATGAGCTTTCTGATATTCGATGGAAAGACATTGGAGAACATTTGTCACAAAGTCTATCCAATTTTGCTTCAAGTGAAAAAGTAATTTTTGTAAAAATTGTTGATGAATTTTCTGGAGAAAATTTTGTCGTCGTGACAAAAAATGGACAAATCAAACAGGTTGAACTTGCTGCTTTCATGCCTTGGAGAACTTATCGTTCAAAATCAACAGCCTACGCAAAACTAAAAGGCACAGAAGATGAAGTTGTCCTGATTGCACCAGTTGAGTTTGCAGATATGATGTTGATTTCTGAACATGGATATGCCCTTCGATTTAATCTTGATGATGTTCCGATTTTAGGAGCCAAAGCTGCTGGAGTTAAGGCAATGAATCTTAAAGATGGGGATAAGATAAAAGTGGCTTTCTTTGTGACAACAAATAGTTGGTATCTGTTGACTCAAAGAGCTTTCATCAAGCGGGTACGTACCGAAGATATTCCAACAACAAGTCGTGCAAATCGCGGATTACAAGTGTTGCGGACACTAAAAACAAATAATCATACTGTTTTTGCTGCTGGTCTAGTGTATGCAAGTGATGCTGCATTGATTGCAAAAGAAGAACTTGATTTATTTAGTGCACCTCTTGATACAAATAATGAAAACGAAAAACAGATTTTAGAAATTAGTACTGGTGATAAGAGTTATGAAGTAGTGCTTACCGATTTATCATTATCTGAACGTACAAGTAATGGTCATCCAGTTTCAGAAGATGTTACGCAAGTCGTCAGTGTGAAATTGAAATAATGAAGTCAAGACTAAATTCGGAGCATAGTGCTGCTTTAGATAGGGGTATTGCGATTGCGACTAGGCGCTTTGCCTTTTGTTCTTACCATTTCGTCTTGCCAGCTTTGCTGGATTGCGATTTGAACTTGCCACTTTAGTGGCTTAGTGAAATCGACAGTGTAGCGAAGCGGAGATAGAACGAATGGATAGCGGAGCGAAGATGCAAGCTTTAGCAGCTAGCTTCGCATGACCATAGGACATTTGTCCTCTATCTCTAAGTCACTAAAGTGACAAGAATAAAGGCAACGCCAAATGGCAATCAAACGGACAGCGGCGTAGACCGTTCGTAGAACGGCGTGTGAAGCACGTAGCGCCACAGCCTTTTTATCAGACGCTTTAGCGGCTAGATAAAACGGACAAATGTTTATCGCGGAGCCCAAAGGGCGGAGATAGCACACAATTGCTTTGATAAAAACGCAAAGAATATTTAAATTCTCTGCGTTTTTTCTTTGATTATCAATAAAAATCTATAATAGTAACCTTATTATTGATTTTGGGGTTACTATTTGGTATTCTATTAGTACAATAAAAAACTTTTTATTGTAAAATATATTTTAGGAGTAATTTTTGTGACTAATAATCAAAAAATTAAAGTAATAACTTTTTCAGCGATGATGACAACATTTATCATTGTTTTAGGATTTTTTCCTGCCATTCCTTTGGGGTTTATTCCAGTTCCCATTGTCTTGCAAAATATGGGAGTGATGATGTCTGGCGGATTACTTGGACCAAAATATGGGACAATTTCAGTAGGGTTGTTTCTATTATTAGCGTTTATTGGGCTTCCAATATTAACAGGAGGTAATGGTGGTGTAGCCAGCTTTATGGGACCTACTGGGGTTATTTGATTGCATGGTTATTTACTCCGCTGTTAATGGGGGTGTCGTTGAGAAGACTTCAGACTCTGCATTTAAATAGTTGGTGGTGGGAACTCATTATAGTTGTTGTAGCAGGTATTATTTTTGTGGATGTTATTGGAGCATTATGGCTTTCTTGGCAATCACATTTGCCAGTTTTTACAGCTTTGAGTTCAAATTTAGTTTTTATCCCTGGAGATTTTATCAAAGCGGTGTTGTCAGTAATGATTACTCGGCGTCTTAGAAGAAGTCTAGGATTTGATGATATGTTTATATTATCCAAGTTTTAATTATAATATTTTAGAGTAAAAAAATATTTTTGATAATTATAGTAGAGCAATTTTTAAGTGAAATATTTGAAGAACAGATAATGGTTATACTAGTTTACCCCTAAATCTGCTATTGTAGATTTAGTAGACGAACTGTGGGTATACTGTTTTGCGCTTAAGTAAGGCGGTTTACGTAAACTTTAATTTCTAAAAGTTCCTTTCAGAAATTAAACAGTATTAGAAGGTGATTAGCGATGAATTCAACAAAACAATATGTGCTGCAACAACTTATCCGAAAGCAGGATAATTGGGTTTCTGGTGACTATTTAGCTAGTCAATTAGAAGTGAGTAGAGAAAGTATTTGGAAAGCGATTAATACTTTAAAGCGTAATGGTAATCAAATTATTAGTCGTAAAAATTTGGGATATAAATATCTTGGAAATTCTTTTTTGGATGCCGACACTATTAACTTTTATAGTAACCAACAGTTTGAAGAGAATATTCATGTATTCAGCGAAACGACATCTACACAAGATATTGCTAAAGAGTTTTTAAGTACACATCATGTTACTGAACCTGTGATTTTTATAGCAAATCATCAAACAAAAGGATATGGCCGTCGTGGTCGTTCATTCTACTCACCCCAGAGACAGGGCTTTATTTTAGTGTGATTCTGCCTAATCCTACCAACGAGTTATTCCAGGTTGGATTATTAACTACAAGTATGTCGGTGGTCATTGCTAAGGTTCTTGAAAGCTTCTATCCTGATAAGGAATTTCAGCTAAAATGGGTGAATGACATTTATTTAGATAACCATAAAGTAGCGGGAATCATCACTGAAGCGGTCTTAGACCTTGAATCAAATTCTGCAGCAAATTTTATCATGGGTGTAGGGATAAATTTGGCAACTCAAAAATTTCCGACAGATTTATCTACTGTGGCACGAGGCATTGAACCAAATACTGAAATAAATCGTAATCAATTAGCAGCGATACTGATTCAACAAGTGATTGAAAATGCATCAGATTACACTAATCCGAAGTTGCTCAATGAATATCGCAGACGTTCGCTTATTTTAGAAAGACAGGTCACATTACAGTTGGGAAGTAATTCTATTCAAGGATTAGCGCAACAAATTGAAGAAGATGGAGGCTTGGTCATTAAAGATAATCAAGGAAAATTACGAACTTTTAAGAGTGGAGAAGTAATTAAGGTGGATTGGAATTAACGACTAGATATAACGAGTTTCACTTTGAAGTGATTAACTTCATTGGAGGGGATTCTTTCTCCTCCGCTGGGTGCGTAGTTAGGAACCAAAAAGACCAAGTATTAAGTCTCAATCTCAATCTGCTGAAGCACTGATGTGAAAGAGCTAGTCGTAACTGCAAATGGGAGGCTAAATTTGTATAAAATTTATGGAAAAGGATTAGATAAGAGCGGGCGCTGTTATCACTACCATCAGGATAATGACATTGTTGGACTAAAGTGTTCAACTTGCCAAAAATATTTTGCTTGTTATAAATGTCACGATGAGCTGATGAGTCATAATTTTTCAGCTTGTGATAAAAACAGTTATCCAGTAATTTGTGGTCAGTGTGGGACGAGAAGTAACTTTGATGATTATGCTAAAGGTTATTGTTTTCAGTGTCAGGCTGTATTTAATCCTAACTGTCATTTACACTGGGAGATTTATTTTACGGAAAATTGAAGCGATTACTTCATCAGTGGGGAGAACACTTTCCCATTGATATTTAACAAGCATTTGCCTGGTTAAAAGTGGATAAGAATACCATGAGAAGATTTCTCATGGTATTTTATTAACTAGATGAATAATAGTATTATACAAAGTGGGAACATGATAAGAAACAAATAAGTTTGAGATAAGCAGAAAATAAGCCGATAGGACTACACTCTTTATAGATAAATCTATATGAAAAATTAACTGTGTTCGCATATTTTAACAGCTGAGCGCATATGTTAGAGGAGCTTTTATGGAGAGAAGCAAGCGTGTTAGACGTAAAAAATTAAAAAAATATCAATTGAGTTTGTTCATTATTGGTTTGGTTGTCTTAGGAGTGATTCTTTGTTTTTTGATTGTTCCGCGGGTCACAGGGATGTTAGAAAGAGGTGATGGGAAATTTGTTCAGGAGAATGGAGCGACTTATTATATTTCTGGTAAGGAAAAATTGAAAGGGATGCAGACGATTTCGGGAGAAAAATATGATTTTGATTTGGAAACAGGAGCGATGAAAACTGGTTTTCAAACGGTAAATGGAAAGACTGTTTATTTTGACTTATCGACTGGAAAGATGGAGACTGGACTGCATGAGATTAACGGTTATTACTATTATTTTGAATCAGATGGTACGGATAATGTGCTGAAGGCTTACGAAGCAGTGGCAAAAACACTTGATAGTGGTAATTCATCTATTGAGGGAGCGATAAGTAAAGGGTTAAAGTTAGTGGGAAATAGTCCTTATGTTTATGGTGGAGGCCGGACAGATGCTAGTGTCGCAAAAAATGAGTTTGATTGTTCAAGTTTTGTGGCTTATATGTATCGTAAGGCGGGACTGCCTTTAGTTTATCAATATGCAGCCTCAACGACTTTGTTGGCTGAAACTGGAACAGCTATTGGCTGGTCGAATAAGAGTAGGGGAGATTTATTGGTCACGGCAAATAATGCTTCTGAAGATGAGCAGCACGTTGCGATTTATCTGGGAGATGGATTCATTTTGCATGACTCAACGAGTACAAATGGGGTAGCTGTGAGCCGACTAAATGAGATAATAAATGAGAAAGTTTTAGGTGATATGACTTGGTCTGAACTTTTTGAAAGTGGTACAGTAAGACGTGAAATTTAGTGTTATTGATGCTATCAATTAGAAGTGAGTGAAAAAAGATAAATCTCTCCATGAAACTCCGTGTCTCTCCGAGATTTTCTATCTCCGTGCTTTCAGCACTATGCTTCTTGACGGTGTTGCTCACATCTTGGTATAATATACTCATGGATAAAATTTTGCTTGAGTTTTGGTATGATACTCCTCTGGGACGGATGTTGTCTTTGTCAGATGATGGGGCTTTGTATTTGTTAGAATTTGAACATCGTAAGTTTTTGGATAGAGAGATTGAACGGTTAAAAAAGCGACTTTCTGCCAAAATTGAATATGGAGAGACAAATATTTCTAAACAGCTTGCAAGAGAGTTGGATGGATATTTTCAAGGAAAACTGGAAGTTTTTACGGTTCCTTTTGAGTTAGTTGGAACAGAGTTTCAAAAGCTAGTGTGGCAGGAGGTTTTAAAGATTCCTAGTGGTGAGCGCTGGACTTACAAAGCGATTGCGGAGAAAATCAATAAACCACAGGCGAGTTTTGCCGTGGGTGCGGCAAATGGTGCGAATCAACTGGCACTTATTGTACCTTGTCATCGTTTAGTCAGAACAGATGGTGAGTTAGCAGGATATGCTGGAGGTCTTGATAAAAAAAGATGGTTATTAAATCATGAAAGTGAGTTCAAAAATGAAAGAAAAATTTAAATTATCAGTGGAACGAGATACTGATGGAAAAATTATCGAAGTGTTTTTTGATGATGAACATGAAGTTGTTTCTTACGAACAGTTGTCAGCACTGACAGAAAAGTTAAAGGATTCTGTCAGCACTGACGAAACAAATGATGCTGATTTTCGATTGACTTTTGGAACAGAATTTCAACAAAAAGTGTGGTTAGAACTTCCCAAAATTCCAGCTGGAACAACAATTACTTATCAGGAAATGGCTGAACGTGTAGGGTCAAAAGGCGCTCAACAAGCTGTTGGACAGGCATTAGCGCGGAATCCGCTACCTGTGATTTTGCCTTGTCATCGAGTGACAAGAAAAGACGGTACGCTTGGGGGATTTATGGGAAAAGATAATCGTCAAGATATTAAAGCTTCTATTTTGGAATATGAGAAATCACTGACAAAATCATACTGACAGAAAACGGTCAGTATTTTTTTTGACGGAAAATTCTGTCAGTTCAATGCGATTGAATTGAGCATTGAATAAACCAGATAGAGGAAATATCAGCTGGTCTGATATTTCTGTCAGTATACTGACAGATTGGGCGTTGTTATGGTACAATATAACTTATGAAAAAAATACTTTCACTTGTCATTATTGCGGTTGGCATTTTGTTGGACCAACTTTTTAAACACTGGGTTGTCACGAATATTCCTTTGGGACATGTTAAAAAATTTTTACCTGGAGTTATGAGTTTGACTTATCTTCAGAATAATGGAGCAGCTTGGTCTTCGTTTGAGGGGCAGCAATGGTTTTTTCTGATTTTGACACCACTTGTATTGATTGTAGCTGCTTATTTTTTGTGGAAAAAAATGGAGCAAAATTGGTACTTTTTTGGTCTGACTTTGATTATTTCAGGTGCTTTAGGAAATTTCATTGACCGTGTTCGCCAAGGATTTGTCGTAGATATGTTTCAAACAGATTTTATGAATTTTCCAATTTTTAATATTGCTGACAGTCTTTTGTCAGTAGGTTTTGTTATCTTGTTTGTCGCTATTTTGCTTGATAAAGATGAAAAAACAAATCGATAGAACTGACAAAATCCTGTCAGTTGAACGTGATTGAATTGAGCGTGAAATCGGCGGATAGAAGAATGCTGAGCGTAGCTCAGCATTCTGTCAGTATACTGACAGGATTCATTTTCCAAAAGAAAGAGAAAAATTTGACAAAAGTAATTATCAAAGAAGAAAATAATCTGCTTCGTCTTGACAAAGCGCTCGCTCATCAAACAGAGCTTTCAAGAACGCTTGTCACGGAGATGATTCGTAGTGAAAAAATGACAGTCAATGGAAAGATAACAAAGGCAAAATATAAAGTAAAAACAGGAGATATTGTTGAGTTTGAACTTCCTCCTGTACAAGAGCTAGATATTGTTGCTGAGGATATTCCACTTGAAATTGTTTATGAAGACAGCGATGTTGCAGTTGTAAACAAACCTCAAGGGATGGTCGTTCATCCGGCGGCTGGACATAGTAGTGGGACGCTTGTCAATGCAATCATGTATGGGATTCGTGATCTATCGAGTATTAATGGAGTTATTCGTCCAGGAATTGTGCATCGCATTGACAAAGACACAAGCGGTCTTCTGATGATTGCTAAAAATGACAAGGCTCATGAATCATTAGCCAAACAATTGAAAGATAAGTCAAGTAAACGGCGTTATCTCGCAATTGTTCATGGCGAGTTTGATAATAATCGTGGAACAATTGAAGCACCAATAGGACGTCATCCAAAAGACAGGAAAAAACAAGCGGTAGTTGCTGGTGGCAAACCAGCTGTGACTCATTTTGAAGTTTTGGAACGTTTTCATGGATATACACTTGTCGCATTGCGTTTGGAAACAGGGCGGACACATCAGATTCGTGTACATATGAATTATATCGGTCATCCTGTTGCTGGGGATCCTTTATACGGTCCAAAACAAACACTTACACCTAATCACGGTCAATTTCTCCATGCTGAAACATTGGGATTTGAGCATCCGACAACAGGAGAAAATTTAGAATTTCAAGTTGCGGTACCAGAGATATTTGAAAAACAACTTAAAAAATTAAGAGAGCAAGGTTGACTTGCTCTCTTTTTATGACATTGACAATTGAAGTGATTACTTCATCAATGGGAGATTCTTTCTCTCCCATTGATGTTAGGGTACAACCTCTAGGTGTAACAACTAAGCGACCTGTACGCAGCTGAAGCTGCAACAGTCTGCTTAACATCAAAGATATGAGGTCACACCTCCGCTCCGCTTCGTTATCCATTCGCTCTAAGCGACTAAAGTCGCAAGGCGAAGTCACCCTGCCCTGAAGTCTAAGCGCTAAAGCGCCAAGACCCTAGGGCAGTAGAACGAAAGCAAAGCTTGCCATTTCGCCTTATCGCTTTGCCTTTTGCTCTTGCTGCTTTAGCAGTTAAGCAAAAGGACAGCGGAGCAACGAAGTTGCGGAGACCGTTCGTAGAACGGCGTGCAGAGCACGTAGCGAGAATCGACAGCGCAGTGAAACGGAGATAGAGCGAATGGACAGCGTAGCCCAAAGGGCGAAGATAGCAGACACCTGCTTGGTTAAAATTATGATAAACTCTCATAAAATCTTCACCAATCCTCCATCAAAAATTAGTATGCTAATATGTTAAAATGGAAATATGGAAAATAAAAAAACGAATATTATCAAGAAAAAACTCTGGTTTATTGTTTTTGGAGCAGCTTTTTTAGTTGCAAATGGAATAGCAGTTGCTTTAACAACAAAATGGGAAGCCAATCAATGGGGAGGGTTATTACTCGGAAATATTATTTTTTTAATTACAGTTTTTTATTTAGTAGGTATTTTTAAACTGACAAAGCGGTTATTTTCCACTGATTATTCTGTCAGTTCAATGCGCCCAACGCAAGCCATTGAATCGGTGGATAAAAGAACTGTCGTAGACAGTTCTGTCAGTTCAATGCGCCCAACGCGAGCCATTGAATCGGTGGATAAAAGAACTGTCGTAGACAGTTCTGTCAGTTCAATGCGCCCAACGCAAGCCATTGAATCGGTAGATAAAAGAACTGTCGTAGACAGTTCTGTCAGTATACTGACAGAAAATAAAGTAGATAAATTTTATCGTATCAGTTTTTGGGGGCTGGCTGTCATTACTTTTGCTCTTCCATTTCTGTTTATGATTCATGTACCTGATAGTCCGCACGCTTGGGATTATTTTGTAATTTTTAATTCAACAACAGAATTACAAGGTCATTCCTTTGCTAGTCTGCCAAACACAGCTTCCAGATTAGGATATTTTTTACGATATCCGAATAATCAGTTTTTAGGAATTCTATTCAATCGTTTTTTTGCACCTTTTGCTGACAATCTCCAACTAAAAGTTTGGGCAGTGACAGCTGTATCAGCATTGTTTACATCAGTGGGAATAAGCAGTACTTCTCTGCTGGTCAAAAGTTTAAGTGGCAAAAGACAAGCTCTTCTTTACAATTTTGTAGCTGTTGGTTTCATTCCTTTTTATTTTTACGGAGCTCAGCTTTATAGTGATACACTGACACTACCTCTCGTTGCACTTGCAGCACTATTTTTCATCTATGCGGTAAAATCAAGTCGCTTATCCAAACAAATTTTATGGTATTTTTTTGCAAGCTTAATCGGAGTAATCGGCTATGAGTTTAAGCCAACTGCAGTGATTGTTATTATTGCTGGATTTTTCTTTCTTGCAGTTAATAAAAAATGGAAGCAGCTTCTCATTGTTTTACCTCTATTTATTGTTTTATTTGCAGGAGGACATGAGTTAGTAAAAACAACAATTGCAAGTGAGCCTGCATTTTCCGAACAAGCCAATGAGCGACATAATTTGCCATTGATGCATTGGATTGCGATGTCATGGTCACCCACCAATAAAACAGGAGGATTTAATAAAAAAATCCGTCTTTACTCAGAATCTTTCCCCACATATGAAGCAAAAAAAGAAGCGGATACTCAGCTTTTTCTCAACAATATCAAAAAAATGGGACCGATAGGAATTATTAGACAGATTGGTAGAAAACTTGGCTACACCTGGACTTTCAGTGACTTGAACAGTTCTTACTATACTTATTATCATGAAAATCAGATTGTTCATCGCTACTTCGATTATCTTGACATAGGAGCAAATCATGAAGGAAATGTCACAGGTTGGTTCATGTTAAAAGCCGCTCAAACATTGTATTGGATTGCACTAGTCGTTCTAATGTGGAAAGAAATCTGGTCTCTACTTGCACACAAGAAAAATTGGAAAAATCCATGGTTTGTGCCAGCCTTATCTGTTGTAGGATTAAGTATCTTTCTTATTCTTTGGGAAGCAAATTCACGCTATCTCTACCACTTTGCTCCACTCATGATTGCTTTAGCCACGGTAAATCTAGTAAAAATAGTTTCTAAATCCAAAACTCATAATAATATTCCAACGGAAAATTGAAGATAAATTAATAGAATCACAAACATTCAAGAAAGGAACAGTTATGACAACGATTTTATATATGGTCATTCCTTGTTACAATGAAGAATTAGTCATTGATGAAACATCAAAACGGTTGAAAGAAAAATATAGTCAACTGATAGAAAATGAAAAAATTAGCCCCAAAAGCCGTATTGTGTACGTTAACGATGGCTCAAAAGATAAGACTTGGGAAAAAATTCAAGAAAAGCATAATGAAGATTCGGTATTTAGTGGAATCAATCTTTCAAGAAATCGAGGCCATCAAAATGCTCTATTAGCGGGATTAATGACAGTTAAAGCATTCTGCGACTGTGCAATTTCAATGGATGCAGATCTTCAAGATGATATTGACACGATTGATGCAATGATTGAAAAGTTTGAAGATGAAGCTTGTGATATTGTTTATGGTGTGCGAGATAATCGGGATACTGACACCGTTTTTAAACGCAGAACGGCAGGAGCTTTTTATAAGACAATGGAACTTTTAGGGAGTCAAAGTATTCCCAACCATGCCGACTTTAGGTTGATGTCTAGGCGAGCCTTAGAAGGATTATCACAATTTCCAGAAGAAAATCTTTTTTTGCGAGGTTTGGTCCCATTAGTGGGATATAAATCAGCTGTTGTTTATTACAAACGTGGTGAGCGTTTTGCTGGTGAGAGTAAATATCCACTTAAAAAAATGCTTAGCTTTGCAGTAGATGGAATTACTTCGACATCGGCCACACCAATGCGATTTATTTTATGGATAGGTTTCTTTTTCTTTATTTTTGCTATCATTGGAGCAATCTACATTGTTGGTAGACATTTTATCGGAGCGCCTGATGTATCAGGCTGGGCCTCTACCATGATTGCTATTATTGGATTTGGTGGATTAAATCTCCTTGCAGTTGGAATTATCGGTGAATACATCGGAAAAATATTCATTGAAGTAAAACATCGTCCACGTTACATCATTGAAGAATTTATTAATCAAGAAGAAAATAATAAAGACTAGTATTACTTAAATTTGCTCAATAACCTACATTTTTCTCTGATAATTTATCATAAAATTCTCTTTAAAACCTGTTTTTAAGTCTCTTTTTTCTGGTAGAATAAAGTGATAAAAATAATATGATGGGAAAAATAAAGATGATACAAGAAAAACATATAAGCAATTATGAGTGGAATAAAGTGCCAGCAGTTGGTCTACTTTTCTGGATAGCAAAACTTATTTCGACAGGTATGGGGAGTCGGTGTCTGATGCGTCCAACAGTATATTAAAAGGAATGTTTGGAGGCAATCAAGTGATTGGGGCCATATTGACTATTCTTTGGTCAGGAGGTTTGTTTGGAGTATTCTTATTTAAGCAAAAATGCGCAAAAAGATATCGTCCAATTTATTACTGGGAGCCGTTGCGCTTTTAGCAGTTTTTGGTACAGTAATTGCAGATTCTCTGACAGCTGCTTTGGGTGTTCCAATCATTTATCTTGTAGGTATTACGACAGTGTTAATGGGGCTGTGTTTCTTTCTGTGGTATCGTGCAACCAAAAATTTATCCATTCATCAAATTAGAAATTCAAAAAGAGAAACTTATTATTGGATAACAGTAGCAGTGAGTTTTGCACTCGGAACTTTGATGGGGACTGGATGGGAGACCATTCAACTTTTGATTTAGGTCTTGGTTATCTGAATGCAGGTTATGTCTTAGGTGCAATTTTTCTTGGGTTATTAGCATACCGCTTGATGGGACATCCTCGTGAAAATGGAGTAATGGAAATTTTGACCTTTTGGATAGCTTATGTTTTGACACGCCCTATTGGAGCAAGTTTCTCAGATTATTTCTGTTATCGTTGGGATAATGGGTTATTAGGTAATCGAGAGATGTCAATGATTTTCATTGTTTTATTTACTAGTGTATTAGTGGCGATTATTGTAAAATATATCCGTGAAAAATATGTAGCTCTTGCTTATCCCACAGAGTGATATTTATTTCTAAGCAACCGAACTCAGTTATAACAAAATAGCCACAATTTGAATTAAAGCTTTCAATCGGAGCAATCTTGCTTCGACTTTTTATTTAATAAGTAGTTGTCAAGCCTTTTCAATGGAAATATTTATGAAAAAATATCATAAAAATCCAATTGAAAGCGTGTAGTTTCAAAAAAATCTCTGGTGTATATTTGATTTATCAAATAAGAAAGAGGTCAAGAGAAATGCTTGATAAAAGTTTTAAATGGAACAAAGTTCCGATGATTGGATTATTTTTTTGGTTACTAAAATTAGTTTCAACAGGGCAAGGAGAATCCATATCTGACTGGAGTAGTCAGCTTTTTGGCCAACAAAATCAGATAATCGGAGCAACCTTCACAGTTGGGTGGTCGCTTATACTTTTTGGTGTCTTTATTTATATGCAAATTCATTCAGAAAAATATCGTCCAATATTTTACTGGCTCTCTGTTGCATTACTTGCCGTATTTGGTACGATTCTTGCGGATGGGCTGTCAGGAGTTTTAGGAATCTCTCATCTCTTTACTACATTAATCTTTGCTGCTGGTATGGTATTTTCGTTTTTAGTTTGGTATTTTCTAACAAAAAGTTTATCAATTCATAAAATTACGACGCTTAAAGCAGAGTTGTGCTATTGGGTAACAGTTATGTTTAGCTTTGCGATGGGGACTGCTTTGGGAGATTGGTTTGCGGATACAAAAGGGGGATATAATCCTGATCCATTTGGACTTGGTTTAGGGTTACTCAATACGGGATTAATTCTTGGGCTTATATTTTTGATTGTGATTGCCTATCGCTATTTTGCTCAACCTAGACAAAATTCTATTAGCGAAATTTTAACATTCTGGATTGCTTATATCCTTACCCGCCCTATTGGAGCTAGTTTTGCGGATTATTTTGGATATGATTGGCGTGGAGGATTTTTAGGAAATAAGGGAATGTCGGGGATTTGGTTGGTAATTTTTATAACTTTGATGGTGATTACAATCGTTAAACATAAGAAACGTGAGAGAGTGGAAGAAGGAGATTGAGAGTTGAGAACTATCGTTTTTATTGAACAATACTCAATTATTCTATTTTGACGCGGACAATTGGTTGCTGAAATGTTAGAATGCATAGTAAGGGGAAATAGATAATAAGAATTAGCTTTCTGAGAATCTATCATAAAATTTTCAGGAAAATCTTGTAGTATGTAGCATACTCTTCTGATAAAATAAGCTTTGGAATAAAACAAATGAGGAAGTATTAATGAAGTATCATGTATTAGTTGTTGAAGATGAGAGAAGTATTTCAGATTATGTAAAAAAAGAATTGACTTTTGAAGATTATCAAGTAACAGCAGCTTTTGATGGTGAAGAAGCGCTTGAACTTTTTGAGAAGGCTCAACCAGCGATAGATGTAGTGTTATTGGATTGGATGATTCCAAAATTAGATGGTTTAACCGTTCTAAGACGGATGAAAAAAATTCAGCCCAATACACCAGTTATATTTCTTACTGCGCGTGATTATGTTGGGGATAAAGTTGCTGGCTTGGATGCTGGTGCGGATGACTATATCACGAAACCTTTTGAGATTGAGGAGTTGTTGGCTCGGTTGAGGCTGATTTTTAGAAAATGGTCAACGGTAAGAACGACAGTTTATGCAGTAGAACATTTGAAAGTAGATACTTCGGCTCATACTGCCTGGGTATCAGGAGAGTCTATTAATTTGACACAACGCGAATTTGCTTTATTGACGTATTTTTTAGAACATCAAGGTGTTGCAATAAGTCGAGCAGATATTTTAGATGATGTTTGGGGCATGGATTTTGACGGTCAGGAAAATACAGTAGATGCCTATGTTCGCTATTTAAGGTCAAAAATTGATTTGGATGATGAACCGTCATTAATCGAAACGGTGCGTGGTGTGGGATATCGACTTCGGAGTGATACGTTTGAGAGTTGAAGTGATTACTGTATTGGTGGGGATTCTTTCTCCCCACCAATGTCAGGGCACGACCTCTAGGTGTAACAACTAAGCGACCTGTACGCAGCTAAAGTTGAAACAGTCTGCTTAATATCAAAGATATGAGGTCACACCTCCGCTTCGCTTCGTTATCCATTCGCTCTAAGCGACTAAAGTCGCAAGGCGAAGTGGTCCTGTCCCTGGAGTCTATCTTGCTTTGCTCCGCTGTCGATTTTGCTAAGTTGCTAAAGCAACAAGCTCAAATCGCAATCGCTAAAGCGCTGAGACCCTAGGGCAGTAGAACGAAAGCAGAGCTTGCCATTTCGCCTTATCGCTTTGCCTTTTGCTCTTACTGCTTTAGCAGTTAAGCAAACCGAAGTTGCGTAGACCGTTCGTAGAACGGCGTGTGAAACACGTAGCACCGTAGCGAACCATTTCGCCTTGCTGCTTTAGCAGCTTAGAGCGAATGGATACCCGTGGTGCATCGACAACGTAGCCCGAAGGGCGGTAAGTTAAACAGTGTTACAACAAATTGGTCCTAGTGTGAGAACTGGAAAAGATGAGAAGCGAGAGGAAAATGGATGAGAAAATTAAATATGAGAGCTGGATGGCTTGATGCAAGTTTTGATATTGTAGTTTTGTTCAAAAGCCTGTTTGCTTTATTGGAGGTAATTGGTGGAGTAGCTTTGTTTTTGGTTCCAATGACGGTGCTTAGAAGCTTGCTTAATCAGTTGGCAAAAGAAGCCCCTTTACCAGTTTTAGTTCAGTTATTTAATCATACGGCACAAAATTTGACAAATGATATGACATTATTTGCAGTAATCTATTTACTTGCTCACGGTTTGCTTAAATTAGTTTCTTTGGCTTTGTTGTGGAAGAGAGTGCTTTGGGCATATCCTTTGTCACTGGTTTTACTCTCTAGCTTCATTGGGTATCAAATGGCTGAATTCTCTAAGACTGGGGCGTGGTCAATGATTGCATTAACTGTGATTGATTTGCTTATGATGGTTTTGACCTTGCTCGAATATAAAAAGTTGAGTGGAAATTTTCAAAATTTGAAAAAGTCTTATGAAAGGATTTCACAAATGAAGAAAACTATTGAAAACTATAACCTTGCTATTGTAGTGTTTAATATTATTGTTCTTGTAGCAGTGTTTGTGAGTGTGCGTTTTGTTGTTTAATCATTTAAAAATGAACAGAAAAAAAATAGTTAATAATAAATCAAAGACAAGTGCTAGTTTAATCACTAAAGTGTCCACTCGGATTTTCTTGATATTTACTCTCTTAAATGTGCTAGTTATTTCTGCTGTTGTTGCTTTCAGCAGTTTACAAATTCGTGAGTCGGAGGGAGCTTCTATATTGAGCTCTGTTCATGAAGCGGCTCAAAACGGAAATATTAACTGGAAAGAATTTGAGCTTGGTGAAGAAGATGGAGAGCGCTCTGATTTTATTCGAGTGACTCGTCCATCGGGAACTGTTGATGAAAGTCATGGTACAACTCAATTTTTAAAGAGCAGAAGTTTGCGCTGGGGCTATTTTAGTTTGTCGGATGACGATGTTTTTTGGTATAGTTCGGTCACTTCTCATGGGATAAAAACGGAGTTGTGGCTTGATATTACTATTGTGTTGAATATGGTTTTGCGGACAATTGTGGCAATTGTTATCACGATGCTTGTTGTCTATTTTGGTGCAATGATTGCTTTGAAGCGCTCTGCAAAACGAATTAGTCAACCTATTGAAGCGCTTGCTAAGGCAACAGATATGGAAAAAAGTGAACTTATTGTTCCTGATTTTCCAGTGGAAGTGGAGCGACTAGCAAAGAGTTTTAATCAACTTTTAGGAAGACTTAATCAAAAGATTGAGCAAGAGCAGCAATTTGTATCAGATGCTTCACATGAGTTGAGGACGCCAGTTGCAGCGATTCGTGGTCATGTCACGCTTTTAAAACGGCGTTGGCGTGAACATCCAGAAATTGTTGAAGATTCACTGAATTATATTGATGAAGAATCTTTACGGATGAAGCGAATGATTGAAGAATTATTGACAATATCACGAGGGAATCATTTTAGTATGGAAAATGAAATATTTGATTTAAGCAAATTTACTGACAGAACTGTGAAAGAAATTCAACCTGCGCTGACACAGAAAATTATTTTTGAAAATGATCTATCATTTTCTGTCAGTGCTGACAGAGCAGCCATTCAAAAAATTCTCGTTGCATTTTTGGAAAATGCAGGAAAATATTCATCCGCTGACAGTAAAATTATTGTTCGATTGAGAGAACAAGGCGATAGTATCGATCTGTCAGTAGCTGATGAAGGGATAGGAATTGCTGACGAAGAAAAAGAAAAGATTTTTGAACGTTTCTATCGCGTTGATAAGTCAAGGTCAAGTGAAATTCCTGGGACTGGTCTAGGACTTGCGATTGCTAAACAATATGCTGAGGCTTGTGGAGCATGGATTTTTGTGTCTGACAATTTACCACAGGGTTCTGTTTTTCACCTTGTTTTTGGACCAAAATGAAGTCAAGACTTATTCAGTGGGAGTTTCGTAAAACATTTATCCATTTTTTCTAGTCGCTAAAGCGACTGATAAAAGGGCAACTCGCCACTGAATTTAGTCGGACGAAATTCAAAGCTTAGCACGCACTTGTTTTGATAAAGAAGGGAAACAGCATTAGATGTGTTTAAATTTGAAAGAGTAACTCGTTATGTTTTACTAGGTTTTGTGTTGCTTTCGCTCTTGATGATGGTCTTCGTTGTAAATACTGATACAGGATTTGTTAATCCGATTTATGTTATTTTAACAATGTTCGTATTATATTTAGTCTTCCGAGCCATTGATAGAGGGTTGCAAAAGCTGTCAGTAAGCCAGTTAAGGGGAATCATTGCTCTGTCAGTAATAGGTGTCGCTGTCAGCGCACTATTGAATGTCATCCTGATAAGAGTTCAATTATTTGGAGATGTCCAGATATGTATAACTATGGCTAGACAGCTCGTGCAAGGTAATTTTAACTGGAGTGAATGGATTTTACAATATAAAAATCTTGTTCCATTAACGATTTTGTATAGTGTTTTCATGAGAGTGGGACAGTTTTTACATATAGGTTTTAATCCGATTTTCCTTGCTTACAATATTGCTTTACTTTTGGGAAGTGTAATATTGATTATTTCGACTTTATGGCATAAAAATCCACGTGCTGCGACTTTTGCGGCTTTATTATCAACCATTATCCCAGCATTTTATAGTTTTATTATTCAAGTTGGTTATACTGATGGAGCTAGTATTTTTGCTCTAGCACTTCTATTGTTTTTCTTCGAATGTAGGAGATTGAACTGGTGGAAGTTATTGATTATTGCATTAGTTTTTGCATATGGTTATCTTATGAGGCCAAATCTTATTATTGCCCTTGTCGCCTTAGTGATAATTGGACTATTCACTTATAAAACACATAGAAATATCTATAGAAAAGTTATTCAACTTTTTATTGCATCTATTGTAGGGCTTTTGTTAGCGATAGGTGCTGGGAAAGTTCTTGATGCAAATTATCACTATAACAGTGCAAATCTAGACGAATTTCCTATAGCACATTGGATTTATATGGGTTTAAATCAACAAAAATTTGGAGAGTATAATCGTGCTGATCGCAGTTATACACTACATCATATCGGTTTTTCTTCTGCACAGAGTGCGGATATTTCAGGAATTGCAACACGACTTGCAAGCTATAATCCAGAGACTTTTATTTTTCATTTGTTTGTCAAATACGGTATTTTATGGCGAGAAGGAACCTTTCAAACATTGACAGATTATCAAAAATCCTATATTTTTGCACCAAAGTTTTATTTGGAACACATCAGTGCGATTAGACTTATTTTTCAAGTGTTTTCAAAAGCCTTAGTAGCTTTATTCCTTCTTGCCGTGGCATTAAGACTTTTGAGCAATAAAAAGCTAACTAAAAATTCCTTCTTATTTGCTTTGTTAACTATATTTGGTATAAGTCTATTTCATACATTGATTTGGGAAGTAAAGACGCGCTATCAATTTATGACTTTTGGACTTTTATTTTTTATAGGGGTCTATTCATTGATTGAGCATTTTGAGAAAGTGCCAGTTGTGAATTCTCATATTGAGTAAATGAGAGTATTTAAGTTGTAAATACAATGCTTATGAATTGAAGTCTCTTACTACAGTAAAAAGTAATCTAATTGACCTTCATGATGCCATGGCATACACTCTGTTTGCGCGGTCTATTCATTTCACGCCACAGGCATGCTGTAAAGCAGCTACACTAAGTAGCCGTTTAGTCGCTTACGATTTGAACAGGAGTACAAGTGGTATAAAATCCTGCCTGATTTTAAAATGAAACTAGTATAAATTAAACAAGATTAGAAAGAAAAAAATGAACAAAAAAATATCTTATTCTATTGGGGTAATATCCGGAATTTTATTCATAATTTTGATGGTTTGGGTCAAATTGGATTATACACAGATACCGCTAAGTTTTGATGGGCCAATACAAAATCTTGCTTTTCAACTCCAAAATTCGTCAATTTTAACACATTTTTTTACTGCTTATACCAATTTATTTGGTGATACAGGTGGGATTATCACAGCTGCTCTTGTAGCCTTACTTTTATTTTTCTTGCTCAAACAAAAAATAGGTGGCTTGTGGTTTGCTGGATTGACGGTGCTTGGAACAGGATTTAATACACTTGTTAAAGATGTGATTGGTCGGAGCAGACCAGATATCCATCGTCTTGCAGCTTTTGCTCACCAAAGTGGGAAAAGTTTTGCAAGTGGTCATTCTGTTTTTGCGACAATTTTATTTGGAAGTCTTTTTTTGATTTATTTCACTAAGTTGAAAACGAGAAGCGCAAAGCTTGGTCTGGCAGGGTTAGTGTTGTTATTAACTGTTCTTGTGATGTTCTCAAGAGTATTTGTGGGGTACATTATCCAAGTGATACTATTGGTGGATTTCTTGAAGGGTTAACTTTCTTAATGTTGACTTATCCTAGTTTTGTCAAATGGAACAATAAAGAATATACGTTAAAAATATTGAAGTAAAAAAGTACCTAGTTTCCTTGTGAAATCTAGGTTTTATTGTGATAAAATTAACAACTATACCAATCCTTTTATTGTGGTTATACCAATTTTATATATAAATTCTTGACATGATGATAAAGTTATATTATAATGCTATTTGTAATTCAAAAAACGATAAATAAAATGAATATACCAATTTTATATAATTTATAATTTTGGTATTTAAAGGAGAAACAATATGTGTGGTATCGTAGGTGTTGTGGGTTCACGTAATGCAACGGATATTTTGATGCAAGGACTTGAAAAGCTGGAATATCGTGGCTATGATTCAGCAGGAATTTTTGTAACAGGAAGCAAAAATAATAGTCTTGTGAAATCAGTAGGACGCATTGCAGATTTGCGTAGTAAAATCGGCATTGATGTCGCTGGAACATCAGGAATTGGTCATACACGCTGGGCAACACACGGTAAACCAACGGAGGATAATGCACACCCTCATACTTCAACATCTGGTCGTTTTGTCCTTGTTCACAACGGTGTGATTGAAAATTTTGTTGAGTTAAAAGAAGAATATGTGGCAGATGATGTGTTCAAGGGGCAAACTGATACAGAAATTGCAGTACATTTGATTGCAAAATTTGCTGAAGAAGAAGGTCTTGCAACGCTTGAAGCTTTTAAAAAAGCGTTGAATGTGATTAAAGGTTCTTACGCTTTTGCGCTAATGGATGTTGAAACACCTGATGTTATCTATGTTGCCAAAAATAAATCACCGCTCCTGATTGGTTTGGGTGACGGCTACAATATGGTCTGCTCTGATGCGATGGCAATGATTCGCGAAACTTCAGAATTCATGGAAATTCACGACAAAGAGCTGGTTATCTTAACTAAGGATAATGTAGAAGTTGCAGATTACGATGGAAATCGTGTCGAACGTGAAAGCTACACAGCAGAGCTTGACCTTTCTGATATTGGTAAAGGGACTTATCCTTTTTACATGCTCAAAGAAATCGATGAACAACCTGCCGTTATGCGCAAATTGATTGCGACTTATGCCGATGAAAACGGGGCAATGAAAGTTGATGAAAATATCGTTAAGGCTGTGCAAGAAGCAGACCGTATTTATATCATTGCTGCTGGAACATCGTATAATGCAGGTTTTGGTGCAAAAATGATGTTGGAATCTTTAACTTCTACCCCAGTCGAGCTTGGTGTTGCTAGTGAATGGGGTTATGGTATGCCATTGCTTTCTAAAAAACCATTCTTTATCTTCTTATCTCAATCTGGAGAAACAGCAGACAGCCGTCAAGTTTTGGTTAAAGTCAATGAACTTGGTCTCCCTTCATTGACCGTGACAAATGTTCCAGGTTCAACTTTGTCACGTGAAGCGACCTATACGATGTTGATTGGTGCAGGTCCTGAAATTGCTGTGGCGTCAACGAAAGCTTACACAGGACAAATTGCAACGCTCGCTTTTCTTGCTAAAGCAGTTGGAGAAGCTGATGGAAATGCGGCTGCGAGCGACTTTGAGCTTGTTAAGGAGCTCTCTCTAGTTGCTCAGTCGATTGAGTCTACGCTTTCTGAAAAAGAAGAAATCGCTGAGGTTGTAGCGAAACTCTTGCCAACTACAAGAAATGCTTTTTATATTGGACGTAAACAAGATTATTTCGTTGCGATGGAGGCTTCGCTTAAACTTAAAGAAATCTCATATATCCAATGTGAAGGTTTCGCCGCTGGTGAATTAAAGCATGGGACTATTTCGCTGATTGAAAAAGATACCCCAGTTCTTGCTTTGATTTCTAATAATGAAGAAGTTGCAGCGCATACACGTGGAAATGTGATGGAAACGGTAGCACGTGGTGCTTCAGCAATTACCATTGTTGAAGAAGGCGTAGCACGTGAAGATGATACAATTGTTGTCAATAATGTTCATCCATTCTTATCAGCTATTTCGATGGTTATTCCTACGCAACTGATTGCTTATTTTGCTTCAATGCAACGTGGCCTTGATGTTGACAAACCACGTAATCTCGCAAAGGCTGTTACAGTAGAATGAAGTCAAGACTTATTCAGTATGAGTTTCGTAAAACATTTGTCCATTTTCTCTAGTCGCTTAGAGCGAATGGATGACTGCGGTGGATGGACAGCGAAACGGAGATAGTGCTGCTTTGATAAAAATCACTGACAGACTTTCTGTTAGTAAGAAAATCCTGTCAGAATGTGCTGACAGGATTTTTGTCAGTAAATTTTTGAGTCTGTCAGTGACAAAAGACATTATTTTTCGTATAAATAGATATGTACGAAGTAAAAGAGAATCCTTATCCCATGTTACCAAGAGAAAGACTAGAACTATTAGGGTCAGAGAAGTTATCGGATAGTGAATTACTTGCTATTTTGCTGCGGACAGGAACAAAAAAGTTATCCGCGCTTGAACTTGCCGCAAAAATTTTACAACATTTTCAGACGATGGAGCGTTTTTGCCATGCTTCTATTTTAGAGTTGAAGGAAATTTCAGGAATTGGTCAAGCTAAAGCAATCGAAATTCGTGCGATGATGGAGCTTGGAAAAAGGATTCAGACCGCAGAACACCATAGGCATGGACAAGTGATGAGCGCTCAAGAGTTTGGTTTGAGTTTGGCATTTGAGATGCGTGACTACGAACAGGAGCATCTCCTTGCGATATATCTTGATGGCCAGAACAAAATTATTGAGAAACGAACCATTTTTATAGGGGCTGTAAATCATGCTTTGGCTAACCCAAGAGAAATTCTTTATCATGCTGTGAAAAATCTTGCAGTTGGTTTGCTTGTCGCGCATAATCATCCTTCTGGAAGTTTGCAACCAAGTAGTGCAGACCGAACTTTTACTGACAAAATAAAAATTTCTTGTGATAATTTAGGCATTTCTTTTATTGACCATATCATTGTCGGTGGTGGAAATTATTTTAGTTTCCGCGAACACGAAAGATAAAAGAGTTACTGACAAAGGAGTAAATTGAAATTGACAAAACTCTGTCAGCGTACTGACAGAGTTTATTTTAATTTTGTAAACAATTCTTTTGACCTATTTCATATATAAAAGTAAAATGATAGTAGGTAATTTACCTATATCTCATCTAATTTTACATTGCACCTGAAAAGGTGCTTTTTATTTTAAAAGATTAATCCAATATCGTGCTAGAATGGCTTGGTCTTCAGAATCATAGACCCAGTTATTTAACTGACCTCCCAACTTCTCAATAATATGCCGACTTGCAAAATTATTTTCATCAACCGTAACTAAAATAGAGGTGATATTAACGGAAAGATAGTGCTTAAAGGCGAATTGGCACATTTCTTCAGCAATATGTTGTCCTCTAGCAAATTCAGGAACATCGTAACCAATATGTCCACCATACAAAAGTAAGTCATCTTTTTCCAAGTCAAATCGACAACGAATACTTCCAACGATTTTTCCAGCTTTAAAAGCAAAATAACTGATTTGTCGTGACTGGTTACAATCTTTCGGAGAAATCTCAACTTGTTGTAATTCTCCGAGCAGTTGTTTGTAATTTCCCACTTTAAAGTTAGCATAACGATGCCTTGCAAAATGACCAAATGTTGTAAAATCATTTTTGCAAGCCTCAACATAATTTAAAAAAGCTTGTTCATCATTTTCAGTTAATCTTCTAATTTCCAAATGAGACATTTGCGAATCCTCTCAATACTTAGTTTGCTTATTATATCATGTTTCTTAGCTGTGCGTTAAAGAATATCTTTGTGCTATAATTTATAATAAAAGCTCAGAAGGAAATAATTTATGAACGATAGGGTTGCGATGAGTAAAACTTGGATATTTATTATCATAGCAAGTGTCATTATTTTTATCTTAGGACGATATCTTTATCAGCCCATCTTAGAAGTTACAGGAGCCATTGGAGCAGTAGGAGCGTTGACTTGTGGTTTGACGGGGGTAATCATCAAATATTTACGGCGAAAAAGAAGAAAAAGAGAATAAAAAAACAAGCAGGATTAACTGCTTGTTTTTGTTCAGTGTAATTTATATTCTAAAAAATAGACTTTTTCTACATTTTATAATAAAATAGAATAAAGGAGACGCTTACAATGAGAGACGAATATAAAAGAATTTTAGTTGCAGTAGATGATTCAGAACAAGCAAAACAGGCGGTTCATGAAGCAGTAGCGATTACAAAAAGAAATAAATCGTCGCTGTTTGTCCTGCATATTAAAGATGAAACCATGCTTAGCGGGACACCACTTGCCTTAACAATTAGTTTAGAAGATTTAGAAGAAAAATCAAGAACAATTACAGAAGATGTATCAAACAGTATCAATGAAGAAGTAAAGTTTGAACTTCACAGCTTCATGGGTAATCCCAAAAAAGAGATTGTCAAATTTGCGAAGGAAAATAATGTTGATTTAATCGTCATCGGCTCCAACAGCAAAGGTCTGATAAATCGTATGCTCGTGGCTCTACAACAACATATGTAGTAAGTCATGCCCCTTGTAATGTCATGGTTGTAAAATAAGTCAGTCTGTCATGAGTCGCGATAAATCATCGGGCATACATAAAATCAAGTGTTTTACTATCCAGCATCTCACGTATCAAGGAATAAATCCATGCGCGTTCAAAATATGGAAAAGATGTATCCGTGATAATCATCGTTAGTAGCAAATTCTTAAAGTGAGACTTCCAGAAGCAAATGGAGGTCTTTTTCGTACAAATTTTTATCAAAACAAGTGCGTGCTATCTCCGCCCTTCGGGCTACGCGATAAACATTTGTCCGTTTTATCTAGCCGCTAAAGCGTCTGATAAAAAGGCTGTCGATGCTCTCTACGGTGCTACGTGCTTCGCACGCCGTTCTACGAACGGTCTCCGTCCGCTGTCCGTTTGCTTAACTGCTAAAGCAGCAAGAGCAAACGGACAGCGTAGCGCAGCGAAGATAGCGACTGATAAAATGGACAAATATTTTACGAAACTCCCACTGAATAAGTCTTGACTTCATTTTATAAATTGTCCATATATGTGGACACAGGAAAGTGAGTAAATCTATAGAAAACAGATAAAATAGACTTATGAAGAAAAAAAGATAGAAACGTAATAAAAAAAGAAAGGATGGAGTTGTGGAATTAAATGCTAATGAACGACAGGTGATGAGCCTACTAAATTTTGAGTATTATGTTGAAGCTGCAAGTTTAGCAAAACAGTTACTCGTATCGGATAAAACGATTCGACGGATGATTAAAAAAATCAATGAACGGTATACAGGACATTATGCTGAACCACTAATTCTATCACAGGCGGGAAAAGGATTTCGGCTATCAGCTTACTTCAAAGATAAGGATGTTTACGCTGAATTATCAGTTGATGAACAAGATGATAAAGCCTTATATGATATTATGTTGACAATTTTATTCAGCCATCCTAATAAAAGGCAGTATGATGTTTTGAAAATAGATTATCTGTCAAATAGTGCAAAGACCACGCGCCTAAATAAAATCAAACAAGCATTTAAAGATTTTCATCTTGTTTTCAAGACAAATCAGTATTATGTCTGGATTGAAGGAGATGAAATTCAAATTAGACGAGCGATTAACGATTTGATTATGACGATTAACAAAAATAACAGTCTCAAACAAATTGGGCTTAACCTCTTTTCAGTGGACAATCAATTTATTGATAAACAAGTAGAGTTAATAGAAGAAAAAACACAACAATATCTTAGCTATCCTTATGATTGGACTGTCAGACTTCATCTATCTGTTCTTGTTAAGCGGGTCAGAGAAGGGAGTATTCAAACATCTATCCATGAGATAAATGAATCAGAGAGACAACTTATGATGAAAAATAAGTCTTTAGCAGATCTCGCAAGCATTATCACGAAAAACTTTTCAAACTATCTCAATGTTGAGTTAAAAGAGGCAGAACAGTTATTAATGTTTCAAACCTTATATGCTATCAATTTAAGTAGACAAGAAAGTCAAGCAATAGATGAATGTTTGGCAGAAGAAGTCACCAAAACACTGATAATCAATGTATTTGAAATAGCTAATGTTACTCTATTGCCACAAAGTCGTAGACTATATGAAGATTTATACCAACATGTGTTACCCATGCTTTCTCGTTTGCGATTAGGAATTAAGATTGAAAACAATTTGCTAGACGAAGTGAAGTTAAAGTACACGAAAACCTTTGAAAAATTGTCAAAAATCATTGATGGAATCAACCATGAACTTGCCTTTGAAACTAAAATAGATGAGGCAGAAATTGGATATTTATCACTTTATTTTGAAAAATATCATTTAGAAGTGACAACTGACAAACGAGTATTATTAGTTTGTGCAACAGGTATTGGTACCAGCGAGTTATTAAAAGCACGGCTCCAAAAGAAAATTCCCAACTTAAATGTTATTGCAGCGATGAGCAATCGCCAGGCACGAAAAAGTCAAGGATTTATTGAAGAAAATATTGACTTGATTTTATCAACACTTGATGTATCCGTTACAAAAATTGGCAAAGTTCCAATTCTGACGATTAGTCCACTTTTAACAGAGAAAGACGTTCAGAAAATAAATTATATTTTAGAAGAAAGTGAGAAAACGAATGACAGACATTGATTTAGGTAAAGTCGTTCATAAGAATTTGATAGTTGTACCATCAAAATCCAAAACTAAAGATGAGGTGATTAATGAACTGGGTCACTTGCTTGCAACCAAAGGATATCTCTTTGATGCTCAAGAATTTATTGATGATGTTTATTTGAGAGAGAAAGAGGGAGTGACGGGGATAGGACAAGGTATTGCTATTCCACACGGAAAATCAATTGCCGTTAAGGATACCACGATTGCAGTTGCTGTATTAGATGAAGAAATTGAGTGGGAAACTTTGGATGAACAGCCTGTCAAAGTAGTCATTATGTTTGCTGTCAAAGATACAGATGCTAATACAACTCATATACTACTATTGCAGCAAATTGCTGTGTTACTAGCACATAGTGATTTTCTTGATAAACTCAAAGAAGTTACAAGTGTTGATGAGTTATATCAGCTAATGACGACTGCTAACTAAATCTGCAAGACAAATTTTGTCATAAAAAATTATATTTTATAAAGGAGAACCACAATGGTTTTAGTAACAGGTAAAGAGCTACTCTCAGTCGCAAAAGAAAAGAACTTTGCAATTCCAGCTTATAACTGTGGGTCAGGACAACTCTTAAACGCCACTTTGAAAGCATGCGAAGAAGATCAAGCACCATTTATCATAGCAATTCATCCAGATGAATTGAGCTTCTTGGAAGATAATTTTGTTGCTTCATGTATTGATGCAGCAAATAAGACCAAGTTACCAATCGCGATCCATCTGGACCATGGTGCAAGTTATGAACAAGTCATTCATGCAATTCAACTAGGGATGACATCGGTTATGATTGATAAATCTTTAGCTCCATTCGAAGAAAATATTGAAATTACTAAAAAAGTTGTTGAAGCGGCACATGCTGTTGGGGTGTCCGTTGAAGCTGAACTTGGAACAATTGGCAATACTGGTAATAATGTGGAAGGAGGTAATCAACAAGGAATTTATACTGATCCAGCACAAGCTAAAGAATTTGTTGAGCGGACAGGGTGTGACTCACTTGCTGTAGGTATTGGGACCTCTCATGGTCTTTATCCAAAAGGGCTTCAGCCCAAATTAGCAATTAATGTTTTGGAAGAAATTGTTAAAGAAACAGGTATTCCGCTAGTATTGCATGGGGCGTCTAATAACTTGGATTCTGAGATTAAAGCAGCAGTTACGCATGGAATCAATAAGGTGAATATCTCATCAGATATTAAAATTGTTTTTGCAGAACGATTAAGAGAAGAGCTTAATGATGGTAATAATGAAAAACGCGAACCGAATATACTCTTCCCAGCACCTATGAAAGAAACCGAAAAAGTAGTTCATCAAAAGAATCAACTTTTTGGCGCGAGTAATACAGCTAAGTATTATTTTCAGTAATTTGGTACTGATAGACTAAATTTCTCTTTGGTTAAATCCAAAGAGAAATTTAAAAAATGAAAAAGATAACGGTTACAAAAATAAAAATTGTGAGGTGAACTATGAAAATTGTTGGAATTGCAGCATGCACAGCGGGGATTGCTCATACCTATATTGCTAAGGAGAAGTTGACACAAGCAGGTATTGAACATGGGCATACCATTCATATCGAAACACAAGGACTTGCTGGGCAACAGGATAAGCTGACGCCAGAAGAAATCGCTGAAGCTGATATTGTTATTATTGCGGCAGATATAAAAATTAATGGTCGTAATCGCTTTGAAGGTAAAAAAGTTGTCGAAGTACCAACTAGCCTTGTTGTCAAGTCGCCAAACAAACTAGTTGAAAAACTCGAAGAAGTACATCAAGGAGTATAATAATGGGTGTTTTAAAAGATTTAGGTTTTAAAAGACATTTAATGACGGCAATCTCATTCTTTTTACCAATCATTTGTGCGGCAGGGTTCTTGCTCGCTATTGGTAATATTATGGGAGGAGCATCAATCGCTGACTTTTCAAAAGGATTTAGTTTTGCGGACACTATGACAACAATGGGGGCTATGGATTAGGTTATCTTCCCATAGTGGTCTCTACTGCGATTGCTTACTCTATTGCAGATAAGCCAGGTATTGCACCAGGATTGATTGTTGGATTCGTTGCTCATGGGATTAATACTGGGTTTATCGGTGGCATTGCATCAGGATTTGTTGTTGGGATTATTACATTACTTTTCTATGCTAATGTTAAAGTCCCAAAATGGATGGAAGGTCTAATGCCAACTTTAATTGTGCCATTTGTATCATCTTTTCTAGGTGGAATGGTGATGTATTATATACTTGGTACGCCAATCAACTATCTGGTCGGTTTGCTGACAAATTATTTAAATCATCTTGATTCTTCACAACTTTTGATTTATGGTTTGATTATTGGTGTTCTTGCTTCTATTGATTATGGCGGACCTATCAATAAAACAGTATTTGCAGTGGTGTTTGCGATGTTTTCAGAAAATATTTATGCACCGCTTACCGTTTTGATTGGTGCCTCCATGATTACACCATTTGGCTACGGACTTGCCTTAATCCTTCAGAAAATATTTAAGAAAAATGTCTTTGATAAACAGGATATTGAAACATTAAAATCTGCTATTCCTATGGGATTTTGTCAGATTACCGAGGGGTGTTTTCCAATTATCTTCAAAAATTGGTTAAAAAATATGATTGCAACAGGCATTGGTGGTGGTATATTTGGGGCATTGTCAATGTTTTGGGGTTGTGATAGTCATATTCCAGCATCAGGGATGTTTGCTGTGCCAACGATGACGGGTAATCGTGGATTTCTCTTCGTTGTTGCTCTTATTATTGGTTCATTAGCACAAGCTATTGTCTTTGTATTTATAATGAAGCCCGTTAATCCAAATGAAATGGCTGAGTTTGAGGAAAAAGAAGAGGAAGATATTGAGTTTGGAGATCTCAAAATTTCTTAAGGAGTGTAAATTAATGTATCAAGAAAAAATTAGAGCAATATTTAAAAATTCAGGTATTGCTTTTACAAGACAAGAACTAGATGGTATAGAGTATGCTGATTTTGGGTTGAAAAACATTGAGGAAGAGGGACTTAATCTCATTGTTTATGTGAATAATGACCGCTATTGTGCGAAAGAAATGGTTTTACTTCCTAGACAAACTTGTCCAGAACATCGCCATCCACGGCGAGGAGTAAAGTTAGAAATTGAAGGAAAAGAAGAAACTTTTCGAGTTCGTTATGGTAAAGTCTATCTTTATGTGGAAGGCGAGGAAAATGTGCAAGAAATCTCAGCTAAAATTCCAGAAAAGAGCAAAGAGTGGTATACCATTCGACATGAGATTGTACTTGAGGCAGGAGAACAGTATACAATTATTCCTGATACTTTGCATTGGTTTCAAGCAGCAGAAGAGGGAGCGATTATTTCAGAGTTTTCATCGCCTAGTGATGATTCGTCGGATATTTTCACTAATCCTAATATTAAACGTTAATGGAGTTTATGCAGAGCTAGGACGTTAATCCTAGCTCATTTTTTAGTAATTTGAATTTCGTGTATTGGATATAGTGCAAATCAATAACTTTACCAAAAACTACTAAAATAAGTGGGTGTTGTTTCGCTAAAAGAGATAGATATTCTATTGGTTTGCTCAGAAAATCTCGGAAGTAAATATGTGAGTTCTTCAAATATTTTTGACTGTTGAGAGCGATTAAGCTCTCCAGAGCTATGAATAATATGGCTGTGAATATAATTGTCTTCTCCATTGTCGTTGGAAAGAGCATCAGTTTCATGAATGAGACATAGGACATTTCCGTGAGTTTTATCTTTTTTTATATTTTTAACGACACGAGCCACAAGTTTTGCAAGGCTTTTTTTATTTTTGAGAGTATTTGGTATTGTGTAGATATCAATAATGAGCATAATTATTTCCTAGTAGAATGATATTTTATGAAAAACTCTTAGAAATTTTGAAGAACTTGGATAAATCTGTTTCGATAATGATAGATAATACTTTAGAGGACACATAAACAGAAATGATGGTGAGAAGTGAACGCTCAATTCCTAAAAAAATACTAGATGGAAGAATTACAGAAAGGTCAGATATAAGCAAGCCCAGACTTTTTCGGATATTGAATTTTTTTTCCAGTATTTTAGCAATTAGACTACCACTTGCAGACGTTGCTTTTCCTAAATAAATGAGACCAATCCCCCTCCCATGAAAGCACCAGCTAAAACAGCGGCAAGGATAGGATATGGAAGCCTGAGAGGGAGATGTGCTGTAAGATGCAAAAAGATAGTGGAGAGGATTACGACAAAAACTGTCCGAAAAATTAGAGTTTTATTAAAGTAACGATAGCTAAATATTATAAGTAAACCGTTAAGAAAAAAGTTGGTAAGATAGGAGGGGATGTCAAATAAATAAGTGCCCATAGCGATTAGTCCGGGTACTCCTCCTTCACCTAGCAGGTTTGGAATTGCTAAACAATTTACAGAAAAAGCAATTGATAGAGAGCCAATAATGATTAATATATATTCTTTGATATTGTTTTTCATGAGTATGTACTTGCAATTTTGAGTTTGCAAGTCCTTTCTTTGGTATTGGTATTTATAGAGTCTCAAAAACACTTGTGAAAAGTAGTGAAAAACGTATAATTTGGTATTTTTGAATAATCATTATAAATTACTATACACTAAATATATTGGCCAAAATCAGAATGTGTCATAAAATAGGTAAGATTTTATAGAGCGATATGAAAAGAGAAGAAAGGGATAGATTTATCGTATAAAAGAAGGGACTAAAAATCGTATTTGCTTATGATAAAGTTAACATAGAATAATATAAGGAGGTACAAATTTGAAAAATGTATCAAAAATGGAAATTGTTGTTGCGTTATTAATGATGATTTTTATTTTTATTGTTTCTATTTCGTTTATCATAATTTTTATCTGTGAATTCATTTTTGGCATATAAAAACATAGAATATAAAATCTCCTCTTTGTTAGAAAAGGGGAGATTTTTAATTAGAAATAAGCAAGAGGGATTAGGTATTTATAGTCTATCGAGCATATTTTGATAATATTTCGAGACTTCGGAGAGATTGAGACTGTTGAAAATATCAATTGCTTTTTGTATTTGTAGTTTTCCTTCGGAGGTGTTTTTAAAACAAAAATTCCAGTACCCTACGGACAAATTTCTCAAATTTTGATTGAACATATCATGTTCTAGATGATAATTATCAATACAATTTATAACGTATTTTGCAGAATCGATGTATCCACGTGATGAAAAAAGAATGGCAGATTTATAAGCAATCTGAAGTAGCTTATTTCTATGTTTGGAAGAAGAAAGTAGAGGATGTTTTTCAATCAAAAAAGAATTGATTAATAATTGTGTTTCTCGAGCGCTGAGATTTGGCAGAAAGAGATAAAAAATACTTAGCTCCATATAGCCCCAGATACTGATTGAAAATAAATAATCAATAATTTGTTCACTTTCTATGTCATTCAAGGAAAACAAGGTACTTTTGGCAGCAAGAGCGAGGGAATAATGTCCGGATTGTTCAAGGTCATTTATAAGTTTTAATAATTCATTTTTATCACTATAGAGGTCTGCGATGATGACGCGTTCAATTAATTCATCTTGGTCACTATTTGTATAATTATTTAAAATTTGTTCATATTCTTCAAGAGAGATGCCTAACTCTTGTAATGCTAGAACGACACGGTCAAATCCCATCATTGATTCTCCACGTTCAAATTTCGCTAAGGTTGCTTTTGAGATACCAATGCTTTCAAAGTGCAAAACAGAGAGCTTTTTTTGTTGTCTTAATGCTCTAAAAATCTCACCATATTTTTTATAAATCATTTAAATTCCTTTCACTGCCATATTAATCCATATTAAAAAAAATACGCTCTTTATTTTAAAATTGTTTTAAATGCTTGTCAAGGGATTATTTATACATAGTGGTAAAATTTAAGAGATAATTTTTTATTTTGGAAAAATACGGTTTTTTAAGGACAAGAAATAAAGGCAAAAAAATGCTAAAATGGGGTACTGAATAAAATTATAATTTATTATTTTGTCTCACTTTATTACTTTGCGTGAAAAAGAGAAAAATTGATTTTACAAAGTGAAGTGATAAAAACTAGAAAGAAGTTTAATTGTGAGTATGAAAGGAAAGAAATAGATGAGTACAATCCAATGGTTCCCAGGACATATGTCAAAAGCAAGGCGACAGGTGCAAGAGAACTTGAAGTATGTCGATTTTGTGATTGAGCTGGTAGATGCTAGGTTACCGATGAGTTCAAGAAACCCTATGCTGGGACAAATTATTGGTGATAAACCGCGAATTATTGCTTTGAATAAGGCGGATTTGGCTGATTCTAGTGCTGTGAAGGACTGGATTGAATATTTTGAGCAACAAAACTTTATAACATTGGCGATAAATTCTAAGGAAGAATACACGGCAAAACGTTTGACGATAGCTGCTAAAAAGTTAATGTCGGCTAAAATGGCGCGTGACAGCGAACGAGGAATTGCCCATACCACTTTGCGAACGATGATTATTGGTATTCCAAATGCTGGAAAATCAACATTGATGAATCGTCTAGCTGGTAAAAAGGTAGCCGTAACGGGAAATCGTCCTGGTGTTACCAAAGGGCAGCAGTGGATTCGTACAAATAAGGAACTAGAATTACTCGATACTCCAGGGATTCTGTGGCCTAAGTTTGAAGATCAGCTTGTGGGATTGAAATTAGCTTTGACGGGTGCGATCAAGGATGATTTGCTTCCGATGGATGAGGTAACAATTTTTGGTTTGGATTATTTTTTGAAGCATTATCCTGAATTGACAAAGAAACGCTATCATATTAATGATGAAGATTTAGATTTAGAGGTTCCTGAATTAATTATGGAATTGACACGTCGTTTTGGATTTCGAGATGATTATGACCGATTTTACAGTCTATTTGTAAAGGATGCTCGAGATGGGAAATTAGGGCTTTTCTGCTTGGATAGAGTCGGTGATTACAAGAATTAATGGAGTTTTTATCAAAGCAAGTGCGTGCTATCTCCGCCTTACGGCTACGCGATAAACATTTGTCCGTTTTATCTAGCCGCTAAAGCGTCTGATAAAAAGGCTGCCGATGCTCGCTACGCCACTAGATGTAACAACTAGCATATCCGTAAGCGCTGAAGATCCTATAAAGTGGCAAGTTCAAATCGCAATCTAACACTAAGTGGCAGCTGCAAAGATACTGCAAGAAGCGGTTTGCGTGAAACGTAAACCATAGGTATAAATGTTAAACAGTGTCAGTAATTTTTTCTTGAAAATGGGAATTTATAAAAATGGGACAAACGATTAAAGAAATTAAAGAACAATTGTCAGAACTGACAGATTTGTCAGCACCTGAATTTGAGATTTTTGAAGCTGATTTACGCTCAGGTGTTCATTTGGCAATCAAGGCTCGAAAAAAACAAATTCTTGTGGAAGCCGTAGAAAATGAACGCTTGGAGAAAATGCTTGAATTTGAGCGGAATTTATATGCGCAAGGCATTGAGTTAATTGCTGGAATTGACGAAGTGGGACGGGGACCACTTGCAGGACCAGTAGTGACAGCGGCGGTGATTTTACCTCCTAATTGTAAAATTAGAGGATTGAATGATAGTAAAAAAGTGCCAAAATCAAAACATCATGCGATATTTACTGAAATCCAAAAACAAGCTATTGCTGTCGGAATTGGAGTGGTTAGTCACGAAAAAATTGATGAAGTTAATATTTATGAAGCGACAAAAATCGCAATGTTACAGGCAGTAGAAAATTTGAAAGTTGTTCCTGAGCATCTGTTGATTGATGCGATGGCGCTTGATATTGAGATACCACAGACCAAGATTATTCATGGGGATGCAACATCGCTTTCGATTGCCGCGGCTTCAATTATTGCAAAAGTGACCCGTGATGAGATGATGGCAAGTTTTGCTCTTGAATTTCCTGGTTATGATTTTGAAAATAATGTTGGTTACGGTACAGCAAAACATCTGTCAGCACTGACAGAGTTGGGAATTACACCTATTCATCGAAAATCCTATGAACCGATTAAGTCTATGGTTGAATCCGAAAAATGAAATCAAGAATTATTCAGGAAAAGTTTTGAATCGCTGGTGAATTAAGCTACATTCTCTAGGGGCAACAACTAAGCGACTAAAAAATGATTGATCCAAGAAAACTAAGTGTTGTCTCCGCTGTCCTAAAGCCCCAAGAGCAAAAGCCGAAGCCACAAGTTGAGGCGCAAAGCACTAGTGTTTTATAGATGTCAGACGAAATTCAAAGCAATATATCTTTGATGAATTTTCCTATAAGTTCTTGAAAAATCGCTTTAGCTTTGCTACAATGACTTTGTAATTATATTTTAAAGAATTTAACGAGGGATTTTTCTTTCAAGATTGCTATCATTTGTTTCAAGCAGTTGAGTTTAACCTCGAAAAGGAGATGAAATGGATACTGAATTGATTAGAAAATTGGTCGAAAAAGCGGAAGAGTCAGGTTCTTCCAAGTATCGAGCTTATGTTTTGAAAAAACTAGACCAATCGTATGAGTTATTGATGAATGGTAAGCAGATGGCGAAGTTTATTGTGACAGGCTATGAGCAAGGTTACTTGGAAAATAATGCAAGTAAAACGGACTACCAAATCAAAACAGTTGCTAACTTAGAGAAATTTTTGACTGGACAGTATTGAAAAAACGTGAAGTAATTTTCACGTTTTTTTTGTAGTAGCTGACAAGTGTTCTGTTATACTAACCGCTACTTTCGTTCCACTTTATAGATGTGGGGGAATTATAGCCAAGCCACTCTAAAACCCCCAATCTTCCTCAAATTTTCCGCCAGTCTTTCGTTGTCGTCCTTGACTTGCGACTTCAGTCGCTTAGCGAGAACCAGTGCGACTAGGCATTTTAGTGCCGTAGCGAGCATGGATACCTGCGGTGTGGACAGCGGAGCAGCTTGCTGCGTAGATAGGAAATTGGGGTTCTGTCCGCAAGGACAGGTTCCAAGTTGCCATTTCGCCTAGCGAGTTTACTCGCATAGAGCGAATGAACAGCGGAGCAGCTATTTTCCTAGCTTCTAGCGCACCGAACTCAATTAATTTAGAGCAATCTTGGTTGGATTTTAGAGTGGTTTAGCTATAGCAACTGCAATTAGTGTGTCATGGCAATGTTTTTACGCCATGAAGTTAGATTGTAACATCAATTCGTTGTAAAAATCTGTCAGTATGGGGTGTCGTAATATTTATCCAAAATTTCCATTTTTAAAGCTGGAAGTTCGGCTGATGAAGCAGTTAATGTGCTACGGATAAATAATTTTTCTTCATGGTTAATAATTCCTGCGAATTTAACTTGCGGATAATCAGCATTTACTGATAAAATATGTGCTTTTGTTTCTGTCAGTACTGACAGGTCTACTGGTACATCAAGATTGACTGTGCGGGCTGTATAAGAGTAATTTTTTAGTGCGGCAATGTTACGATTTGGGATAAAAGTAGTTGCACCATCTGTCCCAATGACAGTAATAGAGCGGATACCTACAGTTTTGACAATTCCTTCAATATCTAAACCGGAAAAGGCCACAGTATCGCCAACATTAATCTGATGTTCAACAATGATAAAAAAACCATTGATAATATCAGCAACTAAATCGCGTCCCGCAAAGCCAAGGGCCACACCAATAATTCCAGCACCAGCTAAAACATTTCCTACAGGAATACCGATAAGGCCAAGAACCGTGTAGATATATAGAAAAACGGTAAGGTAATGGATGCCACTGGTTGTAAGTCTAGAGAGCGTTAAAATTCGAGAAGTATCCGTCCATTTTTGTTCGCTATAGTTTTTAAAAAGTCGCTTTACAATTCGAGTTCCAGCTTGATAAAGGATAAAGAAAAGTAGGCTGACAAGGATAATAGTGATTAATTTGTCAAGGAGAAGCGTGCCTAAATCTTCCCAATTTATTTTTAAAAAGTTCATAATTCTCCAATCGCTGATATTTTTATTAAAAGCTATGAAAGCTTGGTATTATGCTGTTTTATCAAAACAAAACCGAACATTGACTGAATTTTTAATAAAAATTCTGAATATTTTCTTGTTTTCCTTTTCAGAAAATAATATAATCTATTATAACAGAAAATTTTCGGAGGATGTTATGACGATTGATTTAGACTGGGAAAACCTAGGATTTAACTATACAAACTTACCATTTCGCTATATTGCCCGCTATAAAGATGGACAATGGAGTACAGGGGAGCTAACAGGAGACAATCAACTCCATATTAGTGAGTCTTCTCCTGCTCTACACTATGGTCAACAAGGTTTTGAAGGACTGAAAGCTTATCGCACAAAAGATGGCTCAATTCAGCTTTTCCGCCCAGACCAAAATGCAGCACGACTTCAAAAAACGGCGCGTCGCTTGTGCATGGCAGAAGTTCCAACAGAAATGTTTATTGATGCAGTTAAGCAAGTAGTTAAAGCTAATGAAGATTTTGTGCCTCCTTATGGTACAGGTGGGACGCTTTATCTTCGCCCGCTGCTTATTGGGATTGGGGATATTATTGGGGTGAAACCTGCGGATGAATATCTTTTTACTGTTTTTGCAATGCCTGTAGGTTCTTATTTTAAAGGTGGTTTGGCACCATCAAACTTTGTTATTTCACGCGACTATGATCGTGCTGCTCCTTTGGGGACAGGCGGTGCAAAAGTTGGAGGAAATTACGCTGCATCACTTCAAGCAGAAGTTGGTGCTAAAAAAGCGGGTTATGCTGATGCCATTTATCTTGATCCAGCAACACATACAAAGATTGAAGAAGTCGGAGCAGCAAATTTCTTCGGGATTACGGCGGAAAATGAATTTATTACGCCGTTGAGTCCGTCTATTTTGCCTTCAATTACTAAATATTCACTCTTATATTTAGCGGAACATCGTCTGGGTTTGAAAGCAATTGAAACAGATGTTCCTGTGAGTGATTTGAATCAATTTGTTGAAGCTGGAGCTTGTGGAACAGCTGCTATTATTTCACCTATTGGACGTATTGATGATGGAGAAAAACAGTATGTTTTCCATTCGGAAACAGAGGTTGGGCCAACGATTAAACGTTTATATGATGAACTTGTTGGCATTCAATTTGGTGATGTAGAAGCACCTGATGGATGGATTGTTAAAGTAAATTAAGAGTGATTCATATCAAAGGAGTAAAAATCAAAAGCGGTTTTCCGCTTTTTTAAACCAGATAATAGTCAGAAAATAATAAATTATCAAAATTTAATGACTGAGAGGGAAAGAAATGAAAGCTGAAGCAAGAAAAGCAATGAAAACAACTTTGTGGCAGCCAGACTTTGAGTCGGATGCTTGTGGAATGGGCTTTATTGCTCAAATTGATGGCAGAGCAAGTCACCAACTTGTTGAACACGCACTCACGATGCTTAAACGGATGAATCATAGAGGGGGACTGGTGCTGAACCCGAAACAGGAGATGGAGCGGGAATTTTACTTGCTTTACCTCATGAATTTTTTGTAAAAATAGCCAAAGAAAATAATGTGAAACTTCCAGAGAAAGGAAACTACGCAGTAGGGCAATTCTTTCTTTCGCGTCAAGAAAACAAGCAAAGGCAAGCATTGGAATCCATTACTGCCGCAGTAAAAGCGCAGGGACACGAAGTTTTATTCACGCGTGCAGTTCCTTTTCACTATGAATCATGTGGATTGACTGCTCAAAAAATTATGCCTGCTTTTGTGCAAGTATTCATTGAACAAAAAGCTGTCAGTGCTGACAAAGATTTTGAAAGTGACTTATTTGATATTCGTCGTTCACTTGAAAAAAGATTTGATGAAAATGACTTGTATATTTGTTCTTTGTCAAGTAAGACAGTGGTCTATAAAGGAATGTTACACGCTTATCAGGTCAAATTATTCTATCCAGATTTATCTGATGAAACTTTTAAAAGCCACATTGCTTTGACACACAGTCGATTTTCTACGAATACTTTTCCATCATGGAATCGGGCCCAGCCTTTCCGTTTTTTGGCGCATAATGGCGAAATTAATACATTACGTGGCGCTGAAAATTGGATGAAAGTTCATGATATTGAGATGTATAACTCTGAGAACTCTGACTCAGCAAAATTGGAAAATTGTATGGAGCATCTTTATAGAAACGGACGAGAAATGCCTGAGAGTCTACTTGCAATGATTCCAGAAGCTTGGGGAGAGAATACAGGTTTGGCTCCTGGACTAAAAGCATTTTACGAATACAGTACTGCACATATCGCACCTTGGGATGGCCCAGCAGCACTTGTATTTACTGATGGAACGACCGTTGGTGCTAGGCTTGACAGAAACGGACTACGTCCAAGCCGTTATCTTATTACAAAAGATAATTTTATCATTCTGTCTTCAGAGTCAGGTGTTGTGGATATTCCGGCCAATCAAATCGTTGAAAAATCAGTACTTGGTCCAGGTAATATGATTTTGGTCAACACTGACAAAGGCGAAATGATAAGAAATGATGCAGTCAAAAAATATTATGCGAGCAAATATCCTTACCAAGACTGGCTATCAGCAGGTTTAAAAAATCTGTCAGCACTGACAGAAAAAATATCTACTGACAAGATTCCGTCAGCAAACATTAAAGCAATGTGGAAGCTTTTTGGCTATAATGACGAAATGATTCGTACAGTTATGTTGCCAATGGCGGAAAATGCAGCAGAACCTACAATATCAATGGGATTTGACGCGCCACTAGCTGTTTTGTCAGAACAAGCGCAATCACTTTACAACTTCTTCAAACAACAGTTTGCTCAAGTCACCAACCCACCTATTGATGCAATTAGAGAGCAGATTGTTATTGGCACAGAAACTTATCTTGGTGAAGATGGAAATCCGGCTTCTGTAAGTGCTGACAACGTTCGTAAGCTCAAATTAACAAGTCCAGTCCTTTCAACAACAGATTTTGAAAAGATTTTAGCACTAAAAGAACCTCAGTATCACACAGAAGTTGTTTCTACATTGTATGATGAAAATGACATTTTAGAAAATGCGTTAAATAAATTGTTCTATAAAGTCGAAGGACTCATCAATGCGGGTGCGACAATCATTGTTCTGAGTGATAGAGCCTTTGAAAAAGGAAAAGTGCCGATGCCCATTTTGCTTGCTTTATCAGGCTTATATCACTACATGCTTGGAAGACGTGCAGCATCAAAATTTGCGATTGTTTTAGATACAGCAGAGGTTTCCGAAGTCCATCACTTTGCAACACTTGTGGGTTACGGCGCATCTGCAATCCATCCTTATGGTGCTTATGCAACACTATCAGATTGGGAAATGGGCTCACCTGAACAACTTGAAAATTATCGTCATGCTGCCGAAAAAGGAATTGTGAAAGTCATGAGTCGTATGGGAATTTCAACCATTGTCGGCTATAAAGGCGCACAGCTTTTTGAGGCCATTGGTTTATCAAAAGAAGTTGTTGACAAATATTTCACAGGGACGAGCACAAGAATCGGTGGACTTTCATTGGCACAAATAGAAGATGAATATCGTGCAAGATATGAAAAAGCTTATGGTCACCTGGCAAATGACTTACTTGAAACAGGCGGAAGCTTTCAATATCGTTCGCTTGAAGATGGTGGAGAACATCATATTTATGACCCAATCATGATTTATGAAATCCAAAATGCTGTCCGTCAAAATGATTATCAAAAGTTTAAAAAATACACAGGATATTTGACTGACGAAGCGAAACAACACCCAACTAGTTTACGTCATATCTGGGAAATCAAATCCGATCGTAAACCAATAACGTTAGCGGAAGTTGAACCTGCCTCAAACATTGTCAAACGATTTAAAATCGGTGCGATGAGTTTCGGCTCACTATCCAAAGAAGCACATGAATGCCTAGCTGAAGCAATGAATTCCATTGGTGCCAAGTCCAACTCTGGAGAAGGCGGAGAAAATGCTAAACGTTATGGTACTGCATTTAATTCTAAAATCAAACAAGTTGCCTCAGGCCGCTTTGGTGTATCAGCAGCTTACTTGATGTCTGCCGAAGAAATTCAGATTAAGATTTCACAAGGAGCAAAACCAGGTGAAGGCGGACAATTGCCAGGTAAAAAAGCATTCCCGTGGGTTGCAGAAGTAAGAAATTCTACACCTGGTGTGAGCTTGATTTCCCCTCCACCTCATCATGATATTTATTCAATCGAAGATTTGTCTCAACTTATCTTTGACCTTAAAAAAGTTAATCCCTATGCTCAAATTGATGTGAAATTAGTTTCGTCCACTGGAGTAGGAACAATCGCTACAGGCTGTGTCAAAGCTGGTGCTGATAAAGTTGTTATTTCTGGATATGATGGTGGTACTGGGGCAAGTCCAAGAAATTCTACACGTGATGCAGGGCTTCCATGGGAAATGGGACTAGCTGAAGCACACCAAACATTGACAATGAATAATTTGCGTGACCGCATGATTTTAGAAACTGATGGCAAGGTTGTGACAGGTCGTGATGTTGCAGTTGCGGCAATGTTAGGCGCCGAGGAGTATTCATTTGGTAGTCTTGCTTTAGTCGCTATTGGTTGTATTATGACAAGAAATTGTCATTTGAATACCTGCCCAGTAGGGATTGCGACACAAAATCCAAAATTACGTGCAAATTTCATGGGAAAACCTGAGCATATTGTGCGTCTGATGCATTTTATGGCAGAAGAACTGCGAGAAATTCTTGCAGAACTTGGTTTCCGAACGATTGATGAGCTTGTTGGTCATGCAGAGTTGCTTCATAAAAAAGAACAGCTTCCAGATAAGATGCAAGGTTTAGACTTTGAGCGAATGATTGGTCACACTTTACCTATCGCTGTCAAACACGAAAATCCATTTGATGAGAGTCGTCCTTGGCGTGAGCTTGATGCAACATTAGAATCAGCAATCAACTCAGGCGCTTTCTCTAGCGTTCATGAAGAAATTAAGAATATTAATCGGACAGCTACAGCGAGAATGGCGGGATGGATTGCAGAACGTTATGGTAATTTTGGACTGAAAGATGCTATAGTACGTTACAGCTATGATGGTGTTGCTGGACAATCTTTTGGAGCTTACGCAACAGCTGGCATGGAGTTAACCCTTGTTGGCGAGGCAAATGACTATATTGGCAAATCTCTATCTGGAGGACGACTGATTATCAAGCCGCCTGTTGATGCGGCATATAACATAGAAAACACCTCTATCATTGGGAATGTCGCCCTTTTTGGAGCAATCGGTGGAGAAGCTTATTTCCGAGGCAGAGCGGGTGAACGCTGTGGTGTCCGAAATTCTGGTGCAGAGTTTGTTGTTGAGGGTGTAGGCGATCATGGTTGCGAATATATGACAGGTGGGGTTGCAGTGATTTTGGGCACAACTGGTCGTAATTTCGCAGCAGGGATGTCTGGCGGTGTCGCTTATGTATATGATGTTGCAGGAAACTTTGCAGGAAAAGTTAATCATGAAATGGTAGAACTTTATCATCTTGGAGAAACAACAGGCGACGATAAATTACAAGTGTTGTTGAAGAAGCATTTACAATATACAAACTCTGCAAAAGCACGATATATCTTGGAAAATTGGGAAACAGAACATCAAAAATTTATTAAAGTTTATCCGAGAGAATATCATCATATCAAAGATGTAGAAGAAACACTTGCCAAAACAGGTTTGTCAGGCGAAAAGCTTACGATGGCAACCTTTGAGAAAGTATCGGAGGTAATCTAATGGCAGATCCAAATGGATTTTTAAAATATCAAAAAGTAAATAATCCTTATAGAGAAGTTGCAGAGCGTGTACGCGATTTTGCAGAATTGCAAGTTCCTTTATCCGTAGAAGAACGAAAAAGACAAGCAGCGCGCTGTATGCATTGTGATGTGCCATTCTGTCACCAAGGAATCTTTTATGGAGGCAAACGAGCAGTTTCTGGTTGTCCAAATGATAATCATATTCCAGAGTGGAATGATTTGATTTATAGAGGGGTTCAGAAAAAGGCTTACGAACGTCTAGTATTGACTAACCCATTTCCAGAATTTACAGGACGAGTTTGTCCTGCACCTTGTGAAAAATCTTGTGCTGAAGCACTTCATGGTGAAGGGATAACCATTAAGGATAACGAACGTTTCCTTGGAGATTTAGCCAATGATTCAGGTTGGGTATTTGAAGCTGGGCAAGCAGCAGAACCAACAGGTTTTGAAATTGCAGTGATTGGTTCAGGTCCTGCAGGCCTAGCTGCAGCTTGGAGGCTTAATCAGCTTGGTCATACTGTCACGGTATTTGAAAAATCAGACCGTTTTGGTGGTTTGCTGATGTATGGCATTCCCAACATGAAACTTGATAAGAACGTTGTTCAGACACGAATTGATTTAATGGAAAAACTTGGTGTCCAGTTTGTAGCGAATACTGAGATTGGACGTGATTTGAGTTATGATGATTTAGAGAGCCGATTTGATAAAATAATATTGGCAATTGGAGCTGGGATACCAAGAGATTTACCTATCGCTGGTCGTGAATTATCAGGGATTCGTTTTGCAGTGGATTTTTTAACTGAAACAACAAAAACTGTACTCGCTGTTGGTGAAAATAATGTTCCAAAATCACTTGAAGGAAAAAAAGTAATTGTTATCGGAGGTGGAGATACAGGAAATGACTGCATCGGGACAGCCGTTCGTCTCGGAGCAACTAGTGTTCAACAACTTGAAATTACGCCTCCTTTGCCTTTTGAGCGGACAGAAAATAATCCTTGGCCAGAGTGGCCGATGGTTCTAAAACAAGGCTATGGACAGGAAGAAGCACAGTTTGCGGGAAATATTGATTTGACTGCTTATAAAATGACCGCAACACAGTTTATCAGTGATAATCAAGGGCAAATCAAAGCATTACAAGTTGCCGAAGTTGGTCCAGATTTTAAATCCGTTGCAGGCACTGAAAAATTACTAGAAGCTGATCTTGTATTGCTTGCGATGGGTTTTGTCAGTACTGACAAAGATTTACTGAGCAATTTTGGGGTAAAAGAAATTTATGATAATTACACAACTAATAATGACAAGGTTCTGGTCGCTGGAGACGCAAGGCGTGGCCCCTCTCTCGTTATTTGGGCAATTCGTGAAGGGAGAAAAGCAGCCGAGGTCGTTGATGAACAACTGATAAAAATGGTGACGAGTTACTGATTAAAGTCTGTCAGTAATCTAGAACATTCTGTCAGTAAAAGCTCAATTTGTCAGCAAGACATTTTGAGCTTTTTCAGTGATAACGTTGTAAGAACTAAGCTCATTATGGTTCATAGCTTGTAATTAAGTCCATTGAGAATCAAAAGAGAAGGTAATAGTGGCATTTTCCAATCTCTCCATTTCTTGACGGCATTGTTCACCTCTTGGTATAACAGAGTTCTGGACAAGCAGCCTTACATCTTGATATAATAGAGCAAAGAAAAAACATGGAGAATACTATGAAGAACCCTTTTGTAACAAAAACACAACTTGAACAGCTCACTGCTAAATATCCAACGCCTTTTCATTTATATGATGAAAAAGGAATCCGTGAAAAAGCACGCGCACTTCATACTGCTTTTGCGTGGAATAAAGGTTTTAAAGAATTTTTTGCTGTAAAAGCGACACCCACACCAGCAATTTTAAAAATATTACACGAAGAAGGTTGCGGAGTAGACTGTGCAAGTTATGTCGAGCTGCTAATGTCACAAAAATGTGGATTTTCTGGTTCCGAAATCATGTTTTCATCTAATGACACACCAGCTGAAGAGTTTAAATTTGCCAAAAAAATTGGTGCAACGATTAACCTTGATGCTTATGAACATATTAAATTTCTGTCAGCACTGACAGACTTTGAATTTCCTGAAACAATGAGCTTACGCTATAATCCAGGGGCGTATTTTCGATGGGAACAAAAATTATGGATAACCCAGAAGAATCCAAGTTTGGTATGACAAAAGCTCAACTATTTCAGGGGATTAAAGACTTGCAACAACTCGGTGTGAAAAAATTTGGAATGCACAGTTTCCTTGCTTCAAACACTGTAACGAATGAATATTATCCAGAACTCGCTCGTCAGTTATTTGAACTTGCTCTTGAAATTCGTGAAAAAACAGGTGTAACGCTTGATTTTATTAATTTATCAGGTGGGATTGGAGTGAACTATCGACCAGAGGAAAAGGCAAACGATATCTCCATTATTGGTGAAGGTGTTCATCAAGTTTATGATGAAGTTTTAACACAAAATGGTTTAGGTGATATTAAGATTTTCACAGAACTTGGAAGATTTATGCTTGCTCCACATGGTGTCTTGATCACAAAAGTACTTCACTTGAAAGAAACATATCGAAGCTATGTTGGCGTAGATGCAAGTGCCGTAAACCTGATGCGTCCAGCATTTTATAATGCCTACCATCACATTAGCGTGTCAGGCAAGGAAAATGATATAGCAACAGAAACTTATGATGTTACAGGTTCCCTTTGTGAGAATAATGATAAATTTGCTAAACAACGCTTACTTCCTAAAATAGAAATTGGAGATTTGCTTGTTATCCATGACACAGGTGCTCATGGTTTTTCAATGGGTTATCAGTATAATGCTAAGCTCAGAAGTAGTGAGATTTTGCTCCAAGAAGATGGAAAAAGTCGAATGATTCGCAGAGCGGAGCGACCAGAAGATTATTTCGCCACACTTCAAGGTTTTGAATTTTAATAAAGAAAAAAACATACATTTTATAGATAAATGCATGTTTTTTTTATAAATAAAAGTAATAGAATGACAATTTTTTTCTAAAACATTCGCATAAAAACGAAGAGGTCAAAAAACTACAATTTTTCGTAGAAATATCAGATATTAAATGTAATATTGTAGAAGAGATCTGTAGCGTTATCATGTTTTATCACGATTCATTTGATATTTATCATAATTTTTTAATATTTATTAAGAAATACTAAAAAAAGCTTGACATACTATATATGTTTGTATACTATTAATATAGCTAATGTATTAAATAAATTATTAATTTTATTACTGATTTCTTACGAAAAATTGTAGTTTTTCGTAGAAATCATAAAATTGAGGAGAGTTTTATGAACGAGAAGAAGAGTAACGTGGGGTTTAAACTAATACTTTGTGAGAATTTAAACTGTATTAAAAGAGAAAATAAGTTAATATTGACGAATTCAAATGTGGAAGAGAGCTGACTATGATGACTACGACGAAAGAACAGGTAAGTATCAGTACACGCATAAAACAGTTAAAAACAGAGATGCGACATAATCGTCTTTCCATTTTAAAACTCTCGGAAGATTTAAACTATCCCGCCACAATAATAGCTGATATCCTTTTTTTAAGAAAAAAACCTGATATGGATTTGTTGGATAAGATAGAAAATGAAATAACGAATTCCTCAAAAAATAGAAAAGGATTACAGAGAGTACGCAGCTTTCCAGATAATCCCATGGAAATATCAAATAAATCTTATCAATCTTTAGATTTTTCTCACTCAAATATTCCCAATAAATTAGGAGAAAAAATTAAAAAAATTCGTACTGAACTCAATTTTTCTGAATTGGAACTTGGGGCTACTCTTTCACCAAGTGTTCCTGCAAATTTTATTGAGGAGATGGAGAATAATCAATTCATTCCATCAATAGAGCATCTCATTGAAATCGCAGATTTGGGAGAAACCACACTGGACTGGTTACTCAGAGATTAGAAAAGGCCTCAGCAACATAAATTTCATTACAAAAACTACTGACAAAATACATAAATTTTGATATAATAAAGTGTCATCAATGGCGAAAGCGTTTCGCCAAATTTAGGAGATTCAAAATGAACTTATTGTTAGCTATCTTGCTTATGGTTGTCTGCCTTCTGGCTGGTTTCTTTGGGGAACATGGTTCTCACAACGACAAACTAAAAAAATGCTCATGGATAACCCACCACTTAACGAAGATGCTGTGCGTCTTATGATGGGTTCAATGGGACGTAAGCCAAGCGAAGTACAAGTTCAACAAGTTCTTCGTCAAATTCGTGCTGCAGCAAAACAAGCTGACACAAAGAAAAAATAAGTAAAAGTGTATACGCTGAGCAAGTAGCAGGGACATTGTACCAAGCTCTCTCAGCGTTTACTTTTATCGGTAGCAAAAAAGAGCGCTGGATAAACATCTACAGCTTCTTTAACTCTTGAAGGAGAAGAAAAATGGACAACCGACCAATAGGCCTATTAGATTCAGGTGTCGGCGGACTGACCGTTGCTCGTGAGCTCCTCAGACAGCTCCCTAACGAAGAAATTGTCTATATCGGAGATACGCGTCGCGCGCCTTACGGCCCTCGTAGCAGTGAGCAGATTCTTGCTTTCACTTGGGATATGGTCAATTTTTTGCTTTCAAAGAATGTAAAAATGATTGTTATGGCTTGCAACACAGCAACAGCGGTGGCACTCGAAAATGTAAAAACTAAACTTGATATTCCCGTTATTGGAGTTATATTACCTGGAGCTTCTTCAGCAATTCAACAAACAACAGGTAAAAAAATTGGTGTCATCGCCACACAAGCTTCTGTAAGATCGGGTGAATATCCAAAAGCCATACATTTCAAATCACCATCAATCGAAGTAACCAGTTTAGCCTGTCCTAAATTTGTTCCAATTGTTGAGTCAAATGAGATGGATTCAACAATTGCTGAAAAGGTTGTTAAAGAGAGCTTAAAACCTCTTATAGGAAAAGTTGATACACTTATTTTGGGATGTACTCATTACCCATTGTTACGTACTTTAATACAAAAAACAATGGGAGAAAATGTTAAATTGATTGATTCAGGAGCTGAAACCGTACGTGATATTTCAGTTTTACTTAATTATTTCATGCTAAATGGAACGGAACGTGAACAAATTAATCATCAATTTTATACAACGGCGGGTGTTGAGTCATTTCAAATTATCGCAGAAAAATGGCTAAATATTGGACACATAAATGTTATGCACGCTGAAATAGAAGAGGGCAAGGAACTTTAAATGGAAAATACGTTGATTATTGCCACAGGGAACAAAGGAAAAACTAAAGAGTTCGAGAGTTTGCTTGGCGACTTTGGCTATGAAATCAAAGATTTGACAGACTATCCAGAACTTCCTGAAATTGAGGAAACTGGAACAACTTTCGAAGAAAATGCACGTTTAAAAGCTGAGCAAATTGCAGAACTCACTGGTAAAGTAGTGATTGGTGATGATTCAGGACTCTGTGTAGATGCACTAGGAGGTTTACCTGGAATTTGGTCACATCGGTTCTCCGCACCAAATCCTACTGACGAAAAAAACATTACCAAGCTTTTGCATGAACTTGCTCCAACAGCAATTACACCAGAAAAAAGAAGTGCACATTTTCATACGACGCTAGTTGCTGCCAGACCCAATCATGAAAGTTTAGTTGTTGAGGCAGATTGGAATGGTTATATTGGATTAACGCCAAAAGGAGAGAATGGTTTTGGATATGATCCTATTTTTCTAGTGGATGCGTTTCGGACAGCAGCTCAATTATCAGATGAAGAGAAGAATAAAGTCTCTCATAGAGGGCAAGCACTCCGAAAGTTGATGAAAGAACTTCCAGAGTGGTTGAATAATTGATTTTCATAATGCTATTTATGTAATATAAAATTTATCGAAGTAAGTGCGTGCTAACACCCCCTACCTCTTAGGTAGGGGATGAAGCAGCACTAACTTTGAATTTCGTCCGACTAAATTCAGTGGTGAGTTGCCCTTTTATCAGTCGCTTCAGCGACTAGAGAAAATGGACAAATGTTTTACGAAACTCCCACAGAATAAGTCTTGACTTCATTTAAGAAGGTATCTATGTTTGTAGTAATGTCAGATTCACATTATGATCGTGAGGTCATAAAATCAATTAAAGAGAAGTATCAAAATACTGCAAGTCACATTTTTCATTGTGGAGATTCAGAACTTCCCAGCTCAGATGAAATTTGGAATGGAATTACAGTAGTTGCTGGCAACTGTGATTATGATGATGGATATCCTGAGTATGTTCTCAAAGAAGTTGAAGGAAAAAAAGTGTTGATTACCCACGGTCATTTATTTTATGTTGGCTTGGGATTGGAACATTATTCATACTTTGCTGAGGAAAAAGAAGCAGATATTGCTTTATTTGGACATATTCATAGACCCGTTGTTCAAAAAATCAACAATATTGTTTATGTGAATCCAGGTTCTGTTGCACAACCAAGAGGAGAATATGACATTAAAATGTATGCTGTGATTGAAATCGAGGAAGGACAATATAATATCTCTTATCATAATCTTCAGCATGAACCAATCCCAGAATTACAGTTTAAACTATGAATCATATTTTGAGGGGAGTAAGTGATTGATAAAAATATAGAAGAGTTTATTTTAAGTAGAAGTGATACTTTCATTGTGCCCGCAAAAAATGTTGCCGTTCTGTACGCAGAGCATAATATCGCACATGCGAAATTGTTACTCAGTCAATACAAGTATTCACGAGTTCCAGTATTGAACACTCAAAAAGAATATATAGGTGTACTTGGCTTGACAGAAATCGTTGAGTTTGAAATGGAACATGATTTCTTTTATGAAAAATCGCAAAATACAACAATCTCAGAGATTGTAAATAAAGAAGTGCCGACTTTGAGACCTTCAGTTACTCTTGAAGAAATTATGAATAAACTCATTAAAGAGCCTTTTTTGCCTGTTGTTAAAGGACAAGAATTTATTGGAATTATTGTTCGACAAGAAATATTAAAAGCATACAACGCTTTTTCTCATGACTTTACAAAATATTATGAAATTACCAAACGAAATTAATGGGTATTTGAGTAGTAAGGATTTTTCAGCAAATACTCGTTCGAACTACTACTATGATTTAGCTTCTTTTCACGATTTTTTTGAAGAAAGAACAATATCAGACGAAGCATTGGAACTTTACAAATTATATCTTTCGGCGCTTTCTCCATCTGCTCAACGGAGAAAGATTTCGAGCGCAAATCAGTATCTTTTATATCTTTACCAAAATAAAAAAATAAATCGTTACTATAAATTAGAACAGATTTCTCAAAAGAAAATAGATAAAACTCATAGTTATCATCCGAAAATAAAAGAATTTCCAGAATTTTATGGTCCACTTACTGGACCAGGACAATTTTTGGCCTTGTTGATTTTGGAGTTTGGTTTAAATTTTTCAGAGATTCAGAAGTTAAAGTGGGAAAATTTTAATTGGAAATTTAAGTATTTGACAGTTGAAAAATCTGGGATTAAACGTGTACTTCCTATTAGAGAGAAATTTTCAATGCGTGTTAAAGCAATCAAAAATGCCGATGAGCTATTTGCAAAATCAAGGCAATTTCTCTATACTGAACTAAAGAAATTTACTCCATATTCTTCAAAAGAAATTAGAGAACAATATATTTTGCATCAGGTAAAAAATGGAAAAACAATTTACGAAGTTGCAGGATTATTAGGATTATCAACGATTACTACACTTGAGAAATATTATAGATAGAGGAATTACATTATTAAAAATATGTAAACATGATAGAAGAAATAAATATAAAGATTGACAACTTTGAAGGTCCACTGGATCTCCTTTTGCACCTTGTTAGTCAATATCAAATGGATATATTTCAAGTTCCATTAGTACCAGTTATAGAACAATATCTTAATTATATTAGAAAAATGCAAACTCTTGAGTTAGAGATTGCCGGTGAGTATATGCTTATGGCTAGTCAACTTATGCTTATCAAATCTCGAAGACTTCTACCAACGATTTCTGATGATTTTATAGAAGATACGGAACAGTTAGAATATGACTTGCTTGCACAAATTGATGAGTATCGAAAATATAAGATGTTATCTCAAAGCCTTAATAATCTACATACAGTGCGAAGTCATTATTATTCAAAGTCCAAGACAGAAATCATTACAGATGAAACTAGCCTTATCAAAGATAAAAACGCAATAGATTTGTTTTTGGCTTTTAATAAAATTCTCGAACTTCAACGGCAACAGATAGAGGATGAAAACACAACGATAGAAGCTGAGAAGTATACGATAGCTGATAAAATTTTGGAACTTACTAAAAAATTTACCAAACAAAAAATATGTAAGTTTTCTAGCCTGTTTTCTAAAGATGCTAAAAAAGAAGAACTTGTCACAACTTTTATGGCATTACTAGAATTGATTAAAAATCAACAAATTTCTTTTTCTCAAGAAGAGCTTTTTGGGGAAATTATATTAGAAAGAAAAGGAGAGCTGAAATATTGAATAAGACTGCTACTTGTGAGCTCTTACTTTTTGTTTCTGGTGAATCGGGCTTGACTCTTACCGAGTTGTCATCACTGGCTGAACTTTCTAAACAAGCCTGTCAACAGCAAATTGTTTATCTTCGAGAAAAATATCATGCTGATGAGGAGTCTGCTTTAACAATTATTGAAACTGCGGGAAAGTATAGAATGGCAACAAAAGAGGAATTTTCTGATTTGCTTAGCACTTATGCGAAAACACCGCTTAATCAGTCTCTATCGAAGTCAGCGTTAGAAGTATTATCTATCATTGCCTATAAGCAGCCTTTAACTCGATTAGAAATTGAACAATTGCGTGGTGTTAATTCATCTGGAGTTATTGCTACTCTGCGTGCTTTTGATTTGGTGGAAAAAGTAGGAGAACTTGAAGCTCCAGGGCGTCCTAGTCTTTATGCAACAACAGAGTTTTTCCTAGATTATATTGGGATTAATCAACTTGCGGAACTTCCAGAAGTTGATGAAGAACAATTTATAGCAGAGAAACAAATTTTATTTAATGAAAGTGATGAAGATGCGAATTAACAAATATTTGGCACACGCTGGTGTGGCAAGTCGCCGCAAAGCAGAAGAATTAATCTTAGCAGGAAAGGTTGTAGTTAACAATGTTCCTATGACGAATCTAGGTTATCAAGTTTCCTCAGGAGATGTGGTTGAAGTAAATGGTGTAGCGGTTTATAATGAAGAACCGGTTTACTATTTATTGAACAAACCACGTGGGTACATTTCTTCTGTAAGTGATGATAAAGGACGACAAACAGTAATGGATTTAATGCCTCAAGTAAAGGAAAGAATTTATCCTGTGGGACGTCTGGATTGGGATACAAGTGGTCTACTTTTATTAACTAATGATGGTGAGTTCACTAACTTAATGACACATCCAAGACACGGTGTAGACAAGGTTTATATTGCCAAAGTTGAAGGACAGGCGAATAAAGAAAATTTACGTCCATTGACTTTAGGAATTAAGATTGATGGGAAAAAGATGAGTCCCGCACGCTATGAAATTATCAAGCAGGATAAAGTCAAAAATCACTCTATTGTTAGTCTCACAATTCATGAAGGACAAAATCATCAAGTTAAAAATATGTTTGCGGCAGTAGGGCTCCCAGTCCAAAAATTAAGTCGTGTTCAATATGGAACCTTGGTTTTGGATGGAGTTCCTACTGGACAATATCGTCGTTTGAATAAGAAAGAAGTTTCACAATTAATTAATGCGGCACAAGCTTGATAAAGAGCATCTGATAAGGTGCTTTTTATTATTTTCGAAGTAAGTGCGTGCCAATACTCCTAACTCTTAGGTAGGGGATGAAGCAGCACTAACTTTGAATTTCGTCCGACTAAATTCAGTGGGGAGTTGCCCTTTTATCAGGCGCTTCAGCGACTAGAGAAAATGGACAAATGTTTTACGAAACTCCCACTGAATAAGTCTTGACTTCATCTCTTTTTTGGAATATTTGTTCGGTAGAAAAAATTATAGTAATCTGGTATGAAAACTTAGGTCTTGAAAAGAAGAATCTACTTGTGCTATAATAAACTTATCTTCAGGGCACCGTGAGATTCGGGACCGGCGGTAAATAGGGCTTTGACCTTATGACTCCGCGATTCGCAATGGCGATTGAAGCAGTGAGAACCTGCTAGCGACAGTTAAATGTGACCAAATGGGAGCATTTAATCAATAGCTTTTGTTTAACAAAGTTTATTGGTTTGATAGTCTGGATGGAAGAAGATGAACAATTTTTGTGATGTAATCACTGCTTTTTCGCTATGATTATGTTTTTGGCCAAACAAAAAAATGTCTATCAACTTCCTCGAAATTTGAAGAATTATTTTCTCATATTTGGAGGTTTTTTTATGTCTAAAACACGTCGAATGGTGCTTATTGCTATGCTTGCTGCACTTTCTACAATTTTATTATTGCCTATTTTGCAATTTCCGCTTTTACCAGGAATTGATTTCATGAAGGTTGAACTTTCGATTATTCCTGTATTAGTAGGGGTATTTACTTTGGGGCTCGGAGATGGATTTATTATCCTGTTTATCCGTTCAGTCCTGTGGTATATCTTATTTAATCAGGGTCCCTCGACTTGGATTGGTGTTCCAATGAATTTTATTGCGCTTGGACTTTTTATGACAATGGTGTGGCTCTTTACTAAGAAGAAGTTTTCGATTAAAAATTACATTGTTGGTGTTGTTTTTGCAACAATCTCAGCAGTAGTGGTCATGATGATTTTGAATGTATTCTATGCCCTTCCACTATATCGTTTGGCAGCGGGATTTGATGTTGACAAGATTTTCCCTGGGGCAGTTCATCTTTTTGATATGGGGTCTTTGGCGGTAACGTTCAATCCTAACTACTTGATGAGTGTCGTTCTTCCTTTTAACACGATTGAAAACTTAATTTTTGCGCTTGTCTTTGGTTTAATTGTCGCTGTTTTCCGAAAAAATAAGGTGGTTAAATTTTATAATGTTTAAGATAAAAGGTTGATTTATCAGCCTTTTTTGTTTTATTTTGAGTTTTTATGCTATACTAATCTTTAGAATATTATAAAATAAATTGGAATAAACTTTATGGGAATTTTTAGAGACCTCTGGTGGTTTTTTAAATCAGAGAAGAAAGGATATGGAGTAGGTCTATTTGCACTTTTTATGGTGTCAATGACGCATCTTATTCCACCGTTAGTAATTGGAGAAATTATCGACCATATTGTGAAGCATACGTTGACTTTAACTTTAGTTCTAGAATTTTCTGGAATTTTATTGGCAACTGCCGCTTTTGAATATGGTTTTCGCTATCTTTGGTCAACAAATATTTGGGGCGAGGCCTTTAAGCTAGAAAAAATTATGCGGGCGCGCCTTTTTCGGCATTTTTTGCGGATGGATACACTTTTTTACCAGCGAAATCGTACAGGGGATTTGATGGCCCATGCCACTAATGATTTACAAGCGATTCAGGAAGTAGCTGGTCGTGGCGTTTTAACGTGGGCAGATTCATTGATGACAGGTGGGACAACGATTATCGCGATGCTTTTGTTTATTGATTGGCGTTTGACAATTATTGCTGTTCTTCCTTTACCTTTTTTGGCATTGGTTTCAAAGATTTTGGGTGATAAAATTCATGTGAGTTTTGAACACGCTCAAGAGACGTTTTCTGAGATGAACGATAAGGTACAAGAGTCAATTACTGGAATGAAAGCGATTAAATCTTTCGGAGAAGAAACGCAAGATATGGCGGACTTCCAGCAAAAATTAGATAACATTGATGAAGCCTTTGTCAAGGTCAATCGAATTGATTCGATGTATGATCCTTTAATTACATTAATTGTTGGTGTGTCTTATACTTTGACAATTGCACTTGGAGGTTATTATGTGGTACACCATGTATTAAGCTTAGGGCAATTGGTTGCATTTATGACTTATATAGGTAACTTGGTTTGGCCAATGTTTGCAATTGGTGTGTTATTTAATGTGATTGAACGGGGCGTGCATCGTATTCACGTGTGGATAAATTATTGGCTCAAGAGGCTGAATCAAAAGTTTCTGAAGGAAAGTTATTGATGCCTGATTCGGGAGATTTGACTTTTAATGTTCAGGATTTTACTTATCCAAATGAGCATGAAGGGCGTAATCTACAGAATGTTCAATTTGATTTGAAAAAGGGGAAGGTACTTGGTCTGGTTGGACGGACGGGTTCTGGGAAATCGACGATTATCAAGTTATTAATGCGTGAATTTGATCATTATGAAGGTGAAATTGATTTTGCTGGTCGAGATATTATGGATTACCAGCTTGATGAATATTTGCCTGCGATTGGTTATGTGCCGCAGGAACATTTCCTGTTTTCAATGTCAGTGAGAGATAATATCCGTTTTGCGCGAATGACGGCTTCTCAAGAAGAGGTTGAGCTTGCTGCCAGAGCTGCAGGAATTCATGAGGATATTGTTGCTTTCCCTGCAGGCTACGATACGTTGGTTGGAGAACGTGGTGTTTCACTTTCTGGTGGTCAAAAGCAACGCTTGTCTATTGCTCGTGCTTTACTGATTCAACCTAAAATTTTAATCTTAGATGATGCATTATCTGCAGTAGATGCAAAGACTGAACAGTTGATTTTATCTAATTTAAAGGCACTTCGTCATGAAAGTTCGACTTTGATTGTCAGTCACAGGCTTTCGTCAGTAATGGATGCTGATGAAATTTTGGTTTTAGAAGCTGGTAAAATTGCTGAGCGAGGCTTGCATGGAAATCTGATAAAAGCAGAGGGTTGGTATGCACAAATGTGGCAAATGCAACAGATCGAGAGTCATCTTGAAAGTCGAAATTCTCCATATTCACTGACAGAAAAGCAGAGCGAGGATGATGAATCTGTCAGTATGCTGACAAAAACGAAGGGAGGCAACAATGACGGAGAATCGTGATGACAAAATGTCTGTCAGTGAGAGTTGGCAAGTTTTTAAATTTATTTTCAAATTTTTGCTTCCTTTCAAGCGGTATTTTGTTTGGGCGTTTGTATTTAGCGTGATAACAACGGCATTGGCTTCGATTATGCCTTTCGTTCTTTCTGCTTTTATGGATTCTTATTTGACACCGATGAGAGCAACGGACCAAATTATTTTTTACTTTGCAGGGCTTTATTTGGTGCTTGCAATTATTAATTCAATTGCTTTTTTCTTCAAATGGAACTATCTACAAAATGGCTCGATTTTTGTTAACCAGTATATTCGCAAAAAGGTTTATGCAAAAATTCACACTTTGGGTATGCGCTACTTTGACCAAAAACCAACAGGATGGTTAATTACGCGAATCACGAATGATACGGATTTGTTTGACTTTTGGCAGATGTTGTTTAATGCGTTAACAAGTGTGTTGTCTATTATCATTGCTTTCATTGCACTGTTTTTGATTGATCATCAAATTGCCTTAGTGATGCTAATTTTCTTGCCGATTTTGTTGTTGTCAGTGATGCTTTATCAGCGTGTTAGTACACGTGTTTATCGCGCAATGTTGGCAAAACGATCGGAATTAAATACAAAGTTAAATGAGTACATTTCTGGGATGCGTATTATTCAACAGTTTCGTCAGGAGTCTCGATTGGGCAAGGAATTTGAAGAAACAAACGATGAATACTATGGTTTCAGACGACGAGTCATTCAAATTAATGGAATGTTACTCAGTCCATTAGTTAATTTCTTGATGGCAATATCGATTATTGTCGTTTTGGTTATGTATTCTGATAGAAGCATGCATACCGTTGTCGCAGCTGGCTTGGTCTATGCTTTTATCAGCAATGTGCAGATTTATTTTAATCCGATTTCTGGGCTGATGGATTCTTTATCAAATTTTTCAAATGGTTTAGTGGCCTCAAGTCGAATCAAATCTATCATGGAAGAAACAGAATTTGTACCGAAACAGGCTACTGACAGTTCTGGTATCAATTTACCAACGATTACACAAGGAAAAATTGAATTTCGAGATGTAAGTTTTTCTTATGATGGAGAGCATCAAGTGCTTAAACACATTTCATTTGTTGTAAATCCTGGGGAAACTGTGGCTTTTGTCGGACATACGGGCTCTGGAAAATCAAGTATTATCAACGTTTTTATGCGTTTTTATGAATTTTCAGAAGGACAAGTTTTGATTGATGACCGAGATATTCGCAGCTATTCGAAAGAAGAATTAAGAGAGAAATTAGGTCTAGTTTTGCAAGATTCGTTCATGTTTGTTGCATCAGTTACTGACAATATTAAAATGATGAACCCTGTCATTACTGACAAAGCTGCTAAAGAGGCTGCAAAATTTGTACAAGCTGACCGATTCATTCAACAATTAGAAAACGGCTATGATACGCGTGTCATTGAAGGTGGGGCAGCTTTTTCAGCAGGTGAACGACAGTTGATTAATTTTGCTAGAACGATTGTCAGAAATCCTAAAATTCTTCTCCTAGATGAAGCAACGGCAAATATTGATACAGAAACAGAAGCACTGATTCAGGCAGGACTGACCAATATGCGTCAAAACCGTACAACAATGGCGATTGCTCACCGGTTATCAACGATTAAAGATGCCAACCAGATTCTTGTACTTGATAAAGGAGAAATCATTGAACGTGGCAATCATGATGAACTTCTTGAGCAAAATGGTTATTATGCAGATATGTACCGGATTCAAACCTTACAAAATGAACTTTAATGATTTCTGTCAGTACTGACAGAAATTTTTTTATCAGAAAAACTGATATTTTATATTGACAAAGTAGAAATATTAGAATATAATATAAGAAAAACTGATAAAAGGAGCTGAGTAATGAACTTTGGGAAAAATCTTAAACAACTTCGAATAAATGCAAAGCTCACTCAGAGCCAGCTTGCTGAACAACTTGGTATGAAACAAAGTGCCTATGTCCTTTGGGAACAAAAAGAGAGCAATCCAACACTGGAATTGTTGGAAAAATTGTCAGAAATTTATGGGTTATCCATTGAAGAACTCATCAAAAAAACTGATTATTCTACCGAAAAACAGCTATTAGAAAATTATCGTTTGCTGACAGAGGAACAACAGGAATCTGTCATTAATTTTACTGACTTTTTGATTGAGCAAAATAAATCAAATATTATTGAGTTACAAACTTATTCTCGGAATTCACTTTATTATGCCATAGTCGAAGATGAAGAGTTGTCAGCAGGATTGGGAAACTCTGTCAGCAACACTGGAGGATACTATAAGGCTTATACCACTATGCCCTTTCTCGTTATGATGGTGCTGCACGAGTTAAAGGAGAATCTATGGAACCTGAGTTTCCTAATTTCTCTATCGCAACATTTTTACATACTGGTTTTGGTCGTAGCGGTGATATCTATGCAATCGCCGAAGGGATTTGGGAGAAGAGCAGCTTTACATTAAACAGGTTTTTGAAGAAAAAGATTGCTTTAGAATTCATTCACTCAATCCAGAACCACAATATAAAGATTTTTATCTAGGACAGGAAGATAATTTTCGTATTATTGGGCCAGTTGTAGATCATTTTGAAGAAATTGAAGAAGCACAGATTGAGGACTAAGAGTAAATGATAGCTTGGATAAAAGATATTTTACCGATTGTAGGAATTGGGGTAATTTTTGCACTGTTGTATGAATTAGTCCTATGGATTTCCGTAAAACTTGATGAAAAAGAGATAAAAAAAACAAAAAAGCAGGAGCAAGAAATAAGTAAAATAAAAAATTTACATTTCTTCAAAAAGGAAAAAAGTATTGCATGAATAAATTTAAGAAATAAAATTTCTTAAATTTTCTCTTGCAAATCTATGAAAACTTTGTTATACTGTTAAAGGTTCTAAAAGAACTGACCGAAGACAGTAGGGACGTATGTCATAATATTCCTACCGAGGACAAATATCACAGTAAAAAATGATAATTGAACTCTCTATGTCTATGGTCGGCATAGTTTTTTTATGCCCGACAATAAAATATGGAGGTAAAAAAATGAGCGATTACAAAGTAAATGAAGCAACAATTGCTAAAAAAGCAGAATTGGTTGATGTTTACACAAAGAAAATGGCTGATGCAGCATCTATCGTTGTTGCAGATTCACGTGGTTTGACAGTTGATCAAGATACTCAACTTCGTAAACAACTCCGTGAAGCTGGCGTTGAATTCAAAGTGGTTAAAAACTCAATCTTGCGTCGTGCAGCTGAAAAAGCTGGTCTTGAAGGTTTATCAGAAGCTTTCTCAGGTCCATCAGCAGTAGCATTTTCTAACGAAGATGTTGTAGCACCTGCAAAAGTTTTGGCTGACTTCGCAAAAGAAGCTGAAAATCTTGAAATCAAAGCTGGTGTAATTGAAGGTAAAGTTTCTTCAAAAGAAGAAATTCAAGCTATTGCGTCTCTTCCAAGTCGCGAAGGTCTTCTTTCAATGCTTCTCTCAGTGCTTCAAGCACCAGTTCGCAACGTGGCTCTTGCAGTCAAAGCAGTTGCAGAAAAAGAAGAGTCGGCAGCTTAATGACAGGTTACTTGTTGCTTGAGCAACAAACAATCGGCGGATTTACGCAACAAAATAAAAAATTAATAGGAGAATATTAAAATGGCATTGAACATTGAAAACATCGTTGCTGAACTTGAAACAGCTACAATCCTTGAACTTTCAGAACTCGTAAAAGCAATTGAAGAAAAATTTGACGTAACTGCAGCAGCTCCTGTAGCAGCAGTAGCAGGTGCTGGTGAAGCAGCAGCTACTAAAGATTCATTTGACGTTGAATTGACTGGAGCAGGCGATAAGAAAGTTGCAGTTATCAAAGAAGTTCGTGGTATCACAGGTCTTGGTCTTAAAGAAGCTAAAGAACTTGTTGACGGTGCGCCTGCGCTTGTTAAAGAAGGTGTTTCTGAAGCAGAAGCTAACGAAATCAAAGAAAAACTTGAAGCAGCTGGTGCTTCAGTTAACCTTAAATAATCATTATGAGTATGATAAAAAGCCTGTTAAGGGCTTTTTTTGATTAATAAATAATAAAGTAGCTTTCCATAGAAGCTACTTTTATTTTGTATACTTTTTGGTATATACTACATTTTTCTTACATAAATGTAAGTTTGGTTCTCTGTCAGGATGATAAAATGTATTCAATAAAGTGAAATTTATCTATTCGTTTATCTAAATATGATTAAATAAACTTTATTTGATTGTAAAAGGAGGTGGAGGATGAATAAAAAAGAAATAGTTGTATTTTTTAGCAAGACAATATTTTATTTTATTATAATCATCATACTGCTTTATCTGTACTCGTATAGCCATACGGGAGGAGTACATTTTATTTATGATGAGTTTTAGAGGAGAGATGAATGAAATTATTAGAACGTATTTTAAAAATTGCTCAGGAATTTCCTGACAAGGTAGCTTTCTCTGAAGCTGAACGCTCATATACTTACCGTGAATTGATTTATATGATGTCATTAATTGCAGATAAAATTAAACAAAAGCGACCTGCAAATGAGGAAGAGCAGATGTGTCCGATTTTGATTTTTGGTAAAAATGATTTTATAACATTAACTTCAATGCTGGCAGCAAATTTGACAGGTCATGCCTATATTCCAGTAGATGCGCATACGCCTTTTGAACGAACTGAAATGATTTGGTCAGCATCAAAAGTCACAATGGTAATCACAACGACGGAGCTGTCAGAAGATTTTAAGAAACTTTTTGCTGACAGAATTTCTATCAGCACTGACAGCATTGAACAACTTTCTGTCAGTAAAAAATTTCCAGCAATCAATTTAGATGATGCGATATCAGGCGATGATAGTGCATATATTATCTACACTTCAGGTACGACAGGGATTCCCAAAGGGGTTGAAGTCAGCCATGATAATCTTGTTAGTTTTACAAACTGGATGAATCATGATTTTTTACATATTATAAATAATCAAATTTTATCTCAAGCTTTATATAGCTTCGACTTATCCATTTTTAGTATCTATCCAAGTCTGACTACAGGAGGAAACTTGGTTTCTTTATCAAGAAAAGAAACAACAAATTTCAAACTTCTCTTTGAACGATTGAATTCAACTGTAATCAATACATGGATCTCAACTCCATCATTTGTCGATATTTGCCTGCTTGATTCTTCATTTATAGAGAAAAATCTTCCTCATTTACAACAATTTATTTTTTGTGGTGAGGAACTGACAGTAAAAACGGCAGAAAAATTACTGACAGCTTTTCCGTCAGCGAGCATTTTTAATACTTACGGACCTACAGAAGCAACTGGAGCTATTTCGTCAGTAAAGATTACTCAAGAATTACTGAAAAATCACGCACGTTTGCCTATCGGTTATGCAAAACCTGGTGTAGAAGTAAGAATAATAGGTGGAGAAATCATTATTATTGGTGATTCCGTTGCAAAAGGTTATTATGAAAATCCAGAAAAAACTGCTCAAAGTTTTTTTACCATTGATGGGGAAAAAGCCTATCATACAGGGGATGCAGGTTCTGTCAGTGCTGACGGAATGTTATATTATCAAGGACGAATAGATTTTCAGGTTAAATTCAATGGTTTTCGAATTGAACTCCAAGACATTGAAGCAAATATGCAAGAAATAGAACAAATTGAGAAAGCAATTGTTTTACCAAAATTTAATACACAGCATAAAGTTACAGCGCTTGTTGCTTTTGTAAAAATGAATCAACGTCTATCTCATCTAGTTGATAAATCAGCAATGCGTGCATTTACAAAACAGCTCAGAGCAGAATTGTCCAAAACAATTATGGATTATATGATGCCAACACAATTTATCTATTTGGAAGAATTCCCCCTTAATCAAAATGGAAAAGTTGACCGAAAGGCGCTTGCTCTTAAAATGTCAGGAGAGTGAACGTGCAACCATATTCAACTCCCTTTTATTTTGTAATTCTTAGTGTAGCTTTGTCACCGCTTGTTATTGCCCAAATTTTTGGCAAAAAAATGATGTGGTATCAGTTCGTATTTACTCTTGGTTTTCTTTGGTTAACTTTTTCAGGAAGCACCACTTTCTTGGCGTTGATTGGCTTTGGAATTTTTCAAACCCTACTTATCAAGGGCTATGAATACTATCGGATTAAACAACAAAAGAATTGGACCACTATTTTTTATCTAGCGATTATTTTGGCTATTTCTCCTCTTGTTGTTGTTAAAGCAACTCCGCTCATATCTCCCAATCATCCAGCATCAATTATTGGTTTCTTAGGAATATCTTATATTACTTTTAAAAGTGTCGCAATGATTATGGAAATCCGTGATGGATTGATAAAGTCGGTTCCACTCAAAGATTTCCTATACTTTTTCTATTTTTATCCAACAATTTCATCAGGACCAATTGACCGATTTAGAAGATTTAGCAAAGAACTGAAAGCACCCGTTTCTCAAAAATATCTAGAACTACTAAATCAGGGAATTTTCCGAATTTTTCAGGGATTTCTCTATAAATTTATCATTGGGTATCTCATTGACCAATATTGGCTTCATGGAATAGCAATCGCAGCAACACTTCATCCTAATTTTTGGACAATTACTCAGTCCATGTATGCCTATGGTCTTTATCTCTTTTTCGACTTTGCTGGTTATTCTCTATTTGCGATTGGTGTAAGTAATTTGATGGGATATGACCTTCCTCATAACTTTAATAAACCCTTTTTAGCCAAGAATATCCATGAGTTTTGGCAACGATGGCACATGACTTTAAGTTTTTGGTTTAGAGATTTTGTGTTTATGCGTTTAGTGAAAACATTCATGGTAAAAAAATGGTCAAAAAACATGGTAACCATTTCTAATATCGGTTACCTAACGAATATGTTGCTTATGGGATTTTGGCATGGTCTGACATGGTATTATGTGCTTTATGGACTATATCATGCGTTTCTAATGATTCTGTATGATGCATGGAATCGTTTGAAAAAACGTCGCAACTGGGTAATTCCAAACACCAGATGGACAAGGGCAATTAGCATTTTTATCACATTTAATCTTGTATTTATCGGTTTTTTGATTTTTTCAGGAATTCCAAATTACATTCTCATGCATTATCTCAATCCATTTAATCCACTACCTAATTTTTAATTCTAAATGAAGTCAAGACTTATTCAGTGGGAGTTTCATAAAACATTTGTCCATTTTCTCTAGTCGCTGAAGCGACTGATAAAAGGGCGATTCACCACTGAATTTAAGGTACAACCTCTAGGTGTAACAACTAAGCGACCTGTACGCAGCTAAAGCTGCAACAGTCTGCTTAACATCTTCGATATGAGGTCACCTTGTCCAAGAAGCTTAGGTGCTAAAAGCGCCAACGCCCTATGGCAGTCGAACGAAATTCAAGGCTTAGTGCTGCTTTATCTCCTATCTAAGAGGTAGAGGTATTGCGATTGCGACTAGCCACTTTGGTGGTGTAGCGAGCATCGACAGCGTAGCCGTAAGGCGGAGATAGCACGCACTTGCTTTGATAAAGTACACAAGGAGAAATCAAATGAAAGAACAAATTTTTGACATTATTGAAACAATTGCAGCTACAGATGAATTTAGAGAAGATTTAGATATGGACCTATTTGAAGAGGGAATTCTTGATTCAATGAAAGCAATTATGCTCATTGTCGATCTAGAGGGAAATTTCAATATCAGCTTACCACCATCTGAAATGGACAGGGAAGACTGGAATACAGCGAATAAAATTGTTAAACGTGTTCAGGAAAAAGTCAATGAAAACTAAAATTATTAAAGCTTTGGGCCCTTTTTTCGTAGCGCTCGTTTTGACAGGTATTTTGATATTTATTCCCCTCAATGTCGGAACAAGATACTCACAAAAACAACTTACAAAATTTGCCCAAGCTCCCTACAATACACCAAGTTTCACAGGCTACTCAGTAAAAAAACAGGCATTTTCAAATCCCAATTTTTTACCCCTTCTAGGATCATCAGAGCTAGGACACATTGATCCTTTTCACCCCAGTGCTTATTTTTCGAAATATCCAGCGGGCTTTACTCCATATCTAGCAGGGCAACCAGGCACAACAACGCTGACACATTTTTTCTATGTGAATTCAGTAGCCGAACAATTAAAAAATCGGAAAATAGTCTTCATTATAAGCCCTCAGTGGTTCTCCAAGCGGGGAATTACAGAGTCAGAATTTGAAAATTTTATCTCCAAGGGGGAAATTTATTCTTGGATAAAAAATGCAAATTCAAAATCAATATCGACTCAAAAAATGGCACAACGTTTACTAAGCTTTAAATCACTTGAAGCTGAAAAAACGATTCATTCAGTGCTTGAACGACTAGCTGCTGGTAAAGACATGACAAGCTGGCAACATCTTTTAGTTTCAATGTCACTACAATTTTGGCGTAAAGAAGATTTACTATTTTCAGGAATATCACAGCTTACAGCAAATCACATTGGCCTATCTCCAAAAATACGGAATTTATCACACCATCTTCCTCAGATATGGAATTTTGAAAAATTAGACCGATTAGCATATCTAAAAGGAAGAAAAGCCGCCGACAATAATCCATTCTGTATTAACAATACGATATGGAAAAACAAGATGAAAGCAATTTATAAAAGTCGTAAAAATCGGATGGGAAGGGTAAACTATCTAAAAAGTCCAGAGTATACAGATTTCCAACAATTGTTAAATACATTTGCGGCGAATCATGATGATGTTCTCTTTGTTATTCAACCCGTGAATGGTAATTGGTATCGCTACTCAGGACTATCTGAAAAAGCACTACAAGACTTTAGTGTCAAGATTCGTCAGCAATTGAATACTCAAGGTTTTAATCAAGTGGCAGATTTCACAGGAATGTATAATACACCATATGCTGTTGGTGATACGATTCACTTTGGATATAGAGGTTGGTTAGCCGTAGACCAATCTATAAAGAAATTTATGAAACAGCCAAGAAAAGTAGACTATCATCTTGATAATTCACGATTTTTATCTCAAGAGTGGGCAATGAATGAAGAAAACTAATCATAGAAATAATACATCCAACCTTGGGAGTATTATTTTTTTATTTATCCAATATTTAGGAATAGGTAGTAGATAATATAGTTTTTAACTATACAAAAGCATATTATAAAAGTATTATTAATGATCAAGCGAATTTGATAAGATAGACTCATTAGAATTTTGGAGCGTTTAACTATGAAAAAATCAATTATTGCTTTCCCACGTATCGGTGAAAATCGTGAATTAAAATTTGCCCTTGAAAAATATTTTCGTAAAGAAATATCAGAAAAAGAACTACAACAAGTCGCCAAGGCTATTCGTTTAACAAACTGGCAACGGCAAAAAAATGCCGGGATTGATTTCCCAATTTCTAACGATTTTTCATTTTACGACCAAACGTTAGATTTGTCTATTGCCCTCAACGCTATTCCTGAGCGTTACAACGAATTAAATTTAAACAAGCTTGACACCTTATTCGCCCTTGCGCGTGGTTTTCAAGACGAAGCACACGATGTAACGGCTAGACCGATGAAAAAATGGTTTAACACAAATTATCACTATTTAGTCCCAGAAATAAATCGTGAAACAACAATCAAAGCGAACTTCTCTAAACTTATTGACGAATATAGAGAAGCAAAAGAGAGTGGCATTGAAACTAAACCAACTGTTATTGGTCCTTATACTTTTTTAACTTTAGCTGAGTATCTAGAAGATACCACAGTAGAAACTGTTTTATCGGAAATCATTAATGCCTATCAGCAACTCCTAGTATCTCTTAATCAAGAAAATGTAAAGTGGTTACAAATTGAAGAACCTGCTCTTGTTTTGGATCAAAGCAAAGAAGAAATTGTCTTATTTGAAAAAATCTATCAAGAACTGTTAAAGCACAAAAATAAAGTTAAAGTACAACTACAAACCTATTTTGGTGACATCCGTGATAGTTATACCAGCGTATGTGAACTCGATTTTGATGGCATCGGACTTGATTTTGTCGAAGGAAGAGAAACCGCAGCACTCATTCAGAAATATGGTTTTCCTAAGGATAAGTTGTTATTTGCGGGAGTTGTTAATGGAAAAAATATTTGGCGTAATAATTATCAACAATCACTTGAAGTTTTAAATGCTATAAAAACAGAAGCGCAGATCATTGTCAATACAAGTTGTTCTCTACAACACGTGCCGGTAACGACCAAAAATGAAGATAAGCTAGAAAAGAATATTTTAAAACATTTTTCATTCGCAAATGAAAAACTAGAAGAAATTAGCCAGCTTGCTGACATCTATTTCACAGGAAATGAACAATTACTCCATCAAAATGAAGCATTGTTTAATGAAAAACGAATACAAGAAAATTTGCAATTGAAACAAGCGATTGATCATTTAGCTGAGAAAGATTTTATCCGTCAACCCAGTTTGGAAAGACGTCGTACTCTTCAAAATGAAGCATTACATTTGCCACTTTTACCTACGACAACAATCGGTTCATTTCCCCAAACCGTAGAAGTTCGGCGAGCACGGCTGAATCATAAAAAAGGTGAATTGAGCAATGAAGCCTATGATACATTTCTGGAAGAAAAAATCCGTGAATGCATTGAACTTCAAGAGAAAATAGGTTTAGATGTTTTGGTTCATGGTGAATTTGAAAGAAATGACATGGTGGAATATTTTGGAGAACAACTCGACGGATACGTATTTACTCAAAAAGCTTGGGTACAATCCTATGGTACACGTTGCGTTAAACCGCCTATTGTCTGGGGAGATATTACTAGACCACATTCGATGACTGTTCGTTGGTCAACTTTTGCTCAAGAGCAGACTGCTAAACCTGTTAAGGGAATGCTTACAGGGCCTGTTACCATCTTAAATTGGAGTTTTCCAAGAGAAGATATAAGCTTACGTGAAAGTACCTTGCAATTGGCTTTGGCTGTTCAGGCAGAGGTCTTAGATTTAGAAAAAGCAGGAATTAAAATCATTCAAATTGATGAAGCGGCTTTGAGAGAGAAACTACCTCTACGAAAAAGTGATTGGTATAGTGAATATTTAGATTGGGCTATTCCAGCGTTTAGACTTGTTCATTCAAAAGTAAGACCAGAAACACAGATTCATACTCATATGTGTTACTCAGAGTTTGAAGATATTATTTCATCTATTGATGCAATGGACGCCGATGTTATTTCTTTTGAAGCAAGTCGTAGCGAACTATCTATTATTGATGCACTAAAGACCCATCATTTCCAAACGCTTGTAGGACCTGGGGTTTATGACATTCATTCTCCAAGAGTTCCTAGCACCAATGAAATCAAAACGCAAATTTCGCGAATCTTAGACAAACTTCCTCTAGAACAGGTATGGATTAATCCAGATTGTGGATTAAAGACGCGTGGAAATGAAGAGACCATTTTAAGTCTTGAACATTTAGTCGAAGCAACGAATTTAATTAGAAGTGGGGTTAACGAGCATGGTGAACAATCCAAAGAAAATGCTTTCGTTTGAGGTGTTTCCACCAAATACTGAGGTAGGCACATCAAAATTGTTTAAGACACTTGATGAGTTAAAAGAATTATCACCAGACTTTATAAGTGTAACGTGTAGTAATAATAATCGTACAGATATAGGTCATACTACGATTAGAGTAGCAGATTATGTCAATAATACTTTAAATATTCCTGCGGTGGCTCACTTATCTGCTGCCTATTTAGATAAAAATCAAGTGAAAGAGATTTTGGAGCAGTTAAAAACTAAGGGGATCCACCAAATATTAGCGCTTAGAGGAGATATTACAACTTTACCGACCAAAAATGATTTTCATTTTGCAAGTGACTTAGTCCGTTTTATCAGAGCGTATGATGAAACTTTTGAAATATTAGGAGCGTGTTATCCAGACATTCATCCTGAATCTCAGAACCGCGTGACAGACTTTCATTATCTAAAAGAAAAAGTTGACTCAGGATGTGATAAATTAATCACGCAACTGTTTTTTGATAATAATACTTTCTATGATTTTCAAGAAAGATGTGCTATTGCGGGGATAGAGGTTCCTATTCTTGCAGGAATTATGCCCATTGTTAATCGAAATCAAGCGATTAGACTTTTAAAAACCTGTAATACCCCATTGCCAAAGAAATTCGTTAGAATTTTAGAAAAGTATGAGCATAATCCTCTTGCTTTGAAAGATGCAGGAATTGCGTTTGCAATTGACCAAATCATAGATTTAACAACAGAAGATGTAGACGGTATTCATCTATATACAATGAATAATGCTGAGACCGCGAAGTCTATTCATCATGCAACCTCGTCGTTATTCTATCAAGAATTATCTTAAAATATACCATAAATAAAAAGCTCAGTGATGGGCTTTTTATTTATGATTTTAAAGATAGAATATAAGGTATATTTCTTATACTGATAAATATTGATAATAGGAAATTCTCTCATCTCGAGAGATTTTTTATTAGTCTGTATTTTTCTAATTGAAATCAGATAAATTAGAAATTTTACATTTTCTAAAAAGGAAGATTTGAAAAAAACAGAGCTGTTGTATATAATTAAATCAAACGATGTAATAAAAAACAGACAATGTTGTCTGCTTAAAATAGGTAATGGAGGAAGGACTACAAGCAACGATATAGAAATAGGAAACATGACGATATGTTCATAAGGAGGACACCAATGAAATGGTATCAATTACCCAAGGAACAAGTCTTAAATGACTTGCAAGTAATAGAAGAACAGGGACTAAGAAAAGAGGAACGTGAACAACGTTTAACTGAAGACGGTCCCAATTTGCTAACTGGCGAGAAAGTTGAAGGTTCAATAAAGAAATTTTTTAAGCATTTCAATGATTTACTCATATATGTGTTGATTGTGGCAGGAATCTTAAAAGGAATCAGCGGTGATTACATTGATATGAGTATTATTTTTGCAGTTGTTATTATCAATGCACTGATTGGCTTTATTCAAGAAGCTAAGGCAAACAACTCGTTGGATGGCTTAAAAAGCATGATGGGAGCTGATGCTACACTCTTGATTGGTGGCGAAAAACAAGTGGTTCCAGCAGATACGTTAGTAAAAGGCGATATCGTTTTACTTAACTCAGGTGATATTATCCCAGCAGATGTCCGAATCTTGGAAGCTTATAATTTAGTGGTGGATGAAGCAATGCTCACAGGTGAGTCAACACCAGTACAAAAGAATGCAATTGCTATTGAAGACGAGGTTGATCTAGGAGATCGGATTAATATGGGATACTCGGGCTCTTTAGTCAATAGTGGTAGCGGAAAAGCTGTTGTTGTGGGAGTCGGAGATAACACTGAGATAGGAAAAATCAGTACTCACTTGAAAGAGGTGGGTGTGACTGAAACACCACTAATCAAGAAAATGAAACATTTGAATAAACAAATTTTCATTATCTTACTGATATTAGTGATTGGATTAATTATTTTTAGCCAATTCCATCGTGATTTTTCATTTGAAGAAATGGTGTCTTGGATGATCGTTTTAGCTGTTTCTGCTGTTCCAGAAGGATTACCGGCAGTACTGTCAATCATTTTATCTGTTGGTGTGACAAGAATGGCTACAAAACAAGCCATTATCAAAAAAATGCCGGCCGTTGAAACCTTGGGAAGTATGGGAGTAATCTGTTCGGATAAAACAGGAACACTTACAAAAAATGAAATGTCTGTGCTTGCTATTTTAACCAAGCAGCAAGTATTTGAGAAAAGTCAAACGAACCAATGGAAAGATGAAATCAATGTGTTCAATCATGATGCGCAATTGAAACGCTTAGTGGAAACAGCGCTTTATTGTAATGATACAAAGATTGATTATCACAATGGTCAGAGAGAAGTGATTGGAAATCCGACCGAGGGTGCTCTATTGGATTGGGCTTACCATATGGAATTTATTCAGGATGAGAAAGTGTTGTATAAAATTCCTTTTGATTCAAGTTATAAATATATGGCAACTTTAGTTGAAGTGAATCATCAACGTTTCATCTACCTAAAAGGTGCGCCAGATGTTTTACTTAACATGGTGGACTACCAGTTTGGAAATGATGCTGTAGAGAAAATTGATTTTAATTTATGGGAAGCAATGATTTCAAAACAAGCCAAAAAGGGACAACGTATATTGGCAACAGCATTTAAGGAAGTTCCTTTAAATCAAGAAACGATCAGCCATGAAGAGTTGTTTAATGATATGATTTTGGTTGGAATGTATGGTATTATTGACCCACCAAAACCAGCGGCAATTGAAGCCGTTCGTGAAAGTCATCAGGCAGGTATATCTGTGAAAATGATTACAGGAGATCATAAGGATACAGCTGTCGCTATCGCCAAAGAAATTGGTTTAAAAAATACTGATAGAGCTGTGACTGGACAAGAAATTGAGATGATGTCTGATACAGAATTATCGAATATTGTGATGAGCCATGATGTTTTTGCACGAACAACCCCTGAGCATAAATTACGTTTGGTGAGTGCTATTAAGTCCAATGGACAAATTGTGGGAATGACTGGAGATGGTGTCAATGATGCTCCAGCATTGAAAAAAGCTGACATTGGGATTGCGATGGGACAAAAGGGGACACAAGTCACAAAAGATGCAGCAGATATGGTGTTAGCAGATGATAATTTTGCAACCATTGCAGAGGCTGTACGTGAGGGGCGTCGTGTCTATGATAATTTGAAAAAAACGATTTATTTTTCACTGCCAACTGCTTTTGCTCAAGGGCTGCTAGTTGTAGTGTCAATATTGATTGATAGACCTCTCCCACTGACGTCAGTTCAGATTTTGTGGTTAAACATGGTAACAACAATTACATTATCTTTTGCCTTAGGTTTTGAACATGAGGCAAAAGATGTGATGCAGCGTTCACCACGTAATCCAAATGAAAATATTTTAGATAGGTATGCGATTTTTAGAACTATTTATGTATCAATTGTATTAGCTTTCTTAGGCTTTTTAGTAAACAATATAGTAATATCTGAAGGTGTTCCCACTGCGGTAGCTCAGACGACACTATTGATGACCATTGTGTTTGGTCAAGTATTTTATATGATAAATTGTCGTAGTATTCACAAGTTCTCTATTGATAAAGATATGTTGAAAAATCATGTTCTTTGGATATCTTTGATAATATTGGCAGTTTTACAGCTGATGATTATTTACGTCCCAGTAGTTAGCAATGCACTAGGAACGATGAATATTGGCTTGCATAATTTGAATTATGCTTTCTTAGCTGGTCTTATCTTGTTTGTGCTTGTTGAAGTAGAAAAGTTAATTTCTCGGCAATTTATCAAGAGTTAAGAGATAATACAGGAGATTATATTTGAAAATGCTGATGAGTATTTTATGAAAAATAGAAGTATTCCATTCTGAGTTGATTTCTGCAAAAAATTTAACTTTGTGATAAAATTAATCATGTAAAGATGAACTGTATAGTTCAAAATTTAAGGCATCTGTGATAAATGAAACAGAGCCTCAAAGGAGAAATAAAATGTCACGTAAACCAATTATCGCTGGTAACTGGAAAATGAACAAAAACCTTAAAGAAGTTTTTGCATTCATGGCTAATATTGATGGCAAATTACCATCAGAAGATAAAGTAGAAGTAGCTGTGGCTGCTCCTGCAATGTACCTTGTACCACTTGTTCATCATCGTGGAAAAAATCCACTTAAAGTTTCAGCTGAAAATGTTTACTTTGAAAATTCAGGTGCATTTACAGGCGAAATCTCACCTGCAATGCTTGCTGCTGAAGGGATTGAATATGCGATTATCGGTCACTCAGAACGTCGTGAATATTTCCATGAAACTGATGAAGATATCAACAAAAAAGCCAAGGCTCTTATTGCTGCAGGTGTGACACCAATTCTTTGCTGTGGTGAAACTTTGGAAACATTTGAAGCTGGGAAAACAGCTGAATGGGTTTCAGGTCAAATCGAAGCTGGTCTTGCTGGCATTGACGGTAAAGATGTTGCTAACATGGTTATCGCTTACGAACCAATTTGGGCAATTGGTACAGGTAAAACTGCAACGGCTGAAATTGCTGATGAAACTTGTGGTGTTGTACGTTCAACAGTTGAAAAGCTTTATGGTAAAGAAGTTTCAGAAGCTGTTCGCATTCAATATGGTGGCTCTGTAAAACCAGAAACAGTTGAAGAACTGATGGGTAAAGAAAATATTGACGGAGCACTTGTAGGTGGTGCATCACTTGAAGCCGATTCATTCCTTGCTTTGCTTAAAATGTATATGTAATCTGGAAGTCTCATTTCAAGATTAGTCAAGTCTGTCAGCATACTGACAGACTTTTTTATATTAATTCTGCCCTATCAGCAGTTGAATTAGTGATTCGTGAAAGTGATTGTGTGCTGTAAATTTGAATTGCATCATTATCCTAAAACTAGGGTGCTGACAGAAATCTGTCAGTAAGCAAAAAGTGAAGTTTTTTGATAGTATGGAAGATACAGGGCAAAAATAGAAATGATATGGGGAGATCAATCATGTGTACTAGTTTTCAAATGAAATCAAGTGATGGAAGCTTACTTTTTGCAAGAACTATGGATTGGCATACTTTTAGTGCTGAACCGCTTGTTTTACCTAAAAACTATACATGGAGAGCGGTGTATGATGGAAATCTGATTACAAATTTGTATACGATTTTAGGTGTGGGTCGTGATTCACCAGAGCATCATGCGGATATTTCTGATGGGGTCAATGAATTTGGTTTAGCAGCACAAAAATTAACATTCTCTAATCATTCGGAGTATTCTGTCAGTGCTGACAGAAATAAAATTCAACTTGCAGCTTTTGAATTTGTCATGTGGATATTGGGAAATTGTCGGTCAGTAGCTGACATTAGAGAAAAAATTAAAAAGGTACAACTTATGACAGATGACCATGCAAAAATGAAGTATGGGCGTAATGACCTGCATTTTTCGGCGACCGATCCAACTGGACAAATGATAAATATTGAACCGAGAGAAGGAAAGCTGGTGATTATTGATAATCCAATCGGTGTGGTAACTAATGCTCCAAAGTTTGAGCGCGAAGTTGAAAAATTGGCTACCTATATGGACTTATCAGAGCAGGCTGTCGGTCTAAATCATATTTCTACAGGAAATTTCAGTGGTAAACCAGTATTTCCAGGAGGATTCACACCAACTTCTCGATTTATTCGTGCTGCTATTTTTAAAGAAAGAGCGATATTACCTATAAATGAACAAGAAAATGTTATTGAAACTTGGCATATTTTGAATGGTGTGACTGTACCAAAATCAGATGGCCGCTCAGATACCTATACTGTTTATCGAAGTGCAGTAGATGTCACAAGCCGTAGGCTTTATTTGCAACGTTATAATGATTTGAGCATCACAAGTTATCGTTTTCCAGAATAGCTGAACTAAAGCTAATCAGAAAACCTAGAGTTTTAAAGTGATTACTTCATCAGTAGGAGATTCTTTCTCCCCTACTGATGTTGGGCACAATCTCACATCAAAGATATGAGGTCACACCGTAGCGAAGCTTCGTTATCCATTCGCTCTATCTTCGCTTTGCTATGCTGTCGATTTCACTAAGCCACTAAAGTGGCAAGTTCAAATCGCAATCGACTAAAGTTGCAAGGCGAAGTGGTCTTGTCCCTGAAGTTTAAGCGCTATCTCCGCGCTGTCCACACCACGGGTATCCATGCTCGCTACGGTGCTGAAGCACCGAGTCGTAATGGTTCTCGCTAAGTGGATAAAGCCACAAGTCGAGTCGCAAAGCGCTAAGACCCTAGGGCAGTAGAACGAAAGCAAAGCTTGCCATTTCGCCTTATCGCCTTGCCTTTTGCTTAGCAGTTAGCTTCGCATGACCATTGGCTGTAAGACACTAAAGTGCCGATGAACATTTGTCCTCTATCTCTAAGTCACTAAAGTGACAAGAATAGAGGCAACGCCAAATGGCAATCAAACGGACAGCGGCGCAACGAAGTTACGTAGACCGTTCGCAGAACGGTGTGCGAAGCACGTAGCGCCGTAGTGAGGATGGACAGCGTAGCCCAAAGGGCGAAGATAGCACGCACTTGCTTGGTTAAAATAGAAAATTAGGATTTATCATGCATTTATTTGTAATTTTAGGGGCGTTTATTTCGCTATCCTTTTCAATTTCAACAGTTATTGCCATTATACGAGGAAGAGTGAAACCCAATCGGGTAACGTGGCTTATTTGGGCGATTGCTCCTCTCATTAGTGCTGCTGCAGCTATTTCTAGCGGTGTGACTTGGGCAGTTTTACCCGTTTTTATGTCAGGTTTTGGTCCTACACTTGTTTTTACAGCCTCTTTTTTAAAAAAAGAAGCTTATTGGGGAATTGAACGTTTTGACTATATTTGCGGTTTCGTTTCGATTTTGGCATTAATTGCTTGGTACCTCACGAAAGACCCTAGCGTAGCAATTATATTGGCTATCTTATCTGATGTGTTAGCAGGGTTACCAACTTTGTTTAAAGGTTGGCGCTATCCAGAAACAGAAAATGGTTTTCTTTATCTAGGGACACTTTTTTCAGCAAGCACAACTTTTACTGAAATCCAAAATTGGAATTTAGCAGAAGTTGCTTTCCCAACTTATCTTATCCTACTTAGTTTAAGCTTTTTTATCATCATAGAGGGTAGAAGAAGATATCTAAAAAACCACCGTGGTGCACAATGAATACCTTTGAGAAAAGCGAATAATATGATACAATAACATTGAAAAGTAACATGATTGAAATTTAATGTCATTGATATAGAGGTGCTATGGATTTATTTAGAAAAAAGAGAATTGGGCTAGAAAAAACCGAACTTGAACGTAGTTTAAATAGCATGGACTTGGTTCTATTAGGACTCGGAAGTATGGTAGGGACGGGTATTTTTACCATAGTAGGCCCTACCATTGCTAAAGTTGCAGGACCTGCTTTGATGATTTCGATTGTTATTGCAGCAATTGCAGTAGCGTTATCTGCCTTGATTTTCTCAGAATTTTCATCGCGAATTCCAACTCAAGGCGGTCCTTATGGCTATCTTTATGTTGTGTTTGGAGAATTTCCTGCTTGGATTGCAGGCTGCTTATTAATTGGAGAATTTTTCACAGCTATTTCGATTACAGCCAGTGGATGGGGAGGATATATTAAAAGCTTGTTTGGTTTGAAATTACCAACAGTTTTTAATGGTCCGTTAGGGTCAAGTCAGCATTTTTCAATTGATTTGATTCCAATGTTGGTCATTGCAATAATAACAGCTTTGGGATTTCTAAGTGCTAGAGCAATGTTACGTTTTAATAATGTTCTAGTGATTTTAAAATTGACCGCGTTGATTGTTTTTATTGTTATTGGAGTTTTCCATTTGAATCTGGATAATTGGAATAATTTTGCACCTTTTGGTTGGTTAGATCCTCTTAGTGGTAACGGTGTAACAGCAGGTGCAGCTTTAATGTTTATGGCATTTCTCGGTTTTGAAACAGTATCTGCCTCAGCCGATGAAGCACGATATCCGAAAAAAACGATGCCCCAAGGAATACTGGGTGCCTTATTTGTTACAGCAATTTTATATATTTTGGTTACAGTAGTGTTGACGGGTATGGTAAATTACACTAAGTTAGATGTTCCAGATGTCTTAGCTTTTGCTTTGCGTTCGGTGGGATTAACATGGGTGGCAAATCTTATCTCTGTTGTTGTTATGCTTACTTTGATTACTGTAGGAATTTCGATGGCGTATGCTTTGGTACGGATAATCTATAGTATTAGTCGAGATGGTCTTTTGCCAAAGCGTTTAAGTAAAATATCTGGAAAGTATAAAGTTCCCAAAAATGCGACTTTACTAATGGGGATAGGAGCAATGCTAGGTTCGGGTCTTTTCCCAATCGATAAACTATCAGAATTTCTAAATTTAAGTACCCTCATTTATTTGATGATGCTTTCTTTAGGAATTATTAAGCTACGGCGCGATTTTGGCACACCTGATAAAGGAGAATTTAAAGTTCCTTTTGTTCCGATACTCCCTGCCCTATCTTTTCTGATAAGTTTAATTTTAATCATCCAGTATCACTGGACAACTTGGCTAACATTGCTCATTTTATTAGCTATAATCAGTATCATCTATTTTCTATATGGCTATAAACATTCAAAATTAAGCAAGATGGCAAAGTAACAGTGTTCAATAAAAAAATGAAGTCAATACTTATTCAGTGGGAGTTTCGATTCACCACTGAATTTAGGACACAACCTCTAGGTATAACAACTAAGCGATCTGTACGCAGCTAAAGCTGCAACAGTCTGCTTAACATCTTCGATATGAGGTCACACCTCCGCTTCGCTTCGTTATCCATTTGCTCTATCTCCGCTTTGCTGCGCTGTCGATTTCACTAAGCCACTAAAGTGGCAAGTTCAAATCGCAATCGACTAAAGTCGCAAGGCGAAGTGGTCTTGTCCCAGAAGCCTAAGTGCTAAAGCACTAACGCCCTAGGGCAGTCGGACGAAATTTAAGGCTTGCCATTCCGACTAGGTGCTTCAGCACCGTAGTGAGGATGGACAGCGTAGCCGTAAGGCGGAGATAGCACGTACTTGCTTTGATAACCCCACTATCTAGGACCTGTTTGAGAACGATTTTTCCAAGAAATTAAACAGTATTACTAAATTTCTAAAGAATCCCTTAAACATGATTTTCTGTTATAATGAACTTATGCAATTTTTGATATTTATTGGAGCAGCTGTATCGCTGGTTTTTAACATCCCTTATGCTTGGGCAACTATTACTGGTCGTGTAAGACCCAATAAAGTGTCTTGGCTCTTATGGACGATTGCACCTGCAATCGGCTTTTTTGCTGCACTTTCAAAAGGGTGGACTTGGGGCAATTTCCTGTCTTAATTTCTTTCTCAACAACGGCATTAATTTTTATATGTTCTTTTATTAATCGAAAATCTTACTGGGCGATTGAACGTTTTGACATTATGTGTGGTGCTGTGTCAGTTTTGGCTTTATTAGTATGGGGACTGACAAGCAATCCTAATCTTGCAATTTGTTTTGCAATTTTGTCAGATATAATGGCGGCGATTCCTACAGCGATAAAAGCATGGCGTTATCCTGAAACAGAAACGTGGGAACCCTTCGCTGCAGGAGTATTTAATGCAGGGACGGGATTTTTTGCGATGACAATTTGGACTTTTACAAGTTTGGCATTTCCAATTTATTTAGTTATCATTAACGGAATACTTGCGTTAATCATTTTACGGAAGAAAATTTGGAAAGGAAAAGCAAATGTCTGAAAAACCTCTAGCTGCTTATGTTCATATCCCGTTTTGCTCACATATTTGTTATTACTGTGATTTCGCAAAAGTGTTGATGGAAGGACAACCTGTTGATGATTATATTGATGCACTTATTGCAGAATATCAAGCTTATGATATCAAAGAATTAAAAACACTATATATTGGTGGAGGAACTCCAACAGTTCTTTCGGCACAACAATTAGGTAAACTTCTCTCAAAACTTACGGAACATCTAAATCTTGAAGTCTTAGAAGAGTTCACTGTGGAAGCTAATCCTGGTGATTTATCCGATGAAATTATTGAGGTTCTTGCTCAATCAAAAGTTAATCGAATTTCGTTGGGTGTTCAAACTTTTGATAATCAACTACTCAAAAAAATTGGAAGAACCCATACTGAAGCACAAGTTTATGAATCTATAAAAAAGTTGAGAGAGGCTGGTTTTGAAAATATCACAATTGATTTGATTTATGCGCTTCCAAATCAGACAATGGATATGGTTAAAACTGATGTTAAAAAATTTCTTGCGTTAAAGTTACCGCATGTTGCACTCTACAGTTTAATCCTAGAAGACCACACGGTGTTTATGAATAGACAGCGTAGAGGACTTTTGCGATTACCAAATGAAGATAAAAATGCCGATATGTATGAATATATCATGGATATCTTGGCGCAAAATGGCTACAATCATTATGAAGTGTCTAATTTTGGAAAGTCTGGTTTTGAAAGTCAGCATAATCTTACTTATTGGGATAATGCTGAATATTATGGTGTCGGTGCTGGTGCTTCAGGATATTTAGAGGGATTCGCTACAAAAATCATGGACCTGTTCACCATTATCTTGAAGCGACTAATAAGAGAGTTAATGAAGAAGTTTTGTCAAAAAAATCAAAGATTGAAGAAGAAATGTTCCTTGGGTTGCGAAAAAAATCAGGTGTTTCTGTAATGAAATTTGAATCAAAGTTTTCTTTATCTTTTGAAAAACTCTATGGTAAGCAAGTGCAAACATTAATCGCTCAAGGTCTTCTTTATGATGACCACGAACAAATTCGTATGACAGATAAAGGTTTTGAATTAGGGAATAATGTCTTTGAGACGTTCCTTCTTGAATCTGGAGAGTTTTGATGACATTTGATGAAACTTTTGTTACAATATAGTTAATGAAACCTAAAATGAGACGTAAACTGAAAGCATTAGGAGCAGTTTTTTTCTTAGTAATCATGGTTGGAGTTATTGGATTACTTGGTTTAGTGAGGATACGTCCTATTTCTATTTCCAAGTTGTCCGAGCCTAAAATTGTGATGAGCGATATTCTAAACGAAAAAATTCTAGATTTGAACAAACCAGTGGTTGATTTATCGGGCTGGCAACCTCCTAATGAAATTGATTATAATACACTGAGTCAGCACATTATTGGTGCAATTATTCGTGTTAATGGTTCTTATGGGCAGGCGGATAATTCTGCAAATAAACATGGAGAAGATACTGCATACAGAACCCATATTAAACAACTTCAAGAGCGAGGAATTCCTGTGGCAGTATATGCATTTGTTACAGGAAAAACAGAAGCTGAGATGAAAAAGCAAGCGAAAGATTTTTATCAAAGGGCAAGTGTTTATCATCCAACTTATTACTGGCTTGATGTTGAAGTTACGAATATGAAAAATATGAATGAAGGAATTGAAGCCTTTCGTTCAGAATTGCAAAAACAAGGGGCAAAAAACATTGGAATTTACGCTCAAGATTGGTTTTTAAAAGCAAACCAAATAAATGTAGACAAGTTTGATGCAATTTGGATTGCAGCTTATGGACGTAATACCGGTGTATGGGATGCATCGCCAGAAACAAGTTTAGGTTATGGTATACAGCAGTATACTGATAAGGGAAGTTTACCCGGTTACAATGGAAATCTTGATTTGAACATGGTGCTTAATCAGGAAAGTTATAATAAACTTTTTAAAAACAAGAAATAACTTCTTGTTTTTTTTATTTTCTCAATAGTTAAAAATTATCACAAGTTTCAAAAAATCTGATGTCTTAGACATTTTTTTCATGTTAAAATTTTGAACATATACAAAAAATTAATGTGATTACTTTCATCATCGGGAATGTTTTGTGCCAGAAATGTTAGTAGCACTGATTAAATCAATGGAAATTAGGTAAAGATATGACTATTACTGCACAACGCGGAAATAAACTTCGCGCAAAGGGTTGGCGACAAGAAGCACTTCTTAGATTATTGGAAAATAATCTTGAAAATGCTGAAGACCCAGAAAATTTGGTGGTTTATGGTTCAATTGGTAAGGTAGCGCGTGATTGGCCAAGCTATCATGCGATTGTAGATATTTTAAAGCAGATTGAAGAAGATGAAACATTGATTATTCAATCTGGCAAGCCAATTGGTCTACTAAAAACACATAAAGACGCCCCACTTGTCATCATGGCGACCAGTAATTTAGTGGGTCATTGGGCGAATAGCGAGGAGTTTTATAAGCTTTATGACCAAAATCTGACGATGTGGGGAGGTTTGACCGCAGGAGATTGGCAATACATTGGTTCTCAGGGAGTGATTCAGGGGACTTACGAAATCTTTCAAGCCATTGCTAGAGCGCATTTTGAGGGTAATCTTGCAGGAAGATTTATATTGACAGCAGGTTTGGGTGGGATGTCAGGCTCACAACCTTTGGCTGGTGTGATGGCTGGCGCCGTGATATTAGATGTCGATGTGGATGAGAGCAAGGCGGATAAGAGGATTGCGACAGGCTTTTTACAAAGAAAGATGCATGATTTGGAGGAAGCTTTGACTTGGATTGATGAAGCTCTGAGCGCTAAAAAGCCACTTTCTATTGGTTTAATTGCTAATGCAGCAACAATCTATCCTGAACTGCTCAATCGTGGGATTATCCCTGATATTGTCAGTGACCAAACAGCAGCACATGATTTGCTCTATGGCTATGTTCCAGAGGGCATTGCATTATCGGATCTTGCAGCGTTACGCAAAGCCAATCCGGACGAAGTGATTGATAAGGCAGGAAAGAGTCTGGCTAAAGAAGTCCGTGCGATTTTAGAGTTTAAGGAGCAGGGTGCTATCGTCTTTGATAATGGAAATAATATCCGAACTCAAGCTAAGGCTTATGGTGTAGAAAATGCTTTTGAGATTCCTATTTTTACAGAAGCCTTCTTACGTCCACTGTTTGAGCGAGCAATCGGTCCATTCCGCTGGATTGCTTTATCAGGTGAAGTAGAGGATATTGAGTTGATTGATGACTATTTGCTCAAAAATTTCTCAGATAATGAAATCGTGACAAATTGGATAAAACTCGCTGGAAAATATGTTCCCGTGCAAGGCTTGCCTGCTAGAATCAGCTGGCTAGGACACGGAGAGCGCACGAAGTTAGCCTTAGCGGTCAATCAACTTGTCGCAGAAGGAAAATTAAAAGCACCTGTGGCTTTTACGAGAGATCACTTGGATGCGGGAGCAATGACCCATCCCAATATTATGACCGAACATCTCAAGGATGGTTCAGATGCCATTTCTGATTGGCCTTTAATCAATGCAATGGTGGCAAGTAGCTCAAAAGCAGATTTGGTTGCCATTCATGCTGGAGGTGGCGGCTACGCTGGTTATATGCAGTCTGCAGGATTAACGCTTGTTGCAGATGGCACAGCAGAGGCGGCTGAGCGTTTGAAGTTGGCTTTAGATAATGATACGAGTCTTGGTGTCTTGCGCTATGCGGATGCAGGCTATGAGCGTTCACTAGATGAGATAGAGAAAAAAGGAATTCGGAGGGTGAAACTCTAATGGTGAGAAAATTAACGAAAACAGATGTATTGGCAGCGGTAAAAGGTGGAGCAGTCTTTGCTTCTGGCGGTGGTGCTTTTTATGAGCATGGACTTGAGATGGGCTATGCTGCTTTGTCACTAGGCGATGTTCATCTCATCTCGATTGATGAGTTGCCTGATGATGCAACTTTATTGACTCAAACGGCGATTGGAGCACCTGCTGGCACGACAGACTGGCAAATGCAGGGGAAAGACTATATCAAGGCTGTTCAGCTCGTACAGGAACAAATTTCAGAGAAAATTGTTGGTTTATGGACGCCACAAAATGGGAAGTCTTCATCAACGAATGGCTGGATAACAGCCGCTGCTCTGGGTCTATATATTGTTGATGTGACGGGAGATATTCGCGCTCATCCTACTGGAGAAATGGGAGATATTGGGGTAAATTCCAGAGCAGAATATATCACAACTCAGGCGGCGGTTGGAGGAAAGCATGAAACAGGGAAATATGTTGAAGTCGTAGTCAAAGGTGCTTCAAAAACGACTTCAAAGATATTGCGTGCAGCTTCTGATCAAGGCGGCGGCTTCATTGCGACAGCGAGACATCCTTTGCCTGTGAAATATGTCAAAGAAAATGCAGTCATCGGTGGTTTATCTCAGGCGATTCATCTGGGTCACACCATCATCAAGGCGGAGAAAAAAGGTGGCGCTCATGTGATTGATGAAATCGTGAAGGAAACAAAAGGCGAGATTGTGGCGCGAGGGCGTGTGGTGTCAAAGCGTATGCGATATACTCATCAAGCGTTTGATATTGGAACGATTGTTGTTGAAGATGAGAAAGGACAACGCTTCACACTCTATGCGCAAAATGAATTTATGGCGATTGAAAATGAAAAAGGCGAAAGAATTTCGACTTATCCTGATGTTCAGACTGTTTTCAGAGCAGAAGATGCTTTCCCACTTTCTACCAATGAGATAAAAAAAGGACAGGAAGTTGTCGTCTTTAAGATTAATCAATCTCATTTTCAGCTTTCAACTGGCGCAAAAGACCCTGGGGTATATCCAGATGTAGAAAAGGCGCTGGGAATTGAGCTTTACCGCTATTCATTTCCTGAAAAATAGAGAGGATTTTGATGGCACATAAAATTATTTTGACAGGATTTGACCTTCAAATCGTTGATGTGTTAAGAATTGCGCGCGAAGATTATGTGATTGAACTTGATTCAAGAGCGATGCAAAATGTCCGAAAAGCGCGGCAAATTGTGCTTAAAAAAGCCAATGGAACAGAAAGAATTTATGGCTTAAATACGGGTGTCGGGCAAAACAAAGACCAGCTCATTGCCTTGGATTCTTTTGAAAACTTCAATCGGAACTTGATTTATTCTCACTTGGTGGCGATTGGCGAGTTGGTTCCAGAAGTTCAGGCCCGTGCTGTTGTTTTGATAAAGCTTCATTCATTTTTACGTGGTAATGCTGGTGTCGGCGAGGAAATTATCTTTCTTTTGAAAGAATTGCTTAACCGCCATATTACTCCTGTGATGAAAGCAACATCGTCAATTGGAGAGGCGGATTTGGGAACGCTGGCTTTTCTTGGTCTCGTTTTGATGGGAGAAGGAGAAGTTTATTATCAAGGGAGAGTTTTGAAAACGGCAGAAGTCTTTGAGAAAGAGGGACTAAAAGCCGTGGTGCTGGGTGTAAAAGATGGCTTATCTATTGTCTCTTCTAACGCTTATTCGCAAGCTTTATCTATTTTTGCGATTGATGAGATGAGGCGACTTTTATCAAATATGGAATTGATTTATTCGCTGACTTTGGAAGCTGTTGATGGAAATATTACGCCTTTTTTGTATTATCGTAAGACGGCTCCTGAGGGAAGTGGTTATCGGCTTGCCGCTGAGAAAATTTTGACAAATTTGACAGATTCTTATTTGCTTGAAAATCATCAGCGTAAGTCAATGCAAGACCCACTTTCTTTTAGAAATTTTCCTAGTGTTGTCGCGAGTCTTTATGATTCTTTGACTTATTTGTCAAAAATCGTTGCGTCAAATTTGACAGTTTCTGATGAAAATCCTTATGTGGATTTGGAACGTGAGGAAATCTTATCAACGAGTAATTATGATACGACATCAGTCGCACTAGCTCTCGAAATGGTAAATACTGCACTGTCACAGCTTGCACGAATGAGCGTTTTTAGAATCATCAAATTAGGGGATTCAAGTTTCACGGATTTGCCACGATTTTTGACGGCAAATGAGCAGATGTTAGGTTTTCAAACTTTGCAAAAAACGGCTGTACGATTGGAAGTACAAATCAATGATTTAACGAACACAACGATTAACAATTTTTATCCGATTTCTTCTGGGATTGAGGATTATGCGACAAATTTACTTTTAATTTTGTCCAAAAATGCGCAAATTCTTTCTTATTTTAATTATATTTTAGCGATTGAGGGGCTTTCAGCAGCGCAAGCGATAGATTTGCGCCATGTCAAACGGCTCGGTGTTGCGAGTCAACAGCTTTACAGTAAATTTAGAACACTCGTTCCATTTCTTGATCAAGATTATAATTTATCAGAGTTGGTTGAGAAAATTGCTTCGGAGTTGATTGAAAATACTTTGGGAATTGCGGCTTCATTTGGTGCAGCGCAATTATAGGATATTATTTTAAAGAAAAAGATGCTTTTTCTTGATATTTTTAATTTTAAAACATACACTTAATATACCTTATTTTATAAAAATAGTGGTTTGAAATTTACATATAGTTTTTTGACTTGTTGATGCTACTTAACTTTCTTAAACTGCGTTTTGTACTTGATGTTTATAGCGTTATGATTGTGAGGTGGGGTGTTGTAGTTTAACAAATAAGTCTTGAATTTATTGATAGGAGAATTTATGAATCAATTTTTACAAACAATATCACAGCAAAAAGGGGAGATTTTACAGGCCATTTTTGAGCATTTGTCAATGTCTTTACTTGCCTTATTGATTGCTGTATTTATTGCTATTCCTTTGGCGATTTTAGTGGCGCATAGGCGACGCGCGGCTGGGATTTTACTTCAGGTGACGGGTGTTTTTCAGACCATTCCTTCACTTGCTATTTTGGGACTTTTGATTCCTTTTGTGGGGATTGGGACAGTGCCTACGATTATTGCGCTGATTGTTTATGCGCTCTTGCCTATTTTTCAAAATACTTATGTTGGGCTGGCGGAGATTGATCCAGCGCTTCTGGAGGCGGCAGATGCTTTTGGTATGAAGCGTTATCAGCGCTTGATTCGTGTTGAGCTGCCTCTGGCCTTGCCAGTGATTATTTCTGGTATTCGCACGGCACTTGTCTTTATCATAGGTACTGCCACACTTGGGGGTTTGATTGGCGCTGGCGGCCTTGGAACTTTTATCATGTCTGGGCTGACCAATTATAATTATAATCTTGTTTTGATTGGAGCGCTTGGCTCTGCGCTTTTGGCGATTGTATTTTCCAGCCTTTTAGGCTATTTGTCGAAGCGTCGTCCGCGTGTTGCGATTGGAATTTTAGTCTTGCTTGCTTTGGTGATTGGCGGGGTTAATTTGGCACAATCAGGTCTATTTGATTCTTCTTCAAAGTCGAAAGAAAACATCGTGATTTCTGGAAAATTAGGAACAGAACCTAATATTTTAGATAATATTTACGCTGGTTTGATTAAGGAATATGACCCTAATGTCAAGGTCACTTTGAAAGAAAATTTGGGAAATACGACTTTCCTGTTTAGTGCTTTAAAAGACGGAAAAGTTGATATTTATCCTGAATTTACAGGAACGGTGCTTGAATCTTTGGTCAAAACACCAAAATCAATCGCTGACAAAGATCTGTCAGCAAATGAAACTTATGAAAATGGTAAAAAGTTACTGTCAGAGCAGTTTGATATGACTTATTCAAAACCGTCAGAATTTCAAGATACTTATGCGATTGCTGTCAAAACATCATTTGCCAAAAAATATCATCTCAAAACGATTGCCGATTTGGCAAAGGTTGAAGATACAGCAAAAGTCGCTTTTGATGCAGAATTTATGGCACGAACTGATGGATTTGCCGGTCTAAAATCAACTTATGGCTTAGATTTTAGCAAAGTTTCAACGGTGGATAATTCGCTTGCCTATCCTGCGATAAATTCTGGTAAGGCAGATATTATTGATGTCTATTCAACGGATTCAGGGATTAAGCGTTATGGCTTGACTGTGCTGACAGATAGCAAACATCTCTTTCCAAAATATCAGGCTGCACCACTCATGAAAACGAGTTTTGCGGATAAAAACCCAGAGATTGTCAATATTTTAAATAAGTTGAATGGAAAATTGACCGATGAACAAATGAGAACGATGAATTATCAGGTCGATGTTCAGCACAAGACAGCGCAAGAAGTTGCCAGGCAATTTTTGAAATCGGAAGGATTGGTGAAATAATGACAGAAGCAATTATCGAATTTAAAGGTGTTGGGCTTTCTTATGGCGACAAAAAAGTCGTACAAGGGCTTGATTTTAAGATTGAAAATGGCGAAATTTTTGTCCTCGTAGGGCCATCAGGTGGTGGGAAGACCAGCACGCTCAAAATGATTAACGCGCTGGTCGTTCCGACAGATGGAAATATTTATTTTTCAGGGAAACGTATCAAAGATTATGATTTGCAAAATTTGCGTCTGAAGATTGGTTATGTCTTGCAACAAATCGCTTTATTTCCCAATATGACGGTGCAGCAAAATATTGAGCTGATTCCAGAGTTACGCGGTTGGGACAAGGCAAAACGTCACGAGCGGGCCGATTATTTGCTTGATAAAGTCGGCTTAGAGGCGGATAAATATCGAGGACGTTATCCGCATGAGCTTTCTGGTGGTGAGCAGCAGCGGATTGGCATTCTGCGTGCGATTGCAGCGGAGCCTGATTTGATTTTGATGGACGAGCCTTTTTCAGCGCTTGATCCGATTTCGAGGACGGCATTGCAGGATTTAATTCTTGATATTCACAGAGAGCTTGGTACCACGATTGTCTTTGTGACACACGACATGAATGAAGCGCTAAAAGTTGGCACACGGATTGCTGTGGTCACAGACGGCACGATTGCCCAGCTCGACACACCCGAAGCCATCAAAAATAATCCAGCGACAGACTTTGTCAAATCATTCTTTGGGGCAGCGAATTTGACTCAAAAGCACACTCTGCGTGATGTATTGAGCAAAATCCATCTTGTCAGTACTGACCAACCTGCAAAAGTAACTCTGTCAGTATTGACAGAGTTGTCAGCGGCTTATGAACCTCTTGTCAGAACTGACAGCATCGCCATTTTTGACGAAAATGAGCAATTTCTTGGAAATTTGACACGTGAGAAGGTTTTTGAATTTCTGTCAGTGACACAATAGTGCTGACAGTTAGTCGCTTTTCTTGAGTTATGCTGTAACTGAGTCTACAACACAAGGAACTAGAGGAAAAGGAAGAATGGAATCTGCTCTGTGAGCAGATCTACGCGACCTTGTCGCTCCTCTGTCTGTTTGCTTAGGAGCTGAAAAAGGCAACCACATTTTTCTATCTCCGTGCTTTCAGCACTCCGCTGTCCATTGGCTTAGGTGCTAAAGCACAAAGAGCCAACTGGCATTTCTCTCCGCTTCTTGAGGGTATTGCTCACATCTTGATATAATTGAGTTCGGCTGCTTGGAACTCAGGAAAATAGATAAAAGTCTCCAATGAGCAAAGCTCATCTCCGTCTTTTCCTAATTTTCATGAGTTCTGGACAATCAGCCTCACATCTTGATATAACTGAGTTCGTACGATTAGAAATGAGTGAAAAAAGATAAATTTGTCCAAGAAACTCCGTTTCTCTCCAAGATTTTTTATCTCCGTGCTTTCAGCACTACGCTGGCTTATGCGCTGAAGCGCAAAGAGTCAACTGGCATTTTTCATCATTTCTTGCCAATCGTACTCACATCTTGATATAATAAATCTAAAACTTGAAGGATGATTAATCATGACTGAAAAATTTACTAGACCAAGTAAAGACGAGTATTTTAAGGAAATCGTGCAAGTTGTTGCTAAACGTTCGACTTGTACTCATGCGCAAGTTGGGGCGCTTTTGGTGAGTCCGAGTGGGCAGTTGCTTTCAACAGGGTACAATGGTGCGGTGTCTGGGATGCCACACTGCACAGATGTTGGTTGCACAGAAGATAAATATGGACATTGTGTTGCGACAGTTCATGCAGAGCAAAATGCAATTGCACAAGCGGCAAAGCATGGTGTTTCACCCGAAGGAGCAATTTTGTATACTACACTTTTTCCTTGTCTGGCCTGTTTAAAACTCGTGGTTGCGGCTGGTGTAAAGGAAATCAAATATATTGAAGAATATCATGCCAAGGACCCTTACGAAGAATTTTTACTTGACACTTTGTCAATTGAATGTCAACAAATTTGAAAGAGTATATGTATAAAAGATGAGCGACTTTATGAAAGTTACTCATTTTTTTGTTAAAATAGATGTGGTCGCACTTCATATTTCACTGAGGCTGATTTTGTCGTAAAAGATATAATGATTTGCAACGTTTGAGCAAAATGATGCTCTATACTTTATCAAAGCAAGTGCGTGGCTAATACTCCGACCTCTTAGGTCGGAGATAAAGCAGCACTAAGCCTTGAATTTCGTCCGACTAAATTCAGTGGCGAGTTAAAACTCCCACTGAATAAGTCTTGACTTCATGAGGTTATCAATAATGGGTTTAAAATATCAACAAAACTATCGCGTCCCTTTCTATGAAAGTGATGCTTTTAAGAAAATGAGAATTTCAAGCATTCTTGCCGTAGCTTTACAAATTTCTGGTGAGCAATCGACATTGCTTGGACGTTCGGACGTTTGGGTGAGTGAACGATTCAATCTTTTTTGGGCTGTGATTGAATATGAAGTCGAGATTACAAGGCTACCAGAGTTCAATGAGCAAATCATAATTGAAACAGAAGCTACAAGTTACAATAAGTTTTTTTGCTATCGAAATTTTTATTTTAAAGATGAAGCAGGTAATCAACTAGTTGAGATTCATTCAACATGGGTTTTGATGAGTAAAAATTCCCGCAAAATTGAAAGGGTGTTAGATGAAATCGTTGCTCCGTATGACTCGGAGAAGATTTCTAAAATTTTACGTCCTCATAAGTTTAACAAGCTGGAGCATTTTGAGCAATACGAGCAGGTAGTTTACCCTGTACGATTTTCCGCTCTTGATATGAATGGCCATGTCAATAATGCTAAATATTATGATTGGGCGGCGGATATGGTTGATTTTGATTTTCGGAAATCACACCAGCCAGCAAAATTATTTATTAAATATAATCATGAGGTACTCTATGGTGAGAAAATTCAAGCACTGATGAGCTGGGAGGGATTAGTAAGTCACCATAATTTTAATGGTGGGAGCACGCAAATCGAGATTCATTGGTCAGAAGTTACTGACAAAGATTCATTGGTCAGAAGTTACTGACAAAGATTCTGTCAGTACGGATTCTCCTGTAGGTAAGTGAAAAATGAGAAAGAAGTTAAAATGACAAATAAAAAGTATAAAGGTTATTTGATCGACCTTGATGGCACAATTTATCTTGGTAATGAACGAATTCCTGCTGGTGAAAATTTTATTCATCGTTTGCAAGCGGCGGAAATTCCTTATCTTCTGTTGACAAATAACACGACAAAAACACCTCGAGTTGTTCAAAAACGACTGCATGATAAGTTTAATATTGACACAGCTCTTTCAAGTATTTATACAGCAAGTCTTGCAACGGTTGATTACATGAATGATTTGGGACTGGAAAAAACGGTTTATATCATTGGTGAAGATGGTTTAAAAGAAGCAATTTATGAGGCGGGATATAAAAAAGAACGTGAAAATCCTGCCTATGTCGTTGTTGCGCTTGATACAGATTTGACCTATGAGATGTTGGTTTTAGCAACGCTTGCCATTCATAATGGAGCGACATTTATCGGGACAAATCCTGACTTGAATTTGCCAAGTGAGCGAGGTTTGACGCCTGGAGCAGGAGCTTTGATTAAGATGATTGAAGCTGCCACACGTGTTAAAGCAACTATTATCGGAAAACCAGAAGCAATCATTACCGAAAAAGCGGTCAGCAAATTAGGATTTGAAAAATCAGATATTCTGATGGTGGGCGATAATTATTTGACAGATATTCGGACAGGGATTAACAATGGTATTGATAGTTTGCTTGTTACGACAGGTTTTACAAAAGCTAAAGAAGTGCCAGAACTTCCAATTGCGCCAACCTATGTTGTTTCAAGTCTTGATGAATGGGACGTTTGAGCTAAAATCACTTCCATCAGTCTAAATGTAATCATGAATTTCTGTCAGCGTACTGACAAGATTAATTAGAAGAAAATGAACTTCTGTCAGCATACTGACAAGATAAGTTAGAAGAAAATATAAGAAATATATGCGAGATAAATTTATTTTTGGGCTAAGTGTGTTATGGATTATTGCCCTGTCAGTTACATTAACGATTATCCTCTCAATTCCGTTATTTGCCTTAGAAATGTCATGGTATCACCTTGCTGATTTGGCGCAAATGTCGGCCATGCGCTTGTGGCATAATTTTCTTGTGCTGATGAATTATCTACTCAATCCATTTATTGGTCAGCTCCATATGCCCGATTTTCCTTCATCAGCAAGCGGTCTTGAGCATTTTGCAGAAGTCAAAATGTTGTTTATGCTGACGCTAGGTTTGACAATTGTATTGATTCCAGCTTTTATCATTTTTGTAAAAGAAAATCTCTCACTCTTTTTCCACAATGGTTTGAGAATTGTCATGGGCTTACCTATTGTTGCTGGACTATTTGCTCTGCTCATTGGTTTTGACCAGTTTTTTGTCATTTTTCACGAAGTCCTATTTCGTGATAATAGTTGGTTATTTGATCCCTCAACTGACCCGATTATCAATGTTTTGCCAGAACAATTTTTTATGCATACTTTTTTGATTTTCATTCTTATTTATGAACTTTTATTCTTTATTATCTATCGACGAGGATTTAATTTCAGAAAAAAATAGCACTGACAGCTTTCTGTCAGTATTTTTTATAAAAAGTTCGGAAATGACGAATTATTTTTTCCAATATATAATAAGAATAATAAAATCAATAGAAAAAACCGATTGTTTAAGGTAAAATGAATAAGGAAAGTTGAGTCGCAGAGATTTTATTTCTATACTTTTGAGCTTGAAAAATTCATCGAAGTAAGTGCGTGCTATCTCCGCTCTTTGGGTTATGCGATAAACATTTGTCCGTTTTATCTAGCCGCTAAAGCGTCTGATGAAAAGGTCGTCGATGCTCGGCGCCTAGTCGCAATCGCAAGACCCCCACCCTCTTAGGTAGGGGTTGAAGCAGCACTATCGCTGTACGTTTACTTAACTGCTAAAGTAGCAAGAGCAAACGGCAAAGCGATAAGGCGAAGTGGCAACTTTGAATTTAGTCTTAACTTCATTAAGTCAAAATAAAATCACTCAGCTAGCGGAGCCATAGGCTTGGTCGGTATTTCTGTAAATCTTTCATTTATGGAGAACAAAATATGAATAGTTTAAATTCAGTATTTGATTACGAAGATATTCAGCTTATTCCGAACAAATGTGTCATCAACAGTCGTTCAGAAGCTGATACATCTGTAACTCTTGGTAAATTTACTTTCAAACTTCCTGTAGTACCTGCGAATATGCAAACAATTATTGATGATAAAATAGCGGAAATGTTAGCAAAAGAGGGCTATTTTTACATCATGCACCGTTTTGAAGCAGAAAATCGTTTAGCATTCATCAAAAAAATGCATGGACAAGGGCTCATTGCCTCAATTTCAGTTGGTGTGAAAGCAGAAGAACACGCATTTATTCGTGAAATGTCAGCACAAGCAGTGATTCCAGAATACATCACGATTGATATTGCGCATGGTCATGCCGAGAGTGTCATCAAAACAATTCAACTCATTAAACGCCTGATGCCTCAATCTTTTGTCATTGCTGGAAATGTTGGTACACCAGAGGCTGTACGTGAACTCGAAAATGCAGGGGCAGATGCGACCAAAGTTGGAATTGGCCCAGGTAAAGTTTGTATCACAAAAGTCAAAACAGGTTTTGGTACAGGAGGCTGGCAACTTGCTGCGGTAAGATGGTGTGCAAAAGCTGCAAGCAAGCCAATTATTGCAGATGGAGGAATTCGCACAAATGGAGATATTGCAAAATCAGTTCGTATGGGAGCAACGATGGTGATGATTGGTTCTCTCTTTGCCGCTCATGAAGAGTCTCCAGGAAAAACAGTAGAAAAAGATGGTCAGCTTTTCAAAGAATACTTTGGTTCAGCTTCTGAATATCAAAAAGGCAAACACAAAAATGTTGAAGGAAAGAAAATTTTGTTGCCACACAAAGGTTCGCTCACAGCTACTCTGAAAGAAATGCAAGAAGACTTACAAAGTTCGATTTCTTATGCTGGTGGACGAGATTTGTCGGCGCTTACAAAAGTGGATTATGTTGTAGTCAAAAATTCGATTTGGAATGGTGATACGATTTAAAATCAGTATTTAAAGCTTTTTAAATTTATCCTTGAAAATTAAATTATGTCGACTTTGAAATATCTTTTGATGAATAATTATGATACAAAAGAGATTAAGTATAGGTAGTTAAATTTTAAATATCAAAATAAAAAGTTACTCTCAACTAGGAGTAACTTTTTTATATCTCAATTTAGGTTAGTTAATCTGCCACTATTGATTGAAAAATCAAAAAAACAATACAAAACGAAATAAAATAATATTAGGAGTTGCCATCCCAGTCATTCTAATTGCAGGAGGAATCATCATGACACAAACATCTTTCGACCTTTTTTAACAAAAAAATTTTACAGCACAATCAAAAGAAAGCACTCGACAAATGCAAATCGACTTTCTCAAAAAATATGAAAAAGAAATGATAGAATTTGTCATGAGTCAAAACAAGACTCAAAGTTTTGAACATCAAATTAAAAGTATTCAGTGGGATTGGAACCCTATTCAAGTATAAGAAGGAGGAGATCCTATTGATTCTAGCACGTGGTTAACAATTTCTGGAGGATTCAATCATATAAAGGATTCAAACTTTTCATTAGATTTCACTTTAGACAACACTAATGACATACCTAGTATAAAAGCTGTTGATTTATCTCAATATTTTAGAGTAGATGGAGGTCAGAAAGGTATGAGTAATTTAGAAAATTTTAATAATATTTATGCAGATTCTGCTAAATCTGCATATATAGGTAATAGACCTAATAATTTTCTTCCGAAAAGTAATAAAGATACTTCACATCTAAGCATTCCAAATATCATACCGAAAGTTATACTACGAGCACCTATCAAAAAAGGTTACTTACGTATGAAAAAGCTGGGTTCAATGTTTATTTCTTGACTGATACGTCAACTGTAAATCCAGAAACGGAGCAAGCCTATCTTGCCATCCGTGATAGTAATGCCATAAGTGTTGAAAATCTTAATGACTGGGTATACTATGACGGAAATTTTGAGATTTTAGCCGTAAGTTAGATAATTAATTTTGATTTTATTTAGTAATTTTTAAAGTTGTTAAAGAATATTTGTCAATTATATCATTGTATCGTTTTAAGCTCCTTTAGGGAAGACAGTAAAACTTTTATTTTGCATTTCTTTTTGCTAGAAACTGAGATTATGTTATAATCAACGAAAAGAGGAGTGAGTGCATACTAGTATTTAGTTTTACATAATTTCATAGGAGGTGGAGTAATGCTTAATTTCGATGATAGAGTACAAAACATAAAATACAAAATGACGCTTAACGAAGAAGAACTAACAGACTATATAAAAAAGAATATACAATCTGTTTCTCAAATGAAGATCGTTACACTAGCAAATGAATTATGCATCGCTCCAAATACAATTACCAGATTTTGTACTAAACTAGGTTATGAAAATTTTTCAGAATTAAAATTATGTCTGAAATATGAAACAGAGGATAATATATCAAAGGGACAAAGGTATATCTTAAACAAAAATTTTGATTTGATTGACACAGTTCGAGAAAAGAAAGTTGCGGATATGATGGCAAAAGCACGGGCAGTCAACTTTTATGCCTTAGAACAAACTGGACTACTACTGAAGGTCAGTGTAAACAATTTTTATGTTTGGGAAAGTAAATTTCAAATTTTTGAATATCAAAATGAAATCGAAACACGAATAAAGTTGAACTCTGATGAAATATTTTTTTTCGTATCACTTACAGGTGAAAATCAATATATTATTGAACTTGCTAAACATGCAAAAAACAACAATCACAAGGTTATAAGTTTGACAGATTTATCTGATAATACTTTATCTAAAATTTCAGATGTTTCCCTATACTGTTATACGAAAAATCATAAGATAAATGATTATGATGTAACAGATAAAACCCCAATTATGATTATTATGTATTCTCTCTTTTTAACTTTTTGTAAAATATAACACATAAAAAAACTGAATATAAAAGATTTGGTTTTTTTTTATGATTTTAAAGGAAATAGATTTCTTTATGATATATTTAAAGTACAAATTCATATATTTTAAACAAAAAATGTTTACTTCCAATGTCTTGCTTTATAAGATTCCTAAACTACTAAATCAAAAAGAATAATTGAAGCCGGTATCAATTAACGATATAAAAGGAAGGAGAAAATATGAATAATTTTAATAGAAAATCTGCAAAAGTATTATTAATGCTTACAATATTACTCACAGCAGAAACTTCAAATGTGATTGGAACCGTTAAGACTGAAACGCTACGAAATCCCCAGATAGCAGAAACAGTAGCAAATGAATCAATACCAGAAACAGTCATACCCAATGAGCAGTCTAATAATCAATTTGAGGAGGAAAAGCAAACAACAACTGATGTAAGACCAGAGATTAGTTTCTCTCAAATTCGGATGCCACTTCAAGTACCAGAATTTGTTTCTGAACAAAAAAATCCTATACTATTAGATACAGAACGTCTCTTTATTCAATCTGGGAGAATAGAAAAGGTTTTTGATAGGAGTAATTCAACAACTTCCGCAAATCATACCCCAGCGCAAATTACAATTGATGGCGTGCCAGTGAATTACTCAGCTACTGTCACTTTCTCTGATCAAAGTGTTGAACGTGATAGTTTAGGAAATGTCGTTGATAAACCAGTCAATGTTACAAATTTTAAATTAGTGGATACAGGTATCGAGCTTACTTCAGAAGAAAGAGAAAAAATAATCACAGAGCTTTATACTGGAAGAATCAACCCCTTTAAGATTACAGAAGAGCATATTAACCTTGGAAGCCTATATGTGAGACCTGGTAGTAAATATTACGATGGAAATTACTCTGCAAACTCTTCTACCACAGTGGCAAATGTTAGTATGAATTTAGACAATACTCCTTTTACTATACAGTTCTATATGTTCAGTATGTATATCTACTCAAAGGATGTCGTCGGTTCAAGATTTCTCCAGAAAGATGTGGGGAATGGTTTAGAAGTTCATGTAGATAGCATTAAACTCACTCCTTATTATTCAGGATCAGGCACAGATTTTGAAGGTGCGATGAATAGGCAGGGAGATTCATATTACAACTATGATTGGGAACCACTTGAAAGTTATATGGCTACTCATCGGGTAAGACCAGCGAGTATTTTAAAACGTGCCTTGAATTGGACAACAGGAGAGGTAAAGGATAAGAGATACGATGGGACGACAGGGGTAAAGGAAGTGATTCAAAATCCAATATTGACAGGATTTGTTGAAGGGGAAAACCAAGAAAATACTAATTTGACGACTCGTTTTTCTAATCACCAGTTTGCAAATTCTTCAGTGGGTGTTTGGTCAATTGAGGCTGATTGGTTGTTTGAATCAACTTCTAATCAATCCCCACCTGAAAATAGTAACTATTCTGTAAGTAGTCAGCCAAGTTTTAAAGCAGCTGAAATTATAGAATTTAACCCAGAGGAACTTTGGCTCGAAGATATTGATGTTATAGCAGGTCATGTAGAGAAAGTTTACGATGGGACAAAAAGCTTAACAAGAGAAAATGCTAATATTACAAAAGCACCTCAAATTACAGTCAACTCCGTTTCTCCAATTGTTCTCAAAATAAGTGTCGATGATGGGGAATGGAATTTCAATGATATTAATGTCAACTGGGATTCAGGAGGGCTATTGATAATGTTCCTTTGACAATAAATAGTGTCCATCTTGAAGATGAAAATGAAAATCAATATACACTAAGAGAAGAAGACAAAGGAGAGTTCCTATCCTTACTATTTTCTGGTACAATCCTTCCACGTAAAGTAACCTGGACTAAGGGGAAGATTGACGACAAACTCTATAACCAAAGTAAAAATGTTGATATGAATACCATTATTGAGTATCCAGAGCTTGATAACATAATTTCAGATGATAAAGCATACCTTAGTATAAATAAAGGAACACTTGAGTTTGCGAGTAGCAACGTTTCTAGAGGTGCTAATCAAGAAATTCTTACTCAACAAATTTCCGTCACAGGTTGGGGAATCAGTGAAAAAGATAAGAATGTCATCAGTAACTATCTTCTTGTAGATTCGAATACCAGTGATACTGAAGGAACTCGTATAATTGATGGAAAACCAACTGAATTTCAACCAAGCTTTGAAGAAGCAAAAATCTTACCATTACCTGTGACTTTCGCTTCCGAAATTACTGCAAAAAAAGTATTTGATGGTATATCTAGTTTTGATGAGCAAAATGAGAAACATATTTTCTCTATTAAGGAAGGCGATGAATCAAATTTTACTGGTGTGTTGCCAGGTGATGAGTTGATTCAAACAGTTGCTCATATAAAAGGAGAACACCTGAGCGATGAAGATGCCAAGATATCAGGAAACTCAGGTTCTGGGATACTTCTTGTTGACGATAATTATGTTGCGAAATTTGAAGGAGCCCAAGCTGATAATTATTATTTAGCAGAAAATTTACTGGTAAATAGTGAAATTACTAAAGCTTCAGGACCTATTGTAGAGTTGACAATTAATAAAATTACAGCAACAACTCTAAGTATTGATTCAACTATCATTGATAAACATGATTGGTTCCGACCACTTTTACGAACCATAGATGGTCCTCATACAGCAATTTATGCAATCAGTACAGAATCTGATTTGTCATATCATCAATTAACTTGGCAAAAGACACCAAATTTTACAAAGTTGAATCCTAATAGCAGATATTACATTTATTCTTATGTCATGGAAAGTCGAAACTTTCTTGAGGGAAGTCCAACGATTCTTCCTGTTCATACTTTGAAAAGTGAAGCAAATGATTCATCAGAGCATGGAAGGAACAAGCAAAAACAACAAGTGGCTCTATTTTCACCCAACCATAAAGAAACCAAAGGAATCATTGGTAATTTGGGAGACTCAGCTGCTGGGTTTGGTTTAGTAGGAGTTTTACTTATGGTATTAGTAGGATGGTTTAAAAAATATAAATAATAAAAAAAGAATGAAAAACTAATATTGGGTTTTTCATTCTTTTTTTTAAATAGCAAACTCATTTTGGGCTATAACTGAAACATTTAAGAAAATCGAGCGAGAAATGCATAATATTTTTTATGTAAAATATTAAAAATTAAATTTTCCTATGTTATCGTGAAACACAGATTTTGTGTTGAACGTTGAATTTGTACTTACACTAAAGTTAAATTGTATATTAGTTAGATGCTAGAAAACAGAAAGGAAATTAAATATAATTAGCTGAAAAGAATTGAAAACTTTCATAAGGTTATCAGGGAACTTGGGATGTAACTAATACTTATTAGCAATTTTTTCAAGGAAAGAGATATGAATATTGAAAACTTATTATGATGTACGATTGAAATATATAGAAAATAGGAAAGAAGAACACTCCTTCCTATTTTAAAATAATCGAAAAACAAGTAGGGTTTTACCATTAATATTACTATGGCAAAACTTTTTAATAAGCTAGATAATGCTCAAGTATAGTTACTTGAGTTTTTGTCATTGCACCAATATAAAAATCGTTCAATATAGTAAACCTTTATTTACTAAAAACTATGTTTTGAATATTGTAATATTAAGGTTTTAAAAAAACGACAATTGTTATATTTAACTTTTTTGTAATAATAAACTCCCATTTACCTTGTGATAAAATCTATTTTGCATTAAAATTAAAATAAAGATTAGATTGTAACATAAATATTACTTTAAAAATAATGAATGAATTCAAAAAGTAAATAGAGAATTCAATTTTTATATTTTGAATTTTGCTTCTCTTCTTCATAATATATAAGTTTGAATAGGAAAGCGATATAAATGAAGTCTATTATATCCTAAAGGATTAGAAAAAACTATCTTTCTAACATATATCATTTTTAATATTTATAATAATTGACTTATTCTGTTTATGAGTTCTAAAATTCAGAAATTACTATTCCTTCTCTAACTTTATACGTTAGTTTCCTTATAAAAGGACAAAAACTAATATTTAGGTTTATGAGATTTCCTCCTTAGAGAAAAATCTTAAATATATTATATAAGGAGAAACATCGTTTACACTTAAGTCGCTTATCATGAGTATCACTTTCTCAATCTAGAGAAAAATTAGGAGAAACCATGAACAAAAAAAATTTATTTGCTTTGCTTGTGTTGCTTTTAATGATGCCTACAGTTTACGCTCACGCAGCCGAAACAAAGTATAACACGCAAGGCCGTGTAGGGTTTACAGGTGTTTGGAAAACGCCCCCGTCATCTAGTGGTGAGAATGTTCCTCCTGCGGAATCTAAACCCACTCTTCCTAAGGAGCAAAGTATTCTTCCAAAAACGGGAGATGCAACAAATTCTTCAGTTATAACGAGTTTTGCAGGAATGATTCTTTTATTCCTCATTACAGTTTATAAAAAGTATAGAAGGAGGGAAGCCATATAGGAAAATACTAAACCCAAAGTTTTATTACTCACCATTTGAAAAATAGTTTATTTCTAATGGATTAACATTTAAGGAGAAACATTTAATGAACAAATTAGTATTAAAATCTTCAGCACTATTAGCAACACTTTTAATTGCAGGACCAGTGCTTATTTCTACCGCAGGTGCAGCAACGACTACTGGTGGTGACTATACTTCTAGTGCCAACCTTACTTTGCAAGCAGGAACAGGTCCAGTAGACCCTCTTGATCCCACTGATCCAACCAATCCAGTGACTCCCGTAGATCCAGGAACCCCAGGAGCATCAGGTAACTTGACAGTTGACTATGGTTCAACCCTTTACTTCGGTACACAATCAATCTCTACACAAGCACAAACTTATTATGCTCACCCTGACATGGTAGTAGATAAAGACGACGTTACTAAAATTGTACCCAACTATGCGCAAGTGACTGACCAATCAGGAGATTTGGCTGGATGGACTCTGACCTTGACTCAAGCCTCAGATCTTCACTTGACATCTGGTAGTTCTTCAGATGCAGGCTATGCACTTACTGGAGCACAAATTAACTTCAACGGTGGAACAATTGTAGGTGGGAATGGAATTACCGCAGGTACACCAAGTGATGTTGTAAGCTCAGGCTCACTCACACCAGGTGTAGCGACTAAACTTGTTTCAGCAGCTGAAAATGAAGGGGCAGGAACCTGGCTTTACAACTTTGGTGATGTAGATGCATATGATGCAGCATCAGTAGATACTGCAAACACGTCAGATCAATCTAAAGTTGCGACAAAATCAGCAATTAGTTTAACAGTTCCAGCAGGTTTGGTAGAAAAAGCAGCGCCTTATACAACAGATTTATATTGGAGTCTCCAAGCAGTACCAGGCAATGATTGGTCAGGTAACACATCTGCAGTAACTCAATAAAATCATACTGTATTAAAAATATGATTATTTAAAAGGAGACAACTAATGAATAAAATGTTACTGAAATCAGCTTCAGTATTGACCACATGTCTTGTAGTGGGACCTATGATTGCTGGTACTGTAAGTGCTGCAAGTACAGGCGGAGATTACACGTCTAATGGCTATGTTAATTTTGAAGAAGGGGATAATACAGGGATTAGCCCAGTTGACCCATTAAATCCGACAGTTCCAGTAGGACCAACAAATCCTGATGGTACAGACCCAGCACCAGGGACAGGTGGCGCACTTTCTATTGACTTTGCCTCAAGTTTGAGCTTTGGTACACAGAAGATTTCATCTAATGATGCAACTTATTATGCCCATGCTCAATGGATTAGCAAAGATAAAGATGGAAACGATGTTGATATTACCCGTCCTAACTATGTCCAAGTAACAGACACACGCGGAACATGGGATGGTTGGACTCTAACTGTTGCCGAAAGTGACCAATTCCAAAATTCAGATGGAGATAAGTTGACTGGAGCAGAACTATCTTTCAGCAAAGGCTATACGGATGGTACCACAGCAGCAACACCAGGTTATGTTAATACCGACAGCTTTACAGTAGGGACAGCAGCAACTAAGATTTTAGGTGCAGGCACTAATCAAGGAATGGGAACTTGGGTTTATGGTCTTGGTGGCAACGCAGACTACCAAGAAAACGGAGGACCACATCTTGATAATGATGCAGTATCAACAGCATCACCAATTACTCTTAAAGTTATTGCAGGAACCAATAAAGCAACAGCTTACACAACTCAACTTAATTGGTCATTAACAAATGCTCCAGGGAACTAAGCCATTTGCTTAACCTTAATAACATGAAAAGGAGGGTACTGTGAAAAAAATAACATTGTTAAGCGTGCCTCTCATCCTGATTTCATTGGGTTTAGCTCATAAAGCTTACGCCGCCACAACTCAGACCTATGATTCACAAGGAATTGTTGGATTTAGTACAGGAAGTGGGGTTCAACCTCCTGTAGATCCTAATACACCTGATCCTACACTTCCTGTAGATCCACAGAATCCAGACGGTTCAAAACCTACTCCTGGCGGTGATGGCCCACTTACAATCGATTTTGCATCAAGCTTTGATTTTGGAACTCACGATATCTCAAATGAAGACCAAACTTACCTTGCGAAAGCTCAAAAGTATTTTAATTCAGATACTTTAACGCCCAATTACGTCCAAGTAACAGATAGACGTGGCACATTTTCGGGTTGGGCTTTAAAAGTTGTAGAAACTTCTCAATTTACGCAAGTTGCTACAGGTCCTCAGAAATATAAAACGCTTAACGGCTCTGCGATTTCTTTGAGAAATCCAGTTCCAGCATCTACAAATGGAACATCTGCTCCCAAAGCTCAAGAAGTACTCCGCTTAATTCCAGGTGTAGAAACGCAAGTCGCACTTGCTACATCTGGTGAAGGTGCAGGGACTTGGGTGATTCGTTGGGGAAGTCAAACCAGTATTACGAAGGATGGACTCACTCCAGATGTAACACTATTTGTCCCCGGTACGACACCAAAAGATGCAGCAGCTTATACAACAACACTAAATTGGATTTTATCTGATTTACCAACTAATACTCCCACTTAATACAAGAGGAGTAAGCTATAAAAACTTATTTATATATCAGAAAGGCAGGACAATTTCATGTCTAAATCAGCAGTAAAATATATTTCATTAGCCACACTTGGACTTTTGGCAGCTTCTATTGCGCCACAAATTGCTAGTGCTGCAACAACACAAGTCTACAATTCACAAGGTGAAGTCACATTCACACCTGGTACTGATACAACAGGACCAGTTGACCCACAAGACCCAACTGTTCCTGTAAATCCTACAGAACCAGATGGTGTTAACCCTGGAGGGCCAACAATGCCAGATAGCGGTTTGACGATTGTTTATGCCTCAAGCTTTGATTTTGGTAGTCATCCAGTAAGCAATAAAGCAGAAGTTTATAACGCAGCAGCACAAAAATTGGATGATGATACCACACGTACAAACTATGTTCAAGTAGCGGATAACCGTGGGACCTTCTCTGGATGGAACTTAAAAGTTCAAATGACTGACTTCACTACTTCAGATGCAGGACTTGTTGCTAATGGTCATGGAACACTTACAGGCGCAACAGTTACACTTGGAGATGCAGAAATTCAAGGTGCTGGTACAGCAAATCCAGCTGATATTTCAGCAGCGTCAACAGTATTGACACCAGGTGTTCAATCAGACACAATCCTTGGAGCAACAGCAGGACATGGTTCAGGTAACAGCTTGCTTGACTTTGGTGGCAAAGATGGTGCAACCAAAGATACAGCCGTAACACTCGCAGTTCCTGCAGGTGTAGCGGGTGCAGCTAAATATACAGCAGACCTTACATGGACCCTTGATGACACACCTGCTAACTAATTTTTTAATAATATGTTTAGTGGTGAGAAACAAGTAAGGGAGATTTCATGCAAAGAAAAAACAAATTTAAACTTGTGACTTTTGCAATGTTGCTGGCATTGGTCCCATCTATGAACTTGGGGGCAATTCCTCAAGCTTTTAGTAGCGGACGTGTTACGCCAACATCTCTTGGGAAGATGTTATCACCTCAAGAAGTAGGAGCGACAACGTCAAATACTAGTATGAGTACCATGCTTAAAAGCGTTGTTCCCACTAGTAGTACTTTTAATGGTAAATCGGTTTCACAACCTAGTCGTACACCCCTTCCTCAAAACACAGTTAGTGATGCAATTGCTCCCAATAGTTTTGGATGGCAGCAAAGTATAGGTGGATTAACTTTACCAGCAAATCAGGTTACTGCTGTTCAGAATGGTACGCTTCTCGGTAGTTTTCCCGCAACGGATGCAGGTGTTCAACAAGCATTATATATGATGTATAGCGCCTCTAATGCGAGTACTTCAGATTTTGTACTTTATTTTGGTAGTAATACAACTTTAAATAACTCAGTAGTCAAGACTCCTGTTTCTGCACCAAGTGCAACCAGTATGACGTTTAGTACACTTGTTGGTCATGCTAAAAGCTTAACATGGGTATCTAACTCAGCAGATTCTTTGACGAATTCAAACACTTCTCAAGCACCGGGTACAAATTACACTGTAACACTACCGACCAATGTTTATTTTGGAGTACCTACGATATTCCGTAATGTGACTGTCGCTGCTAGCGGTGATAATATTTATGCTCAAGGGAATGCTTTTGCGACAACTAATGGCTCTTGGATTACAGGTGCTCCGAATATTTATGGAGGTACAGATAGTACAAATATTTCTGGTGATACTAACATTTATATTGGAGCAACAGGAAATACTGCAGGCTGGAACATCTATGGAGGTAATTCATCTGGTGGAACAATTTCCGGAGATACTCATGTTACGATTGCTCAGGCATCGTCAACCCTCAATAATGTAACAGGGGGGAGTGCGGCAGGTAGTACCATTAATGGAAATACTAACCTGGATATAAATGGTGCAATTGCTGCTCAAGTAACAAATATTTACGGAGGAGGCATTGGTACATCTGCTTCTCCAGTAAAAGTAAATGGGACTGTTACAACCTATGTTAAATCGACAAGCGCTAACGCACGCTATCAACTCTATCAAGGAGGTGCTTGCTACGGTAATATCTTGGGCTCTATTTATAATACACTAACTGGTGTTGGAGGCTGGACAAGCACTTCAAGTAATATTAATGGTACCTCTCCTTTTTCTGATTATAACGGTGGCTCTTTTCAAGGTAATATCGGAACATTAGGTGCGGGGAATGTCATATCTAATAGCTATGATACATCACTATTTACTACTGGACAGGCGCTTTTTACAGGTGCTAATTCTGGAACTGCAAATACGTATGGTGCAGCTACCAGTACGACAAGTGCAGCACAGGGGCTTATTTATGCCAATATTACAAATTACATAAAATCAGCCTTTTCTACAGGTACAGCAGGAGCTGTGTATGGTGTTGTTGGCGGGAATGGACATGACTCATTAAAAATTTCTCCAGCGCAATGGGGATTGGGGAGTCAAACAGGCTTAGATAGTGCTGTTACAGTCACTGATGCAAAGGCCTATGCACAAATTCCTACAAGTACAGTTATTGCTAATGCTCAGAAAATAACAAGTAATGCCATTTATGGAAATATCTATACATGGGAACAATCAGGGGTTATGTCTACCACTTCTGGTGGAGGTAACAATGACTGGACGGGATATTCTTATGGTGCAAGTTCTAATGGATATCTTCAAGGTCAATCTGTTCTTGAAGCAGGAACATCTAATCCTGACAACTCCGTTGGAGGAGCAGGAGTTGTATATTGTACAGCGATGGGGGGCACAGCAGAAACAACCCTTGCTTCTCAGGGAACAGTAGCCTATGGTAAGACCGACATCAACTCTGCCTATAATTCAGGTTGGGACCTTTGGGGTGGAGGTGGTACCGTTTGGACCTATCGTCAAGCATTTTTACAAAATGGAGATTGTTATTTAATTCATAATAATGATATTTCACGTTGGACTTACGGTGGACAATCTAACGGTAGCCAAGTCGGTAATTCCTATAACATTTTGAATGGTGGTATTGTTGATACCCTTGAAGGAGGGGGCTACACAGGAACAACTAGATGGGGATCTACTACAGCTCAAGTTAATATGGGACAAGTAAACTGGTTTCTATCAGGTGGTTCATGGGGCGATTTGTACAATACTAATAATGCAACGGTTAATGTTTATAATGGGTCAATCAACGCTATAGCTGGTGGTAACTACGGGCAAGCTGGAACAGAAACAATTGCAGGTGACTCTACTGTAAATGTTTACGGTGGTGACTTCTCAGGCAGTCCGCGTACAGGAACTAAGCAACTATGTGGTGGGCCATTCTTTAATGGAAGCTCATCTATTCTAGGTAGTACAACACTTAATTTGGATTTAACAGGAGCAACTGGTTCAACTTTTAAATTACCTTCAGGAACCTATCTATCAGGAGGCGCTGGATATAATAATACAGCAACCCATGTCGGTTCGGGAGTAAATAATAGTATCACTGTTAATATCTCTGCAAATTCTTCTTCTGGTAATGTTTTGAATGGAGCTGTCATTTATGGTGATGGTCAATCTAATGGTTCAAGTAGCACATATACTAATATTGGAACAATCAATATGAATATTAATGCAGACGGAAACACAGTAGATTCCCTCTATGCAACAAATTACGTTGCTATGCCCTCATCTGGTCAGCTCTATAATACCAATATTGAAGTCGGAGATGGGACAACTATCTCAGGAACGGTCTCTTCAGGTGGAAGTAGTGATAATTTGACAGATGCGATTGCATCGGCTAATACCAATAAATCAATAGTCACACTGGGAAATAATACTTCTCACAATCCAATCACAATTAATGGTTCGTTGATTAATTTCAATAGTGCAGAACTGACCTCACAAGCTACAGTTAATGTGGCAGGTTCCTTTAAAAATGGGGGTGGAGCTACAGCTGCGAATCATGCAGCGACATACTCGAAGCACGGAACGATTCAAATGGATAGCAATTCCACGCTTGGAATTACTTCCACATCATCTGTTGTATCTGGTAGTAAATTAATCGTTTATCCAAATGCCACATTATCTACGCCTTATGTTCAAACATCGGGATTAATTAACCTTTCAGATTTGGATATGTCAACTAATAATGGGAATTTATTCTGGGATCCTACAGGCACTCCTCCTACAAACATTAGCAATAGTTACGGTGGAGCTTATTGGGGACAACAATCAGGATTTCCTGTGTTAACTTTCAATGGTGGAGATACTTCCACAAAATCTGGTGCGGCGAATATTACACCAGATAACTTCTCAGGTGTTGATATAACAAGGAATTACGCTTTTCTAGGAGATTATACAATGAATTCACTCTCATCACCTAGCAATCCCACATGGATTGGCTATGTGATTCCTGGACAAATTCGTGTATATAATATGACAGGAGATGCTGGCTCTGGTTACTGGCAACATCATCTGAAATCAAATATTACAACAGGTACACCCGTCGCTGGACAGGCAATGCAAGCATGGGCTTCAGTTGCAGCTGATACAAATGCTAGCTCTATGAAAGTAATGTATGTCATGGGATATAGTGATAGTACAAGTAATCCTTTTACGTTCACAAGTCAATCGCCATACTACATCAAATCTAGAACAGCATCTGGATTTGATGGACGAGTTTTGAACAACTACCCCCAAACAAATCCTAATTTCGATGTCAGTGCGGGGACCACAGGAGCCACACGTAATTTTGCTACGGGAGATTACTTCACAGGGAACCAACAAAACGGCTCGAATGACCAAACCACTTTTGGGAGTTATATTATTCAAAATGTGGTCACAGATAATACAACTTCGTTGAGTGCAGGAAATTATATCCTACCTAATACCAGTTCAGGAACAAATGCCTCCTCATTAACTCAGACTCAACTCCAACAAATTGTTGGTTTGAAAGGGGTAGGAGTAATGTCCGATATTACTGTGAGTGATGGGACTTTATCGACAATTAACAATGCAGGTACGACGATTCAAGACCCTACTTCCTCAGGGACAAATGCTCAAGGTCAGTCTTATGCAGAAGTTCCAATGACTTGGACACTGGGCAGTAGTACGGCTAAAAGTAATATTGTTGTTGTTCCACAAGCTGCGGTTATTTCATCAGACCATCAGACTGCTGTGAATGCTTATGATACAAGTATGACAGGGGATGAGGCTAATGCGCTTAAAAATCAAGCCGATTTAGATGGAAATTGGACTTATGCTTTGGGCTTCAAAGCAGATGGCACAATAGAAGATCCGACAATTTCTACTCCGGTAGGTTTAGTCGGTACTTTACAAACCATTACGGCTGATAATCCAATCATTGATGAAAATGGAAATATCCATCCTGTAACTTATACTTACAATGGTGTATCAAAAGAGATCACTATTAATTTAAGCTTTGGATCAATTAGTTTAACCACTCCTACGATGTATGACTTTGGAACATTAAATGTTAGTCCAAAACCTTTGGTTGCTTGGGCACAAAGTCCTTCAAGTGATGTGACCGTCACAGATACTCGCACAGGAACAGGGCTTAAACCTTGGGACGTTACTGTTGCACAAACCCAAGATTTGCAAGGGGTCACAAATGGAAATAATCTTGCTCCATATCTTATCTTCAAGAATGGAACAGGAAGCCAACAAATTACAAGTGCTGCTATGCAAATTTACGCAAATACAGCACCAACAACCGGTACATTCAATTTGAATCAAAATTGGAATTCAGGCACTGGACAAGGTATTCAACTGAATATCCCTGTACAGAGTCAAGAAAAAGGAACTTACGAAGGACAATTGACTTGGTCTCTCAATGATGTACCCACCAATTAATAGAAGGATTGGTTAATTTGTATTTTTGTTCTAAATGGAAAGCAATTTCCATTTAGAACAACGGACTTATTTTATATTTATAGTAAGACAACGATTGACTAATAGAATGTATCGCTACATTTTTAGAAAGAGGGAATAATGAAAAATTATAGAAAAATTTTGTTATTAATTGCGACAATCTTTACTCTTGGAGCAATTAGTAAAGTGGCTTATGCCAACGAGTTTAACTTCTCGGTGAACCCCGTTCTCCCAGAAAATCAAATCGGTCAAAGTGGGTATTTCAATTTAGAAATGACCCCTGGTCAATCTCAGACTTTGACCGTTACACTCAAAAACTCAACAGAGAAAACGGTAATTGTTGAAGAAGCAATCGCAAGTGCCACAACGAATATTAATGGCGTCATCGAATATTCTCCAAATAAGATTAAGCCAGATCGCACTTTAAAGTACAATCTTGCAGACTATGCGACGATGCCCAAAGAAATTACCCTTACTCCAAAATCATCACAACAGGTAAAAATTAATGTTAAGATGCCTGATGAAACTTTTAAAGGGGTTATCGCAGGTGGGATTACGTTTAAAGAAAAAGATTCTGGCACAACAGACTCCAAATCTAAAGGTTTGAGTATTCAAAATAAATATGCGTATGTCGTTGCACTTTTGATGCAACAAGATAAAACAGGGGTTGCACCAGATTTAAAAATGAACGCTGTGGCTCCAGGCCAAGTGAACTATAGAAATGTCATTAATGCTAATCTACAAAATCCAAATGCAGGATACCTTAATCAAATGTATGCGCAAGCAACGATTAAGGGATTGAGTAATACGAGTTTGTCCTATACTGCAAATAAAGAAATGATGCAGATGGCTCCTAATACTAATTTTGATTATCCTATTGCGATTGGCGAAGGAAAGCGTCTTGAGGCAGGGAAGTATCGTTTAACCATGACGGTCTATGGTCAAAAAGATGCGAATGGAAAATATTCATATAAAGATGCGGCGGGTAAAGCGCAGAAATTTGATTATCGCTGGCAATTTACGCGAGACTTTACAATTTCTGGAGAAACGGCAAGAAAATTAAATGCTAAGGATGTCACGGTTAAACCAGAACCTTGGTATAAAAACTGGTTGATTTGGCTGGGAATTCTCCTGATTCTTTTGGCACTACTTTTCCTATTCTTCCTCTTATGGAAACGCCGTAAAGATGATGAAGACGATGAAGAACACCCCTCCGAAAAAGAAGAACTCCAAGCTCAACTTGAAGCGATTAAAGCACAATTGAATGAAGAAAGCAAAGAAGCTTCTGAAAAAGATGAGTGATGAACTAACTTGAAAAACCAAGACTGTGGAACACAGTCTTGAGTTTACTAGGGTTAAAACGATGGATATCAGAGGAGAGAATGGTGGAGAAAAAAGGTTTTTTTCAAAGAAAGATAGGATCTAAAGCTTCAGAGGGAGGGACATCAGTTACTACTCAACAAATTTCTGAAATTGCTCAACAGGTAACATCCTTAAAACAAAAAATAAAAAGAGTTGAACAAGAAAAAGAAGATATTAAGGTCCAATATGAAACATTGAAGCAAGTGAAATTGCAAGATAATAAATCAATGCAGTCTCAAAAGAACACGCAGTCTGAAAAAGTTTTAAATGAGCAGCTTCTAAAATATAAACAGCAAGTTGCCTCTCTAGAGCATGAATTAACAGGTAAAAAGAAGCAAATAGAAACCCTTGAAACAAAGGTTCTTGCAGAAAAAGATGAGCAAGTCAATCTTTCTAAGACTTTTGATGAGAAAATTGCAGAAAAAGACTCTGAGATTAGGCGGTTAACAAGAGAAAAACTAGAGATTAAATCAGAAGTTTCGGACGTTTTATTAGAACTCCAAGAACACTTTGCTTACAAGACGGCTTTGCTAGAAAGTGAACGTGAATTAATAGCTCAAGAAAAAAATAAGCAGGAATTACAGAGAAACAAGCAGCTTGAAGAATGGGAAAAAATCACACTTACAACTCAAAATGAAGCGGATAAGCTACTAGAAGAAGCAAAGGCAGAAGCCTTACAGATGATTAGTAAAGCAGAAGAGGAAGCGGCTACTCAGGAAGCCCAATCTAGAGTGAAACTTAGCCAACTTAAAGAGCGGATAGAGTATTATTCGGCTCAAATCAATGAAGCAGCTCAAACCATTGATCTTCTCTTGAGAAGTGTCAGTCATTTATAAAAATTTGTATCAGGTAAAGGAGTTTTGAGTCTTTGAAAAGGACTCAGAACTAAAGGAGAAAAAGGATGAATATTTTTGCTATTGATTTAGGAAATAAACGAATTAAGATGAAAAGTGACCGAGGGGAATATGTCTATCCTGCCTCTTATTTGACAGCAGAAAATGTAACCCGAGGTGTACTGGGAGGCTGGAAACTAAAAGGAAATCAAGTTTATTCTATAGATAAAACAGGAGAAAATCGATTTGTTTGGGGAACAGAGTTAGAGGCTTATCATCTCTCTGAAAAAATGATTGATACTTATGCTCGTTCGGGTCGGATTGAACAGAAAAAAACACAGCGTATTTTAGAATTTGCTTTGGGACGTCTAGCTTTAGATTACAAAGAAGCCCGTACTAAGCCACTTGTTGTCCAGCTGGTATTGGGCGTACCGATTACAGATCTGCATGAAGAGAGTAGAACAATTCAAATTTTGAAAGAGTTGATGATTGGACGACACTATATTCGGGTGGATGGGGAAGAGTTAATCATTGAAATTCCTTCTGAGGACTCTATCTTGGTTATTCCTCAATACATGGGAACTGCGTTTGAATTGGCTTATGATGAAGGAATGCATCCTGTAGATGAATATGTCAACGGACGTATGGGTGTTTTAGATATCGGGGCGGCACTATACTGATTAATACATCAAATCGCCTGAACCCAGCACCAATGGGGGCTGAACGCTTTGAGGGGATTCAGACATTAATTAAAATAATTGCTGGAAAAATTAATTCAACGAAGCTGTTTACGATTGAGCAACTCCTTCGTGAGGGAAGCTCTAGTGGAACTTATATTTATCGCCCAAATCGTAATGTCTCCGATTCAAAAGATATCTCCTTTATTGTAAAAAAATCAATAGAGGATTATACCCGATTTACTGTAGCCCCTTTGGTAACAGAAAATTTCCCTGATATTGAAGACATTGACTTCATTATCATGACTGGGGGTGGGGCAAATATTGTAGATAAAACGGCTCTACTGGATGAAATTGGTCAGGAATACTTTAATCGTTTAATTTTTATTGAAGCTTCCGAGTTAGCGAATGTTCGAGGATTTTATAAATATGCTTTTCTCATTTGGAATGGCTCAAGAGAGGTTCGAGAACCAGAGAAAATGGAAGAAGTGAGAACAATTTCTAGCGTGTCTACTGCTGAAGAAACTCCTCACCCAGTCTATTCTGAGCAATTAAAACAAGTGCAAACAAAGTTAAATCGCTTAAGAGAAGAAATTGAACAAGAGATTTAGTTGCTATGGATGATAAATTAGTTGAGGAATCAAAGGATAATTCTATGCCTGCAAGAATGGAAACTGAGCGAGAAAGCTTATTAATGGAAGTAAAAAAGGTTACTTTAAACTTTAATAAAGTTTTTGCTCAACAACTTGCTAGGAAGAACGGGGATTATACTTCTTTGCGGGAGGGATTGGCGCAACTTGAAAAAGAATATCTGCTTTCAACAGAGGCAGTAATCGCTAATACTAGGGTGTTGGATAAAATTGAGAAGGAAAATGCTCTTTTAAAGGCAACGAATAAAGGATTAGAGTCGAAAATCGCTGTAAATACTCAAAATTTTGCTAAAAATAAGCAAGAAACGGAGCTTGAGCTTAAACGACTGTCAGAAGAAAAAGCAGTGTTAGTCGATAATTTCAAAAAGGTAAAAGAAGAAACAAGCGTAAAAACGACAGTGGTATCTGCGCTTGAGCGAGAAATCCAAAAATTAAAACAGGACAGAAAAAAACAAGAGCAGGTTTTAGAGCAACTCATAAGAGAAAAAACTCAAATTGAGAAAGAATATGATCGTCTTACAGAGTCAGCGCTGGAAGAGAAAGCACAGCTTGCGGATTTGTTTCGTCATGCAAAAAGAATGAAAGCAGCGAGAAGAACGCCCTAAGCATGCGAAGGGAGTAAAAGAATAAATAGATGAGGAGTGAGGTATTGAGGAAAAATAAGAATGTTCTAAAATCTAGAGGCTTATTTTACTGGCTATTGATTGTTGCTCTCTTTTTGAAAGTCATTTATATCTATCTGGAAATAAAAAGTATTTTTTACTTGGACTATGTGTTACAAGGCTTTGTGCTAACAATTTTAACTCCTGCATTATTTACTGCAATATTGATGGGATTTGCTTCATTTATCCGTAAACAATGGCTTTACTACTGTATTTCTACGGGTATTAGCCTGATTGGAAGTAGCTTGCTCTTTATGGGGTTAATGTATTATCGGCTTCAGACACATTTTATCTTTTTTCCGAGAAAGATTGCGACTGCGGGTAGCGTAAGTGAGGGACAACACAATTTTTTCGCGATGCTTCATGTTGGAGATTTTATTTTTGTTTTTGATTTTGTTATTGTCCTCTTTGTCTTTTTAGGTCTACTTATTTTTAGTGGACGGAGCGGAAGTCAGCTAAAGGTTGAAGCAAGGGCGACACTGGAAGGCTATCAAAAAATGACCTCTTCCTTGCATTTGGCTTTAAATCAAGCAAAGAAGGAGCTTGGCCATCAAAAAGTGCTTCTTGGTCAGCTAAAAGAGGAAAATGGACACTTAAAAGATCATAATGTGAAGCTATTACAGAAAAAAGCGCTTCTTCAAGAAAAATGTAGTAATAGTCAACCAGGACTCCAAAAAGAACTGGTCTACCTGAAAGCTGAAACTACTAATCTTAGTGAAGGAATGAAAAAGTGGCAGGTGAGAATAAAACAACTTGAACAAATGGAGGTTCAAAAGAGGGCAGCACTAAGGGAATATAGAGAAAATTACGTCATTATCGCTGAAAAAATCGAACGTTGGTCAGAAGAAAAGAAGAAGAGTGAGTACGCTCTGGACTTTGCGGAGAAAAATCAGTTTGAAGCACTGGCTCGACTTGAGCAAGCAAAAGAAATTGCTCAAAGCGTTTATGAGGAAATGTTGTCCGACTCAGTGAAGTAGAAAAGTTGAGAAGGCTGTGTTGATCAGGAGAGGGCGTTAGAAAGGATAGTTATGAGTGGAACTATAATGGAACAAACAGAAGTTAATGAACGAATAAAGAATTTTAAAGCAGAGATGCGTCGTTATAGAATTCCTATCTTGAAGCTTTCAGAGGAGATAGGTTATCCAGCAGCATTATTATCGGATATTTTATTCTTGAGAAAGAAACCAGATATTATGTTGTTAAGGAAGATAGAGGAAGCTTTGAACGGTTCCATTCAGGATAAGGAGGAGGTCAGAACGGCTAAACCGAGAGGGACTGGCTCGACCTTACCTTTGGAAACGTTGAGTCAATCCTATCCTTCTTTAAGTTGTGCACATCCTGAGCTTTTGAATGAACTGGGCGGGAAGATTAAGGGGATAAGAACTCGCCTTAATCTCTCGGAGGTTGCGTTTGGAGTGGCCTTATCGCCCGTTGTTTCTCCTCGATTTATTAGAGAGATAGAGGGGAATCAATTTGTCCCTTCGTTGGAACACCTTATCCAGATTGCGGATTTAGGAGAGGTGACTTTAGATTGGTTGTTAAGAGGTTAGGCGGGAGACCATGGGGAAGTGAAACATGATGAAAGTTTAGCATGGAAACGTGGGGTAAAACTCCTATAAATATGTTGTGAAATTATTTTTTTCTATTCTTTATTTATGTCAGATATTTAAATCTTTTTGAATACTGAAGATTTTATTTTAAAATAAATATAAGATTTGTATTAAATAAAACTCATTTTTGACAATTGTTAATTTTAAATTTTGTGATTATATTGTAAAAGGGTTTGAATCAAAAGAGATAGAGAGTCAGATAATAATTAAAAAATTAGACTTGACAGTATGTATCATGAGAAGAGGAGTGTATGATTTATAAAAAGTATGGAGAGGTATTTAAAACTATACGTCAACAACATAGGTTTGCTCTGTCATATTTTGAATCAGTTGGTATTTCAAAAGGAATGCTCTCACGATTTGAAAATGGTAAATCAATGTTATCTTTCGACAAATTAATTTTGGCACTCCAAGAAATGAATATGTCTCTTCAAACTTTTTTAGTGTTTCTTAATAATAAAGTTCCAGATTATGTCGAAACAAAGTTTAGAGCCATTGACACGGCATATTGGAATGGAAATACAAAAAAATTGAAAGAGATATATGAAGAACACATCCAATATTATAATCCCAAAGAAGGAAATTTTGGGATAGAAAATTATGCTATTGCACTTTCTGCAAAAGCCCATTTTTCACCCTTGAAAGACGATGAACTAGAGGAAATTGGAAGTTATTTAGAAAGAGTGATTGTATGGAGTTTATATGAACTAAACATATTACTTAACTCAGTAGAACAATTACCCTTGAATTGCTGTTTAAATTGATAAAAAAGTTGATACATGATGAAGAGTATCAGTACATATGGACTAATGCAGAATTCAGATTATTGATTGTACGAGTTGTATTTCGAACAAGTTTAAGATATATAGAAGTAAACATGAAGAACAACTCTCAAAGTATAATTGAGCAAAGTAGGGTACTAATTCCAGAAGATGATTTTACGTGTGCAATTTTGATAAGATTTGCAGAAGGGTATTGGTTTTATGAGTATGGTAATGAAATTCTAGGAAATAAAATCATGAAGCAAGTCATTAAAATACTGGAAGATATTGATGCTGTTCATTATCGAAATTTTTTCATTAGATATCTTCGAAAAATTAGAAAATTAGAGAATTAGAGAATTAAGTAAAAAGGAGGTATTAAAAAAGGTTACTTGAGTGTTGACAAGAGAAGGAGGAATGATTGTTCCTGTTTGCTTTGGTAGATATATTTATAATCAATTTCTTTTTGTTGGAAAAAATTTAAATTTTTTCCAACAAAAACTAACAGATGAACTATTAAAAGTTAAAAAATGGAAATAGTTTTATATCTTGAATAATTAATTGCTAAACAGATATCAGACAATGTGGAGAGGGTTGTCATTAAAGATATGGAAGTTTTCAAAGTACCTTATATGCTATGATACATTTTTGTTACTGGATTATATGAAATCACAAAATCTTAGAAGAGGGGTGCTATGCAATTGAGAAATAGCTCAACAATGGCAAGGCACATCAGTAATGAAAAAACATTTGTTACGCTTACTTACATGAAGAATCAAAAATCATTTTATTTTTGATAGATTCTTTATCGTTTTTATGTTAGAATATAACTCATATTGAGTTTAAACAACTCAAAAATATAATCTTATTTATACCTAGAATATGGCTGGGCGTTTCTACCTCGTACCGTAAATGCGAGACAATAAGAGAACTCAATTTTTTAATTAAATTTGATTCTTTTTTGCATGTTTGAAACGCTCTATTAGCTGATAGGGTGTTTTTTATTTTTTGAAAATTTATCTTATTTTCAATGTTCCGAGTCAATTTTAACTCTGATAAAGTTTGTATGAAACAGATGGTTTTAGAAATAAAAATTCTCAGCTGATGTAGGTTGTATGAGGTATAAATGTAAAATAATATAGTCGCAGTCCACTGGATTTGATGATATATTCATTTAGAAGTGGCTAAGTACAAGGGGGAGATAATGAAATTATTAGAAGACCGCATTCATTTAGACGGTCATGTATTGGGGAATGATATTCTTAAAGTTGATCGCTTTTTGACCCATCAAGTTGATTACAAGTTAATGAAAGCAATCGGAAAAAGGTTTGCAGATGTATTTGCCAATTCAGGAGTAACAAAAGTTGTAACAATTGAAGCTAGCGGAATCGCTCCAGCAATCTATGTAGCAGAAGAACTTGATGTACCAATGGTTTTTGCTAAGAAAGCCAAAAATGTCACGATGAATGATGAGCTTTTAACTACAGAAGTTTATTCATTTACTAAAAAAATGACTTCAACAGTACAGATTTCTAAAAAATTTATTGAAGAAAATGAGAAAGTTCTTATTATTGACGATTTTTTAGCTAATGGGCAAGCGGCCTTAGGCTTGATAAAACTCATGGAGCAAGCTAATTCAGAAGTTGTTGGATTAGGAATGGTCATCGAAAAATCTTTTCAAGACGGACGTAAACAGCTTCTTGATAAGGGGCTGAAGTTAGTTAGTCTTGCTCGTATTGAGAAATTCGAAAATGATGAAGTAGTTTTTGCTAAAGCAGATGACTCATCATTCGACGAATAGCATGGATAATAATCTAGTTTTACTGTTGTAAAATCAGGTATGATCGAAACCACAAAGGGATAATCAAACAAATGTTTCAAAAAAATGAACAAAACAATTCTAAAGCCGCAGTATTAGGGCTTCAACATCTTTTGGCAATGTATTCAGGTTCTATTTTGGTTCCTATCATGATTGCAGGAGCTTTGCATTATTCTGCAGCTCAACTTACTTATCTTATTTCTACAGATATTTTCATGTGTGGTCTGGCCACTTTCCTGCAACTTCAGCTTCGTAAACAATTTGGTGTAGGGTTGCCAGTTGTTTTAGGCGTTGCTTTTCAGTCGGTTGCTCCGTTGATTATTATTGGGCATAATCATGGTCCTGGTGCTATGTTTGGATCACTGATGGTTTCTGGAATTTTTGTTATTTTGATTTCTGGCATATTTTCAAAGATTCGGAAATTATTTCCACCAATTGTTACTGGGTCGGTCATCACAACAATTGGCTTGAGCCTGATTCCTGTCGCTATTGGAAATATGGGAAATAATGTGGCAAAGCCAACAATGCAAAGCTTGATTCTTGCTGTTTTTACTATTATTGTTATCTTACTTATTAATATTTTTTCGACAGGTTTCATTCGTTCTATTGCGATTTTAATTGGGTTAGTGGCTGGTACATTACTTGCTTCAGCAATGGGATTAGTTGATGTCAACGCTGTTGCTCAAGCACCTTGGGCCCATCTACCCCAACCTTTCTTTTTTGCGGCTCCTAAATTTTATTTGGGAGATTGTTTAATGATGATGATTATTGCTGTTGTCTCACTTGTTGAATCAACTGGTGTATATCTTGCATTAGCAGATATTACAGGGGAAAATCTTGATGAAAAACGTCTTCGTAACGGATATCGTGCCGAAGGATTCGCAGTATTTTTGGGAGGTATTTTCAATACTTTTCCTTATACTGGATTTTCCCAAAATGTTGGCTTAGTTCAATTATCAGGAATAAAAACTCGTAAACCTCTTTACTTTACAGCAACGTTTTTAGTAATTCTTGGCTTAATTCCAAAGTTTGCAGCAATTGCCCAATTAATTCCTAATCCAGTATTAGGTGGCGCAATGCTTGTGATGTTTGGTATGGTTGCTACTCAAGGTGTGCGAATGCTTGGCAAGGTCAATTTTGATGGGAACCAAAATCTTCTTATTGCAGCGGTATCAGTGGCAATGGGTGTAGGCTTCAACTCAACTAATTTATTTTCCACTCTTCCGAATTTTATCCAACCGTTCGTATCAAATGGGATTGTAATGAGTACTGCTTCAGCGATTATCTTAAATCTTGTTTTTAATCATAAAAAATCAGAAACGTCTTCTTCAAAAATACAGAAAGAAGTTAAACTTGCAAAATAAAAATTCTGTCAGTACTGACAGAATTTTTTTATTTATTTGCTTTACTGATAGTTATTTTAACTTATCTTTTTCATACGTGTGGACGAGTTCCAAACCACGGAAAGCCTGCTGTCTTAGCGCTTCATAGACAATCATGCAGGCACAATTTGATAAGTTCAAAGAACGGACATGTTCATCATTCATTGGAATTCGGATACATTCATCACGATGTTCATGCATAAATGCTTCTGGTAATCCTGTGTCCTCACGACCAAATAGAAAATAATGGTCAAGATTATCATCAGAATAATCAACATCGGAATAAACGTGTTCTGCAAATTTACTGACAAGATACAGTTGACTTCCGTCAGTAATAGAAGACATAAACGCTTCCAAACTTTCATGGTAAACAATATTTACCTTGTCCCAGTAATCTAAACCAGCTCGTTTTAAATGCTTGTCTGAAATTTCAAATCCAAATGGTTCAATCAAATGAAGCACTGTATTTGTGGCTGCACAAGTTCTTGCAATATTACCTGTGTTAAAATGAATACGAGGTTCAAAAAGAGCAATATGATTCATAAAGTTACGCTTTCTCATAGTTTGTCAGTACTGACAGAAATTTTTATTACAAAAATAAAAAAACTAGGCCCCTCGGAGTCAATCTCAGCAAGAGGTCTAGTTGGGGGACTAATTTGCTTTAATCATAACAGGCAAGATTGAAACAAATTAATATGTCTATTATGATAACATTTATCTTTTAATTTGTAAAGAAAAAACACATATTTTTAACAAAAAAGGTATCTATTCGTCAGCAAAAAATACTAGTGAATTAAAATAAAAACTAATATTATAATTTTATACACTTAGCATTATATTCAGCGAAAATAGCAAATTTTTGCTATAATGATAGGAGCGAATTTTTAGAGAAAGGGTATGCTATGATTATTGGAATATGGGCAGAAGACGAACACGGTCTCATTGGAAAAGAAGAAAAAATGCCTTGGCATTTACCCGCAGAGCAGCAACATTTTAAAGCGACTACGATGGGACAGGTTATCCTGATGGGGCGTAAAACCTTTGATGGTATGAAAAAGCGTGTTTTACCAGGTCGGATTAGTATCGTTCTTACTCGCGACAAAAGCTATGTATCAGAAAATCCAAATGTAATCATCATGCACAGTAAAGAAGAAGTTCTCAAGTGGTATAAAGCACAAAATAAATCTTTATTTATTACTGGCGGAGCGGAAATTTTAAAACTCTTTGAATTAGACCTTGAACAGCTCTATCGTACAATTGTCCAAGGTGTATTTGAGGGTGATGCTTACTTTCCGAACAGTTTTGATTTTAGCAAATTTACTGAAATATCAAAGAAAATGTATGAGAAAGATGCCAAAAATCCCTATGACTTTATAATCAAAAAATATGAAAAAGTAAATTAAGAGCAATTAATCTAAAATTTACTCTTAAAACAATGTTATGCGACTTTGGGAAAAATATCAGATGCATCACAAAGTTTCATAATAGCGCCAATATATCATCACTTCTTGCGATAAATTGGCCATAGTATAAAAAAGTGAGCTCAAATATGACAAAATCAATCTTTGGACTCTTCACAGCTATCCTCTGTTGGATCTGTGTCGTCATTTCCATCCAATGTTTTAGAAAAAAGCGCTGGGGTTAGGAACACTCTTTCTCCTTAATGCTTTCACTAATTTAGTGAATTCTATCCATGCTTTTTTTGGGACTCTATTTTAAGAAATAGGAATTCCATACTAATATTATTTTACTTTACTGGAAAGTATAACAAACAGCTATAGAAACGAATAACACCATGTCAAATACACAAACTCCAAATATTTATTGTTCATTTTGTGGGAAAAACCAAGATGATGTAAAAAAGATGATTGCAGGCTCAGATGTTTATATCTGCAATGAATGTATTGAGTTATCAACACGTATTCTGGAAGAAGAAACACGTGAAGAACTTGCCTCTGAAATGCTTGAAGTTAAAACACCGCAGCAAATGTTGGAACAATTGAACGCATACGTCATCGGACAAGAACGAGCAAAACGTGCGCTTGCTGTAGCCGTATATAATCATTACAAACGAATTAACTTTGCAGGCAGTAAAGAGAATGATGACATTGAACTCCAAAAGTCAAATATTCTTCTTATTGGCCCTACAGGTTCAGGTAAAACCTTTCTTGCCCAAACATTAGCAAAATCACTCAACGTACCTTTTGCTATCGCAGATGCAACAAGCCTAACTGAAGCAGGCTATGTTGGAGAAGATGTAGAAAATATTCTATTAAAACTTCTCCAAGCTAGCGATTTCAATATTGAACGCGCTCAACGAGGAATTATTTACATTGATGAAATCGATAAAATTGCCAAAAAATCAGAAAATGTTTCCATAACGCGCGATGTATCAGGGGAAGGGGTACAACAGGCTCTTTTGAAAATCATTGAAGGGACTGTCGCAAGTGTCCCCCACAAGGTGGACGCAAGCACCCTAACCAAGAAATGATTCAAATTGATACTAAAAATATTCTCTTCATCGTAGGTGGAGCTTTTGATGGTATTGAAGAAATCGTTAAACAAAGACTAGGTGAAAAAATTATTGGTTTTGGGGCAAATAATAAGAAACTCGACGAAGGAGATTCTTATATGCAGGAAATTATAGCAGAGGATATCCAAAAATTTGGACTAATTCCAGAATTTATTGGACGTCTTCCTATTGTTGCAGCTCTGGAGCGTTTGACAGAAGATGATTTAATTCGTATTTTAACTGAGCCAAAGAACGCTTTGATTAAACAATACAAACGATTGTTGTCCTTTGATGATGTCAAGTTAAAATTTGAAGAAGATGCGCTTCGTGCGATTGCTCAAAAAGCGATAGAACGTAAAACCGGAGCACGTGGTTTACGTTCTATTATTGAAGAAGTAATGATGGATGTTATGTTTGAAGTTCCAAGCCATGAGGATATTAAAAAGGTAGTCATCAATCAAGCAGTCGTTGAAGGAACACAAGAACCTAAAATGATAAGAGAAACTGGTGAATAATGGCGATTAATACAAATAACCTAAAACTAACAATCTCTGCTGCTTCGAAAAAGCAATATCCAGAAAATGATTGGCCTGAAATAGCTCTTGCAGGTCGTTCCAATGTGGGAAAATCAAGTTTTATCAATACTTTACTTAACCGTAAAAATTTTGCCAGGACTTCTGGACAACCAGGTAAAACACAGCTTTTAAATTTTTACAATATTGACGACCAAGTTCATTTTGTCGATGTTCCAGGATATGGCTATGCTAGAGTATCTAAAAAAGAGCGTGAAAAATGGGGCAAAATGATTGAAGAATATTTGACAACTCGTGAAAATCTTCGTGCGGTAGTGAGTCTTGTTGATATTCGACATGAACCGTCTGAAGATGATATTATGATGTACGAATTTTTGAAATATTATCATATTCCCGTTATACTGGTTGCGACAAAAGCCGATAAAATCCCTCGTGGAAAATGGAATAAGCATGAATCTGTCATAAAAAAATCAATCAAGTTTGATAGTACAGATGACTTCGTTATTTTTTCATCAGCCGATAAAACAGGGTTTGAGGAAGCTTGGCAAGCTATTTTAAAATATCTCTGAAAAAAATGCTATGAAGAGATTCATAGCATTTTCTGGCAATTAAATTAATATCATAACGAATTTTTAACTTGTGCAGTTTATGTTAAAATTTTTCAAAAATGAAAGATATGGGGTTAGAATGTATAAAATTAAAATAAATAATATGAAATTTAGAGCTCATATCGGGGTTCTCTCTGAAGAAAAAATTTTGGGTCAAAATCTTGAGATAGACATTATTGTAGAAACTAATTTTGATTTTTCAGGTAAGGATGAGCTGGCTGAAACTTTATCTTATGTTGATTTTTATGAACTTATTAAGAATATTATTAGTCAATCTAAAGCTGACTTGATTGAAAGTTTAGCATTTGATATTATCAAAAGTATCAAAGCGACAACATCAAAAATTACTGCGGTTGAAGTTCATCTTAGAAAATTGGCTGTTCCCATTGAGGGGATTTTTGATTCAGTTGAAATTGAGATGAGAGGTTAGAAAATAATATGGAGGTTTTATGCAAACTGTTTATTTAAGTTTAGGAAGCAATATTGGTGACCGTCAATACTATTTACATGAGGCATTAAGCTTGTTGGGTGAGCATCCACAAGTTTTGCTTGAACATCATTCAAAATTTTATGAAACCTCTCCTGTTGGAGGAGTGGAACAGAATTCTTTCATCAATCTTGTGGCAAAAATTTCAACGTTGCTTTCTCCTAATGATTTGTTAGATTTTATCCATGAAATTGAAGAGAAATTAGATCGTGAGCGTAAAGTACATTGGGGGCCTCGAACGATAGATATAGATATCTTATTTTATGGGGAACAGCAAATCGATGAGCCACAGCTCACTATTCCACATCTAGAAGTTTTCAACCGTCTTTTTGCCCTCATCCCATTGTCAGAATTGACGGATAAAAGTTTTAAGTATAATGAAAAAATCAAAAATGCAATAAATCTTCTCAATAAGACTGAGCAGGAAGTAAAAGTGGTTGATGAGGAACAATCTCCACAAACTCGAATTGAGCGAGCTATCCGTGAAATTCTTTTTGCAGTTGGCGAGAATCCAGAACGGGAAGGACTGGTTGAAACACCAAAACGTGTGGCGAAGATGTATAAAGAGATTCTTTCATCTCAACGTTTGAACGAATTTGATGAATATAAGCTTTTTAAGATTGACCCTAGTAAAGTAGACTCGATAGTAACGGTCAAAGATATTTCTTTTTATTCGATGTGTGAACATCATATGCTCCCGTTTTTTGGAAAAGCACACGTTGCTTATATTCCTAAAGATGGAAACATTATTGGACTTTCAAAAATTCCTAGACTAGTTAATTATGTTTCGCGAAAATTATCTGTCCAAGAAAATATAACACGTGACATTGCAGAAATCCTTGAGAAAATTTTGGCTCCTAAAGGTGTAGCAGTAGTAGTTGAGGCGCAACATATGTGTGTCGAAATGCGTGGTGTTAAAAAAGAGAACGCTATTACTAGAACCTCTTATTTTCTTGGAGAGTTTAATGAGAGTGTCGAAAAAAGAATGGAATTCTTAGAAAGTTTATCTTAAAAATTTATGAAAATTATAGAATTAAATCAAGACCAGTTTTCTTTAAAAAATATCATGATACAATTTGAATGTGAAAGTTCTAAAAAAGCAGCTGAATTGATGAAAAGGTTACATAGAAATGGCAATAAAGTGCAGCTTACAGAGCGCTCTATTCTTGTAACTTTTGATATTTTTGAGCTTTCATTATTTGTAGAGTCATTACAGACGAGTTCTGATAAACAAGAACTTCAAAACATTCTACATCGCCATCAATTAATTTGGTCAGGAAATAATTTTAGTTTTGATTTGACTAAAAAGTCAATTGTTTATTCTATCTTGAACATTACACCAGATTCGTTTTATGATGGTGCCCCTGAAAATCTGACTTTAAGCCATATTTTAAAACGAGCTGAGTCAGACATTAATCATGGGGCTGCTGTTCTTGAATTGGGAGGTAAATCTTCTCGTCCAGGATATTCAGACATTACCCCAGAGGAAGAATGGTTGAGATTGGAAACTCCTTTGAAGGAAATTAGAAGAAACTTTCCTCAAGCTATCCTTGCTGTTGATACAGATGAAGCTTATGTTATGGAACGTGCTTTGGATATGGGAGTTGACATTATTAATGATATTGATGGTTTTGATACCGTTGATAAACTTAAAGTTGTCGAAAATTACCATCCTGCTGTGGTAGCAATGAATAATGGACGGGCTGGATTTTCTTATGCCGACAATGTTTATGAAGAGCTTTCTCAGTTTTTCTTGAAGAAATCAGGGGAACTTTCTCGACTGGGACTCAAAAGAGAGCAGATTTGTATTGATCCTGGTGTTGGATTTTTTACTGGACCATCTGGTTCAGATAGTGTTCAACGCATTAATACAACTGAGATTCTAACACGTTTAGGTTTACCTGTCATGATTGCTATCTCAAGAAAATCTTTTATGGGTAATATTTTTGGTGTGGATGTGGATGAACGTTTATTTTCTACTTTAATGTTTGAAGCAAAAATGATGTTAGAAGGTGGCAGGATTTTACGGGTACACGATGTAGCGGAAACAAAACGTTTAATTGATGCTGTGGAACTTTATAAAACTTTTTGATGAATAAGGAAAAATTAATTTCACCTCTTAAGAAACTACGAGAGTTTGAAGATACAAAAAAAATAGATGAAATTATTGAATTATTAAGAGCGGCACACGGAGAGCTTCGAGGAAGAAAAAATCCTGACTTGCAACTTTCTGCGAGTAGCCTTGTTTTTCAAGCTGAGCAATTATATTTTATTGAGCATCCTTATCAAAAAGAGCTTTTGCTTCCAGCTGGACACGTAGAACTAGGCGAATTTCCGCTAGAGACAGCAGCCCGTGAATTTCATGAAGAAACAGGATTTTATGCTGAAATGGGTGGTATTCTCGTTGATGTTAATCTTATTAAGATACCATTCAATGAAATAAAAAATGAAAAAGCTCATTTGCATATTGATTTTAGATATCTTTTGAAGAAAAGTATTAAACAAGCAAGTAGAGCGGAGTTACCAGTATTTCTACTTGCTCAGCAAGATGCTCCAGAAGAATTTAGAAAGTATTATCAATATAGTAAAATGGACTTGTCTTGATGAAATCAAGACTAAATTCGAAGCTTGCTATTCCGACTAGGCGCTTTGCCATTTGCTCTTGCTGCTTTAGCAGCTAGCTTCGCATGACCATTGACTGTAAGGCACTAAAGTGCCAACGCCAAATGGCAATCAAATGGACAGCGGAGCAAAGCGGAGATAGCACGCACTTGCTTTGATAAAAATGAATAGAAAACCCTATTTTCAGTATGCACGGGTGTTTTACAACTTAGAGGATTAAAATGATTGTTGAAGAAGCAGTGGAATGGATTCATTCCCGTTTGAAATTTAATATTCGACCAGGTTTAAGTAGGGTTGCGGCATTACTCAAACTCCTTGGAAATCCTGAAAATGAATTATCAATGATTCATATTGCAGGAACTAATGGGAAAGGATCTACGGTTGCATTTACGCGCTCTATTTTCATGCAAGCAGGATTTAAAGTCGCGTCTTTTACTAGCCCTTTTATAGAAACTTTTGGTGAGCGGATGAGCATAAATGCCCAACCTATCCCTGATGATAAATTAGTTTATTATGTGAAGTTGATTAAGCCGTTGGTGGAGCAATTAGATGTTGATGAGCAATTGTCTGGAATTACAGAGTTTGAAATTATTACAGCAATGGCCTTTAAATACTTTGCTGATGAGAGTGTAGATATTGCAGTTATTGAAGTCGGTTTGGGTGGCTTGTTAGATAGTACAAATGTGATTACACCTGTGGTTTCTGGTATCACGACGATTGGGTTAGATCATATTGATATTCTAGGCTCAACTTTAGAAGAGATTGCTGCGCAAAAAGCAGGAATCATCAAACCTGGTATTCCTGTAGTTACTGGTAATATCGTTCATGAAGCTTTACAGGTTATTTTAGAAACGGCTAGGAAAAACGTTGCTAGACTTTATCAGTTTAAATATGACTATCGAGTAGAATTAGAAAAAAATGAGCATTTTGATTTCTGTTCGGCAGGACAGATTATTGAGGATATTGAAAAATCGTTGACTGGTTTACATCAGATTGAGAACGCGGCGATGGCAATTGAATTATCACTTGTTTATGCTGATAAAGTGGGAATTTCGTTAACGGTGCAACAAATCAGAGAAGGAATAAAGAAGGCATATTGGCCTGCTCGTATGGAAAAATTAGGTGAAAAGCCTCTTGTTTTGCTAGATGGTGCACATAATGTCCATGCAATGGAACGGTTGTTACAAAATTTGAAAACTGAATTTTGTGGTAAGAAGATTACCATTATCTTTTCTGCAATTAATACAAAGGATATTGCACAAATGGTTAAGATGCTTCAAACGGTTGAAAATTCTCGGTTAATTTTGACGACTTTTGATTATCCAAAGGCACTACATTTAGAAGATTTTCGCTATCTTGAGGATGATGATGTGGAGTTGGCTCCAAGCTGGCAACTTGCTTTGGTGAGAATGAAAAAGATGTTAAAAGAGGATGAGGTGCTGCTTATTACAGGTTCTCTCTACTTTTCATCACAAGTGCGAGAATTTTTATTGAATGGATAACTTTGAATGGCATAAAATTTGAATTTTGAGCTATAATATATTAGGCTGACTTTAACTAAGCAAGTGTCTGCTAAATCCCCACCTCTTTTAGGTGGAGGGATAAGCAGCACTATCTCCGCTTCGCTACGCTGTCCATTCGCTCTATCTCCGCTTTGCTTCGCTGTCGATTCTCGCTACGGCACGAACGTGCCTAGTCGAAGTCGCAACTCGCTGAAGCGATAAGGCGAAATGGCAAGCTTTGCTTTCGTTCTACTGCCCTAGGGTCTTAGCGCTTTAGCGCTTAGACTTCAGGGACAGGGTGACCTCATATCTTTGATGTGAGGTTGTACCCTAACATCAGTGGGAGAGAAAGAATCTCACTGATGAAGTAATCACTTCAATGAGATGAGTGAGTCAGTAAAATGATTTTTGAATAAGGATAAAATATGATTCTTGTATCTTTTGTTTTCAAGAGATTGATTTTTCATTTAATGAATCATAAGAGGAGGAAAATAGAATTTTGATCGTATTAGCAGGTACTATTGGAGCGGGTAAATCAAGTCTTGCAAAGGCTTTGGGAGAACATTTACAAACGGATGTTTTCTATGAAGCGGTTGATAATAATCCTGTGCTTGACCTTTACTACCAAGACCCTAAAAAGTATGCTTTTTTGTTGCAAATTTACTTTTTAAATAAGCGATTTGAGTCAATTAAAATGGCTTATCGTGAGGATAATAATGTTCTGGATCGTTCGATTTTTGAAGATGAGTTATTTTTGACTTTGAATTATAAAAATGGAAATGTGACGAAGACTGAGCTTGATATTTATAAAGAACTGCTTGCCAATATGCTTGAAGAGCTAGAGGGAATGCCTAAAAAACGTCCTGATTTGCTCGTTTATATTGACGTATCATTTGATACAATGCTGTCACGTATTTCGCAGCGAGGTCGTTCTTTTGAACAAATTGATGGACAACCTGCTTTGAAGGAATATTATCATCAAGTTCATGGAGAATATCCAGATTGGTTCAATCAATATGATGTATCTCCTAAATTACGAATTGATGGTGATCGAATTGATTTTGTGAATAATCCTAAAGATTTGGATGCTGTTTTATCTCAAATCGATAATGAGTTGAAAAAATTGGATTTACTATAATCTGTCAGTATACTGACAGATTTTTTTGCATGATTTATATGGTTGGTTAGTGCTAACTGCAACTAGTGTGCCTATTTTCAGACGTTTTAGCTTTAGCGGCTGGATAAAAGGTGTTTACATCGACGTGTGGAAATAGTGAGCGTGACAAAGGTAAATGGCTGTTATGATATTGTTTTTGTGTTATGAAATTAGAGGGCAATGTTAATTCGTTGTTATCTTTTATAACAAATTAGTTATAGAATAATCAGTAAATTTATTGATAAAATGATATAATATTTAGAAATCTTATGTTTTATGGAGAAATGATATGACGATAAATATAGCATTACTAGGATTTGGAACAGTGGGGTCTGGACTTCCTGAACTACTTTTGGAAAATCAACAAAAATTGGAGATGATTTTAGAAAAAAAGATTGTGATTTCCAAGGTTTTATTGAGAAATCAAGAAGCGATTGAACAGGCAAGAGCAAATGGTTTTGATTATCCTTTTGTTTTGTCCATGAATGAAATTTTACAAGATGACAGTATTTCTATTGTCGTTGAGTTGATGGGACGTTTGGAGCCTGCGAGAACTTATATCTCACAAGCACTTTCTGCTGGAAAAAATGTAGTGACAGCAAACAAGGATTTACTTGCGATTCATGGGACAGAATTAAGAGCTTTGGCGAAAGAAAATCATGTTGCGCTATACTATGAGGCGGCTGTTGCTGGTGGTATTCCAATCTTGCGGACTCTTGCTAATTCATATGCTTCTGACAAAATTACTCGACTTTTAGGCGTTGTCAATGGAACGAGTAATTTCATGATGAGTAAAATGGTAGAAGAGGCATGGTCTTATGATGAAGCGTTGCAAGTGGCACAAGAATTGGGTTATGCTGAGTCAGATCCAACGAATGACGTGGATGGTATAGATGCTGGCTATAAATTAGCGATTTTGAGTGAATTTGCTTTTGGAATGTCGCTTTCGGCATCAGAAGTTCAACATAGTGGGATTCGTGAGATTGATAAGAGCGATGTAGAAATTGCACAGCAATTAGGTTATGTCATTAAACTTGTAGGTGAAATTGTCGAAGTTGAATCAGGGATTTTTGCAGAAGTGAGCCCAACGTTTATTCCAAAAACTCATCCGCTTTCAAGTGTTAGTGGAGTGATGAATGCTGTATTCATTGAATCTTTAGGGATTGGTGAGTCAATGTTTTATGGTCCAGGTGCTGGGCAAAAGCCAACGATTACGAGTGTTTTAGCAGATATTATCCGAGTGGTAAAACGGATGAATGATGGAACAATTGGGAAAAGTTTTAATGAATATTCACGAAAAACAAAACTTGCTAAACCTGAGAATGTTAAAAATAAATATTATTTTTCAATTGAAACACCCGATTCTACAGGGCAATTTTTAAGATTAGTTAAAATTTTTACAAGTGAAGATGCTTCTTTTGAACAAGTATTACAGCAAAAAGGTGATGGTAAACGTGCCATTGTTGCTATTATTTGTCATTCGCTTAATCAAGTGCAGCTAAAAAATATACGGGAGAAATTAAATCGTGAAGTAGATTTTTCTCTACTTAATTCTTTCAAAGTGATTTATTAATAGACGTTGCTTTTTTGTCGAACTACGCTTTGAGACAAACTCTGCTTGCTTCATACACAACCTTGACAGTGTCCCCTCACTCACACTGTCAAGCGCTTGACCATTTACGTTGCTCCGCTTCGTTACGCTGTTGATTTTACTAAGCCGCTAGGTGAAACAGCTAGCATATCCGTTGCTGCTTTAGTGCAAACGGCTATCTTATGAAGTCAAGACTTATTCAGTGGGAGTTTCGTAAAACATTTGTCCATTTTCTCTAGTCGCTGAAGCGACTGATAAAAGGGCAACTCCCCACTGAATTTAGTCGGACGAAATTCAAAGTTAGTGCTGCTTCATCCCCTACCTAAGAGGTAGGGGAGTTAGCACGCACTTGTTTTGATAAAATCGCAAGGCGAAGTGGCAATTAAATGAATGCAAAGCTGGGGCGTCGTCAAAAGCAGGACGAGTTGAATTCACAGCTTTAATAGAATACTTCTAGAAATACGAGAAAGTAGAGTGGTTTTTACATGGTTAAAATAGATAGGAAATTGAGATGAAAATTATTGTTCCAGCAACTTCAGCAAATTTGGGTGCCGGTTTTGATTCTATCGGGATTGCAGTAAATTTGTATCTTACTGTTGAGATTCTTGGTATTTCTAATTCTTGGTATATTGAGCATGATTTAGGTGAAAATATTCCAACTGACGAACGAAATTTATTGCTGACAACTTTGACAGAAGTTCTGTCAGTAAAAAATGTTGTTTTATCAGAGAAATATCATTTAAAAATGACGTCTGAGATTCCACTAGCTCGAGGTTTAGGTTCTTCAAGTTCAGTAATCATTGCAGGTATCGAATTGGCAAATCAATTGGCGCAACTCAATCTGACGATTGATGAGAAGCTAGAACTTGCCACTCAGATTGAAGGTCATCCTGATAATGTGGCACCAGCACTTTTGGGAAATCTTGTCATTGCGACAACGAGTAATCATCATACTGATGCGGTATGTGCAGAATTTCCAGTCTGTAAACTTTTGGCTTTTGTGCCAAATTATGAATTGAAGACAATGGATAGTCGCAAGGTTCTACCTAAACAATTGAGCTATAAAGAAGCTGTAAGTGCAAGCTCAATTGCTAATGTGCTGACAGCAAATCTTTTGACAGGAGATTTATTGTCAGCAGGGAAAATAATGGAGCGTGACCGTTTTCATGAACCTTATCGTGCTAATCTTGTCCCAGAGTTAGATATTTTAAGAAAAATCGGAAGAGCATACGGTGCTTATGGTACTTATTTGAGCGGTGCTGGGCCGACAATCATGATGTTATGTGCTGACAAAGTTCTGTCAGTACTGACAGAACAAATTCATCAGGACAAGCAATTAACTGGACAGCTTTATTCACTTGAAATTGATAAAATGGGCTTAAAAACTGAACATTGAATTAAAAATCTGTATTCTTTTACAGATTTTTTTGATTATTTTATAAATAAAATGATATAATCATTAAAGGAAAAAGAATGAGAAGTATATCACTAACTTTTGTTCTATTCTGTTATATATACGGTTTCGCATTGTAATTTTTAAATGATTAAAAAGTAATAACAAAGCATTTTATATTATTTTATAATTATGAGCATTAAATGAGAAACTTTTGTCGTCCTCATAATTTTTTATCTCAGCACCTTCTATATTATCATTAGATTGAAATTTTGAAGTGATTACTTCATTGGTGGGGATTCTTTCTCCCCCACCAATGTTAGGACACAACCTCACATCTCCGCTTCGCTTCGTTATCCATTCGCTCTATCTCCGCTTTCCTACGCTGTCGATTTCGCTAAGACCTTAAGGAAGTAGAACGAAAGCGGAGCTTAGTGCTGCTAAGTTAAATTTTGTATTGAGATAAAAAATTAGTCGTATATCATTTGGTGCAAAAAGTTGTGCTAAATCACATCTTATTTAATTGAGTTCGGTGCGCTTGAAATTAGCGAAAATAGATAAATTCCAGAACCGTGCTTCCACACGAACCTGTAATTTCCTAATTTCCCTAATTTCAGGACGAGCGCCCCTCGCATCTTATTTAATTGAGTTCGGTGCGCTTGAAATTAGTGAAAATAGATAAAATGTTCCAATGGAATGTGTCCATCTCCATCTTTCCTATTTTTCAACCTTTCAGAGCAGTCGAACTCATATCTTAAAGGAGCTTACTAATGAATCAAACAAGTAAAGTCAAAGTAAGAAATCTGGTTATTGCCGCAATGCTTACTGCTCTGGGTATCTTAATCCCTGCAATAATGCCTGCAAAAATCATCATCGGCCCCGCTTCATTTACACTCGCGTCACACGTTCCTGTTATGGCTGCAATGTTTTTCAGCCCTGTGATGACAGCGTTTGTTGCCATTGGAACAACGATTGGATTCATGATTAGCACACCTGTACCAACGATTTGGTTGCGTGCTGCAATGCATATCATCGTAATGACGGCAGGTGCATATTTCTTGAAAAAACATCCAGAAATTATTCATCAGAAGGTCAAAATTCAAGTTTTTAATGTTATCCTAGGTATTTTTCATGCAGGGTTAGAAGCATTTATTGTCTATGTTTTCTATGCTTTTGGTTTTGCAACACTTGACCAACATGCGCTTTTCAACTTTTTACTATTGATCGGTTTTGGTGGATTAGTTCATAGTTTTATTGATTTCAATCTAGCTTTGGGCTTGTGTAATGTGCTGAGCAAAGCGTTTCCAATTGATGTTTTTGATCGAGCAAAACCATTTTTACTGAAAAATAAAATCAAGGCAAAAAGTTAAGCCATACTATAAAGAATGGGTCATAGCATAAGACAAATTGTCAATGTCGCAAGAAAATGATAAAATAATGCTATGTTAAAACAAATAGAATTTGAAAAAATTCCAGATTTACTGGTTAAATTTGATGAACCCCTGTCAAAATATACTTATACTAAAGTGGGAGGACCAGCCGATATTTTAGTTTTCCCTTCTAGCATTGAGGCTCTGACAACATTGCTACAACTGGCAAAGCAGATGAGTGTGCCAATCACTGTGCTTGGAAATGCTTCTAATCTCATTGTCCGAGATGGTGGAATTCGTGGAATCGTCATCTTACTTGAAAAGCTAAAACGCGTGAATGTTGCAGGTTTTACAATTGAGGCACAAGCTGGCAGTACGCTAAAAGAAGTCACTCAAATTGCACAACAAAATGCACTTTCAGGCTTTGAGTTTGCTTGTGGTATTCCTGGCTCAATCGGTGGTGCAGTATTTATGAATGCTGGTGCTTATGGTGGTGAAATTTCACAAGTTCTTGTCAGCTGCAAAGTGATTGATATTGACGGAAATCTGTCAGTACTGACAGCTGATGAAATGAAGTTTGGTTATCGTCATTCGATTATTCGAGATGAAAATCTCATTGTGCTTTCTGCCAAGTTTGAACTTCAAGCAGGAGACCCTATTCAGATACAAAATGAGATGAATCGTTTGAATTTCCTTCGTGAAAGCAAACAACCGCTTGAATATCCAAGCTGTGGTTCTGTTTTTAAGCGACCAGAAGGACATTTTGCCGGTCAATTGATTCAAGAAGCTAAGTTGCAAGGAACACGTATAGGGGGTGTAGAAGTCAGCACAAAACACGCTGGCTTCATGGTAAATGTAAACTCTGGTACAGCAACAGACTACGAGCAATTGATTGCAGATGTGATTGAAAAAGTTCATGCTCATTCAGGAATTATACTTGAGCCAGAAGTACGTATTATTGGGGAAAAATAAGTTCATCAAAGCAGTGCGTGCTAATACCCCTACCTCTTAGGTAGGGAAAAGCAGCACTATGCTTCGAATTTCGTTCGACTAAATTCAGTGGTGAGTTGCTCTTTTATCAGTCGCTTCAGCGACTAGAGAAAATGGACAAATGTTTTACGAAACTCCCACTGAATAAGTCTTGACTTCATTTTTCAACTTGATAAATTATAAATTTTAAGCTATAATTAATTCTGTTCTGTGTAAACAGAAGATTTGACCGCTCATAAAACTTTGTCAGTTCAATACAATTAAAACGGGTATTGAATCAGCGAATGACAGAGTTGTCAGTATACTGACAGAAATAAAATTTACTGACACAATAGTCTGTCAGTAAATTTGAGCCAAGGCCAGACGGACAGCCGGGTCAAAAGCCGAAATTGGCGACTTTTGTTGCCTTATTGATTAACTGTAAACTCAGTTATGAGGATGAAAAGCCTCACCCAAGAAAAACACGCTTGTGCGCATCAATAAAGTATTTCAGGTTCTTCTGCAAAACAGATTCTACTCGGAATTTATGCCTTTTTGGCTATTAAATATTGAATGTTAACCAAGTGTGTATTGCACTTGGTTTTTATTATTTTCAAAGGAATATTTAATAAAATGACAAAAAACATCATCGAATTTAAAGAAGTCACAAAGACTTATGCAGATAGTAATACTACCGTGCTAAAAAACGTTTCTTTTGAGATTGAAGAAGGTAAATTCTACACTCTTTTGGGTGCATCTGGTTCTGGAAAATCAACCATCCTCAATATTATTGCAGGACTTTTGGATGCTACTTCCGGTGACATCATTCTTGATGGTAAACGAATCAACGATTTGCCAGCGAACAAACGAGATGTTCATACAATATTCCAAAGTTATGCGCTCTTCCCAAATATGAATGTTTTTGACAATGTTGCTTTTGCACTCAAAATAAAAAGTGTAGATAAAAAAGAAATTGCGACACGTGTTTCGCAAGCTCTTAAAATGGTACGACTAGAAGGCTACGAAAATCGTTCTATTGCAAAACTCTCTGGTGGTCAAAAACAACGTGTCGCCATTGCACGCGCTATTATCGACCGTCCCAAAGTTCTCTTGCTTGATGAAAGCTTGTCAGCACTTGACATGAAGCTCAGAAAAGATATGCAATATGAACTGCGAGAACTTCAGCAATCTTTGGGCATTACTTTCATCTTCGTTACTCATGACCAAGAAGAAGCCCTCGCCATGTCAGATTGGATTTTTATCATGAATGAGGGAGAAATCGTCCAATCTGGTACACCAACGGATATTTATGATGAACCAATCAATCACTTCGTTGCAGATTTTATTGGAGAGTCCAACATCTTAAATGGTAAGATGATTAAAGACTACCTTGTTGAGTTTAACGGACAACAGTTTGAAGCTGTTGATGGTGGGATGCGCAAAAATGAAGCGATTGAAGTCGTCATTCGTCCAGAAGACATCTGGTTTACTCTGCCAGACGAAGGTAAATTTAATGTCAAAGTTGATACACAGCTCTTCCGCGGTGTTCACTACGAAATTGTTGCCTATGATTCATTTGGCAATGAATGGCTTATCCATTCCACACACCGTGCCATTGTGGGTGAAACTGTTGGTGTTGATTTCGAACCTGAAGCAATCCATATCATGCGTCTCAACGAGACGGAAGAAGAATTTGATGCTCGTATTGAAGAATACGTAGAGGAAGAAGAACAAACGATTGGACTTGCCAATGCCGTCGAAGAGGAGAATGCCGAGGAAGAAGCAGCTATTCAAGAAGCTGTTAAAGAAGCATTAGAGAATACGATGGAACTCACAGAACTTGCTGAAACGGTCAATGAAATTCTGCATAAGCAAGAAGCAGAAAATGAACAAGAACAAACAGGAAATAAGAACTCGCAAATCCCAAATGATGATAGAGTAGAAGACAGCGGGGTGTTGCCACGATGACCAAGCGTATCTACTCTATTCCTTATTTTCTCTGGATTTTCCTCTTTGTTATCGTTCCTCTTGTGATGCTATTTTGGCAGTCTTTGTTTGATTTGAATGGTCATTTTACTTTAGCAAACTATATCTTGTATTTCACGAGTGGAACTTATCTGATGATGACTTGGAATTCAGTCATTTATGCTTTGATCATCACTGTCGTAACACTAGTGATTAGTTATCCCGCTGCCTATGTATTGACAAAACTTAAAATGAAGCAATTTTGGTTGATGCTGATTATATTACCTACGTGGGTTAACCTTTTGCTTAAAGCTTATGCCTTCATTGGAATTTTTGGTAAATATGGCTCTGTTGATGGATTTTTGAGTTTTATTGGTCTTGGACGTCCGCAGCTTCTATTTACGGATGCAAGTTTCATTCTTGTTGCAAGCTATATTTCAATTCCCTTCATGGTTTTACCTATTTTTAATGCACTTAATGACCTAGATGAAAATCTGGTAAAAGCCGGCAGTGATTTAGGAGCTTCAAAGTTACAAACCTTTACTCAGATTATTTGGCCGCTTTCGCTCAATGGGGTACGTGCTGGAGTTCAGGCTGTGTTTATTCCCAGTCTTTCACTCTTCATGTTAACACGTCTGATTGGTGGTAATAAAGTGATTACACTGGGTACAGCGGTAGAAGAGCATTTTTTGACAACGCAAAATTGGGGAATGGGTTCAACCATTGCTGTTGTCCTTGTTATTGCCATGTTGCTTGTCATGCGACTGACTAAAGAAAAAAGAATTCATACATCGTCTCCGTCAAAGAAGAAATGGAGTGCTAAATCAATAAAAGAAACGGAGGAAACTCATGCAAAATAAACGTCCTGTTGGAAAAATCTACCTTGCTTTTGTACTCGTCCTTTTGTATGCTCCCATTTTTTATCTTATTTTCTATGCTTTCAATGCCGGCGGTGATATGAGTAAATTTACAGGTTTTACATTAGATAATTTTAAAGAGTTGTTTGCGGACCAACGTTTAATTTTGATTGTTGTTCAGACTTTCTTTCTGGCTTTTTTAAGTTCGCTTATTGCTACCTTGATTGGAACATTTGGAGCAATGTATATTGTTAGACTAAAGGATAGAGGACGTGATGTTTTATTAGGTTTAAACAATGTTTTGATGGTTTCACCAGATGTTGTTATTGGTGCCTCTTTCTTAATTCTCTTCACAATGATTGGAATGCAACTTGGTTTTGTTTCAGTCCTTTTAAGTCATATTGCCTTTTCTATTCCGATTGTCGTGTTAATGGTAATGCCACTCTATCAAGAAATGGACAAATCACTGGTTGATGCGGCTAATGATTTGGGGCGACCCCTTCACAGACTTTGCGTGAAATTGTGCTTCCTTATTTGACACCAGGGATTATTGCAGGATTCTTCATGGCCTTTACTTACTCGCTTGATGATTTTGCAGTTACATTCTTCGTAACTGGGAATGATTTTACAACTTTGTCTGTTGAAATCTATTCTCGTGCACGCGCAGGAATATCGTTAGAAATCAATGCTTTATCTGCGATTGTATTTCTCTTTTCAATTGTACTAGTAATAGGGTATTATTTTATTATGAGGGACTCTGATACGGTCGGAAAATCTCCGAATTTGACTTAAAAGATAGATTGGAGAATCAATTGAAAAAATTACTTTATTTCTTTTTAGGAATTGTGGCAATTACAGTGCTACTTGGTTTTGCAACCAATCGTATGAAAGCTGCAGATGGATTAAAAACAGCCAATAATAGTCTAACTATTTTTAACTGGGGCGAATATATTGATCCTGCTTTGATTACAAAGTTTGAAAAGCAAACAGGGTATAAAGTGAACTACATGACCTTTGACTCAAATGAGGCGATGTACGCGAAAGTGAAACAAGGCGGAACAGCTTATGATATTGTTGTGCCTTCTGACTATATGATTGAGAAAATGGCAAAAGAACATCTGCTCATGAAGCTTGACCATAAAAAAATCAACGGCTTGAATGATGACGACCCTAAGTTACTCAATCCTGCATTTGACCCTGACAACCAATATTCTGTGCCTTATTTTTGGGGAACTTTAGGGATTGTTTATAATGATAAAACAGTGAAAAATCCACCAAAAGTCTGGAATGATATTTGGTCACCTGCTTATAAAAACTCTATTTTGCTGACTGATAGTGTCCGTGATGTCATGGCAATGGTTTTGAGTAAACAAGGCTACTCGCTCAATACAACTAATAAAAAGGAACTTGATATTGCCTATCAAGATTTACTTAAATTAACACCGAATGTAAAAGCAATTTTAGGCGATGAAATCATGAATTATATGGTTAACAATGAGACGCCTATGGCAGTAGTCTACAGTGGGCAAGCAGCTGAAATGACTTCAGAGAACAGTCATTTGCATTATGTCATTCCAGAGCGAACAAATATTTGGTATGATAATCTGGCTATTCCTAAAACTGCTAAAAATGTTAAAGGAGCCTATGCCTTTATCAATTTTATGCAGGAGCCTAAAAATGCAGCTCAAAATGCGGAATGGGTGGGTTACTCTACACCAAATATGAAGGCTAAAGCCCTATTGCCAAAGGATGTGCGTAATGACAAAGAATTTTACCCTGATGAATCTGTCATTAAAGATGATGAAGCCTATAAAAATTTAAGTCCTTATTGGACAGGTTTTTACAATGATTTGTATTTGGAATTTAAGATGCATAAATAAAAAACTTGAGATACAACATTTTATTATAAAAATAGTGAATGAGTCCAATTTTATCAAGAGATAGTTGGACTTTTTTACTAATATATAAAAGTATAACATACTTAATTATTGACAACAAGATATAGGTATGATATACTTTTATCATGGAAGAAGAAAAAAAATACTATGAGACAAAGGCAAGTGAAAAAGAATATCTTGCCTGGTATAAAAGTCAGGACTGGAAAAGTTACGAGAAACCAGCCATGACGATTGATAATGTTATTTTTGGTTTTGATCCTAGTGATAATCAATTAAAAATTTTGTTAATTGAGCGTAAAGCACACCCTTTCAAAGGAAAGTTCGCTTTGGTAGGGGATTTGTGGATGCTAGTGAATCTGCGAAAGAAGCAGCTTTACGTGAAACCAAAGAAGAAACAGGGGTTGAACTTACTCAGGATAATCAAATGTGGCAGATTGGAGCGTTTACTGACCCCAACCGTGATCCGCGACAATGGATAATCTCTGTTGCTCATGCGACTTTTCTATATCCTTTTGTGACTCCAATCGCTGGTGATGACGCAAGGAGTGCACGTTGGTTTACAATAAATAGGAATAAAGATGGAGAGTTGGAGTTTCTTCATCCCCAAGCGTACGTCTCTCTCGATGATTTAGCCTTTGACCATAAAGATATTATTTTAACTACTTTCAAACGCATCAAAGAAAGTTTAGATGTCACTCCTGATATTTTGCATGTTTTAGGAGAGGAATTTCTTTCCACGGATGCTTTAAAAGTTTTAAAGTACTTCGATGAAAAATTTGAAAGTTATTCGACGGGGAATTTTGTGAAGATTTACGTGAAAAATAATCCTATTCTTATGGATACAGGTCGATTTGGTAAAAAGCCTAAGAGTCCAGGAAGACCTAAAAAGATTTTAAGTTTTAGGAAATAAGAATGGCGAGTGCGCTGCGCTCGTTTCGTCTTTGAAATAATAAAAGTATAAAATACCTAAAAGGAGAAATGAATATTGGAAACTAAAAATATTAATAAACAAAAACTGAAAGGAAAACAGATTGGATTAACATTTGGAGCGTTTGCTCCACTTCATGTTGGACATCAGCAATTGATTTATAAGACTTTAATGAATAACGATGCTGGACTTGTCATTGTAACAGGCTATGATGGAGATAGAGGTGATAAAATAGGTCTTTCATTGGAGAAGCGTTTCCGTTATCTTCGTGAAGCTTATAATGATGAACTAAATCTACGCGTGGCCATGCTAAATGAAAATGGGATATCAGAATATCCAAAGGGTTGGGAAGAGTGGAGCAAAGCTTTGATAACGATTGTTAAAGAAAGCATTGTAGAAGATTTTGAATCTGTCAACTTCACACTTTATGTGAGCGAAACTGAGTATATTGATGATTTTAAAAAACGTCTTCCGTCAAACTTTACTGTGGAAATGCAAAATCGACAAATGATTGAGATATCGGCCGCAGAGATTAGGGAAGATCCTATGAAACATTGGGACAAAATTAATCGTGCTTTTCGCCGTCATTTTACTAAAAAAGTATTGATTGCTGGCTCTGCGAGTACAGGAAAATCAACGCTAACTCGGCGTTTAGCACGCTCCATCAATGCGCCCTTTTCGGAGGAATATGCTAGATTTTATGAAGAAGAGGCGAATATTACTGATGAAGAACTGAAAGCAACCGGTTATGCTAATTTTATATTGGGACAGAGTGCGGCAAATTATAAGGAAATTTGCAGTCCGTCAAATAATGGTATTACTTTCTTTGATACAGATGCAATTGTTACACAGACTTATGCGGATCTTTATCTTTCAAAAGAAGAAAATGAGCGGCTGAAAGATTTATTTGATATTATAATTGCTAAAGAGAATTTTGATTTAATTTTGATTATCCCACCTATAACAGATTATGTAGATGATGGTTTTAGGAATATGGAGTGGCAAACAAGTCGGATGGAATATCACAATAAGCTGTTATGGTATTTCAAACAGTATGGTTTTGAGGATAAGATTGTTTTACTAGACAAACAAGGTAAAAACTCTCAGGAAGGATTTTATCTTCGTTACCAGCAAGCGATTAAAGCAATAGAAGTCCGTTTAAATATAAAGATTGAACATTTAAAATAGAAAATTTTAGAGGAAAATATGATGAATACAAAATTAAAGATTTTATCTCAAGGAATGAGCAATAGCTTTAACCCTAAAGTGATAATAAAAGAGTTGACCACCCTCTCTATCAGAGATTATATCTTATTGGCAATTTTACTCTTTTCACAGATTATCGCTTATCTTTTTTCTGGAACTTTTGATATGATGAGTAATCTTATACTTATTGTTGAACTGTTTACCATTGTCAATTTGATTTTGGTCAATCGAGGTCGTTTGACAAATTATACTTTTGGATTAATTTCTACGATTTTTTGGTTTATTGTTGCTGCGCATGCACATCTTGTTGGAGATATGTTTTCCCAAAGCTATTATCTGGTGATGCAGTTTATTGGCATCTATGCTTGGCAAAAAGATTTATCTGAAACGCATGGAACAGAAGTCACTCCTAAAAAAATCACTATAGGTAAGGCACTTTTGGCTATTGGTGGTTTTGCGGTAATTTATGGTATTGTTCTTTTGACAAGCCATCATTTGGGAGGGCAACAAATCTTCTTGGATGCTACCTTGCTTCCTTTAGCGATTATTAGTCAACTTCTCATGACTTATGGTTATCGTAGTCAGTGGATTGGCTGGATTTTGATTGATGTGATTAATGTAACGATTTGGTTTAATACTTGGCAAAGTTCGGGAAATTCTTTTTTGGGAATGTTCATTCTTCAAATTGCAATGCTTATTAATGCCTTTTATGGTGCGTATCTTTGGTTTACAAAGGATGCGATGCAAGAAGTGGAAGCTCAAAAGATATAAGAGGGCTTTTTATAACTTGGTCAGCACTGACAGAATTATTGTCAGTATACTGACCAAGTTTTTTGCTTTATTTTTTTATCTTGCAAAGCTCGTAAAATAGTGATACAATCTATTTGTAGAAATTTTAAACGGTTTCACAACGTTATCTCTTCGGTTGGGGATAGCGTTTTTTATCTAAAAGATTAGGAAAAAATAGATGTTAATAGAATTATTCGAAGCAAAAATCCCCGATTTTAACATGGAAATGATGGAGTTGACACAAATTCTCGCTGCATTTCAAAATGGTGATGGGCTAACGATGAAACGTTATAATTTGATGAATCAGCCAGAAGCATTTACTCGTTATCCGCAAGTCATGCAAATGTTGCAAAAAGAGGATACGCTCCCACTTACGCTTGTTGATGGAGAGGTTGTGCTGATTGGTGAGTATCCAACAATTGATGATTTGACGGAAATTACAGGAATCAGTTTTCAAAACGTTGGCGGTTGTGGTGATAATTGTGAAAATTGTTCATGTGGTGGTCATTGATTGGTCGCAAATAAAAACATTACTGACAAATTTCTGTCAGCAATGTTTTTTGTTTGTCAGTACGGTACTAGACTTACTTTAAGGCTGTAAGGTAAGAAATCTAGTCGAATAGTATTACAAGAATCAGCTATAAAAATATTGTTTTATTTACAAGTAAATAAGCGGTTCTGGGGCAGAAATTCAAAGGGCTTTATGTTATAATATGGACATGATAAATTTCAAAAAAAATGAAATATTTGAGGCGGATGTGATTGACTTAACTCACGAAGGACAGGGTGTAGTTAAGATTGAGCATTTTCCTTTTTTTGTAGATAACGCACTTCCTGGTGAGCGCATTATGATGCGTGTCTTAAAAGTCGGAAAATCTTTTGGTTTCGGACGTGTAGAGCAATTTTTAACACAAAGTGAGCATCGTGTGAACGGTGTTAATTTGGATTATTTGCGGACAGGAATTGCTGATTTTGGTCATCTTTCGTACGAAGAACAACTTAAATTTAAACAAAAACAAGTCTGTCAGTTACTGACAAAAACAGCGCACAAAGAAAAATTTCCTGTCAGCAACGTTATTCCTGCTGACAGAACACTCGCTTATCGTAACAAAGCTCAAGTGCCCGTTCGCGATATTGATGGTCTTTTGACCACAGGATTTTTCAGAAAAAATTCACATACACTGATTCCAGTTGAAAATTTTTACATTCAAGCGCCTGAGATTGATGCTGTCATTTTATTTCTACGTGATGAATTTCGCAAGATTACTGTCAGCAGTTATGATGAAAAAACACGTCAGGGCTGGCTACGCAATATAGTCGTCAGAAAGGCGTATTATAGCTCTGAGATAATGATTACACTTGTCGTAACCGCTGACAAGTTACCAAAAGGGACTGACCGACTTCTGTCAGCACTGACAGAAAAATTTCCTAATATCAAATCTGTCCAACTTAATATAAATGCTGACACAGGCTCTTTCATTTTAGGCAAAAAATTCAAAGTGCTTTATGGTCAAGGATATATCACTGATACAATGCTTGGCAAAACTTTTCAGATTTCAGCGCCAGCTTTTTATCAGGTCAATACGGAACAAGCAGAAAAGCTGTATCAAATTGCCTATGATTTTGCTGACTTGAAAGCGACGGATGTTGTTATTGATGCTTATTCAGGGATTGGAACAATTGGGATTGGAATGGCAGATAAAGTCCACCAGATTTATGGAATGGAAGTGATTCCAGAGGCTGTGAGTGATGCAAAACATAATGCTAGACTCAACAATCTGAGTAATACTCATTATGAAGTAGGAACGGCAGAAGCAATTCTTCCAAAATGGCTCAAAGCGGGGATTAAACCCGATATTGTCTTTGTTGACCCACCTAGAAAAGGACTTGATGAAACTTTTATAAGAGCGGCTTCTGAGACTCAAGCACGAGCAATTATATATATTTCTTGTAACCCTGCCACCTTTGCGCGTGATGTTGTTCGTTTTGAGGAACAAGGCTATCAATTAGACAAAGTTCAGCCTGTTGACCTCTTCCCGCAAACTCATCATATTGAACTAGTAGCAAATTTTATTAAAACAAGTGCGTGCTAGTATCAAAGGATAAAGCAGCACTATCTTCACTGCGCTCCGCTATCCATTCTCGCTACGGCACAAAAAAAGTGCCTAGTCGAAGTCGCAACTCGCTACGTGCTTCGCACGCCGTTCTACGAACGGTCTCCGCAACTTCGTTGGTCCGCTGTCCTCTATATTCGTATGCAAGCATAGCTTGCAACGATAGAGGCAAAGCGATAAGGCGAAATGGCACGTTTTGAATTTCGCCCGACATAAGTTCAGCGAGATTTATCTCCCGCTAAACAAGTCTTGACTATATTAGAAAGTAATTCATGATTCGTATTACACAAATTAAACTTTCAATTGATGAGCCTGTGTCAAAAATTAAAGCGCTCATTTTGAAAAAACTCAAAATTTCTGAGCATGAACTCCTAAATTATCGAATTTATAAAGAATCCATTGATGCTAGACATCATGGTGAAATTGATTTTATCTATACTGTTGATGTTGCTACTCAAAATGAGGGCAAAATATTGGCTAAAAAGCTAAAAAATGTTTCATTGGCTCCCAAGCTTGATTATAAAAATCCTGAGCATGGCATCAAAAAAATGCAACATCGTCCACTTGTTATTGGCTTTGGACCTGCTGGGATGTTTGCCGCCCTACTTTTAGCGCAAAATGGTTACAAACCCATTGTTTTAGAACGTGGAGAAGCAGTTGATGAACGTGTAAAATCCATCGACGAATTTTGGAAAAAAGGAAAATTAAATCCAAAATCTAATGTCCAATTTGGCGAAGGGGTGCAGGAACTTTTTCTGATGGAAAATTAACCAGCCGTGTGCGAGATTTACGTGGTCGTAAAGTCCTAGAAGAATTTGTCCTTGCTGGTGCACCAGAAGATATTTTATATAAAGCGCATCCTCATGTCGGCACAGACTTACTCCGAGATATTGTCAAAAAAATCCGTGAACAAATTATTGCTCTTGGAGGAGAAGTTCATTTTGAAGCGCAAGTTGAGCAGTTCATCATTGAAAATCAAGCACTTAGCGCTGTGAAGCTTGTTGATGGAACAGTAATTAATGCTCATCAAGCCATATTAGCTATTGGACATTCGGCGCGTGATACTTTTTCAGAACTTTATGACAAAGGAATTCAAATCACAGCAAAACCTTTTGCCGTTGGTGTGCGCATTGAACATCCTCAAAAGCTAATTAATAAAGCACAATATAAAGAATTTGCCGAAAATAAAAGGCTGGGTGCTGCTGAATACCGCCTCACTTATAAATCTTCTTCTGGTCGCGGGGTCTATACTTTTTGTATGTGCCCAGGAGGTCTCGTTGTTCCTGCTGCTTCTGAAACAGGTCGATTAGTTACAAATGGAATGTCAGAACACGCGCGCAATCAAAAAAATGCAAATTCTGGACTGCTTGTTCAGGTTTTTCCAGAAGACTTTCCGACAACTCATCCTTTGGCTGGTGTAGAGTTTCAACGAAAATTAGAAGCGAAAGCTTTTGAACTGGGAGGTTCTTCTTATAAAGCGCCTGCCCAACTTGTTGGTGACTTTCTTGATGGTAAAGCTTCAACGGCTATGGGAACGGTGGAACCGAGTTACGCACTAGGAGTTACTCCTAGTGATTTGGAGCAACTTTTTCCAGAATATATCACTACTCCAATGAAAGAAGCAATTATCGGTTTAGATAAAAAATTACACGGCTTTGCTTTATCAGATGCTGTGTTGACTGGAGTAGAGTCACGTTCTTCCTCGCCTGTTCGTATCAATCGCGATGAAGAAAGTTTTCAATCTGTGTCCACCAAAGGAATTTATCCTTCTGGTGAAGGAGCAGGATTTGCAGGTGGCATTGTTTCGGCCGCAATTGATGGTCTAAAATGTGCAGAGGCACTCATTTCAGAATTTGTCCCTCCTGAAATCTAATACTGTTTAACTTTTCATCTAATAGTTTTACTACGTAAAATTAAATGTGAACTAATATAAGCACGATTAATCTGTTGTGAAACCAATGACGGATTGACGTTGCATTCTAGCAGCATAGCTCTATGAATGCTCTCTGTGCTATCGTATCTCTGCATCTATAAAGTTCATATCTCAATGGAGGAATATTTTTTGGCACATAAACATCATGATTATGAAAGTGAATCCGAGCAATTTTATGATCATATTGCGAATAATTTTGACCACACTTTTGATGGTTTTTTAGCTCGTTTTTTTAAAAAATTTATCAAAAAGAATCTAGAATTTCCTGAGCAAAGTCGCATTTTAGATGTGGGTTGTGCGAATGGCACTCTTCTTGGTATGTTGAATGAAAAACACACTATTTTAGGAAATGGTTTAGATATCTCATCCGAAATGGTAAAAGTAGCGACAAAACTTCATCCAGAATTTACTTTTAAACGAGGAACTGCAGAGGAAATTCCATTTGAAAGTACATCGTTTGATTTACTCATTTGTTCGGCAAGTTTTCATCATTTTCCAAACCCTAAGCGCTTTTTGTCAGAAGCAAAACGTTTACTGACAGCTGACGGACGTCTCGTCATTGCAGAAATTCATATTCCTGTTGTCACTAAAATTTACAATTGGCGACTGAATCGTTTTTCCACTGAGGGAGATGTGAAAGTTTATACTCCAAAAGAATTAGCAAAACTTTTTGAGAATAACGGCTGGAAAATCAATAGGAAGAAAATTTTCTTCCAAATTCAATATTATGAATTAGAAAAAATTCACTGACAGAACTGGACGATTATGTTTAACTTAGCAAGTGAGTGAGTGCTTTCGTTCTGCTAATATCGTTGGGGGAAAAAGAATCCCCAACGATGAAGTAGTCACTTCAAAATACTGACAAAAATCTGTCAGCAATTCAAAAGTTCATCAGTGATTTTTGTAAGCAATAACGCTATATCTAAACTATTGAAAAAACACATACTGCCCTACCACGCTGTCCGTTTGCTTAGCCAAGAGCAAACGACGAAACGACTGATAAAAGGGGAGATTAATTGCAGAACAACTAATAAAACGAGCAGTTATTCCAGTATAGAAAAAGAGAAATTTAGGAAGAATTATGGAACAAGAACAACATAGAAATATCAAAGCCTCTTGGTTTTTTAAGTGGTTTATCAATAATAAAGTTGTTGCAGGACTATCTATTTTTTTACTCCTGCTATTAAATATATTTTTGCTTAACAAAGTTGGATTCCTGTTTAGACCTATTGGAGATTTCATCACGATTATCTCACTTCCTTTAGTTCTCGCAGCAGTATTCTATTATCTTCTCAATCCTATTGTTGATTTTTTTGAAAAACGGAAAATTCCACGTTTAGCAAGTATTGTCGTGCTTTTTGTGATTATTATTGCGCTAATTGTCTGGGGATTAATTGTAGCAATCCCCAACATTATTGATGGCGTAGAAAAATTTGCTTCTTCGGTGCCTCACTATGTCAACATTGCGCAAGATGAAGTTAATAATTTACTTCGTAATCCACGATTCAAACAGTTCCGCCCACAAGCAGACCAGTTTGCAGATTCTATCGGTAATCAGCTTATTGACTGGTCTAAAACATTTTCTGCAACAGCTGTAACTTCGCTGACAAGTATCATTGGAAAAACGACAAGTGTTTTGATTTCTTTAATTATTTTCCCATTTGTTCTCTTTTATCTCCTTCGAGATGGGAAAAACTTAAATCACTTTGTCACTCACCTTCTACCTAATAATTGGCGTAAAGATACTTCAAAAGTATTACACGAAATCAATAGTCAATTGTCAAATTATGTCCGCGGACAAATTTTGGTTGCGATTGTTGTAGCGATTATGTTTATGATTGGTCTACCTATCGTAGGTTTGCGCTATGCTATTCCACTTGCTATCACTGCAGGTTTCCTAAATCTAGTTCCGTTTTTAGGGTCATTTCTTGCAGCAATTCCAATGCTCATTGTTGGTTTAGCCATTGGTGGACCTTTCATGTTAGTGAAAGTATTGATTGTTATCGTTATTGAGCAAACAATTGAAGGACGTTTTGTTTCACCACTTATTCTTGGAAAACAACTAGCTGTCCACCCTATTACGATTTTATTTGTCTTGCTTACAGCAGGGAAAATTTTCGGGGTTTGGGGTGTTTTACTCGGAATCCCATTTTACGCAGCAATAAAAGTTATTGTCGTTCATTTTTATTGGTGGTATCGAGAAATTTCAGTGCTTTATAGAGAAGAGGTCGGTCAAGAAGAGTTTGAAGACTAATATGATTCAAGTCAACCACTTTTGGAGCTTGAGAAATACAGATTTAACTTAGCACGCACTATCTCCGCTTCGCTGTCGATTCTCGCTACGGCACGAACGTGCCTAGTCGAAGTCGCAACTCGCTACATGCTTCGCACGCCGTTCTACGAACTCTCTATGCAACTTCGTTGCTCCGCTGTCCTTTTGCTTAACTGCTAAAGCAGTAAGAGCAAAAGGCAAAGCGATAAGGCGAAGTGACGAGCTCTGCTTTTGTTCTACTTAGCGCAATCGACTAAAGTCGCAAGACCACTTCGCCTTGCGACTTTAGTCGATTGCGATTTGAACTTGCCACTTTAGTGGCTTAGTGAAATCGACAGCGAAGCGGAGGTGTGACCTCATATCTTTGATGTCAGACTGTTGCAGCTTTAGCTGCGTACAGGTCGCTTAGTTGTTACACCTAGAGGTTGTATCCTAACATTGGTGGGGCGAAAGAATCCCCCACCAATGAAGTAATCACTTCAAAAGAAAGGAATTCAAATGTCTTATTCAGAAGATACGATTGATTTTTTACACCAAGGCGATTTGATTGGAATGCAAAATTCGCTTGCTAAAGCACTAAAAAACGATGATGATGAGCTACTCTCAGACCTTGCAGAATATTTACAGATGATGGGATTCATTGATGAAAGTCAGCAAATTTATGATAAAATCATGCAAAATCATCCAGAGTCAACAGACTATCTGATTAATCTCGCTGAAATCGCTGAGGATAATGGTAACTTAGACGAGGCTCTAAATTATCTCTATCAAATTCCCTCACAGGATGAAAACTATGTTGCTGCTCTTGTCAAGATTGCTGATTTATACCAATTTGATGGAGACTTTGAGACAGCAATCTCTAAGCTAGAAGAAGCTCGTGAATATTCAGATTCCCCGCTGATTACTTTTGCTCTTGCTGAATCTTACTATGCTCAAGGAGACTATCAAGCTGCAATCACTGAATATGCTAAACTTTCTGAACGTAAAATTTTACATGATACAAAAATTTCAATTTACCAAAGAATAGGCGATTCTTATGCCCAATTAGGTAATTTTGAAAATGCCATTTCTTTCTTAGAAAAATCATTTGAATTTGATAAAAAAGCAGAAACGCTATACGAGATTGCACTTTTATACGGAGAAATTCATAACGAATCACGCGCAATTTCTGCGTTTAAAAAATTAGAGAAAATGGACGTTGATTTTTTGAGTTACGAGCTTGCTTATGCTCAAACTTTGGAAGAAAATCAACAGTTTGAAGAATCGTTAAATATGGCAGAAAAAGGGTTGCAAAAAAATCCTAATTCTGTTCCACTCTTACATTTCGCTTCAAAGATAAGCTTTAAATTAAAAAATGCTGAAGCAGCTGAGCATTATCTTATGGAAGCGTTAAACTTTCCTGAATTACATGATGAAACGGTCTTTTTACTCGCAAATCTATATTTTAACGAAGATGATTTCGAAGCCGTTATAAATTTACAATCTCTATTAGAGGAAGAACATCCACTTGCTCAATGGCTCTTTGCAAGTAGTTATAAAGCGCTTGAAAAAGACCTAGAAGCAAGTAAATTATACGAAGAATTAATGCTGACGAGCCTGTCAGAGAATCCTGAATTTTTGTCAGACTATATCGAATTTTTGCGTGAAATCGGTCAAGCAGATAAAGCCAAATCACTCATTGCGCAATACTTAGATTTAGTTCCAGATGATGAAGAAATGAGAATATTACTTTCTGAATACCAAGAATAAAAGGAAGCAGTATAATAATAACCTGTCAGCGTACTGACAGGTTTTATCTAAATTGCGATTAATTGTAAAAGCATAAAAGTTCTGATAGAATTGAAATGAAGTAGTCTGAAATTATTTGATGATTATAATATAAACTTATAAAGAATGAGAGAAGTCATGTCTGATAAAAAATTTGGCGCAGATTTAATTGTAGATAGTCTAATTAATCATAATGTAAAATATGTTTTTGGTATTCCAGGAGCAAAAATTGACCGTGTTTTTGACCTTTTAGAAAATGAAAAAGGACCAAAACTTGTCGTGACTCGTCACGAACAAGGAGCAGCTTTTATGGCACAAGCTGTAGGACGTCTTACAGGTGAGCCTGGAGTAGCTGTTGTAACCAGTGGACCAGGAGTTTCAAACCTTGCTACTCCGCTACTGACTGCTACATCTGAAGGAGACGCAATCCTTGCTATTGGCGGTCAAGTTAAACGTAGTGATAGACTGAAGCGCGCTCATCAATCAATGGATAATGCGGCTATGATGCAAGCTGCCACTAAGTATTCGGCAGAAGTTCTTGATCCTACGACACTCTCTGAAACAATTGCAAATGCCTATCGGATTGCAAAAACTGGTCGTCCAGGTGCAACATTCTTGTCTATTCCACAAGATGTGACAGACTCGGAAGTTACACTTAAAGCGATTAAACCATTATCTGACCCCAAAATGGGAAATGCTTCAATTGATGATATTAATTACCTTGCACAAGCAATTAAAAATGCTGTTTTACCTGTTATTCTTGTTGGTGCTGGTGCCTCAGATGCAAAAGTAGCTTTATCATTACGTAACTTACTTACTCATGTAAATATTCCTGTTGTTGAAACTTTCCAAGGGGCTGGTGTCATTTCGCGTGACTTAGAGCATACATTCTATGGTCGGATTGGACTTTTCCGCAATCAACCAGGAGATATGCTTTTGAAACGCTCAGACTTAGTCATTGCAGTAGGCTATGACCCAATTGAGTATGAGGCTCGTAACTGGAATGCCGAGATTGATAGCCGTATCATTGTTATTGATAATGCCATTGCTGAGATTGATACTTATTACCAACCAGAGCGTGAACTCATTGGTGACATTGCAGCAACACTTGATAACCTTTTGCCAGCTGTACGTGGCTATCAAATTCCTGAAGGAACGAAAGAATATCTTGATGGACTACATGAAGTAGCAGAACAACATGAGTTTGATACCGAAAATACAGTTGAAGGTCGTATGCATCCACTTGACCTCGTAACAACATTTCAAGAGATTGTAAAAGATGACGAAACTGTCACTGTTGATGTAGGTTCTCTCTATATCTGGATGGCGCGTCATTTCAAATCCTATGAACCACGTCATTTGCTCTTCTCAAATGGGATGCAGACTCTTGGAGTAGCACTTCCGTGGGCTATTACTGCAGCTCTTCTTCGTCCTGGGAAAAAAGTTTATTCGCACTCAGGTGATGGTGGGTTCCTTTTCACGGGGCAAGAACTTGAAACAGCAGTTCGTTTAAACCTTCCAATCATTCAAATTATTTGGAATGATGGTCACTATGACATGGTTAAATTCCAAGAAGAAATGAAATATGGACGTTCAGCCGCAGTTGATTTTGGTTTCGTTGACTATGTAAAATATGCAGAATCTATGGGAGCCAAAGGGTATCGTGCGCATACAAAAGAAGAACTGACTGAAATCCTTAAATCAATTCCTGATACAACTGGACCTGTTGTAATTGATGTTCCACTTGACTATTCAGATAACAGCAAATTAGCTGAAAAATTGCTACCAGAAGAATTCTATTGATCCATCCAAAAATAATAAAAAATGTCAAACTACTAAATTAAAAGTTCTGTTCATCCAGAACTTTTTTATATTAAACCCCTCTTGAATATTCAAGAGGGGTAATCTCAATCAGGAAACTTTTTCAATTAAAGCAAGCGCATCGTTTACTTCATCTTCTGATAAGTGATGAGAAGTGATGTAACGGTTATTAGGGTGAATACGACACTCATGAGAACAGCTTCCTAAGTATTTTATTTCGTTTTCTTCAGATGAAAGAATACGGCGATTACACTCTGGATTGGCACAATTGATATAACGTTCACAAGGGCTACCATCAAACCAGTCACGTCCAACGATAATATGTTCTTTTTGATTGATAGATACAGCGATACGACTGTCAAATACATACATCTGACCATCCCACAAGTCTCCTTGAACTTCAGGGTCTTTACCGTAAGTAGCAATTCCACCATGAAGTTGCCCTACATCCTTAAAACCCTCTCGAACGAGCCATCCAGAAAACTTTTCACATCGAATTCCACCTGTACAATAAGTTAAAATACGTTTTTCCATAAATTGTTCTTTATTATCACGAATCCATTGAGGAAGTTCGCGAAAATTACGAATTTCAGGACGAATGGCACCTCGGAAATGTCCGAGGTCAAACTCATAATCATTTCTAGCATCAATGACTACTGTATCTTCATCTAACATCGCTTCACGAAACTCTTTTGGAGTAAGATAGTCACCAGTCAGGTCCAGAGGATTGATATCATCATCAAGGCTTAAATTCACAAGTTCTGGTCTATAACGGACGTGCATTTTCTTAAAGGCATGTTCTTCAGTTTCGTCAATTTTGAATACCATTTTAGAAAAACGAGAGTCAGCGTTCATAAGTTTCATATAAGCATCAGTTTGTTCAACTGTTCCTGAAACTGTCCCATTGATTCCTTCATCAGCAACAAGAATTCTTCCTTTGAGACCGATTTTCTTACACTCTAATAGATGGTGTTCAGCAAAAGCTGCACCATCTTCAATTGGAACGTATTTATAATATAGTAGTACTCGATAATCTTGAGTCATTATTATTCTCCTTAGGGGTTTATTGATTACAATATAATCCAGATACAATTTAACCATTTTTCTTTAATCCAAAGCAAAGAAAATGCTTGTGCCTTTGCTAACAAAGTTTTTGATTTAGTAGCATTATCCTTCGTTTTCAGATAATATTCTCATATTATTAATTTTTATTGTGACAACATCAGTATTTTTTCGTAAATAATAATATACGAGTCTCACTTCACAATTCGTGGGGAGTTTATATCAACCAATAGGACTGGTGTTAATTATAATTAGTTAATAAAAAATTCGGAGGAACTATGATAACAAATTTCGATTTATTTCGTTGGAAAAATGCTGGAATGACCAATTTAGGAGTGAATAAACTACTAAAATTTTATAGAAAATGTGAAATGAAGATGAGTTTACGTCAAATGGCGCAAGTTGCACAAATCAAATCTATCTCAAATTTCATTGAATCCTATAAAAATCAGAATGTTAAAGAACTGAGAGAGAAGTACAAGAAATTTTCATCTTTTTCCATTCTTGATGAAAATTACCCAGAAAGGTTAAAAGAAATCTATAATCCTCCTGTTTTAATTTTTTATCAGGGAAATATAGAATTACTTAAAACACCTAAAGTTGCGTTTGTCGGAAGTCGCGAATCAACACCAAACGGTGTTAAAGCTGTTCAAAAATTAATCAAGGAACTCAATCAGAGTTTCACGATTGTCAGTGGATTAGCAAAAGGAATTGATGCTGCAAGTCATATTTCTGCTATTAAAAATCAAACATCAACTATTGCTGTTATAGGAACAGGATTGGATATTTTTTACCCTACTGAGAACCGAAAAATACAAGAATATCTCTCAAAAAAACAGCTTATTCTTTCTGAATATGCACCTGGAGAAAAACCTCTCAAATATCATTTTCCCGAACGTAATCGTATTATCGCAGGTCTATCAAGAGGTGTCGTGGTTGTTGAAGCAAAATTAAGAAGTGGTAGCTTAATTACGTGTGAGCGAGCTTTGGAAGAGGGAAGGGATGTCTTTGCTGTACCTGGAAATATCGCTGATGGTTTTTCTGACGGCTGTAATTATCTTATTCAACAGGGGGCTAAATTAGTTTTTAAAGGACAAGATATTTTAGGAGAGTATACGTATTAATAAAAAAACGTTAAAACATTTATATATCAAAGGATTACACCTTTTTTTAAAATAAAAAATATAATGAGTTTTCCTATAAGAAAATGAAATAACTTGACATATTGAAAAAAACACTTTATTATGGTGGAAGTATCAAATTTTCATTAGGAATAAATATATGCCAACAGCAATTAAAAATAAAACAAAAACTACATCTAAGAAAAAGGTAACTAGAAAAAAAGTTACCCCAGGGAAAAATCTCGTTATTGTAGAGTCCCCTGCCAAAGCTAAAACAATTGAAAAATATCTTGGTCGCAATTATAAAGTTGTAGCCAGTGTGGGACATATTCGTGACCTCAAAAAGTCTTCAATGTCTGTTGATATTGAACACGACTATGAACCACAATATATCAATATCAGAGGGAAAGCTCCTCTAATAAATTCACTAAAAAAAGAAGCTAAAGCGGCTAAAGCTGTTTATCTCGCGAGTGACCCGGACCGTGAAGGTGAGGCAATTTCATGGCATTTAGCACATATTCTTGACTTACCACTTGAGGAAAAAAATCGTGTCGTCTTTAATGAAATTACAAAAGATGCCGTGAAAAATGCTTTCAAAGAACCACGCCAAATTGACGTAGATCTTGTTGATGCCCAGCAAGCACGCCGCGTACTTGACCGTCTGGTTGGTTATTCAATCAGTCCAATCTTATGGAAAAAAGTTAAAAAAGGGTTATCTGCAGGACGTGTCCAATCCATTGCACTAAAACTTATTGTAGACCGAGAAAATGAAATCAATGCTTTTATTCCTCAAGAATACTGGACAATTGATGGTGAATTTAAAAAAGGAACTAAAAAATTTAAAGCATCATTTTGGGGAATTGATGGTAAAAAACGTGCGCTTGATAACAATGAAGACGTCATAGAAGTGATGCAACGTTTGGATGGCCCAGACTTTAATGTCGATAAAGTAGAGAGAAAAGAACGTAGAAGAAACGCACCTCTTCCTTATACAACTTCGTCTATGCAACAAGATGCAGCAAATAAAATTAATTTTCGAACACGAAAAACAATGATGGTTGCTCAACAACTCTATGAAGGTCTCACACTAGGAAGTCAAGGACATCAAGGGCTGATTACCTATATGCGTACGGACTCTACTCGGATTTCTCCTGTGGCTCAGAATGCTGCCCATAATTATATTGCTGACAAATTCGGCGAAAAATATAGTAAGCATGGTTCAAAAGTTAAAAACGCTGCAAGTGCACAAGATGCTCATGAGGCAATTCGTCCGTCAAATGTCTTTAATACACCAGAACTCATCGCTAAATATTTAGATAAAGATCAGCTCAAACTTTATACACTTATTTGGAATCGTTTTGTTGCTAGTCAAATGACCGCCGCCGTTTTTGATACTATGAAAGTGAATTTATCACAAAACGGTGTTACCTTTGTCGCTAATGGTTCGCAAGTGAAATTTGACGGTTACCTCACTATTTATAATGACTCTGATAAGTCAAATATGCTTCCTGAAATGGAAGAAAATGAAACCGTTAAGAAAGTTTCTACAAAACCTGAACAACACTTTACGCAACCCCCTGCACGATATTCTGAAGCTACTTTAATTAAGACATTAGAAGAAAATGGGGTTGGACGTCCATCGACGTATGCTCCAACATTAGAAACAATACAGAAACGGTATTACGTAAGGTTGGTTACAAAACGTTTTGAACCTACCGAATTGGGAGAAATTGTAAATAAACTTATTGTTGAATTTTTCCCTAATATTGTAAATACTGAGTTTACTGCTGAAATGGAAAAAGACCTTGATGAAGTTGAGGAAGGTAAACGTAAATGGGTTGAAGTTGTTGACCAATTTTATAAGCCATTTGCTAAGGAGCTTAACAATGCAGAAGAAGGTATGGAAAAAATTCAAATCAAGGATGAACCTGCTGGATTCAACTGTGATGTTTGTGGTAGCCCAATGGTAATCAAGCTCGGGCGTTTTGGTAAGTTCTATGCTTGTAGTAATTTTCCAGATTGTCGTAACACAAAAGCAATCGTCAAAGATATTGGTGTGAAATGTCCTATATGTCATGAGGGAAATATCATTGAGCGTAAAACTAAGAAAAATCGCCTTTTCTATGGTTGCGACCGGTATCCAGATTGCGATTTTACAAGTTGGGATAAGCCTATTGGTCGGGATTGCCCTAAATCTGGTGATTTTCTTGTTGAGAAAAAAGTACGAGGTGGCGGTAAACAAGTTGTATGTTCCAATACTGAGTGTGATTATCAAGAAGAAAAACAAAAATAAAAAAGCTAGTTTTTTACAACTTAGCTTTTAGTGAGAACTCTTAGAAGGTTGAAAAAGCTGAAAATTTTAGCTTTTTTTGCTACAATAAAGGAATGAAAAAAACACATATCAATGTTATTGGAGCGGGTCTCGCAGGCTCTGAGGCGGCTTACCAAATTGCTAAACGTGGTATCCCAGTTAAACTTTATGAAATGCGTGGAGTGAAGCCTACCCCTCAGCATAAAACTGATAAATTTGCAGAACTTGTCTGTTCTAATTCTTTTCGTGGTGCATCAATCACAAATGCAGTAGGATTATTAAAAGAAGAAATGAGAAGACTTGATTCAGTAATCATGCAGGGAGCGCAGGCGACACAAGTACCTGCAGGTGGTGCATTAGCTGTAGACCGTGATGCTTTTTCTAACTTTGTTACCTCTCATGTTTCTGAGCATCCTTTAATTGAAGTATTCCGTGAAGAAATCACTGAACTTCCAGAAGATGAGATAACAATTATTGCAACAGGTCCCTTGACTTCAGATTGCTTAGCCGCAAAAATTCATGAACTTAATGGTGGTGATGGTTTTTATTTTTATGATGCTGCTGCTCCAATTATTGATGCAAATTCGATTGATTTTAACAAAGTCTACAAAAAATCTCGATACGATAAGGGAGAGGCTGATTATATCAACTGTCCTATGACTAAGGAAGAATTTCAAGCTTTTCAAGAAGCATTAATTACAGCAGAAGAAGCACCATTAAATTCTTTTGAAGATATGAAGGTTTTTGAGGGATGTATGCCTATCGAAGAAATGGCAAAACGTGGATATAAAACCATGCTTTTTGGTCCTATGAAACCGGTTGGCCTTGAGTATCCAGAGGATTATATGGGACCTCGTGATGGAGAATTTAAGACACCTTATGCAGTAGTACAACTTCGTCAAGATAATGCTAGCGCTTCACTTTATAATATCGTTGGTTTTCAAACTCATCTTAAATGGGGTGAACAAAAGCGCGTTTTTCGTATGATTCCAGGTCTTGAAAATGCTGAATTTGTACGTTTTGGTGTGATGCACAGAAACTCATATATGGATTCACCTCATTTACTTGAACAAACTTTTCAATCACGAAAACAAGAAAATATTTTTTTTGCTGGTCAAATGACAGGCGTTGAAGGTTATGTTGAGTCTGCAGCCTCTGGTTTGGTAGCTGGAATAAATGCTGCTCGTTTATTTAAAGGTGAAGAAACAATTATTTTCCCACAAACAACCGCAATCGGAAGTTTACCTTATTATATCACTCATGCTGATAGTAAACATTTTCAGCCGATGAATGTCACTTTCGGAATTGTTGAAGAGCTAGATGGACCGCGCATTCGTGACAAAAAGGAACGGTATGCAAAAGTAGCTGAAAGGGCGCTAAGAGATTTAGAAAAAACAATCTCATTAAGTAAGTAAACTTGATTGAAGTGACTACTCATTGGTGGGGAATTCTTTCTCCCCTACCAAATAGAGGTGGGGGAATTGCCACTCCGACTAGGTTCTTTAGCACCATAGCAAGGATGGACAGCGTGGCCCAAAGGGCAGAGATAGCAGCACTTGCTGAGTTAAAAAAGTGTTCTATTTCGATTTTGAACAGAATAATGTGAACACAAAAGTCTATTAGATAATGCTAATAGACTTTTTTTGAGGTAAAATACAGTATTTTGTTGACAATTTAAAATATTAAGAGTATTATAATATAAATTAACAAAAGAGGAACTTGAAATGACATACAAACAATTTTCATTGTTGTTGATCAAGGTGGGCCTACATTAGCTATCAATTTGGCTAAAATGTGTAGGTCCTGTTTGGCGATAGTCATTTCGAGGACCAGAGAGACGTCCTCAAGGACGTCTTTTTTGTTTTTAATATTTTAAAAAAGGAAGAAAAGAACATGAGGAAAATTGAATTTTTTGACACTACGCTCAGAGATGGAGAGCAAACACCGGGAGTTAGCTTCTCGATTACAGAAAAAGTAGCCATTGCTAAACAGCTAGAAAAATGGGGAATTTCTGTTATTGAAGCAGGCTTCCCCGCAGCAAGTCCAGATAGTTTTGAAGCTGTAAAGCAAATCTCAGAAGCATTGCAACAAACAGCAGTTACGGGACTTGCTCGTTGTGTGATTTCGGATATAGATCGTGCAGTAGAGGCAGTTAAAACGGCTAAACATCCACAAATTCACGTCTTTATTGCAACAAGTCCTATTCATATGGAATATAAACTGAAGATGACTCCGGATGAAGTTTTAGCAACAATCAAGAAATGTGTAAAATATGCTCGGGAGCGTATCGAAATTGTTGAGTTCTCTCCTGAAGATGCAACACGTACAGAACCTGACTTCCTTTTGAAAGCTGTGCAAACTGCAGTGGATGCTGGGGCGACATACATCAACATTCCTGATACGGTGGGTTATACAACACCAGAAGAATATGCAAAAATTTTTAAAATGCTCATTGAAAATGTGAAATCTGAGCGTGAAATTATTTTTAGTCCTCACTGTCATGATGATTTAGGGATGGCAGTTGCTAATTCTCTGGCAGCGATTAAAGCTGGAGCTGGACGTGTTGAGGGAACTGTGAATGGAATTGGCGAACGTGCTGGAAATGCTGCCCTGGAAGAAATTGCTGTTGCTTTACATATTCGTGAAGATTTTTATGAAGCAAATTCTCCTTTACAACTTTCGGAAACGATTAATACTGCTGCACTCGTTAGCCAATTTTCAGGTATTGCGATTCCTAAAAATAAAGCTGTGGTAGGCAAGAATGCTTTTGCACATGAATCGGGTATTCATCAAGATGGTGTACTAAAAAATGCTCAAACTTATGAAATTATCACACCTGAACTAGTTGGTGCCTTCCACAATTCACTACCTTTAGGGAAGTTATCTGGACGTCATGCTTTTATGAATAAATTGTCAACCCTTGGAATTCCTTATGATGATAGTGAGGTAAATGAACTGTTTGCCAGATTTAAAGCATTAGCAGATAAGAAGAAAGATATCACTGATGCTGATATACGTGCGCTGGTATCTGGTCATACTATTAAAAATCTTGAAGGCTTTGAGTTTTATAGCGTTAAATTTGATAATACTATTCATGGTAAACATACTGCGACAGTAACTTTAAGAAATCAAGAAGCTGAGGAATTTGAGACTACTGCTGATGGTTCGGGTTCAATTGATGCTATTTTCAAAGCAATTGACCAAGTGTTTAATCATGAATCGCGTCTTCTCAGCTATTCGGTTGAGGCCGTAACTGATGGTGTGGATGCCCAAGCAACAACGGTTGTTTCTATAGAAAATATTAGTACTGGTACAATTTTTAATGCAAAAGGGATTGATTATGATGTGCTTAAAGGTGGGGCAATGGCTTACATGAATGCTAATGTATTGATACAAAAAGAAAATAATGCTTAGAAAAGATGAGGGAGAAAAGATAATGAAAAAAATTGTTACATTATCAGGTGATGGGATTGGCCCAGAAATCATGAAGGCGGGTTTAAGAGTTCTCACTCATGTGGCAGATAAAATTAATTTTAATTATGAGATTGAGGAAAAAGATTTTGGGGTGTGGCAATTGATAAATATGGGCTTCCATTACCTGAGGATACTCTAGAGGCGAGCAAAAGCGCGGATGCTGTCTTACTTGCTGCAATTGGAGCACCTCAATATAACAATAAAGAAATCAGACCTGAACAAGGTTTGCTGGCATTGCGTAAGGCATTGGGACTTTATGCAAATGTGCGTCCTTTGAAAATTTATCCAGCTTTAGCGAAATTATCTCCAATCAGAAATGTAAAGGATGTGGATTTTGTGGTTATTCGTGAGCTTACGGGCGGGGTTTACTTTGGCGAACACATGCTTGAGATGGAATGGGCGCGTGATATTAATGATTATACTGCGGAGGAAATTAGGAGGATTATGCGTTTTGCTTTTGAGGTGGCACGCACACGGCCGCGCAAGTTGGTGACTTCAGTAGACAAGCAAAATGTCCTTGCCACAAGTAAACTTTGGCGGCGCATTGCTGATGAGGTTTCGACTGAATATCCAGATGTTACTTTGGAGCATCAGCTTGTTGATAGTTGTGCGATGTTTTTGATTACTCATCCTCAAAAATTTGATGTGATTGTGACAGAAAATCTTTTTGGTGATATTTTGAGTGATGAAGCAAGTAGTTTGGCGGGAACTTTGGGGGTGATGCCTTCGAGTTCGCATAGTGTTAATGGTCTTGCACTTTATGAGCCTATTCATGGTTCAGCACCAGATATTGCAGGGCGAGGGATTGCAAATCCTGTCAGTATGATTTTATCTGTGGCCATGATGTTGCGAGAATCTTTTGGAGAAGAAGTTGGTGCCGCAATGATTGAAAATGCCGTGACACAAACTTTTACTGATGGCATTTTGACAAATGATTTAGGCGGTAGCGCTACTACTGATAAAATGACAACGGCAATCATAGACCGTTTGTAATGTATAACGAAAACCATTTGGATGCAAATTTTGATTTACAATACTTTGTCAGTGCTGACAAAGTATAAAAGATACTGACAGAAATATCAGCTAGGCTCAGATTTGATTTATTCCGCCGATTTAATGCTCACATTAGTCGCACTGAACTGACAGAATTTCTGTCAGTGCTGATGGAACAATTTTTGATATAAGGAGAGAAAAATGACAGCAAAAACAATATTTGACAAGCTTTGGGAACAGCATGTCGTAGCGGGAAATGAAGGTGAACCTCAATTGCTTTATATTGACCTTCATGTGATTCATGAGGTAACGAGTCCGCAGGCTTTCCAAGGTCTGCGGGATGCAGGCCGTCGCGTTCGCCGTGTTGACTTGACTTATGGAACTCTTGACCATAATGTACCAACAAAAGATATTTTTAATATTCAGGATTTGATTTCTAAAAAGCAGATTGATACTTTTACTAAAAATGTCAAAGAATTTGGTGTTCCTGCGGAAACACATGGTGGCAAGGGACAAGGAATTGTCCATATGGTTGCTCCAGAGTCAGGACGTACGCAACCAGGAAAAACGATTGTCTGTGGCGACAGCCATACTGCGACAAATGGAGCTTTTGGTGCCATTGCTTTTGGGATAGGGACAAGTGAAGTAGAGCACGTGCTTGCAACTCAAACGCTTTGGCAGGTCAAACCGAAGCGAATGAAAATTGAGTTTATAGGTCATCCACAAAAAGGGGTCTATAGTAAAGACTTTATCCTTGCTTTGATTGCGAAATACGGGGTTGATGCAGGTGTGGGTTACGCTGTTGAGTATACTGGTGAAGCGGTTGATGACTTAAGCATGGAAGAAAGGATGACAATTTGTAATATGTCTATCGAATTTGGTGCAAAAATCGGTCTAATGAATCCTGATGAAAAAACTTATGACTATGTCAAAGGACGTGACTATGCGCCAAAAGACTTTGACAAAGCTGTCAGTAACTGGAAAAATCTTGTCAGTGACCCTGATGCCACTTATGACAAAGTTTTAACACTTGATGTGAACCAACTGAAACCCATGGTGACTTGGGGAACAAATCCAGGAATGGGGCTAGAATTTGGTGAAACTTTCCCAGAGATTAAAGATAATATCAATTACGAAAGAGCCTATAATTATATGGATTTGAAACCAGGACAAGTCGCCTCTGATATTGAATTAGGTTATGTATTCATCGGAAGTTGTACTAATGCTAGACTTGGTGATTTACAAGAAGCTGCCAAGTTTGTCAAAGGAAAACACGTTGCTGACGGACTGACAGCAATCGTTGTTCCTGGCAGTCGTCCTGTCAAAACTGCTGCAGAAACAGAAGGTCTGGATAAGATTTTCATAGAAGCTGGTTTTGAATGGCGTGAACCTGGTTGCTCGGCTTGTCTTGGTATGAATCCTGACCAAATCCCTGAGTATGTTCATTGCGCATCAACTAGCAACCGTAATTTTGAAGGACGCCAAGGGCATAATGCGCGTACTCATCTATGTAGCCCAGCGATGGCAGCAGCAGCAGCAATTGCTGGAAAATTCGTTGATGTAAGAAATCTAGTTACTGACTAATTCGACTAGATGCTTTGCCTTTTGCTCTTACTGCTTTAGCAGCTAAGCAAACGGACAGCGGAGCAACGAAGTTGCATGGACCGTTCGCAGAACGGCGTGCGAAGCACGTAGCACCGTAGAGGCGAAGGTAGCACGCACTTGCTTGGTTATAGGAATAAACTTCTGTCAGTATACTGACAGAAGTATCAGGCTAGTCATATTGAACTGACAGAGTTGTCAGCAAGCTTCAAAACAAAGAAAGAAGAAAAAATGGAAAAATTTACTGTCTATAAGGGAACAACTGTCCCTTTGATGAATGATAATATAGACACAGACCAAATCATTCCAAAGCAATTTTTAAAATCAATTGATAAAAAAGGTTTTGGTAAAAATTTATTTTACGAATGGCGATATCAAAAAGACTATGATGAAAATCCTGACTTTATCCTGAATTATCCAGAATACCAAACAGCAAGCCTTCTCATCTCAGGCGATAATTTTGGTTCGGGTTCAAGTCGTGAACACGCTGCATGGGCTTTATCAGATTATGGTTTTAGAGCAATTATCGCAGGCTCTTATTCTGATATTTTTTATAATAATAGCTTGAAAAATGGACTCTTACCGATTACACAACCAAGAAATGTCTTAGAACAACTTGCAGGACTTTCCAGTCAAGAGCAAATTAGTATTGATTTGCCTCATCAATTCATTCAGACAAGCGTTGGAGAATTTCATTTTGATATTGATCCGATTTGGAAAGACAAACTCATCAATGGATTAGATGATATTGGAATTACACTGCAGTATGAGAAAGAGATTCAACAATACGAACAACAGCATAAATGAAATCAAGACTAAATTCGAAGCTTGCTATTCCGACTAGGCGCTTTGCCTTTTGCTCTTGCCGCTTTAGCAGCTAAGCAAACGGACAGCGGAACCACAAGGTGGAGATAGCACTCACTTGCTTCGATAAAGCGGAGTTTATATGACAATTATTAACTTCAAGAACGTTAATCTCGTTCGTGGAAAAAAGCAAATTCTAAGAAATATCAACTGGCAGGTCAATCAAGGCGAGAATTGGTCAATACTGGGTTTAAATGGCTCAGGGAAATCAAGTTTACTCAAGCTCATTTTAGCTGAAGAATGGAAAACATCGGGTGATATTTCTGTATTGGGTATCAAGTTTGGTGTCGATGAAATCCCACGTCTTAGAAAACGAGTCAGTGTTGTTGGTTCTTTTATTGCAGAGCGATTTAGCTCAACAATAAAAGCAGAGAACTTAGTTTATACAGGGAAATTTAACTCTAGTATGCTGTATAAACCTTATACCAATCAGGAGCTAGATGAGGGGCGCGATTTACTCAAATCAATTGGTGCAGAACATCTTATTGGTCGCACTTACGGAACGCTTTCCCAAGGTGAAAAGCAGTTGTTATTGATCGCCAGAAGTTTGATTTTAAACCCTGAAATTTTAATTTTAGATGAAGCGACGAATGGATTAGACCTGTTCGCTAAAGAGAAATTACAACTTCAACTTCATCAAATAAAAAATTTAGACAAGTCTCCAACAATGATTTATATCACCCACCATCCTGATGAGATTAGCGAAGATTTTACCCATTTGCTTCTCCTAAGAGAAGGGCAGGTTATTCAAGCTGGAGTGAAAAAAGACTTGCTCAACGAAAAGATACTCTCAGATTTTTATCAAGAAAATATAGAAATTCACCAGATTCATCATAAATATTTTGTTATTCCTAAGCCAACAAACTATAATTTTAAGATAAATAGCGAATAATAAAGTCAAGACTTATTCAGTGGGAGTTTCGTAAAACATTTGTCCCTTTTCTCTAGTCGCTGAAGCGACTGATAAAAGGGCAACTCCCCACTGAATTTAAGGTACAACCTCACATCTTCGATATGAGGTCACCTTGTCCAAGAATCCTAGGCGCTAAAAGCGCCAACGCCCTATGGCAGTCGGACGAAATTCAAAGTTAGTGCTGCTTCATCCCCTACCTAAGATAGGATAGCCGTTGTTGCTTTAGCAACTTACGGATATGCTAGTTGTTACACCTAGGTAGGGTGTTGCGATTGCGACTAGGCGCTTCAGCGCCTTAGCGAGCATCGACAGCGTAGCCCAAAGGGCGGAGATAGCACGCACTTGCTTCGATAAAATTTTATTTTATGTATTATATCGAATTTTCTGATAAATTATTGAATTTTCTATATTTTAATGATAAAATAGCTCTATTAAAAATTTCTAAGAAGGTAGATAATCAGTGGAATTCAAATACAATGGTAAAACAGAGACTATCGAACTCAACAAATACTCAAAAACACTAACCCAAGATCCTACTCAACCAGCAACTCAAGCCATGTACTACGGTATCGGTTTTAAAGACGAAGATTTCAAGAAAGCTCAAGTCGGCATTGTCAGCATGGATTGGGACGGAAATCCTTGTAACATGCACCTTGGCACACTGGGCGGGAAAATCAAAGCCTCTGTCAATCAAACAGAGGGACTAATCGGTTTGCAATTTCATACAATCGGTGTCTCTGACGGGATTGCCAATGGTAAACTCGGAATGAGATACAGCCTCGTCAGTCGTGAAGTCATCGCTGACAGTATTGAGACCAATGCTGGTGCTGAATACTATGATGCGATTATTGCTGTACCAGGCTGTGACAAAAATATGCCAGGTTCGATTATTGGCATGGCACGGCTTAACCGTCCATCGATCATGGTTTACGGTGGAACGATAGAACACGGTGAATACAAAGGCGAAAAGCTAAACATTGTTTCAGCTTTTGAAGCTTTGGGACAAAAAATTACAGGCAATATCTCTGAGGAAGACTATCATGGCTGTATCAAAAATGCAATTCCGGGAGCCGGAGCTTGCGGTGGAATGTACACGGCAAATACATTGGCATCAGCGATTGAGACACTCGGCATGAGCTTGCCATATTCTGCATCAAATCCCGCAATCAGCCCAGAGAAACAAGAAGAGTGTGATGAAATCGGTGCGGCCATCAAAAATTTGCTTGAAAAAGATATTAAACCAAGCGATATCATGACTAAAGAAGCCTTTGAAAACGCGATTACGATTGTCATGGTGCTTGGTGGCTCGACTAATGCGGTACTGCATATCATTGCAATGGCAAATGCAATCGGTGTTGAAATTACGCAAGACGATTTCCAGAGAATTTCGGATGTGACCCCTGTTCTTGGTGATTTTAAGCCAAGTGGAAAATACATGATGGAAGACTTGCACAAGATTGGTGGTGTGCCTGCCGTTCTCAAATATTTGCTCAAAGAAGGTAAACTTCACGGAGAGTGTTTGACAGTTACAGGTAAAACTTTAGCTGAAAATGTAGAAAATGCGCTTGATTTGGACTTTGAAAATCAAGATATCATGCACCCGCTCTCTGACCCAATCAAAGCAACAGGACATTTGCAAATTTTATATGGCAACCTCGCCGAAGGCGGTTCTGTCGCGAAAATTTCTGGTAAAGAAGGCGAGTTTTTCAAAGGAACGGCACGTGTCTTTGATGGTGAGCAACATTTCATTGACGGGATTGAGTCTGGACGGTTGCACGCAGGCGATGTTGCGGTCATTCGCAATATTGGTCCTGTCGGTGGGCCAGGAATGCCTGAAATGCTCAAACCAACGTCAGCGCTGATAGGAGCTGGTTTAGGTAAATCTTGCGCGCTCATTACTGACGGACGCTTCTCTGGTGGAACACACGGATTTGTCGTTGGACACATCGTTCCTGAAGCCGTTGAAGGTGGATTGATTGGTTTAGTCGAAGACGATGATATCATCGAAATTGATGCTACTCACAACACAATCACATTGAAAGTGGATGATGAGGAAATCGCACGACGCCGCGCAGCATACGTGCGTCCATTACCCAAAGCAAGACGCGGTGTACTCGCAAAATTTGCAAAACTGACACGACCTGCTAGTGAGGGCTGTGTGACGGATTTATGAAAATACAGTTCAGACCAGTGATATTATTAATCTGAGCTACAATTAGTTTATCAAAACAAGTGCGTGCTAATACTCCGACCTCTTAGGTCGGAGATAAAGCAGCACTAAGCTTTGAATTTCGTCCGACTAAATTCAGCGGCGAGTTGCCCTTTTATCAGTCGCTTCAGCGACTAGAGAAAATGGACAAATGTTTTACGAAACTCCCACTGAATAAGTCTTGACTTCATTAGGAAGGATTGAATGAAAAAAATAAAGTTAAAAACTGCTAAATCTGGCTCTCAATTAGTCCTTGAAACTCTAAAAGACCTTGGAGTAGATATCATATTTGGATATCCTGGTGGTGCAATGCTTCCTTTATATGATGCAATTCATGGCTTTGAGGGCATCCAGCATATTCTGGCTCGCCATGAGCAAGGTGCCGTTCATGAGGCAGAGGGTTATGCTAAATCTTCTGGAAAGGTTGGTGTTGTGGTCGTAACGAGTGGTCCTGGTGCAACAAATACTGTGACTGGTATTGCGGATGCCTACTTGGATTCAGTGCCACTACTTGTTTTTACAGGTCAGGTGGGACGTGCTTCAATTGGTAAAGACGCCTTTCAAGAGGCTGATACCGTTGGTATCACTGCACCAATTACTAAGTATAGTTACCAAATCCGAGATACAGCTGATATTCCAAGAATTGTAACAGAGGCTTATTATTTAGCGCATACAGGTCGTCCTGGGCCTGTTGAGATTGATTTGCCAAAAGATGTTTCAACAATCGAAGTCACTGAAATTAACGATCCTAAAATTAATTTACCAAATTATCATGCGACAGAACACGCTGACAAAAATCAGCTATCAAAACTGCTGACACAACTTTCTGTCAGTAAAAAACCACTTGTCATTGCTGGTGGTGGGATAAATTATGCTGAGGCAACAGAGGAATTACGCGCTTTTATTGATAAATATCGTATCCCTGTGGTGTCGACTTTACTTGGACTTGGAACGGTGCCGATTGAGAATCCTCTGCAATTAGGGATGGGTGGAATGCATGGTTCTTATGCCTCCAATATGGCGTTGGTCGAGGCAGACTATATCATTAATTTTGGTTCGCGTTTTGATGACCGTTTGGTGTCAAATCCTACTCGTTTTGCTGAAAATGCTGTTGTTGCACATATTGATATTGACCCAGCAGAGCTTGGAAAAATCGTCAAAACTCAGATCCCCATTGTCAGTGATTTGAAGGAGGCGCTACAAATTCTTGTCAGTGCTGACAGAGTAGCCACAGATTTTGATGAATGGACAGCACATGTTCTTGAAAATAAACATCGTGCGCCATTTAGTTATGGTAAAGTTAACGATTTCATACGTCCACAACAAGCGATTGAATGGATTGGTCAGTACACTGACGGTGATGCAATCATTGTGACAGATGTCGGTCAGCATCAAATGTGGGCTGCTCAGTATTATCCCTATAAAAATCCACGTCAACTGATTACATCAGGTGGGATGGGAACGATGGGATTTGGTGTTCCCGCTGCTATTGGTGCAAAATTGGCACATCCCGAAAAAAATGTTATTCTTTTTGTCGGCGACGGTGGTTTTCAGATGACGAATCAAGAACTTGCCTTACTCAATGGTTATCATATCCCAATCAAAGTTGTCTTAGTGAATAATCATTCGCTAGGAATGGTACGTCAATGGCAAGAGTCCTTTTATGATGAACGACGAAGCCAGTCTGTTTTTGATGCAGAACCTAACTTTCAATTACTTGCTGAAGCCTATGGAATCAAGCATTTAAAATTGGAGGATCCTACAACTTTGTCTGAGGAACTCAAGGTTCTATCCGAAGATGTGCCGATGTTGATTGAAATTAATATTTCACAAGCGGAGCAAGTTCTACCAATGGTACCTGCTGGAGCCCATAATGATGAAATTTTAGGAGTGTATTTCACTGATGGAACTGATGCAATCACTGGAGCTTCAGAGGAGGTAAATCATGCGTAGAATGATTATTGCCAGACTTCATAATGTGACGGGAATTTTGAATCGATTTACTGCGGTTTTAAATCGCAGACAGGTCAACATCATCAGTATTTCTGCTGGTGTTACAGAAAATCAAGAACTCACACATACAACTTTTGTTGTTGAAGTAGACTCACTTGGAGAAATAGAGCAAATTATCAAACAGCTCAATCGGTTAATTGATGTGATTGAAGTTGCTGATATTACTGATTTACCACACGTAGCACGCGAAGTAGTCCTCATAAAAGTTTCAGCTCCTCCCGAAAGACGAGCTGAAATCTTCACCATGATAGATCCTTTTCGAGTTAATGTTGTTGATGTGAATCGTGAAAATGTCACAATTCAACTCACAGGTGATTCGGATAAAATTGATGCTTTAATAGACATCTTGATTCCTTACGGTATTATAAGGATGGCAAGAACAGGTTCAGCAGGCTTTGAAAGAGGATAGAGCATTTTGACAGTTCTGTCAAAGTTAAAAATTTCTGTCAGTTCAATGCGACTAACGCGAGCATTGAATCAATCAGATAAAGGAAATATTAGCTAAGCTAATATTTCTGTCAGTATACTGACAGAAAAATAAAATAAAGTCACAAAAGCAACTCTGCTTTCAAATTTCAAAAGCTGTTAAACAAAAGATAGAGTTGACCTTATATGACGAAGTATGAAAAGAAAAAGAGGAAATTAAAATGGCAGTTACAATGTATTATGAAGAAGATGTAGAAGTTGCAGCACTTGCAGGTAAAAAAATTGCAATTGTTGGCTACGGTTCACAGGGACACGCTCATGCACAAAATTTACGTGATAGCGGTCATGATGTAATTATCGGGGTTCGTCATGGTAAATCCTTTGATAAAGCAAAAGAAGATGGTTTTAATACTTATGAAGTGGGAGAAGCTGTCAAAAAAGCTGATGTTATCATGGTTCTTGCGCCTGATGAGCTTCAACAATCTATTTATGAAAATGACATTAAACCCAATTTAAAAGCTGGTTCAGCACTTGGATTTGCACATGGTTTTAATATTCATTTTGGTTATATCAAAGTACCAGAAAATGTAGATGTATTCATGGTTGCACCTAAAGCACCTGGCCATCTTGTTCGACGGACTTATACTGAAGGCTTCGGTACACCTGCTTTGTTCGTTTCTCATCAAGATGCAACAGGTCATGCTCGTGACATTGCAATGGATTGGGCAAAAGGAATTGGTTGTGCACGCGTTGGAATTATTGAAACAACATTCAAAGAGGAAACTGAGGAAGACCTTTTTGGTGAACAAGCTGTCCTTTGTGGTGGGTTGACAGCACTTGTTGAAGCTGGCTTTGAAACATTGACTGAAGCTGGCTACGCTGGTGAATTAGCTTATTTTGAAGTTTTACATGAAATGAAATTGATTGTCGACCTTATGTATGAAGGTGGATTTACAAAAATGCGTCAATCCATCTCTAACACCGCTGAATTTGGTGACTATGTGACAGGACCACGTATCATCACTGATGAAGTCAAAGCAAATATGAAGCTCGTCCTCGCTGATATTCAGTCTGGAAAATTTGCACAAGATTTCGTAGATGATTTCAAAGCTGGTCGTCCAAAATTGACAGCCTATCGTGAAGCTGCCAAAAATCTTGAAATTGAAAAAATCGGTGCTGAACTCCGCAAAGCAATGCCATTTACCCAATCAGGAGATGATGACGCGTTCAAGATTTATCAATAGTCTTGTTCCGATTTAAAGTTCAACTATGCTAGAACGGCTAATAAAAGACAAGAAATAACCAGCGGTGCATTATGCGCCGCTTTTGTGGAGGAATGACAAAGATGTTAAGTGCTAAAGAAGTTGAATCTGCATATGAGGTGTTAAAACCAATTGTTACCAAGACTCCGCTACAATTGGACCCATACTTATCCGATAAATACCAAGCAAATATTTATCTAAAAGAAGAAAATTTACAAAAAGTACGTTCTTTTAAATTACGAGGTGCTTATTATTCAATCAGTAAATTAAGTGACGAGCAACGTTCACGAGGTGTAGTATGCGCTAGTGCAGGAAATCATGCACAAGGTGTTGCCTTTGCTGCGAATCAACTAAATATTGACGCAATTATTTTTATGCCAGTAACAACACCTAATCAAAAAATTTCTCAGGTCAAGTTTTTTGGAGGAAATCATGTTGATATTCGCTTGATTGGTGATACTTTTGATGAATCTGCTAAAGCCGCAAAACTTTTTTCTCAAAATCAAGAAAAACCTTTCATTGACCCTTTTAATGATGAAAATGTTATTGCAGGTCAAGGAACGGTGGCATTAGAAATTTTTTCTCAAGCTCAAGAGCTTAAGGTTAAGTTTGATAAAATTTTGGTGCAGATTGGCGGAGGAGGATTAATTGCAGGGATTACGACATATGCTAATGAGGTTCATCCAGAAGTAGAGATAATTGGTGTAGAAGCAAAAGGAGCAATGAGTATGAAAGCTGCTTTTAACTCTGGAAGACCAATAACTTTGGAACACATTGATAAATTTGCTGATGGGATTGCCGTTGCTACCGTTGGTGAAAAAACCTATGACGCCATCAAAGACAAAGTAAAACAACTCCTTGCTGTTGATGAAGGATTAATTTCACAAACGATTTTAGAGCTTTATTCTAAATTAGGTATTGTCGCAGAACCTGCTGGAGCGACATCTGTCGCTGCTTTAGAATTGATTAAAGATGAGATAAAAGGTAAAAACGTCGTTTGCATTATCAGTGGCGGAAACAACGATATTAGCCGTATGCAAGAAATTGAAGAAAGAGCATTGGTTTATGAAGGTTTAAAACATTATTTTGTGATTAATTTTCCTCAAAGACCTGGTGCTTTGCGTACTTTTGTAAGTGATATTTTAGGACCAAACGATGATATCACGCGTTTTGAATACATCAAACGAGCAGATAAAGGAAAAGGGCCTTGTCTTGTTGGTATTTTACTCGCTCACCCAGACGACTATGATTCACTCATCGAGAGAATCGAACAATTTGATAGTCGTTACGTTAATTTACACGGAAATGAGAGCCTGTATGAATTATTAGTCTGAGAGACATATCTGTTGTTTATCAAAGCAAGTGCGTGCTAATCCCCCTCCCTCTTAGGTAGAGGATAAAGCAGCACTAAGCTTTGAATTTCGTCCGACTGCCATAGGGCGTTGGCGCTTTTAGCGCCTAGGCTTCTTGGACAAGGTGACCTCATATCGAAGATGTGAGGTTGTACCTTAAATTCAGTGGGGAGTTGCCCTTTTATCAGTCGCTTCAGCGACTAGAGAAAATGGACAAATGTTTTACGAAACTCCCACTGAATAAGTCTTGACTTCATTTGTTTTATGAAAAATTTCCAATTCTTTCAAATCACTAAAAATTTGGTATAATTTAAGTGATAATAGTTCACTTTAACTTAGCAAGTCTTTGGGCTATGCTACTAAACAAGAATTGAAATTTAATTAAAAAATGAGGAAATAAAATAATGACAGAAATCACACAACTTTTTCAATATAACACACTTGGCGCCTTAATGGCAGGCCTTTATGAAGGCACAATGACCATTGGTGAATTACTCAAGCATGGTAATTTGGGAGTTGGAACATTGGATTCAATTGATGGTGAGCTGATTGTTCTTGATGGGAAAGCTTATCAGGCTAAAGGAGATAAGACCATTGTGGAGTTGGGAGATGATGTAACTGTTCCTTATGCAGCTGTTGTTCCTCATCAAGCGGAAGTTATTTTTAAACAACGCTTCACTGCTACAGACAAAGAACTAGAAGAAAGAATCGAAAGTTATTTTGATGGACAAAATTTATTTCGTTCAATTAAAATTAAAGGAGAGTTTTCTAAAATGCACGTGCGGATGATTCCTCGTGCTAAAGAAGGAACAAAATTTGTTGAAGTTTCACAACATCAGCCTGAATACTTTGAAGAAAACGTTAAAGGGACGATTGTCGGCATTTGGACACCTGAAATGTTTCATGGTGTTAGTGTAGCAGGATATCATTTACATTTTATTAGTGATGATTTTGCATTTGGAGGTCATGTTTTGGACTTTGTGATAGAAAACGGTACGGTTGAAATTGGTGCGATTGACCAATTGAATCAATCATTTCCAGTACAAGACCGTAAGTTCTTATTTGCCAATCTTGACATTGAGTCACTCAAAAAAGATATTGATGTTGCTGAAGGATAAACTCAGTTCCTAGAAACTAAAGAAGAAGAAGATATTATGGATACTATTTCTACACCTCATGCACCTGCCGCAATCGGACCTTATGTTCAAGGGAAGATTGTCAATGGTTTGCTCTTTGCCTCTGGACAAATTGCATTGAGCCCTACCACTGGAGAAATCGTTGGTGATACCATCGAACTTCAAACCGAACAAGTGATGAAAAATATTAGTGCGCTTTTAGAAGCTGCTGGGTCAGATTTTGACCATGTAGTCAAAACGACTTGTTTTTTAAAAAATATTAATGACTTTGCTAAATTCAATACCGTCTATGCCCAAGCCTTTGGAAGTATGTTTCCAGCACGTTCAGCTGTTGGTGTAGCTGGTTTGCCCAAAGAAGCACTTGTCGAAATTGAAATAATTGCTGAAATTCGGTAAAAATAGAACTTACAAACACGCTGTCAGTACTGACAGAAACTTGTCAGAACTCTATTTCCAAACGAAAGGAACGATTAGTATGTCAAATGAGCGGATTAACGCCTTCTCTGATGGTGTGTTTGCAATTCTAATTACAATCATGGTTTTGGAGCTTAAAACTCCCTCTGGTCCCTCTTTGTCAGCGCTGATGGATTTGAAATTTGTCTTTTTTACTTATTTTGTCAGCTTCATAACTATCGCAATTTATTGGAACAACCATCATCATATTTTCTATTTATTAGAACGTGTTTCTGGACGAATATTGTGGTGGAATATGGCTTTGCTATTTTTTACAAGTTTTCTTCCTTTTTCGACAGCTTGGCTTTCTCAATATCCTGCAGAACAAATGCCCGAAATACTTTATGGACTAAACTGTTTATTAGTGGATATCGCTTTTAATATCTTAGCGATTGGAGTTTATAAGCAGCAAGGTTTGTTCAATCGAATGCGAGATGCACGTTGGTTTTGGAAAGCTGTTTGGTCAATTGGAATACTTATGATTAGTTTAGCTATCTGTCTTGTCTTTTCAATTCCTTTTATCGTAATAGCAGGAGTTATAGCTAGTTTATTACCGTGGGCGGTCCCTGACCGTCAAATCGAAAAAGGAGTCAATCAATAAAAACTCTGTCATTGTTGACAGAGTTTTTATTATCATTTCTCAAAGACTATCTAAGGCATTTTTCTGTTCCTCATCAATGATATGCGTGTAAAGGTCAGTGACCTGAGTAGAAGCATGACCTAATTGATGACTAACAAGAACTTGCGAGTTTGTTTGAGCATATAAGCGTGTGGCGAGAGTATGTCTGAGTTTATGTGGTGTGACTCGAATTTTAAAGGCCTGAGAATATTTAGCAACTAATTTTTCAACGCTTGAAGCGTCAATTCTACTTGGCATTCCTCGATATAATGTAACAAATAATGCAAGATCCTTTTTCATTGTTTTGTATCGTTTTTCTCTAATTTCTAAATATCTCTCCAAGTAACTCTTTGCAAAAGGTGCAACATTTACTGCATCCCGCTTTCCCCCTTTGCGCGTAACTTCAATCACCATATTGTTAAGATGTAAATCTCTCAAATCAACATTAACTGCCTCAGAAAGTCGAATACCTGAAGCTAAAATCAATGCAATAATTCCTAAATCACGTTCTTTATTCTTCTGAAAACTTGATAACGCTCGATTAGAGAGTGTTTTTTCATATTCCATATCAATATAGTCAAGAAAACCTTGTGTTTCATCTCCTAAGAAAAGCTTGCCTTTAATGTTTTCTGCACGAGCTGATAAGGTCTCAGGTTTTTTCTTCGTTTGCACTTTTTTCATTACATTACGATAGAAGTAGGGTTCACCATGCTCATTTTCGACTTCCTCAGTCAGATATTTGTAAAGACTCGATAAGGCTGATAAAGTTCGGTTAATCGTCGTTTGGCTGACACCGTATTGTGTTGAGTGAGTATTCAAACGTGGCCGTTCTCGAAGATATAGAATAAAAGATTCCATATCCCGTTTAGTAATATTTTCCAAGACAGATAGAGGAATATCGCTAACTTTATCATTGTCAATAATATTGGAGTCAACTAACCAAGTAAAAAAACGTTCGTATTCTTTGAGATATTCGTAGAGAGTATTAAGACTATAAGGAACTGCGAGCTTAGATTGATAATATTCTAGGACATAGTCAGGCATAACCTTTTTTAATTTTTCAATATTTTGTACTAATTGTTCACGCTTCATAACCTTAAGTATATCAGAAGCAATGAATATTTGTCAAGAAAATCTTAGTTTTTCGGAAAGATGTTATAAAACGAGCCGAAATGTCACAAATGATATATACCAAACCTTTATTGAAACACTGAGCATTTTTTCATTAATTATTGTTTGATATGACAATTACACCTGCTTCCTTCATACAATCATGATAAATATCTTTTTAGTTTCTAAATTTTAAATTTATTTGTTATTTTTCTAATGATTAATCAGCAAAATTTCTAATTTATTTTAAAAATAAAAACCAAGTTAATCGCTTGGTTTTTACCTCTATTTAATATCATTTTACTTCTAGAACATTTTATAAATATATTTTATGCCGCTCTCAATCTTACCTCAAGCATACATTTACTTTTTGGTTTTATAATTTCGTGCGATATTCTCGTCATCCTTCATTTGTTCGATGAGATGGTCAATATCGTCAAATTTAACCATATCTCGAATTTTATCCAGCCAAAGCACGGTCAAATTTTCTCCATAAATCTCTCCATTAAAATCAAAAATATGAACTTCAACCGTTTTTTCTGTACCATTGAAAGTGTCGTTATATCCAATCGAGGCAAAGCCACGATGACGTTCACCATCAAAAATGACATCACAGGTATAGACACCTACAGCTGGAATATGAACATAATCTTTAATCACCAAATTGGCAGTGGGATAGCCAAGCTGACGCCCGCGCGCAAATCCGTGAACAACAAGTCCTGAGGTTTCGTATGGATAGCCTAAAAGCGAATTAGCCTGAGCGATATCTCCGTTTTCTACTGCTTTTCGGATTCTGGTAGAAGATATCTTCCCTTGGTTATCCGTAATCTCAGGAATAATAATCACTCGATAATTCTCTGTACTTTTCAGATTTTTCATGTCTGAACCAGTTGTATAATCAAATCCAGTGATTACAACTTTTGGCCTGAACTTCATCACAACATTTTCTGAAAATTCATTGGCTGTCTGATGTGCAAATTTTGAAGTAAAATCTTGGAAGATTAAGTAATCTACACCATTCTCAGCAAAAAGTTCTGCTCGTTTCTTGTCAGAAGTCAATTTTAAAAGCATTTCTGGTTCAAATTTTTCGAAAGTTAATGTAGGTTTTTCAGGAAAAGTTAGCACTGCAATCTTTAAATTAAGCACTGTAGCCACTTTTCGCGCTTCATTAAAAAGGGCTTGATGTCCTCGATGTAGGCCATCAAAATATCCTAAAACTAAGACAAGGTCTTCGTCAAATTTCAGATTTTCATCAAATTCTAATATTTTCATCATTCTCACTTTTTATAGCTATCTAATATCTTTTAGTTTTACATAAAAAAATTCCCTGAATACTCAAACTCAAGGTTCGACTAAGTGTCCATTTACTCTGCTCTACATCGCCTGAATCAGTACACTCCATATCTATTCGCTCTAGTCTGTTTGCTTACGGACAGTAAGTGTATCTGGTGTAGTTTAACTAGTCTAGTATAAGCTCACTTGTATAAGACTTTATTTGGCTTCCAAATCCCTTCTTTATCGGGGTGTTTCATATATACCGCTACTAACTTACCATTGTAAAATGCCGCAAATCTTGGTTCTGTCAGCACTGACAGAGTTGAAAATTGACTTTCATCAAATTTTTTCCCAACAATTGCCATTTCAAATTGCTCATCAGTAAGTTCAATTTTTGTCAAATCTGTCACCGCATATTCAATAGGGAAGAGAAATGCTGACAGATTATCATTTGCTTTTGCCTGCTCTATTTCAGTTAGAGTAACTGCGTTTTCAATTTTTAATCCATTTGCTGCTGTACGCTGCAGTTGTGACATATGGCCCGCGTAACCTAATTTTTCGGCTAAATCTACGGCTAAAGTTCGTATATAAGTTCCTTTGCTACAAGCCACTCGAAAATTAAACTTTACTGTCGCTTGTTTTTCATCAAAAATGGGAGCGGATGTTCTTACGAATTCATAAATCGTAATCTCGCGTGCAGGACGCTCAATTGTCTGACCGCTACGTGCATATTCGTACAACTTTTTTCCATTGATCTTCACAGCGGAGTACATCGGTGGAATTTGCTGGATATTTCCAACAAATGTCGCCATCGCATCGTCAATTTCGTCTTCTGTCAGTGCTGACAGAACAGGCGTTCTACTGACAATTTGTCCGTCAGCATCTTCGGTTTCAGTTGACCATCCAATCGTAACTTCACCTTCATAAACTTTTCCTGCGGCTTCCATATATTCTAACAATCGCGTTGCACGTCCGACAGCTACTGGCAAAACTCCCGTTACTGATGGATCGAGTGTTCCTCCGTGCCCAATTTTTTTTATCTTTAAAATTCCACGAAGTTTTGCTACAACATCAAAAGATGTCCAACCCGCCTCTTTATAAATATTTAAAATACCGTTTAAATTTTCATTCATCTTGCAAATTATAGCATTTTTTGTGTGAAAAATCACTTTTTGGCTTATAAATCTTCTGTCAGCACTGACAGAAGATTTTCTGAAAAGAAAAAGTCTGAGGGAATCTCAGACTTTCAAAATAAATCATATCACAGATTGGACAGCGACACATATTACTGACCAGTTGGAACAGTTGTATTTTTTACGGACTGAATTTGCGCCGCGCCTGTAGCAAGTGAAGCTTTCGCTCCATATTTGGCAAACAATTGCGCTCCAGTCAACGTTTCTTTGGTTTTCCAATTGACGACTGGCCAAGGATTTTGCATCATTCTAAGCCCTGTCTGCGTGGGATCAGCGACTTGCAGATAGTAGGTTCCATCAGCATTGACCTGAACACGAGCTGTATTTTGAATAACATTAACAGGGTCGCTATAACCAGAAACACCGTTTGAACCAACATTGACAATATAAATTCGGTAAGCTTCACCTGTAAAAATATCATATTTTCCTTGAGCATTATTAACCCATTGCGCATAAACCGCATCGTGCTGCGCATCAGAAAGTGCATTCCAACTTGCAGGTGTCGTTGTCTGACTGCTTGATGGAGATGTGGTGCCTTCTGATGACGAATTAGTAGTTTGTGAACTTGTAGATTCAGAAGTTTGCTTTGTACTTGATTTTTTCTCACTTTTATTTGTGCTCTTGCTACTTTGAGCGAAGGAAGCTTCCTTTTTGGGCCTACATTTTGAGGGTAAAAAAGCTGATAAGCAATAATACCAACTGCAATGACAAGTAATGCCCTAGGATTATTAGACCTATTGTCTTTTTACTTTCCTTTTTCTTTATATGTTTTGCCATAAAGTTTCTCCTTATTATTTATCTTTCCCTTTTTAAATGAAACTCGTAGAGTAGCCTAAAAATTAATCATTTAGAGCTTACGCTCTTTTCAACCTTTAATCGTCAATATTATTCTTGTTTCTATGTCATCTATAAGTGTATTATACTTAATTTTAACCATTATTTCAAAAAAACAAGTTTTGTCAGTCCCTTTTTTCCCATAGAAAATAACTAGAAAATAACGAAAAAACCTGTCAGTACACTGACAGGTTCAATTTTCATAGTATATGAAATTAATGTTCTGAAGCACTTAACATTGCCTCAATTTTTGAGTAAGGTTGAGCATGAAGCATCCAACGAACACCATATTTGTCAGTAAAATCTCCCATTTTTCCACCCCAAAACTGTTCTTCATAAGCAAGATTAACTTTTACAGTACCAGAGTCTATAACTTTTTTCCAGAATGCATCAGCTTTCTCCATTTCAGCTTCATCTTCTGAATTTAAGTCAATGAGGATCGAAACAGCATCATATACTAAAGGTTCCATCTGCATGAAGTTGTCAGCAGCCATTACTGTTGAACCTAGAATATCAAATTGTGAATGCATTGTTAAGTCAGCTGCTTTGTCAGCTGGTACGCCAAACTGCTCTGCTTGGGCAGGAGCCACAGGCATACGAGAAACATTGGTTGCACCAAGAACTTCTTTATAGTATTCAAGTGTTTCCTTAGTGTTATTAAAGGTGAGATACGGATGGATAGTTGCCATGGTAACCTCTTTCTTTTCTTACGAAAATATTTATTTTAGTCAGAAAATTTAGTCATTCTGACACTTTTAATTCTAACATAAGAAAGCGTTTCAGTCCAATAATTCTCTTTGCCTAAAGCAATACTCCGCATGGTCATTAATCACCCCAATCGCCTGAAGATAGGCATAAACCACAGTTGAGCCAACAAATTTGAAACCTCGCTTTTTCATATCCTTACTGACACGGTCTGATAAACTGTCAGTAGCTGGAACTTCACTTTCGTCAGTAATGTGGTGCTGACAGACTTTTCCGTCAGTAAAAGACCAGATATAAGTTTCAAAAGCGCCAAATTCTTGCTGAATCTCAAGTACCCTCTGAGCATTATTAATCGCTGCCCGCACTTTAAGTTTATTTCGGATAATTCCTGCATTCTGCATGAGTTCATCAAATTTCGCTTCGTCATATTGCGCCACTTTTTCAATCTCAAAATCATCAAAAGCCGCATAAAAATTTTCCTGTTTATTCAAAATCGTATTCCAAGAAAGCCCTGCCTGATTCATATCTAAGACCAATTTGGCAAATAATTCTCGTTCATCATGAAGTGGCGTTCCCCAAAACGTATCATGATAATGAATCATTTTGTCAGAGGATAAGCACCAGTTACATCTTGATTTTTCCGTCATTCTCTACCTCTTTACATCATTTTTATTATGTAATTTGATTTTTCCTGTAAAATCAATAAAATTTCTTTATCCAATCGTCATCATTGATTTCATACCAAAATTCAGCAAAAGATTGTTTCAACATCATCTCTGCCATTTCAATAAAACCAGAGGATAAATCCAACTCAGGCAAGCGCTGAATCGTTTCCCAATAAACCGCTCCCTCGTCTGTTTTTCCGATAAGTTCACCGGAAAATTCAGTTGTCGCAAAAAGAAAAACCATATAGCGCTTATTTTTCTCAACTTCAAACCAATCTTTCACACCACAAAACTTCAAATGACAAATATCAAGACCGGTTTCTTCTTTAATCTCTCGTATCGTTGAAGGAACGAGTGCCTCTCCTTTTTCAACGTGTCCCCCTGGAAAAGAAATGCCTTTCCAAGATTTTATCCGTTTTTGCACCACAACTTTCTGATTTTTTTCATCAATAATGGCACACATATTAGTCAATTCAACCTGTTCAAGCTCGTGCTTACCCATCACATTTATGCTTTCTTCTCAATCGGTGCCATCGCAGCAAGGAGACGTTTCATCCCAACTTCTGGAAAATTGATTTTCAGTTCCATATTTTTGCCTGTACCACTTACACCTAGCACCATACCTTCACCCCACTTACGGTGGATTGCAGTGTCGCCAATTTTCCAATCTGCTGTTGCTGTCTGAGCGGTAGTCGTTGTATTATGAGTTACCGCAGGATTAATGATTGCTTTACGTTGATGCAAAGCGTCTGACATTGATGTTCCTGAGCTGAAACCACCAGATTTATAACTTGCATTAAAACTGGTATTTGCCTTGCGAGCAATCCCCGTATAATCTAATAATTCTGCATCAATTTCTGAAATAAATCGACTTGGACGATTATAGTTTGTTTTACCATAAAGCACACGCTGATTGGCATTCATTAAGTAAAGTGTTTGTTCTGCACGGGTAATCCCAACATAAGCCAAACGACGTTCTTCCTCAAGCTCATCCATATCTTCATTTGCACGCGAAAGAGGAAAAATATTTTCTTCCATTCCAATCAGAAAGACAACAGGAAATTCAAGTCCCTTTGCAGCGTGCAACGTCATCATCGTAACTTGGTCAGAATCTTCTTCATAGGCATCCGTTTCAGATAGCAGACTTACTTCATTAAGAAAACGACTTAATTTATCCAAACCTGTTTCAATCAAAGGTTCGCCCGTTTCTTCATCCAAAGGAACTTCTGATTTTTCATCAAATCCTTTAGTCACAGAAAGAAATTCTTCAATGTTTTCAATACGAGCCTGATTCTCAATGCTCGGTATCATTTGCAAAGCTTTCAGATAGCCTGTGCGTTCTAACATCTCTTCGACCAACTCTGTAATTGTTGAGTTTTCTGTACGCGCTCGTAAGAAATCAAATACAAGACCAAGGTCGTAAATTTCACCAGCAGCTTTTCCTCTGATATCTGAAATCGTAATATCAAGTAAACTATTGGCTAATGACACACCACGGCTGTCAGCAAAATGACGCAGTTTGTCCAAAGTCCCTGGTCCAACCCCGCGTTTAGGTTCATTAATAATTCGCTCAAAACTCATATTATCCGCAGGATTTGCAACAACATTTAGATAAGCAATGACATCACGAATTTCTTTACGTGAGTAAAATTTTGTTCCTGCGACCATCGTATAAGGGATATTTGATTTCACAAAAGAATCTTCAATCGTGCGTGACTGGGCGTTCGTTCGATACAGTACTGCATAATCAGCATACTTACGTCCTGAGCGTAATCCTTCTGAGATAACTTCTGAAACCTTATTCGCTTCTTCTTGTTCGTTACCTGCACGGAAATAAATGATATTTTCACCATCATCATTTTGAGTCCAGAGTTTTTTAGGACGACGCTTAACATTATTTTTAATGACATTGTTCGCCGCCTGCAAAATCGTCTTGGTAGAACGATAGTTTTCTTCAAGCAGCACTACTTTCGCATTGGGATAATCTTTTTCAAAGTCAAGAATATTTTGCATATCTGCACCACGCCAACCATAGATGGATTGGTCAGCGTCTCCAACCACGCAAATGTTCTTAAAACGACTGGCAAGAAGCTTTACAAGTTGATACTGTGCGTGGTTAGTATCCTGATATTCATCCACGTGAATATATTGAAATTTTCCTTGATAATAAGCCAAAACATCAGGATTTTGATCAAACAATCGCAAAGTTTGCATGATTAAATCATCAAAATCCATTGACTCTGCTTTGCGTAATTCATTTTGATAAATTTTATAAACACGTGCAACAACCATTTCATAAGGATTGCGAGAAGTAGCTTGCGCCTCATAGGCATCTGCATCAAGCAAATCATTCTTGGCACTTGAAATTGTACCCAAAAGTGCTTTAGGTTCCCATTTTTTAGAATCTAAATTTGCTTCTTTCAAAATACGTTTCATCAACGATTTTTGCTCACCTGGATCTATAATGGTGAAATTCCGATTGTAACCAATATGATCCGCGTCACGTCTCAAAATACGCACACACATCGAGTGAAAAGTTGCAATCAACGTGTCTTGTGCCATAGGTGTCAAAGAAAGTGCACGTTCACGCATTTCCTTTGCTGCTTTATTGGTAAAGGTAATCGCGAGAATATTCCATGGATTAATCATTTTTTCATCAATTAAATAAGCAATGCGGTGAGTCAAAACACGTGTCTTACCCGAACCAGCACCCGCCATAATTAAGAGAGGACCTTCTGTTGTTTGCACAGCTTCTGCCTGCTTATCATTCATTCCTTGAAGTAATGGGTTCATTTTTTCTCGTTTCCTTAAAATATAAAAATAACTGTTCAATATTAAAACATTTAACTATCCTAAAACACTAACATTATAATGCTTTAAAAGACAATAAGTATAAAGTTGATTATTTTCATTCATCTTTGTAAAAATCACTTACTATTATAGCATATTTTTGGAAAGCAAATGGATTGAGTTTAACTTAGCAAGTGTGTGCCAATTCTCCACCGGCGGATAAGCAGCACTATCTCCGCTTCGCTACGGCAGAACGTGCCTAGTCGAAGTCGCAACTCGCTACGTGCTTCGCACGCCGTTCTACGAACGTTCTACTCCGCAATTAATCGCTTATAGATTTTCCGTTGCTAAAAAACTCACTGAATTCAGTGAGTTTTTTTGATGACTTGAAGACTTAAAAGTTTCGGATTTGATTGTATCGTTTTGAAAAAGCACTAACCATTGAATCTGTAGCTTTTGTGAATGGTGTTTTATTTTCAAATATACCATGAACAATGATACGATGAGTAGCTTCAACATCCGCACAAGTGACTAATGTAATTTCTGTTTTACCAGGCGTATCGTTTAACACTTCGACATGATCTGGTGTTACGACATTAATTTTAGTAATTTTATACTGATAAATATTATTCTTATCTGTAATATAAATTGTCATCCCGTCCTTAGCATGTGTCAATGGTGTGAATAAAATTGACAAATCTGAGCTAAATCCTGTCATGTTATGACCTGCTAATGTGTAATTCCCTTGTCCCATGACTTGTTCAGGTTTCATTGTCCCTGCGCCGTATAGAAGAGAGGTATTTCCGACACCGCGGAAAATAGGCAAATTAATTCCCAAATCTGGAATGGCAATCCCACCAATAACTGGTAAAGGTTGACGATTAAACTGATTCGCTAATACGGCTTGAAAATCTACTGAACGAACGGCATCAAAGTCAAAGCTAACATCTGCTTTTTGGTTTTTCTTAATCTTTTCACGTGAAATATTATTAAGTTGGTAACGATTGCTATTCATAGCAATCAGCATATTTCGAATAGGCTTATTAAAAACTAATGCTAGGCCGACTAAAAAGAGCAGAACGATAAGGGTATTAACAATCCAACGACGTTTTTTCTTTTTTCCCTTTTCTTGTCGTTTCATTTTTTCTCCTTTGTCTATGAGTAATATGTATTTTATTTAACTCTTATCTTACTTTAATTTTACCATGCTTTCAACTTTAAGTCAAAAACCGTACCACATCATATTAGAATTAGCAGAAAAATCTTGCTGATAAAGCAAGATTTTACTTCAAATCATTGATATTTCCTAGTTTAAAAGTTTTTGTTTCAGTCAATTTGAATTTATCTTTTAAGCCTGGTGTAATGTAAACTTTGTTGTCTTTATCAACAAAGACCGCCTGCACATTTTTTAGCTTTTCAATATATTCATAGCCTTTTTTGGTTCCCATTGCATAAATCAAAGTTGAAAGCCCATCGCCATTTGTTTCATCTTTTCCTGAAATCAAAAGCGTAATACTTGCAATATCATTGTCAAATGGATAGCCTGTTTTAGGGTTTAAAATATGACTATATTTGTGACCATCTACTTCCAGATAACGTTCATAAATCCCAGATGTATTGACGTGCTGGTTTGCGGCATAGAGTATACCCATTTGTTTTGCCGTAGGGTCGTTAGGGTCTTTGATGCCAATGCTCCAGGGACTTTCAACTCCTCTTGGTGAATGTCCCATCACATAAATCGAGCTTGAACCGAGGTTCACAATCCCAGTTGTAACTCCTTCTTTTTTGAGCAAATCTACCATTTTCATCGCCACAAAACCTTTAACAATCGAACCCAAGTCCAATTTTGCCCCTTTTTGTGTCAAGTAAATCGTTTGCGCTTTATTGTCAAACTCAATGTATTTATAATTAATCAATGGTAAAACGTGGTCGATTTCAGACTGGGAAGGCTTTCTCGCATTTGGCATTCCAATATTCCAAAGACTAGTCAGTGGACCAATGGTAATATCGTAACCCAGATTTTTAGCAGAATAGTTATAGCCCGCTTTAATCAAATTATAAACGCCTGCATCAACCTTGATTGGTTTAATCCCTGCATTTTGATTAATCGTATCAACTAAAGAACCTGCTTGATTTACTGTTGTTAGCTTATTGTATTCAACAGGAATCTTGAGTGCATTCGCGACTGCCTGCTCTTTTCCTTTGTCATAAACAGTCACTTGAACAAAAGTACCCATCGTTGTAACGTCTTTATTTATTGGTGTTTTCAACAAGTGACGTGTATCTTTTGTCGCATCTTTGCTAGAGCATGCAGCTAAAGCAAACAGACTCAAACCAGCCACAAAAAGTAATGTTATTTTTTTCATGTTTCTCTATATTTCATTTCTTTCGGAAATTTTTAACTCAGCAAATGAAGTCAAGACTTATTCAGTGAGAGTGTCATAAAACATTTGTCCATTTTATCTGGCCGCTATCTTCGCTACGCTGTCCGTTTGCTTAGCTGCTAAACAATGCGACTGATAAAAGGGCAACTCACTCATCACTGAATTTAGGGTACAACCTCTAGGTTGTAACAACTAAGCGACCTGTACGCAGCTAAAGCTGCAACAGTCTGCTTAACATCTTTGATATGAGGTCACACCGTAGCAAAGCTTCGTTATCCATTCGCTCTATCTCCCGCTTTGCTCCGCTGTCGATTTCACTAAGCCACTAGGTGTAACAACTAGCATATCCGTAAGCGCTAAAGCGCAAACGGCTATCCTATAAAGTGGCAAGTTCAAATCGCAATCAACTAAAGTCGCAAGGCGAAGTGGTCTTGTCCCAGAAGCCTAAGTGCTATCTCCGCTTCGCTGCGCTGTCCACACCACGGATATCCATGCTCGCTACGGTGCTGAAGCACCAAGTCGAGTTGCAAAGCACTAACGCCCTAGGGCAGTCGGACGAAATTTAAAGCTTAGTGCTGCTAATACTCCGACCTAAAAGGTCGGAGTATTAGCAGCACTTGTTTTGATAAACTTACAGAAAAGCTGTCAGCACCATTTTATCAGTAGGAAAGTCTGTCAGTGTACTGACAAGACCCCTTTTATGCTTAGTCACTTACTGATAGATACTAATTTGTCTTATAAATTTATTCTTCAAGTTGTTCAGAATTTTCAACACTGTCAGAACGATCTGGTACAGTTATATCCGTACTGACAGAAGTTTCGTCAATGACTTCTTCCTCACTTTCAGCTTCTACGAGTGCAAAGGTTACAATATGTGCCGCATCGTCCAATCTCATCACTTTCACACCTTGAGCGCTACGACCTGTTTGAGAAATATTTTGAACATTTGTACGAATGATAACGCCAGTATCAGTAATGACCATGATATCCTCATCACCATTTACCGCCGCAAGCCCTGCTAATTTACCAGTACGTTCTGTCACATTCATGACCTTAATCCCTTTACCGCCACGACCTTTTGTTGGATATTCGGAAGCACGGGTACGTTTTCCGAGACCATTTTCTGAGATAACTAGCACTTCTTCATCATTATTGATGACTGAAGTTCCTACAACGAAGTCACCATCGCGCAAATTAACCCCTTTTACACCAGTGGCACTACGTCCCATGTCACGAACAACTGCTCCTTTAAAACGAACAGAATAACCATTGTGAGTCCCAATAATCACCTCGTCTTCACCTGAAGTACGCAAAACATTAATCAGCTCATCGCCGTCACGTAAATTCAAAGCTTTCAGACCATTTGTACGAATATTGGCAAATTGTTCTGTTGAAGTACGTTTGACTAAACCATTACGTGTCGTAAAGAAGAGATATTTTGCAGCTTGCTCTCTATCTACATTAATCACTGTCGCAATACGTTCACCATCATCTAACTTCAATAGATTAACAATCGGCAATCCTTTGGCAGTACGTCCGTACTCTGGAATTTCATAACCTTTCATCCGATAGACACGGCCACGGTTAGTAAAGAAAAGTAAGTGGTCATGTGTAGAAGTTGACACTAAATGTTGGACAAAATCATCATCTGACATTCCCATACCTTGCACACCACGGCCGCCACGATTTTGCGCTCGGAATTCATCACTTGCAAGACGTTTGATATATCCTTTATTGGACAATGTAATTAAAACATCTTCTTCTTCAATTAAGTCTTCATCTTCAAGATTCAACACTTCACCAACAAGAAGCTCTGTACGACGTGCGCCTTCTTTGGTATCAGCAAATTTCCGTTTAACTTCTTCAAGTTCTTCACGAATAATTTTTTTAACACGCTCAGGTTTTGCCAAAATATCTGTTAAATCAGCAATCAAGCTAACCAAATCTTGATATTCTGCCTCAATCTTATCACGTTCCAAACCAGTCAAACGACGCAGGCGCATATCAAGAATGGCTTGCGATTGTTTTTCGGAAAGCGCGAACTCATCCATCATTGTTTTTTGAGCAATGCTATCTGTCTGTGATTCACGGATGATCGAAATAATGCGGTCAATATTGTCTAAAGCAATTCGCAAACCTTCCAAAATGTGGGCGCGAGCTTCCGCACGAGCCTTATCAAAGGCGGTACGACGTTCAACTACTTCAATCTGGTGTTCAATATAGTCTACCAAAATTTGTTTGAGCGAAAGAATCTTTGGAATTCCTTTCTCAATTGCCAACATATTGAAACCAAATGATGTCTGTAGTGAAGTCAGTTTAAACAAATTATTTAAAATAACATGAGCAGATAAATCTCGGCGTACCTCAATAACGACACGAATTCCTTCGCGGTTAGATTCATCTCGAACAGCTGTTAAACCTTCAATCCGTTTTTCATGGTTTAAACGAACAATATGTTCAACCAATTTTGCTTTATTAACCATGTAAGGAAGTTCAGTAACAACGATACGTTCTTTCCCTCCCGGCATTTCTTCAATGTGTGTTTTGGCACGTAGCGTGATTGATCCTTTTCCAGTTTCATAGGCTCTGCGAATTCCCGCTTTTCCCATAACCAAAGCACCGGTAGGAAAGTCTGGCCCAGGCATAACACGCATCAAATCTGCCGTTGTTGCATCAGGGTTTTCCATAATCATGTCAACTGCGGCAATCGTCTCACCCAAGTTGTGTGGTGGAATATTAGTCGCCATCCCAACTGCAATCCCAGTTGTTCCGTTTACGAGTAAATTGGGGAAACGCGCGGGAAGAACTTCTGGCTCACGCTCTGTACCATCGTAGTTATCTACGAAATCAACTGTATTTTTATTGATATCACGAAGCATTTCAAGCGCAATTTTGCTCATCCGTGCTTCTGTATAACGTTGCGCCGCCGCACCGTCACCGTCCATTGAGCCAAAGTTTCCATGCCCATCGACCAGCATGTGACGATAAGACCACCATTGCGCCATGCGCACCATCGCTTCATAAATTGAGCTATCACCATGTGGGTGATATTTACCCATAACATCCCCTGTGATACGTGCGGATTTTTTGTGCGGTTTATCTGGTGTGTTACCTAGCTCGTTCATACCGTACAAAATCCGACGATGGACTGGTTTCAATCCATCACGCACATCTGGAAGCGCACGCGCAACAATAACCGACATGGCATAGTCACGAAAAGAGGTCTTCATTTCCTCAGCTAGATTAACATTTACAACATTTTTATCTTGCATTGATTCTCACTTTCACAAGTTAAAATTCACGAACATGAACTTTCGTTCATTAGTAAACATACTTGTTTTAATTATACCAAAAAAGCCAATATTTTGCTGACTTTTAACGATATTACTCAAGGAAGTTCAAAGCTGAAATCATGTTGGTAGATATAAGCAAAAAATTCAAATTTTAGGAACAAATAAATTCCCAAGGGTTGCCGCCATAACGGCTTTAATAGTATGCATACGGTTTTCGGCTTGTTCAAAAACTACAGCATTTTTTGATTGAAAAACTTCGTCGGTCACTTCCAATTCATCAATGTTATATTTCCACTTTATTTCTTTCATTATCTCTGTATTCAAGTCATGAAAACTTGGAAGACAGTGCATAAAGATAAAGTTTTTGTTAAGAATCTTATCTGTAAGTGTTTTGTTAATTTGATACGGACGCAATAATTTTATTCTATTTTCTGTTTGTGCTTCTTCACCCATGCTGACCCAGACATCAGTGTAGATAATATCAGCATTTTCCACTCCATTGATGTCTGAACGAATCGTTATTTTACTTTGGGTCTTCATCGCATATTTACGAGCAAGTTGCTGAATCGCGTGAGTTGGTTGCAAAGATTCTGGCGCAACAATAGTAACATCTACTCCCAATATCGCGGCTGTCATAAGCAACGAATTAGCGACATTATTTCGTCCATCACCAACATAAGCTAGAGTGAGCTTATCTAGTGTTCCAAAATGTTCTTTAATTGTCATAAAATCAGCAAGCATTTGCGTGGGATGCCATTCATCAGTCAGACCATTCCAAACTGGAACGCCAGATGCTTTTGCAAGCGTTTCTACATCACTCTGTTTAAAACCTCGAAATTCAATGCCATCAAACATTGAACCAAGCACCTTTGCAGTATCAGTGATTGATTCTTTCTTTCCCAATTGAATATCGTTTGGTCCGAGGAACTCTGGATGTGCACCGAGGTCAACTGCAGCAGTCGTAAATGCAGCACGTGTTCGTGTTGATGTTTTTTCAAAAATAAGTGCAATGTTTTTATCTTGTAAATACTTATGCGGAATGTGTTGCTTTTTCAATTTTTTAAGATGAATAGCAAAATCAATCAAATAGAGTAATTCATTTTTATTGTAGTCAATCTCTTTTAAAAAATTTCTTCCTTGAAACATCTTTTCTCCTTTTTTATCATTCTGTCAGTATACTGACAGATTTATCAACCTTGCTGATAAGGTTCTCTATCTGCAGATTCACTGCTTACTTTGGACGCATGAACTGACGGATTATTCACTGCCCGTGGCAGCTGTGAAAGAGAAACAGTATCAGGATGTTATCAGTGTGCCTTGCCCTTTGTCAGTAAATAATTCTAATAACAGAGCATTAGGAACTCGACCATCCAACAAAACTGCTCGACCAAGTCCTTCTTCCATCGCATATTTGATAGCTTCAATTTTAGGAATCATGCCATCAGTGATTTTCCCATTACTGACAAGTTTTGAAAGTTCTGTCAGTGCTATCTTTTCGATAAAACTTTCTTCATCAGGATAGTCAGCGTAGAGTCCTCGCACATCACTCAGCACAATGAATTGTTCAGCTTTCAAACTGCCAGCAATTCGACTTGCAGCAGTGTCTGCGTTGATGTTATAGATTTGCCCATCTCTACCAATCCCTGCTGATGCAATGACAGGAATGGCATCAGTGCTGACAATTTGTTCAATCAAAGCTGGATTGATGTTTGTAATTTTACCAACATAGCCAAGTTCATCCGACAATTGTTGAGCTTCAATCATCTTTCCATCAATGCCAGAAATTCCGACAGCATTCCCACCAAGTTGTATTAAATCTTGCACAAGTGTTTTATTAACTGCACCAGCTAAAGCAGTCAGAGCTAGGTGAGCTGTTTGCTCATCGGTGTAGCGTAACCCTTTGATAAATTGACTTTCCACCTGATATTTATCAAGTAACTCTGCAATTGCAGGACCGCCACCGTGGACAAGCACTACTTTGATTCCCACTGTTTTAAGTAATAAAATATCCTTTAGAATACTTTCTTTAACTTTATCATTGGTCATTGCATTCCCACCATATTTGATGACAACTGTTTGATTTCGATATTTAAGCAGATAAGTTAAACTTTCTGTCAGTATTTTTGCAATTGTTTGTGAATCTGTCATAACACTTTCCCCAGTATTTCCGCTCCTTTTACCAATTCTGCTTTGTTCATAATAAGTGGAGGTAAAAGGCGAATGACATCCTCTCCTGCGGAAAGTGCAAGCAAGCCCTCATCTCGAAGCATTCCTAAAATTTCTGTAATTTTTTGTCCATCTGTCAGTTGGATACCAAGCATTAAACCTACTGAACGAATCGCTTTTACTTGTGATTTTACTGACAACTTTTCTGTCAGTACTGACAAGAAAAATTCCGACTTATCAGTAACTTCTGACAAAAAATCAGGTGTCATGGCAGTCAAGACTTCATTAGCGCTTGCCATCGCTAATGGATTTCCACCAAAAGTTGAACCATGTTTTCCTTTTGAAAAGTAATCAGCGTATTCATTTTTACAGAGCATTGCCCCTGTTGGAATACCGTTCGCCAAAGCTTTTGCAACTGTAAAAATATCAGGCTTCAAGTCAAAATGTTCAAAACTGAAAAGTTTTCCTGTACGCCCAATGCCTGTCTGAACCTCGTCAATAATCAATAATATCCCCACTTTTTGTGCCTCTTTCAACACTTGGACAAACTCAGGGATAATAGGTATCACACCCCTTCTCCCTGCACCATTTCTAGAATTATCGCCCCAATATTCTGATTAGAAAGTACCTGCTGAAAACCCTCTACATCGTTATAGTCGCTACATACAAAATCAGGCAACAAAGGCGAAAATCCAGATTGAATTTTTTCTTGCATCGTTGCACTCATCGCCCCAAAAGTCCGACCATGAAAACCATGATTAAACGCTAGAACTTTTTGTCCACTTTTTATCAAACGAGTCAGTTTTAAAGCCGCTTCATTTGCTTCGGTTCCACTATTACAAAAAAATGCTTTATATTCATGATTTTGACTTAATTTTTCAGCCACTTTCTCCTGCAATGGATTTTGATAAAGATTTGAAAGGTGAGAAAGTGCGTCAATCTGAGTTTTTACAGCAGATTTCCCTGCTTCAAAACTATAACCCATATTCATCACACCAATTCCACTTGTAAAATCCAAATAACGTTTCCCATTCTCATCAAATAAATAGACCTCTTCGCCTTTAATTAGACTGAAAGGAAAACGACCATAATTTTCTAATAAATCCGTCATAACAATACCTTCAAAATATTCTTTTTTATGAAATTAGCTCGTATATAATGCATTGATTTCGACATATTTGTAGGTCAAATCACAGCCCCAAGCCTGCCCATTGCCCGTACCACAATTCAAATCAACTACAATTGAAATCATATTTTCTTTTAATTTTTCAGAAAGGAACGCCGCTTCAAACTGAACAGGAGTAGAATGATAAAGTACAAGCTCATCCTGAATTTTAAGCTCAATATCATCCACTTCAAAGTCAGCAGCTTGACCAATGCTTGATACAATCCTCCCCCAATTAGGATCTGCACCAAAAATAGCTGTTTTGACTAGACTTGAACCAACGATTTTTTTAGCAATTAATCTTGCAGAAAGATTATCAAATGCTCCTTTCACCGTTACCTCAATAAGTTTGGTGGCTCCTTCACCATCAGCAGCAATTTTTTGAGCAAGAACTTGGCAAACTTTTTCCAACATTTGTTTGAATACAAGATAATCTTTGGTGCCCTCTATGATTTCTTCATTGGCGGCCATACCATTTGCCAAGATAAGAACGGTATCATTCGTTGAAGTATCTCCATCTACTGTAATTTGATTAAAAGTTGTTTCTGTCAGTACTGACAAAGTTTTTTGAAGCAATGACTGTGCAATTTTTGCATCAGTTGTGATAAAAGCAAGCATGGTCGCCATATTAGGATGAATCATACCAGAACCTTTACACACTCCACTCATTTTTACAATTTTTCCACCGATTTCTTCTTCCAAGTTTATCGTTTTTGTTTTTGTATCTGTAGTCAATATTGCCTGAGCAAAGCCCGCTGGATTGCCCACTTTAGATAATTTTGATATTCCAGTAGCCATTTTCTCCATAGGTAACTGGACACCGATAACCCCAGTTGAGCAAACTGCAACTTGCTCTTGTACCAAATTAAATTTATCGGCAATCATTTTTTGAGTTTTTAATGCATTTTGCCAACCCTCATCTCCTGTTACAGCATTAGCCACTGCTGAGTTACAAACAATTGCTTGTGCTTTCCCATTTTTTATAATTTCTCGATTCAATTTCACAGGTGCCGCACATACTTTATTCGTTGTAAAGACTCCTGCGATAGCAGTGGGAACCTCGCTCAAAATAATTCCTAAATCTAAATTCTTGTATTTTAACTGTGCATGTACTGCATCCGCTGAAAATCCTTTTGGACTCGCAATCGTTCCTTCTACTTCTTTCATCATATCCTCATTTTCTAGATTTGTGGCATAAACTTAAGCCCTAAACAATCATCATAACCAAATAACTGATTGAAATTTTGTACTGCCTGCCCTGCAGCACCTTTCATCAAATTATCAATCACAGAAACAACCGTCAAAACATTTGTCACTGAATTATAAGCCAAACCAATATCACAAAAATTTGTACCTATTACATCTGACAATTGCGGCATTTGTCGTCGAATTCTGACAAAAGTTTTATTAGCAAAGCATTTTTTATAAGCTTCACAAACCTGTTCAAATCTCACTCCCGTTGATAATTTTGCATAACTGCTTACAAAAATACCTCGTGTCACAGGGATTAAGCTCGTCGTAAATTGCAGAGCATGAAAATCAGAATTCCAAACCTTTAATTGTTGAGCAATCTCTGGAATATGCTGATGCATATTTACTTTATACATACTCATATTGTCTGAAACGTTTACAAAATGACTTGCTTCGCTCAAACTTTTTCCAGCACCTGAAAGTCCTGATTTAGCATCCACAATAATACTGTCCAACTCAATCAAATTTTGCTGTACCAAAGGTGCTAGAGCTAATAACGTAGCTGTCGCATAGCAGCCAGGGTTCGCAATATAAGGCTTCGTAGCTTTCCCTAAATCAGCTAAATTATACTGCACCTTGAATAAATATTCTATATTTACACTTGCATTTTTATACCACTTTTTGTATGTTTCAGGATTTTTTATTCTAAAATCACCAGATAAATCAATAACAGGAAAATTTTGTTCAATAAAAGATAAAGCCAGTTCTTTACTTACTCCAGAAGAAGTTGCAAAAAATATTGCATCGCATTGTTCAGTCACTTCTTGTCTATCAAAGTTTTCAATAACCAGATCTGTCAACCCATCAAACTGAGGAAAAACATCTGCTAATTTTTCACCACAGTGTGAAGTCGCATACACCTTTGCAACCTCTACTTCTGGATGATAATAAAGCAATCTAAAACACTCTAATCCACTATATCCAGTAATACCGACTATTGCTATTTTTTTCATATATTTACTCACTTCTTTTTGTATATTTATACATGATACTACTCTTGATTTTAATTGTCAAGAATTAAATGTAAAAAAATACAGAAATAAATATATTTCTGTATTTTTATGCTTTATTTATAAAACTTTCTATCTTTTAGATTAGATTAAAGTGTGTTAAGTGCGGCAGCAATTGGCGTTGCTCCATTATGCATTGTAATAACTTTACCGATTGAATGTTTGGTATTCACGAGTTCTTTCAGAGTTTGCGCCACATCTTCAATAGTATTAGGAGCGGAAATCTCATCATTGATATCAATCAATCCGCTTTCTTTCTCTTCAGTCAAATAACCTGGCTGCAAAATTGTATAATCTAAACTTGTATTATTAATCAAATACAAATCTGCAAAATGCTTTGCGATATAATAATCTTTCAGCGCGATAAATCCTGGTGTTGTCCATTTTTCAGGCTGCAAAGCAAAAATAGTGCTTAACAAAATAAAACGTTTAATCCCAGCGCTCTCTGTAGCTTGCATCAATTTCACCGCTCCAAACAAATCTACTTGAAGTAAACTTCCCCCAGATGAACCCGCCACATCAATGATAATATCCATTTCCTTTATGACTTCAATCATTTGATCAGGTGTCCAATCCAAGTCGAAGCTTACAGGAGTCACATTTCGAATAGTAGGCACTTTATCTTTTTGACGAGCACCAGCAAATATCTGATGTCCCGTTTGTGACATTTTATCAAGTAAAGTCAACCCCACACGACCAGTGGAGCCAGCAATAAATATTTTCATATCATTCTCTTTTCTATATTTTATCAAAGCAAGTGCGTGCTATCTCCACCTTTTGGGCTACGTTGTCGATGCTCGTTACGGTGCTACGTGCTTCGCACGCCGTTCTACGAACGGTCTACGCAACTTTGTTGCTCCGCTGTCCGTTTGATTGCCATTTGGCGTTGGCACTTTAGTGCCTTACAGCCAATGGTCATGCGAAGCTAGCTGCTAAAGCAGCAAGAGCAAATGGCAAAGCACCTAGTCGGAATAGCAAGCTTCGAATTTAGTCTTAACTTCATTTGAAGTTTTACTTAGATTTAATATATCAACACAAAACCGCACAATATTTTTCAGGTATCTATAGTTCGTCTAATCTTTACATTTTAGCAAAAAAACCGCATGATGCGGTTTTTAAAAATTCTATAATCTATTCTTCATCCATTGAAAGTACTGATAGGAAGGCTTCTTGTGGTACTTCTACCGAACCAATTGACTTCATTCGTTTTTTACCTGCTTTTTGCTTCTCAAGTAGTTTACGCTTACGCGAAATATCACCACCGTAACATTTAGCAAGGACGTTTTTACGAAGTGCTTTAATGTCACTCCGTGCCACAATTTTTTGACCAATAGCAGCCTGAATAGGCACTTCAAACTGTTGGCGCGGAATGAGTTTTTTCAACTTTTCAACGATGATTTTACCGCGCTCATAGGCAAACTCTTTGTGAACAATAAAGCTTAGTGCATCAACTTTATCACCATTCAGCAGAATATCCATTTTCTGCAGATTAGACACACGATAGTCACTGATTTCATAGTCAAAGCTTGCATAGCCTTTGGTTGATGATTTTAATTTATCAAAGAAATCAAATACAATCTCACTTAATGGAATATGATAACTGATATTAACTCGATTGGCATCAAGGTAATCCATTGTCTCAAAAACACCACGTTTGCGTTGAGCAAGCTCCATGACACTTCCTACAAATTCATTGGGTACCATGATTTGCGCTTTAACATACGGTTCTTCGATGTTTTCAATTCGTGTTGGGTCTGGAAATTCAGAAGGATTGGCAACTTCAAGTAATTCACCATCAGTTGTATTGATATGGTACACGACAGATGGCGCTGTCATAATCAAATCAATACCAAACTCACGCTCTAAACGTTCTTGGACGACATCCATATGCAGAAGTCCAAGAAAACCACAGCGAAAGCCAAATCCAAGCGCTTGCGAGGTTTCTGGCTCAAACTGAAGACTGGCATCATTAAGTTGAAGTTTTTCTAAAGCTTCACGCAAATCATTGAATTTATTAGACTCAATCGGATAAATCCCTGCAAATACCATTGGATTCATTTGCTTATAGCCACCAAGTGCTTCTTTTGCTGGATTGTTTGCGAGTGTTACTGTATCACCAACTCGAGTATCGGCAACCGTTTTGATACTTGCTGCAATATAGCCAACATCTCCCGCCATCAGAAAGTCTCTACTCACTGCTTTTGGTGTGAAAATCCCAACTTCTGTCACATCAAATTCTTTTCCATTGCTCATCAGTTGAATACGATCACCAACTTTAACCGATCCATCAACCACACGAACTTGTAAAATAACACCACGATAAGCATCATAAACGGAGTCAAAAATCAGCGCTTTTAGAGGCGCATCTACTTCACCACTGGGTGCTGGTACTTTCTCAACAATCTGCTCAAGAATTTCTTCAATACCAATCCCTGATTTTGCAGAAGCAAGTACAGCTTCTGAGGCATCAAGCCCAATAACGTCTTCAATCTCTTGACGCACTCTTTCTGGGTCAGCAGCAGGAAGGTCAATTTTATTGATGACAGGAAGAATTTCAAGATTATTATCCAGAGCCAGATAAACGTTGGCAAGTGTCTGTGCTTCAATTCCTTGTGCCGCATCCACAACGAGAATCGCTCCTTCACAGGCTGCAAGGCTTCTAGAAACTTCATAAGTAAAGTCAACGTGGCCCGGCGTGTCAATCAAATGGAAAATGTACGTTTCGCCATCTTTTGCAGTGTAATTGAGTTCAATAGCATTGAGTTTAATCGTAATTCCACGCTCACGCTCCAAATCCATTGAATCTAGCATTTGAGCTTGAAGTTCCCTTTTTGAAACTGTTTCAGTTTGTTCAAGAATACGGTCGGCAAGTGTTGATTTTCCGTGGTCAATATGCGCAATAATACTAAAATTACGAATTTTTTCCTTACGCGCGTTCATTTCTGAGATGTTCATATTTATTCCTATACTAATCAAAGAATTATTTTTTATACTTTGCTGAACTTACAAAAGTTCTGTAGAGTGTTTGAAAGTTAAACACTCTAAGTTTAATTAAGCTAATTATACCATAAAAGCAACTGAAAAACCGCTTCTCTTTGTGAGACGCGGCTTCTTCAAACCATCTTTTACTTCTGTCAGCGTACTGACAGTTATACATGATTAAAATAAGTGATGAATTAAGTGAAAAATGCTGTCAGTATGCTGACAAAAACAATTACGATAAGTTAGAACTGATGTTTTTCAAAATTTTCATTATCTACGGGAAACACTTGTTGGATGCTATCGATTTTGCCAAACTCCACTGTCACTTTATCAATGACAAAATCCTGAACGTGGGCGCTAAAAGTCTTGTCACTACTTATAAAATGCAAATGGAAACCATCACCAAAGAGGTCTGCCAAATGTTTCGGAGACCAAATTCCAACGATTGTCCCGCAAGCATTTTCTCTTGTAAAATGAGGCTGTTTAGCAAGAATATCCAGATAAGGTTCAGTATTCCCTGCTGGCTTGCTACTAATCGTCATCGTTTTAAAAAAACCTGCAATAACAATGCTGTAAGCCGCACTTTTTGTTGGTAATTTTTCTGTCAGTGCTGACAGAAATTCAGAAGCGCTACTGCAAGAAGCGTCAGTGAAACTCGTCAACGGTTGATGGTCAACAACAGCAACATAAGGAAGCGTTTCATCTTTTTCTACAATGCGGACTTTATTTTCAGAAGATCCATGATAAGCCACACCGTCCAAAATAGTGACTTCACCATTTGCTGTGTCAAGTGTACCAATTCCGGCACTTCCATGTTTCAATGCTTCTTCAAGCGTGATGGTCCCCTCATAAAAACCGCCGTAAAGTGTATTATATGTATTATGTTGAAATATTTTACTGTTTGTCATGAGCATATTATATCAAAAAAATGGAATGAGCGATTATTATTAAGTCTTAAAAATTTTCTTTATTTTTAACCTCAAGCGAATTTTTTATAGTAGATTTTTTTGACAAGCTGTAATAATAAAATATAACAGACAATAATCCCAAGCCACCATATCCAAAAATACTCTGGCAAATGGCTCATAGAAATAATTTTCCCAATAGGACTAAAGACAATCAGCGCGCCTGCTGCAAAAGCACCTAGCGTTGATAAGATAACTGGAAGAGATGCGCAACTTTGAATAAATGGTATTTTCTGTGTCCGCAAAACATGGAAAGCTAAGGCTTGTGTTCCCAAACTCACTGCAAACCAACCCGCTTGGAAGAATGGAGCATAAGAAAGTGTGCTAAAATTAAAGACAAACCAAAGTACGATAAATGTCGTAATATCAAAGATTGACGAAACAGGTCCAACAATCAAAGCGAACTTAGCAAGCCCCGCGTTCCCCATTTGACAGGCTGTGCAATCTCTTCAGTATCTACATTGTCCCACGGAATAACAAGTTGTGAAATATCATAAATTAGATTTAAAGTCAAAAGTTGAATAGACAGCATCGGCAAAAAAGGAAGAAAAGCCGAAGCAATAAGCACAGAAAAAACATTACCAAAATTAGATGAAAGAGTAATCCGAATGTATTTCATCATGTTTGAGAAAATTTTTCTCCCTTCAACAACCCCTGTTTCCAAAACTTGAAGTGATTTTTCAAGAAGAATAATTGTACTTGCATCCTTTGTGATATCTGCTGCTGTATCAACAGAAATTCCCACATCTGCAGCACGCAAACTTGGTGCATCATTAATCCCATCACCCATAAAGCCAACGGTATGCACTTTACGCAAAAGTTCAATAATCCGCGCTTTTTGCATAGGATTAAGCTTAGCAAAAAGATGAGTATCTTGCGCCTGATTGAACAATTCTTCATCACTCAAAAGATCAATATCCGCTCCTAACAAATAGTGGTTAGCATTAATTCCAACATCTTCACAAACTTTCTGAGCAACAATGGCATTATCTCCTGTTAACACCTTAACGGTTACACCATAGTCATGAAGGCTTTCAATTGCTTTGGCCGCTGATTTTTTCGCAGGGTCAAGAAATCCCACAAAACCTATCAGAGTCATATCACGTTCGCTTGTTTTATCAAAATCTTCAAGTTCTTCATCAGATAAAATACGTTCGGCAACGGTTAAGACGCGCATACCATTCATATTCATTTCGATGTTAACTTTCCTCATTTCAGCAAGTTTTTCTTCTGTAATCGGCACACGAACACCATTTTCCAGCACGTGTGTGCAAATAGCTTGCATTTCCTCAACAGCACCTTTTGTTACTTGAAGATTGACACCATCCACTTCAACCACCACTGAAAGCAAACGTCTTGAGAAATCAAAAGGAATCTCATCAACTTTTACAATTTTTTCGTAAGGCAATTGATGTTTTTTCTTTTTAAAATATTGAATGACTGCAATATCCATCAAATTTTGCCATCCAGTTTGGTACTCTGAATTGATGAATGCTGCGTCCAAGACCTCATCCGCTTTAAAACCTTGTGCATTGACGTGTTCCACCATAACAACACGGTCTTCAGTGATTGTCCCTGTTTTATCCGTACAAAGAATATCCATTGCACCAAGATTTTGTATGGCTGCAAGTTCTTTAACAATCACTTTTTCTTTAGAAAGTGCGACCGCTCCTTTGGCAAGATTTGTATTTACAATCATTGGCAACATTTCTGGTGTTAAACCGACTGCCACTGCTACTGCAAAAAAGAAAGCATCCAGAGGTTGGCCTTTCGTCCACCAGTTTATCGCAAAAACGATAGGAAACATGATTGCAACCAATATCAACAATAACTTACTTACACGTGTTAGACCCATTTGAAAAGCCGATGTCGTTTTATTCGTTGTTGCTTTTTGAGCAATACCGCCAAACATGGTAGTTCTACCCGTCTTGACAATCAAAATCTCTCCTGTACCCGATAGGACATCCGTCCCCATAAAGAGAATATTGGGCGCATCTAAAGAGGAAATATTTTTCCATTCCACTTGCTCATCTTCGTCAAGTTCTTCTGGAAGTTTTTTCTCAACAGGAAACGACTCACCGGTCAATGACGCCTGATTGATAAACAAGTCTTTACTTGATAATAGAATTGAATCAGCAGGAATCATATCTCCTGTGCGCAATTTAATAATATCTCCTGGAACTACTTCATCCATCGGGATTTCTCGGTGTTCACCATCTCGCTTAACATTCGTCGTATTTTCAATCATTTCTCGTAGCGCAATCGAAGCTTTTTGAGATTTGAACTCCTGTGTAAAGCTAACCACCGCAGAGAGTGTAATCATCAGGCACATATAAAAACCAGCTTGCGCATCACCTGTAACAAAAGATACAAGAGCTAAAAAAGCCAGAACAAAAATAAATGGGTTACGAATCGCATGCCAAATAATAATATACCACGGAGTCTCCTGTGCTGTCGCCACAATATTGTAACCATATTCGTCCAAACGTTCCTGAGCTATATCCGTATCTAAACCTGTAAAACTTGTTCCGAGTTGAGCAAATAGTTTTTCACGCTCAAACTGTGCGAGCTGCTTTAGTTCATCGTTTTTTGTTGTGTTTTTCATTTTTTGCATGATATATAATCCACCTAAATTTTTATCAAAACCTCTTTCTCACTTAGATCAGAGATAAGGCGACACTCGTTCCCAATTTCTGTCCAACTCCTCACTTTAGCAGTTATAGTTTGAATTCGCATACCCTTTTACATTTTACTGTTTCAAATGAACTGATTGTTTCATTGATTATTCTAGGGGTATAGCTAGGTTAATGAATGTGTCTTGACTGTATTTTATGCTGTAAAATTCCTATTTTTATTGTACTATACTTTACTGTATTCTCCTAATTTCACTAGATTGACTTTCCTTTGGTTGTATGGAAAATGATTTTTGCCAAAAAATAAGATTATATGGTAGAATATTGCATATGACTATAAAAACTTCATTTGCGAGTTTTGTTGGGAAATCATCAGCTTTTGTCTTGGAGAAATTTTTTAGACGTGGCTCAACTTTACCCGGCAAACTTGCGTTAAAAATTGATCCAAATATTCTGTCAGTAATGACAAAAAATTATGAAATTATTGTCATTACTGGAACCAACGGTAAGACACTGACAACAGCTCTGACGGTAGGGATTTTGGAGAAGGCTTTTGGCCCTGTCGTGACTAATCCTTCTGGTGCCAATATGATTACTGGAATCGTCTCGACTTTTTTGAAAGCACCAAAAACAAGGAATCCTCAGAAAAAATTTGCAGTATTAGAGATTGACGAAGCAAGTCTGCCAAAAATTACAGAGTATATCAAACCCTCACTTTTTGTATTTACCAATATTTTTCGTGACCAAATGGATCGTTATGGTGAAATTTATACGACTTATGATTTCATTGTAAAAGGAGCTGAGAACTTACCTACTGCGACAGTTCTGCTCAATGGCGATAGTCCATTATTTAATTCTAAAAAATTGGTGAACAAAGTCAAATATTACGGTTTCGACCATGAGGAACACACTCCAACTCACGCTCACTACAATACCGAGGGAATTGTTTGTCCTAGATGTCATCACATTCTTGCTTACAAAATGAATACTTATGCTAATCTTGGAAATTATATCTGTGTAAATTGCGGATTCGCTCGCCCATCACTTGACTATAAGCTGTCAGAACTGACAGAAATCACAAATACTTCATCACGTTTTGTCATTGACGGAAATTCTTATAAAATCAATGTCGGCGGGCTTTACAATATTTACAATGCACTAGCTGCAGTTTCTGTTGCCGAATATTTTGATGTTCCTGCAGAAAAAATCGCTGCTGGTTTCAATGAGTCAAAAGCTGTCTTTGGTCGTCAGGAAACACTTGAAATTGATGGCAAAAAAGTCACAATCGTATTGATTAAAAACCCCGTTGGTGCCAATCAAGCCTTAGAAATGATGAAATTGGCAAACTATCCCTTTACCTTAATCAGCCTTTTGAATGCAAATTATGCTGACGGAATTGACACGAGTTGGATTTGGGATGCTAATTTTGAATTACTCCGAGAAATGGAAATTGACCAGATTGTTACAGGTGGTGCTAGAGCAAGCGAAATGGCACGTCGGATGCGCGTCACTGGTTTTGATGCCGACAAGATTTCTGAACGTGACAATCTAGCCAGCGTTTTGAGAGACATAAAATCAGCCAAAACCAGCCATGTCTATATCCTTGCAACTTACACAGCAATGCTTGCTATGCGTGAACTTCTTTCAAAAGAACATCTGATTGACGGAGAAATGAAGTAATGAAAAAAATTGACGAGTACGAATATCCCAATAAAAAGCATTTCATAAAATCTGCACTTGGCTATAATCGTGGTGAAGTCGATTTATTCTTACGCCAGCTGGCTGAAAATCCCTTACCTCCTGAACAAATCAAGAACAAGAGTTTTTCAAGCAGCGCTATGGGTTATGATAAACAAGATGTTAAGTTCTATCTTCAAGAACTCGCTGCTTACCGCTACAACATTGAACACGCAGATGAGCAAGAGCGCAAACGTCTTGAATCTCTAGCAAAAGTTGACCTTGCTCATCCTGATTTCAAAGTGGTATTTCGAGGCTATAATCCTTGCGAAATTGATGAGTTTATCCAGAAAACACATACGCCAAAAGAAATTTATGAAGCTCATTTTACCAAGCAGTTCCGGGGCTATAACACTTATCAAGTTGACTTTTATCTTGACGCATGGATTCAAAAACTGAAAGGAAATTTATGACTTATATTTCACTAAAATCCAATCTTGAACATCCAAAATTTGAATTGACCATCGCCCATCTTTATGGTGATTTAATGAATACTTATGGCGATAATGGCAATATTCTCATGCTCAAGTATGTTGGCGAAAAGCTTGGTTGCGAGATGACCTTTGAGATTGTGTCCCTTGGCGACAGTTTCGATAAAGAGCGCTACGACCTCGTTTTTTGGGGTGGTGGACAAGATTACGAGCAAGAAATTATCGCTGATGGAAGTCTGTCAGCACTGACAGAACCTCTAAAATCCTATATTGAAGCTGACAAACCTCTGCTTGCCATCTGCGGTGGCTATCAAATGCTCGGACAATATTATGTCAACGCTTCAGGTCATAAAATCGCAGGAACTGGGATTCTTGGACATTACACAGAAAACCTGCGCACTGACCGTTTTATCGGTGATATTGAAACACACAATGACGAATTTGGCGAAACCTATTATGGCTTTGAAAATCATTCTGGCATCACTTATTTATCGGAAGATGAAAAACCGTTGGGGCGTGTTGTCTATGGCGGTGGCAACAATCCAGATGATAATACCGAAGGATTGATTTATAAAAACACCTTCGGTACTTACTTTCATGGACCTATCTTATCAAGAAATAGCCGACTTGCTTACAGACTTGTCACTACTGCTTTGCGTCAAAAATATGGTCAATCCATTTCACTTCCAAGCTTTGAAGAAATTTTGTCAGATGAAGAAAAAGGACAAAACATCACTGATATTAAACGCAAATCCGAAAAATAGATTGATTCTGATGATAAAAAATCTGTCAGCATACTGACAGAAAGTAAAAATTACTGACACAGTGCTGTCAGTAATTTTTTTATCTTATTTTCAATCAATTGATTTCAAAGCACCCAACATATCTACACGTTTTAATTTAAAATGAACAAATAGACTCAGAGCAAGCGTTGTTGCCATCGTAATCGTTGCAGACAAGAGTAAATTTGTCCACAATAATGCTGGATTGAACATGACTAAATCAGGAGCGACCTGCTCAATAATAAATCGATGGAAGAAAGCACCCAATCCAAAACCACAAAATATACCAATGAAACTCAATAAAATCGTTTCACGATAAATATACATTGTCACTTCTCGGTCATAAAATCCAAGGACTTTAATCGTTGAAAGCTCACGAATTCGCTCAGAAACATTGATGTTTGTCAGATTATAAATCACTACCACCGCAAGTAAAATCGCACATATAATCAAGACGAACATGACACTATTCATTCCTTGCATAAACGCATCAATTGTATTGCGCATATCAATATTCTGTGAAATAGCTGCCACAGCAGGTAAACTCATCAACTTAGCTGACTGCTCCCGAACGTTACTCTCTTTAGAATCTGTAAGTTTAATCAATTGAGCATTTGCTGCAAAGCTCTTACCAAAAACGTGCTGGTATTCTATTGGACTCATGAACAGATAATGTCCCATATACATCTCAGTAATGCCAGAAATGCGAATTTTAAACTGTTTATGGTCAGCATTTTCAACTGTGAAATAATCACCTACTTTAGCATTCAGCAAATCAGAAAGCTTTTCGGAAATAATCGCGCCTGAATCTGTTAAGGGTAACTTTTTTTGTGAAATGCGATTTCTTAAAGTAACATATTGTGAAAAATGATTCGTTTGATTTGGCACAATCATACTAATTTGTTGTGTTTCGTTATCATCCGTCTTTTTAGTCAATTGTTCAAAATGCACCGACAAATGTGAAGCAATCGTGTCCGAATTCAATTTTTTATCTAATTCATCACGCTCGCTGTTTGACATCTTCTCCTGCTCTACTGCAATCATGTCATAGTGCAAAATGTCACCAAATTGCCGACTCGCAAGACCCGAAATCGAATCACGAATCCCAAATCCCATCACAAGCAGTGCCGTACAACCTGCCACTCCGAAAATTGTCATCAGCATCCGTTTTTTATAGCGAAATAGATTACGAGCAGTTACTTTATAAGTGAAACTCATCCGCCGCCATATAAAACCAATTTTTTCCAATAAAATCCGTGAGCCTGCCTTCGGAGCTTTCGCCAAAAATAGTTGAGCAGGTGCCGCACGTAACTCCTGATAAACCACCCAATATGCAGGTAGCACACTACAAGCAATCGCAATCAAAAATGCTACGATTGTCCAAAAAACAGAAAAAGTCAACCGCAAATTAGAGAATGTTGACGAGGCAGTGTAAGCATTAAATACCGCAATCGGTAAAAAAGTATGCCCCAAAATTGTTCCAACCACTGCCCCACTTCCACTGGATACTAAGCCATAAATGATAAATTTCTGATGAATTTGTCGATTAGAATAGCCTAAAGCCTTGAGTAAACCAAGATTACTTCGTTCCTCCTCAACAAAACGAGTCATTGTCGTCAAACTCACCAAGAGTGCAATCGCAAAAAGCACAACTGGAAAAACATTAGATAATGTATCGATTCGTGTAGAATCATCAAGAAAGCTCTGATAACCTGGATTCCCATCTTTACGATTATTAACAGTATAGACCGGTGCAACTAAACGATTGAGCGCCTCTTGTTTTGTCTGCAAGTCAGATTGAGCAGTCGTGATTTTTGCTTGTGCTTGTTTTATTTGCTGCTGTCCATCATCAATTTCAGCTTGCATCTCAGGACTCACAGGTAATCCTGTGGCCTCGGCAGCTGTGAGTTGCTGCTGTTGTGTCTCTAACTGTGATTTTTGCTGGGCAATCTGTTGCTCTTTTTGCTTTAACTCAATTTTTGCTGAATCAATCTGTTGCTGTGGTTTAGTTTTTAATGCTTTCAAACGATTTTCAGGCTGATTTTTGAGTTGATTTTCAACTTTTGTTTGATAATGACTTGCCAAATCATTATAGCGCACGTCATAGATTGATAAGCCTTGCATTCGAGTAAACGTCATCCTCGCAATCATATAGACGGGAGAATCAAAAGTATTTTTAGGAACCACCCCATAACCATTGAGTTGTCCGGTACCAATTGTTGTCCGGCCAAAATCATTTTTATCTACATACTCACTTGATTTAACAAATCCAACAATTTTAAATGAATGTTGGCGCAAAATATAATTTCCATCTGATTTTTCTTCCGTAAAATCAATGGTGTCACCCAAGCGAAACTGTCCTTCATAAAGATAATCTAGTGCAATCTCACCCATCTGTGTTGGCATCCTCCCTGCCTGCAGTGCATAGGTTGACAAATCTTGAGGAGGAGAAAATAAGCGCAAACTTGTATGTGTACCTTTGAGTAACACATCACGAAAATAACCAAACTCTACCTGCTTCACACCTGAAGTTGCTTTGATCAACTTTTGATCGCTATCATCTAATCCTAAAGTTGAAGTCACTGTCAAATCTGCCAACCTATGTTGTGTATAAAAGTGTTCTGCTGTTGCACGCATATTCGGTCCTGAAACTTTCAATCCCACAAATGCAAAAACACCCAGCACCATCAAAGAAAAAATAGAAAGAAAACGTCCCAAAGAACCAGTAATAGAACGTCTGACATCCTTATTTATTGTCTTTTTCGCCATAACTTACCACTCAATTCCCTCTATGTCTTCTGGATATTGGTTGATTGCGATAGTCTTGATTTTTCCATCATGCATCTGAATGACACGATTGGCAATTCTCGCAATTGCAGCATTGTGAGTAACAATAATGACCGTAGTTCCTTGTTTTCTTGTCCGATCCTGCAAAAGTTTTAAAATCTGTTTTCCTGTTTGATAATCTAATGCCCCTGTCGGCTCATCACACAGCAAAATCTTTGGATTTTTGGCAATTGCCCGTGCAATTGCAACTCGCTGCTGCTCTCCGCCTGAAAGTTGTGAAGGAAAATTATGAATCCGATGAGCAAGTCCTACGTCTTGCAGTACAGTTTCTGGGTCTAGTGCTGTGTCCACAATTTCTGAAGCTAATTCTACATTTTCTTTTGCTGTCAAATTGTTCACCAAGTTATAAAATTGAAAAACAAATCCCACAGCATACCTGCGATATTTAATCAATTCTTTTTCTGAAAAATGAGCAATGTTTTCTCCATCTATAAATAACTCGCCCTCATCACAGGTATCCATCCCACCTAGAATATTGAGTACGGTAGATTTTCCTGCCCCTGACGAACCTAAAATAACTGCCAGCTCACCTTTTTCAATTTCAAAATTAACATGGTCATTGGCAAAGATAACTTCTGAACCCGTTTGATATTTTTTTGATTCATTGATGATTTCTATGAACGACATCTTTTACCTCTTTTCTTTCAAATTGAGCCCATCTTGTAAGCCTTTTACTCTAGATTATAACATACTTGTAGCCTAAGTCTTAGTGAAATCGAAAAAACTATGCTTCATCCGTTTTGAAGTGACTACTTCAAGTATAATGCAAAAATACCTTTCTGACGAGAAAGGTATCATTTTTTTATTTCCAAAAATCGTCAAATACGGTAATTGGCAGGTGGCGCTTATGTTGAGTTTTATTCCACCATGCTTCTATCTTGTCTGCAGCCTCTTTAGGAATCGTTTTGCCTTCCAAATAATCATCAATATTGTCATAAGTAACACCAAGTGCTACCTCGTCAGCAAGCCCTGGTTTTCCATCCTCAAGGTCTGCGGTAGGTATCTTTTCGTAAATAGCAGGGTCTGCGCCAAGTTCTGCTAAAAGTTGTTTACCTTGACGCTTATTTAGGCGAAAAATTGGTAATAAATCTGCGCCACCATCACCAAATTTTGTAAAGAATCCTGTGATATTTTCGGCCGCATGGTCAGTACCGAGAACCGCTCCTTTGTATTCACCTGCTACTGCATATTGTGTAATCATACGTTGACGAGCTTTAATATTTCCCTTGTTAAAGTCTGAAACGCTGACACCAGCTTCTGTCAGTGCTGACAGCTGTCCGTCAACAGCTGATTTGATATTGACCGCAAGACTTATATCAGGTTTGATAAACTTCAACGCACGTTGTGCATCGGCTTCATCAGCCTGCACTCCGTAAGGCAAACGAATTGCAATAAATTGATAACTGTCATCACCAGTTTCCAGTCGCATTTCTTCAATAGCAACTTGTGCCAAACGTCCGGCTAAACTTGAGTCTTGACCTCCAGAAATACCCAGTACAAAGGATTTGATGAAAGGATATTTCTTCAAATAATTTTTTAGAAAATCAATAGATACACGAATTTCTGCTTTTACATCAATCTCAGCTTTTACACCAAGTAATGCGATAATTTCATTTTGTAATGTCATAATAAGATGAGTCCGACTTCTCAGGGACGTAGTTTTTTATACTAGTTCATCTCTAAATCTGCTTACGCAGATTTGGTAGTTGAACTGTAAATATGCTGCCTTGCGACGATTGGGAAAAGCCTTGCTTTTCTTATCTGCCAGCTTAACACATTACGTTTATGGCAAACTTTAATTTCTAAAAGTTCCTTTTAGAAATTAAACAGTATTAGAAAGTGGAAGTTCTTGGCACAGTCAAGATTCCATCTTATCTAATCGCTACGCTCAGGAGATGAACTCAGCTCCTTTCTCTTAGTATCATATACTGACAAAACTGTCAGTAAGTATTTACTCTGTAAGTTCAATACGATTAACCCGATTATTGAACTGGCAGAATGGAGAAATCATCAGTTTTACTGATGATTCTGTCAGCATACTGACAGAATTATTCAAAGATTTTACTCATGTAAAACTCATCAATAAATTCATCATCAACACACATTGATTGACGACGCACGCCTTCAATGGCAAAACCGTGTTTTTGGTAAAGTGCAATTGCTGTCGTGTTTCTTGACATGACCGTGAGTTCCAAGCGTTTGAGCTTCTTTTCTTTTGCCCACTCGTCAAGTTCGTCGAAAAACCGTCCTCCCAAGCCTTGATGTTGAAAATCTTCTAAAACTCCAACTACAATATAAGCCGTCTGCTTAATCCGATTTGCCTTTCCACACTTTGCTGATAAATAGCCGACAAGTTTTCCATCAACCTCAGCCCCAATCAAATAATCCATTCTTGCAATCTGACCAATTGTTTCACCAAAAACAAACTTCCGTTCATCTGGCTCTAACATCATAAACTTTGTTTCTGTGTCTAGTTGCTTTTTTAACTCCCAAAAAATTTGGGCGTCAGATATATCTATCGCTCTTATTCTCATTTTTCATCCAACTTCATCATTGAAACGATTGTACGTACTTCAGAAATCAAGCGCATTTTATGATTCCACAATTCTTGTGACAAGTCAACAGGATAAGGCTGAGGATTCAAATCTCGCTTGTATTCATCCCAAAGTTCATCAAGATTTTCACGCGCAAAAGTTTTGATTTCAGGAAGGCTTGGCAAATCATAGACAAGTTCTCCATCAACAAATATTGGCTTTAACAACGGCTTCGCATTAAAATCACGAATGTTTTTGTTGATATAGGTATAGAGCGGGTGGAACATATAGATTTCCTCATCTTGATCAGGGCGCTCATCACTAAATGTGATATAATCCCCTTCAGATTTTCCATCCGCTTTTTTGGTAATACGCCACACTTGCTTCTTACCTGGTGTAGACACTTTTTCAGCATTGCTTGAAAGCTTAATCGTGTCTTTCATCTCGCCTTGTTCATCTTCCATTGATACCAACTTATAAACAGCGCCTAATGCAGGCTGGTCATAGGCTGTGATTAATTTTGTCCCAACACCCCAAACATCAATTTTTGCTTTTTGCATCTTTAAGCTCAAAATGGTTGATTCGTCAAGATCATTTGATGCGTAAATCTTTGCTTCTGTAAAACCTGCTTCATCCAATTGTTGACGAACTTTTTTGGAAATATAAGCCATATCCCCAGAGTCAATACGCACCCCTTGAAAATTTATTTTGTCGCCAAATTCACGCGCAACTCTTATCGCACTAGGCACGCCGACTCTCAATGTATCGTATGTATCCACGAGGAAAACACAATCATGATGGGTCATGGCATAAGCTTTAAAAGCATCGTAGTCATTTCCATAACTTTGAACAAGTGCATGAGCATGGGTTCCGCTTGCCGTCAATCCAAAAATTTTCGCTGCCCGAACATTAGAAGTCGCATCAGCTCCACCAATGACCGCTGCACGTGTTCCCCAAATCGCAGCATCCATTTCCTGTGCACGCCTTGTTCCGAATTCAAGCAAAGGATCATCACCAATAACCGATTTTATCCGAGCCGCTTTTGTTGCAATCAAAGTTTGGAAATTAATAATATTTAAAATTGCTGTTTCAACCAGTTGGCACTCCGCAAGCGAACCTTCCACTTGAACGATAGGTTCATTTGCAAATACAAGCTGACCTTCTTGCATCGCACGCACATTTCCAGTAAATTTGAGATTTTTCAAATAATCAAGAAAGCTTTCTGGATAATCAAGTTCTCGCAAATAAGCGATATCCGTATCAGAAAAAGATAAGTTTTTCAGATAATCAACCATACGCTCAAGTCCAGCAAAGACTGCATAGCCATTCTCAAAAGGCATTTGGCGGAAAAAAACCTCAAAAACTGCATGACGCTTGTGACGTCCAAGTTCAAAATAGGTTTGCATCATATTAAGTTGGTACAAATCGGTGTGCAGCGCGAGGCTGTCATCTTGATAAAGCTGTGGCATATTTACTTTCCTTTCGATTACTGCTGTTTGACAGAATAAAAATCCAGATAATTCCGTTCCAATTACAGTATTTAATACTGTTTATGATTGCCTTCCGTGCTTGATGTACTGCGTAGGATTTAGTAAGAACTGACCTAAACTAATTTTTTTAAGTTCAGTATGCACTAGTTCCATTTTGAAATCCCGCAAAAATTTCATTACTAGCGACAATAATTGATAAATCATCGTGCTTGCTGAGTCATTTCTAATGTCTATTTTATCAAAATTATCAGTAAATTTGTACTTACAGAGCTATCAATAACTTACATTAATTCGTCAGTATACTGACAAAATAATAACCCATCCATAACTCTCCAAAAGTTCCTTGATGAGTATTCAATAAATTTTCGACATTGTCAGTGTACTGACGAAATTTTTAACTTAGCAAATGCGTATTTGGGTTACACTGTCGATGCTCACTACAGTGCTACGTGCTTCGCACTCCGTTCTGTGAATGGTCTATGCAAAACTTCGTTGCTCCGCTATCCGTTTGATTGTCATTTGGCATTGGACTTTAGTGACCTAGAGATAGAGGACAAATGTCCTATGGTCATGCGAAGCTAGCTACTAAAGCCTGCATCTTCGCTTCGCTCCGCTATCCATTCGTTCTATTTTCGCTTCGCTACACTGTCGATTTCACTAAGCCACTAAAGTGGCAAGTTCAAGTCGCAATCCAGCAAAGCTGGCAAGACGAAATGGTAAGAACAAAAGGCAAAGCACCTAGTCTCAATTGCAATTCTCCTACTCTTGACGCTGTTGCTCACCTCTTGTAATTGAGTTCGGCTACTTAGAACTCAGGAAAATAGATAAAAGTCTCCAATGAGCGTTGCTCATCTCCGTCTTTCCCTATCTACGTGCTTTCAGCACTACGCTGTCCATTGATTTGGCGTTGCTGCTTTAGCAGCTTACAGCCAATGGTCATGCGAAGCTATGTGCTGGAGCACATAAACCAAGTGGCAATTTTCATGAGTTCTGGACAAGCAGCCTCACATCTTGATATAATCTACTCATGGAAAAAAGAAAAAAAGTAGGACTTTTGGGTGGAAATTTTAATCCTATTCATCACGCCCATTTGATGATTGCCGACCAAGTCGCTCAACGGCTAAATCTTGACATAGTATTGCTCATGCCTGAAAATATTCCACCTCATGTTGATGTAAAAGAAACAATTGACGCAGTCCATCGTGTAAAAATGCTTGAACTCGCTGTTAAAGACAACCAGCGTCTAGGGTTGGAGCTTTGCGAAATCGAACGTGGCGGAAAATCTTACACTTATGATACTCTGTCAGCACTGACAAAGCTTCATCCTGAGTGCGATTTTTATTTTATTATTGGCAGCGACATGGTTGACTACCTTCCAAAATGGTATAAGATTGATGAATTAATTCATCTTGTTACTTTTGTTGCAATCAAGCGCTCTGAGACCATTAATCCCACCCTTATCCTGTAAGATGGATTGATGTTCCACTGCTTCCTATTTCAAGCACCCAAATTCGAGAACTGATTGCAGCTGACATTGAACCCACCTATCTCTTACCAAAATCTGTGATAGACTATATCAAAATTCAGAAACTCTATCAAAAAAAGCATGACTAAACCATGCTTTTTCTGCTCTATTTGTAACAATATGTCGCAGAAATTATTTTGCTAACCAAAGTCCTAGCAAAACCGCTACAAATCCTAAGCCATAAGAAAGCAAAAAGTACTCTGCAAAATGTTTATAATCATGGTTTTCAAGTAAATCAAAAAGTTCAAAATTATAAGTTGAAAAAGTCGTCAGACCACCACAGAAACCTGTAGCGAAGATTTTATAAGCCTCTGCCTGATTGCCAAATTTGCCAAAAAGATAGCCGATAAAAAGCGTCCCACCAATATTAACCAGATAAGTACCAAGTGGAAAACCAATTTTTTTGAAAATAACATTGAGATTACTAAAGAGATAGCGGACAACTGCACCAAGTCCAGCTGAAATACCAATAAGCGTAAATTCAAGCATTATTTTTCTTCCTCTCTTTCTTCCTCTGCTTCATCTTCAAGCTCTGTAGCTGTCGGATAAGTCACTGCAAGTCTTCCATGATACATCCCAAGCATCGCCATAAGCAAACCACCAAAAATCGTGAGCAAAACATAAAAGATTAACTGACCATAATGACCAGCAACGAGCAAATTATCGCTATCCATCATGAAAGAGCTAAATGTGGTAAAAGCCCCAATAAAACCTGTCCCCAAGCCCAAAACCCAACGTTCATGAACGTTTTTAGCACCTAGATAATTTTTTATCAAGAAAGTGAAAAGATAGCAGCCGACAAGATTAATCAATAAAGTCGCAAGTGGAAAAGTCCCCACTTTCGGAAGATAGGTATTAATTTCATAGCGAGAAAGCCCACCTAAAATACCAAAAATAAATACAATAATAATGTTCATCTCAATAATTCCTCACAAAAAAGTCAAAGCTTGCCAAAATGCAATTTTTTACAAGCTTTGACTTTGTTTTTTATCAAAACAAGTGCGTGCTATCTCCGCTCTTTGGGCTACGCTGTCGATTCACCACAGTTATCCATAGAACATTTGTCCTCTATTCGTAAATCAGCAGAGCCGACAACGATAGAAGCATTCGCTCTATCTTCGCTTTGCTACGCCGTCGATTTCACTAAGCCACTAAAGTGGCAAGTTCAAATCGCAATCGGCTAGATGAAACAACTAGCATATCCGTGCAAACGGCTATCCTATAAAGTCGTAAGGGGAAATGGTTCGCTACGGCACGAAAGTGCCTAGTCGAAGTCGCAACTTGCTAAAGTGAAATGGCAACTTTGAATTTCGTCCGACTACATTTAGCAAGAGGTAAACATCCCGCTAAATAAGGCTTGACTTCATTATTCTAGCGTGTTTTCATCTGATTTTCAAGTTAAAAAGCAATGACAATCCTACCGAAAACAATGAATCCTAATCCCAAAATCGTTAACTTGCTTGGTTTCTCTCTTAAAAATAGAAAAGCGAGAAAAGTTGCCACAGCAATTGACGTTTTATCAATATTTTTATTGCTCTCTAAGACAATAAAGAACATTCCTAAAGCTATGATGAGCAAACCAATGAGCGTTATTTCAAACTTAGAACGTTCTCCCAAGAAAATAATCGCTAATATGACTGAAAACAGCACACTACTTTGATCAACTGCGACAACACCAGCTACCTTACCAATCTGCAAGGCGCGATAATAACAAAGCCACGAAGCCCCAGTTGCCAAACCCGACAAAATCAGGAATAGCAGGCTATGCCGCCGACATTTCCCCAAGACCCAAAAAGAGCGACAATCAACCATGACATCATCACAACGACAATTGTCCGTAGCAAAGTTAGCATATTTGATCCAATTTTACTTCCGCCCAATTTAGATAAGACGGAAGTAAAACCTGCTGATACTGAAGCTACAACTGCAAGCAAAATCCACATGGGTTTATTCAGGGAACTTTGCAAGCCTTGCTGCAGCTCCTAACTCTTCTTCAATTCGCAAAAATTGATTATATTTCTCAATCCGCTCACTGCGTGCCATTGAACCTGTCTTAATCTGACCTGCGTGCATGGCAACAGCAAAGTCAGCGATGAAACTATCAACCGTTTCGCCTGAACGATGCGAAATCATCGTGTTATAACCTGCTTTCCGCGCCATTTTTATGGCTTCGATGGATTCTGTGACAGTTCCGATTTGATTCAATTTAATCAAAATCGCATTTGCCACACCTTTTTCAATTCCTTCGGCGAAAATCGCAGGATTGGTCACAAAGATATCATCGCCAACAAGTTGAATCTTGTCTCCCTGAGCTTTTGTTTGAGCGGCGAAACCGTCCCAATCATGTTCAGAAAATCCATCTTCAATCGAGATAATCGCAGGGAATTTCGCCACCAAATTTTCATAATAAGCGAGCAAATCATGACTTGTCAACTTTTGACCTTCAAAATGATAAAGCTGTGTTTCATTGTCATAAAATTCGCTAGACGCGGGGTCAAGCGCGATGGCAATTTCACTACCTGCTGTGTAGCCTGCGGTCTCTATGGCTTTGTAAAGTGTTTCAATCGCGTGTTCAGTCGAGCCAAGTTTTGGAGCAAAGCCGCCTTCATCACCAACAGCCGTTTCCAGCCCTTGCTCTGCCAAGATTTTCTTCAAGGTATGATAAACATTCGCCACTTTTTCGACACCGTCGCAGAAACTTTCGCGTTTGACAGGCGTAATCATGAACTCTTGCACATCAATACCAGAATCTGCATGAACACCACCATTGATGACATTAAAGAAAGGTTGAGGAAGCTCAAGGTCAACACCTCCGAGATAGCGATAGAGTGGGATTTTTTCACTATTCGCTGCTGCTCTTGCAACAGCCATCGATACACCTAAAATCGCATTGGCACCCAATCTTGCTTTATTTGGCGTACCGTCAAGCTTAATCAAGAGTTGGTCGATTTCAGCTTGGTTAAATGGTGATTTCCCTGTCAGCGCTGACGCAATCTCACCATTGACATTGTTGACAGCATTTGCGACACCTTTTCCTTGTAAACGTGTGCCGCCATCCCGAAGTTCAACCGCTTCTCTATCTCCTGTGGAAGCGCCAGATGGTACAGCTGCACGTCCAAGTGTGCCATCATTCAAGACAACATCAACTTCGACGGTTGGATTGCCACGAGAATCAAAGATTTCGCGCGCGTGAATGTTTTCGATAAGTGCTTTTGACATTTTGTATGTCCTTTCTAAAGATGCGAGTCCAACTTTATGAAATCATAAATTAGAAGATATAGCTTTCTTTGACCTCAAAAAAATGAACTCTAGTGTCTAAAACGCAAACTCAGTTTACATAGCATATCTGAGTTTGATTTTCTTCAAAGTTCCTTCTATTTATGAGTTTGGTTATTATTTTCGGATGAAAAGAAGGAAACTTTGAAGTATATTTTTGCATACAAAAAGGCGCTACAACGCAAGGCGAAAAGACCTTTTTGCATTGTAGGCGCCATCAGATTTAAGATGTGAGCACGACTGCTCAAAACGACGAAAATTAGGACTTAAACTGTCTTATGGACATTTTAAGGTTGGTCGCCTAAAAACAATGAGCAACCAAACGCTTCTGCGTTTACGCAGATTCTAGCTTTTATCTATTTTCACTCGTTTCTAGAAAGACGAACTCAGTTATCTTAAAACGGTTATCGGGTGTGCACCATACCCATTCGTTATTGTTTAAACTTATTTTACCATTTTTTCTCAAAAATTCAAGAAATAGCTCTCTTCATCTTCTCAGAATTCTGCGTTAATCACGCATTCCTTTTTCACGCTGAATATTTTTAAGCTTCTCAGGAGTAACGTCCTCTCCCGTATTTTCATCTATAACTTTAATCGTTTCAACTTGAGAGCGAAAATTTGCCTTGACACTGTCAAGATAAGCTCGACGCAAAATAGCTTGTTCTTCAAGCTCTTTATCTGTCAATCCCTCTTGCTTCTTCTTGCGCGCCAATGCATTGATACGCTCAATTTGTTCATTTGTAATGGACATTTTACCTCCAATATTTTATCAAAGCAAGTGCGTGCTAATACTCCGACATAAGGTCGGAGTATTAGCAGCACTATCTCCGCTTCGCTACGCTGTCCATCCTCGCTAAGGTGCTGAAGCACCTAGTCGGAATGGCAATCTTTGAATTTCGTCCGACTGCCCTAGGGCGTTAGTGCTTTAGCACTTAGGCTTCTGGGACAGGGTGACCTCATATCGAAGATGTGAGGTTGTACCCTAGACCTAGATTCAGTGGCAAGTTGCCCTTTTATCAGTCGAATCGCCTTTTGCTCTTGCTGCTTTAGCAGCTAAGCAAACGGACAGCGTAGCGCAGCGAAGATAGCGACTGGAGAAAATGGACAAACTCCCACTGAATAAAATCTTGACTTCATTTTTCTTTTGTCAGCATACTGACAAAAGCTCTAGATTTCTGTAAGCATTTATCATAGTTCTGATATTCAGAAAGCTATCGCTTATAGTTTGCCAAATAGTTACAACCTAGAGCTTATGCACTGACAAACTTCTGTCAGTAATTCTTATACTAGCTCATCTTTAATTTTACGCAGTAAAATTATTAGATGAACTGCAGATATACCGCCTTACTCTTGCCACTTTAGTAGCTATGCAAACGGACAGCGGAGCAACGAAGTTGCGAAGACCGTTCATAGAACGGCGGGCGAAGCACGTAGCACCATAGCAAGCATCAACAGCATACTTCTAAATGAAACAGTATTAGATTAATTTATCAAATTATTTTGTGTTAATCAAGCTAAAATCTGCAATACTGTTTGTCAAATCCACCACTTGACCAAGTAAAGCTAAACGATTATCACGAATGCGTTCATCATCTGCCATAACCATAACATTGTCAAAGAACAGCTCAACTGCAGGAGCTAAAGCATGAACAATTGCACGGAACTTATATTCCGTTAGCATTTCATCCCATTGTTCTTTGAGGTCACAAACAGTATCATAAAGTTTTTGCTCGGCTTCATTTTCAAAGAAAACAGGGTCAGCTTCTCTAATAATCTCAGCTTTTTTCACAAGATTGATACTACGCGAGATGTTCTCAATTGCGGGTTTAAACGGTCCGTGAAGCTTGTGACTATCGATGACATAAGCACTTTCCATCATCCCAGCAATATCGAAAATACTACTGTTAATCGCTGCTTCCACAATATCATAACGGTCAAGTCTTTCAAGCAATAGTTTTTGCACGCGTGCACGGATAAACTCTAAAACTTCAGCATGATTTTCACCTGAAAACTGAGCAATAAACGCTGCTAAATCAAAACGCCAATCAAATTTTTCAATGATACGAATCAATCCTTGAGCCGCACGGCGCAAAGCATAAGGGTCATTTGACCCTGACGGTATCAACCCAACACTGAAAAATGACAAAATACTATCAAGCTTGTCAGCAATAGCTAATACTGCACCAACTTTGCTTTCCGGAAGAACACCATCTGCTGATGTTGGCAAATAATGCTCACGAATCGCCATAGCAACAGCTGTATTTTCACCTGATAACAGGGCATATTTTTCACCCATAACACCTTGCAATTCGTCAAATTCACCAACCATTCCTGTCAGTAAATCAAACTTATAAATATCGGCAGCTCTAAGGACTGATTCTTTCTCGTCTGATGACAATTCTGTCAGCACTGACAGCTTTTCACCAATCACTTTTGTACGTGCCATATGTTCTGTCAGCGTACCAATTTTGGCATGGAAAGTTACTTTCGCCAGTTTTTTAACCAAATCATCAATTTTGAGTTTTTGGTCTTCCTTCCAGAAAAACTCTGCATCTTCAAGACGTGCCACCAAAACTTTTTCATTACCTGAAATGACATTTTCGATATATTCACTATTTCCATTTCTTACCGAAATGAAATTTGGAGCTAAACTACCATCTGCAGTATAAACTTCAAAATAACGTTGATTATCACGCATTGAAGTCACCAACACTTCTGCTGGAATATCCAAATATTTCTCATCAAAGCTCCCCACAAAAGCTGTTGGATACTCCACAATATTATTGACTTCTTCCAGCAAATCTTTGTGCAAAGTCACTTTCCAGCCATGTTCTGCGGCCAAAGCCAGAATTTGTGCTGAGATTTCTGCTTTACGATGCTCGCTATCTACGATAACAAAATGTTCTGGCAATTTGACAGAATATTCATTTGCATTGTTAAGCACCACCTCAACATTTGATAGAAAACGATGTCCATGTGAAGTTCGTCCAGCAGTCACATCAAGCAGGTCAAAAGGCACCACCTCGCTGTCCAGCAAGGACACAATCCACTGAATCGGACGAACAAAGAGAAAATCGTTGTTACCCCACTTCATATAGGTTGAAAACGTCATCTTGCCAATCACTTCATCACCGATTTTTGTGAGAATATCACTCGTCGCAACTCCCTCAATATGCTTGTTTGCATAATAATAATCACCACGCAAAACTAACTCAGAAGGAGAAATGCCTTGACCACGTGAGAAACCTTGAATGGCCTTTGACCAATTTCCCTCTGTATCTTTAGCAATTTTGGCAGAAGGTCCTTTGACCTCCTCGTCCTTGCTTTCTGAAGTTTCAGCAATATTTTCCACCAAAATAGCCAGGCGGCGCGGTGTTGAATATTTGACAATTTTGTCAAATTGAACACGATTTTCAAGCAAAAACTGCTGGGTACGCTCTGCCAACTGATTAATCGAAGGCGTCACCAAGTGTGCTGGAACTTCTTCCAGACCGATTTCTAATAAATAACTACTCATTTTATTTTGCCTCCTTTTCAGCGATAGCTGGTGTATATTTCCCATTCACACCCAGATATTTTTCTCTAAGCACCTCATCTTTCAACAGCGGAAAGCCAAGCTTCGCGCGCTCCTCAATAAAAGTTTTCGCGACTTTGCGCGCCATCGTCCGCACACGATGCATATAGCCTGCGCGCTCTGTGACAGATACCGCGCCACGCGCGTCCAGTAAGTTGAAAGTGTGAGACGATTTCAAAATGTAGTCATAGGCAGGGTGAACCAGGCCTTCATCCAGCAAACGCAGCGCCTCAGCCTCGTACTCGCCGAAAAGCTGGAGCAAAAGCTCTTGATTGCTTTCCTCAAAGGCAAACTTTGAATGTTCGTACTCAGGCTCTTTGAAAATATCGCCGTAAGCCACGCCGTTGCCCCACTCCAAGTCATAAACGCTGTCAACCTCTTGAATCACCGTTGCCACGCGCTCCAAGCCATAAGTAATCTCGCTCGTCACGCTATCAACCTCAATCCCGCCGACCTGCTGGAAATAAGTAAATTGCGTACATTCTTGCCCGTCAATCCAGACTTCCCATCCGATTCCGGCACAGCCCATGGACGGATTTTCCCAGTTGTCCTCGACAAAGCGGATGTCGTGCTCTAGCGCGTCAATACCAAGCGCAGCCAAACTTTGCAAGTACAATTCTTGAATATTTTTTGGCGAGGGTTTCAGCACCACTTGAAACTGGTGATGTTGAAAAAGACGATTAGGATTTTCGCCATAACGTCCGTCAGCAGGACGGCGCGAAGGTTGCACATAGGCTGCTCCCCAAGGCTCAGGACCGTTTGAGCGCAAAAAAGTGTAAGGCGACATGGTGCCAGCGCCGACTTCATTGTCGTAGGCTTGCATGAGGTTTGCCCCTTGTTTTGCCCAGAAGCCTTGCAGGGTTAAGATGATGTCTTGGAATGATAATTTTTGATTCATTTTAATTTTCCTTTTCTATTAATTGTTTTCCCATTTTTTCGGCAATCTTTTTAACTTTACGGATGGCTACTTTTGCGTCATAGTGCTTATAAAAATAAATACCATTTATTTCTGAAAAAATTCGGTCAGGTCTTATGGGAGCCTTTCTTGCCAAGGTATTTGACCATGAGGCATTACCGTCAAAGATACTATTGGCTAATAATTTTGGACTCTTTTTCAAGATTTCCGTAATGTAGTCCAAATAGGCAGAGCGAAAACTTTTATCGCTTTTCCCTTTGAAAGTTCCATCTGTTACGACATAAGTTTTGCCTGATTTTTCTTCTAAAGCTTCTTCCACATCATTTTCTGCTAGAGTGCTATTAAAAATATCTAAGCCTGAAATTTCAAGAATTTCATCAACATCCGCTCTTAGATTCTCCGCATCAATTTCGCCTGACGGTTCAAGAAAGGAGCTATTTCCTCCAGTTTTATTTTGAGTATCATGTTTCCAATCAGGAAATTGCTGGATCAAATCCTTTTCAAGCTTGTCCAACTGTCCTTTATTTAAGTTCCCATTTTCAATGCCAAATATGAGAATAAATTTAAAATTATCATTCCAATGCTCATGCTTACGATAGCGGTTACTGATATTAACAGCTTGACCGATATAACGGTAATCATTATCCGTATCAAAGAAAATATAAATTCCAGCTTTTTCAAACTGTTCCCTGAACTTAACTTTGGCTATTTCATACTCTGCCTTAGGAAAATAAACTAAAAAATGTCCATCTTTCTGGTAGTAAACAATATTATCTTTTTCTTGATGATTATCTGAGATTTTTATGACCTTCATAACTCTCCTTTCCAAAAACAAAAACCGCACATCACACCCCGTCGCTATAGCTCCATACTCACTAAGCAACCAAGGCTGCGAGTGGTATGGAAACTCCGACAAAGGGCGCAAATGCGCGGTTCCACCTTTATTTTTTACTTTAATATTCACATTATTTAAGCCATTCTTTATCTTGAGCTTGCACTATCCTCAACTCGCTATATTTAGATTTTAGCCTTATTATTTGGATTTGTCAAGAAGATATATGTCCAAATCTTTGATAGGAAAATGTTGAGAGTACAAAAACACATTAACAGTAGGAGTCAACATTAATGCCGTTTTATTGATAGGAAAATGTTGAGAGTACAAAAACAAATTTATGCGAGAGCGTACCGATGAAAAAGTTTTATTGATAGGAAAATGTTGAGAGTACAAAAACATATTCAACCTTAAATTTTCATAAACTTTCGTTTTATTGATAGGAAAATGTTGAGAGTACAAAAACTGAATCCTTGATGACCTAAATGTGCTGATTGTTTTATTGATAGGAAAATGTTGAGAGTACAAAAACACAGCTATCAGTGGTTCAAGGACGGTACAGGTTTTATTGATAGGAAAATGTTGAGAGTACAAAAACATTGCCCAGAATAGAGCTAAGCGAGCCGCTGTTTTATTGATAGGAAAATGTTGAGAGTACAAAAACCAAGCGTCACAATCGAAGCAAAGAAAAGAAGTTTTATTGATAGGAAAATGTTGAGAGTACAAAAACATGATAAGGGAACTATTAGAAATGGTGCGGGTTTTATTGATAGGAAAATGTTGAGAGTACAAAAACAAATCTCCCACTGCATTCTGCATATTTTTCGTTTTATTGATAGGAAAATGTTGAGAGTACAAAAACAATCCTGTACCCGCTTTATCAGCTTCAAGAGTTTTATTGATAGGAAAATGTTGAGAGTACAAAAACATATTTTAGAAATATCCTGAATCTCATGGTGTTTTATTGATAGGAAAATGTTGAGAGTACAAAAACGGGAGCTTGGCGGAGAGTAAGACTGCAAGCGTTTTATTGATAGGAAAATGTTGAGAGTACAAAAACAGTTCTGAGCTTGAGTACGTGCTTTTGTCAGTTTTATTGATAGGAAAATGTTGAGAGTACAAAAACAGCTGTGTGAACTTTTCAAAACCTTTAGCGGTTTTATTGATAGGAAAATGTTGAGAGTACAAAAACTCTAATTGCGTGTATTATATAAGGCATGTAGTTTTATTGATAGGAAAATGTTGAGAGTACAAAAACAGAGGCAACCTCTACAATATCAGTCGCTTGGTTTTATTGATAGGAAAATGTTGAGAGTACAAAAACTATTAGTAGTCAAGATAATAATATCTTTAAGTTTTATTGATAGGAAAATGTTGAGAGTACAAAAACTCAACAGCGTTTATATAAAGTACTGAGTCTGTTTTATTGATAGGAAAATGTTGAGAGTACAAAAACTACAATTTAACACTTGAAATCTGATAAGTTGTTTTATTGATAGGAAAATGTTGAGAGTACAAAAACTATCTGACGCTACAACTATTTCTAATCTTAGTTTTATTGATAGGAAAATGTTGAGAGTACAAAAACCTGCTTCTACATCTAGTGCTACGATGGAATGTTTTATTGATAGGAAAATGTTGAGAGTACAAAAACCATTAAAGCTTTCAGAAAGTTCTTCAAACTGTTTTATTGATAGGAAAATGTTGAGAGTACAAAAACGGAATCACTTGCACTAAATCCTAGAGACTGGTTTTATTGATAGGAAAATGTTGAGAGTACAAAAACATATTGGTATGTTAATCAAACTGAAAATCTGGTTTTATTGATAGGAAAATGTTGAGAGTACAAAAACATTGTTGGCAAATGTTGGCATAAAAAACTAGTTTTATTGATAGGAAAATGTTGAGAGTACAAAAACTAAATTTGAACAAACCGAAGATAATTTATTGTTTTATTGATAGGAAAATGTTGAGAGTACAAAAACGATAGCTTCCGTTGTAGTGGCGAGTTCTAAGTTTTATTGATAGGAAAATGTTGAGAGTACAAAAACTGTGTAAGTAAAGAAATCTTTACCCTCCTCGTTTTATTGATAGGAAAATGTTGAGAGTACAAAAACGTGATTGTTGTCGTGCCAGCTGCAACTCCTGTTTTATTGATAGGAAAATGTTGAGAGTACAAAAACAGGGGATGTATAAGCAAAATGAAACCATGAGTTTTATTGATAGGAAAATGTTGAGAGTACAAAAACATAGTGAGCAAACAATACCTAAAGAAGCTGGTTTTATTGATAGGAAAATGTTGAGAGTACAAAAACGAATGGATTCCACTGATAGAAGAAAAGAAAGTTTTATTGATAGGAAAATGTTGAGAGTACAAAAACCAGCAAGTGAGATGTACTCAGCGCTCAAAAGTTTTATTGATAGGAAAATGTTGAGAGTACAAAAACTGATTTACCCTCCCCTATATAAAATTAGTCAGTTTTATTGATAGGAAAATGTTGAGAGTACAAAAACAATGCTTGATACGGGAGAAACGTGGTTTTAGTTTTATTGATAGGAAAATGTTGAGAGTACAAAAACCTAGGGTAATGATGAACCCCCAAGCCCATTTGTTTTATTGATAGGAAAATGTTGAGAGTACAAAAACAGCCTCCGACAACATCTGTTGTAAGGCTTTGTTTTATTGATAGGAAAATGTTGAGAGTACAAAAACAAACTTGCTTAATTTTTTGTTCATTAACTCGTTTTATTGATAGGAAAATGTTGAGAGTACAAAAACTATCGCCAATTTGTAAAGGCTCACCTTCTCGTTTTATTGATAGGAAAATGTTGAGAGTACAAAAACTGTTTCCCATTGATCCCGTAGGGAGAAATCGTTTTATTGATAGGAAAATGTTGAGAGTACAAAAACCTCAAATTAAAAACTTTTTGGTTTTTGCTTCTACAATTCCAACTGTTCTTGAAAATTCGTCAATGCTCAAGAACTAAGATAAGTACGTTCTAGCTCGGAAAGTTCATCAAAATTGATAGAAAATGATGCACTTTCAAGACCTAAAATCTCATTTATCACTTTTAATAATATCATATTTTGATAAGATTTTCCAGCGATTTTTGCCTTACCACCAATGCTTGAGACGATTTCATAAAAATTTTGACAGAGCGCTTCATCTGACATTTTTAAACTTATCGGATAATGATTTTCAATGCTTTTTCTAAAAGTGTCAAAATCTGGCATTTGATAAACATCCTCTGCCAAAACAATCGTACTCGGCACATCATTTGGAGAATAAGCTAGCTCAAGCGCTTGCTGGCTAATGACAAAGGTATGAATAAGTCCCGTTTTTTCTGTCAGCACTGACAGCCCCTCTAGCAAGTTTTGTATCTTTTCTGTCATTAAAAAACTTGCTGGATTAATCAAAATAATCCATGTTTCTTTAGGCTGATGTTCCAATTTCTTACCGAGCAGTGTCAAATATTCATCCACAAATTCATTGGCATCCATCATTTCTAAAGGGAAATCGTGATTATCAGCCGCATAGGACAAAAACAGATGATTTTTCAATAAATCATCAAATGACAAATCTGTCAAATTTGACGAAATGTTATTCGAGATTTGACGAAGCTGTTCATTGAAGAGCAGCTCAATCTTCAGTAAATGGTTTTTGATTTCCTCAAGTTCCGTGGTAATCGCCACATTTTCCGTCAGCGCTGACAGAAAATCAGTCATCAAACTCTTTCTGTCAAAACTGACTTCTTGGTAAAGGGAAGCGTTGTCCTGCAAAAAATGAAGGTCAATATTTTTTTCATTGAGGCGTTCTTTCTCTCGGTAAATCTCAATCCCATTTTCACCATAAACCAATTCTTCCAAGTCATTCAAAGCTTTTTTATTCGCAAATCTTTTCAGGCTGCGGACCAGTTCTTGTGCCACTTTTTGATTTTGACCATAAAAAAACAGACGCGACATTTCGTCAAATTCAATAAAGGTGTTATTCTCAATTTCTATTTTCATATGATTACCATTTTATTATTGCCAACTGCCACTTCTTGCGGTGCTTTTTCACCTGTCAAAAACCGTCGGTCATTAAACTGTTTTTCAGAAACATACATGAGCTCAACCAAACCATTATAAGGGGTTACTCTTTTGAGCTGTTCCTCATATTTTGTGAGCTGGCTCCGATTAGGCAATGTTCTGACATAGACTGATTCTTGTACCATCACAAAGCCAAGCTCAATCAGCTTTTTTCTGAAAACACGATAATATTTCTGTTCCTGCTTCGTCTCCATTGGCAAATCAAAAAAACACATCAATCTCAATTTCTCATACACCTCGCAATCCTCCTAAAGTAATTTCTGTCAGTGCTGACAGATGCTCTTCTTTCATTACCTTAATAAAAGAATTGACATAATCCAACATCACTAAATCAATCGTTGTCTTCTTCCCCTGTAAAAATAAGGTTGATTCAAGAAATCAATCAACTGACAGCGCGCTTCCCAAGTCAGATACTTTGGATATTTCGGTAAAATTTTCTCCAAAATATACCAATCCATCAAAGGACGAAAAGGTTCCATCAAATCATCCACCAAATTAAACGAATTAAACTCATTGCGATGAAAAACACCAAGTGTCGGAATCAAGCCCAGACTCGTGACTAACCTTGCCATGTAAGCTCTGATAATCGTGTAGCCATAATTCATCGCACCATTTTCCAAAGAATCCTGCTCTCGTGTGAATTTCATGCCATATAGACTGTTAAAATAAACCTTTGCAGCATGTCCTTCACGGTTTGTCGCATCAGCCAGTTGAATATTATCAATCAGCTCCTGAAGCTTTTCTACACGCTCCTCCTCTGCATCAACTGCCAAAAGCACTGATTTTTGATTGCTCAACTTCTGACGAATAATTGCTGTCCAGACTTCATCTCGCAACTTTTCACTCCAAGCAATCTGCTCCAAATTTCGCTTTGCCGTCCTGTGATACTGCCCAAAACCCGTGAAAATTCCGCAAGGCACATATTTATTATCACAAACAATCACGGCGATATTATGTTGTGCTAACTTCGCCAGCAACTTAGTCGTTAGCGTCAAAATATTGCCTTCCAAGGTAATCGTCGCAATATCCGAGAGTGGAATACTAAATTTTTGTCCGCTTTTTTCAATTTCTAAGTTATCTAATTTTAGACGGAGATAGTCTCCGTCCTTAATCATCACATTTCTCCAAGTCATTATAAGATGTGAGACCGATTGCTCTGATGGATTGAAAAATAGAAAATTGTGGTTCTGACACTTGTGTCAGATTTCAATTTTTCTTTTTCCCAACCATCAAAGAGGTCGAACTCAGTTCTCCTTTCTATGAAAAAAACTCGCCCAAAGGCGAGTTAATGATTTCGGCATAAAGCCTTATCTTTGTAGATTCTCAATCATTTTCCTATCAATAAAAAGATTGAAATACGCTCCGTCGAGCGCAGTAGTTCGTCAACTACCCTTTTATTTTAGCAAAAATTTTGATTTCCTGCAAGCGTCACGTAAGCCTTTTCTTAATTTTATAAATTTAATTTTGGTTGGTCTGATTCTTTTTCGGTATAGTGGGGAGTTCCTAGGATGTCGGTGTTGACTTTGTAAAGTTTGTAGCCTTTTTTCGCAAGTGGTTTTAAAAATCTGCCAGAAGACGTTTTCCCATAAAAACTTACTTCTTCCGTTCCTTCAAAACGTGCCTTATGAACAGGTTTCATCTCTACATAACCCTCATTATTTCCTGCTCGTGATCCAAACAATAGCTCAATTTCTTCACCTTTATCATCCACAATTTTCACACGGTCATTCCGATACAAACTGAAACAAAATTCACTCTTCTGCCCAATTGGTTTCCACAATATCGTGCCGTCTGCTTCAACGCCATGTTTGAGTCTTTCATAGGCGTCAGCAATAATCCCATAAACACCTTGAGTAAATTTCAAATCCGAGTATTTCAACCCAAGAAGCTCATATTGCTCGGTATCAGGATTGAAATAGACATCTGTTCGCCAAGGCTTCAAACTCTGTAAGACCACTTTGTTTTTAGCATTTCGCGGTGTGATGTCGATGTGGCTGCCGACTTTGCTATCATAATATTTCAAGCTCACGACTTTTGGACCATTATTATGCTTCGCGTACTTTGTGATAAAGCCATTATCACGGCGATAAAATTCAAACGGAGAGATGGGCATTACTTTGACTTTTCCGTCCACTTGCGTTTTCTCTTCAAAGTCAGGGTAATCTTTCATAATTTCAATCAATTTTTCCCAAGTTCTTGGGTCTTTTTCTTGCATTAAAAACTTGGTATCGCCTTTTTTATTTGCCTCGTCGTATAACTTTTTGAATTTCGCAAAATCTTCAACATTGTAGATATTTTTTATCGTGCCAAAAATATATTCCTCAGAAATCTCAACTTCGCGCTTATTTTTGCCTCTGCCTTGGATTTGCACCGATTGCTTCTGCCGCGTTCCATAAATCGTCTGATTAGCAACTGCGCGATTAGCTTTCTTATCCACACGATGACTAAATTTGACGGGATTTTCTGGATTATCTATATCATTTGCCAGTTCAACATCTTTGAACAAAGGAAAATCATAAAGTTCATCAACCAAGCGTTCAAAATCTTTGTTTTTAATTACCGCCCATTGCTTCAAAACTTCGGCTTCGCGCGCTTTTTTGACTGCTTCTCTATCTTGTAAAATTTCTCCCGTTTCCTTGTCAATATCAATCAATTTGACCGCTTTGTCAAACGCCTTGAGCAGCGGAAAACTAGCGATAATACTGGCGTCAATCGCATGGTGATGGTGTGTGTCACGCGTTTTGGCAAGTCCACCGACGCCGTTCCACTTTTTGCGCATTTGGCTCGTCCATTTGCCACGGACGACTTTGACTTTGGTTGGCAGATTATTCGACTTGAAAAAGCTATAAAACTCGTCTAGTACCACGCGCGAAGCATAGCGCGTATCATTGAGATTACGCTGAATGAAGCTGCGGCGCGTGATAATGTCGTTCAAATCTGCGTCATTGAGCAAATTATCCCTTTTATTTTTGCTATAACGTTTGTTCGCTTTAACTTTGGCAATGTATTCAGCTTTTGATTGTCCAAATCCACCACCGTTATTAATCCAACCAAGCGGTGTTTGTTGCGCTTTTTCCTGATTACACTGGCTGTGGACGAGCACTTTGTTATTTTGCGCATCGTCATAGCTGACAGAAATCGGAATGATGTGGTCAATTTCAAAACTTTCATTGTTGTCGATGAGGTCTATTGCTTTGATTTTCTTGCCACAATAGGGGCAAATATTTTCCTGCTGATACCAATAACGTACTTTTTGCGAAAGTCCGCGAATTTGCCGATATTTCAGGAGAAGCTCACTATTAGAAACAGAACTAGGCAGTTGCTGCAAAATCTCGTTGTCAGCTTCAGCTTTCTCTGATTCATTTTGCTTTTGCATTTTGACAATATTTTTGCGTGCTTCTTCTTCATTATCCTCACGCGGCAGCTCAATGACAACGTGCTCAATGTTTTCACGCCCGACACGCTTTGCAATTGCATTGAAAACATTAATCGATTCACGCGTAGATTTGGCAACGACAGGATTATAAATTTCTTCTGTGATTTGAAGTGCAGGGATATTTTTCAGCCCTTTATATTTCTCATTATCAGGCTTCATCAATCCCAAACGTGTCAAAATCGTCATCTGCTCGTCATGCGTATTGAGCAGCTCAGGAATCAACAAATTCAACGTTTTGTAAGAAAAACTGTGCCAAGTCGCACGTCCGTCAACGAGGAATTCCTTGTTTTTGTTGACAATAAGTTCTTTGACTTCGTCAGAAATAGCAAAATCAGCTTTATCTAACTGTTTGCGGATTTCTGCTTTTTCATTATTCAGTGTAAGGATGTCCGCAATTTTGTCGAAAAATTCAGTGGGCAAATCATTGGCTTCAATATTAATTTCTGCGAGCGCTTTGCGGAATTTTCTGTAAGCAAAAAGTGTATGCTTAAATTCAATTTCACCACCTTTTTTGGTTTTAAGTTCATCAAATTTTACTCCAATTAACTTACAAATCTGAACTTTCCCAAACTGACCATCAGCCGATTTCGCAGCTGACAGAATTTCTTTTTTCGTTTCAGTGGTCAGTTTTCCATCTTCAGCATTTGGCACCGTCAGATTGTTCAAGTCATTCAGCAAATTGTAAATCTGAGCGGTCAAACTTGAAGCTGAAGCTCGTTTTTGCTTTATTCCTCCAGCTATTTTTGTACCAATGTTATCTTCACCAATTAAATACTCATAAAGATTTTCTCCAACAAAAATTAGTTTCCCTTGTTCTAATCTATAGCGGCCATAAGGCGTTGGCCATTTTTCACTACCTGGACCATGAAAATATTCCCTTTTGCGAGTAACAAGTCCGATTAATTTTTCAATAAATTCATCTGTGATCTCTGGATAAAATTCAGCCTGTTTCTCTAAAATCCGCTTTGCTTCGTCAGCATAGGCGGATGACGGAAAAACATTAAGCAGCGTTTTTTCATCATCTGCTTTGACCTGACCGCGAACTTGACTATATTCATTCAACCGCTCAAGCTGAATTTGGCCGACCGTCTTTTCACGCAAAAGCTGACGATTGATGTTAATCGAAGATTTGTAATCGCTAACTCCACTTTTCCCATCGTCTTCCAAATCTCCCAAATCATAGGAAATCCCGCGCCGATTGACAATATGATAAAGCGCAGCCGCCAATTCTTCTTTTGACAATTGCTCCGTCAGCCCACTGACACGAAGTGCATAAGGATTTTGATTTTTGTCAGTGTTGACAGTAAAGCCATTTTTTGTCAATAACTTTGTCAAATCTGACAAACGATTTTTTCGCCGTCTAATCAGCCGTCTTGTCCCACGAAAACCACGTCTTTCTTGATTTCCAGCAGCATTTCCAGATGGAAAAATCCGACTGCCTAAGTCAACAATTTTCTTTTTCTCAATATCCACAATGCTCCAGCCAACCGAGGCAATACCGATGTCTAAACCGACACTATACTTTGTCATAAATCTCTCCTGTATACGTTTTCTTTAATTTTATCATATTTTCCTTCGAAAAAATGAAAATGAAAAACCCCAGTTAAATTGCACTGAGATTTTTAAATATTTACAGTTTTGGAATACTATCAATCAGCCCTCAATGTTTCCGATTATACAAAACACTAGAGATAAATGAAACGACAATAATCACACCGCCTAAGAGGCCTGTGATGGCTTCTCCGATGTCCCATTTGATACTGCCTAAAATGAGGAGGGCGAGGGTTAAGATTGCCCAATGTGCGCCGTGTTCCAGATAGACGAGTTCGTTGAGCGTGCCTTTTTTGACAAGGTAAAGGGTCAGCGAGCGCACAAACATTGCCCCAATCACACCGAGACCTAAAAGGATGATGATAGGGTCAGAGGTAATCGCAAAAGCGCCAATCACACCATCAAAACTAAATGATGCATCAATCACTTCCAGATAGAGAAAGAGAGCGAGTCCTGCTTTCCCCGTGGCAATCACAAAGTTGGTCGCAGAGCTTGAAGCCGCCTTGCTGTGGCTCATCATCTCACCAAAGCCGTCAACAAGCATGAAAGTCAAGATACCAAGGAGTCCCGCAAAAAGAATCGTCTGTGCATTTTCTGTCAAGGTCATTGAAGCAACTAAGAGTAAGGCCAGCGAAATAATCGCATTTGCTGCAGGGAAATGTCCGATTTTTTGAAGAACTTTCTCTGGAAGTTTGAGCCAAGTGTGCGCACGTTTGTCAAAGAAAAAGCTAAGGGCTAACATGAGCAGAAACATTCCACCGAAAGCCGCAATCTGCGGATGTGCATGATGAAGAATGTAGCCATAAGTGCCTGCCTGATGGGGATTACCTTTTTCAAGTGCTAAACGCAAAGCACGCACAGGACCCATCTGCGCTGAAACACTCACAATGAGCAGGGGAAAAATCAAGCGCATTCCTACTACGGCAATCAATATTCCAACGGTTAAAAAGACTTTTTGCCAAGTTGGACTCATGCGTTCAAGAATCCTCGCATTGACAATCGCATTATCAATCGAAAGCGAGATTTCAAGAACAGCAAGAATCGCTGTGATAAAAAGTGCATCCCAGCCACCATAAATAAAAGCAACGATGAGTGCAATGATACTAACAATAATTGAGCCTCTGAAAATTTTCATGGGGTTCCTTTTCTTCTATATTTATCTTTTCTAAAATAAAATGACTTTTATCATTTTAACATAAATATCATATTTACTTACATGATTCGTCTAAAGAAAAGTCTCCCAATCCAGATTAAGATTAAAACTATCATAATGAATCCCAAAACAACAATATTTCTATCAACTTTGCGCTCTTGTCCTAATTTCCTAGCAATACTATATAGACTCAAACCAATAAGTCCTCCTAAACTATTAGTGATAAGGTCCGTCACATCACTCGCACCAATAGACAATAGATATTGCAAACTTTCAAATAAGAAACTGATCGCACAGATGATTAAAATTTTTAATAAAAATGGAATTTTCCTTCCCACCATATTCAAGAGCACACCAAAAGGAACAAAAATAAGAACATTGAGTAAAACTTCTCTCCGTCCTCCTGAAAGAGCAAATGGAACCAAATTGAGACTTCGTGTGTTCACGTTTATTAAAAAGTTAATCGGATGAAAAGAAAGTTTAAATAAAATAATCCAGATTAGAATAAGGCTATATATGGTAAATAAAATTTTAGCTAGTGTTTTAGTCATTGAATCCTTTCGTGGCCAAATAAAGTTTACTTAATTTGTGCAAAATCGACTTCTGTCAGTTTGATTTGTCCTTTGTCAGCGATGATTTTTCCATTAAAATGCTCTGTCAGTGCTGACAGAAAGCTGTCAGCGCGGTTTTTGTCAATGTATGCACTCACTTTGATTTCTGTCAAAAATTCGGCTTCTACGATGACAAGATTTTCTTGTGTCAAAAAACGCTGTAAGCTGTCATAAAGACTGTAATCAAGGCGCAAAATCATTTCTTGCTGCTCAACTAACTTCACCAGCCCGACGGCTTCAATCGCATGATTGACAGCACCTGCATAAGCACGAATGAGTCCGCCTGCGCCTAGCTTAATGCCGCCAAAATAGCGCGTGACAACGCCACAGCTATTAGTGATTTCCTTCTTTTTTAAGATTTCAAGCATGGGAACGCCTGCTGTACCTGACGGCTCTCCATCATCACTCATCCGCTGGATTTCCTGCCGATCGCCGATTGTATAAGCCCAGCAGTTATGATTGGCACGAGGATTGGCTTTTTTGACCTGTGCAATAAAGTTTTGCGCTTCCTCTTCTGATTTGACACGAGCGAGCTGACAGATGAAACGTGATTTTTTGATTTCTTCTCCATAAATGCCGTCTTTTTTTATCGTGATTGTCATCTATTTCTCCTCATTATTCTTTAGGTGACCTCAATATTTTCACCCTCACGAACGAAAAGTCTTAGCTCAATTATAGCATTTTTACATATAGAAAATGCAAAGTTCTACGGCTTTGCATTTCTCTATTTCATCTTCCATCAAAACAAGTGCGTGCTATCTCCGCCCTTTCGGGCTACGCTGTCCTAGGGTGTTAGTGCTTTGCGACTCGACTTGTGACTTTAGCCACTTAGCGAGAACCATTGTGACTTGGTGTAGCGAGCCTGAATACCCGTGGTGTGGACAGCGCAGCGTAGCGAAGATAGCGAGTAGAGAAAACGGACAAATATTTTACGAAACTCTCACTGAATAAGTCTTGACTTCATTTTTCCTTTTTAGCGGATTTTTTATGTTTTTTAAGCCCTTCTTCAAGCGCGACAGCTGCGGCTCCAAGTGCAATAGCGCCACCTTCTATTTCTAGAAGCTCATCAGTTTTATCCCCTGTTTTTGGCATATCCATTTCTTCACCACCTACAACGAACCCGTCATCCATTGGTACCGGTGCTGGTTCATCAGAGGTAAAGCTATAAGTTGGTGTCAAAGTAATCATCGGCTCTGGAATACTCTCGGCCTGCTCCTCTTTTTCTAGCTCTGTTTTTTCCTCAATCTGTGTCTCTGGGTTCTTCTCTTCTTCGATGATTTCTGGTTCTGGTTCTGGCTCTGGAATTGGCTCAGGTGTTGGTTCTGGTTCAGGTACACTTTCTGGTAAAACCAATCTCACTGTTGTTTTCCAACTTGCTGAATACAAACTTTCAACTTCAGTGTAATAGTACCTCAACCCTCGATACCACTCGCTTCCACCAGTAGCTTCTGGATGGAAAGTTGATTTCAACCAATGAAAGGCTGGATTCTCTGCTGTGCCATCCGCAGTCCTTGTCAATACAATATATACATAATTATCTGTCCCTACCAAACTCTTTAGAGCAGGAGTTCGTGATTGATTGGCGTATGTTTCAAGTGGACTTCTCAGTGTTACGGATTGTCCAACCTCAAGAGAATACAACAAATCTTTGAACGAAGCTGCGTTTAGTATACCACCAATCGTAGCATGATCTTCTGGACTCACAACTTGTTGATTAAAACCAAAATTCAACACCCAGTTCGATATAGCCATTGTAGCATTCGTTGTCCATGCTCCCGAACTTTTCGGATTATAATTATGCACCCCTTCTAAGAAAGTCGCAGTTGAACCATTAATCGAGTCAAGCTCAGGTGGAAGCACTGTTGAGCCATCTAAAAACATCATCGCATCAAGTCCTTCATGATACGTCCCATGTGCAAAATCTCCATCAACACCATGTTCAAATAATATTTTCCCCTCTTGAGTGACATATTCCCACGCAGCTGGAACTACTCCGACAGGAAGTTGTCCCACAGGACCAATAGTCGTTTCAAAACTTGCAGATTCTTCTGCAAAATGGTACATCTCTTTTTCCTCAGCTGTGAAATCTGGAACTTTAGATAAATCATCTACTCCAAAAAAGAGCGTTGCTTCATTTTCCGTTCGGTCAAATTCATAACCTGTAAAATTCTTAATTCCAAATTTATTAAGAATATCCTTGACATTGACATCAGTCTTAATCTTCGTGATATCACCAAAAAGAGTGATTAAGTAGTTAATGTCTTCACTTTCCCACAAACTTGTGAAGTCAACTTTTGTAAGACTTTCAGCATCCACTTCCTCCGCAGCGGCAGTTTCCCCTAGTACTACTTCTGTTATTTCTTTTGAAAGATTTCGAGAAATTTGTGCCAAACGTGCGGTCAAAGGTGATACTTTGGACAAAGTTGTTGTGAGAAACTCTATCGAAGGAATTTCTTCTGGAAATGGACTTCCTGCAGCTCCAAGAAGTCCTGCAATTGCCGCCTCAATACTTGAGCTATCCCCTTTCTTTTTCTTACTTTTCGTATCTTTTTTAATCATTACTGACTTGATGAAAGATTTCGCAGCAGCAACTTCTGCTGGTGTTGCTGTCGCCACAACAACAGAAGAGCCTGCAACTATTCCTGTTGCGATAAGCAGAAGTCTAAGCATCCTAGATTTAATTTGATTTGATTTCATAGCTTTCCCTCCATTTTTAGTATTTCCTATTAACTCTATTTAAACAAATTTTAACAAAAACACATAATAATTTAATATTCGTAATATTTAAAATACGCGTTACATCAAGCAAAGTTTTACGTATAACTATTTATGAAAGATTTATACGGACGATTATTACTGACAACAGATTTTAATCGCATCAGACATTCTGTCAGCAAAGCTGATTTTAACCAATCTCCTGCTATGATTTCTGTCAGCACTGACAGCATCAAATGTTTGCGATGTGGCAGCATCCACAAAAAAGTTATGGTTCGACTTCCTCTAGGATGTTTTTATTGCCCGACTTGTATTAATCTGGGAAGGGTGCGCTCTGATGAGTCACTCTATCACTTCCCTCAGCAAAATTTTATAGCACATTCTTATCTTCGTTGGTCAGGAAAACTAACCTCAGAACAGCAAAAAATCGCTGACAGCCTTGTCACAGATTGCCGTCAGCACTCACAGATTCTTGTCAGAGCTGTCACAGGTGCAGGAAAGACCGAGATGATTTACCCAATCATCAATCAATATTTGAGAGATGGAAAAAGTGTTGCAGTTGTCAGTCCTCGAATTGATGTCTGTATCGAGCTACATCAACGACTTTCTCGTGATTTTTCTTGTAAAATACCACTCTTGCATGGCGAAGGTCAGCCTTATTTTCGTGCCCCACTTGTGATTGCGACTACGCATCAACTCTTACGATTTCGTGATGCCTTTGACTTATTGATTGTTGACGAAGTTGATGCCTTTCCTTTTGCAGACAATCCAATGCTTTATTTTGCTGCTTGCACTGCCAGAAAACCTGATTCTTGTTTAATTTATCTGACTGCCACAACCACTGATTTTTTAGATCATCAAATCAAAATCGGAGCTCTCCATCAACTTGAGCTAACTCAACGTTTTCATGGAGGCAAGCTTACTGTTCCAAAACTTTTATGGCATACAAAATTTATCCAATGTTTAAAAAAGCAGAGAATAAGCCGTTTCCCGCTTCTTATTTTTGTCCCCGAAATTAAGTTTGGTGAATCTTTTACAAAAAAGTTAAAGCAAAAATTTCCAGAAGAAAAAATTGCATTTGTATCCTCCAAAAGCAAGCAGCGCTTAAATATCGTTGAAGACTTTCGTTCAGGAAACTACTCCATCCTTGTCACCACAAGTATTTTAGAGCGTGGAGTCACTTTTCCAGAAATAGACGTCTTTGTTCTCCTCGCTCATCACACTAATTTTACAAAATCAGCCCTTATCCAAATGTCAGGGCGAGTTGGGCGCTCAATCACGCGCCCTAGTGGATTAGTCTACTTTTTTCACGAAGGACGAACTAAAGCCATGCTTAAAGCTGTTCAGGAAATAAAAAAATCAAATCGTAGAGGAGGAGTTTTATGACCTGCCTGCTCTGTCACGCTAAATTTCATATTCATTATCGCTTTTCAGATTTGTTTCTTCTCAAAACTTCTGAGCAATTTATCTGTCCAGATTGTCAGCAAGATTTTATAAAAATCCCAACAGAACACTGCCCACGTTGCTATAAGTCAGGGGATTCACAGATTTGCAAAGATTGTCAAGAATGGGAAAGTAAAGGTATCTTGATTAACCACCAAGCTATTTTCCAGTACAATGGCGCAATGCACGACTATTTCAGTCGTTATAAATTTCTTGGGGATTACCAACTTCATAAAATTTTTAAATCATTTTTCCAAAAATTTGACAAAAACTTTACGGTCGTTCCTATCCCAATCAGTCCAGAACGCTATCAAGAGCGTGGATTTAATCAAGTTTCTGCCTTTCTAAAAGAGCATTCTTTTACAGAGTTGCTTGTTAAATCTGACACATCAACTCAAAGTTCTCTTGACAGAAAAGATCGCTTAAACTCAAAAAATGCGTTTTCTATAATAGAAAACGCAATCCTTCCCCAAAAGTCCTCTTAGTCGATGATATTTATACCACAGGAGCAACCTTACAGCACGCTACTCATCTTCTTAAAGATTCAGGTGTTAGAGAAATCAAGACTTTTTCGTTATGTCGCTAAATCTAAGTTGGAAGTTCAAATCGCAATCCAGCAAAGCTGGCAAGACGAAATGTTAAGAGCAAAAGACGGTATATTTGCAATCCAACTACCAAATCTGCTTATGCGGATTTAGAGGTGAACTAGTATAAGAATTGTCTATCAAAGCTTTTTCAATCGTTATCTCAAGAGCCTGCGGACTCGTATGCCGCAATTCCCTTATTCCAAATCCAGAGTGCAAAAGTCATAAACAGGACAGAAACAAGTATTGTCCCCCCAATATTTAAAACAAAATTTTGCCCTTTCAGTAAGAAACTTGCTGGGTAATAAGCCGTAAAGGCAAACGGCACTATAAAACTAATCAAAAAACGAACTGGAAAATTATAAATCGTGACAGGATATTTTGAAAATCCATTGACCTGATAAAAAACATATAGCAAACTTCCGCTTTGTTTCATCCAAAATGCTAAACTTGAAAGTATTATTTTCAGTGCTGTATAGATCAATGTCGCAAAAGGAATACTTACAATAAAAGCAAAAGCTTTGAGTGGAGTCCAAGCAACCGTCTGCCATGTACTTGCCATTAATAATATCCCGATTAACATCTCACCAAAACCATCAACTTGAAACATTTCGAGCGCACAGTAAATCAATGGACTAATCGGACGCGTCATATATTTGTCAAAATCTCCCCTACGGACCAGTCGCTGTCCAACCGCCCAAAGATTATCTGTTAAGACGTGGTCAATGCCTTTAGGAAGCGAGCCATAGCCATAAATAAAAATAATCTCAGGTAAACTCCAGCCACGTAAACTTGGAATCTGTGTAAAAATAATTCCAATCAGCAAAATATTTAGCCCTTGTGTCAAAAAAACACCAATAATTCCCACCAAAAAATCTGCTTTGTATTCCATCAATTGTTTGAGATATTGTGCGGCAAAGATTTTTTCTAATCTTAAAATTCTTTTCATAGTTCCCCCAATATTTTACTCTGCTTAAATAGTCGTTCCAACTTTTTTAACCCCTTGCACATTGAGGCGTGTGATTGTATAACGCCAAATTAACTTTGATAACCCCATGAAAATTAAAAGCCAAACAACTTGAATAGCAAAAGCAATTAAAATTTGGCTCGTATTTTCTTTCCCTAAATAAATCATCACTGGTGTATAGATCAAGCTAGAAAAAGGCAATAAGCTCAATAGATGTCCAATAGCTGGTGGAAAAAAGCTCAACGGAATCAACGAACCCGACATAAAAGCAACGACTGCACTTTTCAAAACATTGGCTCCCCACAAATTTTGGAACACAAATGCTGTGAAACCATAGCAAAGATTAAAATAAAAATTGATAAAATAGGCAAATATCGAGCTCAAAAGAAATAGAGCAAAATTAATGAAACTAAAACTTACTGTTGCAGGATGCAAAAATTGATAGAGTAAAACACCGCCAAAAATCGGTACACTAAGCATTCCAATTGCAACAGATTTTCCGCCTAATTCGTTGAACAAAAAAGTTGCATTAAAGTTAACTGGTTTCAAAAGACGCATCGCAACTGAACCGTCTTTCACTTCATCGCCAAGCGCCCAAGCGCCGTCTGAATAAGAAAGTTGGGAGGTGAAAAAACTCAAAAAAACATAAAGCGTCATTTCTTGAACGGTAAAACCGTTAAGATTAGTCCGTGGTGAACTCAGAAAAACAGCTTGCCATAGAAAGAAAGTAACAATGGCCCCCATAATATCACCCAACCTGTAAATCAAAAAATCCATCCGATATGCCATCAGACCTTGAACTCCCGCACGTAGGAATGGGCGATATTTTTTAAAATTAGAATAAAGTCCTCTCACTCTAAATCTCCTTTCTAAAAAATCTACGAATAATTTCCTCAATGTCAGCATCTTTAACCGAAACATCCAGCACTTGAGCTTGACTCATCACAGAGTGCAAAAGTTGTGGCACTGTAATTTTTGTCGCATCAAATCGAACTTTTACCTGTCGCCCCACTTGTTCGATTTCAACGTCTGAAAAGCTAGCAAAATTAATCTTTTTCACCTCTTCTTCGCTGAACAATTCAAAATCAACTTCATGAATCTTACCAAATGTCGATTTTAATTGGCTGACAGAACCATCAAACATTGCTTCTCCTTTATCAATCATATAAATTCGATTGCAAAGCAGTTCAATATCCGCAAGGTCATGCGTCGTCAGGATAATCGTTGTTTTTTCTTCTTGATTAATTTGCATAATCGCTTTTCTAATATTATCCTTGACTGCAACATCAAGTCCTATAGTTGGCTCATCCAAAAATAACACTTTGGGACTATGTAAAAGACTTGCAGCAATATCTGCTCGCATCCGTTGACCAAGTGAAAGTGTACGGACGGGGTCTTTGATAAACTCATGTAATTCAAGCACTTCATTGAGAAAATCCATGCGTTTTTGAAATTGTTTGTCGGGTACTTCATAAATTTCTTTAAGCACACTATATGTTTCTTGTAGTGCCAAATCCCACCAAAGTTGCGTACGTTGACCAAATACAACACCGATTTCTTTGACATATTCGGTGCGATTTTCTTGCGGAATTTTTCCATTAATCCTACAAGTCCCGCTTGTTGGAGTTAATATCCCTGTTAACATCTTAATTGTTGTAGATTTACCTGCACCATTTGCACCAATAAAGCCAAGAATCTCCCCCTTTTTTACATCAAAAGTTAGATTTTTTACTGCTTCAAAGGTTTCATACTCTGGATTGAAAAGAGATTTAACAGCTCCTTTTAAACCAGATTGCTTAATTGTTTTTTTGAAGCTTTTACTGAGTTCATTAACCTCTATCATTTTTTCCATAATTTTCCTGATTTCTGCTGATAATAAGGGTTTTGACAGAACTGTCAAAACCTGATATACGTAGTATATCAAACTTTGCACAAAAAATTTGATAGCAGTTTCAAATTTTTTTAGGAGGAAACGGCGCTATCAAATTTTATGTTTTTATTGTATAATGACTTGAAAGCGAAATCAATATTTTTTAAAGTGAAATTTCGCAGATATGAGAGGAAAAAATGGTTGATAAATTAATTGGGAAGACTTATAAATCCTTGCGTTTACTAAAAAAAATTGAAGCAAAGGCCGTGGCGAGTGAGCAGCTTTCCTATTCACAACTTTTAAAATTTGAGCAAGGAAAAACAAGCTTGACGATTGAAAAGCTGATGTATGCCCTCACTCAAATTGGCAGTACACTTGGAGATTTTGAATATCTTTATTACGAGCAAGCCGATTATCTTCCCTTGCAAATCGGTGGTGCTATTTTTCGAACTTATTGGGAACGAAATTCATCTAAATTACAAAAATTAGTGAACGAATTAAAAGATGACTTAGCGAAATATCCTGATGATCCTAGATATTTTATCTATCTCGTACAGGCGGAGAGTTTTCTGGCACAAGTTGATAAAGATTTCAAGATTTCTGATGCTGGCATTCTGAAAATTTACGACTATCTCATGGGCGTTTCACAATGGTGGATGCTAGAATGTGAAATTTTAATGAATTGTGCAAGTATTTTTTCTGACCATCAACTTCGGGAATTGGTCCACAAAATGATTAATCCTGGCGTCCAATATCGCAATCCTGATGCACTTCAGTCACATATCAATGCTGCTTTACTTTCCAGCATTCGTGTACTGATTGCAAACAAACATTTTGAACCCCTGCGAGAGATTTTTGATTATTTAGATGCGCATATTTTACCAGATTATAATATGTATGAACGAGCGATGTTTGCTTATTTTAAGGTCCTTTATCGCTTTCGCAAAAATCCTTCGAAAGAAAGTTTATTAGCTGTTGAATCCTGTATTGAGGCTTTCAAATTGTTAGAATGTTTCGGACTTGCAAATTTAGCAACTGAAGAACTTGAACGTTACAAAAAAGAATCGCATATTTGAGAAATTTTATTACATTTAATAAAAAGTGTACTGACAGAAAGTTGTCAGTACACTTTTTTAATGACAGATTTGTCGAGAATACTGACAGAATTTCTGTCAGTATTTTTAGTCTTTATCATCAGGCCAAGGAAGCACAGTCAAGCCCTGAAATCTTTCTTGCCATTTTTTTGCTTTAGCAAGATACATCTCACGTGTGATATCGTCATGCACCAATGGACGAATTGTTCTTGAAAAAATATCATCTAAACCATAGGGTGCAAAATAACGAAGCCCCGTCTGTGTCTGAGTGATGCCGATAGCGTGAACCGTTGCAATCCAGCGTTCAATTGCATTTTCACAGCTCGTATAAGGTAGTCTGTCAGTACCATGCCAAAGATGCATTTGAGCTTCATTGTGTACATCAAATTGATAACCAAATTTTACTGACAAAAAATTTTCCAAAGCTTTGTCAGCAATTTTAGATTCATCAGCTGACAAATGAGAATCAAAATAAACAAGATCTATATCATGAACCTCATTCATCAATGGCTTGCCCTCTTGAGCATTCCACACCGTTTGAAAAACACTTCCAGCAGCGATATACCAATGAGGTAAATTTAGTTTTGACACTTCCTCAACAATCATCATCAGTTCTGTATTTTGCTGCAAAATATTTAAAAATTCTGTTTCTTTATCTATCATTTAAAAATTAAGCTCCAAATTTTAGGGAGAAAAACAATCAAACCAACCACAATCGCAAACCCTGAAATCACAAGAACCGCTCCAGCTGCCATATCTTTTGCACGTTTTGCCCGCATATGAAACTGATAATCAGAGGCCAAATCAACCACATTTTCAATCGCTGAATTAAAAAGTTCCGCCATAAAAACAAGGAAAATAGATAAAAGTAGAAATAACCACTCAAACTCTGAAATTTTGAAAAATATCCCAAAAGCAATTGCTACAATCGCTGACAGAGCGTGTTTTCTCATATTTCGCTCATAACGAAAAGCAGTCAAAATTCCTGTCAAAGCAAAATTCAAACTTGAAAAAACATCTCTATTTTTCCACTTATCGCGCGAATTAGCATTTTTGTCATTCGGATTTTTGAAATCCTTCTTGTCATAAACTTTAAAATCTTTATCGTGTGAGTCCATAGGCAGTCAAAATCTCCTCTTGAAGTCCAAACATCTCTGCCTCTTCCTCAGGCGTATAGTGGTCATAGCCATTGATATGCAAGAAACCATGTACTGCAAGCCAGCCATACTCACGTTCAATCGAATGTCCATAACCTGCTGCTTGCTCTGCTGCTTTATCAATCGAAATAAATAATTCACCAATAAAAGGATCCATCTCATTGAGCAATTCCTCAGGAATTTCCATTTCCTCATCAAAAAAAAATTCACTTTCATCAGGTTTGTACTCTAGCGAAATCACATCTGTTGGACGGTCTGTATCACGATATTCCAAATTCAATTCATGAGAGCGAGCATTATCAACAAATGTGACTGCCATCTCCGTTGCATCTTTCAACTTCAATTTTTCAGCAGCAAATGCCAAGATTTTTTCAGTTTGCTCAATGATGTTTGCAGGAACCTTTCCTGTTTCATCTGTCATTTCTACGTACATTTTATATTTCCTTATTTTTTGTTACTGACAAGCTTTATAATATTATCAAATACCATTCTCGATTCGTAAGAGCCAATTTTTTACCAAGAATTCAAATACTTCTGGCTGTTCCATTTGTAAATTGTGTCCTGCTAAATCCAAAATCGCAAAAGTGGTACGTGGATAATCTTTTAACAAACTAAGTTGGTCAACAAAGCCCACCGTTCCATCTTGATGTCCCAACAAAATCAAAGTCGGAGCATCGAAAGCTTTGACATGGCTCGTATCAAAACTAAGCGCATAAGACTCACGCAAACGTGCCAAAAATTCTGAATTAGCATCTCGCCAAAGCTTGTCTGAGCGGACACTCGCTTGCTGACAAATCTCAGTGTCATAAAACCATTCGACATCAGGCAAATTTCTAGCCTCTGTATCTGGAATGACCATAGGTTCTAGGAGCAACAAACCTGATACCTGAGCACCTTTTGCTACCATTGCTCTTGCCAAATATCCACCATATGAATATCCAGCTAACAAAAAAGGCTCACCAATAACTTCTTTTGCAAAGCTCATCAAAGTAGATAAAATCATATCCGACGAGGAAAAATCATCATGAACAGATGAATCTCCCATTCCTGGTAAATCAACGTAAATCCGTTTATATCCTATTTTCTCATTGAAAATTGGCTCAAAAACTTCAGCCATCGTTGCTAAATGAGCTGCCCAGCCATGCAAAATCAATATCGGCTTTCCTTCACCCATTACTTCATAATGTAGCTTAAAATCATCGATTTGGAAAAACATTTTATCCTCTTTTTATTCATTTTTTATTTCTGCCATTTCTGACAGACTGCTCAAAAACTCCTTGTGAGCATTTCCTTTGCAAAGCGCAAAATCGGAGTTTTGGTAGCTCGTGTAATATCATCTGGAAGTTGACTAAAAGCAAACCATCTACAATCCGTCACTTCTGACTCTTCCATGACAATATCACCCGAAAAATTTTTGCAAATAAAAACAGTATCCACAATGTGAACCTCGTCCCCATTAGGATAAAAGAAGTGTTGTTCTTTCCCTGATGCTACTGTATAAAGCTCCATCTCCAAAGCAGAGAGTCCTGTTTCTTCGAAAAGCTCGCGCTTTGCTGCTTCTTCCACTGTTTCATCAGGTTCCACAGAACCTCCATGATAACACCACTGACCATTATCCTTGCGTTTTTGCAAAAGAATGCCCCGTGTTTCATCATAGATAATCACACTCGCACACGCAATTACCATCGGAATATGTCCAACTTTCTCGCGCAAATCCATGATATATCCTTCAGCCATTTTAATTTACCTCTGTCATTTCACAGCGCTCTATCCAATTTTTTACAAGTTCTTCAAAAACTTCTCTTTGCTCCATTTGCAAATTGTGTCCTGCTAAATCTAAAATTGCAACGGTGGCTCTAGGATAATCTAAAATCAAAGATAATTGATTCTCAAAACCGACTGTACCATCCTGCTGTCCCAATAAAATCAACGCAGGTTGACTATAGCGATGAGCAGCTGAGACATCCCAACTCAACGCATATTTATCATCCAACTTCTCTAAAAAATCTTCATTCGCCTGCTTAGAAACCGCATCATATCTCACTTGAGCCATTTTGCAAATCTGCGTTTCATAAAACCAATCTGTCTCAGGTAACGCTCTCTTGTCATGCTCAGGTACAATCACAGGCGCAAGCAACAACAACCCATTAACAGCTGCATCTTTTACTGCCATTGCACGAGCGAGATAGCCCCCATAAGAATAACCAGCTAATAAAAAGGGAGAACCAACGACTTCTTTTACAAAAGATAACAATACTTCCAAAATAGCATCGGATGAAGCAAATTCTAGCGGAGCATTCGTTTTCCCCATTCCAGGCAAATCAACATATAAACGCTGGAAACCAGATTTTTCATTAAAAACCGGCTCAAATACAGCTTCCATTGTCTCCAAATTTCCTGCTAAGCCATGCAAAATCACGAGTGGCTTTCCTTTACCCAAAACTTCATAGTGTAACTTTAGATTATTGACTTGAAAAATCATTGTTCTTCCCTCATTCATCACCGTAAGCCTTGATGATTTCAGCCACTACTGGATGACGTACCACATCTTTGGAAGTAAAATATACAAAATCAATCGCATCAACACGACTCAACTTATCCTTAGCATCAATCAAGCCTGATTTAACTTTCAGAGGCAAATCAATTTGCGAAGTATCTCCGTTAACAATCATCTTCGAATTAAAGCCAAGACGCGTCAAAAACATCTTCATCTGCATTGTTGTTGTATTTTGTGCTTCATCCAAGATAACAAATGCATCATCTAATGTCCGACCACGCATATAAGCAAGCGGCGCAATCTCAATAATACCACGCTCCATCATACGCTCAGTAGCCGTTTTTCCCAAAATAGTAAATAAAGCATCATATACAGGGCGAAGATAAGGGTCAACTTTCTCCTGTAAATCTCCGGGCAAAAATCCTAAACTTTCGCCAGCTTCAACCGCAGGTCTTGTCAATATAATACGCTTCACAGCACCATTACGTAAGGCTTGAACTGCCATTACCACAGCAAGAAATGTTTTCCCTGTTCCAGCAGGTCCAATCCCAAAAACAATATCATGATGTTTGACCGAATCTACATAAGTCTTCTGACCCAGATTTTTGAGCCTAATTGGTTTATTATTTGCATCTTTAGTTAGCTCAACTTCATAAAGCGTTGTAAAGTTCTCAATATCATCATTCAAAACCATTTTTACAGCGATGACCACATCTGAGGTATGCACAGGAACTCCTCTTGAAACCAAGACCTGAAGAGCTTGAAGCGCCTTTCGCGCTCGCTCGCACGAACCCTCATCATCAGACAAAATTTGTACCATCTCGCCACGATAATTCACCTCAACACCTAGTTGAGCCTCAATCAATTTCAAATACTTATCTTGCACACCAAAAATCAGACTTGCATCTTCTGGATTTTTAAGCTTAAATTCAATAGAATTTTTATTCAATAAACAATCTCCATTTAATCGTTTTCTTATATTATAGCATATTTCATTTTTTAATATAAATTTCAATTTGTCCAAAAAACTCCGAGATAATAGATCAATCTCGAAGTTTTTTGTTAACTTTGAATTTCTTCAGCTTGCCGATTTTTACGTTTTCGTAGAATGATTGCAAGACTACTGATTCCAACCCCTAGAATAACGATGAGCAAGATACCAATTCCACCCGTATACGGCAGTGACCATGTCGTTTTCGTATAGTAAATTGTAAAACTCAAATCCGTATTTCCAGTTGTTGTTGTATCCGCAGAAACGCCCGTTTCAAATAATTTACCCAAAGCACCAATAGTTGCACTAGAGCTTAAACTTGTAGTGGTCGATGTAGGTACTATCGTATTTGAACCAGCTTTTGCCACCTGTCCCTTCAGCGTATAAGTATTGGAGTTTCCAGTTGTTGGAGTTAATGAGATTGACTTATTAGTACCACCAGTTGTATAGTCATTTTCAACTGCGGTTGTCACAATATCATACTCGGAGAGTGGGGTGCTGCGATTTTACCTGCAATATTTGTAATTGAGTCGAAGCTAGGATCCGTAGAAAGTAATGTCCAGCCAGTAGGCGCACTTACTGTCCCAACCGTATTGGATGATGTGTAAGACACTGTAGGATAAGTTGTAGGGATACCATCATACCAGTAAGTGGCATAGACACCTGTTGTTGTTCCCGAACCACTCGTTCCACTCATTGCATTCACAGTGATAAAGGTAATCGTCTGCTGAGATGTTGTCGCCACCTGATGTGTTGGATCAGTTTGAGCAACATAGTTCACGTGCTCTGTCGTATAAGTAGGACTGTTAGACATCGCAATACTCGTTGACGTATTATAATAAACATTCAAAGTAATACTCGAAATTGTAGGAGTATAGCTATTAGTTGTTGGGTAACTACTTGATGTCGTGTATCCAGCAAACTGTGTACCACCAGTTGCCGTTACTGCTGGCACTTGTGTTGGTACAGGCGTAACCACCACTCCAGCATTAGTTACCGCATTGATATATTTCCCAGAAACCGTAGGAAATGAAGAAGATAAAAACTGAGGTGGACTACTTGAATTATAGGTACTCCATCCTGTCGCTGAAGATGCTAAACTTCCATCATTGTTAAGTGCTGGAGCACTACTTGCTGTTAGAGTAGGTTTACTTGTTCCATAATTATACCAGTCCGTATAAAGAAGATTTCCATTGACTTGGTCATAAACATTACTAAAGCCAATATAATTTGTTACCGCAGTCGCCACAGTTGTAGTACCAGCTGGTACAGTAGCCGAACCAGTATTAGTATAATAATTTATCGTCTCCGCTTGTAATATAGGAGTCAAGGCCGTACCATTGATACTAGAAGCCGCTATATGCGTTAAATAAATCGTAATTGTCTCAGGAGTATTTTCTGCCAGTGACCAGTCAAATGTTAAACCACTTGTTGATACATCCGTTGCCGCATTTGTTCCTGAAGAATTAGGGATTGTTGGTGTTGACGAATCACTTGGCGACGAGCCAGTCATAATCTTATTTGTACCAGCTCCAGATTGGCCTGTCGTGTTGATTGCATAACTTAACTGGTAACCCGCCGGAATAGCAAAATTACTACTAGCATTTGCTGTAACAAGATTTGTCCCCGTTGTTTTAGCATTAGTATAATTGCTGGCAGCATAACTAACGGCTGACAACGTTGCTCCAACTGTACCTTTATAGGCAATTGAAATTTGTGTAGACGTATCCTTATTGGCGCCTGTAATACTTGGGTCAACATAGGTTGGGGTTTTGCCATCGCTCCCACCATTCAAATCAACATAAGTGACATTAGCATATTCTGTTGCAGGTTTATAGATATAGTACAAATAGGTATCATTCGCAGAGAAAGTTCCTGTATATTTTCCAGACATTGATGTACCATCATAACTTCCTGCTGTTGTATCCAAGTTTACTGCTGCTGTTGTACTTCCATTAATATAAATATTTCCTGAACTATCCCCAGATAGTGAAGTGATACTACCCAATGCCGTACCATAAATTCCTGCATAAGTATAATCAGGAGATACACTAAATGGATTAGTCGGACTAAAAGGTGTGGTACTTTTGTTAAATATTTCAGATGGAACTGCTGTACCATCTCCTGGATCAAAACCTCCTCCACTTCCACCTACATCAGGAGCAAGAGTCTGATACATCCGACTCACTTGGTCGGTAAATTCGTTTCCGATATTGTTTTGATTTTTTCCATCAGGTGTAATCATTGTCGTCACTGACTTCGCTGTTGGTGGTGAAACATCCACTCCTGATGCATTTTTAGATTTGATTTGCGAGATTGGATTTCCAGCATTATTGACGAGTTGTTGTCCCGATAAGTTGACTACGGTATTTTTGGTAAAGTCAACATAGCCTACTGTCACATAACCTGGTGAAGGAGAAAAACCAAAGCCTTGATTAGACTGCATTGCATTAGCTGTTGCATCTCCTTGAAATTCCACTTGTTGCAGATTCATTGCACCACCCGTCGATCCAAGAAACGCAAAAGACATTTTGGTTATTCCAACTTCTGAAGCACCACCAGCATTATACTCTAACTCTGCGACAGGAATAGACCATTTGAAATCACTACTTCCATCAACAGAGTTTGCAGAATACGTAGCGAAGCTAGCATAATAGTAAGTAACAGAGGTGCTTGTACTTGTTGTGGTGCTTGATTTTGCTACAATCACATTAGAATACGTGATTGTAGGTGTTGAATAAGAAACAGTACCATAACCACTTGTAAATGACGATGAAGTTCCTTGCTGAGTATATGAGAATGTGGTGCCAATTGGGTATGGTGTTCCTTTATAGCTAAAACTCTTTAGAGCAAGTTTCATCCCAGTCAAAGCTGAACCATAAGTTGCTGTTGGTGTAGTTGATGCTGCCATATTATTAGCTATTGTGATTTTATAGTTTGAATTACTACTTGCGCTGCTTTCTGAGCTAAAAGCAACTGCATTTGTAGAATTACCATTGCCTTGAATTGCCCAAGTTGAACCATTAGGAAGTATTGTTGTCGTACCACTTGTTGTTGCATTTCCAGATGTTGTAACACTCGGAGCTGAGGCGGAGGTTAAGTCTGCACCATACTCTACTGCAATTGTCCCCTGAGCAAGGTCAGAGGCTTTGGTGGATTTTGTTCCTGGTGTGTATTGGAGAGTAAAATCATGAAAACTGTTATCCAAGAAACCTGAAATATCAGCTGTAGGACAGTCCGTTAAGTCAAAGACAGAGTACGCATTTGTTGCTGAACCACCTGAAGGTCTTGAAAATGCCCAGCCACCTCTTGCAGTATTAGTTCCCCCACCTGTAGTGAAGTTAAGTGCTAGATTTTGCGTTGTAGTATTCGTTCCACTATTGGATACTGTGGCACCAGAAGTTGGTAAAGTATAATTCGATGGTCCGTCTGATCCTTTATATGTTCCATTAGTTCCTGTTGATGTACTATCTGAACCTTGTAGCAGATAGGCTGGATCTGTTGTGGCTCCTGCCCCGTTAGCATAGGTATCTGCCGTCCACCCAAAAGCTCCAGACAATCCTCCTACACCGAGGTCTAATCCTTTTTTACCGATTTGTCCGACATTACCTGGATAGAGCGCAAAACCAACACCATCAGCTCCTCCAGTACCACCAATTGCTACTTGACCCCCAAAATTCCAAGTCTTCGTCATGTCAAGTTTGTAAGAGGTCAACTCAGCTGCGCCGATTTGATTACCTGAGGCTGGAGTGAGTGTTAAGATACCTTTTGAAGCTGTCGTTAGATTAGGACCTATCGAGATCACTTCTTGGTCATTTGCAAAATTTGAGTAGAAGCTTCCCGATTTATTTGGCGTTCCTGTCGCACTAATAGCATTTGTCCCTGAGCTGTCTGTAGAGGTTTGATTAATGACGGGTTCTGTGATTGTAGTTGCTGCGCCATCCCAGACAATTGTCATATTTTTTGAAGCATCTTCTGAATAGGTAATCGTGCAAGTAATCCCTGTTTCCTTACCACCTGTCACAGTAATTCCAGAAAGTTGGATAGGATTTCCTTTTGAATCATTAGCAACTATCTTTCCTGCCACTACTGGAGTTAATGTTGTTCCTTTACCATTCGAGATTTCCGCGTAATCTCCTGTATAAGTTGTGCCGTTAGGGTCTTGTTGTCCTGAATAAGTAACCGTTGTCCCTGTCACAGTATTTCCATTCGCATCTTTACCTGACACTGTAGCACCGACATAAGTGATTATGCTCGTGATTGAACCTGACCCTGCAAAAGATGAACCATTATAAGCATCAAAGTAAGAGACATCTTCTACTTGTGTTGCAATAGCATTATCCCCTGGGTTGACTGCTTGAATCGGGTAAGTTGCTTGTGTGCTCGGGTCTTGGTCTGGCTGGATGTAGCCCGTTTTAGCTGAACTTAGGTCACTTTGGTAAAGAATTTTTGTTGTAAATCCTACAGGAGGGTTAAAGGAAGTCGCACCTGTCGTTGAACCTACAATCGTCCCAGGTGTCCCCCTGTTCCTCCTGTCTTTGTTCCATCTGGATTATCCAATGTGATTGTTGTAGCTGAGGAAGTTTTGGTATATTGTTTTCCTGAGTTTCCAGCAAGAACTGTACTATCTTTAGGGTCTGGCCCAAGCACGGTACTGCTCCCATCCGCAGGCTTCATTGTATAAACAGTTGCGATTTGATTTGTACTATCAACACTACCTGGAGTATAAACAAATGAGCCTGCTGTAGATGTTACTGATTTACCTGTATTAACTGGAGCTGTGGTACTTGTCACATTAGAAGTTTGTGGAGTGGTATAAGTTCCAGTTGTTGGTGTTGTTGGCTGCGTGCTATTATTTGTTGCTCCCGATTTATTTCCTAGAGTATAAAGATAAGGAATACCATAAGTATTTTGTGGCCATTCTGAGAAGAAAGAGTTAATCAGGGGTAAGCCTGTCCCTCCTGCACCCAGCGAACCTTCGGGATTGATGGTAAAGTTTCCTGTACCATTGATTAAATCATTGGAAATACCATTTGTATAGCTTGTGCTATCTGTCAAATCTCCAGCCGTTTCAAGTCGTTGTGCAGGCAATGTACTTGCATCCCCTGATGTCACGAATCCTAAGTCTGTAAAGTAGTACAGAAAGTCATTTGCTCCAACGGTATTCAATGTACCAGTACCATCATTACCAGAAACAGCGTAAACTTTTAATGTATTTTGATTTGCTTGATAGACTAACCAACCAGTCAAAGTGCAAAGCATGATAAATGATGCACTAAAGCGAAATACTTTTGGACGCTGGGAAAGTTTGATAGATGATTGTTTCTTTTTATTTTGTCGCATAACACTACTCTTTTTTGTTTTTATACCAAAAAACCTTCAATATTTGGACTTTTATATAGATAACCTGCGATTTTCATCATCTATGTTTTTAGTTAAATATCTTTAGATTTTGTAGGTTTTCTTATTTATACACTAAGTCTAAAACTATTTTATCACTTTATGTTTATAATTACAATTTCATATCTTTTGTTTCTTTAGTTGTGTTTTCAATTTAAAGCGTTATTATGTAAATGTCTTTTATATATTACTGTTTCCACTATTTTTTGGTAATATATCGATTAATTTAATGTAATTTTTATGTAACATTACAAATCTACAAAAAAACTCTGTCCTAAGACAGAGTTTGAAGTGATTACCTCATCAGTGATTATTTAGCAACCACTGGATAAACTGATACGTGTTTTTTACCACGTTTCATTTCGAATTTAACAGTTCCTTCGATTTTAGCGAAAAGAGTATCATCGCCACCACGGCCAACATTAGTACCTGGATGGATATGTGTACCACGTTGGCGGAAAAGGATTGAACCGCCACTTACAAGTTCACCGTCAGATGCCTTAGCACCAAGACGTTTTGCTTGTGAGTCACGTCCATTGGAAGTAGAACCTCCACCTTTTTTGTGGGCGAAGAGTTGTGAATTAAGTTTTAACATAATATTTGCCCTCTAATTTTCAATAGTTAAATGAACATACTGTGGAAATTCTTCAGCTACATCTTCCATAGCATTTGCAAATGCTTGGAGAAGAATTTGAACAACTTCTTCTTGTTTGTTCGGGATACTTATCGGTACTTCGACGTAAAGGTAGCCCTCTTCCATTTTGGTAATGGGTCTGACCTTAGCCATTGAATCAATATTATTGGCAGTTGTAATCGACAAAACGCTCACATCTGCACAAACAACATCGAACTCAAATTCACCTGTACCTGATGAGGCATGACCTGAGATTTCATAAGAAACAAAGCGGTCACGCTTCTTTCTAATTACTGCTTCAATCATAATTAAGCGTTAACTGATTTGATAACAACTTTAGTGTAAGGTTGACGGTGACCTTGTTTACGGTGTGAGTGTTTTTTAGGTTTGTATTGGAAAGTAACAACTTTCTTTTGTTTACCATGTTTTTCAACTTCACCAACAACAGTAGCGCCTTCAACGAGTGGTGCACCAACTTTAGTTGTTTCTCCTCCGACAAAGATAACTTCATCGAAAGTTACGTTTTGACCAGCTTCAACGTTAAGTTTTTCAACGTAGATTACTGAACCTTCTTCAACTTTAACTTGTTTACCACCAGTTTTGATGATTGCATAGTTTGACATTGTGATTCCTCCTTATTAGATTTGGTCGCTTTTTTAGTCAAGCGACTGTCAGACTCGCCTTTGTTCGTGGGCTTTTTGCCACTTTAAACGAAACTTCGTGCGGTTGTACTTCATGAGATTCCACAAAGACAACTATATCATTATACTACTTCTTTTATTGTTTTTCAAGAATTTTTTTCAAAAAACTTGAATTTAGTCCGACTGCCCTAGGGCGTTAGTGCTTTGCGACTCGACTTGTGGCTTTAGCCACTTAGCGAGAACCATTGCGACTCGCGCTTCAGCACCGTAGCGAGCATGGATACCCGTGGTGTGGACAGTGCAGTGAAACGGAGATAGCACTTAGGCTTCTGGAACAAGACCACTTCGCCTTGCGACTTTAGTTGATTGCGATTTGAACTTCCGACTTTATCGGTTAGTGAAATCGACAGCGAAGCAAAGTGGAGATAGAGCGAATGGATAACGAAGCTTCGCTACGGTGTGACCTCATATCGAAGATGTTAAGCAGACTGTTGCAGCTTTAGCTGCGTACAGGTCGCTTAGTTGTTACACCTAGAGATTGTACCTTAAATTCAGTGGTGAGTTGCCCTTTTATCAGTCGCATTGCCTTTTGCTCTTGCTGCTTTAGCAGCTAAGCAAACGGACAGCGTAGCGCAGCGAAGATAGCGACTAGAGAAAATGGACAAATGTTTTACGACACTCTCACTGAATAAGTCTTGACTTCATTCTTCATTTTCTTTAGAAACAGTAACTTTGTATATTTTTCGGTCGTTCCATAACATATTAATCAATGTATTGACTAAAAGGAGAAGCCAAGCAAAACTTAGGCTGAATGAAAGAATTTCAAAAGCTGTTAGGGTTAAATAATGAACAGGATGCCAAAGAAAATATGAAAATAAGATAAGGCCAACAATGATATAAGACATTTGATAAAGGCTCTTTCCGGCTTTAGGTAAAAACCATTGAATCCCTAAAATAGACAGTGCCATAAAAAATACGATAAGTTGAGCAGCCACATCATGAGCAATGTGCATCCATCCTGCATTATTTGGTATCAATCCAACTAAGGCAATCGAAAATGCGCATAAAGTAAGCAAAACCTGAAGAATTGTCTGTCTAAGATGTGTGCCATATTTTTCTCGAATAGAGACAAAAATATAATCTACCAGAGCGATAAATAATGCAGCAGATACAATCAATGTCAAGTTAAATTGCCAACTAGAGTGTGAGGCCTCTGTTCCTAATAAACTAAAATTCCGCTGCCACCAGTATTGATTACCATTTGTTGCCATGCTTGACACTAAGCCACCCACAGAAACCATCAATAACATATTAACCATCATATTAATTGAAAAAGTGTCAACAACAAAAATCATCACGTAGTTAAGGATTCCTGAAAAAATAGTAAAGATTAATGTTGAGGTAAATAGACCAAAATTTACGCCGTAAAAAATTTGTCCTAAAAACCAAAATAATGCCATCAGAGCTAGTGTTACGATGATTAATATTGAGACTGTCACTGTTACAAAAGTTCTCCAATAAATCCGTTTGGTCATTTGACGATAAAAACTTTTTCTACGACTGAAATAGGCAGAGATAAAAGTAAAAATCGCTAGGGCATTCGCTATTACAATCACTGCTGTCGCAATAGATTCATTTCCTGACAAAGGAATCACATGAGGGTGGTTAAAAAAGAAAGCAAGCGCAATAAAAATCAATGTTGCAAAAATCGTAGGTACAATAAACCAAGTAGGTGCATAGTCTGATTTTTTACTAGTTAATCGCCTGACGGTGAAACTGTCTGCTGCTATATCAATCACTTCAATTTCCTCGTCAATTGATAAATCAAGTTTGTCATAAAGTTCTTGTGGAAGATGAATTTTTTTCATCAGTTTATTTTACTCCTTTTTTCGCTTGTTCTTCTTCATCTAACCAGGTGATGTGAAGTCTATAATCTCCGATTTTCAAGTCATTTTGTGCAAGTTGATAGTTGATTTTTACTAATTTTTCTTGAATATTTACTGACAATTTTTCTGTCAGTACTGACAGATTTCCCAAGCCTTCGTAAGTCATTTCACTACGAAATTCTTCATGAAAGCGCATGGTTACAGGCTTGTCAGTAAATCTTGTCATTGTAAGTTCTTGTTCATCAAATTTGAGAAGTACCTTTTCTTCTGCTTCATTCTTGTAAATTAATACTGTTTTTCCTGCAATTCTTTTTAGTTCGCCATCATAAGTTTCTTTGATTATTTCTTCGTGTTTATCAATTTTTATCTGACTTCTTATTGTGATTTTCATAACTTATATTTTACTATAATTTACTCCATAATCATAGCTGTTCATTTTTACTTATGATGCTCTTGATGTGTCTGTAAGAAATGGTATTTTAATTTAAAATGGGTTATAATTAGAGAAAATGAGCTGTCAAAGAGATTGCTTTCTGTCAGTAAATTTTTGTATTGACAGATTATAAAATTTGTTCCTCTTGGCTCTCTTTCAAATTTGTCAGTAATGATATAGTAGACAATTCAACTCATCACAATAATAGGAGGTCTGTTTTGGAAAAGGTTTTTCGTGACCCTGTACATAATTATATTAATGTAAATAGTTCGATTATTTCTGCTTTAATTGATACTGCAGAATTTCAACGGTTACGTCGAATTAAACAACTTGGTACATCGAGTTTTACATTTCATGGTGCTGAACATACTCGTTTTTCCCATTGTTTAGGCGTTTACCACATTGCTAAAAAAATCACTGATTATTTCAGTATGAATTTTCCTCTTGAATGGAATCCTGATGAAAATTTATTGACTCAGTGTGCTGCACTTTTACATGATGTGGGTCATGGCGCATATTCTCATACTTTTGAGGGTTTGTTTGGAACTGACCATGAAGCTGTGACACGTGAGATTATTACTTCTGAAGAAACAGAAGTCAATGCTATCTTACGACAAGTTTCACCCGATTTTCCTGAAAAAGTAGCTTCTGTAATCTCTCACGAATACGCTAATCCTCAAGTTGTTCAACTTATTTCCAGTCAGATTGATGCTGACCGAATGGATTATCTTTTGCGTGATGCTTATTATACTGGTGCGGTTTATGGACAATTTGACTTAACCCGTATTCTACGAGTTATGGTACCTACCGAAAACGGCATTGCTTTTAAGTATTCTGGAATGCACGCTGTAGAGGACTACATTGTCAGTCGCTATCAAATGTATATGCAAGTTTATTTTCACGCTGCTTCGCGCTCAATGGAGGTTTTACTCCAAAAAATGTTAGCACGAGCAAAATTTTTGTATGCGCAATGTCCCGACTATTTTGCAACAAGTAGTCCTTGTCTTGTTCCCTTCTTTGAAAAAAATCATAATCTGAAAAATTATCTTCGCCTTGATGATGGTGTGATGAATACTTATTTCCAAACTTGGATGGAGCACGATGATAAGATTTTATCAGATTTGGCAACAGCTTACATCAATCGTCATCTACTGAAATCTATCAAATTTGATCGCAACTCTATTAAAGAAAATGAGCTTGATGTTCTAAGTCAACTTGTCAGTGAAGCAGGTTTTGATCCAGTTTACTATACAGGTATCCATAGTAATTATGACTTACCTTATGATTTTTATCGTCCAAGTTCAAGCAAACCTCGTACACAAATTGAGATTTTGCAAAAAGATGGAGAATTAACGGAACTTTCCATGCTTTCTCCACTAATCCAAAGCTTAACTGGAACAATTCATGGAAATAGTCGCTTCTACTTCCCGAAAGTTATGCTGGAAAATCCCGAATTCACAAAATATATCAAAAATGATACTTTTATTAGTACTGATGGTGTGATTAGTACCATTTTAGATTAAAAATACATCATTAAAATTATGTAAAATACAGAAAGAGATAAATTATGATTAAACTTGTAGCAATTGACCTTGACGGAACTCTCCTTAATCCTAATCGGCAAATTACTGATAAAGTGAAATTAGCTGTTGCTAAAGCAAAAGAAGTCGGTGTCAAAATTGTTATTACAACTGGGCGTCCTTTACCTGGTGTTACTGATATTCTCAAAACTTTAGATTTGACTGAACAAAGTGACTATGTTATCACATACAATGGTGCTCTAGTGCAGAGAGCAACTGGTGAGGAATTTATCAAAGAAACATTGTCTGCTGAGGATTGGCTTGACCTTGATGCTGCTGCTAGAAAAATTGGATTACCAATTCATGCTATCACCCGAAAAGGAATCTATACACCTAATCGAGACCTTGGAAAGTACACTGTTCATGAAGCTCAAATGGTTAATATGCCTCTTTATTTCCGTCAACCAGAAGAAATTGCGGCACTAGAAATCGCAAAAGTTATGATGGTTGATGAACCAGAAGCTCTGGACGACGGTATCGCCTACCTCCCATTTGAATTCTTTGAACGTTACAATATGGTAAAATCAACGCCTTATTATCTTGAATTTATGAATAAAAAAGCAAGCAAAGGATCTGCTGTGAAACATTTAGCTGAGAAACTTTATCTTGATTTGGATGAAATTATGGCAATTGGTGATGAGGAAAATGACCGTTCTATGCTTGAAGTTGCTGGACATCCAGTGGTCATGGAAAATGGTAAAGCTGAACTCAAAAAAATTGCAAAACATATTACTAAGTCAAATGAAGAATCTGGGGTAGCTCACGCTATCAATGAATGGGTGCTTAAAGATTATAACTAATCGTAAACAAAAAGTATGACCCTCCTCTCAAAAAATTCTATAATAGAGGTATACAGGATAATCTGATACATATAAATCTGGAGGTGTAAAATGAAAATTACATTTGATGAAAAAACAGCTGATAAAATTAGAGCACTTGGAGATGTTGAACTTGTTTTTGATTTCGACCATACTTTGAGTGAAAAAAATACGGAAGTTGATGCTTGTGCTGGCGGTATTTCACGCTATCGCATTGTTGCCGTCGAAAAAGGAAAGGTCCCTAAAGAATTTGATGCACACATCGATTCAGAGTTTGGTCCTATCTACTACAAAGGATATGGTTCTTACTTCTTCCATGATAATATGACAACGAGTATCAACACTTCTTATAATCTTATTGAGCTTAAAAGCCCTGCAGAATTACTTAGTCCCAATCTTTTGATTGTTGATTTTCGTGGTAAAACAAGTGTTACTTATTAAAAAAAGACCGCAAGGTCTTTTTTTTATATATCATAAAAGGGATTGGTGTTCACTTTGCTTTCAATTATTTCAACATCTGTCTCAAAACTACGCATTTTTTCCGCAACTAATGGAATAAAAGCTTTTTCAATATAATGACCAGGATCGATACCTAGAAGTCCTCTAGAAAGCATGTCATGACCCGCATGGTAATAAATATCCCCTGTCAAATACACATCAGCTCCCTTTTCTTTTGCAATTGGCCAAAATTTACCGCCAGAGCCTCCACATAGCGCAAGGCGAGTAATTTTTTCCAGCATCTCATGATGATAAGTTACTATCCTCAGCCGTTCAAGATTGAAGACTGTTTTTACTTTTTCTGTCAGCGCTGATAGAGTTGTCAACGGAAGATTTCCAATGCGTCCAACGCCTTCCTCATCATCTAGAACTTCAATATCTGTCATCCCTAAAAGTTCACAAAAATAATCGTTCAATCCACCTTCAACAACATCAATATTAGTGTGACTTGTATAGACTGCAATCCCTGAACTTGCCAAATCTAAAACAAGTTTTTGCTGTTCATCAAGCGTAGTCAAAGCTTCCAAAGGTCTAAAAATCAATGGATGCTTCGCAAAAATCACATCGACTCCTAAATCAATCGCTTCTTGAACAGTTTGCTCTCTAATATCTAATGTTACAAGAACTTTTTTGATCTCTTTATCAGGATTGCCCACTTGTAACCCTACGGGGTCACCCTCCACTGCAAGTTCTTTCGGGCAAAACAACTCATATTTTGCTATAAAATCTACTAATTTCATTTGAGTATCTCCTCAATTTTTTGTTTTTTGGCTTGGAGCTCGACACGTTTTGCAACTTGTTCTTCAGGTAATCTTTTTAGTATTTTGTTTAAAGTATCTCGTTCTTTTTCCCATTTTTTACAAAAAATATCTGATTTATCAAGTAGTAATTTAGGACCAAAAATCAATTCCTTTACTGACAGTTTTCTGTCAGTACTGACAGAATTTTCAGTAAAACAATCAGTAGGTTCTGCTACAATAATCTCATAAAATTTACCCGCTTCTAGCAAAATCTTTTCATCAACTATCCTAAAACCCTGATTATCAAGCCATTGGCGCAAGGTATCTTCATGATTATTGGGCTGTAAAATTAATCGTTTTACTTGTTTTAATTTTTTTATATCAGCATCCAAAATTTCAGAAATTAAAATCCCCCCCATCCCTGCGATGACAATGTTATCAATTTGGTCATCTTTTTCTATTGCAGCAAGTCCATTTGCTAATCTTACATCTATTTTATTATGTAAATTTATATCATTAATATGATTCTTGGCGATGTTGAAAGGTCCTTCAACAACTTCTCCGGCGACTGCAAAATCAATTGTTCCCTCTTGTACCAAATAAGCAGGTAGATAAGCGTGGTCAGAACCAATATCTGCAACTCTCGCCCCTTTTGATACAAAATCAGCGACTGATTGAAGTCGCTGTGATAATCTGATTTCATTCATTCTCTAAATACTTCTTTCCAAACTTACAATATTCTAACACTGGACATTCTGAACACTTCGGTTTTTTAGCTGTGCAGTGATAGCGACCAAAAAATATAAGATGATGATGTGCTTGAACCCATTTCTCTTCTGGGATAAACTTCATTAACTTTTCTTCAACTTCTACTACTGTCGCTTTTTGGGGAACAATATCTAATCTTTTAGACACACGCTCAACATGAGTATCAACCGCAATCCCAGGCACACCATAAGCTTCTGCAAGAACAACATTAGCAGTCTTGCGCCCAACACCTGGTAAAGTTTGCAGAATTTTTTTATCTTTTGGAAGATTTGGTAATAAATCACCAAACTCTTCTGTCAACATCTGGGCAGTTTTTAAGATATTTTTAGCCTTTGTTTTATAAAGCCCAATGGTTCTGATATGGGACTCAATATCAGAAATATCCGCTTGTGCCATTGATTGAGCATCTGGATAAGCTGTAAAAAGTGCAGGAGTGGCCTTATTCACTCCTTTATCTGTTGCTTGGGCAGACAGGATTGTTGCAATAAGTAATTGAAAAGGGGTTTCCCAAACTAACTCTCCATGTGCATCTGGAAACATATTTTCAATGATTTCTAAAGCTTCTAAATATTTTTTCTTACTTAACATAATTTTTATTCCGTAATTAATTATTCCAAGGACCATCCATTGGAATATAAAAATCCTTTTGTGGTATCGTTTTTCTAGATTCTTGACGTTCAATCTGGCGATTTTCTACTGCTTGAATAGAGTGAATTCCCTCATTTTTCCAATTTCGAAGAATCGCTTTAATGTAGTTCAACGAAACTTTACGATTTAAGACTGCTTCACGAAGTGCTTGTTTAATCAAAGCAAATTCATAATCATCCTCAAATAGCCACGCTCGTAATTCTTCCATCTGGACTGGAGAAATAACTCCCATTTCAGCTTCAAATAGACTGACCAGCTCTTTGAGTGTTCCTTCATTTTCTTCATTAATATTTGTACCGCTACCACTGTCTGAGTTAAGGAGTTCATCCAAATGTTTAAAGGCTGGGCTGACATCAAAAAATGTCTCCATCTCACCATCAATCTCTATCAAAGTTACTTTCATAGCTCCAAATTTTGCCAAACGGTCAATCGCGCGATTAATTTCTGCAGGTGTACTCCCAATTTTTGAAGCAATTTCGCTTGGAGCAACATCACTATTTTCAAAAAAATAAAGCCAAACCAAAAAATCAGAACTGGAAGGAAAAAGCTTATTGAAATGTGTCAAGAGTGCGCTCGGCAAAACCAAGTGTCCTTTGCTATATTCTTCATAATAATTCATTTTATATTGTTATGCTCCTCTTCGCTCATAAGTTACTTTAATCACTTGGTATATTCCAATTTTTTACTTTTATTTAATAAATCTTAATCGCTATCTTTAGCACATAGCAAACTGCTAATTGTTATACTACTGGGATGCAAGCCAATTAATTAAGTTTTGGAACAACTCTATTATAGCATTTCAGAGGAATTTTTTGTACTTCATAATATAATAAAAAAACATCAGAGTTTTCTGATGTTTTAGTGTTGTTGATAGACAACTTTTCCTGAGCAAATCGTAAATTTTACTTGCCCTTTAACTTTTTGATTGCTGAAAGGTGAGTTTGTCGCTTTAGAATCAAAGTGTTCTGGCACTGTAAAGTCATGATGAGCGTCAAAAATTGTTAGGTCAGCTGGACCATTTTCTGCTAGATAACCTGCATCAAAATGATAGAGTTGCGCTGGATTGATTGTCATTTTTGCAAGTAAATCAGATAAGCTAAGATGACCAGATGCTACTAGATGAGTCAAACCAAGCTGTAATGATGTTTCTAAACCAATCATTCCACTCGGTGCTTTTGCTAGTTCGACGTTTTTTTCCTCATGAGTGTGTGGCGCATGATCGGTTGCAATGACATCAATAGTACCATCTTGCAAGCCTTCAATGATTTTTGCAATATCTTTGTCCCGACGCAGAGGTGGATTGAGCTTAGCATTTGTTCCTTGCTCTAGTACCGCCTGCTCTGTGATTGAGAAATGCTGTGGTGTCACTTCTGCAGTCACTCTCGCCCCCAACATTTTAGCAAAACGAACAACTTCGACAGATTCGGCTGTTGATAAATGTTGAACGTGGAGGCGACCATTAGTATCATAAGCAATCATGACATCACGCGCCACCATACTGTATTCAGAAACTGCAGGTGCACCCGTAAAACCGCATTGATGAGCGACTGCACCATCGTTTACTCCCAAAGTTCCGATAAGATTTGGATCTTCTTCATGAATGGAAATTAAACTGTCAGTTTCCAAAACTTTTGTCAGTGCTAATCGCAATATACCAGCGTTTGTCAAAGGAATACCGTCATCCGAAAAACCAACAGCACCTACTGACAGAAGTTGGTCAAAGTCTGTCAGCTGCTGACCGTCAAAATCCTGTGTAATCGATCCAAGCGCTTTGATATGAATGGGTTCTTGAGCAGCAATTTCTAATGTTTCACGGAGAATTTCAGCCGTTGAAAGCACAGGTTTTGTGTTTGCCATCATGACAACTGTGGTAAAACCTCCAGCCGCAGCGGATTTGGCACCTGTATGAATCGTTTCCTTATGCGTTTGTCCAGGTTCTCTAAAATGAACATGAATATCAATCAGCCCCGGCGACACAACCAATCCTGTTGCATCAATAATCTCATCAATTTTAATCCCTTCAACTGACAGACTTTTCCCGATTTTGACAATTTTTTCATCCTGAATTAAAACATCACAAACACAATCCAGTCCAGTTTTTGGGTCAATGACACGCCCATTTTTAACCAACAAATACATGACTTCTCCTCTTACTCTTTTCTGTCAGTACTGACAGAAATACTGTCAGTATTTTTTGCGTCATCTCATCCCATTCGACTTTACGCATCTACTTCTTTGCTCAAAAGTAAAACAATCTCTTATAGTTAATCTAATTATTTTCTAATGAAGTCAAGACTTATTCAATGGGAGTGCCGTAAAACATTTGTCCATTTTCTCTAGTCGCTATCTTCGCTGCGCTACGCTGTCCGTTTGCTTAGCTGCTAAAGCAGCAAGAGCAAAAGGCAATGCGACTGATAAAAGGGCAACTCACTACTGAATTTAAGGTAACCTCTAGGTGTAACAACTAAGCGACCTGTACGCAGCTAAAGCTGCAACAGTCTGCTTAACATCTTCGATATGAGGTCACACCGTAGCGAAGCTTCGTTATCCATTCGCTCTATCTCCACTTTGCTTCGCTGTCGATTTCACTAACCGACTAAAGTCGGAAGTTCAAATCGCAATCAACTAAAGTCGCAAGGCGAAGTGGTCTTGTCCAAGAAGCCTAGGCGCTAAAAGCGCCAACGCCCTATTTGATAAACATTAAAAATAAGTCTACAAAACGATTATTTGCTCACATCCAACCAAGTTTCTTGGTTTTCTTTAAACTTTTTGAGCAAGGCAAGTTCCTGAGAAGTAACATAGCCCGTCTCTTGAGCAATTTCAATCAGTTCAGAGTAGTTGGTAAGTGTTGCTAATTTAACACCAGCTTCGGCAAATTTTATGCTTGCTTTTTCCAATTCATAGGTAAAAATTGCAACTACTCCGAGAACATCTGCTCCTTCTCGTTCAGCCGCAACAACTGCTTCTAAGACTGAGCCACCAGTAGAAATCAAATCTTCAACAACAACCATTTTTTGCCCTTTAGCCACACGTCCTTCAACTTGATGACCTGCGCCGTGGTCTTTAGGTTTGCTTCGGATATAAGCAAAAGGAAGTTTCAAATAATCCGCAATAATTGCCCCATGCGGAATGCCAGCTGTCGCTGTACCTGCAATGACTTCAACTTCTGGAAATTCCGATTTTATCAAATCCGCAAAGCCTTTTTCAATCTGCGTCCGTACCTCTGGATAAGCAAGTGTGACACGATTGTCCGTATAAATTGGCGATTGAATACCAGAAGCCCAAGTAAAAGGTTGGCTTGGTGACAAACTAACGGCCTTGATTTTTAATAAATCAGCTGCAATATTCTTTGACAATGACATAGAAAATGAACTCCTTGTAGTAAGAGATGAGAATATTTCATACTGTTATACTTCTTTTGCATTAATACAAGAGTCCTTGACACAGCGCATAAAAGTTGGTGTTTAAAGCATAACGAATAAAAATGAACTCAATTAATTGTGTAGTGTTATAACAAAAAAACTTGCAGAAACACTGCAAGTTTTGAAAAATTTTGTAAAAGTTTTCTGTCAGTATACTGACAGCTTATTGTATAAGCCGATAAAGCGCACGTTCAATACAAATCAAGCCATATTGAACGGACAGACTTCTTGTCAGTACTGACAGATGATTATTTTACACCTGTTCTCAACCTTGCTAGTCTCTCTGGACTATCCTAGGACTTCCGTCACCAGAACAGGGCAGTTTCACAGCAATCTGCAAAATCCAACCCTAAATTAAAAGTTTTATTAGAATGATTCTATCAAAGATTAGACAAATTTGCAAGTCTTACTCTAACTCTTCTAGTAGTTCCATCGCTTCAAGAAGTACAAGCTCAGTTTCATTTTTTTGCTCAGTCAATATATCAATACTCGCCTGAAGTTCTCCAAGCTTTACAAAATCTTCCGGATTTTCATGCATCTGCACCAGTAACTCTTTTATTGTAGACTCTATTTTTTCCAAAGTTTCTTCCGCACTTGCAACATCACGCTCAATTTTGCGTCGGTTTTTTTGCGCTTCTTTTTGTGCTGCAAAGTCTTGTTGACTCGCTGATTCAACAAACTCTCGCCCTTCTAGCGCTTCCTTTGCAAACTCAATTTCTTCTTTCTTTTCCAAGTAATAATCATAGTCGCCCAGAAACTCCATACTGCCCTTGGCTGAGAGTTCAATCACTTTTGTTGCCACGCGATTAATAAAATAACGGTCATGCGAGACAAATAAAATCGTTCCTGCAAAGTCAATCAAAGCATTTTCAAGCACCTCACGTGAATCAATATCCAAGTGGTTCGTTGGTTCATCCAAAATCAAAAAATTATCATGGTTCATCGCCAATTTAGCTAATAATAAACGTGCTTTTTCACCTCCGGACAACATTCCTACCGTCTTTTTCACATCTTCACCAGAGAATAAAAAATTTCCTAACATATTGCGAATCTCGACCTCATTAAGAAGCCGATGCTCATTCCATAACTCGTCAAGCACAGTATTAGATGGAGTTAAACGTCCTTGCTCTTGATCGTAGTAACCCAGTAGCACATTTGCACCAAGCTTGGCCTCACCCGAAATAAAAGGAATTTGACCAATAATGGATTTAATAAGTGTTGTTTTCCCAATCCCATTTGGGCCAACAATAGCAATCGCTTCTCCTTTACGTTCATCAAGGTTAATTGATTTTGAAAGCACCTTATCAGGATAACCAATCGCAGCATTTGTCACTGTCAGAACTACATTACCTGAAGATTTTTCGGGAATAAAAGTAACATGTGCAGACTTTTCATCTCCAGAAGGAGAGTCCAGACGCTCCATTTTTTCCAACCTTTTCCGACGAGATTGCGCCATTTTTGTCGTTGAAGCACGTGCAAGATTGCGTGCTACATAATCCTCTAATTTCGCAATTTCTTTTTGTTGTTTTTCAAAATTTTTAATTTCAGAAAGTAACTTTTCTTCACGAAGTTCAACATATTTTGAATAATTTCCAACAAAGCGCGTCAATTCACCTCTGGATAGTTCTAAAACCTCATTCACAACCTTATCCAAAAAATATCGATCGTGACTAACAATCAAAAGACTTCCGTCATAATTTTTTAAATAATTTTCCAGCCAAGCCAGCGTTTCAATATCCAAATGGTTCGTTGGTTCATCTAAAATTAACAACTGTGGCTTTTCCAAAAGCATTTTTGCTAAAGCAAGTCGTGTTTTTTGTCCCCCAGATAAGCTTGAAATTTTTCTATCCCACATCAATTCATCAAAGCGAAAACCATTCAATACTGCCTTTATCTCTGCCTCATAGGTAAAACCATTTAAGATTCGAAACTCTTCTGAGAGATAGTCATATCGTGCCATGAGAACCGCTAAATCATTAGACTCTAGTTCTCCCATCTGCATTTCCATCTGACGAAGCTGTTTTTCCATCTGACGTAGTTTTTCAAAAACTGTTAGCATCTCATCAAAAATCGTTAAATCCGAGTTTAACCCCGTATCCTGTGCAAGATAGTTCATTGACAAATCTCTAACTTTTGAAATCGTTCCTGCACTTGGCTCCTCAACTCCAGCAATAATTTTTAATAAGGTGGATTTTCCAGCACCATTTCGTCCAACCAAAGCCATACGCGACTTATCTTGCAAACTAAAATTAATATCTTTAAATAAAACATCGCCACCAAAAGTACGAGCGATGCCATTTCCTTGTAGTAAAATCATAATTCTATTTAAACCTCTTCATAAAACGATGTCCTTTAACTTTTTGAAGTATGCTAGTTTCATTTTAATATCCAGTAGGATATTATCGAAGTAAATGCGTGCTATCTCCGCCCTTTTGGGCTACGCTGTCGATGCTCGCTAAGGCGCTGAAGCACCCAGTCGCAATCGCAACACCCCTACCTCTTATGTAGGGGATGAAGCAGCACCAACTTTGAATTTCGTCCGACTGCCCTAGGGCGTTAGTGCTTTAGCACTTAGGCTTCAGGGACAAGACCACTTCGCCTTGCGACTTTAGTTGATTGCGATTTGAACTTGCCACTTTAGTGGCTTAGTGAAATCGACAGCGAAGCAAAGTGGAGATAGAGCGAATGGATAACGAAGCTTCGCTACGGTGTGACCCCATATCGAAGATGTTAAGCAGACTGTTGCAGCTTTAGCTGCGTACAGGTCGCTGAGTTGTTACACCTAGAGGTTGTATCTTAAATTCAGTGGTGAGTTGCCCTTTTATCAGTCGCATTGCCTTTTGCTCTTGCTGCTTTAACAGCTAAGCAAACGGACAGCGTAGCGCAGCGAAGATAGCGACTAGAGAAAATGGACAAATGTTTTACGAAACTCCCACTGAATAAGTCTTGACTTCATACCACAGGACTCATTTATTGGCGTTTATCCACGACGGATTAGCTTTACTTCTATTTTTAGCTGTCAGGCACTCGTATTAATTATATCATTTCAAATCGGCTTTTGGTACTCTTTTTCTAACTCATCATTGAAGAAGCAATTATTTAATCAGTAATTATGATTCTCTTTCTTTTCGATATGGAGATATAAGCAAAGACAAAGCTAGATTTTTGCGAAATTAAAATAGACTTACTCATATTGGTAAGTCTATTTGCTCATTTCCCCACGCTTAAGCTAGAACCATTCTTGATTTCAAGGCAACTCTACGTGCTTCCGTAGGAATAAAACTACGAATTTTTTCTTTATTATAACCAATCAGTAATTGTCTTTCATCTAAAATAAGTGGTCTCTTCAAAAATCTTGGCTCTCTTTGGATTAAAGCGATAGCTTCATCGAGGTGTAAATTTCCAAAATCATAAACAACTTCCAAGTATTTCTTGCTTCGACTAGAAATAATATCTTCAAAACCATTTTCTGATAAGGATAACATCCCGATTAAATCCTCCTTACTCAGCAAATTTGGTGATAATTTAATTTCTCTAAACGCGATACCATGAGTTTGTAACCATTTTCTCGCTTTTCTACACGATGTGCAAGAACTACTAAGATAAAGTTTAATCATATTTTCTCCTTAACTAAATGATCACTGATTCCTGAAAATCTTTGTTTCTATCGTAATTCTATTTTATCATTAAAAGAATACATTTGAAAACGTTTTAAGTATCACATAATAATTTGACTTTATACTATATTTCATATAATATAGTATTATAAACGATATAGAAAGGAAATCTATGGAAATTCAAATCCCAAGTCTTTTACTTGACGGCACCGTTTTAGCCTTACTTAATCAAGAAGACCTTTATGGGTACATTATCACAAAAAATGTCCAAGAACGGCTTCCTATAAGCGAATCAACAATGTATCCTGTACTCCGTCGTCTCAAAAAAAATGAATTACTTGAAACCTATGATGTTCCTTTTGAAGGAAGAATGAGACGTTATTACAGAATCACTTCCGATGGAAAAGATGAACTCAAAAAAATTACAGAAGATTGGAAGAACTTTCGACAAATTATTGATGAAATGTTAGGAGAAACAGATGAATAACTATCTTAATGAGGTTCAAAAACACCTGTCGGGTATTCCTCAAAAAGAAACCATTGAACTTTTGGAATACTATGAAGAATATTTTCTTGATGCAAACCTCACTTTAGAACAAATTATAGAAAAATATGGAACACCAAAAAAATTTGCTCAAGCACTCAAAATGACCTATTTCTTAGAACATGATGATGAAAATAGTACAGCTGTTCAGCCTCAAAACCCCAAACACAGATTGCAATTGGTTTGGTTGATTGTTCTCGGACTCTTTGCCTCTCCCTTGTTGCTTCCTGTCGCTTTAAGTCTTTTTCTTGTTTTATTTGCTTGCTGCATTGTGCTTTTCGCCTTATTATTCTCTTGCTATATTACAGTAATTGCTCTGATTTTTAGTGGATTTTTTACTCTGATTTCTGCTTTTGGAATTCTCGCACAGAGTTTGATAACTTTCATCTTCTTCACAGGGATTGCTTTTGTTGCTATCGGTCTTGGATTTATTTTTACTCCGTTAACACTCGAATTTACCCATATTTTGTTTAATTTATTTATGAAATTTATCAAATGGATCGGTTACAAATTAACAAAAAAATCGAATATTAAGGTGAGGGGAGCAATTTGATGAAATTTAAAAATCTTATGATAGCTGGTGCTGTGCTTTTGGTTTTAGGTTGCGCACTCGGACTCATCGGATTCGGGATGGGAGCGCATAGAAGTATCATCTGGAAAAATGGTCATCCACAACTTAGCAAGATGATTGTCGCTCATCAAACTCTCAATTCCTCTGTAGAAAATCTTAAAATTAATGCGTCAGATGTCAATGTATCGTTTAAAGAAGGTTCTGAGTTTAAAGTTGAGTCACGCCTACTTGACCGTAATACAATGATTACTTCTCAAGGAAAAAATGCAATCATTCAGACAAAATCAACTGGTTTTAAAGGTCCAACTTTATCTTTTGCTTCTGCTCAAAAAGAGTCGTTAATCATCACACTTCCTGACAAAAATCAGATTAAATCTTTACAATTACAACTTTCTGATACAACAATAACACTAGAACATTTTTCTTTGAAAAATTTTTCAGGTCAGTTTCGTGATACCAGGTTGACTGCTCGTCATTTATCCGTAGCTTCTCCGGCAGTACTTAACTTCTCAGATAGTCATCTTGAGATTTCAGACAGTCAATTTTCAACCCTTATTTCTAAAGGGACAGACTCGCACCTCATGCTGACCAACTTACAGACCAATCTCTTTAATGTCAGTGCCAATGATTCTGCTTTTGATACAAGCGCACTTACTGTCAAAAAATCTGGCACGTGGACACTTAATGATAGCCGACTCACATTAAATTATCCTAAGGTAGCTGGTCTGATGATTGATGGACAAGATAGCGCACTCCATGTGAGTCATCAGCGCCAAAGCTTTCCCTTTACTGATGGTAATTTGAATCAAGCCCTTAAAATTTCTGTCAGTGATAGTCAGGTTAATTTGAATCACTAATTAATTACAGAAAAACTGTCAGTATGCTGACAGTTTTTTTATGCTTCATTTATATTATTTATTCGTCTGACAACACATTGTCAGCGCTGACAATAACGGTCATAATTCACTTCCGTTATTTTTGGTTGATAATTTCACAAACTTTTGGTAAAATTATCACAAAAGAAACAGATTTAACTCTTGAAATAAAAATTTAAGATGAAATGTGCTAAAATACACATTTTATACGGAGAAAAAAATGACTGACACTAAATTAAATAAAACTTTACCAAAAGCAACCGCAAAACGTCTTCCTCAGTATTATCGTTTATTTAAAAATCTGGTTGAGGAAAATATCACACGGACCAATTCGCAATTGATTTCTGAAAAAATTGGTGTAGATGCTGCAACAATCCGTCGAGACTTCTCTCTTTTCGGTGAACTTGGGCGCCGTGGTTATGGTTATGAAACACAAGCATTACGCGACTTTTTCGGCGAATTACTTGGTCAAGACCAAGAAACACATTTGGCACTGATTGGGGTGGGAAATCTCGGGCGAGCATTGCTTCACTACCACTTCCAAGAACGCAATAAAATGAGAATTACTCAAGCCTATGACATTTCTGGAAATCCATTAGTGGGTACACAGACAGACGATGGTATCCCAATCTTTAATATTTCTGATTTAGAGAAAAATGTAAAAAAATCAGATATTAAAACTGCTATTCTTTCTGTTAGAAAAGAAGACGCTCAGGAAGTCGTTGATATTTTGATTAAAGCTGGTATCAAAGGAATTCTAAATTTCGCGCCTATTCGCCTTCGTGTCCCATCAGATGTTGTTGTTCAATCTATTGATCTCACTAAAGAGCTTCAAACATTGCTTTTCTTCATGAATGACAATAAATAAAAATAGACAAGCCGTAATAAAAAGAATCGCCAATAAAGTGATTCTTTTTTTGTTAAACCAATTAAAAAACATAGACATAAATCTAATTACAGAGATGTCTAAATTCCATAATTTTCATAATTGAACTATTTTTTAACTTAAAAGTGCTGACAGAATTCACACACTCTCTCCTAAAATACTTCCTTTAAGCCATTAATCTCTTAAAAGCCAGTCTAATGTCACATTTCCCATATCTGCAATTTGGATAAGGTAACTTAGCGATGGAACAAATTGGTTATTTTCCATTTCATCGATAATACGAACTGATAAACTTGGAGAAAGTTTTTCACCAAATTCCTCCTTTGAATATTTCAACGTATAGCGAATACGCCTTATTTTTACACCAAACTTTACTGGAACTTTTGAATCTAAAAAACCTAAATTTTCAAATGAATCCTTAGTTTTTTCTTCTCTATCATGTTGCTTCGTCATCACATTCAAGTTTCTGTTTTCTCTAATAATCCCCTCCAATCCTTTTTCAACCTTTTCCAAAAAATCATCCCCAGCTTTTTTTCTAAAAAACAAAACATCAGCCACTATCGTTCCCGGATAATCTATTTTTTCTGAAAGCCTTAAAATTGGGATTCTATAACGCTGAATGACTTTCTTAATCGCTTTTATTCGTTCATTGATTTCTTTTTGTTTTTCAAGATTGCCCATAAATCTCTGACTCCTTTATCACTCCTATCACTTCTTCTCTAGCGCAAAACTCAAAGTAAATTTAAAAAAAGAATAGGAACCATCAAAAGTAACACAATAGGAATAAGAGTTTGCATCGGATTATTAATAATAGCCGCTGCAATCCTCATCCCTAAAACAGTAATTGACGAATAACTAGAGCCAGTATATATTTCGCTAGATAACTTAGATGCCGTTCTGCTCATCCCCAAATCCTTTAAACGTTCGTTATCTAGTTGATTTAATGACTCTTTTTTCACCAAATCTCCCTGTACAACACGACGAAATTGAGTTCCCATTCCACCTTCACAACGAATAAGAGTAATCATTGCCCCACTTCTCCTATCTTGTGGCTGTTCAATATATTGTGTCTCAGTTTCCTTAACGACCTGATTTGTCGTAACTTTATAAACATAAACATTTTTGAAATCTGAGGCATAAATCACATCTCCCTTTTTTAACTTATTGATTTTTCCCAAAAGAACTGGACTTGACTCTCCTTTGTTATTAGGAATATTGTGTGCAAGCAAAACATAATTTCCCTTTCCCAACTGCTGCTGAACACTATACGTAGCTGCACCATTCAATAAATTATCATTATTCATCCCAGCCAATATTGGAAGATTAATTTGTTGACTAGGGATTACTATTTTCCCAACACCCCAATCATTGACTGTTTGATTAAAATTTATCTTAGCCTCAGCATAATTTCCAATCCCAACAGATGTGACATCTGACTCTGTATAATTAGCACGATTAATCTTATCTAAATTATAATTTGAGAGCTGTTCTGTCTTCCCTACCTCAATACTATTCATCTGCCTCTGATGTTGAATCTGTGTGTAGCCATAAATAGTAAATCCTAAAACTGCAACCATCACGATAATTAGCGTGATAAAAAGGATTTTGACTGCTTTAAATAACCTGCGCAGCCTTTTTTCTGAAGTTTCTCGATTCCCTTCATTCATCATTTTAACCGCTTGATTATATTGACCTTTTAATATACGGTATAAAATCAAGATAATAATAAATAAAAGAATACAAAGACTCAATGAAGCAATAACCACCTTAGTATAGCTGAACATATCTCGATGAGTTACTTTTTCTTTTTGAGCTTTACTATACGGGATACGAACCCCATTTACCAAAAGACGATAAGTATTGATTCCTGGCGGAGTGCAAGTAACCAAAGTAACCATATCTTTACCAGGAATAATCTTAACTTTATCTACCTGAGAAGGTAGAACTTCGTCCATAGATTGAATCTGATAAGCCAATTTTTTCTTTAAAACATTAATGTAGAAAATATCTCCTACCTGAAGATTCCGCACATTTGTGAACAATACCTGATTTTGTAGTCCAGAATGTCCTGCAATAACAGCACGAGTATTTTTTCCTCCAATCGGAACTGATGAAGGCTGAAAATGCCCCAATCCGTCATTCAAAGTCAATTCATTCGTGCCATGAAAAACAGGCATATTTTTAATATCAATCGCTGGAATATCTAGCGTTGCCATAACTCCACCAACATTAATTGTGTTTTTATACTTGATATTAGGATAAGGTGCGACTTCTCCTTGCTGTTGAGCAAAAATATTATCATTATATTCCTGAGCATCCTTTAATTTTTGTTCAATATCTGATTTAGAAATTTTTTCTAATCGATTATCATAATGAGCAACAGCTGTTGAGCGCTGTTGATTTGCAAAATAATCTCCTACAATAGGGTACACTAATGCACCAATACCAACAAAAATAAAGATAATTGCGGCAACTAGCAATACTGGAATTTTTTTCTTTCTCATCGTTTCCCCTTTTCTTGTGGTAATGAATAAAATAATTACTGATATTATTCCATTCATTACCACAAGAAGAATTTCTTCCTGTGATAATCATTAATATAGAATCTAACAATAAAAACTTGTTAAAAAAGATAGATAAAAAGGAGAAAGAAATAGTAAGAGTATTATCATCAGAGCATGCAAATTTTTCAAATTAATCATGACACCTGCTCTACTCTTCCTCCTTTTTATCATTATTTAGTATAGTGCTTAGACTTGATGATAAACAGACCATATAATCCTGCACAAATCACTATGAATAAAGCGATATAAATAGGATATAAAGAACTTTCACTTCCAGAAGTTTGCGGAATGTTACTTATTTCCTTAGCTCTTGAAGATGTTGTTTCTTTTTGAGGAGATATGACACTAGATTTTGGATAGAGATAAACGTGATTCAAAATCTGACCGTTTTGTAAAGTCATTGGAAGTTGAACGATAACAGGTGCCGCGGGATTCTGAATCCCCGCTCCTTGAAGTTCTGTTACTCTATATATTCCTGCTGGAAGCGTAATCGTTGCTTGTCCCTCACCATCTGTAGTAATCACTTGAGAATGATTGTTAGGAGCAATTTCAAACGGTACATTCTCATCATTACTTGGTATGACCTCATCAATCTTATACTGAACCCCTGACATTATTGTTAAATCATTTCCCGATGAGTCTTTAGCTTCATTAGCTCCCAAAATCGACCCTGTTGGATGCTTCGGTAAATTAGAATTTTGAAGCTGCGATTCAGAAAGTTTATATTTCACAATTGTCAACGAAGTATCAGGAGTTGATGTATCTGCAAAGGTCAAGTTTTTAGAAACAAAACTGAAAAAGAGAAATGAAATGAACAAAAGTATTTTAAAAGCAGTTGAAATTTTTATTTTATTCAATAACATCATTTTCCTCTCCTTTCTTTCTCTTGTTTTGGATGAGGTATCCTGCACCTAGTGTAATTAGTCCTACAAGTCCTAAACTACTTGCTACAATTAGTGGCACTTGGTTTGATCCATCACCTCCTGTGCTAGGAAGAACAGTTTGTGGACTATCACCTGCAAATGCTACTGTAACACCATTATTTGACGATGAAACCGTGACAGGAATTGGTTTTTTCAACAGTTCATACCCTGCAGGAGCTTTTGTTTCTACAAGAGTATAATCTCCATACCAAACATTACTAAAATGAATTTGACCGTATTGGTCTGTTGTTGCAGTTCCTACTGTTTTCCCGCTCGCATCAACCAAATCAAAGACTGCACCAGACAAAGGATTTCCCTTAGTCAAATGATAATTAGAGTCAATATCTGGTTTTCCATCACTATCCGTATCCACAGTTGTACCTGTTTCAAATTTAAGCAAGTATACATCACCTGTATAGTTTTCCATTGCAACCCCAACTTTGATTGGTTCAATAACTTGGGAAGTATTTTCCTGATAAGCAAAGGAATTCCAAGCTGCCCGATTTGTTGGATTACTTGTAGGGTCTCCTGAAACATTAGTTGCAAGGGCGCTTGTTTCTCCTGCTGAGATAAGTTGAGCTACCGTTGGAGCTTGCATCGTGAAAGTATAAATCAAATTAGAAATATTACTCCACGTATCTCCAGCGTTTTGTTTAATCATATAGCTATGAATTTGAGACCAATCCGTTACTTGACTAGCACTTTGCCAATTGGCGGTCTGAACTCCACTCGGGTCTGTCAATTGAGTCGTTGTATTAGGATAAGCCACATTAGCTGTTAAATCTGAACGAGAGGGATTTTTAGCTGTAGAATAATAAACTGTAACATGACTATTCCAAGAACTAGGTAAACTAATAGGTCCCGTCAAAATAGGAGTAAATTGAGAACCTCTAGCAGTATTGTCCGTAATCCCTAAATCTCCCACAGATGGAAGTACATCTACAAAGACAAAGTTAGTAAGTGTCTGATTTGGATTACGTGTAGTCAAGGCTATTTTATAATCAATTGTCCCACCAGGTGAAACATGACCAAAGGTAGAGTATCCTGAATCCAAATTCCCCTGTACTTGCTTTTGAACATTTAAACCATAGTTACTCAATACCGTATATTGATTGCCTGATTTAACCAACTTATCTGTACTGCTACCATTGTTATTGATATCTGCTGTTTTTGCAATATCATCTGAACCGTTATCTGTCAACAAGAACGAATCCGTTATTTTACTTGGAGCAGTAGGAACTGTGAGGTTTGTATCACTTGATGCCCCAAAAGTATAGAGTTGGATAGGGGAGGAAGCTGTACTGTCGATGTTTACATTAAAACCGTACCATAGAGCTTGGCCTGGTTGTAAAATACTATCACTTGTCCAACTAATTAAAACTTGTTCCTGCCCTGTACCATTATAATTTGTAGAAAGTATCTTAACAGTACCATTAGCATTATTTCCATCTGTCGTTGCGCTATCCCATGAGTTACCAATCGCACTCCTTAGCTGATAGCTGGGATTTACTGTATTAACTGTTACACCCTTAGGTAAGATAACCACTGCTGTAAATGGACCGTTCATATTTGAGGTTGATGTGTTGATATTTCCAAAGTTACCTGTCACACGATTAGCTCCCAAATTTACAACTCCATTATTATTTGTGTCAAAACTAATCTTGGAAGTTGCAACTGGAGGACTCGGTACTGGACGAGCAACTATTTCTGCTGTTCTTGCTCCAACAACGTTACTAGGGTTTGTAGAATTAGATGTAGTATCAATGGTTACTGGTTGACCCGCTGCATTATAACCAGATATTTTATAAACCACAGTATTCGTGACTTTCCCCACATAACCACTTTGTATCGTGAAATTTAACGCCATATTACTCGCATACATTCCTGCGGGAGCATAGGTGTAATTATATCTCACATTAGAAACATGACTATCTTGAGGTAATCCCAATTGAGTAAAGATTGCACTCATCTGATAAGTTGTTAGGTCTGTCGCATTAGTGACTGCTTTATATTCTGTCCCATTTACTGTAATATAAATATCCATATTAGGATGTTGCGCACCAACCATAGCCGTGCTCGGGTTGTTAGCCGCATCATAAGCTAAGACATAACTTGGAACATACAAAGAACTTAAATTCAAATGTGGGTCGATTGAATAGTAAGCCACATATGAAGTCATATCTTTGGTTTGACTATTAGCTGCATTATCTCGAATATTAAAGGCTGTCGCCCAAGTTTGGTCATTATAAAGCGTTGGATCTGGATTTGAGCCTTGAGTCCACTGTGATTGATAAAAACCAGCCGCCGCATTTGCACCATGTTGCAATACCCAAATATTTCCTGAAGGTAATTCTGGAGCAGAAGGATCACTTAAACCCATACTAACCGATGCTGATGAAGTATTTGTCACAGGGTTTCCATTCAAGTCTGTCGCAGTTGCTTTCACACTATTAGTCAATTTTGAAAAATTAGTTGTGCTGGTTATCGTCGTTTTTACATTGATTGTCTTATTATATAAATCTCCTGTTGCTGCTTGTTGTTGAGCCATAGTTGGTGCTCCAAAAGTCCAAGTAACTGTATTATTTGAAGCATTATATACACCACCAGAATCATCACTAACATAAGACAATCCATCTGGAAGAGTATCTACCACTACAATATTAGATCCTTCTTTAAGATACAATAAACCCGTTGTTTTATTAATATCTGCAACTTTAATTTGCCAATTGATGATATCATTCGTTGCAGGAGGACGTGAGATAGTTTTGCCACTTGAATCTGTAATTGAAGCCGCTGTTTTAGATGTACTAATTGTATTAGATGCATTGACTGTCACCGATGCATTGTCGGCTGCATTTCCATCAAAATTATCTGCAGTAAACTTAGCAGCTAATGTTAGTGTCGTTCCATTCGGAGTAGAGCCATTAGTCGTTGCTACTTTCAGGACTAGAGAATAATCTAATCCAGAACTAACTGTCCCTAAATTATAGGTTAAAGTATTAGCTGTAGTATCATAAACAGGTGTTATTCCATTAATCGCAATACTATTTAAAGGCATATTGGCAGTATCTAAACTAAACCCTGTTGGAACACTGACTGTTAATTTAGCATTATTATACGTCGTATTAATCCCTGTTACTTTGAAATCCATACGATACAAGGCATCTTGTCCAGATAATGTGGAACTCATCATATTCGAGACATTAACATCTACGTTCAATGTTCCTACAGCAAATACATTAGCGGCTGGAAACAGTGCTGTAAAAAGAAGTATCAACATTCCTACAAAAGTACCTACTTTTTTCTTCACTTCTGCTGTCTCCTTTCTCTAAAAATTATACTTCCTTTGATTGACGTTTTTTACGCGCTACAATGATTGCTGTACCAATACCAATTGAACCAAGTGCAAGGGTTACGAGTAATACTTGTCCTGCTCCACCTGTAAATGGCAAATCTGTTGATTTTTGGTCTGCTACTGTTAATTCTATTGTTGAATCATTCGATGTTGTGTCATTAACTGTTACTTTTTGTGGAGTTTTTAAAAGTTCATATCCTGCTGGAGCTTTTGTTTCAACAACCCAGTAATCAGATTGAACGGTGTCTCCGTCTGAAAGTTCTCCTGGGTCAATGATTCCATTGCTATTGCTGTCTGTCCAGTCAAGAATACCATTACCATTACCGTCATTAAATGCCAAAGGTAGTCCATCAAAAGTTGCATGTCCGTTACCATCAGATGTAGAGGTCAAGAAACTTACACCACTTGGTAATGTATCTGCTGTTGTATAAGAATTACCATCAGATGCAAGATATTTTCCTGCATTTGCATTATCTTCACTCGTGGCAATCATAAATTCAGCGCCAGCAAGTTCAGTTTTAGTGGAAGCATCTTCTTTTACAATATCAAAACCGCCATCAAAATATTTAGGTGTTTCTCCTGGTGGTGGAGTAACGTCAATAGGTGGAACTGGGGGTGTTACTGGGGTGTTACTGGGGTGTTACTGGGGGATTAACTGGTGGTGTTGTTGGAGTTGCTGCTTCTGTAGGAGTTTGATAAGTTGCTGTGAAGTTATTTTCAATAACCCCATCCCAATTTGCATCAACCTTAGTGTTAACAACCGCACGAATTTGAGGTGTACCACCTGCTGTTTTTGAAGCTGCTACTTTGGCAAGTCCTGATTCTGTTAATTCGAATGTAAGGGTTGTTTTACCTGTGGCGGTATAAGTATAGTCGCTAGAATCTAAATCCACCCATGCTCCAGAGGCATCCTGATATTGCATTTTTTGTGAGTTGACCGTGAGTTGATTGGACATTTGGTCAGTAATCGTATATAGGCTTGAAGGAGCTAAATCAGCTGCTTTAAGAGCTGTGCTTGAACCATTTGAGTAAATAGGCACACCACCTGCCGCTGCAAAAGCATCCGATGCTGAATAGTAAAGTGGATCTCCAGCTTTGATTGCAACCGTTACAGGAGTACCATCCGCGTAGTAAACAGCATTCCCAGCTTTATCTCGTACTTGCAAAGAAGTATCTTTCGTTGCTGTCGAATAAAGACCTGCAGGAATATCTGTTTTGAGATACCAATTAAAGTTATTTCCTGCTACTAATGAATCTGTTTTGCCATCCTCTGTTCCAACATTTTTGACGGGATGAATATCGTCAATAATTTGGTTTTTGGGTTGAGCTTGTACATCATAAATAAGCCCTGACTGTGTTCCACGATTTGTTTGTGGAATATAAGCAAAGAAAGGTGCAGCTGGACTCACAACTGTAACAGGTTTTCCTGTTGTAGGATCAATAGCTCCTGAATCATCAACCTCTGTCACAAGATAGACTCCATCATTGTCAGTGCCTGTTCCTAAATCAAATTTGACTTTACCGTCTGAACCTGTTGTCCCTGTCTGTGCTGTAAAGTTAGAATCAATCGTGTAGTCTGTTCCTTCATGTTGAAGCGCAGGATTAACTAATTGTGCACCGTCTTTTACTGGCAAAACACGTTGAATTTTAAACTCAACTCCTTGAAGTAATGGAAGATTTACTGTACCGCCAGTCCCATCTCCATTAGTGCCAGATTGGTTAGCTTCCGTAATTTGATATTTGGTAATAGTCAATGAACGGTCGCTTGTAGAATCTGCGACAGGATTAGTGGAAAGATTTGAAGCACTATCCGTCGTAGCATATGCCTGAAATGCTGGTACTGCAGCTCCGCTCGCAAGAATAAGAATTGTGGAACTAGCCATCATTCTTGAAAAAATTGCTTGCTTAAGTGTTTTTTTCATTTAATTTTCTCCAATAAATAATTAATCAAAATTTAATCAAAATTTGATTTTAGCAATGAATTGTTTTTGTGAAATATTTTTTTCACTCATTTTGTATATTTTTTATTTCTCTGCCTATTTCTCCTTTCTATTCCTTGTGTAGTAGACATTTGTCTTTCTTCTTCTTTTTTAATCGCTCTTTCAAGAAAACCATAATTTTTCTGAAAGCAAAAACTCTATAGTATAATAGAGTTAGTCTTAAAAACCATTTGAAAATAAATAATCGTCATAAATTCCGAATCTTTGAATTCTAATTTTTTCACAATTTTAATTATTGATTTCTTATATATCTTTTGCAAAACTGTTGACATATTTATAAATTATTATATAATGTATTTGTAAGGTAGTAATAAGCATTACTGTTTTTATCTTATGTTTTTATATTTTCTTTCAGAAAAATTATGGCTTTTCGTATAAATATTTAAGATAAAAATCTAATTAATTAGATTTTTTTATTATTTTTCGTACATTAAATAACTTTCATTTCATCAATAAAAAAACTCCCGCGGATACGAGAGTTTTTTTATTGGTTTTTATTTTTATAATGATTTTTTACTTGATTTGTACTCAATATTGGCTTTTCTAAAGTCATCTTTTAGATTTGGGTACTGCTTTTTAATCACACTTGCCGAAATATAATAGAAAACGATGACCAAAATCAATAAAATGATAGTTATCAAAGATAAAAGCGTAGATAAAATAATTTCATTTGGAGATATAAAAAGTAAAATCATGAGCGGAATAGATACAACATTATAGACATAATATAGAATGGGTGCAGTGTAACAGATTTTTGGTACTTCTGCTCGCTTATAGTTAAGATGTGTGATTATCGCAAAAATAAATATAAGCGTCCCCACAACATTTATCTTAATTCCTATCAGAGTAAAGAGATAGAGTGCGATTAATGTTGAAGGAATGATAATGCTATTTATCCATGACTGATAAGGAGCAATTTGTACTTTGTATCGTTGCTTGGATGTTTTAGTTGTTTCCATATTTTATTTTCTCCACAATTAGTGACCTAACTCAACAAAAGCTAGGTCATTTATTTACTGACTGAAATGATAGCGTTGTTCCACTATTCTCCGTTCTCGATGAATGAATTGTCGCAATTCTTCCTCGTTATATCCTATTTGGAGTTTGTGGTCTTTGATTGCAATTGGACTTTTTAATAAATAATGATGTTCCAACAAAAAGTCAAGCATTTCTGGCACAGTATATTTGTCAATTGCTTGATTCAAAAGTTTATTAAGGCTTGGATTTTTTATTTTTGTTCTTATAATATCTGAAAATCCTTGATCTGTTAGATATAAAATATTAAGCAATTCTTTTTGGGTCAGAGAGCCAAAGGTTAATAGCTGATATTCCATTTGATGCATCTGAAACCACTTTTCTAATTTTCTGACAGTGGCGCTTTTTCTTCCTACTGAATAATAGACTTTTATCACTTCGTCGCTCATATATTAACTACTCACTCTTCTATAGGTGATTCATATTCTCCATTTTTAACAATACGTTATCTTATGATTACGTTAATTTTACATATTTCTTATCATTTTTGCAAGTTTTTTATATGTTAATTCTGACAGAACTTAAGCTGTTTTTACTATAAAAGCGTATAATACCCGTCCTTAAAGTGATGTTGTAACGACTTCTGCTATTTTTATTTTATAAACTTTTTATAGAATCTTGACATTTTTATTTGAAATAGTACAAATCATTTATATTTCTTTTTGTGGGCTTATGTTTTAAAAAAACATTTCAATACAAAAACAAAATAATGCAATCAATAAAATACATAATAAAAATTAATTAAATAAAACCAATTTTAACAAAAAGATATTTTTTAATTTACTTCAAATGATAAAATTTAATCATGTATTAATGTTAGTCACAAAAAAGACCAACAAGTTAAATAAAGGAGTCTTATAAAATTGAAAAGAAAACACATTTTGTCTTTAGCTGTATTGCTTCTATTAGCAGCATGCATAGGTTGGAGGAGTCCAAAAGTACAGGCGGGTACACCAAATTTCGGTGCTGCACTTTTTTACTCTTTTGATGGTGATAATTATCGAAATATCTCTTGGAATCAAGTTTCAGATATTAATCTCAAAACAACTTCTACCGTTTATATTCAGGAGGAACTTATTGCGATAAGTAATGGAACACTGACTAATAAACTATGGAGTAGCTTCACTAATGCTGATGCATCTGGAAATGAATGGTTTACATTTGCAGATTATCCTACCTTGTCTGGAAGTAGCAATTTTTTACCTTTAGTAAAGATGATTTATACGACTGACGGCATTAACTATACAGATACAAAGCCTCCATTAAGTGAATTGAAGGGTGTTAAGGTGACTCTAAATGGAACACTCACCAGTCCTGAGTCTGATGGTAGCAATCCATTTGTTAGTATTACTGCTCCATTGATTCCTAAAAAAGATGATATTATAAACAATAATATGTTAAATCAACCGATGTTCCCTGTTACGGGGCAATATTCTATTTTTTATGATTGGAGTATTCAAGACTGGTTTTATGAGTTAAATTCATCAATGATTATGGGACAATTTCAATTTTTAAATCCTGCTTTACCTGGTAAGGCTGTTACTGTTTTGTACCAAGATGAGAATGGCAAGGAAATTGCAACTCCTGAAACTTTAAACGGAAATATTGGAGATGCTTATACAGCTGAACAAAAGAGTATTTCTGGTTATACTTTTAAAGAGGTGCAAGGAAATGCAAATGGAACTTTTACTGATCAAGCACAGACAGTAATTTATGTTTATCGTATGAATCAAGATTTTTCTAGTATTATTGTTCATGATTCAAACTTAACCGTTGGGGAGCATTGGGATGCTCAAGATAATTTTGATTCTGCAACAGATTATTGGGGAAATCCTGTAGATTTTTCAAATATTATTGTTAGTGGTGATGTAGATACCAGTAAAGCTGGAATATATAAGGTGACCTATACAAGAGGTGTTCCTAATTTCTTCTCGGATTCGGAAAATCATGGGATATATAGTGCTATAGCTACGATAAAAGTTAGTGACAAATTGCCAGACAAGGGAAATGTCATCATTAACTATGTGGATGAAGCTGGAAAGACGCTCTCAAAATCCATAGTCCTATCTGGTGATGTTGGTGAAAGCTACTCTTCAGAGCAAAAACGTATCAACGGATACACTTTTAAAGAAATTTACGGAAATGCTAATGGACAATTCACTCATCAAACTCAAAACATAACTTATATCTATAAAAAAGATACTGTTTTGCCATCTGCTCCCAAGCCAGCTATCCCTACATCTACCTCAAAAAAGGGACTCATGAAAACAAAAGCATAGATAAAAAAGTTGAAAATAAAAAATTACCTACTACTGGAGATTCTCCTTCTGAATTTCTTTTGGTCTTTGGTGGTGCTTTGATAGTTATTAGTTTAGGGGTATTGTTATTTAGAAAAATACAGGCACGATTTATTAATAAATAAACTAAACAAAGCTTATATGCAATAGGTTAAATTTCTGTTTTTCTCTTGGGAGAAGACGACGAGATAAAATCACTAAGAGTACTTAGTGATTTTTTTATATTTTATTTATTTTGGGATAAGAACTTTGCTATATCAATGTTGACAGATAGAACATTTACTGTTTTTTCGCCAAGAAATCCGAGTAACTTATTTTGAGTATTTTTTCTGACAATCTCTTTTAATTTACTTTCACTTAATCCTGTTGTTTTTGATAGTTCTGGTACTTGAACAAGTGCACTTTCTGGACTAATATCTGGATCTAAACCTGAACCAGAGGCGGTCAGTAAGTCTGTTGGAATTTGTGATTTTGTTATTGTGGGATTTGCTTTGAGAAACGCAACCTGAGCTTTTTCAACACGATGTTGAAGTGCTGGATTGCTTGGTGCAAGATTTTGAGAGCCAGATGACACTCCTGTGTAGATTCCCTCTTCTTTCTCTTTGGTGGTATAGGTATTGTAATTTACAGCAGAAGGGCGTCCTTTCATGTATTGTGGCGTCGTAAATTCTTGACCGATTAATGACGAACCTATAACTTTTCCGTCAGCAATAACTTGACTGCCATTAGCTTGGTGGGGAAAGAGTGTTTGGCCTAATCCTGTCATAAGTAATGGATAGAATAGACCACAAATAACAATGAACACAAGCGTAATTAGGAATGGTGTTTTTATTTCTGTAAGTGCTTTTTTCATAATTTCTCCTTTTTGTCAGCATGCTGACAGTCTATGCTTTTAAAGTCCTATCATATGCAAAAGTGGTGCAATGATAAAATCAATGATTTTAATGCCAATAAACGGTGCAATTACTCCTCCTAGACCATAAATCAACATATTATGTGTCAGCATTTTTTCTGATCGTTGAGGCTTGTACTTGACCCCCTTCATCGCAAGCGGAATCAAAATAGGAATAATGATGGCGTTAAAAATCAGAGCCGATAAAATTGCACTTGACGGAGTCGCAAGCCCCATGACATTGAGCACGCGCATTGCTGGAATTGCTATCATAAACATCGCTGGAATGATGGCGAAATATTTGGCAATATCGTTAGCAATGGAGAAAGTGGTCAATGCTCCGCGTGTAATCAGTAATTGTTTTCCGATTTCAACAATGTCAAGAATTTTGGTAGGATCACTATCAAGGTCAACCATATTTGCTGCTTCTTTGGCAGCACTAGTTCCTGAATTCATAGCAATTCCTACATCGGCTTGAGCCAATGCTGGTGCATCATTTGTGCCATCACCTGTCATCGCAACAATTTTTCCTTTATTTTGTTCTGCTTTGATAGCTTCAATTTTATCTTCAGGTTTACATTCGGCGATGAAACTATCTACACCTGCTTCTTGAGCAATGGTTGCAGCAGTCAATGGGTTATCGCCTGTGCACATAATCGTTTTTATGCCCATCTTACGTAAACGCGCGAATCGCTCAACTAGACCTGGCTTAATTGTATCTTTTAGATAAATGACACCAAGAATTTTATCATTTTCAGCAACGGCCAATGGTGTGCCACCTGCTGATGAAATTTCGTCAGTGATTATTTTCAAGTCTGTGGGAATTCTACCCCCACGTTTTGTGACCTGAGCGATAATCGCATCTGTCGCACCTTTTCTAATCGTCCGTCCTATCGGAAAATCCACCCCACTCATTCGAGTTTGAGCTGTAAATGCTACAAAAGTCATATCAGCAGGTGTCATAAATTCTTTATCTTCTTGCTCCTCAGCCAGTTTGACAATAGATTTTCCTTCTGGCGTTTCATCTTGTAATGATGTCAGTACCGCACTTTCTGTCAGTGCTGACAGCGTTACTCCAGCAACGGGTATAAATTTAGCTGCCATTCGATTACCAAAAGTAATCGTCCCTGTTTTATCCAAAATCATAGTGTCAACATCTCCACTCGCTTCGACAGCTTTTCCTGACATGGCAATCACATTAAAACGTGTCACACGATCCATACCAGCAATTCCGATAGCGGACAATAATCCACCAATTGTTGTTGGAATCAAACAAACGGTCAATGCAATTAAAGTAGGTACAGCAAGCTTCACATGGACAAAATTTGCGATAGGATAAAGTGTCACAATGACAATCAAGAAAACAATCGTTAAACTGACAAGGAGCGTATTCAAAGCAATTTCATTGGGTGTTTTTTTGCGCGATGCTCCTTCAACCAAAGCAATCATCTTATCAATAAAGGACTCGCCTGCATTTGATGTTATCTCGATTTTGAGCCAATCACTTGAAACCGTTGTTCCTCCTGTGACAGAAGCAAAATCACCCCCTGATTCTTTGACGACAGGCGCTGACTCACCCGTAATTGCTGATTCATCAACAGAGGCTATTCCTTCAATGACTTCTCCATCATTTGCAATAAGCTCGCCTGCTTTGACAAGAATAATATTGCCTTTTTTCAGTTCAGTAGCATCAATTATTTTCTCGTCAGTACTGACAGAATTTCTGTCAGTACCAATAAGTCGTGCTTTCATATTTTGTTGCGTTTTTTTCAGACTCTCAGCCTGTGCTTTACCTCGCCCTTCGGCAACAGATTCAGCAAAATTAGCAAAAAGAATTGTCAGTAGCAAAATCAGAGCCACAATACTATTGTAAATCTGTGTTGAACGGCTCACTGTGCCAAACAAATCAGGGAAAATAGATAAAATCAACGTAATCACAAAACCAATTTCAACCACAAACATCACTGGATTTTTTATCATATACATCGGATTAAGTTTGACAAATGCTCCTTTGACAGAGCTTGTCAATATTTCCTGATTTAATAATTTTTTATTTTTTGAAACCATCATAACACCTCACAAAGTTAAAGATTCAGCAATCGGTCCTAGAACCAAAGTTGGTAAAAAAGTTAAAGCTGAAATGACAATGACAATGACAAACAGCACGATAGTAAAAGTGCCTGTATCTGTTTTTAACGTTCCTTGTGATTCATTGACTGGTTTTTTCATCATCAATGAACCAGCAATTGCAAGTTGAATAATCATGGTCACATACCGTCCAAAGAACATAGCAAACCCTGTTGTGATATTCCAAAAGGCGGTATTATCCTTTAGACCTTCAAAACCTGAACCATTATTAGCTGATGATGAAGTATATTGATAGATAATTTGTGACAAACCATGAAAGCCTGGATTGCTCACTCCCGCAACACCTGCAGCAAGTGAAACAGCCAGTGCCGAAAAACTTAAAATGAGAAATGGATGCACAATGATTCCCATTGCAGTCAGTTTCATCTCTGTTCCCTCAATTTTTTTCCCAAGATATACAGGTGTGCGCCCAATCATCAACCCGCAGATAAAGACAGCCAAGATAACGTATAAAATCATGTTCATCAATCCAACACCTTTGCCTCCGAAAATGACATTGAGCATCATATTTACTAGAGCAACACCACCACTCAATGGCATCAGTGTATCATGCATATTATTGACTGACCCTGTGGTAAATGCTGTTGTAATTTCAGTAAAAAGCCCAGACATTGTCACACCAAATCGTGTTTCTTTTCCTTCCATATTGCCCATAGACTGACTAAGACCAATATGCTGTAAAATAGGATTTCCTTTAGACTCTACCCAAAGAATAACGATAAGACCAGCGATAAACAATACACTCATGACAATAAAAATTGGACGTGCTTGTCTTCCGAGCCAAACTTTTTTAATTTTTTGAGCTTTGTCATTTACTGACAGCTTTTCAGAACGTTCTGTCAGCACAGAATGATTATCCGCCACCATATGTCCGAAAGCAACAAGGATTGAGCCAGGTAAAAGCATCATTGACAGCATTTCAACAAGATTAGTAAGCACATTTGGATTTTCAAAAGGCATGGCTGAATTTGCCCCAAAGAATCCATCACCATTTGTACCCAAATGCTTGATTATTTCAAGCGCTGCAACAGGTCCCAATGCAATATCTTGAAACTTTCCTTCCAAAGTTGTCACTGTCAAAGTGTGCATGAGCGTTTGAGGAACTCCTTGTGAGATAAGAATCAATGCACCAATGATGGAAAGAGGTAAAAGTACACGAGTGATAATCCGAACAAAATCAACATAGAAATTTCCCATATCTTGAAACTTACCCGATAAACCACGAATAAATGCCATTGCAGCCGCAAAACCTGATGCAGCTGATGTAAACATCATAAAAGTAATCACAACCATCTGGCTTAGATAAGACAAAGCTGTCTCTCCAGCGTAGTCTTGCAAGTTAGTATTGGTGATAAAAGAAATTACAGTATTAAAGCTCAAACTTTGCTCCATCGCTGAAATTCCATTTGGATTAAAAATAGGCAAAGTCTGCACCCGTAAAATCAAGTAGCCCCAAAAAACCATTACCGCATTGGTTAAGACTAATGCAATTGCATATTTTTTCCAAGTCATCCTTTGTTTTTTTACCCTGATGCACTTGTAAATCAAAGAATCCACACGGTTCATCACTGAATCAGCGAAGGTGTGTTGTCCCGTTGCAATATGATAAAGATATTTTCCTGTCGGGAGCATTAAGCAAACCCCAATTACTAAAATAAAAACACTTTGTAACATCTCATTTTCCTCCTAAAATCGCTCTGGATGAATCAGCGCGTAAAAGAGATAAAAAGCCAACAAAATAATAATAATCCCTAAAACAATGAACACTTCAACACCTCTTTCTAATTTCTCTTCATTTGATGATTACACCAAGCAATCAATCCAAAAATCAGTGCAAAAAGCACTACAAATATTACAAGCATCAATAAATCCATCAAAACATTGTCCTCCTCTTTGATATCGAAATCATTCTAACATTTTAAAAATTAAGCTGGTATAAAGATTAGCCAAGTCATATAAAGATGATATAAAGATTTTATTTTTGAGATGAAGTCAAGCCTTATTCAGTGAGAGTTGCCCTTTTATCAGTCGCATTGCCTTTTGCTCTTACCATTTCGTCCTGCCAGCTTTGCTGGATTGCGATTTGAACTTCCGACTTTTAGTCGGTTAGTGAAATCGACAGCGGAGCGAAGCGGAGATAGAACGAATGGATAGCGGAGCGAAGCGAAAATGCAAGCTTTAGCAGTTAAGCAAACGGACAGCGGAGCAACGAAGTTGCGTAGACCATTCGCAGAACGGCGTGCGAAGCACGTAGCGAGGATGGACAGCGGAGCACACACTTGTTTTGATAAAAAAAGCCTGTCAGCACTGACAGACTAAAAAAACTTACTGACAAAAAGTCCATCAGTAAGTTTTTATTTTATCGAAGCAAGTGTATGCTAATTCCCGTTCTCTGCGGATAAAGTAGCACCATCTCCGTCCACCTTGATGCTAATCGAAATGGCAGGCTTCATATTTCGTCTTGACTTCATTTTTCATCAATTTTAACCATTCGATAACCTACCCCAATATGTGTTTGGATGATTTTAGGGTGAGTCGGATTAAGCTCAATTTTCTTGCGTAATGTATTGGCAAAGACACGCAAAGCCGAAAAATCCTCCTCATAATAACCCCAAATTTCCTTGACAATGAAATGATAAGTCAAAACACGATCAAGATTTTCAGACAAAAGACAAAGCAACTTGTATTCAATTGGAGTCAGATGAATCTCTTCATCACTGACAAATACGCATTTGGACAAAAAATCTATTCGCAGCCAGCCATTAATAAATTCTGTTTTTTCTGTCAGTGCTGACAGATTTTTGTCAGCAAATTTTGCTCGCCGTAAGCTCACACGCAGACGCGCTAACAACTCATCAGTGCTAAAAGGCTTCGTCAAATAGTCATCCGCACCCGCGTCTAACGCACCGATTTTATCCGTTTCTTCACCGCGCGCACTCACTACAATAATCGGTAGTTGTGAGAAACCGCGCACCTTTTCAATGATTTCACGACCATCCATATCAGGCAGTCCCAAATCCAAAATCAATACATCTGGGCGGTGCGTTACCAACTCACGTAAAGCAGCTTTGCCCGTCTGAACCGCAGTATAATCATATTCTTCAACTTCCATCGTTAACGACAATAATTTATTGACTGACGGATCATCCTCACAAATCAAAATTTTAATCACTTCATTCTCCATCCGTTAAAACAACCTCCACTAAAGGTAATGTAAAACCAATAATTGCGCCTTTTGGATAATTATCTCGTGCATAAATCTCACCACCGTGCGCCACGATAATACTCTTACACAAGGACAGTCCAAGACCCAAACCACGTTTTGAATCCACCTGACGATTTCCTGTCGTATAAAATAAATCAAAAATTTTCAACTTTGCTTCATCTCTAATCCCAACCCCATCATCAGCAACTTCTACCACTATTTTTCCGTCCAAACGCTGTGTACTTAGTACAATCGTTGAGCCAACAGGCGTGTATTTTACAGCATTATTAATAATATTAATCAACACCTGAATCATCAAAGGAGCATCCATTTTTGCGGTCAATACCTCAGCTGATAATTCCAAACTAAATCGATATTGACTCAAATGCCTGTCCACATGTTTCAAAGCCTCTTCAATCACTTCGTCAATGATATTTGTTGTTAGCTGCAACTCCACATCACCATCCAATTTTGTGATAGAGAGCAGATTTTCGACTAAGTTAATCAGCCACATCGCATCATCATAAATATACGCTGAAAGTTCATTTTTTTGAAGCTCGTCCAGACTTTGACCAGATTCCATCAGTAATTTTGCATGACCCGAAATACTTGTCAGTGGTGTTCGCAAATCATGAGAAATTGCACGAAGTAGATTAGCACGAAGCTGCTCTTGCTGCATCTTGAGTTCTGTTTTCTGCTGCTCCTCACGTAAAATTTCTTTCTCCAAAGCTAACGCAGCCTCACCTAAAATCGCAAAAACAACTGATTTTTCAAAAACTTCAAGTTCAGATTTTTCAGTCATTAATATCCCAATCACAGCAAAAACCTGATTTTTACCTCGAATAGAAAGATACAAATATTTTGAAGCTGATAAAGTACTCGTTGTCGCTCCCGCTCGCTTGTTATTATGCATCACCCACTCAGCTACGCCGTTTTCCTTATATGATTCATAAGTAGCTAACGTACGATTAGACCGTTCCGTAGCAAAATAATGTGGTTCGCTAAGTACACCTTCTTCAACAGGATAGACAACAATATCACGCTCCAACAATTTTTCGACTTGGTAAGCTGTAGCCTCTAAAATATCTACTACCGAATCAGATTGTGCCAATTCCTTATTTGTTTGAAGCAAAATTTCCGTACGATAAGACTTCTCAGCAGAGGCTCTCACTTGCTCCTGAATTCTCTTAATCAATGTTGCCGTAATTAACCCTGCAGCAAGCATAATAAAGAAAGTTACTGGATAATTCGGACTAAATGCCACGAAAGTAAAATAAGGAGCAGTAAAAAAATAGTTAAAACAAAGCACAGAAAGCACTGACGAAATAACACTAAAAATTCGCCCCTTCGTCAGCACAGCATTAATCTGAACCCCCAAAATATAGATTGTAATAATATTTGCAACACTGAAATTCCAATATCGAAAAGCCAGACCAACTACCGTCACAACGACAAGCATCAGCAAAGTTTTAAATAAATCACTGACAGAAAAATGTAGTTTTGTCAGTTGATAAAACTTTCGATGTGATGTTTCCTCCAGTGCTCTCCCATTTGGAATAACATAAATATCTAGATTAGGAGCCGCCTGACTTAAAAAATCAACAATATTCACCCTTCGCCAAAATGGTTGTTCTGCACTTTTACCTATCACCAGTTTTGACACATGACTCACCTTGGCATACTCTGCAATTTGTTGAGGGAGGTCATCCCCATAAACAACCGAAACCTTTGCTCCTAGCTGTTCAGCTAACTGTAAGCTCTGACGTAATCTCATTTTATCTTCATCACTTGAAGATTCAGCTTCCACATTTCCCACATAAAGTGCCGTAAATTCCGCTTTAAAAGCCATCGCCAAACGTGCTGCTGCTCGAATCACATGCAATGCTGATGGTGAAGGAGAAACACAGACCAAAACATGCTCTTTCGTATAAGCGCTATTTCTATTTTTATCCATGCGAACCGCACTATGGTTCACTTGGTCAGCGGTTTTGCGCAATGCGATCTCACGAAGAGCAATCAACTTCTCCTCTGTAAAGAAATTTTGCATTGCGCGATAGGCTTGAGCTTTTTGATAAATCTTCCCTTGTCAAGACGTTCAAGCAAATCCAACGGTTCAATATCAACCAATTCTATTTGATCAGCCTCATCAAAAACATCATCAGGAATTCTCTCATTCACACGAATCCCTGTTATCTTCTCAATAACATCATTCAAGCTCTCAATATGCTGAACATTCACCGTTGTATAGACATCAATTCCTGCCCGAAGCAATTCCTCAATATCCTGAAATCTTTTCTTATTCCGTGACCCATAACTATTAGTATGTGCCAACTCATCAACTAGTATAATTTGAGGTTTCCTTACAATCGCAGCATCAATATCAAATTCTTGAAGTTTAATTCCCTTGTAAATCAAACGCTTAGTTGGCAGCTTCTCCAACCCATCCAGTAATCGCATGGTTTCAGGTCGCGCATGAGGTTCAATATAACCTGCCACCACATCAATTCCATCTTTTTGGGCTTCATGCGCCCCTTCAAGCATAGCGTAAGTTTTCCCAACACCAGCCGCATAACCGAAATAAATTCGCAATTTTCCTTTTTTCATCATTTGCCCCTGATATTTAGTTGCTCATATTATAGCATTTATTTTCAAAGAGTTAACCTATAAATCTATTTTTTATAATACACCCCTCATAACATCACCTATAAAAGAAAAGCCTGCATAATAATTATTATGCAAACTTTTTAAAATTTATGAAGTCAAAATACTAAATTACTTCTTCAGATATTTCTTCATCAGATAAGCAGCAATTAATACCAAGGTACCTATACCAGCAATACCAGCACTAACTACTCCCAAACTAGGTAATTTTGAACTTCCTTCATCCTTAACATCTTCATCATTACCACCATTATCTCCATTACCATTGTTGGGCTCTCCAAGTTCAAAGTTGGCAAAAACCAATCCTATCTTATCATCAAGAGTTCCACGATATTCAGGAAATTCTTCCAATGCACCAAATTCTAAAAGATTAGGATTATTAGCCGAGCGACGAGCCAAACGGATATGAATATCTGCTACATCACTATAACCTTGTGCTTCATCCATATAAGCAACAATCACTGTATTAGTTGGCTGGTAGCCAGCAGGTGGAGTATCTTCACTAATAATATAAAGATTTCCACGAGACATATGATTGAGCGTTTTAGAACCATTAACCGTTGAAAGTGTAGCACCTGTTGATACATCTACCACCGCATCACTATCTTCGTCTTCTCCTCCAGAAAGTTCTAAATCTTCAAGATTCAAAGTCTTCAGTGAATCAAAATCTGTCGTAGGAACAAATCTCTGTACCCATCGTAAGATAAATTGTGTATCCATAGGAGTATTATTTCTCGCATCAACTTTCTCAATCGTAAATGGATGAGTAATATTTGAATGAACTTCAAACGAAATAACATAGGCTGATACTTCATTATCGCGCGCCATCTTTAGAGCAGCTCTTGTGCTGGATTCTAGATTTACTATCGGTTTGAAATCTGCATTTTGTGTTGTGATAAGTGAAACATAACCTACAGGAGAAGGTGGATGAACAACAGAACCAGAAATAGCTTCATCTGGTGTTTCAATTAGGTCATCTCCTGAGATAGTTATAGCACTATTTACATTAGCGTGTTCCTGTACTTTTGCAGCAGTCGGTGTTTTAATTGTCCATTGGCTCAATTCTCCAAAATTTGGGAATAGACCAACAGCATCTTTTTTAAATAATTGATACTCTGTATCATAATCTAATTCAATAGGGTCTGCATTTTCTATCAGATTTCCATCATCATCCAGAGGAGATAAACGTCCAGAATCATTTGATTTTAATAAAACAGTACTATCCAAAGCTACACTATCAAAAAGTCTGAAAAGTCTCAAAGGAGAAGTAGCTTCACCTGCATTTCCATCCTCTCCATTAATTCTTCCAACTTTTGTCAGTTCAAAAGTCACCCCTGCCAATGGAGAAGTAAAGTCAGCATCCCTTTTTGTTACGTCAAGATAGAGTGGAGGAGCAGCTCTATTATGGAAGATGAGAGTAAGCCTAGGATTATTTTCTTCATCTTTTTCAAAGATAAAACCATTTTGTCCAATTTCTGCTTCTTCTAAAAATGGTATTTCTTCACCTTCAGCATTTATTGCGGTAAATCCACCCTCAAAATCAATTCTGAAATATTGAACCTCATCATTACGGAAATATCCATTTGGTGCTGCAACTTCTTGCAAAGCATACAATCCAGGTAACAAGTTATCAAAACTCTCCAAAGCTGTCAAATCCGCTAAATCATCACTAAGCGCATTTAGATGATATAGGTTAAAGTGTGCTCCTGAGATTGATTGCCCAGTTACTGCATCCCGTTTATCAACTTTTACAGAATTTTTAAATGCTTCAACATTAATCTCATTTGTGATATTAAGTGTAAGAACAAATCGATTATTCTCGGCATCCAACTCTACCTTTTCACCCTCAACAAATACTACAGGTTTTCCTTCCTTAATCTCTGCTTTTATTGTCCACGGTTCTGTTGGTTTATGACCCGCTGGTGTTGTTTCAGATAAGCTATATTCTTCTCCATAGTTCAAACGGAAATCTTCAAAAATAATCTCTCCAGATTCACCCGTCCTATCACGTGCAACCTCTTTCCCTTCACTATTTTTCAGGATAAACTCTACCCCTGCTAATGGCTTATTAGTATGATTAGAAGTTTTAATCAATTGTAAGCGGAAACGTTCTGTATTGACAACGGTCATATCTGTAGTACCAGTTACATCCCACTGGTAAACCTTAGACAGGTTCTTATCTTCATCAGAAAATATTTCATTATTAACTTTGTAATTAAAATCTAGTCCAAGATTACTAAATTTCGGAAGTTTAGAAAGTGAAGCTTTCCAATCTCCCTCACTACTTAATAGAACTGATTTCTCCCAGTCAGAAATTCCATTTTCTGTAGAACGACCAAGCACTAGTTCTAATTGTTTAGGAATACTTTCAAGATTAGCAACCCAATGTTTAGCAAAATCCAAATCCACACCAGGAGCATTACCTGATGGTACTGCAAATAGCGCTTCAGTCCTACTATTCACAGAGCCGGTATTGTTTACAAATTGAGTAGCTACAGGATCAGAGATATGATACCATTGCTCTGGAACAAAGTTTGTATCCTCAGTCTTAATTCGTACCTGATGATAAATTTGAACTTCCTGATTAGCCCCTAAGCTAATATCAGATAATACTATAGAATCATTAGCAGAGCTATCTATAGCACCAATATTTCCTCCTGTTCCCACTAAGTTGGCCTTAACACTGCTGGATTCAAGATTAAATTGTTCGCCAATTTTAATATTAATTTGTCCGTTGTTAACAGTATTCAAATGATCTTGAAGTATACCTGACAATTTTTGAGAAATAAGATGAAAATCTCCACCAGGAAAATTGGTAAATTTTGATTCACTGCTTTCGTAATCATAATTTTCTCCGTCAACTAGACGTTCAAAATTCTTTTTTACCTCTTCAATATTAAAACCACGTTCTGTTCCACTAGTATTCGTTGCAGCAATGTTCATCCCAATACCATAAAGTTGTATTCCATCTTGCTGCATCTTATCTGCCTGAAAGATTGTCGCTGGAAAAACATTATCATACTGAGGGTTACTTGAACTAGAACCTACAGCATTTCTGGGACGAAGACCACCATTAACTCCTTGAGACCAATCAATAATACGTGCAGAACCGTTATATCCATTACCATTACCTGCAACAGTAGTATTAGCACCAGATGGAGTCTGTGCCGCTGGAACGCCATCACGTATTGGTGAGTTCCCCTCACCAGTCGTTTCTGTAACTTCACCAATATCTATAGTATTATTAGAATTTTTATTATCAAACCCTGTTATTGAATTAGAAAAAGTCGGAATTCCATCTGTCAGTAAGATAACAATCCTTTCGCGACTTCCATCATTCACGTCAAACATATTTTGAGCTGCACGAAGTCCAGCTTGAGTGAATGTATAATTAGAGGAGAGCGAAATCGGTGTTTGCTGAGGATTAGCAATTCTTTTCAAATCTTCCGCAGCCTGACCATAATTTTTCAAACTAAAGTAGGTCGCAGTATTTGCATCGTTTCCTGTATTATATACTTTTGACCCGAAAGCAACGTGTCCCACTCGAACATCATCTGCTCTTACTCCCTCATAATTGGTTAGTAAATTCGAAAATTCGTTGACAGCACCTCGCCAATAATTCATACGCGATTGACTATCCATAGACGCTGAAAAATCTGATACTAAAATAACATCAAGCGGTTTGGTTAAAACATGCCGATAACCTTTTACATGAGTGAAGACATCATATAGACCAGGAGTTTTAGTTTCTTTAGCAAATTGAGTAATATCAAATTCTGGTTGTGACATTGTGCCATATTGAATCCATGTATTATCTAATGTATTACTTGAGCCTATGTCTGGAAAATCACTTTCTGAAGCTTCAGGTGCATCTGTTATAAAATTATTTATTCCTCTTACAGTATTTCCTGTATGATTCAGAACCCGTTCATGACCAGCAACTTTCCAAGTGTTAGCTGCCAGAGGACGTCCACTTCCTCCAATATCAGAATCTTGTTCTTGATAATTCGGATTAATCACACCAGATGTTTCTCCTGATGTTCTGATTGCACCAAATCCGCTAAATAAGGGGAGAACAAGAGCCAGAATCGCAAAAAGCTTTATCAACTTTTTGAATCTTTTTTTACTCATAGATTTTTACTTGAATTAATGTTTAAATTAAACACTAATTCTTCCTTTCTCTAATATTTTCGTCATCTAATGAATACATTTTATTAACTTATAATTAGAATTATCTCATATAAAATTTAATTTACCTAATGATATGCAAATATCGATAATGGATAAAAGCTTAATTTTACTGACTTTTTAAAGATTTTATCTATTTTAGTCAAAAAAAAAGAGAGCCAGATGCTCTCTTTTTATAAAATCTACATTAAATATGACTATCAAACCTTTTTTGATTATTTATAAAAGCAATAGCTTCCCTATTCTGACTCTTCAAGTCCACACCTTGCGCTTTAGCAGCATAAACACATCCACAATAACATTGACGATAAACATCATATTCTTTACAAAGCTCAATAGAACGTTTATAGCCATTATTTTTCTTAAAATCACTTGGAAGATAATTTACACTATATATTTTCTGAATATCAAGACCAATCTCATTGATAAGTTGGCTATTTTTCTTTGGAGAAAGCGTCAGAGCGCTACCAAAATAGTCAAATCCTAGTTCCTTAGCTTTCTCAGCCACAAGATCCAATCTCATTTGAAAACAAGCCGTACATCTTTTTCCACCCTCAGGTTCACCAGCAAGATGATTTTCTTGTATCATTTTTATGAAAAGATTGGGTTCATAAGCAGCGGCAATAAATTTAACTTCATTACCTGTTCGTTGATTGAACTCTTCAATAAACTGCTGTTGAACAATTTTTCGTCTTTCATATTCACTAGCGGGATGAATGTTTGAATTTGCAAAATAAATCGTTACATCAGCTGTACGAGTAAGATATTCAAGTGAATAAGTGCTACATGGTGCGCAACAACTATGCAGCAAAATTTGAGGACGAATCCCTTGCTCAATCCAATCCTCTTGTACTTTTTGAAAAACTCTATCATAATTAACTTTTTGATTTTTATTCATTTTTTCTAAAATTTCTGATGCATTTTTCATATTTTATTCTTCCCTCAGTCTTAGAAAATAATTATATCATAAAAAAACACCCTAATAATCTTATCAAGGTATTTTTTATATGATTAGTTCACCATAAGTTGAAGTGCTTACTTCATCAGTGGGAGATTCTTTCTCTCCTACTGATGTTAGTAGAACGAAAGCAAAGCTTGCCATTTCGCCTTATCGCTTTAGCGAGTTGCGACTTCGACTAGGCACGTCCGTGCCGTAGCGAGAATCGACAGCGCAGTGAAACGGAGATAGAGCGAATGGACAGCGGAGAGCAACGAAGTTGCGTAGACCGTTCGCAGAACGGCGTGCAAAGCACGTAGAGCCGTAGCGAAGATGGACAGCGGGGCCCAAAGGGCGAAGATAGAGCGCACTTGCTTGGTTAAACCACTATTTTGCTTTTAAGATTTCTTCTTTACTGTGAATCAGTTGTGTCAAAAAATCACAATAGGGTGTTGCCACATGATATTTTATCCCTTTTCTTGATACTGCACCATTGATATAATCGATTTCTGTTAAACGATTATTTTTTATTAAATCTTGATACATTGAGGGATAATGCATGCCGATAGTATCGAGATTAAAACAAGTTTCGACATGCTCAACAACCTCAGATATATCTAAATCTACCCCTTCATACTTGGCTACAGCAGCGAATTCATTGACAATAGTAACAACCATATCATGAGCAAATTGTGTAATTCCAAGCCCATACATATTAGTGTCTAAAATCGTACACAGACCATTCACTGTGCCATTTACACAAGCTTTACGATAAATTGAATAACGAATATTCTCTGAATATTTAGCATTTAAACCAGATTCAAACAAAACTTTGGCAAGTTCTCTAGCAGCAATTTCTTGCCCCACTGCCAAGTTCTGTAACTCGACTGAGCCATCTCCAAATAACTTTACTCTACCAGGCGCTTCTAATCCTGCAGTCCATATTGTATTTCCAATGAAAATATTCTCTACTGGAACATATTTCTCCACAATATCTTCATGTCCAATCCCATTAAGTAAACACAAAACTTTCGTGTGTTTATCAATTAGTGGTTTGATATCTTGAAGCATTTTATCTAATTGCATCGCTTTAGTAAATAAAACAATTAAGTCTGTTTTCTCTTCAGAAGAAATATTTGATTGAAGTTCTATTGGCAAATGAGCTACAATCTCTTCCCCATTAAAATTAGCTTGTAAGCCATTTTCTTTAATTGCATTCACATGGTCAGCCCAGCCATCAACTAGAGTAACATCATTGCCGCCTTGATGTAGCATTAAACCGAAGCGACTCCCCATTGCACCAGCTCCTGCGATTGTAATTTTCATTTATCTATAGCCTCCAAGATTGTTTTTCTGCTTGATATAAAATTAAAGCATACGAGAAAAATTGTATCTTTTTATGACAGAAAAATCAAATTCTTGCTCTATTTTTATGATTAGAAACCACCTTGAGCTGTCGCTTTCCCAGCTTCACTTATTCCTTCTTCTTTCATATATTTAGAAAACGGTTCAAGAGTTTCAGCATGAAATCTAGTTTTAAATTTATTGATTTCTTCTTTTGAGAAATGTTCTGAATCTAATTTTAAAGCTTCAGCAGGAATAGGACTTTCTCCAGTTATTTTCGCATCAATCAATACAGGAATATTTTTTTCGATATCATCCAAAGCTTGTTCAAAAATATGATCTAACTCTTCAACTTTTCGAGCAGTATATCCTTTAGCTCCCATAGCTTCTGCTATTTTTGCAAAATCGATCCCTGTAAATTCAACACCAAGATACCCTTTGTTTGTAGCTTCTTGTTCATCTTTTATAAAACCAAATTGTTCATTTGAAAAGACAACATTAAGTATTCCTAGCTTTTCTTGTACTTGGGTAACTAGGTCTTGCATCACCATGGAGAATGCACCATCACCTGACAATGACCAAACTTGTCGTTCAGGATAATCTAGTTTTGCCGTAATAGCTCCCGGAAGTCCAACACCCATTGTTGCAAAAAGTCCTGATGTACGCCACATTTGTCCTTTACTCATCTTCAAGTGACGCACTGAGGTCATTGTAACATCACCTACATCAGTTGAAAATAAAGCATTGGGAGTCGTTACTTTATTAATTGCGTGATAAACTTGATACATATTTAACGGAGAATGAGTATCTTGCTCAAGAGAATCTGTATATGCCTTCCAGTTAGCAACATTTTTTATGTTAGCACGCCACCACGCTGTTTCTGATTTTTCGTTAATATTTTCATTGAGCGAATGAACAACCTTTTTGGCATCGGCTAAGATTGCTAATTCTGTTTTTTGTCTTTTTCCAAGTTTTGCTGGGTCAATATCAACTTGTATGACATGATTCACATGTTCAAACATATTGGTCACATCAATAAAAGGTTGGTTGGTACCAAGCATTAAAACAGCATCTGCATTTGCGACAGCTTCATTTGCTGGCTTTCTTGATACACGAATAGCTGAACCTAAAAATGCTTCGTAATCATGGTCAACAATATCTATTGCTAAGGCTGAAATCATGATAGGGGCTTTAAGTTTTTTCGATAGAGTAATTAATTCATCGCCTGCTCCACGCATTCCAATCCCTGCAAAGATTAAAGGACGTTCAGCATTTTCTAGAATTTCAGCTGCTTTTTCTATTTGTTTTGCGTCTGGATTAGCTAGTTTTGGTTGGGCATAAACTTGACTTGCGTCAAACCAACTGTCTGAAGGAATTTCCTCCCAGCCAAGATTAACTGGAAGTTGGACGACTGCGACTCCTCTTTGACTATAAGCTTGTCTAATCGCTTCATCTATCACATGAGGTAAAGATTGAGCAGTCATGACCACTCGATGATAAACAGCAACATCAGCATAAATTGGGTCTTCATTCATTTCTTGAAAAGTATCCATATTCATCCCACTTGTTCCAAACTGGCCAATGATAGCTAAGACTGGGACATGGTCTTCTCTAGCATCATAGAGTCCATTGAGCAAGTGAGTCCCACCAGGCCCGGCAGAACCAAAAGCTACACCAATATGTCCTGTGAATTTAGCGTGCATACTTGCTGCCATTGCCCCTACTTCTTCGTGACGAACTTGAACATAATGAATGTTTTCTTTTTCTTCTAAAAGTGCATCCATCAAAGAGTTAATAGAGCCTCCGGGAAGACCATAGATGTTTTTTACTCCCCAATTTTCAAGAACTTTAACTGCAGCAACGCCTGCTTTTACGGTGTTTTTCATAATAATCCCTCCAGTGTTTAATCATACAGCCAAGTAGTATTGCTTGGTTTTTCCTTTCGTTTACAATTGTAAACCACATTTATATTATATGCCTATTTCCTATAAAAAACAACTCCGTAATTTAAAAAAATCAAGAAAAATAATATTTCTCTTGATTTTCATAAATATTTGTAGGTTTTATACCCCTCAATTGTAAGTAGCTCTTTCTTTATCCCACATTCTAACATTGTCAATCGCACACGCGATTTCTATTTTTCGTACGGAACGAGGGAGAAATTGCCGAATATCATCTTCATTATAACCCACTTGCAATCTGTATTCATCTACAAGCAGTGGACGTCTTAGAAGTCCTCTATTTTTGCTAATTAATTTTACCAGTTCACTCAGACTGAGCGTATCAAAGTCCAAATCCAATGCCTTATAAATATGACTTCTCTTTGAAAGAATTTCTTCTGCACCCAATTCTGTTAATGAGAGTATTCTTAAAATATCACTTTTTTCTAACTCATCTTCTATCAAATTAACTTCTTCAAAGTTTAATTCATTTTTAATCAACCATTGTTTAGCTTTTTGGCTTGATGAGCATCCTGGGAAGTAAAATAGTTTTATCATTGATTTCATATCCTTTTATTATTATAATGTTTTTCTCATTTATATAATTATATTATAATAAAATTAAAAGTTTATGTCAATACTTTTATCATATTTTTTTAATTTTTTTCTTATTATTTTTCTTCATAAGAAAAACCAACACTAATTTGCTGGTTTTTTTATTCTTAGATTTCTTGTAAGTATTCTTGGAGAGGGCTGGTATCTGATATTCCCAAACATTTAATAAAGGGGAGTAGATAGCCGATATCTTCACGCTCAATATTTTTGAGAATTGTGATTTTTCCTTTTCCTCGATAAATCTCTACCGTACTTTTATGACTTTCTTCAATAAAAAGATGCACATGCTCCTTATTTCCTTGATGAATACTTACCTCTACTTCTGTGCCATTAGAAAATATTCTACTTTGATTTCCTTGAAGGTAACTATCAATCACAAGTTTCATCATTTCGCTTTCGATGACTGTGTCAATGTCAACAAACTGTTTGATTGTTGCTCTTTTTATCTTTGCTGCTCCTACTTTGTTTTGCTCCATATCGGCAATCTCCTATATTTTTTATACTTCTATTATAACAAACGCTTTCATTAGAACAAAATGAGATATATTTAAAAAAGTGATTATCTAAAGTTTCGATAATCACTTTGTTTTTTTTATCAAAACCAGTGCGTGCTAAGTCTTGACTTCATTTTGAATGTTCTGTTATGAATGTTCCAATAGGTTTTATTGATTGAAGGGTTGGGATAATAAACATTAGAATACAAGTTTCAAGTGGAACTTGGAGTAACAATAGGACTCGACCGCTAAGTAAGGTCATAAAAGTTGAAAAATTCGAATTTGGTATCATCAACGTTATCCATAATGTATTAAAAAAAGTTGAATCTATGAGCATGATTGTCGCAATCGCCATGAATACGAAGAACCAATGTTTTTTATTTTTTATATCTAAACGCTTTTTATAGAAAAACACGCCATAAAGTATCCCTACAAAAAATGCAGAAATCGTAAATCCTGGGAAATATGTAACTCCTGATAAGATAGCTCCTAGAATATCACCTATCATTAGGAGAACGCCTCCCCATAATGGCCCTGCAATCATTCCAATTAGTGCATTAGCAATAAAGACTGGACTAAGTCTAAAAAAACTATTGCCAATAGCTAGTCTTGATAGTACTAACTGTAATGCCAATAGAAAGGCCAAAAGGACTAAGCGTTGCAGCTCATTTTTTGTTGTAAAGTTTTTCATGTTATTCTCCTTGAATAAGATATGAATTTGGCTATTTTAGAGTCATAAATCTATCACCTACCTTGCTTATAAATTTGTTTGCTTACGCAAATAAATGAATAGTTAGTTAGTTTCACAACTTCAATCACGCCAAATTCCGTTGGGTAAAGTTCCCATAAATTTAAGGTAGAGTAACACTGATTATTGTGCAAGACACAAAAAAACCAGCGGATGCGGAGTTGTACCGCGTACAGTATTTGTAATTTCAACAAATCTGTACTTCGCCTGCAAGCAACATCCCGTCTTGCAGTACTTAACGCACTTCCCCTACTCTGTGTGACATTTTTCATTATAACATATTTGTTTTCTTCGACTTTCAGTAAAGGTGTTGATTCATCAAAAATAACTCTGAAAGTTCGGATATCACATTATAATTTGATTGGTATATTTTATATAAAAAATCGCCAGCAATCACTGACGATATCCTTTTATTTTCTATTTTCTGCGGTAAGTATCTCCAGTTTATGCTTCCATTCATTTTGGAACCATCGGTTTTCAAAAGTATCAGCAAGGATTGCATTTCTATCATTATGATTCTTGCTATTTTTTACGACTTTTATTGAAGCTTTTTTAGACATTTGATTTCCTCCTGTCAGTGGTCAGTAATAGCTGACCCTCTTAAACTGGTTTTCTCAAGAAGCCACCCCTTTGCGGCTCTTCAAAATCTAAACATAACACTCTGGAGATATCTTTTGATACCTCTGCAATAAATTATATCAAAAAATTACGATTTATTAAAATTAAAGCACTTCTTCTTTATTATTCCTTGTTAATTCAGCTCTGTCAGTACTGACAGAATGCAAAAAAGCAAGCTCCTCATATAAAAGGAGCTTGCTCAATGTTTGTAATTTGAAAAGAATTTCAGAGATGCCAAAGTTGGATAGGCTTTGACTTTATTATTCTATCGTATTCTTTTGATATTTACTAAAAATTTGCTTACAAATTTATTTGGTAATGATTTTTGTTTCTGTCAGCACTGACAGAAGATTTTTGGGGCAAGATGAATTGAAGAAAATTTATTTTTTCGTTTTTTCTTCAAGAATTTTCATTCGTTTAATGAGCTGATGCTCTCCAAACAAAATAAGAAATAGCACTAAACTCCAACCGCCCAATAAAGCTGCTGAATCCTGTAAATCGTCGCCGCGTTGACTTGTAAACACTCTTGAAGGATGGTCATTAACAACGTAAACCGTGATTTTATCTCCTTCATCGCCAAGTTTTCTAAAGTATACATCTAATGGGCGACGAACGAAGTGTTTACCTTCAAACTCGTAAGAAACCTCATGAATCGCCTTGACATCATCACCATAGACAATTTTTCCTGAAACGGGCGTTTTTTCTAAATTTTTGTTTGCCTGATGAACTCCTATCAAAAATGATGCGCCACCAAGCATTGCTATTGCGACTATTAACGTAATAATGCGCAGAATTCGCTGGATAATTGTAATCGTTTTACTCATTAATTATTCCTATTAAACATCTTCTATGTCGAATTTACTAAAAATACAATATTTTAACTGGTTTTGCTCCAAAATCCGATAGCGTTTTATATTACATACAAATGTAATTACAAATCATTTATTCAGAGAGTAGCCTCTTATTATTCTACCATTTTTTGTTAATAAAAGTCGAATCCTTGATATGTTTATTGTTTTATAAAAATCTAATAAGGATGGATTTGTATAAACTAGCAAAATTTCATTGACACATTTGGAAAGACAAGAAAAAAACGCTTTTTTTTGATAAAATGGTCTAAGAATTTTTAAATTTCACTAGATGTGTGAAAGCAACTCCGCTTTTTGTCAAACGGTCCTTTTGCATGATACAAACGTCATTTCGCAACACCATGATTGCTCTTGGTTCATAAGTAAAACAAATTGCTTTCACATCTTTATCAAAACAAGTGCGTGCTATCTCCACCTTACGGCTACGCGATAAACATTTGTCCGTTTTATCTAGCCGCTGAAGCATCTGATAAAAAGGCTGTCGATGCTCGCTACGGTGCTACGTGCTTCGCACGCCGTTCTGCGAACGGTCTACGCAACTTCGTTGCTCCGCTGTCCGTTTGCTTAGCTGCTAAAGCAGCAAGAGCAAAAGGCAAAGCACCTAGTCGTAATGGCAAGCCTTGAATTTCGTCCGACTGCCATAGGGCGTTGGCGCTTTTAGCGCCTAGGCTTCTTGGAAAAGACCACTTCGCCTTGCGACTTTAGTCGATTGCGATTTGAACTTCCGACTTTAGTCGGTTAGTGAAATCGACAACGTAGCAAAGCGTAGATAGAGCGAATGGATAACGAAGTGAAGCGGAGGTGTGACCTCATATCGAAGATGTGAGGTTGTACCTTAAATTCAGTGGTGAGTCGAAACTCCCACTGAATAAGTCTTGACTTCATTAAACAAATCACTGACAATTTTCTGTCAGCACTTATAGAAATGAAAAGAGGTGAAAAATGTCTTTTGATGGTATTTTTCTACACCACATGACCACTGAATTGCAGCTCCTTGTCGGCGGCCGTATTCAAAAAATCAATCAACCTTTCGAGCAGGAACTTGTATTGACCGTGCGTGCAAATGGTAAATCACATAAACTTTTGCTATCCGCTCATCCTGTATTTGGGCGTGTTCAATTAACGAAAACAGACTTTCAAAATCCACAAAATCCAACTAATTTTGTCATGATTCTGCGCAAGTATTTGGCTGGCAGTTTCATTGAAAAAATTGAACAAGTCGGCAATGACCGACAAATTATTTTCTATATTTCCACCAAAGATGAAATTGGTGACATGATGAAAATTGCGCTAATTGCAGAAATCATGGGCAAACACAGCAACATTATCTTACTTGAAAGAACTTCTGGTAAAATTATTGAGAGCATCAAACACATTGGATTTTCACAAAATCAATATCGAACGATTTTACCAGGTTCGACTTACATCGCACCACCACTGACAGCTGCTTGCGACCCTTTTGTCGCTACTAACGAAAAAATTTTTGATGCGCTTCAAACTGACAGCCTCTCAAAAGTTTTTCAAGGTATCGGACGTGATAGTCGAGATGCGCTTTCAGGTCTGTCAGTCAATGATTTTAAGCAAAAGTTGACTAACGTTGTACCATCAATTTATCCTGATGACCGTTTTTCAAGTATTCAACTGATAGATGATTTTGTCAAATTTGATAATTTATCAGAAATGCTGGATATCTATTATGCCGATAAGGCGGAGCGAGACCGTGTCAAACAAGTTGCAAGTAGCGTCATCAAAAAAGTTCAAAATGAGCTTAAAAAGAATCGTGACAAACTTAAAAAACAAGAAACAGAGTTGTCAGCAACTGACAAAGCTGAAATTTTTCGTCAAAAGGGCGAACTCCTCAACACCTTCCTCCAGCAAGTGCCAAATGATAAACCGTCAGTAACATTAGAAAATTATTATACTGACAAACCGATTGAAATCGCTTTAGATTTATCCAGAACGCCTGCGCAAAATGCTCAACGCTACTTCCATCGCTATCAAAAATTAAAACAAGCGGTCAAATTCTTGGGCGAACAAATTGAACAAACCAAACAAGCCATCGCTTATCTTGAATCTGTTGAATCAAATCTTTCAAATGCTGATGTTCCCGAAATTGCAGATATTCGTGAAGAACTTATTCAGACCGGATATATCAAGCAAAAATATCGTAACAAGAAACAAAAAATGCTACCACCCGAAAAATATCAGGCACCTGATGGCACAATTATTCTCGTCGGCAAAAATAATCTACAAAATGAACAAGTCACCTTCAAACTCTCAAGACGTGGAGATTTGTGGTTTCATGTCAAAGACATTCCTGGAAGTCACGTACTTATTACAGGAAATCCTACTCCTTCTGATGAAACGATTACATTTGCTGGAGAACTCGCTGCTTATTTCAGCAAAGCACGTCACTCCAACCTTGTTCAAGTCGACGTTTTAGAAGCTAAAAAATTACACAAACCTACTGGCACAGCGCCTGGATTTGTTACTTATGATCGTGAAAAAACGATTCGCGTCACACCAGATGAAGAAATCATTAAGGCTAGAAAGATTTCGAGATAGGCTGATTTCTCATACTAGCTCATTTCTAAATGACTTTAGTTGTTTAATCAGACGAACTCTACAACTCTACAACTCTACTACCTTGCACCTGCTTTTTGTTCCTCTTCTTTCGTCTTGATAGTCTTGATAATTTAGAACAAATCGACAACGTAACGCAACGGAGTGACTTTTGAAGTGATTACTTCATCAGTGGGAGATTCTTTCTCTCCCACTGATGTTAGTAGAACGAAAGCAAAGCTTGCCATTTCGCCTTATCGCTTTAGCGATTTAGAGCGAATGGACAGCGGAGCGAAGCGGAGATAGTGCTGCTTATCCCTCCGCCTAAAGAAGTGGGGGAGTTGCCATTCCGACTAGGTGCTTTGCCTTTTGCTCTTGCTGCTTTAGCAGCTAAGCAAACGGACAGCGGAGCAACGAAGTTGCGTAGACCGTTCGCAGAACGGCGTGCGAAGCACGTAGCACCGTAGCGAGGATGGACAGCGTAGCCCAAAGGGCGAAGATAGCATGCACTTGCTTGGTTAAAACACTTTTAGAGATTAAACAGCACTAGAAAGAACGATAATGAACGAAATACTAAAATGTCCTGTTTGCGACCAAGTATTAACTCCACACGAAAAAACTTATGAATGTAGCAATCATCACAGTTTCGATTGTGCTAAAGAAGGCTATCTCAACCTTTTACTTAATGCCAAAAAGACGGCAGGTGATTCCAAAGAAATGATGGCTGCCAGACGAAACTTTCTCGCTAAAGGCTACTATGAGAAATTGTCAGACCGTATCAACACTCACTTACAAGCTGTAAGTACTGACAAAAGTCCTGTCATTGATATCGGCTGCGGCGAAGGTTACTACCTCTCACGCTTTCAACGCCAAATAGCTCCTCATGCAGACCAATTCTATGGTCTTGATATTTCAAAGCTTGGTATTCGCATGGCGGCAAAGAAAACTCCTGACATTCATTGGCTTGTGGCCAACTTTGCTAAGCTTCCCTTTACTGACCATTCTGTCAGCACCGTTTTGTCCATGTTCGCCGAATACTCTGTCAAAGAAATCAATCGTGTCCTTACTGACAAAGGCACTGTCATTATTGTCAGAGCTGCAAATGATCATCTCTTAGAATTAAAAAATATTATTTACCCTGAAATTCACGAAAAAGTTAAGGCAGCTAGCATCAAAAACTTTCCAGACTTTCACGTTGAACGTGAAAATTATCACTACAAAACAACGATTAAATCCACTGAAGACTTACTCAGCTTACTTTTAATGACACCTCACTACTGGAAAATCAAACCTGACGGTATTGACAAACTCAAAACATATACAGAATTAGAAATTACTGTCAGCATCGAAATTGACCGTTTGACACGTCAATCTCATTAGCTTCGTGAAATTTAACTTAGCAAATGCGTGCTATCTCCGCCTTTGGTCTACCTGTCCATCCTCGCTACGGTGCTGAAGCACCTAGTCGGAATGGCAACTCCCCACCTCTATAAGGTGGCGAGATAAGCAGCACTATCTCCGCTTCGCTACGCTGTCCATTTTACCTTATCGCTTTGCCTTTTGCTCTTACTGCTTAACAGTTAGCTTCGCTGACCATAGGACATTTGTCCGTTAGGGGCAAAAGGCATTGGCTGTAAGGCACTAAAGTGACAAGAATAGAGGCAACACCAAATAGCAATCAAACGGATAGCGTAGTAACGAAGTTGCGTAGACCGTTCATAGAACGGCGTGCGAAGCACGTAGCGAGAATCGACAGCGCAGCGAAACGGAGATAGAGCGAATGGATAACGAAGCGAAGCGGAGGTGTGACCTCATATCTTTGATATGAGGTTATGCCCTAACATTAGTGGGGATTCTTTTTCCCCCACCAATGAAGTAATCACTTCAATATAAGTTTTTTTCCACTAAATTCTGAAAGCGTTATTTTTTTCAAAATGAACAAAAGGTCTTGAAAATTTTTTCTTTCGTGTAAGCGCCTCCTTTCTGCCTGGAAAAACACTTTCATAAATGTTCAAAATTTGCTATAATTAGCTGTAATTATTTTATAGAAGGAGCCACTATGGCCAACGAAAATGTCATTCAAATGATTGATGTGACCAAACGATTTGGTGAATTTGTCGCTAACGACAAAATCAATCTTGAGTTGAAGAAAGGGGAAATTCATGCGTTGCTCGGTGAAAATGGTGCCGGTAAATCAACACTAATGAATATCCTTTCAGGACTCCTTGAACCCACTTCTGGCGAAGTTCACGTCAACGGAAAACTCGAAAATATCGATTCTCCATCTAAAGCAGCCAACCTCGGAATTGGTATGGTTCACCAGCATTTCATGCTAGTTGACGCTTTTACAGTCGCGGAAAATATCATTCTCGGTAATGAAATCACAAAAGGACTAAATCTCGACCTTAAAACAGCGAAAAAGAAAATCCTTGAACTTTCTAATCGTTATGGTCTCACCGTAGAACCTGACGCCCTTGTGCGAGATATCTCTGTCGGACAACAGCAACGTGTTGAGATACTAAAAACACTCTATCGTGGAGCAGATATTTTAATCTTTGATGAACCAACAGCCGTTCTGACTCCTGCCGAAATTACTGAATTAATGCAGATATTAAAAAATCTCATTAAAGAAGGTAAATCTATCATCCTCATCACACACAAACTTGATGAAATTCGTGCAGTTGCTGACCGTATTACCGTTATCCGTCGTGGTAAGTCTATTGAAACCGTTGAGCTTGGAGACAAAACAAACCAAGAACTCGCGGAAATGATGGTTGGACACGCCGTTTCTTTCGTTACAGAAAAAGGCCCCGCACATCCTACTGATGTCGTTCTCCAAGTAGAGAATCTACAAGTCAGAGAAAATCGTGGTTCTCTTGCAGTTAAAGGACTTTCACTTGACGTTCATGCAGGTGAAATCGTTGGACTCGCAGGGATTGATGGAAATGGTCAAACTGAGCTGATCAAAGCGATTACTGGATTGATGAAAGTTGATTCAGGTACAGTAAAATTACACGGTAAAGACATTACAAATCAACGCCCTCGTAAAATTACCGAACAATCTGTCGGGCATGTTCCAGAAGACCGCCATCGTGATGGCTTAGTTCTCCAAATGACCGTTGCTGAAAACATTGCTCTTCAAACCTACTACAAAGCTCCAATGAGCAAATATGGATTCCTTGACTACAACAAAATCAATAGCTACGCTCGTGATTTAATGCATGAATTTGATGTTCGTGGTGCTGGGGAATGGGTTCCAGCTGGTTCTCTCTCTGGTGGTAATCAACAAAAAGCAATCATCGCACGCGAAGTTGACCGTAACCCAGACCTCCTCATTGTTTCACAGCCGACACGTGGACTTGATGTCGGGGCAATTGAATACATCCACAAACGTTTAATTCAAGCACGAGATGAAGGTAAAGCTGTACTAGTTGTTTCTTTCGAACTTGATGAAATTCTCAATGTCTCTGACCGAATCGCTGTTATCCATGATGGTCATATTCAGGGTATCGTTTCTCCTGAAACAACCACAAAACAAGAACTCGGTATTTTGATGGTCGGAGGTAATATCAATGAATAGTAAAACGAAAAAAATTCTCGTACCAATCATCGCCGTTCTTGCTGGCTTTGTACTAGGTGCGATTATCATGCTCATTTTCGGGTACAACCCGCTTTGGGGCTATGAAGACCTCTTCATCTCCGCATTAGGTAGTGCCCGCTCAATTGGCGAAACACTACAAACTACTGGTCCGCTTATCCTAACTGCCCTTTCCTTTGCAGTAGCAATGAAAGCAGGTCTATTCAATATTGGGATGTCTGGTCAAGCACTGGCAGGTTGGATTACTTCTATGTGGTTTGCACTCAGTTTTCCAGATATCCCTCGTGTACTTATGATTCCACTTGTTGTGATTATTGGGATGATTTTCGGAGCTTTGATGGGCTTCATTCCTGGGATACTTCGAGCATTACTTGGAACCTCGGAAGTCATTACCACCATCATGCTCAACTATATTATTTTATTCTTCTCGACCTACATGATTCATGATATGTTCCAAAAGAATATTTTGATGGACAATACAACAGACCAAACAAAACTTATCAGTGCAAACGCTTCTTTCAGAACAGGTTGGATGTCTTCTCTTACAGATAATTCCACACTAAATATTGGGTTAATTATTGCTTTAATCGCCTTGGTAATTATGGCTATCGTATTTTCAAAAACAACGCTTGGCTTTGAAATCAAAGCCGTAGGATTAAATCCAGATGCTTCTGAATATGCAGGGATTTCTGCAAAACGTACAATCATTATGTCAATGCTTGTTGCAGGTGCTCTTGCAGGTCTTGGTGGTGTCGTTTATGGCTTTGGTTATATGCAAAACTTTGTTTCACAATCTGCTTCTCTTGACATTGGATTTAACGGCATGGCGGTAGCTTTATTAGGAGGCAATAGTCCAGTCGGTATCCTCTTTGCCGGTCTACTCTTCTCTATCCTTCAGACAGGCGCTCCTGGTATGATGAACGATGCTATCCCACCACAAATCGTACAGGTCGTTACAGCTTCAATCATCTTCTTTATTGCAGTGAAATTCATCATTGAAGTAATGCTGCCAAAAGCAAAGGAAATAAAAGCTGCTGAAAATGCTAAGAAGAAAGGAGAAAAGGCCTAATGAATCTCGTTAACACTTTGCAAATTATCGTTGCAAATATGCTTATTTACTCAACACCTCTAATCTTCACAAGTATTGGTGGTGTATTCTCAGAACGAGGCGGTATCGTAAACGTTGGTCTTGAAGGAATCATGACTATGGGAGCTTTCAGCTCTGTTGTATTTAACCTGACAACAGCAAGTATCTTTGGAAGCATGACTCCTTGGATTTCCATCCTATTTGGTGCTTTAGTTGGGGCAGTGTTCGCTTCGCTCCATGCAGTTGCAACAGTTAATTTCCGCGCAGACCACATTGTATCTGGTACTGTACTCAACTTGATGGCACCAGCACTTGGCGTTTTTCTCCTCCAAGTTCTCTACAACCAAGGTCAAATCAACATCAACGAACAAATTGGTTATTGGGATTTTCCACTTCTCTCAAAAATTCCTGTAATTGGTCAAATATTCTTTAGCCAAACTTCGCTACCTGGCTTTCTCGCAATTGTTGTTGCATTTATTGCTTGGTATGTCCTCTTTAAAACTCGCTTTGGCCTACGTCTTCGTTCTGTTGGCGAAAACCCTCAAGCAGCAGATACACTTGGTATCAACGTTTATGCTTATCGTTGGGCCGGTGTTCTTCTCTCTGGTGTACTTGGTGGTATCGGTGGTGCAATCTATGCCCAAGCGATTTCTGGTAACTTCGCCGTGTCAACCATCGTTGGTCAAGGGTTTATCTCACTTGCAGCAATGATTTTTGGTAAATGGAATCCAATCGGAGCTATGCTTGCTTCACTCCTCTTTGGACTTTCTACTTCACTTGCTGTTGTTGGTGGCCAAATTCCAGGAATTAAAGAAATTCCATCTGCTTTCTTGCAAATGGCTCCTTACGTCTTTACGATTATCGTCCTTGCACTCTTCTTAGGAAAAGCAGTTGCTCCAAAAGCAGACGGTGTCAACTACATCAAGTCTAAATAGCAAAAAAAGTCAGTTTAACAGCTGACTTTTTTCTATACATTTATTTATCTAGCATCCTTTGACTAAATGTTGATATATCTGAAAATCCCGCATTCTGAATCAAATGTTGAGCTTCTGCAATCCTATCAAAAGTTCTATTAGCTTTATGATTATCTGTACCCAAAGTTACAATTTTGCCACCTGTCTTCGCATACTCCGTAAGCAAATATTGATAAAATATTTTTGCTTTTGGAAACTGGAATAACCGAGTATTTACTTCAATCCCCTTACCCCTTTCAACTAATTTTTTGATAATCTGATGAATAATCACTTCAAACTTATCATAATCAATCAGTTTATCTCGATACGGTCCGTAACGCGCTACATAATCCAAATGCCCTAAACTATCAAAGCATGTAAATGTGTCAATGCACTCTAATAAATGTTCAAAATACTCTCTATGTGCAGTTATTTTGGATTTGTTCTTATAATAACTTGTATCTTCATAAACTTCAACATCATCAATTTCATGAATTGAACCAATAATAAAGTCAAAATCATGTTCCTTGACAAATAAATCTATTTCTTCTTTAAATCGGCTGTCTAAGCCTATTTCCAGTCCTTTTTTTATTTTGATTTTTCCTTTAAATTCTTTTTGGAGACTTTGTATCTCATCAAAATAAGAAGAAACATCCAAATCAAAACTTAGGCCTGGGAAATGAAATTCATGATGTTCAGTAAAACATATCTCCTCTAGTCCGTATTTTATCGCCTCTAAAACTTGATTTCTTGGATTTTCTTCACTATCTGCAGAGAAGTAAGAATGGAGATGATAGTCAACTTTTCGCATCAATAACTTCCTTTCTGATGAAATATTTTTTTGTTTTGCTCTTTTTGATGACGTACTTTTAGTTTATCCTCTACATCAGAAAAAGTAACTTCTCTCTGATTCATCAATACAAAAAGATGGTAGAATAAGTCACAGATTTCTCCAACTAATTCTGCTTTATCTGGATTTTTACTGGCGATAATGACTTCACTTGCTTCCTCACCAACTTTTTTTAACACTTTATCTATTCCTTGTTCAAGAAGATAATTGGTATATGACTGCTCAATTGGACTTGATTTACGTTCTTCAATCAAACGTTCAAGTTCTAAAAAAATATTTCTATCATCAAAAGCTTTAACTTCATTGAAAAAGCAAGAATAATTTCCTGTATGACAAGCTGCTCCAACTTGCTCGACATAGACTAACAACGTATCTTCATCACAATCAAGCATTATCCCTTTAATTTTTTGGATATGTCCAGATTCTTCACCTTTATGCCAAAGCTTCTGTCGTGAACGTGAATAAAACCACGTTTCTCCCGTATCAAGCATTTTTTCATAGGCTTCTTCATTTGTATAAGCGAGCATCAAAATTTGCTTACTTTGATAATCTTGGACAATTACTGGTATCAAACTTTGTTTTTTAAAGTCTGGTTTCATTTTCCTTTTTTCTCCTATTATTTCAAGTTCTCATGCTCAAACGGCGAGCTGGAACGTTATTTTTGATTAAAGTTTCTTTTACCTCATCAATAGTTATTTCTTTATAATGAAATAAACTAGCTACAAGCGCCGCGTCTGAGCGAGTTTCTTTGAAAACATTGACAATATCTTCGACACCTCCACAACCTCCACTTGCAATCACAGGGATATTTACTGATTCGCAAACTTTATTGAGCATATTAATATCATAACCTGATTTAGTCCCATCCTTATCCATAGATGTCAATAATATCTCACCCGCTCCAAGCTGTTCACACTGTTTAACCCACTGGACAAGGTCTAAGCCTGTATTTTCTCGTCCACCCTTGATATAAACGTCGTAAGAACCTGTAGAGTTTATTTTGGCATCAATAGCAACCACAACACATTGATTGCCGAATTTTTCTGCTGCTTGCGCAATAAGTTGTGGATTTTTAACTGCTGCAGAATTAATAGATACTTTATCTGCTCCTTTCGCTAATATTTTCTGAAAATCATCAATCGTATGGATTCCACCACCTACTGTGAGTGGAATTGATAAAACACGCGCCGCACGTGAAATAATATCTCCAATAATTTCACGATTTTCATAAGTCGCTGTGATATCAAGAAAAACAATCTCGTCTGCACACTGTTTTTCATATTCTTTGGCAAATTCTACAGGTTCACCCAGTTCTTTTAAGCCAATAAAATTTGTTCCTTTTACTACTTTACCGTCTTTAATATCTAGACAAGGAATAATACGTTTACTCAGCATTTCTCAGTACCTCCGCAAGATTTATCTTTCCTTCGTAGTAGGCTTTACCAATGATAATCGCATAATAATCCTTTTGCCTGGCTTGTATAATATCTTCTCTATCTTTCACGCCACCCGAAACTACAAATTTAAGGCTCGTTTTTTGAGCTATTTCTTCATATAATGAAAAATTAGGTCCTGCCAATGTCCCATCTCTAGAAATATCTGTAATTACAACATAGCCAACACCCATTTTTTCTAGTTTTTTTAGAAATATGAGATAAGGAACATCGCTTGTCTTTAACCAGCCACTTGTTGATACGTATCCCTCTTTTATATCTACACCCACCACTATTTTCTCTGCTCCATAGTTTTTTAAAGCTGTTTTGAGAAAATCAGGATGTTCTAACGCTGCAGTTCCCAAAATAACACGATTTATTCCTAGTTTTTCTAGATAGAGAGCGAGAACTTCAGGAGTTCTTATCCCCCCTCCAACTTGAAGTTGAAGTTGAGTTGTTGCTTTTATTTTTTGGATTATTTCTATGTTAGTCGTTTTACCTTCTTTTGCACCGTCAAGATCTACAATATGGAGATATTTTGCTCCCATTTTCTCAAAATTCTGAGCAATTTGTTCAGGAAATTCACTGTAGGTCGTTTGATTTGAATAATCGCCATGATAAAGGCGAACCACCTTTCCGTCTTTTAAATCAATCGCTGGAATTATTAACATAGTATCATCTCCTTAAAAGCTTTAAGTATTAGTTGACCTATTTGAGCTGATTTTTCAGGATGAAATTGGCAGCCCATCACATTACCAGAAGCTACGATAGCTGGGATTTTGACATCGCCATATTCTGTGTAAGCAATAAGTTCGTCTTTTGGACATTTCACTGCGTAGCTATGCACAAAATAAGTTTCATCATTTTCTTTCAAATATCTAAGTAGTGGATGATTTTGTGTAAAATGAAGTTGATTCCAGCCCATGTGTGGGAGTTTCTGCGTCGTTTGTATCAAGTTGACACTTCCTTTCAATAAGCCAAGCCCATTTGTTTTTTCTTTTTCTGTACCTTTTTCAAAAAGTATTTGCATTCCAAGACAAATTCCTAAGATTGGAACTCCTGCTGCTGCACGTGTTTTTATTAGTTCAACTAGATTGTACTGCGTAAGCTGTTTCATTGCTGTTGGGAAAGCTCCTACTCCTGGTAAAATCAGAGCTTGGGCTTTATTAATTTGTTCGGAATCTCTTGAAATAATACACTCCATTCCTAGTCGCTCTATTGCTCCTTGGACACTTTGAAGATTCCCCACATTGTAGTCAATAATAACAATCATTTTCCGCCTATTATCTTTCTTATGGATACTGAGTTTATAAAATACCTTTTGAAGATGGAATTTCATCTATTTTTTTACTGTCTATAGCAACTGCTTGTTTAAGTGCACGTGCGGTAGCCTTAAATATTGCCTCGATAATATGATGTGTATTTTTTCCGTAATGTTCATTGATATGTAGAGTAATTCCTGCATTAAAGGATAAAGCTCGGAAAAATTCTTCTGTCATCTCAGTATCATAATCACCAAGTTTGTTATTAGCTGATAAATCAGCATTAAAGACGAGATAAGGCCGACCACTAATATCGAGGTCACAAGTAATAAGTGATTCATCCATTGGTATCGTGAAGCTCCCATAACGTTGAATCCCTCGTTTATCATCTAATGCTTGGTTGATACACTTCCCAAGAACAATCGCAACATCCTCAATCAGGTGGTGAGCATCCATTCCTAGATTTTCATTATCGCCGTGAGCTTTTAGGGTTAGGTCAAAATCTCCGTGATAAGCTAAAAGTGTGAGCATATGGTCAAAAAATCCAACTCCTGTAGTTATGTTACTTTGCCCTGTTCCATCAAGGTCAATGGTGATTGTAATTTGAGTTTCTTTTGTATTACGCGTAATTTGTGCTGCTCGCATTTTTTCTCCTTTGAGGTTTAGATATGGGATTTTACACGAGTTCATCTTTCGTTTTTCTAAGAAAAATGATTAGACGAACTCTTGCGATGATCGGTAAAATAGCCATAGGCTCAACACGGTGTGTCAAGCGTAAATTTTAGTATAATTTACTCTTTGTCAAATCTTACTGTTATGGAATTCGCATGAGCACTCAGACCTTCTGATTTTGCGAACTTTTCTACATCCTCTTTAAACTTTGCTAGACTTTCCCGTGGATAGTAGCTGTATGAACTGTATTTTACAAAATCATATACTCCCAACGCAGAATAAAATTTTGCTGTACCTCCTGTTGGAAGGACGTGATTGGTACCACTCATGTAATCACCTAATGGTTCTGGAGTATGCTCTCCAAGAAATATACTACCAGCGTTTTTTATCAAAGGAAGTTTATTGAGCGGTTCTAAAGTTAGAACCTCTAGATGCTCTGGCGCGAGTTGATTGGAAACCTCAAAAGCTTCCTCAATCGTCCGAACAAGAATTGCTCCACCATAATTTTTGAGCGAACTTTCGATAATTTCACGTCGTTCAAGTTGTTGAATCTGTCGTTCAAGTTCCTGATTGACTGCTGCTATAAGTGGTGCTGAAGTGGTGACGAGTATCGCTGAAGCAAGTTTGTCATGCTCTGCTTGTGCCATCAGGTCTGCTGCAACATATTTAGGATTAGCATTTTCATCGGCAATAATAAGCACTTCGGATGGGCCTGCAATCATATCAATATCAACGCTACCGTAGCAAAGTTTTTTTGCAGTCGCAACGAAGATGTTTCCTGGTCCTACAATCTTGTCAACTTTTGGTATAGAGTTTGTGCCGTAGGCAAGGGCTGCAATCCCTTGAGCACCACCTACTTTATAAATTCTGTCTACTCCTACAACTTTGGCTGCTGCAAGAATCACAGGGCTGACCTTACCTCCTGCTTTGGTTGGAGTAATGATTACAAGCTCTTTAACCCCAGCAAGTTTGGCTGGCACAGCATTCATCATGACAGTAGAGGGATAAGCCGCTGTTCCTCCTGGAACGTAGAGCGCCACCCGCTCAAGTGGACGAACGATTTGCCCCATGATGATTCCTTCATCTTTGTAGATAGACCATGAGTTGCTTAACTGATGTTTGTGGAATTCCTCAATTTGAGTTTTTGTACGTTCTAAAATACGGATATAATCTTCGTCTATTTGCGAAAGTCCTTCTTCAAATTCTTCTGATGTGACTATCAGATTTTTCGGTGTGAGTGTTGCTCCATCGAATTGTTTCGCATAATTAAAGAGTGCTTCATCTCCTTTTGTTTTAATATTTTCAATAATTTTTTCAACAATGTCGGTGATTTCTTTAGAAACTTGGGATTTTCTTCCTTGAAATTTCGTAGTTAAATCTGCTAGATTTTCTGTGTTTTCTATGATTTCTAAGAGCGTCATTTTATTTTTCCTACTTTCTCAAATTTCGTTACCATTTGTAAAATATTTTGCTGTTTAAATTTAAAGCTGGCTTTGTTTACAATCATTCGTGTCGAGATATCACTGATTTTTTCAATAATTTCAAGACCGTTTGCCGCCAAAGTATTTCCTGTTTCCACGATATCAATGATGGCATCTGATAGTCCTACGACGGGTCCTAATTCAACAGAGCCTTCTAGTTTGATGATTTCAACATCTTCTTTTTGGTTGGAAAAGTATGCTTTTGCTACTTTGGGATATTTGGAGGCAATCCTTTTTCGGCGGTGGAATGCTTTGTTTTTAAAATCTGGGTAGGCAGCTAATGCAAAGTAACATTGACCAACTCGCAAATCGAACAACTCATAGTAATCATCAAAATCACTCTCCTGCAAGGTGTCTTTACCAACAAAGCCAATGTCAACAACACCATGTTCAAGAAAGGTGACAACGTCATTTGCCTTGCCAAAAATAAACTGTAAATCATCTGTTGTGGTCACTTCCAAACTTCGTCCCATATTGATGATTGGTCTTGTATCATAGCCTGATTTTTGAAGTAAAAGGATAAGTTGTTCTTGAATACGGCCTTTTGTAACGGCGATTTTAAGCATTTGTTTCCTCCTCTATTGCTTTTAGGATATTGTCCATATGACAACAAAAACCAATAGCAGTGGTTTTGAGTTCAAACCTTGATAAAAGTTCGTCATAGCGTCCACCTGAGATAATGGGTTGACTGACAACATCGCTGTAAGCTGTCAGCATCAATCCCGTGTAATAACTCATGGCTGGAACCATTGCCAAATCAATGACAATCTGATGGTTGCCAGAAAATTGCTGACAGAGTTGAGTAAGTGTACTGACAGCTTCAATCAGTATTTCATCTTGGGTAGCTGTAACTAATCTCAGTAATGACAGCGGGTCTGTCAGCACTAACAACTCTGTCAGTAAATTTTTGAATACTGACGGAAATTGATGACTACTTACAAATTGCTCAATACCGCTGATATTTCTTTTTTTGAGATGCTCTGTCAGCTCTTTTGATTTTTCTTGCCCAACTAATTCGCAAAGACGTTTGTAAAATTTTGCTGAGCCAATTTCAAGGAGGGAGTGTTTGAGAGGGATTTGTTCTAGTGCCGCAAGACTCAATGTAATAATTTCCTTATCTGCAAGTTGTTCTTGCGCTCCCAATAATTCAATGCCAATCTGATAAGACTCTGTGCGGCGACCTTTGTGTCGTTTTTCTTTTCTAAAAACCTTGCCAAAATAGACATAGCGCTCAATTTCTGAATTTCTTGTATAGGCGTAAGTTCGCGCTAAGGGAATGGTGAAATCGTAACGCAAAGCGATCGGTTTTCCTTCGTGATTAATCATCTGAAAAAGTTTCTCTGGTTTAAAATCTGAACCAAGCTGGGTGTAAAGTTCAACGTATTCAAAGTTAGGTGGCATTACTTCTTGATAGTTCTCGTTGATAAAAATCTCACGCAAGTTTTTTTCGATTTTTCTCAGATTAGCAACTTGTATAAGCGACATTTCTGCCGACTCTTCTGGAAGCAGATAGTGATAGTTGTTCATTTATAATTCCTTATAGTTAGAGTGTTCTGAAAGCTTTTGATTTATTTTATTTGAATGCTGTTGAAGTCCCTCAATGAAATGTACAAAATAAAAATATAAATTTTTTATTAGAACACCTTTATTTTTTTCTTTCTTCAAGATATTGTTTTAAAAAGTGTGCAACTCTTTTCATTTGGTCATCAGTGCCGATTGTGATGCGCAACCAATCGTTAAGACGCGGTTTTTGCCAATGTCGCACAATAATTTTTTCATCATAAAGTGCATTAAATAACTCTTTCCCCGAAATTTTAGGATGTTTAACAAATACAAAATTGGCTTTGGAGTCTGTCAGTTCAAAACCAAGCGTTGTCAGTGATGATTTGAACCATTCCCGCGTAGAAATAATTTTTTGAACAGTATGATCAAAATATTTCTGGTCTAAAACACTAGCAATCCCGATTTCTTGTGCCAAACTATCCACAGGATACGAATTAAACGAATTTTTCACATCATATAGTTTACTAATCGCAAACTCATTGCCCAAAGCTACGCCTAAACGAATACCAGCAAGAGCCCGTGATTTTGAAAAAGTTCGTGTAATCAATAAATTTTCATACTTATCCAAAAGAGAGATCGCCGATTGTCCACCAAAATCAACGTACGCCTCATCAATTAAAACAAGAGAATCTGGATTTTTGTGCAAAATATACTCAATTTCGCGTAGATTTATCGCCAAACCAGTCGGAGCATTAGGATTAGCAAAGACAATTCCACCATTTGGCTGACAATAATCTGCAACAACTAAACGAAAATCCTCAGCAAGAGCTACATTTTTATACTCAATATCGTACAAATCACAGTAAACAGGATAAAAGGAATAACTAATATCCGGCATTAACAATGGCTTATCACTATTAAAAAAAGTCAAAAACGAAAGAGCAAGCACCTCGTCAGAACCATTGCCAATGAATATTTGTTGCTCAGATAACCTGTAATATTGAGCCAATTCTGCACGAAGCCGATCGACATCAGCTTGCGGATAAAGTCGCAAATGTTTACTGTCAAACTGACGAAGCTGCTTCGTCACTAATGGACTAGGAGGATAGGGTTCTCATTCGTATTAAGCTTTATCATATCCATAAAATCAGGTTGCTCACCCGCAACATAAGGGTGAACTTTGCGTAGATTATCTTTCCAAGACATAAAAATTCCTTTCATAAGTTCCTTTTTTCTGTCAGTATGCTGACAGAAATTGATATAAAAAAACCGCCTAAAAGCGCGAGGCTTAAAGGACGGCATATCAATCGTGGTTCCACCTTTTTTCGTACTCTTTTCACAAAAAGTACCTCAGTAAGTATAAACTCAAGCTATAACGAGACAAACGTCTTCTGTCAGTACTGACAGAAAAAAGATTGCGATGAGTGTGGTTCATTTGTCATAACAGACCTCTTTCTCAGCAACGAGGCTCTCTTTTCTGCTACAAACAAATTACTCTTTCATCTCTATTTTTAAATTATTTTAAATTATCTGAATTTTAGCACAAACATTATTTTATGTCAAGAATAAATTTATTCTTTTTTTAGTTTATATGACCCAGTGATAAAATAAAAAGGAATAGCAACAACCAATGCTCCAAGCCCCCAAAGCAATTGTTCGACTTCAACCTGCGTGAGTAACCAGACACTGACTAAAATAGCCACGCTAGGAATAACCCAACCAAACGGCAATCTAAAGGACTGTTTAACCTCTTTCTTAGTTTTTGCAAAGACTAAAACAGCGAGACAAGTCGGGATATATTGAGCAAAGCGCGAAATTGCTGAAATAAGAGCAAGCTGAGAAAAGGTACCTGACCACGCGATTACGAGAACAACAATACCAGAAATAACAATAGAAATATAAGGTGCATTAAATCTATTTCTTCTCGCAACCACCTTAGGTAGCATTTTATTTTCGGCTAAAGCAACGCCTGAACGCGGAGTCAAATACGTTGAGGCAATAAGTAATCCTCCTGTTGAAAGCAATGTTCCAGCTGCAATTAAATCCCTACCAAAAGCTCCAGCAACTTTTTCAAAAGCATCTTGAATAGGCACTGAACTTGCTGATAACGAATGACTTCCCAGAATACCAATTGCCACTACCTGTATTAAAACATAGAATACCGCGACAGCAAGTGTTGTCAATATGAGAGCACGAGGCAAATTTTTCTTTGGATTTTCCATATCACCAGCTGCGACAACTAGCCCCTCAAAGCCTGTAAAAGCATAAAATAGAGTAACCGTAGCTTTCCCGAATGAGCCAGCAACATAATGACCTTCAGGAAAAAGTGGCGTAAAATGTGTGCCATGAATAAAGAAAATGCCAATTGCCACAAACAAAATAAGTGGGATAAGTTTTGATATCGTAACCGTGTTAATAATCACCTTAGAAAGCCTAACTCCAGCAATATTAATAATAGCAAGAATAACAACAACTGAAGTAACCGCAAGCATTTTTCCAGCTTCTGTAGCAAAATAAGGAAAAATAGAAGGTTGTAAAGGCAACCGCCATCGTAGCCTCAGCAATAATACGAATTGCCCAAGTTACAAAGCCGACTTCAAATCCAACAAAACCACCAAAAGCTTCCTTAGCGTATAAATAAGGTCCACCATCTGTATCAAAATAATTTGCTGCCTGCGCAAAGCAAAGCGCAATACTAATCACAAGAAGGGCATCAAAAACAAGAACAAAAATTGATGCCACACCGATTAATTGTGTTCCTGCACTCGGAAGTAAAAATATTCCTGAACCTATAATACCAGTGATTCCAAGCAATATCATACTCCAAAATCCCATTGGCTTTACTACTTTTTTATCCATTTTTTTACCTGAATTCTTAAATTAATGATTTAATATTATTTCACATAAACAATTTTCTTATACCTGATACACTCATCAAAGTATAGAACAGTTAATCTAGACAAACAATCCAAGTCATTTTTAGATTAACCGTTATTAGTTTCACTTTGAAGTGATTACTTCATCAGTGGGAGATTCTTTCTCTCCCACTGATGTTAGTAGAACGAAAGCAAAGCTTGCCATTTCGCCTTATCGCTTTGCCTTTTGCTCTTACTGCTTTAGCAGTTAAGCAAACGGACAGCGGAGCAACGAAGTTGCGTAGACCGTTCGTAGAACGGCAGGCGAAGCACGTAGCGATTTAGAGCGAATGGACAGCGTAGCGAAGCGGAGATAGTGCTGCTTATCCCTCCGTGGGGGATTTAGCAGACACTTGCTTGGTTAAAATCTCGCAGAACTTTCATACTATAACTGTCCCTTCGTTCTATCTCAGCAAATTTATCGCTACGCTATCCACGCCATCTCCTTATCACATGCTTCTAACTTATCTTCAAATTGTAGATACACACGGTGCAATCTATTTAAACTCTAAAGCCAACAATAGAACTTTAAAACTGGTAAGAATAGTAATGATTACAATTGATGTATCATAATACCCAGTTACTTCATGCAATCAGATTACAATCTAAATTCCTTGTTCCTGCTTATTCTAGTTTATTTTTGATTTCTCACAACGCTCTATAAAATGCTCAAAAATCTCTAGTTGCAACTTATCTGAACGCCACATATTCTCTGGATGCCACTGAACCGCTAAAATCTCTTCTTCCTTTGACTCAATCGCCTCAACAACTCCATCATAAGCTGTTGCAGTCACGTTAAAACCTTTCGCTAAATCTTTAACAGCTTGATGATGACGCGAGTTAACATAAGCCTCAGCCCTAAATATTTCATACAAATAACTTAACTCACTAATTTTTACATGATGTGTTGGGAAACCACCTGGTGCAGATTGACTGTGTTTGAGATTGCTCCTCGGATTTTGTGCGACCAAATCTTGATAGAGTGTCCCTCCAAATGCCACATTAATAAGTTGTAAACCACGACAAATTCCAAATATTGGTTTATTTGCTTCCCTTGCAGCTTTCACTAGAGCAATTTCGTAACAATCACGTTGATAGGCTGTGCGACCTATTTCACGAATTGGCTCCTCACCAAAAAAAGTTGGATCAATATCTGGACCGCCTGGAATAATCACCCCATCAAATAATCTCACAGCTTCCCTGGCGAACTCATCAGCAAGACTCACGTTATCAGGAAACGGTAATATAATTGGAATCCCTCCTGCTTCAATAATCGCTTCTTTCAAGTCTCTTGGAGCAAAATCAGCGGAATTTTGATTGATAACTCTAGAAGGCTCGACCATACTATCCGCTGTTATAGCAATAATTACTTTCATCATATTTTTCCCCACTAAAAATTTAACTTAACAAAAGCCTGATATATTTATTTTCAGTCAATCATCCAGTTTCTTTACTCTGAAATCACTATTATAAAGTATATATCAAAGCATTCATAATTATATTCCTTTTTATATACAATTGCAATAATTTATCAATGATATTAATCAGAATATATTTTTGTAAATAAAAAAAGTTCATGGCAGAAAATAATTCCGCCACAAACTCTTGTAAAGTTAATAGTTATCAAAAATTAGTTTTTTATTGCTGAAGCAAACTCTTCTTTTTGGAAAGCTTCTTCAATAATTGATTTTAATTGTGTACCAGAAGCTTGCATTTTTTGCATTTCAGCATCATTCAATGGAATATGGATTGGATTAACAACTCCTTCAGCTCCGACAACTGCTGGCTGACCCAAGTAGCAATCGCTAATACCATATTGACCATCTTGGAAAACAGACACTGGAAGAACAGCATGTTCATCATCAAGAATTGCTTTAGTAATACGAGCAAGAGCCACTGCTACACCATAGAAAGTTGCACCTTTCTTAGCAATAATTGAATAAGCAGCATCACGAACAGATTCAAACAATTCAACAATTTCTTCTTCATTGAGATATTTGTTTTCTTGGAACCATTGTTCCAATTTAACACCTGCAACATTCGCGTGCGACCAAACAGCAAATTCTGAATCTCCGTGTTCACCCATGATATAAGCATGAATTGAACGAGCATCAACACCAACTTTTTCTCCCAAAGCTTGACGGAAACGAGCAGTATCAAGTGAAGTTCCTGAACCTACAACGCGGTTTTTAGGGAAACCAGAGAATTTCCATGTTGCATAAGTCAAAATATCTACTGGATTAGCAGCAACGAGAAAAATTCCTTTAAATCCTGATTCAACAATTTTAGTAACAACATCTTTAGTAATACGGAGATTTTTTTCAACTAAATCAAGACGAGTTTCACCTGGTTTTTGTGGTGCTCCAGAAGTCAAGACAACAAGGTCAGCATCATGAGCATCAGAGTAATCTGCAGAATAGATTTTTTTAGGCGAAGTAAATGCCAATGCATGAGAAAGATCCTCTGCATCTCCTTGGGTTTTTTCTTTAAAAATATCAACGATTCCCAATTCTTGGGCAATTCCTTGGTTTACGAGCGCAAAAGCGTATGATGAACCTACTGCACCATCACCAACGAGGATTACTTTTTTACGTTGTTTTTCAGCCATGATTTCTTTGATTCCTTTCAAATTACGAATGAGTTTATGTTTTTAATTTAGTGAATATCTACTCTTATTTAGCGTTGCTTAAAGAACAGATTGAGTTATTTTTGTCAAAAATATTTGACATAGTATCAGGAAATAAAGTCTGCCAATATTGACAGACTCATTTGTCATATTCTTTTTTCTTTAGGTTTATTTAACTGTACGAATACGCATTGTATTTGTGCGTCCTGAACCAACTGGTACACCAGCAACGATGATAATATTATCACCAGATTCAACTAAACCAGAAGCCAAAGCTGCTTTTTCAGCTACTTCAAACATATCATCAGTTGAAGCAGGTTTTTCAGTCAACAATGGAATAACTCCCCAGTTAATCATCAAGCCACGTTCAACTTTTTCGTCAAATGTAACAGCCAAAATATCAGCATCTGGACGATGTTTAGAAATCAAACGTGCTGTGTTACCTGACTCAGTCAAAGCAACAATCAACTTGATATCCATTGCTTCAGCAGCATTTTTAACTGATGATGCAACAACTTCTGTTACAGTTGCTTTATCATATTTTTCTGGATGAAGACGACCATATTCTTTCAACATTGTTTGAGCATTTTTGTTAACAGTAGCCATTGTACGAACTGATTCGCGTGGGTATTTACCATTAGCAGACTCACCTGAAAGCATTGTAGCATCAGTGCCATCAATAACTGCGTTGAACACGTCAGAAATTTCTGAACGAGTTGCACGTGGTTTTTCAGTCATTGATTCAAGCATATTTGTTGCGGTAACAACCATCTTACCAGCTTTATTAACTTTACGAATAATCAATTTTTGGTAAACTGGTACCATTTCAAAAGGTACTTCAATCCCCATGTCCCCACGAGCAATCATGATACCATCTGCTGCTTCAATGATTTCATCAAGGTTATCAATCCCTTGTTGGTTTTCGATTTTCGCAAGAAGTTGAACATGTGCATTACCAGTTTCTTCACAAATTGCACGTACTTCATTAACATCTTTAGCAGAACGTACAAATGAGATAGCAATAAAGTTCAAACCTTGTTCAAGACCAAAACGGATGTCCGCATTATCACGCTCAGCAAGTGCTGGGAAAGGGATTTTGGTGTTAGGGATATTGACACCTTTTTGTTTGCCCACATAGCCATCGTTTTGAGCTTCAACAACAAATTCACGAGTTGCAGCGTCTTTTTCAAGAACAGTTAAGCCCAATTTCCCATCATCAATCAAGATAGTCTGACCGATTTCAACATCGTCAAAAATATCAAGTCCACCAGCGACATTCAAAGCAATTTTTTCAACAGTTGAAGTCAAACCTTGCTTAGTTGCCACGCGGAATTTATCGCCTGTAAGGAATTTATATTCGTCTGCGCCATCTTCATAGACTTCAGTACGCATTTCAGGACCTTTAGTGTCAAGCAAGAAACCAACTTTACGTCCAGCGATTTCTTCAGCACGACGTACAGTTGCCATACGTGCGCCTTGTTCTGGGTGATCACCGTGTGAGAAGTTGAAACGGAAAACGTCAGCACCTTCCTGAATTAGAGATGCAATTGTTTTTGCTGAAGTTTCAACATCAAGTTCTTCTCCCCAATAACCTTTTTCACCAAATTTTTTACCACCGCGAGTTTCAACGGCAGGGCCAAGAGTTGAGACGATTTTTACACGTTTATTCATTATGTGTTTTCTCCTATAAAAGATTTTATTATCTGTCTCTAGCTGTGCGTACTTCAACACTTAACTAGAAACTAGAATGCAGTAACTTAATTAAGGTTGAGATTGTTCAGGTCTGAATTCAGACGGTAGAGTTCAAGACCAGCTTTGTGTGGGTTATTCACTTTGATACCACCGTCTTCAGTCAAACTGAATAAAGCATGTTCTTCAGCGCTACCTAAGATTGGACTTTCCACAAGTTCTTCATTATGAATACCAACTGCTACACCTCCGATACCATCACGGAGTAATTCAACGGCACGAGCCCCCATACGTGATGCAAGAACGCGGTCACGCGCTGTTGGAGAACCACCACGTTGGATGTGTCCAAGAACAGATACACGCAAGTCACCTTTATAGCCAGCTTCTTTGAGTTTTGAGGCAAATTCTTCACCTGACATTACGCCTTCAGCGAGAACGATGATGTGGTGGTTTTTACCTTTTTCATAGCCTTTGTTGATATTATTAACAACGTTTTCAAATTTGAAACTCTTTTCTGGAATGCAGATATCATCTGCTCCAGCCGCAATACCTGACCAAAGAGCGATATCTCCAGCATTACGTCCCATTACTTCAACAACAAATGTGCGGTTGTGTGATGATGATGTATCGCGAATTTTGTCAAGAGCATCAACAACCGTTGAAACAGCAGTGTCAAAACCAATCGTGAAGTCAGTTCCCACGATGTCATTGTCAATAGTACCTGGAAGACCGACTGCTGGGAAACCATGTTCAGTTAGGCGCATTGCACCATGGTAAGAACCATCACCACCGATAACTACTACACCTTCAATGCCGTGTTTTTTAAGTTGCTCAATCCCAGCAAGTTGCCCTTCAATTTGAGCAAATTCTGGATAGCGTGCTGAATACAAGAAAGTCCCACCACGTCCAATTTTATCACCAACTGATGCTGAAGTGAGCGGGAAAATATCTCCTGCAACCATACCAGCATATCCGTGATTAATACCGTAAACTTCGATACCTTCAGAAATCGCTTTACGAACAACGGCACGAATAGCCGCGTTCATTCCTGGTGCATCACCACCAGAAGTCAAAACTGCAATGCGTTTCATTAGAGATTTGTCCTCCGAATTATAAGATACATAATTCCATCAGCACTGACAAGGATTTATCAGTGACTTTATAAATCATGCTCATTTATTATCTAGTTCATTATATCACGTATTTTCAAAAAAATCTTCTAATAAACTGTGTAAACCGTTTACATTACAAAAAATTTTTGAACCCTTAATTTGCAAAGGTTTTCTCGTATTTTTTAATGAAATTTTTCTGTCAATTCAAACTTTTCAGGCTTATTATTACCACAAGTTTTTTGTTCTCATCTACGACAGTATAGCATAAAAAAGTAAAATATTTTTTACAATTTTATGTCTTAAATACACGAGTATAAATCATTTTTTTAACTTATCAACTGCTTCCATTTTGTCTATAGTTTTAAATATTGACTTTATTTTGATAAGCTAAATTCAAAAGCCGAATATCGTTATGATATTCGACTTTTAATTAGTATTACTTGCTCTTAACCAAATCGCTTTTTGCCATCGAGATAAGTTGCAACAAGGTTCATTTCGCTATCAAGGACAATGAAATCTGCATCCAATCCTGTTTTAATCTGACCACAGACATCGTCAATATTAACTGACTTAGCTGGTGTTAAAGATGCCATCATAATCGCTTGGGCAGGAGTTGCGATTCCCCAATCAACAACATTTTTTACAGCTGTTTTCAGTGTCAAAATAGAAGCTGCAGGGCGACCTGTTGGAAGCCATGCTGCACCATCACGCACTTCAACTTCGTACTCACCAAGCATATATGGGCCATCTGGCAGTCCTGCTGCACGCATCGAGTCTGTAATTAAAACAACATGATCAGCACCCCTCATCTTCATCACAATTTCTGCTGCTTCAGGGCGAACATGATGACCATCACAAATGAGTTCAGCATAAGTATTTGGCGTGTTTAAAATCGCGCCTACCATCCCTGGTTCTTGATGAGTCATTCCTGACATCCCATTGAATGTATGAATCCACATCGTTGCACCTGCTTGAACTCCTGCTACAGCTTGTTTATAAGTCGCATTAGAGTGACCGAGAGCAATGATTACACCTGATTCAGTAGCTTTTCTGATGAACTCCTCTGAACCTTCACGTTCAGGTGCCAGTCCGACTTTTTTTAACATCCCATGTGCTGCATTTTGCCAATCTTCAAGTTCCCACATTTTCGCATCACGCATATATTTAGGATTTTGCGCTCCTTTGTGTTCTTCTGTGAAAAATGGTCCTTCAAAGAAAATCCCGCGTATCTTGGCTCCACGCGCTTCTTGATAGTGCTCACCAACAACGCTACAGACTGCTTTTAATCCCTCATGGTCATCTGTCAATGGACTGGGTAGAAATGAAGTAACTCCAGCCGATAATAGTCCTTCAGACATGGTGCCCATGATTCCCTCAATTTCGGCATCTTGTGCATCAGCCCCACCAAATCCGTGAATATGTGTTTCCACAAGTCCTGGTGCAATAGATTTTCCAGAATAATCCAAAACTTCAGCGGAAGTTGGTATTTCCTCTGTCCACTCACCAAATTTTCCATCAACAATCTCAAGAAAACCACCTTTTTTAATTTCATAAGGATAGAAAAATTGGTCAGCTCTGATGTAGTAAGTCATAAAATCCTCCTAAATTTAAAACGTAAACAATGCATGATTGAAGTGATTCTCCACCTCTGCTGTTCAGAGATGAAGCAACTCTAAGCATTGAATTTCGCCCGACTAAATTCGGTTCCTACTGAATAAGCCTTTGCTTCATTTTATCACGATTCATACTTTCTGTCAACAAGAAGTATATACCAATTGAACTATCAGAAGTCACCTGTTGTACTGAAAAGTCTGTCAGTATACTGACAGACTTTTTGTCATTGCTTATTAGAAAGTTGTAGAAGCTTTGTTTTGATTTCTTCTTCCATTTTTGCCATTTCAATCTCACCTTGTTGACGTTTTTGACGACCGTCAGCTTGGATACGCATAGTTTCTTGAATCGTATCTACCAAATTTTGTTGAGTTAATTTCAACGTTTCAATATCAACCAGTCCACGTTCATTCTCAATAGCTGCTTCAATAGTTGAGTTTTTAAGCATTTCCGAATTTTTCTTCAATAAATCATTTGTTGTTTCAGAAACAATTCGTTGACTCGTCAATGCATCTTTTTGTTTCAACAATGTCAATGCAATAGCAACTTGATTTTTCCAAAGCGGAATTGCTGTATTAATTGACGTCTGAATCTTTTCTGCTAATTCTTGATTGGTATTTTGAATAAGTCTAATCTGAGGCGCTTGTTGAATTGTCAGCTGACGCGCGAGACGTAAATCGTGAGCACGTTTTTCCAAACGATTTTTGTAAGATTCCAAATCGTTCACTTTTTGGACAACAAGAGCATTATCTGTTGATTGCTGTGCTTCAAGGCGAGCCTTAGGCAACGTTTCATTATCCAATTCCTGAACTTTTAATTCCGCTCCTGCGATAAAAACATTGAGCGCTTTAAAATAATTCAAATTTTCATCGTAAAGTTTGTCCAAAGTTTCATTATCTTGTAGCAATCCTTGTTGCTCATTGTTCAGCTTTGCTGAAATTTTATCAATTCCCGCCCCAATTTTTTGATACTTTTGAGTCACTTCAAAAATTGATTTTTTAACTTTTCCAAACATCTTAGTGAACAAACCCTTGTTCTCCGCAACCAACTCATTAGGATTAGCTTGCTGTAAGTTAAACATCAGGTCTGTCAGCGATGTCCCTACTTCTCCTAAGTCCTGAGCCTGTACTTTATTTAAAACACTTTGCGAAAAAGCCGAAATTTTATCTTGCGCATTTGCTCCATAAGCAATGACAGACTGTGCGCTGTTTTCATCAAGCTGCTTTGAAAGTTCTTTTGCTTTTTCCAACTCCTCAGGCGAGAGTGCGTCAACGGCTGCTAAAGCAGCATTTTTATGCATTTCTACAATCTCTGACTTTTGCTGTTCATCAAGTTGTTCGGCATCTTTGATGACCTTATCATTATTTAGTAAATCATCTAAAATCGGATTCTCCATGAATTTTTTGTCCTTTATCTGTTTTTCTTAATTATAAACGATTCCTGCCAAAAATGACAGGAATTTTTTAATTATTTATTTCTGTCAGTATAATGACAGACTTTTTAGCTGTACTGACAACTCTTTTATCAAAGCAAATGCGTGCGATCTCCGCCTTGCGGCTACGCGATAAACATTTGTCCGTTTTATCTAGCCGTTAAAGCGTCTGATAAAAAGGCTGTCAATGCTCGCTAAGGCGCTACGTGTTTCGCATGCCGTTCTACGAACGGTCTGCTACGCTATCCGTTTGCTTAGCTGCTAAAAGCAAGAGCAAAAGGCAAAGCACCTAGTCGCAATCCCCCACCTCTTAGGTAGGGGATAAAGCAGCACTATGTTTCGAATTTCGTCCGACTGAATTCGCTGACAAATACTTATGGTACACGCTCATCGGTTGTGCTATCAGTCAAAATTCACTTGATGCTTAATCACATTGACATCGTCCATAAGAATTTCATGATAATTTTTTGAAATTGCTCCTGACAAAGTTTTAATCAGTAATAATGTTTCATCCAAATCACGTTTAATATCATCAGTTCTTACAGACTGCTTTTTCATCTCAATGAACTTTTCTGTCAGTTTGACCATATTTGGTAAGTTTTTGTATAGAAACTCATTTTGCTTCGTCAGCTCTTGAGGATTTTGCACAATATATCTGAAAGTTTGTTTACTTGAGTCAAGTCCACCTGTTACAGACTCAACAACTTGTAAATCATCATCTTTCTTTTGATGGGCTTCCCAAGTTTCAATATTTGCTTTTGCTTCAGCCAGATTTTCACGTAAAATCTTGATGTCACTGTCAGAAAGTCCTGCTTCATGGTAACGTTCCATATTTTCTTTCAAACTCATTGATTTATCCTTATAACCTCCACGTTCCTCACGACGATTCTTGCGCATAAAGCCAATACCAATAATCATTTTTACAATCAAGAAAAAGAGAATCAAACCAAAAATCATGTTCACAATTCCCCAATGTCCACTACCTGCCATCATTCCCTGATGATTCATAAACAAACTGACTGGCATATTTTTTTCCTCCTGCTTGCGTCCTGTTATCACAAGTTTCTAATTTCAAATTCATTTTTAGTTTAGCAAACACCTGCTAATTTTTCCATCTATCTATGGTGGCAAAACAAACAGCACTAAGCTCTGCTTTCGTTACTACTAATCATCTTTTCAAAAAGATGAAGTAGCAACGAAAACTAGCCCTATCAGGCTATATCTATATTTTATCACATTTTTGAATAGTGAAATCATACTTAGGGCTGATTTTTAATCTTGCTTATGATAAAATGAAAGAGAAATAGAAATACATGAAAGCGTCTGTTTTTTCACTAATACTGTTTAATTTCTAAAAGTTCTTTTTAGAAATTACTCCGCTACATTGTTGATACACCACGGGTATCCATTCGCTCTACCTCCGCTTCCCTCCGCTGTCGATTTCACTAAGCCACTAAAGTGGCAAGTTCAAATCGCAATCTGCTAAAGCAGCAAGACGAAATGGTAAGAGCAAAGGCAGTATAACTGTAGCTCAACTACTGAATCTGCTCATACAGATTTAGATGTGAACGAGTATAAATAAGTAATAGTAAATAAAACCGGCTATTTCATATCTTATGAGAGAGGCTCATTCATATGAAACCACAAAAAATCGCGGTCCTAGGCCCAGGGTCATGGGGTACTGCCCTTTCACAAGTCCTAAATGATAATGGTCATGAAGTACGTATCTGGGGAAATAATCCAGAGCAAATTACGGAAATTAATGAACAACATACGAATCAACGTTATTTTAAAGACATCATTTTAGATAAAAAAATTAAGGCATTTACAGATTTAAGTGAAGCTATTGAGGGAGTTGATGCTGTTCTCTTTGTTGTTCCTACAAAAGTTACTCGTCTTGTTGCAAAACAACTTGCCGAAGTTTTGAGGCATAAAGTCCATATCCTTCATGCCTCAAAAGGACTTGAGCAAGGGACACACGCCCGCATCTCAAGTATTCTCGAAGAAGAAATTCCTTCTGAGTACCGTGGAGAAATTGTAGTTGTATCTGGTCCTTCCCATGCCGAAGAAACAATCGTTCGAGATATTACTTTAATCTCTGCTGCTTCTAAAAATCATGACGAAGCAAAATATGCACAAAATATTTTTAGTAATGACTACTTCCGTCTTTATACCAATACCGATGTAGTCGGAGTGGAAACAGCGGGTGCGCTTAAAAATATCATTGCCGTTGGTGCTGGTGCACTTCACGGTCTTGGATTTGGAGATAATGCAAAAGCCGCAATCATCACACGTGGTCTTACCGAGATTACACGTCTCGGTGTAGCAATGGGTGCTGAACCTCTAACTTATAGTGGACTTTCTGGGGTTGGTGACCTCATTGTCACAGGAACTTCCGTTCACTCGCGAAATTGGCGTGCCGGAGATGCACTTGGTCGTGGAGAAAAACTTGAAGATGTTGAGCGTAATATGGGCATGATTATTGAAGGTGTTTCAACAACAAAAGCCGCTTATGAATTAGCACAACAACTTAATATTGATATGCCAATCACTGAAACTATTTATAAGGTCCTATACGAAGGACTTGATGCTAAAGTTGGTATTCTTGATATTATGCGCCGAGAAACACGAGCAGAAAATGAATTCACCAACTGACATACCTTGTGAATACAAAAGAAATATGTTATATTTGTAACTGTTTACAAAAAAGGAGCTTCGATATCTTATGAATCAAACTAAAGCTAGAAAAGTCCGTAAGGCTGTTATTCCTGCGGCAGGTTTGGGTACTCGTTTCTTGCCTGCAACAAAAGCAATGGCAAAAGAAATGCTTCCAATCGTTGACAAACCCACAATCCAATTTATTGTTGAAGAAGCCTTAAAATCAGGCATAGAAGATATTTTGATTGTTACAGGTAAAGCAAAACGTCCTATTGAAGACCATTTTGACTCTAATCTTGAACTTGAGCAAAATTTACTGGAAAAAGGTAAAACTGAATTATTAAAACTTGTTGAAGAAACCACAGACATTAATCTTCACTTTATTCGTCAATCTCATCCAAAAGGTTTAGGACATGCTGTACTTCAGGCTAAGGCTTTTGTCGGAAATGAACCTTTTGTCGTCATGCTTGGAGATGATTTGATGAATATTAATGGTGAAGGTACTCCACTTACTAAAGAGCTTATCTCCGATTACGAAAAAACTCATGCTTCCACTATTGCTGTAATGAAAGTCCCTCATGAAGATGTTGATAAATATGGTGTTATTGCACCTGATGGGGAAGTATCTAAAGGACTTTATAATGTCAATCATTTCGTTGAAAAGCCAAAAGTTGAAGAAGCGCCTTCTGACTTAGCAATCATTGGTCGCTATCTCTTAACACCTGAGATTTTTGATGTCTTAGAGTCACAAGCTCCAGGTGCAGGTAACGAAATTCAATTAACTGATGCCATTGAGCGCCTGAATAAAACTCAACGTGTTTTTGCACATGAATTTACTGGAAAACGTTATGATGTTGGAGACAAGTTTGGTTTTGTTGAAACAACTATTGAATATGGACTTGAACACCCTCAAATTAGCGAAGATTTGAAAGCTTATATTATTGCTAAAGCTCAAGAACTCACTAAACAATCAAATGCTAAGGCTCCATTGACCAATAAAAAATAAGAAAGTTGCCGTCAAGGCGCTTTCTTTTTGCAGATTTCGTGAAAAATTTCATCAATTTTGCTATAATAGTCCAATAATGAAATTCCTTAAAAATACGATACTGTTTTTTAAAAATATAAAGATTAAACCTCTGGATTTTGTCATTATTTTCGTATTGTTTATCGCTTCTTTTTCTACTCTTTTTTTCCTAACCAGTCATCAAGCTGGAGCTGAAGCACAGGTACGTGTGAATGGAAAGGTAATCAAAACTTTTGATTTAACAAAAAATCAAACTTGGACTTATCGGGCAAAAAATGGTAATTGGAATACAATCCAAGTCCTTGATGGAAAAATTCGAGATAAGGCCGATAATTCTCCTGACCAAATTGCTGTTCATCGAGGTTGGATTTCAAATGTGGGAGAAACTGCTGTTTGTCTTCCTCATAACCTTGTCATTGAAGTGATGAGTGGTAAAAAAGATAATCAGGTGGATTACACAGCATGAATATTAAAGAATATGTCTACGTTTCCCTATTGACAGCTGTCGCTGTTGTCATGGGAATCATCGAAAATATGTTTCCGCCTTTTTTTGCATTTGCTCCTGGAGCCAAAATTGGTCTTGCCAATTTAGTGATGATTATTGCTATTTTCACTTTGAATTGGCGTAAAGTTTGGGTAATGGAAATTCTTCGTTTACTTATTACTGCGCTGTTCACAGGATTTTCTGTGTTTCTTTATTCTTTTGCTGGAGGAATATTATCTCTTCTTGCAATGTACCTCATGAAACAATTTGGACCCAAGTTGGTTTCATTAATTGGAATATCAGTTGTTGGCGGCTTTTTTCATAATTTTGGTCAACTTGTCGTTGCGGCTTTTCTAGCAAAGGCTGCTTCTGTCATGCTATATTTACCTTGGCTGGCTTTTTTTGGGATGTTAGCTGGTTTTGCAATAGGAATTGGCGGTAATCAATTAATTACACGAGTCAAGCCAATACAGGAATTATTTATCAAAGAAAGTAAACAATGGACGTAAAAAACACAATTTGGAAAGATTATCCAGTACTTGGAAAGCAACTTTCAAAAGTGCAGAAATTGATGAAAAGTCAGATTTCAATCAAAAATGAGTCGATTAAGTCGGCGATTTTTGATATTTTTGATGCGGGAGGTAAAATGCTTCGTCCCGCTTATTTGCTGCTTTTTGCTGACTTTACAGAGTTAGATGAAAAGGAGAAATTAGCTTTAGCAGCAAGCGTGGAGATGTTGCACACTGCAACTTTGGTTCATGATGATGTTGTTGATAAAGCAACGACTAGACGAGGAGTTGCAACAATTTCCGCAAAATATGGCTCTGAAGTTGCCGTTTATGCAGGTGACTATCTTTTTGTTGCTGTTTTTAAATTGATGTCTGAGTATTCTTTAGAATTAACAAATTTGACAAAAAATCTTGGTTCAATTGAGCGATTACTAGGTGGTGAGTTAGGTCAGTTAAACAAACATTTTGACCTTGAACAATCGCTTGAAGATTACATCGAAAATATTTCTGGGAAAACAGGTGAACTCTTTGCGATGTCTGCTTCTATCGCACCTTTAATTGCCAAAAAAAATCGTCTTTCTAATTTGTCTTATAAGATTGGGATGAACATCGGCATTGCCTTTCAGATTATGGATGATTACCTTGATTATGCTTCTACAAGTGGTGTTTTGGGTAAACCTGTGCTTGAGGACATTAGACAAGGCATTTATTCTGCACCTGTTCTTTTTGCTTTGCGTGAAGATTTTAATCAGGTATCCGTCTGGATTAAAGATGAAAATTTTGAAGCTGTGGATAAATTTATCAAAAATTCACAAGCATTAATCGAAACAAAAAATCTTGCAAAATCTTACACTACCGCTGCTCTGGAGCTTATTGAAAAGTTACCAAAAAGCGAGAATAGAGAAATGATTAAAGAAATTACTAGAAAACTTTTGGAGCGGACTCTATGACCCCTGATGAATTTTTGTCGCTACTTACAGAATTTAATATTAAACTTTCTGAACACCAAAAAGAGCAGTTCCAACGCTATTTTGAGTTACTTGTTGAGTGGAATGAGAAAATCAATCTGACTGCAATTACTGAGCAATCAGATGTTTATTTAAAACATTTTTATGATTCTATTGCGCCAATTTTATATGGTGTCATTGCTGACGATGCGATTACTCTTCTTGATATTGGCGCTGGAGCTGGTTTCCCTAGCTTACCGATGAAAATTATTTTTCCGTCATTAAAAGTAACAATCATTGATAGCTTACAAAAGCGTATCAATTTTCTGTCAGTACTGACAGATGAGCTAGGACTTGTCGATGTGACTCTACTTCATGGACGGGCGGAAGATTTTGGTCAAAATCCGCACTATCGTGGACAGTTTGACTTAGTTACAGCTCGCGCTGTGGCAAGACTTTCGGTCTTATCAGAATTTACCATTCCATTTTTAAAGAAAGGTGGTCGTCTTCTATCGCTGAAAGCAAGCCAATTTACAGAAGAGTTATCAGAAGCAAAAAATGCCATAGCCATCCTCGGAAGTAAATTCATCAATGAAATCGCTTATGAATTGCCAAATGGTGATGAACGGCATATTGCTATCATTGAAAAGAAAAAAGAAACACCGAAAAAATATCCTAGAAAAGCTGGGTTGCCAGCTAAAAAACCACTTTAATTACTGTTAGTTTATAATAATGGTTAATTTAAGTAATGATGATCTACAAAAAACTCTGTCAGCGTGCTGACAGAGTTTTTTGTATCAAGGGTAACCTCATATCTTTGATGTTAAGCAGACTGTTGCAGCTTTAGCTGCGTACAGGTCGCTTAGTTGTTACACCTAGAGGTTGTGACCTAACATTGGTGGGGGAAAGAATCTCCCACCAATGAAGTAACTACTTTAACTTAGCAAGTGCTACTTTCGTTTTACTGCCCTAGGCTCTTAACACTTTACGACTCCGTAGCGAGCATGGATACTGTAGTGTGGACAAGATAGATGACGCTTTCATTTCGAGCTTGCTTTGCTTTAATCGACAGCGGAGCAACGAAGTTGCAGAGATAGAGCGAATGGATAATGAAGCGGATTTCATATCATTGATGCAATCTTTAACTGCGCACAGGTCTTAGTTGTTCCTCCCCTAACATTATAAGTAAAGGGGGGAAAATCCCCTACAAATGAAGTTATCACTTCAAATCAATTTTGGCTTTCCATCAGCACTAACAGAGAATTCATCAGCTTAATTCATGCAAAAATAGCCCTGATAAAAGCTTTGGCTCAAACCATGTTGATTTTGGAGGCATAATTTTTCCTGCATCTGCAACGGCGAGAAGTTCTGCCATTGTCGGAGGATAGAGCGCAAAAGCAATTCCGTAACCAGCATTCACTTCGTCTTCAAGTGCTGAAAGTCCACGAATACCACCGACAAATTTAATATTAGGATTTGTCTTTGGATTGTCTATCTCTAGCAATGGTGCCAAGATTTCATTTTGTAAAATTGCTACATCCAAAGCCTCTACTTCATCCGTTGGAATGATTTCATTTTTAGGTGTTAACCTAAACCATTGATGATTCGAAAATGCATGAATTTCACGTGTTTTCTGCGGACTTGAAGGTTCAATTTTTTCAACATCAAATTTTTCAGCAACCTTCTCCCAGAAATCTTGCGGTAGAGCTGTTTTAATCACTCGATTATAATCCAAAATTTTTAATTCATTATCCGGGAAAATAACAGATAAAAAGTAGTTATATTCCGCATTTTCATCATCATTTTCAGCAGCTCTACGCTTTGCTCCTACTTTGAATGCACTCGCACTCCGATGGTGGCCGTCTGCAATATATAGCGCAGAAACTTGAGAAAAATAATGCTCAAGCTGCTCCACAACATCGTTATCATCAACAAGATAAACACGATGTGCAACACCATAAAAACTCGTAAAATCATAAATCGGCTCATGACTCTGTTTCCATCCTGAAACCAAAGCTTGAATTTCGTGTTTTTCATGGTAAGCAAGGAAAATAGGACTAGTATTGCAGTTTGTTGCCTCGAAATGATTAATTCTATCTTGCTCTTTTTCAGGTAAAGTCAACTCATGACGTTTAATTTTGCCATTTTCATAATCTGAAATTGAAGTACAGCCAACGATTCCCGTTTGAGTCCGTCCATTCATCGTCAACTCATACAAATAAAGTCTATTTTCATCTTCTTTTTTCAACCAGCCTGCCTCTAAAAAATCTTTTAAGGCAGTCGCAGCCTGCTGATAAACCGCTTCACTGTGCGAATCAATATCCACCGGCAAATCAACCTCAGCTTTATCAATATGCAAATAGGAGTAAGGATTATCAGCCGAAAGCACCCTCGCTTCACTGCTAGATAGGACATCATAAGGCAAAGTCGCTACTTTTTCAACCAAATCCTCTCGTGGCCTAATCGCTTTAAAAGCCTTCACAACGACCATTTTTTAATCACTCTTACCCTCACAATATTTTCGCTATTTTCAAAATGCTCAACTAAAGCTTGAATTTTAGATTCATTTTGTTCATCCAAATCAATCAAAGTATAAGCAAAATCACCTTTTGAACGATTAATAATATTGCTGATATTAATATTTTTATCCGAAACAGCCACCGAAATTTGCGCCACTACATTTGGGACATTTTTATTAATCAATGTAATTCGATAAGGAACTTTTAGCTCTTGCCGTACATTTGGAAAATTCACAGAATTAATGATTTCACCTGTCTGAAGATAAGCCTGAATTGACCTCGCGGCCATTCTTGTGCAATTCAAACTCGCTTCCTGAGTTGAACCTCCCAAATGTGGGCTCACAAAAATGTGTTCTTGATGATAAAATTGCTCTGAGCCAAAATCCGTTGCAAAAAATTGAATCGTCCCATTGGCAATATAATCAAGAACAGCCGATTTATCAGTAATCTCATCTCGTGCAAAATTCATCAAAATCACACCTTTTTTCATCTTCGAAAAATTCTCATAACCGTACATTTCTTTTGTTTCTTCAGTCAAAGGCGTATGAATCGTGATATAGTCTGCTTCCTCAAAAATATCATCAAGATTCGTTACCCTTTTTACATCATGAGAAATATCCCACGCGCGCTCAACAGAAATGTAAGGATCGTAGCCTAAAACTCTCATTCCTAGATTCGCCGCATCATTTGCTACACGAGAGCCAATATTGCCCAAACCAATAATACCTAGTGTTTTCCCACGGATTTCACTTCCTGCAAAAGCTTTTTTACCTTTTTCAACAGCTAAATCAATTTCTCTATCGGTTCCTTTTTGGCTCGTCAACCATTTATTTGCTGGTTTGAGATTTCTAGAACCAAAAATCATCATGCAAAGCACCTGCTCTTTTACCGCATTAGCATTTCCGCCAGGTGCATTGAAAACAACAATTCCTTCACTAGCACATCGCTCAACTGGAATATTATTGAAACCTGCTCCTGCACGACCAATGGCTAGAAGGTTTTTTCCAAACTGATAATCATGAAAGTTCTGAGCACGGCAAACAAAGGCATCTGCTTCATCTTCTTTTACAGCATCAATGACAAATCCTTCACCAAATGCTTGTAAACCTAGAGGATCAATATTATTTCCAATTGTTTTGATATTATAAACCATTTCTTTTCTCCCAATTTATCAAAGCAAGCGCGTGCTATCTCCGCCTTGCGGCTACGCTGTCGATGCTTGCTAAGGCGCTACGTGCTTCGCACGCCGTTCTGCGAACGGTCTACGCAACTTCGTTGCTCCGCTGTCCGTTTGCTTAACTGCTAAAGCAGTAAGAGCAAAAGGCAAAGCGCCTAGTCGCAATCGCAATACTCCGACCTTCTAGGTCGGAGATAAGGCAGCACCATCTTCGCTTTGCTACGCTGTCCATCCTCGCTACGGTGCTGAAGCACCTAGTCGGAATAGCAAGCTTTGAATTTTGTTCGACTAAATTCAGCGGGGAGTTGCCCTTTTATCAGTCGCTTCAGCGACTAGAGAAAATGGACAAATGTTTTACGAAACTCCCACTGAATAAGTCTTGACTTCATTTTACCTTGCTACTCCGCTCTTTGAGTTATGGCATTGCTGCTCACTGCTGAGTTTCGTAATAGGTTTAACCAAGCAAGTGTCTGCTAAATCCCCCACCTCTTTTAGGTGGGAGGATTTAGCAACACTAAGCTTTGCTTTCGTTCTACTAACATCAGTGGGAGAGAAAGAATCTCCCACTGATGAAGTAATCACTTCAATGTTCTTTTTCAAATTTTTTCATAAATCTGACCAACTCAACCACACCGTCTCTCGGAAAAGCATTGTATATACTTGCTCTCATCCCACCTACCGAACGGTGTCCTTTTAGGTTCTTTAATCCTGCTTCATCAGCCTGTTTGACAAAAAGCTGGTCAAGCGCTGCGTCAGAAGTCGTAAAAGGGATATTACAAATTGAACGTTCTGCTTTATTTTGGATGGGCGTTTGATAAAAAGTAGTGCTGTCAAGATAATCATAAAGTAACGCTGCTTTTTCTCGATTTAGCTTCTCCATCTCATCAACACCTCCAAGCGCTTTTACCCAATCAAAGACAAGTCCCGCCATATATATTCCAAAAGTTGGTGGTGTATTATAAAGCGAATGATTTTTGATTAAAAGCTGATAATCCAGCATTGAAGACAGCATTTCTTGATGAGATAAGAGGTCTTCTCGCACGATAACAATGGTTACTCCTGCTGGTCCAATATTTTTTTGAGCTCCAGCATAGACGAGTCCAAATTTGTTAATATCATATTTTACAGCAAGAATATTTGAACTCATATCTCCAACAATTGGCACATCATTAGTTTCAGGAAGTTCATAGAGGCTGCTCCCTTCAATGGTATTATTCATCGTCAAATGAACATACGCAGCCTTCGGGTCAACTTGACATTTATCGAATTGTGCGATTTTGGTAAAATGGTCACTTTTACTCTCGGAAAGGATAATTGGTTGTAAATCCAATGTTTTAGATAATTTAACGGCTTCTTCGTATGCTTTTTGTCCGAAAAGCCCCGATATTGTATAATATGCCTTTTTCCCAAGTGCCAAATTTAGCGGTACCATTGTAAATTGTGTGGATGCTCCTCCTTGTAAAAACAAAATTTTGTAATGGTCAGGAATGTTCATCAGCTCACGCAAAGTTTCTTCTGCGTGCGTAATAATTTCACCAAACAATTTACCCCGATGTGTCAACTCCATCACACTCATTCCCGAGTTCGCATAGTTTAAAAATTCTTTTTGTGCTTTTCTAAGCACTTCTTGGGGAGCACTGCTGGTCCTGCTGCAAAGTTATAAATCATTATTTCTCCTTTAAGCTGTGACGAATGTTCGTTGAGTTGCTGTAAAAATTCAATGTTTTAGATAAGATGGACAGTCCTATCCTCAGTATGAAAATTAGAATTTTTATATATTGTAGCATAATTTTCAGATTATTTTATTATCCATGACGTTTTCTAGCCATAAAAAAATGGATAAGTTCACTTATCCATTTTTTTTAACTTTTATCAAAGCAAGTGTGTCCATCTCCGCCCTTAGGGCTACGCTGTCCATTTACTTAGCTACTAAAGTCGGAGCATGAGTGCTTTAGCACGCAGCTTCTGAGACAAGGTGACCTCATATCGAAGATGTTAAGCAGATTGTGGTAGCTTTAGCTGCGTACAGGTACAGGTCGCTTAGTTGTTACACCTAGAGGTTGTACCTTAAATTCAGTGGTGAGTCGAAACTCCTACTGAACAAGTTTTGACTTCATTGGATTGGTTTATAATTTAACTTATTGATTCCACTCTGCTTTAATATTGTGGTAAGCCTCAATAGGATTTTGCGCTTGGGTAATCGGACGACCGACCACGATATAATCTGCACCAATCTGATGAGCCTGCGCTGGTGTCATTACTCGTTTTTGGTCTCCTGAAGCTGTTCCGGCTGGACGAATACCGGGTGTCAGGCAAATAAAATCTTTATGAGTTGCTGCTTTTATCTTTTCTACTTCGTGTGCTGAACAAACCACACCGTCAAGTCCTGCTTCTGCTGTTTTTTGAGCATAATTGATGACAGACTCTTCCAGACTTGTCATGATTTTTTGGTCGTTATGCATGATTTCTTCAGAAGTTGAGGTCAGTTGAGTCACTGCAATAAGTTTCGGTTTTTGTCGTCCGGCTGGTGTACCTGCCTCTAAACCACGTCTTGCAGCAATCATCATTTCAACACCGCCAGCTGCATGAACATTAACCATATCTACACCCAAGCGTGCAAGAACACGCATTGAGGATTCCACTGTATTTGGAATATCGTGCAATTTCAAATCTAAAAACACACGATGTCCAAGTGATTTCACATAATAGACAACTTGTGGACCTGCAGTATAAAACAGCTCCATTCCTAGTTTAATATAGAGTTTTTCTGAAGGGTCAAATTGCTCCAAAAAGTCTTTTACATCCACAAATTCCGGAAAGTCTAAGGCAATAACTGGTCTATTTTCGTGTGTCATATTTTCTACTTTCTTTTAAAAATTGTCCTTTTTTCTTTTTGTCACTACTGACAGCTTTATAAAATCGTTCCGTTTGAGCGCCAAAGTATTCAAGTGCACTCATATTTCCCCAATCGATTTTTCCGTCAGTGAGGAGACTTTTATCAATAAATCTGTCAGTGATTTTTATAAAAAGATGATTAATTCCACCCATCGAAACAACTTTTTCAATCTGTCCAATGATTGATACTGAACCATTTTCAAGGATGGGAATCTCATCAATCTCTGTCAATTCTGCTCCCATTTCTGTCAGTACTGACAGCCTTGTGCGACTACTGACAAGACCTGCAATGTCAGCTAAAATCCCATTTTCAGCATCCAAATAATTTACTGACAATTTTGTTCCAACTTTTAGATGTGAAGCTGTATTTCCGTCAGCACCTGTACCTATGACAAGCCAATTATCCAGCATATAAGATGAGCTATAAGTCGTTGCAAGGATTTGTTCTGTACCTATTTTCACAAGAGTAATAAACACAGGGAAACCTGCATAAAACATTTCTGAATCAAATCTTTCTTTGGTCAATCTTATTCTTCCTTTCAAGTTTTGTTTTTTTTCTTAATCTACATCAATTTCCTATCAGCTTCTCTTGCAAACTTTTGATATCATCAACAATCCAAGTAGCGCCTGCTTCTTCAAGTTCTTTTTGGTTGCCAAAGCCATAAAGGACACCAATTGAGGGTAATCCATTTTCTTTTGCACCAATGACATCAAAAGCACGATCACCAATCATCACGGTGTTTTCCTTTGTAATACAATGAGCTTCTATAGCATAGGCAATCACATCACTCTTTTTGCTCCTGCTTCCATCCATTGTCGCACCAGCGATAAAATCAAAGTACTCGGAAATAGAAAAGTAATCAATAATCTGCTTGGCATAAAATTCAGGTTTTGAAGTCGCAACAACTAGTTGCTTGCCACTTTCTTTCAAAGTATGCAAAAGTTCTGGAATACCCGCATAAAGCTGATTTTCAAACAAGCCATTTTTACTGAAGTACTCCCGATAATTGATGATAGCCTGCTCAGTTTGCTCATCATTAAACCCGCAAAATGTTTTGAAAGATTCGGCAAGAGGAGGCCCAATAAATTTGAGCAAATCTTCTTGATTAATCTCAGGTATAGAAGACTTTTGCAACGCATAAACTAAAGCGTTGACAATGCCCTGTGCTGGATTAGAGAGCGTTCCGTCTAAATCAAATAAAATTGTTGAATAAGTCATTTGTAGCTCCAAATCTAAGAATGTTTTTTAAGTTTTACAAACTTAATCGCAAATTTCTCATCAAGTAAATCAAAAAACTGTTCTAAATTTCTTTCTTTTATTGGAAGTGAATCAATCTCAATTTCTTTTTTACTCAAGATTTCGTTGTACCCATTATTTATCCAAGTCACTGGTGGAAAAGATTTAGAATTTAAACAAAGAATGATTACCTCAGTATTTCTACTTCGTTGTAAATGTCGTTTAGTAAAACAGCTAATTCTAGCTAATGGGACTTCATAACGTTGATTTTGATTTCCAGTAGGATAAATTGTTAGAAGTTCCTCCTTGATTTCAAGAAATTTAGTTTTTTTCTTATTCTGATATGTGATTAACCCAACCAAAATCAAGATAATTCCTAAACTTGCTGAGACAAAGGCATAAATTGTTCCAAAAAACCAAAGAAATGGGACACAAATTAGAAAAATCAATCCAAACGAAGAAAATATTGATCCTCTTGTATCTCCAAAAACAACTAGATTACCCTCACTATATGTAACATTTTTCACCTGTTTGATTTTACCTCTTTAATCAATCCTTCCAATGTATCAATGCCATATCTATCCATCAACTCGGGAAGATTTTCAATAATCTCAGGACAGACCGTTGGATTGGCAAAATTTGCCGTACCTACTGCCACCGCTGACGCTCCAGCAAGATACATTTCAAGGACATCTTGAGCTGTTGCTACTCCACCCATACCAATAATCGGGATATCAACTGCTTGTGATACCTGATGAATCAACTTGAGCGCAACAGGTTTTATCGCAGGACCGGAAAGTCCACCTGTAACATTAGCAAGGACAGGTTTTCTAGTCTTTAAGTCAAAACGAACTCCCATCAAAGTATTAATCATTGTAATACCATCTGCACCAGCAGCTTCAACCGCCTTTGCAATAGGCACAATATCGGTCACATTGGGCGAGAGCTTTGGATAAATAGGCAAGTTCGTTACTGCTTTACACGCACGAACAAGGCTGGCCGCCACTTCTGGATCCGTCCCAAATGCTTGCCCTCCATGCTTAACATTTGGGCAAGAAATATTTAATTCAATGGCTTTGACATTAGGTGCTTCGCCAATTCTAGCACACACCGCAACATAGTCCGATTCCTCTGAACCCGCTACATTTGCAATAATAGGAAGCTTCTCAAAATGTTCATTAAGCCATGAAAGCTTATGAGCTAAAACTTCTTCAAGTCCTGGGTTTTGCAAACCAATTGCGTTGAGCATACCACTCGCCGTCTCTGCAACACGCGGTGTCGGATTACCAAAGCGTGCCGTCAAAGTCGTTGCTTTAACCATGATTGACCCAAGTTGATTAAGGTCAAAATATCTGGCATATTCTTCTCCAAAACCGAAACAGCCTGAAGCTGGAATAATCGGGTTTTTTAAATCAAGTCCTGGAAGTTTTATCGATAATCTGTTTTCAGTCATTTTGTCCTCCTTTGACCATTTTTACTTCGTGAAAAGTCATCCCCTCATTTTCGTATGAAAATGTTTCTTGTTTTTCAAATCCAAATTTTTCGTACAAATTTTGGGCAACTGAATTGTCTAATTCTGCACTCGTGTAAATATCTTGTTTTGGATATTCCTTTTTGAAAAAGGCTAAAAATTGCGCAAGAGCTTGACTTGCAATCCCTTGCTGTTGATGAGAATGGTCAATCATCAATCGACTCAACGTCCAGCCACCCATCTTCTCATCAAAATCATACAGTAACAATCCAACGGCTGCTTCATCTTTATAAATTGCAAGCAAGTTCAACTCAGGTTCATAGGCTGCCTGCAATAAACTTCTACAATTTGGTGCAACGAAGTTTTGCTGCTCCTCTGAAACCTTCAAATCTATCAAAGCCTGATAATTTTCTCTGTTGACTTGCCGTAAGCTTATTTTCATAAAAGAACCTCATTTCCAGCAAAAACTGGACCATCTTCGCATACCTTTAATGCTTTTGATTCGTCATTTTTATCATGTTCAACGCAGGCATAACAAGCACCAATTCCACAAGCCATTCGACTTTCCATAGAAATATAAAGTCTCTCAAGTGTATCATATTTTTGAGCAACTGCTTTGAGCATCGGAGTAGCACCACAAGTATAAACAGCATCAGCTTCAAAGGATAAATCATTCATCAAGAGTCCCACATGACCGTGCGTTCCATAACTTCCATCATCAGTTGCAACTTTGACCTCAACATTTGGCAACTCACGAAATTCTTGCTCTAAAATCTTGACCTCCTTACTCGCAAAACCAAGTAATACTGTAATTTTACAACTCACTTTACTCAAACGTTTAGCCAACTCATATAATGGCGGAACGCCAATACCACCACCAACAATCAAAACACGTTCTCCTTCTTTGACTTCGTCAATCGGAAAACCATGTCCAAGAGGTCCATAACATCAACTTTTTGTCCTGCTGTCAGTACTGATAAAAGCCTGGTTCCTGTCACTTCATCCCCAGCTCTATATAAAATCGTACAATTTTTAGTTTCAGAATCCCAACTTGAAATGGAAATCGGTCGTCTAAGAAGCATTGCATCATTAGGTACTTTGATATGCAAGAATTGTCCTGGCACTTCCATGTCAGCAACTATTTCACCTGTCAGCACCATTTCGAAAATATCTCGTGCAACTTCACGCTGACTGGCCACTGTCATCATTTCTTGTAATTTCGGCATTTCTTTCTCCATTTCTGTCAGTATGCTGACAAAAGTTGTCAGTCACACAAAGCTCGTCCAAAATCTCGCAGAGCGGTGGAACTTAATACTGTAACCGTACCGTTTAGAAGTTCTCCCCGCTCCGCTTTCCATACCACAGGTGTCCATAGAACATTTGTCCTCTATTCGTAAGTCAGCAGAGCTGACAACAATAGAGGCATTCGTTCTACGGGCTAAAGCCCCAAGACGAAATGGCTCTCGCTCCGCAAGCAAACTTGCTAGTCGAATCGCAAAATCTACGTAATATCCAAAATTCATCTAACAATTCTATCTCCGCGCTATCACACTACGTAGAATTGAAGACAAACTAGTATAATACAAAAAACACTCGCAGCTCAGACTACAAGTGTACTAAAAACTGTCAGCACTGACAAAATAATATCAAATATTGTCAGCACTTCACATTCTATTTTCTGTATCCTTGTAAGCCTCTCTGGACTCATTTAAAGGTTTTAAATCATTATAACGAAATTTATCAGATTCGTCAAAGATTATCGTATCATCTGCTGATTTCCACGTTTGATTTTTTGCTCAAATTTTGGACGAACGTTTTTTGTCAATGCAATAATAACAAAGACTGGACCACCCACCACTGGAATAAGCAACCAACAGAAATTACTTTTTTTATAATCAAAGAAGGTCATCACAACGAGATAAAACAGAATACTTAAAAATATAGTAAATCCCATGGCAAGATTTCCTGGCGTGGCTCCAGGCTGAGTTTCACCTGCTGCCAAAGCCTGTTGTACGTTAGAAGTAATGGCGAAGACATACCAAAAATTCGCAATAATCCCAAAAACCAGCACCACAACAAGTGAAACTGAGCGGAACATTTTATTTTTGGCCAAAGTGGGCAAGCTCCTCTCTCCGAGTTGAGCTGGTATATTTTTCAAAAATGCCTTGAAACGAGCAATTTGCTGACTATCTGCATATAAAATAATTAAAGTAAGGGTTAAATACAGGGCATAGTCCATCAAGACAGCACTTAATGAGGTTACTTGCGAACTTACTCCACCCGTAAAAACTAATGCCGCAAAATCTTGCATAGCATGAAGAAAGATTGCAAACATCAGATTATTTGTTTTAATATAAATTGCTGCCAAAAACATTCCTAAAGGAAAAACATAGAGCACCTGTAAAAATGTGTTTAAAAGTGGTTGATGAAAAATGTTGACCAAATGCAAGCAAGCAAATAGAATAGAAGATACAATCATGGAAAATAAGAGTGACTTTCCTTTAGAAATCAAGTGTCCCAAAATAAGACCACGAAAGACAAATTCCTCTGCTAACCCAATGGAAATTGCTCCTACAAATAATGCAATAAAAACACCTACCCCAACTTGACGGTATATTCCCGCACCAATCGCTACACAAAACATTAAAATCGTATAAAAAGAAACGCCTAGTCCTTTTCCTAAAGGATATTTTTTGAAAATGACTTTTTGCTTCCAAATAAAATGATTAAGCAAAAGCATGAGAGCAATAATTGGAATTTCTTCCAGAAAAATCTGAGCAGCTATACTATAAGCTCCAAAATGTTTTATCATCTCTCCAAGCTGTAAAAAATCAATGATAAAATGGAAAGCTGTAAGATAAAGAAGATCCACAACTAAAATACTCATTATTTTCTTCATAAGTTTCTCCTTATACTATTCAGATATATTGCCTTGTGATGCTTGGAAAAGGCGATACTTTTCTCATTCACAATCTTGAAAAGTAGCATCAAGCGCAAGCGATAATTCGCATAAAATTTTCAATCGGTATGTTTGAAGTGATTACTTCATTAGTGGGGGATTCTTTCTCCCCACCAATGTTAGGGCACAACCTCTAGGTGTAACAACTAAGCGACCTGTACGTAGCTGAAGCTGCAACAGTCTGCTTAACATCAAAGGTATGAGGTCACACCGTAGCGAAGTTTCGTTATCCATTCGCTCTATCTCCGCTTTGCTCCGCTGTCGATTTCGCTAAGTTGCTAAAGCAACAAGCCAAATCTCAATCGCTAAAGCGCTAAGACTCTAGGACGGTAGAACGAAAGCAGAGCTTGCCATTTCGCCTTATCGTTTTGCCTTTTGCTCTTACTGCTTTAGCAGTTAGCTTCGCATGACCATTGGCTGTAAGGGACTAAAGTGCCAACGCCAAGTGGCAATCAAATGGACAGCGGAGCAACGAAGTTGCGGAGACCGTTCGTAGAACGGTATGCAGAGCACGTAGCGAGTTGCGACTTCGACTAGGCACGTTCGTGCCATAGCGAGAATCGACAGCGCAGTGAAACGGAGATAGAGCGAATGGACAGCGGAGCCCAAAGGGCGGAGATAGCACGCACTTGCTAAGTTAAAAATTAAATAGTATTAAAAATCCTTTCATCTCTTGCATACTACGGATAATTCTAAACTTTTGCTTTTAAAAATTCAAGCCACAATTTTTTTCGGACTTTGGACCGATTTTTTAAAAAATATTGATATAATATGGGTTTTAAACAGGAAATTTGTTATAATGAAAACGGATAATAAGTTTATCAAAGCAAGTGCTACTTTATCCCCCTATCTCTTAGAAGGGGATAAACGACTGCCATAGGGCATTTCGACTTGTGGCTTTGCCTTTTGCTCTTGGGCTTTAAGCCCTAAGCAAACGGACAGCGGAGCAACGAAGTTGCGTAGACCGTTCTCAGAACGGTGTGCGAAGCACGTAGCCACTTAGCGATAACCATTGCGACTCGGCGCTTCAGCACCGTAGCGATCATGGATACCCGTGGTGTGGATAGCGCAGCGAAGCGGAGATAGCGCCTAGGCTTCTTGGACAAGACCACTTCATTGAACGATAAAATATTCTATTTTGGAAGGAACAATTATGGGAATTATCAAAGCAGCAACAAGCAGTATTGGTGGAGCACTTTCTGACCAATGGCTCGAAGTGATTGAGCCAAATGAAATGTCTGGACAAACTGTTTTTACAAATGGCATTAAAGTTAGAAAAGATGATAAACGCGGTTCAAACCGCAAAGGAACAAGCGATGTGATAACGGACGGTTCGGTCGTGCACGTCTATGAAAATATGATGATGCTTCTTGTTGACGGTGGAAAAATTATTGACTATACTGCCGAACCTGGCTATTATACTGTCAAAAATGACACTGCACCAAGTATGTTTAATGGTGATTTGCGTGCCTCTGTTCAAGAAAGCTTCTTCCGTTTCAAGTTTGGTGGTGTCACTCCACAAGCTCAGAAAGTTTTCTTTATCAATTTACAAGAAATCAAAGGTATCAAGTTTGGCACAGCAACACCTTTGCAATACTTTGATAATTTTTACAATGCAGAATTGTTTTTGCGAACACATGGGACTTATTCTATCAAAATCACAGACCCATTGGCTTTTTATACAAATGCAATCCCTAAAAATGCTGAGCGCGTAGAAATTAATGATATTAACGAACAATACTTAGCTGAATTTTTGACTGCATTGAATACTTCAATCAATCAATATTCCGCGCAAGGAGAACGCGTTTCATTTTTGACTTCTAAGTCAATGGAATTGTCAAAATATATGGCTGACGCCTTAGATGAAGATTGGACAAAACTGCGTGGCATGGAAATCGTTTCTGTAGCCGTCGCCAGCATTTCTTATACAGATGATAGCCAAAAGCTTATCAATATGCGCAACCAAGGCGCAATGTTAGGCGATCCAAGTGTGCGTGAAGGTTATGTACAAGGTGCCGTAGCACGTGGTCTTGAAGCTGCTGGTAGCAATCCTTCTGGGGCAATGAATGCTTTCATGGGCATGAATATGGGTGGTCAAAACCTAGCTGGTTTCTCTAGTACAAATCAAGCACAAATGGCGCAACAACAAACACAAAAAGAATCTGCTGAAACTTGGACTTGTCCTGAATGTTCAACTGAGAACACTGGAAAATTCTGCTCCAACTGTGGACACGGTAAGCCTCAGCCTGCAGCTAGCTCTGATATCAAAATGGCTTGCAACGAATGTGGGGCTGTTGTCAATTTGACAAATGGTGTTCCTAAGTTCTGTCCTGAATGTGGGAAACCTTTTGTGGCAAGGGCTTTGTGAAGTCTTTTATGAAAGCCTCTCTAATTTTGAGCCTGATTGGTAATATTTTCAACTCTGTAATTTTTGGTTTTCTTTGGATTGGTGCTATCAGTCAAATTTATGCACATCAGTATCTGTCAGATATGATTGGTTACTTATTATGGTTTAGTATTGTTCTAGTTTTTGGCTGGTTTTCTCGTGAGTTAATGAAAAGAAAAGGCGCAAAAACAATAAAAACTGGACGTATCCTTATGCGAATTGTTGCTATTTTTTCTTTACTTGATTTTCCTGGTGCCCTTTTGCTCTTCATCGCCAGTTTCTTAGGAAAAAAAGAACAAGAACACTCTCAAGCTCTTGGTGTTTTAGAAGATGACGACCCTAGCAATGACTGGGCAGATTATTGAAGTGATTACTTCATCAGTAGGAAAATTTTTCTCTCCTACTGATGTTAGTAGAACGAAAACAAAGCTTAGTGTTGCCTATCCCTCCACCTAAAAGAGGTGGGGGAGTTGCCACTCCGACTAGGTGCTTTAGCACCGTAGCGAGGATGGACAGCGTAGCCAAAGGGCGAAGATAGCACGCACTTGCTTGGTTAAAAAAGGAGACCTTATGAGCGACAATGCTGTGCTTACGCACAAATGTCCCAATTGCGGTGGACCGCTCTTATTTGAACCTAAAAATCAAAAATTCCATTGTGAATATTGTGGTTCTACTTTTACTGAACAGGAAGTGACAGAGTTTGAAGCCAAGCAGGCTGATGCAGCTATTACTGACAACTTATCAACAACTTCTGTCAGTGCTGACAGCAATGAAAATGATGATAAAACCGACGAAGTCGGCATTTTTCTGTGTCCTTCTTGCGGTGCTGAAATCGTGACAGATGCAACAACAGCATCAACTTGGTGTTATTACTGTCATAATCCCGTCGTGCTTACTTCTAGACTTTCTGGTCAATTTTTGCCAGAGAAAATTTTGCCTTTTCAGATTGAACGAGATGATGCTGAAGCAAAATTTTTGGATTGGGTCGGTAAAAAATTGTTTGTCCCTAAAGAATTTTTTAATAAAAAACAAATTCAAAATCTTTCTGGTGTCTATTTTCCTTACTGGGCTGTGGATGCGGATTTGTCTGGCGAAATGTCTGCTGATGCGACTAATTTACGTGTTTGGATTGCTGGGGACATTGAATACACCGAGCACTCACAGTATGCTATCGCGCGTAGCGGAGACAGCAATTTCAGGGATTTAATCAAAAACGCTTTACAAAAAAATCTGGCTGATAAGATGGTTGGCTCAGTTCAACCTTTTGACATGAGTGCAGCAATTCCCTTCAAAAATCAGTACCTATCAGGTTTTCTGACAGAAAAACGAGATATTGAGTTCACTGACATGAAAGAAAATGTTGAACAAGAGTTTCGTCAGTATGCTGACAGACTTATGGAAAGCACGATTAGTGGTTACAGTTCTATCAGCAATGTCCGTAGTCAGCAGCAAATCAAAAAACTTGACGAAGATTATGTGCTTCTTCCTATTTGGCTTGTCACCTATCGTGAAACAGGCAATGATAAACTTTTTTACTATGCAATGAATGGACAAACAGGTAAAGTGGCTGGTGTCCTGCCCATTGACAAAACAAAACTTTGGATCTGGGCAATAGGACTATGTATGCTTATTTTAATTTTAGGAATTTTAGTGGGGTATTTCATTTCATGAGAAAAAAATCAACACTTTTTATCCTTTCTTTTTTGAGTCTATTTTTTATATTCTTTGCTCAGCAAGCCACAGCACAGACTTTTCCTTCAAATATTGAAGATAATGCACAGATTTTGGGAAATAATATTTCAACATTGTCCAAAAAGCTCAAGAAGTCGCGCAAATAACAAAAGCTGGTGTCTTTGTCGTCACGACAGAAAACGATATATCAGCAGGCGATTACGCAAGAACTTATTTGGCAGACAAAGTGGGTAGTGGCAATAATGGTGTCGTCCTCGTCATCAATATGAATCTGCGCAAAGTTTATATCTGGGCAACAGGAAATATGAAATATTATCTGCCAAGTTCTCGGATTAATGCCACGCTTGATGTCGTGCAACCTGCTTTATCAGATAACGATAACATTGGTGCAGTAAATGGCTTTTTTGACAAAGTCGAACATTATTATCAAGCTGGTATTCCTACTTCTCGCAAATACACGGTTAATCCTGAAACTGGTGTCGTCACTTTTCATCGAAGTTTTCAACCGCTCAATATTTTAATCGCAGGTATTGTTGCACTTATTGTTGGTGGCAGTTTTGTCTGGACGATTTATCGACGTTATCAAATGAAGGGCAGCCATTCAATTTGGCGCTATGATTATGGAGCAAATGGTAAACTTGAACTCAATGAACAACAAGATGTTCTCGTTAACACTTTCATCACAACACGGCGAATTCCTCGCCCCTCTTCAAACAGTGGCGGTAGTTCTGGTGGAGGTTCCGGCGGAGGTCGTAGTTTTTAAAAATAAAAAATTCATCTACTGATGAATTTTTTGTTTTACCGCTACATTTACGCTATCATTTGAGTAAAATTTATCAAGGCAAGTGCGTGCTATCTCCGACCTTCGGACTATGCTGTTGATGCTAACGCACCCAGTTGCAATCGTAATACTCCGAGCTTCTAGGTCGGAGATAACACCTAGGCTTCTGAGAGGGACAAGGTGACCTCATATCAAAGATGTTAAGCAGAATGTTGCAACTTTGGCTGCGTACAAGTTGCTTAGTTATTACACCTAGAAGTTCTACCTTAAATTCAGTAGTGAGTTGTCCTTTTATCAGTCACTTCTGCAACTGAAGAAAATGGATAAATGTTTTACGAAACTCCCACTAAATAAGTCTTGACTTCATTTTATTATCTTATACTCACCAGATTTGAGGCTTCCCAAATCATACTGACCAATAGAGCTGCGAATCAACCGCAAAGTTGGAAAACCAACGGCTGCTGTCATTCGACGCACCTGTCGATTTTTCCCCTCCTTAATCGAAATCTCTATCCAACTCGTTGGAATATTTTTTCTCTCACGTATCGGAGGTGTTCGCGCCCATATCCAATCAGGTGGTACAATTTTTTTAACCTTTGCAGGTAACGTTTTCCCATCTTTGAGCAAAATTCCTAGACGCAATTTCCGAGCTGCTTCATCTGAAAAATCTCCCTCAACCTGTACCACATAAGTCTTATAAGACTTCGATTTGGGGTCTGTCAGCTGATGATTAAGTTTACCATCATCTGTCAGTAAAAGTAAGCCCTCACTGTCTTTATCCAGTCGTCCCGCTGCATAAACATTAGGAATTTTGATATAGTCCGAAAGGTTAGCACGGCCATCCTCATCTGTAAATTTTGTCAATACATTATAAGGTTTATTAAAAAGTACAATCATAACTCATCTTTCAGTATAGAAACAAAGCCGTTTGCAGCAATTGCAGCTTGTGTTGTTTTTCCAATTGCAATCAATTTCAAAGGGAAATCAAAATTTTTATAGACAATATAAAATCTTGCCCACCCTGATGGACTTGTCAGATAAACCGCATCTAAATTTCCTGCTGACAGAAGTTTTTCAAGTGCCGAAGTAGCTGACAGATTTGCCCGATTCTCATAACAAACCACATTTTTAATGACGGCATTTGTCGCCACTATCGGCTCTGCCAAGTCTGACATCGGATAAAAAATCTGTACCTCCTCAGAATACAAACTTTTCCATTCAGCAACAAATTCTTCCTTATTTGCCTTTGACGAAACAAAATCAGGCTCATAACCACACTGACGAATTCGGCTTGCCGTATGCTCGCCAATGCAAGCAATTTTTATTGGCTTTGTAAGTAGTGATAGAATCATTTTTACTGGTGTCTGACTCGTAAAAATAACCCAATGTGACTGATTCAAATCCAGTATATCCTGTGCTGTTAATGTTCTCAAAACAAGCACTGACAGAGGCAAAATTTGACTTACAAAATTTCTGTCAGCAAAAAATTTTTCGTCAGCAGCAGAATTTTTTCTCGTCAGTAAAATTTTCTTCGTCTGCTCCCGTTGCTGATGTGTGCGTAAAACACTTTTCACTTCATCAGCTCCTCATAAGCCTGCACAGCAAGCGAAAGTGGATTTTCCCCTGTAAAACGAACAGAACGCCCTGCATCATTATCATCTTTGGCAAGAAAAGCATTAAACACCCATTCCTCATCAAATTTCTGTGCCAAAGCTCCAAGCGGAATATCACAGTTTCCATTCATCAATTCTAAGAACTTGCGTTCCGCAATTGCCATCTGTTCTGTTTCAAGATCAGAAATCTCTTTCAACAGCTGAAAGACTTCCTCATCATCCATCCGACATTCCACCCCTAGAATTCCCTGCCCAACTGCAGGAACAAAACTGTCTGGACAAAGCGGCTCATACAACAAATGCTCTAAATAACCCATTCGCTCAAGACCAGCACAAGCCAGCACAACACCATCCAAATGTTCATCCAACATTTTCTCTAAACGTGTCTCGATTTTTCCACGAATTGGAACCGTTTCCACCTCACTAAAATGAAGCTCAAGTTGCTTAATCCGACGGCTTGAACCAGTACCCAATCGCAAACCACCATCCGAAATCCTTTTTTCAGAATACTCAGGATAAACCACACAGTCCAAAGGATTTGCGCGCTTTGGGTGAGCTGCCAAAACCAGACCTTCAGGTAGAATTGCCGGTAAATCTTTCAAAGAATGGACTGCAAAATCAATCTCCGAATCAATCAATTCTCGCTCCACCTCTTTTGCAAAAATTCCCTTTCCACCAATTTCTGAAAGTTTAGATTTTTGGTCTCTATCCCCTAATGTCGAAATTCCAACAATTTCAATCTCAAGTTCAGGATGTTTGGCTTTAAGCATTTCAACAACCAGTTCCGTTTGTTTCATAGCAAGCGGGCTCTTACGCGTTCCAACTTTTAAATTTCTCATGTTCTCTGTATTTCCATCTCAAAAAAAATATAGCATAGCTTTAGAATGTTTCTTTTAGAAGCCGATTCAGCTTCGACCCGCAAGGTTTTTATACCTCTTCACCCTCCGTCAGTTCACTTTTCTCTTGCCAATTCTGCAAAGGCACGCCCGCAAGCTGCGATTGTTGCATCAATATCTGCATCGGTATGTGCTGTTGATAAGAACCATGTTTCAAATTGTGAAGCAGGTAAATAAATCCCCTGCTCAAGCATTTTTTTGAAAAACCGTGCAAACATCACAGTATCAGCTGTTTTTGCTGTTTCAAAATTAACAACTGTCTCATTAGTGAAGAATACACCCATCATTCCACCCACATGACTTGTAGATAGAGCAATTCCATACTTCTTAGCCGCCAACTCAAATCCTGACAGTAATCTAGCTGCTTTACGCTCAAACTCAACATAATCATCAACTGATAACTGTTTCAAAGTTTCCAAACCAGCTGTCATCGCTAAAGGATTCCCAGATAAAGTTCCAGCCTGATAAATCGGTCCACTAGGTGCAATTTGTTCCATTATTTCACGACGTCCACCATAGGCTCCAACAGGCAAACCGCCACCGATAATTTTTCCAAAGCACGTAATGTCAGGTTCAATACCAAATTTACCTTGAGCACAATTGTAGTCCACACGAAAGCCAGTCATCACTTCATCAAAAATCAAAAGCGCACCAAACTCCGCTGTAATCTCACGTAAACCTTCCAAAAAACCAGCAACAGGTGGAACACAACCCATGTTTCCTCCCACTGGTTCAACAATGACTGCCGCAATATCATCACCAAAATGTTCAAAAGCAACACGCAAAGCTACCAAATCATTGTAAGGCACCGTCAAAGTATTCTCCGCAATACCAGCAGGCACTCCAGGAGAGTCAGGTAATCCAAGCGTTGCCACACCAGACCCCGCCTTAATTAACAACGAATCCGCGTGTCCATGATAAGACCCCTCAAACTTCACAATCTTGTTGCGCCCCGTCACACCACGTGCCAGACGCAGAGCAGACATTGTCGCCTCCGTTCCTGAATTCACCATCCGAACCATCTCAACAGATGGCACTCGACGAATGACAAGTTCAGCCAGTTCAGTTTCAATTTCTGTTGGTGCACCAAAAGATGTCCCACGTGCCACACTAGCCTCTAAAGCTCTCACAACCGACTGCTCTGCGTGTCCAAGAACCAACGGTCCCCAAGATAAGACATAATCAATATATTCATTGCCATCAATATCGTAAAGCCTGCTTCCAGCGCCATGGTCAATGAATACAGGATTCATATCAACAGATTTAAATGCTCGTACAGGACTATTTACCCCACCAGGCAGCACTTTTTTAGCTTCATCAAAAGCTTTTACTGATTTTTCAAACATGATTTTCTCCCATAAAGATATAAAGAATACTCGTTTTGAGGATATAAAATTACAGCTAATTCGCTACAAAAAGCAATAACGAATTAACCTTGCTACACAACTTCATGGTGCAAAACTAGCACCACATGACACTCCTTCGCATAACGTCTCCATTTTATATAGTCACTGAATCAACCGAATAAGCAACAACAGCGATGATTTGTTTCATCTAGTCAGTTGCCCTTGCAACTAGATACTTTAGCAGCATAGTGAAAGAGTCTAAGCCACTCTTTTATACTCAGAAATTTATCTCAATTCTTCTCTCCATTTTACCAAAAAAAACAATCAATAGCTCCTTTGAGAACATTTTTCTCTTTTTACTTTGTGAAATTTTATAATCCTTAAAAACAAACCAATTTTTTTATTTTCATCAAAAACAATCAATAAACACAGCAAAATAAAGCACTTCTATTTTTAGACAAATTATAAAGTTTGTTCACTTTGTGAATTTTAAACTTGAAAATGTATTATTCTTGTAGTAAAATAGAAATCGTTTTCAGAATACGTTTACAAACGTTCGAGTTTATTTCAGTAAAATTAAAGTAAGCTCATATTTTAAAGGAGGAACACATCTATGTCTGAAGGATTACCATTGCAATCCACCGAACAACCACAATATATCATGGCGATTGACCAAGGTACAACAAGCTCACGCGCCATTATCTTTGACCATGATGGCAAACACGTAGGAACTAGCCAAAAAGAATTTACCCAATACTTCCCTGAAGCAGGCTGGGTCGAACATGATGCCAATGAAATTTGGAATTCTGTTCAATCCGTCATTGCAGGAGCCTTCATTGAATCTGGAATAAAACCCTACCAAATTGCAGGAATAGGAATCACCAACCAGCGTGAAACAACTGTCGTCTGGGATAAAGAAACAGGACTTCCCATTTATCATGCGATTGTTTGGCAATCTCGCCAATCCGCAAGCATTGCAGACCAACTTAAAAATGCAGGGCATGCTGAACTTTTCCACAAAAAAACAGGACTTATTATCGACTCCTATTTCTCTGCAACCAAGATTCGTTGGATTTTGGACCATGTAGAAGGTGCACAAGAACGTGCAGAAAAAGGTGAACTTCTTTTCGGTACGATTGACAGCTGGCTGGTCTACAAACTCACCGATGGCAAAGTTCATGTCACTGACTATTCTAACGCCAGTCGTACCATGCTCTTCAACATCAATACACTTGAGTGGGACCAAGAAATCCTTGATATCCTAAATATCCCAGCAGCTATGCTCCCTAAAGCCGTATCAAATTCAGAAATTTATGGTCTCACAAAAACTTATCACTTCTTTGGATCTAAAGTTCCTATTGCAGGAATGGCAGGTGACCAACAGGCCGCACTCTTTGGGCAAATGGCTTTTGAACCTGGCATGGTAAAAAATACCTATGGAACAGGTTCGTTCATCGTGATGAACACAGGAGATAAACCACAACTCTCACACAATAATCTACTTACTACAATCGGTTACGGCATTAACGGTGAAATCAACTATGCCCTTGAAGGCTCTGTATTCGTTGCCGGCTCCTCTATACAGTGGCTACGTGATGGTCTCAAAATTATCACCAAAGCCAGTGAATCCGAATCTGCAGCACTCGAGTCAAAAAACGAAGATGAGGTTTATATGGTTCCTGCCTTTGTTGGACTCGGAGCACCTTATTGGGACCAAGACGCACGCGGCGCTATCTTCGGTTTAACACGTGGCACAACGGATAAAGACCTGATTAAAGCAACTTTGCAAGGCATCGCCTATCAAGTTCGAGATATTCTAGGTGCAATGGCAGAAGATACAGGAATAGACATCCCCGTACTAAAAGTTGATGGTGGTGCTACTAACAATGATTATCTTATGCAATTCCAAGCCGACATCTTAAACACCTCTGTTCAGCGTGCAGGTGATTTAGAAACCACTGCACTTGGTGCAGCCTTCCTTGCAGGACTTGCTGTTGGTTATTGGAAAGATTTTGATGAGCTCAAGTCTTCTGCAAAAGAAGGTAAACGTTTTGATGTCCAAATGAATGATGAACGACGTGAAAAACTCTATTCAGGCTGGAAAAAAGCAGTTGAAGCAACACGTACTTTCAAATAACAATCCGTTCATCATATATTAGTTAGGAGTGAGAAAATGCCAATTTCTCGTGAAAAAAATATAGAAACTCTCAAAAATCATCCTGAAGGATGGGATTTCATTATCATAGGTGGAGGAGCAACAGGACTGGGAGTTGCTGTTGATGCTGCTTCTCGTGGATATAAGACTGTTCTACTTGAACAAAATGACTTTGCAAAATCAACTTCAAGTCGGTCAACAAAACTCGTTCACGGAGGTGTTCGTTACCTTGCACAAGGCGATATCGCTCTTGTTCGAGAAGCCCTTCATGAACGCGGTCGCCTAGCACGTAATGCTCAACATCTCGTTAAAAGTCAAAAATTCATTATCGCCAACCGCAAAACTTGGGAACAACCTTTTTACTCTGTTGGTATGAAATTTTATGATGCCTTAGCTGGAAAACTCAATATTGGAAAATCAAAGATTTATTCCAAGAAAAAAGTCAAAGAAGGAATCCCTAAAATCAAGTTTGATGGCTTAGTTGGCGGTGTCATGTATTATGATGGACAATTTGATGATGCCAGAATGGCAATAAATCTCGTCCAGACTGCAACAGAACATGGTGCCGTCCTAGTCAACTATGCTGGTGTTACAGGATTAAGGAAATCAAACGGAAAAATTTCAGGAGTATCCGTCAAAGATAATTTTACAGGTGAGTCTTTTGAGTTAAATGGAAAAGTTGTCATCAATGCATCAGGCATCTTCGTTGACCAAATTATGTCTATGGACATCAAAAATCACAAGCCCTCAGTTCGTCCATCCCAAGGGTTCATTTGATTGTTGATGGAAAATTTTTGGGAGGCGATGATGCGATTATGGTTCCTAAAACCTCAGATGGTCGCGTTCTTTTCTGTGTTCCTTGGCACAATAAAGTTATCTTAGGAACAACAGACACGCCTTTGACAGAGTTTACTCTAGAGCCTCGCCCACTTGAAGAGGAAATTGACTTCATTCTTCAAACAGCAGGTGAATATCTTGAACAAGCACCAACCCGCAATGATGTACTTTGTGCTTATGCAGGACTCCGTCCACTTGCTGCCCGAAAGAAGGAGCAGACCCTTCCAAAACAAAAGAAATCTCACGAAGTCATAAACTATTCAGCAATGATTCTGGTCTCGTCACTATCACTGGTGGCAAGTGGACAACTTATCGGCAAATGGCAGAAGAAACCGTTGATTTAGGGGTAAAAATTGGAAACCTGCCTATTCATGACTGCATCACAAAAACACTGACTATTCATGGTTCAAAACCAACAACAACTCAAGACCGTGAAGACTGGATTTACGTCTATGGAACTGATAGTGAAAAGATTCGTCAACTTGAAAAAGAGAATCCAGAACTTGCGCAACCGCTCTCTGAGAAATATGAGTTCACTGGAGGAGAAGTCGTCTGGGCTGTTCGCGAAGAAATGGCACAAAAACTTGAAGATGTCCTTGCTAGACGTGTTCGTGTTTTATTCCTTGATGCGCGCGAATCTAAAGTAATCGCTCCAAAGGTCGCTCATATTATGGCAACAGAGCTAGGATACAACAAAGATTGGGAACTTGAACAAGTTACAGATTATAATAAATTAGCTGACGGATATATTTTATAGACCACTATTTACTCATAACGAGCAGGTATATGATATAAAAGCAATGAATTAACATTATTACACAACTTCATGGCGCAAAAAAGGCGCCTGAGTTGTCCATTTCTTCTTATTTTAATGTATATACCATCTAGAGATAATATAGATTAGTTAAATTAAAAAATAATGAAAGGTAGGTTTACTAAAAAACGATATTCTTTTCCCATCATGCTGTAAAAAAACACCTTTTTTAAAAAGTGTTAGTGTTTCGTGCGCCCTGATGAAAAAAATATAGCTATTTAATAAACCTTTTATAGAGGTGCGTTATGCATTCTGTTTTGATCCAATGTCTTGGTGAATTTCTTGGAGATTTTATCATTATCCTATTTGGCAATGGTGTAGTTGCTAGTGTTTCTTTAAACAAAACAAAGGCTCAGGGAACTGGTTGGCTTGCAATCGCTCTAGGTTGGGGCTTTGCAGTTCTATTTGCGGTAATGATTGGTGGTGTCTTCTCGCCTGCAGCATCATTTAACCCTGCTTTAACTCTTGCTATGGCGATGATTGGAAAATTTAGTTGGAATCTTGTTCTTCCGTTTATCCTTGCTCAGTTTCTTGGAGCAATGGTAGGGCAGCTTTTTGTTTGGCTTTTCTTCTATCCTCACTGGGCAGAAACTAAAGATTCAGCTACAATTCTTGGATGTTTCTCTACTGGTCCTGCGATCAAACACACTCCATCTAATATCTTTGGAGAAGCAGTCGGAACAGCCATTCTCCTAATTGGAGTTCTTGCTTTTAGTCAAAATAAACTTGTGGCGGGTGTTTCACCAATGATGGTAGGCTGGCTTATCATGGCAATTGGTCTTTCATTGGGGCTACTACTGGATATGCCATCAATCCCGCACGTGATTGGGGCCCCCGTATTATGCACAGCATACTCCCTATTGCAAACAAAGGAAAATCAGGTTGGGACTATGCTTTAGTTCCTCTAGTTGGTCCAATTCTCGGAGGTGCTCTTGGAGCATTACTCTACCAAGGTTTATTAGGATTACTACATTGATAATGTTAGTCAAAAAAGCCCTCAATTCACGAGGGCCTTTTTATTCATCATTTATTCTTTACAATTCAAGTCTTTCCATACCCAATCTGTAAATTCTGGAATATCTATTCCTTCATTACGCGTTACTTCGAAATGATGCGCAATTGTTCGCTTCATTCGGTCAATAAATGCCTTTGCCAATGCCTGATTGACTTTGCGTTCGACATACAGGATTTGGACAGCATCAATCGCTTGATGAAACCTATCCAGTTCTGAATAAACACGCATATCATAAGTCGTAGTAATATCACCATCTTCTCTGTAACCATGCACTTTCAGCCCTAAATGACCTCTTTGATAAAAAATTGATTCTATCAAATCTTCATAGCCATGAAATCCAAAAATAACTGGTGTTCCTGACGGACCAAAGTATTTTTCAAATTCTTCGTCAGAAAGTTCACGTTCCTGATTAAGCAAACCATTTTTCTTCTGCAAACATCCAAGCTCAACAATATTGACATAACGAAACTTCACTTCTGGGAAAATTTCATTTACTAGCTGCAAAGCTGCCAAGGTTTCAATCGTAGGCTCTGCACCCGCAGAAGCAAAAACCAAATCAACATCCTCACCTTCTTTGGCCGTCGAAGCCCAGTCAATAACGGCAATCCCATCCTTTGCTAATTTTTCCGCTTCTTCAACCGTAAACCATTGTTGCCGAGGTTGTTTTGACGCAACAATATGGTTGATTTTGCTCCTATCTTGAAAAGCACGATTAAACACAGCCAGCAAAGTATTTCCATCAGCTGGTAAATACTGACGAATAAAATCAGACTTCTTTTCCGCTAAGTGTGTTAGCATACCAGGATCTTGGTGAGTATAACCATTATGGTCTTGTTGGAAAACTGTTGAGGTTGAAATCACATTTAAGGCTGGATAATCATGCCGCCATTTTTGTTCAGAAGCCTGACGAATCCATTTAAAATACTGAGTCAACATAGAATCAACTACACGTAAAAAACTTTCATACGAAGCAAAAACTCCTGTACGACCAGTCAAAGTATAAGCTTCCAAAAATCCTTCTGCTTGATGCTCTGATAATTGTGAATCAATAATTCTCCCTCTGGTGCAATAGACTCATCATTAGGATTTTTGATAACTTGCATCCATTGGCGATTCGTCACTTTAAACATTTCCCAAAAACGATTAGACATCGTTTCATCGGGACCAAACAAGCGGAATCTTGTCGGATTGAGTCTCACAATCTCAGCAAAATACTTAGATAGTACATTCATGTCCATGTTGTCATTGACCACTGGCAATAATTTCCCTCGATTTTTCGCTGTAATATCATTTGCAAACTTCTTCCAATCTGGTAAGGTCAAGTTTGAACGGTCAATCCCTCCGTTTGTCACTGGGTTAGCTGCCATGCGCATATTCCCTTTCGGAGAAAACTCACGTAATTCTTCTTTAAGGGTTCCATCAGTATTGAATAATTCTTCAGGTTTATAAGACTTCATCCACTCTTCAAACTCTGGCAAAGTCTGCATATTTCTACTCGATAATGGCAATGGAACTTGATGAGCACGAAAACTATGTTCAATTGGCATTCCCTTACCATCAAACTTTGGACCACTCCAGTCGTTAAAGCGAGGACCACCCCAACCTTTCGGGAGTCGCGCAATGATAACTGGCCAAGCTGGAATTTCTCCATTTTGGTAGCGACCATGTTCACGCGCATCTGACCAAATCTGATGAATATCTTCTATCGCTTTATCAAATACTTCTGCTGCAATTTTATGATAAGTCATGTAATCATGAATATCATCATTTTCGATATAGCGTGGACTATATCCTAGTCCTTCAAAAAATTTACGAATGTCCACATCAGAAGTTCGAGCAAATAGCGTTGGATTAGAAATTTTAAAACCATTCAAGTCCAAAATTGGTAAAAGCGCACCATCATTTTTAGGATTAATAAATTTAATCGAGTGCCAACCTGCCATCAGAGGACCTGTTTCTGCTTCCCCATCCCCTACCACAGCAAAAGCAATTTGGTCAGGTTGGTCAAGGATTGCCCCCGTCGCATGAGAAAGCGTATAGCCTAATTCTCCTCCTTCGTGTAATGAACCTAGCGTTTGTGCCGTCATATGTGAACCAATGCCACCTGGAAATGAGAACCGTTTGTATAAACGCGTCATCCCTTCAAGATCTTGTGTGATTTCAGGATAGGCTTCTGTATAACTTCCATCAAGATATGAAGGAACAACCATCGCCTGTCCACCATGTCCAGGACCACCAAGATAAAACATCTTCTGTTGATACTTGTTAATTAACCGATTGGCATGTGCATAGAGGAAGGTTTGTCCTGAGACAGTTCCCCAGTGACCGATTGGATTAGCTTTTAAATCTTCTGCTTGAATCGGTGTTTTAGTTACTGAAAAAAGTGGATTAGATTTCAAAAAAATCATTCCTGCACCGAGATAGGTTGCTGCTCTCCACCATTTATCAAGATTTTTAAGATATTCATATGAATTATAATTCGCCACTATATTCTCCTTTTAATTTCTATCTCCATTTAAAATTCACAAACAAGTTTAATTTTATTATATTTATCCGTTAAGATGATGGACACGATGAAGTAGTTCTGCTTCGATTTGTTCCAATGTTTTACCACGAGTTTCGATAACCCTCTTACTAGTAAACCAGATAGATAGAAAGCAACAAGCTGCATAAAGTAAGAAAATTTTACCCGTACCAAAAAACGAAAGCAAAGGCAAGAAAGTTAATGAAACCACCCAATTTGCAGCCCAGTTAACCGCGGCCCCAAAAGAATTTCCAAGTCCACGAATCTTTAGTGGGAAACTTTCGCCGATCATCACCCACATCACAGGTCCCCACGTTGCAGAAAAGAAAGCGATATAAACTGTTAATGCAATAACTGCCAAATATTTACCAAAACCAATATGTGCATTCTCAGCCAAAATCATCCCAACAGACATCAGTACAAGAGAAATCCCCATTCCCCAAGCGCCAAAATTCAACATCCACCGACGATTAACCTTATCCATCACTTTCATTGCAATATAGGTGACAATCACGTTAAAAATACCAATACCAATGTGAGCGAGCAATGCTGCACTTGCCCCAAAACCAACAGAAACAAAGATTGATGGAGCAAAGTATAAAACAGTATTGCAGCCCATCACTTGTTGGAAAACAGCAAGTCCAATCGCCATAATCAACACTGGACGTGACATTTTCCCAAATAATTCTTGCAATCCACCTTGTTTTTCCTCATTTGCCATAAGTTGTATATCAGAAATTTCGGCATCAATAGAATCAGGATTGTCATTAATCATCCTTAAAATCTCACGCGCTCCCTTTTCATCATCATGACGTACAAGAAATCGTGGAGATTCAGGTAAAAATAACCCACCAATAAAAAGTAAAGCCGCAGGAATTGTTGCAAGCCCAAGCATCCAGTGCCAGTTTCCTGACACTCCTTGCAAAGCATAATTTGAAATGTAAGCAAGTAAGATTCCAGTCATAATCATCAATTGAAACATTGTAGATACTCCACCACGAATTTCTGCAGGTGAAAGTTCTGATAGATAAGTAGGAACTAATGCAGATGCTGAACCAACAGCCATCCCTAAAATAACACGAGAAATGATGAGTAGCTCTGCACTATTAGAAAGTCCAGAACCTAAAGCTCCAATAAAAAATATGATTGCTGATAGTAACAAAAGTCGTTTACGTCCAAACCTATCACTCATCGGTCCAATAACAACAGCACCAATTACCGCACCCATCAAAACTGCTGCAGTAATCCACCCTTCCATCCAAGCCCAACTACTAACATGCCAACTCTCTTTTTCAATGAAAAGTAATGCACCAGATATAACACCCGTATCATATCCAAATAATAGCCCACCTAAAGCACCAAAAAAATAGATGAAAGTGGGAGAAAGTTTTCTCATAACAATAACTCCTTAATTTTATTTTCGCAAGTCTCTCTTGCATTGTTTTATTACACTTAAATGATACCGCTTTCTAATTATATTTTCTTGGAGAACTTTGATATTTTAAAACGGAAAGGTTGCGTTTATTTCATATTAAAAAACCGTCTTTTTGCACTAGACGGCTTAACTTAACATCAGTATCTTTTTAATATACGTGCTGGATTTCCAGCAGCCATGCAATGACTGAGAACATCTTTAGTGACTACACTCCCTGCACCAATCACAACATCATCCCCGATTGACACCCCTGGTAAGATAATCACACCTCCTCCAAGCCAACAGTCATCACCAATCGTAATCGGTGCATCATACTGCCAACCTTGTCTTCTTAAGCTAGGACTACTAGCATGATGATTAGGGGTAAATAATTGACAATTTGGACCAATAAAACAGTGATTTCCTATCGTCACTTTTCCAGCACTAATCACTTGTAGTCCAGAGTTAATAAAACTTTCTTCTCCCACATAAAAATGTTCAGGATATTCCACGCTCGTCAACGGAAAATATATTTCAGCTGTCTTAGAAAGATGAGGCAAAAAGTCTTCGAGAAGCACTCTTGCTTCTTCAAAACTTTCTTTTGATTTATCATTTATTTTTTGTATTCTTTGGCTACTCTTTTTGACAATTTCTTGCAATTCTGGCTCTTTGCCAAATTGGTACCAATCTCCATTTTCTATTTTTTCAAATAAGGATACCTTGTTTAATCGCTCAATTTCTTCATTAGTGAGTGTTCTTTGCATTTTATTCTTCCCTTTTCTTACCATCTATCTTCTGTATAATTTGCATCTGGCGCACCCATTACCCGCTCTCCTTTTTGCAGTTTGTCAATGATTTGTTCGTCTGTTGGTGTCAAAGACCAGTCAAAGATACTAATATTTTGCTCCTGCCTTGCAAAATTCGTTGATTTTGGAATGACAGCAATTTCTTTTTGAACAAGCCAACGTAAAATAATCTGCCCTGCTGACTTATGATATTTTTGGGCTAATTCTATTATTTTACTATCATTTAGTTCTTGACCACCGTGACCTAAAGGACTCCATGCTTGAAGTTGAATCCCTAACTTCTGCAAATAATTATGAGTAACATGGTTAGAAAAGTAAGGATGGGTTTCCAGTTGGTCAACTGCAGGCATAATTCTTGCGCGGGTTAAGAGACGATCAATATGATTAGGTTCAAAATTTGACACTCCTATCGCTCTTACAAGACCATCATCATAGAGTTCTTCTAATGCTTTCCATGTTTCAAAAAAAGTTTTTTCCTTTGGCCAATGAATCAAATATAAATCTAAATAATCCGTCTGTAATTCCTTTAGTGTTTTCTGAAATGCAGACAATGTTTGTTCATAACCTTGCTCATCTTGGGCGATTTTACTCGTCAACCAATATTCCTCACGATTACATTCTAAAGTTTGCAACCAATTTCCAAGAGCAATTTGATTACCATAACTCGATGCCGTATCAAAAAGGCGATACCCCATATTCCAAGCGCTATTATAAACAGCATTAAAATCAGAGACATCTGTTTCAAGAACAGAACCAAACCCAAGGACTGGCATCTTTATTCCATTGTTCAATGTCACAAACTTTTTTCCATAATTTTTGTTCATTTTTACCTTACCTTTAGAAAACTCACTTCGCCTTTAAAGGTGAAGTGAGTTATTTTCTTATTAATCAAAACGAGATTCACTAGCTTCCCAGCTGTACGAACCATCCTTAAGAAGTTTGTCGCCTAGTTCTTGATAATCAAAATAATCAAACTCAGCTTGAGCATCATATCCAGAATAATCAACAGCAGCAAGTCCTACAAAAGCACCAGTGAAGAATCCACCATAAGACTGTACTACATAATCATCTGACAACACAGCTGCGTCCAAATAAACTGGAATTTCTATAAATTCTTTGCCGTCAAACGAATATTCATAGCTATATGTTTCTTTACGAACTTTTGTTCGCAACCAAACATACTCTGTTCCTTCAGGAATTTTTATTGCATTATCTTTCAAATACGATGTATAATTGCCACGATTATTTTCTCCAACTTCGATGACATGACCTTTGATTTCATTCCATGTCACAAAAGCAAAACTCCAATGACGGTCGTTATAATAGTTGGTTAAACCGGCCATTTGTTGGTAACTAAAAGGGTTAAATTTAACCTTGGTTTCAGCGTCAAAGTAAAAAGCTTGCCATCTACGAGCAATTAAAGATAGGTCATGGACATTAGCTAGTGAGCCTTGTCCTACTAAAGTTAATTTACCATTTCCCACCTGACCCATTTTTTTATTAAATGGTACACGAAGAGTATTCCAATTCATATCTAGTGTATTATTTTCAAAATCATCGTGTTGTGAGTGATGAAAAGGAACCTTTGTCTCAATCACATCTTTAGGTCCTTCAACAAAAGTAGTACCACCATGTCCACCGACAATACGAGGCCATCCTTCTTTGTCCCATTCAACTTTTTGAATAGAAGTTTCACGCCCTAATGTTGACCAGCCACGTGGGTCCGTGCTGGATTCGTTTTCTCTATTCCAAGGTCGAGCGCAAAGAGAAGCATAGTACCATTCTCCCTCAGGTGTTGAAACTAAGCCACCATGTCCTTGTTTTTGAATATAGGAATCTGGTGTATCAAAATTGGTAATAAAAGGATCCCCAGGTTCTGTTTCAAATGAGTTTGCTTCTAAAGTCTTAGATCTAGCAACGACTTCTTGATGGGTAAATATCGTTCCACCTTGAGCAGCAAAAAGGAAATAATAACCGTTTACTCTGTAAAGGTGTGGACCTTCAACTAACTTAACATGAGTTCCTTTATAGATTGTTCTTGCTGTTTCTGGACGAAGTTTCATCGTTGATACATCAAATTCTGTCAATGTAATTCCATCAAAAGGATGATGATACTCACGGTGATCCCAAGTTTGTTGGACAAGATATTTTTTGCCATTTTCATCATGAAAAAGTGAAGCATCAAACCCTACGCCGTTAAGCTTGATTGGTTCAGACCAAGGGCCATGGATATCTGTTGCTGTTGTCAGATAATTTGTCATATCCTTAAAAGCTCCCTCGGTAATTTTTACATCAGTATAAACTAACCAAAATTTTCCATCAGAATAAGATAAATCTGGTGCCCAGATTCCTCCTGATGATGGATTTCCTTTCATATCCAGTAATTTTGTGGTTGATAGAGGCGATGGAAGCAAGTTCCAATGTGCTAAATCTTTTGATTCGTGTAAACGCACGCCTGGAAACCACTCAAAAGTTGAATTTGCGATGTAGTACGTATCATCTACACGAATGATTGAAGGATCCGCATTGAACCCTGATAAAACCGGATTTTGAATTTGTGCCATTCTAAAAATTCTCCTTAATAAACATGAAAAGCAATGATAATCATATCTTTATATTATTTCTTTTACACTCTTGATAGTCACTCTGATTCAACAGAAAATGTATAAGTTGAAATGAAGGTCTTTTCTTCACCTGCTCTAAGTTCTATCGTTCCCCATTCAGGATGATGCACTATGTCAGGTAATTCTTGAAATTCAATAGCAAGCCCTCGATTAGGTGTCATCTTCTTTCCCGATATTGTTGACTCTTGTTCAGGATTGGTGGCTGTATAAATGACCACTGCCTGACGATCCGTTATACAGGTTAACCTTCTTCCTGATTTTTTCTCGAAAAGATTTAGAGCTTTTTTCGTATCTTGTTCTGGAAATACGAAGCAGTGATCAAAACCTTGAGGATTTTTTTCTAAAATACTCCTGATAGATACTGGTTTTCTCAAATCATAAACCGTATCTCCCACAGGAACTAGATTTCCCGTTGGAATATTTTCTTCATCCACTTCAACTACTTTTGTCGTTGTGGTTTGTAAAATATGTTCCAAAGTACTCTCTTTGTCAGCTGTAAGGTTAAAATATGGGTGAAAAGCTGGATTGAAAACTGTGTCTTTTTCTGATATTCCTGTCATTTTTACAGTTAGACATGATCCTTCAAGCTCATATATGACACTTACAGAAATATTTCCTGGAAAGCCTGATTGTTCATCCTTCAGAGTTAGTTTAATTCCTATTTTTTCTTTCTCTTTGAATACCTCATAATCCCAAAATTGTCTTTCCCATCCTTTGCTGCCAGAATGAAGCGTATTTTTTCCTTCATTTGCATCTAATTTAATCTCACCATAACTAGCTCCCGCAATCCTACCAGCTACTGGTCCACAAATTACTCCATAATATCCTCCATCATGTATATATGTTTCGGAATTGTCTTTAGAAAGGAGAATATTTTCAAACGTTCCATACTTATCGGGCGCAAAAATCTGATGGATACGCGCTCCAAAGTCATGGATGACAATGGTTAGATGCCCATTTGAAAGAGTAATTTCATGGATGCTCTTACCTGTTAAAAGCGGGAGCTCCTTTTCAGAAATATCACTTATCATAATCATTTTAAGTTCCCATCATTAAAGTCTACTAATTGATGAGATAAATTTTTTGTTGCTGAATAAACTTGTTTCCAGATTTGGTAAATTTTTTCATATTCGGCAACATTTTTAGCAATTGGTTTAAAGGTCTCTAGCTGATAGTGAACAAAAGCTTTCGTTACTTCTTCAAGTGTTGGATAGAAACCGCAACCAAAAGCAGCAATCATACAAGCGCCGAGTCCTGGTCCTTGCTCAACGGTCAAGCGAATCATTTCTGTATTAAAAATATCTGCTTGCATTTGCATAATATCTGGATTTTGTGCCCCTCCACCTACAGAAATCAAGTATTTGAATGTTTTTCCTTTTGCTGATTCCATTATATCTTTTGAATCTCGTAAAGAAAATTGAATGCCTTCTAGGACTGCACGTGAAAAATGTCTTTGTTCATGTGTTGCTGAAATTCCTATAAAACTACCGCGGATTTTAGAATCAAAATGTGGTGTACGTTCTCCTACAATATAAGGTGTAAATAAAAGTCCACTAGACCCTACAGGTACAGTGTTCACATCAGAAAGTAATTCTGAAAAACCTTTACCCTGTCCAAAGGTTTCTTTGTACCAATTCAACGAATTACCTGCTGCTAAAGTAACACCCATAGAATAATAAGCCTGAGGTACAGTGTGATTAAAGAAGTGAAGTTTACCATCATAATTAGTAAACTTGGATTCAAAACTAGAAACAACTCCTGATGTTCCCATTGAGATCAATCCAATTTCTTCGTCAATCAATCCAACACCGAGAGCTGCTGCTGCATTATCTGCTCCACCAGCAAAAACTTTCACTTCATTTTGAATGCCAAATTTATCCTTGATTCCAGTGGTCACTGTGCCAATCTGTCCTACAGACTCAACTAATTCTGGTAAAACTTCCATTGAAATATTAAAAGTATCTGCTATTTCTTTGGACCACTCATGTTTTTCAATGTCTAAAAGTAAAGTCCCTGCCGCATCTGAAAATTCTGTGTGAATGTTTCCTGTCAAATAAAGACCTAAATAATCTTTGGGCAACATTATTTTTTTAACACGTGCCCAAACTTTTGGTTCATTTTCCTGAAGCCATAAAATCTTAGGTAAAGTAAAGCCTTCAAGCGCGATATTACCCGTAATTTCAAGTAATCTGTCACCCATTTTACTCATAATCTCTTGACATTGCTTACTTGTTCTCACGTCATTCCACAAAATAGCTGGATAAATAGGAGTATTGTTTTCATCTAATACAACTAACGAATGCATCTGACCTGAAAAACTAATTCCTGAAAGTGCTGTACCAAAATCTGAAACTTCTTGCGATATTTCAGTTAAAACTTTTTCTAGCGCTTCTACCCAAATAACTGGTTTTTGCTCAGAAAAACCTTGCTTGGGATTGTCGATATCATAATTGGCGCTTTTTGTTGTAACTACCGAGCCTTCTTGGCTCATGAGGATTCCTTTTAAACTTGATGTTCCAAGGTCTATTCCTAAAACGTATGACATTTTTATTTCCTTTCAATCTATAACTTTTTATTTAAATCCAATTTTATCTCTTTTATCCCTAGAGTAGTAGATGTATGGTTCTTCTTTGAGTTGATGCCCCAATAAATCTGGAATCGTTTTAAAAACAAAGTCGTTTTTTTGTAAGTAATCTATTACTTTAGGTAGGGCCTCTGCTTCCGCTTCCTGATAATCATGCATGAGAAGAATATCCCCATCTTCTGCTTTTGTAGCGCGCTCTAAACACTGATTGGCATCATGATGATGCCATGACTCTGTGTCTAAAGACCAACAAATAACAGGGCGATTGACTATTTTTAATGTGTCGAAGTCTATATCACCAAAAGGGGGCGGATAAACTTGGGAAAATCTCCAGTTAGTTCCCTGATAATATGATCTGTCTTTTCCAGTTCTTTCCTAATTTCTTTCTCATCAATTTCAAGTAAAGAACGGTGGGAAAAGGTATGATTACCGAAAGAAAATAGTTTGGCTGCTGCTGCTCGTTTTACAAGTTCTGGATATTGATTAGCATGCTCGCCCCATATCATGAATGTTGCTGGAATTTTTTGAGCGATTAATTCATCTAGTACTCTTGGGGTTGTTAAGCCCCAAGGACCATCATCAAAAGTTAAGGCAATTTCTTTAGTCATCTGCTCATACTTTCTTTTGTCATTAACCTTTAACGCCACCAGCATTTCCGCCGCCAACGATAAATCTTGATAAGAGGAGATAAACAACTATGATAGGCACTACTGTGATAGAAAGTCCGACATAAATAGCTCCCCATTCTACAGTGTGTCCTCCTGCACCCATTGCTGTAATCGTCTGAACAATCATTGGCAAAGTATACATGCTTTGTTTTGAAATTAAAATCAATGGCATCAAGAAGTTGTTCCACGAGAAGACAAAGCCAAATATTGCCATTGTGGCGAGGCCAGGTTTCATCATTGGCAACATGACACGGTGGAATATCTTCAATTCTCCTGCTCCGTCTAAACGGGCTGAGTCTGCATAATCTTTGTTGTAAACGGTTGACATATATTCAACAAGAAAAAATACTGTTGCTGGTGCTGCTAAGCCTGGTAAAATCAGGGGTAAGAAATTATCCAACAAGTTTAACTTAATCATGAATTCGTAGAATCCAATCATTGAAACTTGACTTGGAATCATGATTAGAGCAACAATCGCACCATAAATCAATCTTTTTCCTTTAAAATCATAGGCTACCAACGCATATGCTGCCATTGCAGAAAAATAGACTGAAATAATGGTCGAAGCTGCTGCTACAAAAAAGGAATTACCTACCCCTCGAGCCATATTAAATCCATACTGGAATAAAACTTCAATATTGTGAATCAACGAGCTTCCCGGAATCAATGATACACCAGTATTGATTTGGATAACAGAGCGTGTTGAATTGATTAACATCATAATTAATGGTAGAACACTGATTATCGTCAAAATGGCAAATACAATATAAATTAATATACGTCTTGTCCTCAATGCTTTGCTCATACTAATCTTATTCATCATTTTTTACCTCCAATCGCAGTATTTGTAGTTCTTTCCCGGAAGAATCGGAACATAATAATGGATACGATTGCAGCAATAACTAGTAAGATAATTGATGCTGCGGATGCAATGCCGTAGTTACGATATTGAAAGGCTTGATTATAGATAAAGATAGCCAAAGTATAAACCGAGTTAAGAGGTCCTCCTGAACCCTGTGTTAACAAATACGGAATATCGAAGACTTGCAAACCTCCGACAAATGATGTTACGAAAGTGTACATGATGATTGGACGCATTAAAGGCATCGTGATACGACGATAGATTTGACCATCAGATGCACCATCAATACGTGCAGCCTCAAATAGTGATTCGTCAATAGATGAAATTGCTGCAACGAATACAATCGAAGTTTGTCCATACCACATCCAAAACTGAAGGAAGATCGTAATCCCTCGTGTCCCCCAGACAGATTGTAAGAAGTTGAATGGATGACTAATCAAATGTAAATTCATCAAGAATTGATTTGCTGGCCCTGAGGATATGAAAATAAAATCATGAACAAAGCAGCGACAGATGCCGCCATAATCATATTAGGGAGATAAAAAACTGTCTTGAAAAAACTAGAGCCTTTCAGGGCTAGTTTTCTATTTGTCCACCATGCTGCCAAAATCAAAGCCATCAGTATTTGTGGTATAAAATTAAGCAGCCATAAAAGTAATGTATTTTGCAGACTTTGTATAAATAATGGTGTCTTAGTGAGCAAAGTTACAAAGTTGTCGAATCCTACATTTGTTGCTGTTGATAACGTCTGCCAACCATTCATACTCGTAAAAGCTATTCTGAAAGTATAAATAATTGGATAGAGTTGAAAGAGTAGAAAACCAATGAAAAATGGAATGAGAAAATAATAACCGTAACGATTATATTTTTCAAACTTTAACTTTTTCGTTGATTTTTTTTTATGTTTTTCCATGTTATTCTCCATAAAAGAAGAACCGAATAAGTTTATTCGGTTCTCTTATTTGCTAATTGAACCACTGAATTTAGTCGGTAGTCAATTCAGGATAAGCACTTTTCACGTCAGCTTTGAAAGTTGCCAATGCTTTATCTTTAGTTGTTTTACCATTAGCATATGGGTTAATCACATCGTTAATCCAAAGGTTTTGGATATTTTGGTCGTATTTAGTGATAATTTTACCATTGATATTTTTAGCTGCTTCTGAGAATAATGAGTATGGATTTTGAGTACCAATTGGACTTCCTTTAACTGGATTATTATCATAGTCTTTTGCAACAGCTTCATCAACTTTTTGATCTGCTACAAAGTCCGTATTAGCAGATGCTTGCCAAGTTTGGAATTTTTTATCCGTTGACCAGTAAATTGCGAGTTTTGCTGCATTCGCTTCATCTTTAGTTCCTTTGACGGCACCAAACCAAGTACCACCCCATGAGTAAGCTTGAGGTCCTTGAATTGCTCGCCAATCTCCTGCTGTTCCTTTAGAATAGTCTTTCAACCAGTAAAATAGTCCCCATGATGGTAATGAATACGCTACAATGTTATCAGAAGACATTCCTGCAAACCAGTCAGAATTTTGCCCCACAGTATTTTGTGTTAATCCCTTGTCAACAAATGTTTTCATCAAATCAAGATTAGTGAGTAATGATGAGTCAATTTGAAGTTTATTATCTTTGGATACCCAACCTTCAGTACGTCCACCAATCGCTGGCATATACATATCTTGCAGAGATGAGAAGAGATAAGCTTTACCTCCAGATTTTTCTTTAATCGTCTCTGCTGTTTTTTCTACCTGTTCCCAACTTGAGAAAGCTTGTTGAGCAGCTTTTTGGTCATCTGGTGCAATTCCCAAATATTTTTGCAATAATGATGCACGATAGTAAACAGCTCCTGGAGCAGCTTGATAAGAAATAGCTACTTGATTACCTTTGCTATCTTTACCAATATCTAATGTGTATGAGAAACTATCTTTTGTAGCACTCTTAACACCATAAGGTTTGAGATTAGCAAGCATTCCTGAGTCTACATATTTACTCACAAATCCTGCATCTAAAGCGACCATATCAGGTGCCTTATTTGTACCTAGAACTTTGTCTAGTTTTGTTTGGAAATCCGCATAGGGAATAACTGTCTCTTTTATTTTGAAACCATTGGGATTCTCTTTTTCATATTCTTGGATTTGCGGTTTCATATCTGCAAAAGTCCAAAGATTAATGTTTTTATCTGCAGCCTTTGGTGCAGATGATTTTGAAGCACTCGTTGATGAACCACAAGCTGCAAGCAAGCCTGCACTAGCCAACGCAATGGTTCCTAAGATAACTTTTTTTGAAGTTTTCATGAATATTCACTCCTATATGAACATTTTATTTTGATTTTATTTGCTTAAACAAGATAGTCATTCAAAACTGATTTAATGTGTTCGAGATGATTAGATTCTAATTCAATTTCATCACCATGTTCAAGAGCGTAGGTTGCAAGACTTTCAAAGGTTGCTGTACCATCTTCAATTGAGCGACCAACTTCTGTTGTTTTATATGATTCATAGCGATGTTCAACAATATCTGATAAGAATTTATCTTCAATGATTGCTGCTGCTCCTTTAAGCGCACGCGCATAAGTATCCATACCTGCTATATGCGCTAAAATCAAATCTTCAGCCTTGAATGACGTACGACGAACTTTAGCATCAAAGTTGATTCCCCCTTTGCCAAGTCCACCATTCAAGAGAATTTGGTGCATAGCCAACGTAATGTCAATAACTAGTGTTGGGAACTCATCAGTATCCCAACCAAGTAAGTAATTTCCTTGATTAGCATCAATGGAACCAAGTGCATTGAAAGTACGAGCTGTATTTAATTCATGCTCGAAAGTATGACCAGCAAGCCAAGCGTGGTTTGTTTCCAAGTTGAGTTTGAAGTATGGATCCAAATCATATTTTTGAAGGAAAGCCATTGCTGTTGCAGCATCAAAGTCGTATTGGTGAGTCATTGGTTCTTTTGGTTTTGGTTCAATCAAGAAGATTGGCAAATGATTGATTGATTTTGCATAGTCAATTGCCATATGGAAGAATTTTGCCATATGGTCCATTTCAAGACCCATGTCAGTATTCAGAAGTGATTCGTAACCTTCACGACCGCCCAGAAGACGTAATTTTCACCACCAAGTTTTTTAGAAATTTCAAGACCTTTTTTAACTTGAGCCGCTCCATAAGCAAAAACTTCAGCACGATTAGATGTGGAAACACCGTTCATATAACGTGGGTTTGAGAACATATTTGCTGTGTTCCAAAGGAGTTTGATACCTGTTTCTTTTTGTTTTTCAAGGAGGTGGTCAGTGATTTCGTCCAAGTTTGCATAAAATTCTTTGAGAGAGCTACCTGCTGGTGCAATATCAATATCGTGGAAACAATAATATTTCACTCCTAGTTTTTCAGCAATTTCGAAGAATGCATCTACGCGACGGTGAGCGATTTCAAGCTCTGTTCCACCTTCTAAATCCCAAGGTCGCTCCATTGTTGCTCCACCAAATGGGTCTGTTCCATCCATCGTAATTGTGTGCCAGAATGCCAATGCAAAGTGAAGATGTTCAGCCATTGTCTTGCCTAGCACCACTTCTTCAGGATTGTAATGACGAAAGGCAAACATGTTTTTTGTTTTTGTACCTTCATATTGGATGGATGAGATGTTGTTAAAGTAAGCCATTTTATAGCTCCTCCTAAGTAAGATGTATTTTTATTATTTCTAAATTCCTGCGAGCGCTTGCAAAAATATGTTACAATTACTAACAGGAGGTTGTAGACGTGAAAAATGAGTTGGAGAATATTTATCATTCAAAGATAAACAATCTGAATTTTTTGTTAGTGGATATTGCTTATCGTAAACCCCATTTGCACTTTGATATGGAAGTATCGTTTGTCCTTGAGGGAAAAGGAAAAATTAGAACTCAAGAACAAGAATTTACTATTCAAGCAGGGCAGGGCATTATTTTTAATAGTTGCCAGATTCATGAGTTTATCTCAGAACAAGCGATGAAAGTCTTGGTCGTGCAGTTTAGTACAACAATCCTTGAGATTATTTTTCCTCAGTTGGATCGGACAAACTTTGAAAGCCGACCCTTTGATTTGGAGAATAATCCTGAAGTCCTTTATTTTATTCTTCAAGCAGCTCTGAGTTATTTTGAAGAAGGGACGCATTCTCCGTTGCGCGTGCATGGTTACACCTCGTTGGTTCTGGATGGGCTGATGGAAATCTGCAATTACGACATTCTCAGTGCAGCCCAACAAAATAAATTGATGGACTTACAAGAGCGTATCCAGCGGATTTCTTCGTACATCCATGAACACTATACCAGCAAGATTTCTCTAGATGATTTAGCAACACGTGAAGGATTTTCTCGGACTTATTTTAGTCACTTTTTTAAAAATAATTTTGGTATCACTTTTAAAGAGTACTTGGATAACTTACGCTGTGAAAAAGCACGAACTCTTCTTGCATCGACGAATGAAAATCTGCTCACAATTTCCTATATTTGTGGTTTTTCTGACATCAGGACATTGAATAATGCATTCTCTAAATGCTACGGTGTTTCTCCAAGAGATTATCGAACGAATAACCTAAACTCTCCTTCATTGGTAGAGATGTCTTTTAATCAAGACGAAATTGATAATCAACGAAGTTATGGTGATAAAGAAAGTTTTGATTTACTTCAGCATTATTTTGATGAGAGGTTTACAAGGTTTGTTTTTAAGCGTTAATTCTTATTTCTCCCTTGCACAATAACAATGATACCGTTTTCCTAAATGTTTGTCTTACCAATTCTTTCGATTTTAAAGTGGAAACGTTGTCATTTTTATAATTCGTTTTATACTATAAAAATTAATATATAAAAAACGATTCTTTTATTAAGAATCGAGCAAAATAGATAGTGAAAAACAGAGTGTTTTATGATAAGAACAGGGTTATAATGAAAACCTCTCCTGAAATTGTTAAAAAATGAATTTGATAGAAGATATGAGCTTCGTGATACAATGTTGGTAACACATAAATGAGGAAAAATTAATATGGTAAAAGCTACAAATAAATCAGAACTTATTTCCTATTCTCAAAAGAACTGGGAGAAACTTTGGAAATTAATTGATGATATGGATGAAGAAACGAAAAATGGAACCTTTAGATTTAACTCTGAAGGGAAAAAAGAGCAACATTGGTCAAGGGATAAGAATATTAGAGATGTTTTGGCACATTTATATGAGTGGCATAAACTCCTACTCAATTTTGTTATGAAAAATAGACAGGGAGAACATATCTCATTTCTGCCCATTCCTTATTCGTGGAAAAATTATGGAGATATGAATGAAAAATTCTGGGAAAAAAATCAAAAAATTTCTTTTGAAGATTTGAAACAACAAATTTTTCAAACACATCAAGAATTAATTGCTCTCATTGGTACTTTTTCTAATGATGAATTATATGTAAAAAAGTATTTCAACTGGACTGGAACAACTAGTCTAGGACAATATTTTCAATCTTCTTTACCTTCCCATTATGATTGGGCTTTGAAAAAGCTAAGACTTCATAAAAAAACATTTCACAATTAAAAAACAAGTCTATCAAAAATTAAAAAATGTATTCAGTTATAACAGTTAATAAGAGATGTACTTTTAACTTCTAGAAGTCCTGCTTTTTTTACTCTATAGTCATACCAATCTTCAATCTGCTGGATAAGTGCTTGTTCATTCATCTGTAATAAATTTTTGATTAGGATAATGAGCTATAAAATTTCATTTCAGTTGATTAAGCATCAATTCTCCTATCTTGTTTTGTACTATATTTGATATAGCAAAACCTCCTAAAATAGATACTGCTTCTTCGCATTATCTATTTTAAGAGGTTATTTTTTACATTTTCAATTATTATTATCTCTTACTGTTTCTTTATTTTGCTATGTTTACTTCCGTAAAGTGTATAGACAATAATCCCAAGAATAAACCAAATAAATGCTCCTAATTTTGCTGCTGGGTCAAGCATCTCAAAGACGATGACTGAACCAATCGCTCCAAGTGCTGGCAATATAGGGTAAAATGGCATTTTATAACTTGCTTCAGGTAAATCCTTTCCTTCTCTCGGACGAAGAGCAAACATTCCTAAAGAGACGAAAATAAATGCTACCAAGGTTCCTGCAGAGATAAGTTGTGCCAAAAAAGCAAATGGGAAGAATGCGCCAATGACAATAGCGACAACAGTTAAAACTAATAGGCCGTTTGATGGAAGGCCTCTTTTATCTAAACTTCCTACTTTTGCTGGAAGCATTCCATCACGTCCAAAGGCATAAAGTAGACGAGAGCCCGCGAGTACCATCCCCAGTAAAGCAACAAACATCCCTGCATCCGCGACTACTGACACAACTTCAGAAAGTGTACCAAAACCAGCTTTTTCCAGAGCCCAAGAGACTGGTGCTGCATTTCCTGCATACGAAGAATAAGGATGCATACCAACTAGAACTAGAGTTACCGCTGAAAATAGAACGACTGCGATAAGTAATGAGCCAAGAATACCAATTGGCATTGTACGTTTTGGATTTTTAGCTTCTGCTGAATTGGCTGCAATGGAATCAAAACCGATATATGCAAGGAAAATCATTGATACACCTGATAAAATACCAGAAATTCCACCAAAGCCTGTTTTTGGGTTATGAGCTGGGATAAAGGGAACATAATTGTGTGCTTTAATCACTGTTAAACCAACAAATATAAAAGCTAGAATAGCAGCAACTTTTAGGACGACAAGAATTTGTCCAACACGTCCTGCGTCTGATGCTCCTCGCCAGACAACAAAAGAGGATACGGCAATAACTAATAAAGAAATCAAATCAACAATACCACCATTTGTACCAAAAGGGCTTGCTAAAGCTGCTGGCATATGAAAGTTGAGCTGCCCAAGCAAACTCTGGAAAGTTGCTGAGAATCCTGAACCTACAAAGGCGACTGCAATGAAGTATTCAGCAAGAAGCGCCCAACCTGCAATCCATCCGAAACCTTCTCCAAATAAGACCGAAATCCATGAATAAGCAGAGCCTGCAAATGGCATAACCGTTGACATCTCTGCATAGGCGAAAGCTACCAAGCCAGCTACAATAGCGGCTAACAAAAATGAAAATACGACTGCGGGTCCTGCATATTCGGCTGCTACAATACCAGGTAAGGTGAAAATCGAAGTGGAGATGATTGTTCCAACACCAAGAGCAAGGAAATCTCGCACTCCTAAAACTTGTTCTAATTTTTTATCTTTTTGATAGTATGTGCTAAAACTTGCACGTTTTGTGAATCCCATATTTTTCTCCTAGTGCTTTATATTATTTCTTCTTTAACTTAGCAAGTGCGTGCTAACCCCCCCCACCTCTTAAAGGTGGGGGATAAGCAGCACTATCTCCGCTTCGCTTCGCTGTCCATTCGCTCTAAATCGCTAAAGCGATAAGGCGCAATGGCAAGCTCTGCTTTCGTTCTACTGCCTAGGGTCTTAGCGCTTTGCGACTCGACTTGTGGCTTTAGCCACTTAGCGAGAGTGGACAGCGCAGTGAAACGGAGATAGCGCTTAGACTTCAGGGACAGGGTGACCTCATATCTTTGATGTGAGGTTGTGCCCTAACATCGGTGGGGAGAAAGAATCCCCACCAATGAAGTAATCACTTCAATCGACTTTACTGCATGGTAGTCTCTTTTGTTACCAGCCGATTTTTTCTGAATGTTCTGGTAGGGTTAGCTCATTATTTTTATAGGCTTCAAAAGCAATTTCAATTTGTTTGAACCCTTTGCTGAGTTGTGCTTCGGTAATGACTAGTGGTGGTTGAAAGCGGAGGATATTTCCTCGTAAACTAATCATAATGACACCAAGTTGAAATAATTTGTAGATGATTTTAGTCGTTCCATCTATATCTGGACTACCCTTACTATCAACAATATCAATTCCTCCATCAAGTCCATACATTCTTGTATCTCCGATAAAGTCATACTTTTCTTTCATTGTTTGAAAAAATTCGAAAGATTGTTTTCCGAGTTGTTCTGAGCGCTTGACAAGTTTTTCTTCTTCAATGACTTCTAGAGTTGCATGGGCTGCTGCTGCACATATCGGGTTTCCTGCCGTGGTAAATACGTGAGCTGGTGCAGCTAAACTGTCCATAATTTCTGTACGTCCTATGAGAGCAGACAATGGGAGTCCTGATGCCAATGATTTCCCAACACTGATTAGATCTGGTTCAATGTTAAAATGTTCAACGGACCACATCTTCCCTGAACGTCCAAGTCCTTGATTGATTTCATCAACTGCAAAAATAATTCCGTGTTTTCTTGTAAAATCGTAAAGACGCTTGAGATAACTTTGTGGTGCCGCGATGATACCTCCATCTCCCTGAATAGGTTCAATAATAATCGCTGCTACTTCTTCAACAGGTAACCATGTTTCAAAAGGGAGTGTAAACATCTGCCACATTCTATCTATAAATTGGTCGTCTGTTTCATTTTTCATTCTTAGATGTATGTCAGGGTAAGGGAGCTTTATAATGTTGGGTAAAAGTGGTCCTATTTTTCTTGACATATTTAGACTGACTGAGGACAAGCTTAATGAGCCATAGGTTGAACCGTGATAAGCTCCGGTGAAACTAATAATATATGGTCGTCCTGTATAGGCGCGAGAAAATTTTATTATTGCATCATTAGCATCTGAACCTGACGTTCCTAATGCAACTTTCTTAGAAAAATTTCCTGGAGCGAGTTGTGCTAGTTTGGTCAACAGTGAAGCGGTCATTTCATTTGCATAATAGGCAGGAGTGAAATGAATGAGCCGCTCTGCCTGCTCTTGAATTGCCTTGACAACTTTAGGGTGACAATGACCTACGTTTGCAGACGATGCACTAGAAAGGAAATCAATATATTCTCGTCCCTCCACATCATATAACAATGCACCGCTCCCACGTTCAAGCACAATATCAAAGTATTTGACGCGTGAACTTTCTGGGATACTTTCTGCTTCTTCGGCTAAAATGCTGTGGTTATCCTTCATAAACTCTCCTTTCTTTCTAGGTAAGATGAACTGCTCTTTTCATCTTTTGAAATGTTATTTATTTAGTATAAATAAATTTTATAGAATTGTCAAAATATTATTAATAATATGGTGTTCTTATTTGCTTAGTACATCATTCGTGATAAATAAAACACAATCGAAATCTTGATTGTGTTTTTTAGATAATGAAGTCAAGACTTATTCAGTGGGAGTTTCGACTCACCACTGAATTTAGTCGGACGAAATTCAAGGCTTAGTGCTGCTTTATCCCCTACCCAAAGAGGTAGGGGTATTAGCATGCACTTGCTTTGATAAAATTCAATCTTCATTGAGCCATTTCGCAACATCTTTTGCAAAATAAGTAATAATCATATCTGCTCCAGCACGTTTCATGCTGGTCAGCTGTTCCATGACGATGCGTTTTTCGTCAATCCAGCCTTTCTGTGCTGCGGCTTTGACCATGGCGTATTCGCCAGAGACATTGTAAGTCACGACAGGCAGATTGCAGTTATTGCGCACATCTCGTGTGATGTCTAGATATGAGAGGGCAGGTTTTACGATGAGAAAGTCTGCGCCTTCTTCAATATCAGATTGCATTTCACGCAGGGCTTCAAGACGATTGGCTGGGTCCATTTGATAGGTCTTACGGTCAGAGGGACCTGTGCGTGGCGCTGAGTCTGCCGCATCACGAAACGGACCGTAGAATGCTGAGGCGTATTTGACGGCGTAGCTCATGATGGGAATATTTTCAAAGCCGTTTTCGTCAAGCCCAGCACGGATTGCAGCTACAAAACCGTCCATCATATTTGACGGTGCGATGATGTCTGCTCCTGCTTTTGCCTGCGAGACTGCTGTTTTCACGAGAAGTTCAAGACTTTCGTCATTAATGACACAATCATGCTCAATCATGCCACAATGCCCGTGGTCTGTGTATTCGCAGAGACAGGTGTCAGCAATGACAAGAAGGTCTGGATGACTTGCTTTGATTTGGCGAATGGCTTTTTGCAAAATGCCATTATCATTGTAAGCCTCGCTACCTAGCGCGTCTTTGTGGTCAGGAATGCCAAACAGAATCACTGCTGGAATCTTCAACTGAATAATAGTTTGCATTTCGATTTCAAGCATGTCAAGGCTAAATTGGTACTGACCTGGCATTGAAGAAATCTCTTTTTTGATGTTTTCTCCTTCGACAATAAATAAAGGATAAATCAGGTCTTCTTTGCGAATAAAATTTTCGCGTACCATACTGCGCATGGTCTCAGATGAGCGCAGACGGCGATGACGGTTAAATTGTAAGTTCATTTTTTCATTTCTTTCTTTTGTGTCAAATTTGACAGTCCTGAGCGTTTTCTGTCAGTGTTTTTTGTCTTCTGACAGCTTAAAAATTTCTTTGAAAAGTGTCAGTTTTTCTGGTGAATTTTCATCAGTAGTGAGTGATTTGACAGTCAAAATCGGGTCACGCAGGAGTTGATTGACAATAGACTTGGTCAGTTTATTGATGACTTTTCGGTCATGAGTGGATAAATCTGTCAGTTTATGGTCAATGGTTTCCATGACTTTCTCTTGAATCTGCATTGATTTTTCTTGAAGTTCGGCAATGATTGGCGTAACTTGTTGCGCTGACAGCCAGTTTTCAAATTCGTCAGTCGCTTTTAGAATCATATTTTCTACTTCTTTTTCAGCTTTCTGACGCTCTGATTTGTTAAATTTGACTAAGCTTTCCAAGTCGTCAATATCGTAAAGTTTCACTCCTCGGATGCTTCTTACCGTTGGCTCGATATCTCTTGGCACCGCCAAATCAAAAAGAATCAGCGGCTTATCGCCCCGCTTTGCCTGAACAATGCGAATGAGACTTTCATCTAAAATAAAAGATTTGCTGGAAGTTGATGAAAAGACGAAATCGACTTCTGTCAGTGACTGCTCAAGCTCTGTCAGTTTGACAGCCTGCGCATGATAGCGCTCGGCGAGTTTCTGCGCTTTCTCATAAGTGCGGTTAGCAATGCTCAAGCCTGCAATCTTCTGGGCGGCAATATATTTCGCCGAAAGTTCCGACATTTGCCCTGCACCAATGACAGCTGCTTTTTTGTCAGATAAATCTGACCAGATGTTTTTGGTTAATTGCACTGCAGCAGAGCCTACAGACACAGAATTTCGCGACAGAAGGGTTTCCGTATGTGCCTTTTTGGACAGCGTAATGGCTGATTTAAACAGTGTATTGAGAACGCTTCCTGTCGCTTGATTTTCCTGAGCAAAGAGAAAGCTGGACTTGACCTGCGAGAGAATCTGCTCTTCTCCAACAATCAGCGATTCCAGACCGCAAGTCACTCGAAAAAGGTAGTTTGCGACCTCTAACTCTTGATAAATATCCAAAAATCCAGAAAAAGTCGTAATCGAAAGATGAAACCAGCTTGCCAAGAAGCGTTTAAGGTAATCTTCACCACGCTTTTTTTGGTCAACCACAGCATAAATCTCTGTCCGATTACAGGTGGACAAAATCACATTTTCAAAGACAGATTGCGATTCTTTCAAAGTTGCCATCGCTGCTGCCAATTCTGATTCTGCAAAAGCCAGTTTTTCGCGGAACTCGATTGGAACTTTTTTATAATTTAAACTTAGTGCTAATAAATGCATTTTTTATCTCTGCTTCATCACAAAATTCAGCGCTTCATTGCCATATTTGCGCCCTGCAACAACATTATCAGGCAGGCCAATCGCGTCATAGGACATTCCTGCAATGAAAACACCTGGTAACTTTTCGGCAAGGGCTTCTCGTGCTGCTTCAAGCCGTGCCTTGTGACCTACTGTATATTGCGCCATTGAGTCGGTCAAGCGCGAAATTTCAGCAAATTCTGGCGCTCCATCTAAATCCATAATTTGCCGTAAATCTTTGAGTGCAAGTGAAATCAGTTCTTCGTCTGAAAGCGTTACATAACGCTCATCGCCAGGCTTTCCCATGAAAACACGGAGCGTAATCTTGCCTGCTGGTGTCGTGTGCGGCCATTTTTTGTGAAGCCAAGTGCAAGCTGTAATCGAAAAATCAGAATTTCTGGACACCAAAAATCCAGTGCCGTCAAAGTCTTTTTTGAGTGCTTCAGCAGGAAATCCCATTGCGATCGTAACCACAGAGGTTGACGGAACATCTGCGAAGCCGTCCATCACACCATAAGCTTCCAAAAGTTGCACCGAAATCTCATGCGGACTAGTCAAAATAATACTGTCAGCACTGACAGAATTTCTATCAGCAAATTCTAACTGATAACTGCCACTGTCAGCCGAAATTTTTGTCACAGGGCTACTCAGACGCACATTTTCTTTAGGAATATGGGCTTCAATCGCATCGACTAAAGTTTGCAAACCTGTTGAAAAATTTTGAAACATTCCTTTGGCAGCCCCACGATAAGGCATTTTTTTGACATTTTCTTTGGCTTGTTCACGAAGTCCACCAATCAAACTGCCATACTTTTGCTCAACTTCGTAAAATTGAGGATAGGTTGAAAGCAGGCTCATTTCATCCAGATTTCCACCATAAACACCTGATAATAAAGGCTCAATCAGATTTTCTACGACTTCATCACCAAGTCTGCGACGGAAAAATTTCCCCATTGATTGGTCAATTCCAGCTGGTGATTTTTCTATTTTAAAATCATCCATCGCTCGTTTTTTCGCTTCGTCAGAGAATAATTCTGATGCCAAAAAACTTTCTTCATTGGTGGGCACACCCATGATTGACCCCGCTGGAATCGGATATAAGCTGCCGTTCATTGCGATATAAGCTTGACCTGTCGCATTATTTACAAGCTTATCTGCGACTCCAACTTCTGCGGCAAGCTCCGCCATCGCCGTTTTCCGCTCCAAAAATGAATCAGGTCCGCGCTCAATAATGTAGCCATCATGCTTGACCGTTTCTATTTTCCCGCCCAAGCGTGGTTCAGCCTCGACAAGCAAGAGCTCAACAGGCAAATTTTCATCCAAAACTCGTTTTTGCATTTCCATCATTGCTGACAGTCCTGTAATTCCGCCGCCGACAATGACAATTTTCTTTTTATTCATCATTTATTTCTCTTTGTTTTTTATAAAATACATTAAAAGCTCTGTCAGCACTGACGAAAAATATATCAGCACTGACAGAGACTCCTAGCTCTTATTTGTCAAGGGGTTTCAACTCTTGGAACTCTTTGATTGTTTCAGGAGCATGTTTTCCTTCTTTATCTTTCAAGATATCAAGGTTAATTGTTACATCCATGCTACCAAGATATTTGCCGTTTTCATCACGAACAGCCATAAATTTTTGATAAATTTGTCCTGGTTGACCGTTACGTTTAGGGAACCAAAATTCAAATTCATCTGCTTTTCCTTCACGAAAATCATCAAGCACTTTTTTCACATGATGAGCAACTCCAGGGTGAAGCTCTAAAACAGATTTTCCAAATGCTTCTACACGACGTTTGTGGACACGGTCAGGATTATTTGAGAACCAACGGAATTTATCATCAGCATCACAAAATCCCATTTCAAAAGGCAACATTTTGATAATTGTATCCAAAGTGCTTGCCTTAATCGTGCCAGTTTCAAATTTGATAATAGCTTCTGGACCAACAACTTCGCTTAATTTTTCTTCAGTCATAACGACCTCTTTTCTATTTTTTATCTTTGTCATACTAGTTCACCTTCAATTCTACGCAGTAGAATTGTTAGATGGCTACGCTGTCCATTGGCTGTAAGCTGCTAAAGCAGTAATGCCAAGTGGCAACTGCAGATATACTGCCTTTTGCTCTTGCAAGCTTTGCTTGCTAAGCAAACGGACAGCGTAGTGAGTGAAACGAACGTAGACCGTTCGCAGAACGGCGCACAAAGTGCGTGCCTTGCGCTTGCCTTTTGCTCTTGGCACTTCAGCGGCTAAGCAAATGGACAAATGTTTTACGCGCAAGAAGTGGTTTGCGTGAAACGCAAACTTTAACTTTCAAGCGGTACGTTTGAAAGTTAAACAGTGTCAGTACTGATAGCATTTCTGTCAGCAATTTTTTGCCTTGAATAATCATGAACAAAAGCAGTCAAACGATTCAAAACCTCAGGATTAACCTCTGGAAAAACCCCATGTCCTAAATTAAAAATAAATCCAGCCCGATGAGCCATTCCCATGTCTAAAACTTCCCGTGTCGCTTGCTCAAGCACATCCCAAGGCGCCAAAAGTAACGAAGGATCTAAATTTCCCTGAATCGCTTTCGTCACGCCAAACCGCTCTGCTTCAGCAATCGTCACGCGCCAATCTAGTCCAATCACATCACAGGGTAAATCATTCCATTCCAAAAGCAAATGTGACGCCCCCACCCCAAACAAAATCAACGGCACTTTTTCTTCACGTAAAATTGAGAAAATCCGCCTCATTATCGGCTTAATAAATCGACGATAATCTGCCACATTTAAACAGCCAACCCACGAGTCAAAAATCTGAATCGCAGATGCCCCAGCTCGAATTTGTGCTTGAACATAGCGAATCACCATATCGCCCAGCTTATCCATAAGTGCAAACCAAGCCACAGGATTCGTATGCATGAAAGCCTTGGTCTTCTGATAATTTTTTGAAGGACCGCCCTCAAGCAAATAGCTCGCCAAAGTGAATGGCGCACCAGAAAATCCAATCAGTGGCACCTCAAGCAAGTCCTCCGAAAGCAAGCGAATCGTCTCAAGCACATAAGGAACATCCTCTTCAGGATGAATCTCGCCTAAGCGCTCAACATCGGACAATGTCCTTATCGGATTTGCAATGACAGGACCAATGCCCGACTTAATCTCCACATCTACACCAATCGCCCCCATCGGTGTCATGATATCTTTATACAACACTGCTGCGTCAACGCCATAATTTTCCACAGGAAGTTTCGTCACATAAGCACAAAGTTCAGGGTCATGTGTAATCTCAAATAAAGTATGTGTCTTTTTAATCTCGCGGTACTCAGGCTGTGAGCGCCCTGCCTGTCGCATATACCAGACAGGCACGTGGTCTACTGCCTCACCTCTTGCTGCCTTTAAAAAATTGTCATTGAAACTCATTAGTTCAACTCCAATTTTTTCATGATTAAATCTGTAATGCTTCCGACAAAAGTGGGATTTGCGTTTGGCATTCCTGGACGGTGGTAATTCACTCCTAATTCATCACAAACTATTTTACATTCATAATCATTATCAAAGAACACTTCTAAATGTTCCGTAACAAAACCAAAAGGACAATAGACAAAATGTGTGTAACCATGAGCTTGATACAAATCACGTGTGACATCTTGAACATCAGGCCCAAGCCATGTATCCGCCGTTGCGCCCTCTGACTGCCATGCTTGTACCGCATGCTTAAGATTTGCTTTTCTGATAATTTCAGCGGCAGAATCTGCTACTTGGTGCTGATAAGTATCTTCAATCGCCATTAATTTTTCAGGAAGCGAGTGCGCTGATAAGATAACCACTGTTTTATCATGCTCTTCCTCAGGAATTTTAGCAAACTCCTCTTTGATATTATTTGCCCAGAAATCAGAGAACTTCTCTTCCTTCCACCATTCCATAATATCAGTAAAGTGCATATCAGGATATTCTTTTGCAACTTCATAAGCTGCATCATGGTATCCTTTCACACTAAAAGCAGAATAATGTGGCGCCATCGCAACAGCAACAACTTCATGAATTCCATTTTCATGCATTTCACGAACCTTATCACCAATAAATGGAGCAACATGTTGAAAGCCTAAATAAAGTTCAAATTCTACTTCAGACTGAACTTCATTGACTTGCTTGTAAAGTTCATCTGCCTGAGCAATCGTCAATTCTATCAACGGTGACAAACCAATCATTTTAAAACGATTAGTTAATTCTTGAAGCTGTTCAGTCGATGGTTTGTGTCCGTGACGGATTCGAGTATAATAATCCTCAATGCCCTCATAACTTGATGGCGTTCCAAAAGCCATCACTAATAATCCTACTTTTTTAGTCATGTTTAACGTATGAAAAACCGATTATAGCACGGTTTTACAGTCCTTCTTTCTCTAAAGAATGTAAAAGAATTTTTACAACGATTTTATTATACTAAAATTTTTAGATTTTTTCAGACTTTGCGAAAGTTAACATTCGGTTACAAATCGCACAAAGTTCACAAATAATTCTGACTTTAACGACACAGTGTAAATTTTGAACATCAATTTTATTTAATTTCTAAAAAACAGGGCAGGCTTTAACATCAGATTTTTAGTCAAAAATAGACTCATAATTTATATATGACATTATCTTCTGAGAAAAACTTTTCCAGTACAAAAAAGATTGTGCAACTCTTTTTACATGACAATTCATAAATAAAAAAACTTCAAAGTAAACGAGTTACTCCAAAGTTTTTAACTTAGCAAGTGCTGCTTTCGTTCAACTAACATCGGTGGGGGTCCCCACCAATGAAGTAATCACTTCAATGTTAGCTAAAATTTTCTATAAAACTTACGAACACCAGCTTATATGCTCCATAGCTAAGGATAAACTAGTATAAAAAGCAAATCATGAACACTCAAATCATGCGTGTTGAAAAACTACGACTTTCCATTACTTTAAGAATAGCCGCAACCGTATCAAGTGCGGTAAACAGTGGAATTCCACGACTTATGGCTTCTTGACGAATCCTGAAGCCATCTGTTTCCGTTTGCAATGATGCACGGTTATTTCCCATTGTATTAACGACAGCTTGCACGCGTCCACGTCTGATTTCTTCAATCAAGGTTCCATCTTCTTCATCGCCAGACAATTTCTCAACTTCTCGAACATAAAGTCCATGGTTCTTGAAGAATTGTGCTGTACCTGTTGTTGCTACAAGGGAATATCCGATTTCTGCGAAAGCTTTTGCAAGCTCCAAGGTTTCTTCTTTATCCTCATCTGCAACGGTAAACAAGACTGACCCATGGTCTGCCATATGAAGTTTTGCAGCTTCAAAAGATTTATACAACGCTTTTTCGAGTGTTGTATCAGATCCCATCGCCTCACCTGTTGATTTCATCTCAGGACCAAGCAAGCTATCCACTTTTGCTAATTTTGTAAAGCTAAATACTGGTGCTTTGACGTGTACCATATCAGGAGTCGCTGCTAAACCTTCTTTATAGCCTAATTCACTCAAAGTTTTACCTAAAATCATCTTTGTTGCCAACTGTGCCATTGGAATATTGGTAACCTTTGATAAAAACGGAACTGTACGTGAAGCCCGTGGATTGACTTCAATCACGTAAACTTGATGATTATGAATGACAAATTGAATATTCATCATACCAATACAATTTAGACCAAGTGCAAGGCGTTTTGTATAGTCAACAATGGTATCAATGATTTCTTGTGAGAAGGTTTGAGGAGGATAAACTGCCATCGAGTCTCCCGAATGGACTCCCGCACGTTCGATATGCTCCATAATACCTGGTAACAATACCTCTTTTCCATCGCAAATCGCATCCACTTCACATTCGCGCCCTTGCAAATAGCTATCAACTAAAACGGGATGTTCAGGACTCGCTTTTACTGCACGATTCATATAATCTCGCAGGTCTTTCTCGTTATTAATAATCTCCATAGCACGTCCACCAAGTACGAAAGATGGACGAATAAGGACAGGATATCCAATCTTACCCGCGGCAATAACCGCTTCTTCTTCGTTTGTTGCTGTGCTTCCTGGCGGCTGTGGGATAGATAATGCTTGAAGTGCTTTTTCAAAAAGATCGCGGTCTTCTGCCCTATCCAAATCTTCAACTTGTGTTCCTAAGATTTTTACACCCGATTTTGATAAAGGTTCTGCCAGATTAATCGCCGTCTGTCCTCCAAACTGCACAATAACGCCAAGCGGTTGCTCAAGGTCAATGACATTCATGACATCTTCAAAAGTCAAGGGTTCAAAGTAAAGTTTGTCTGAAATTGAGAAATCTGTTGATACTGTTTCAGGATTAGAGTTGATAACAATGGCTTCACGCCCTTCTGCTTGAATCGCTTTGACACAGTGAACTGTTGCATAGTCAAACTCAACCCCTTGCCCAATCCGAATCGGCCCTGAACCTAAAACAATAATTTTTTCTTTATTAGATTTTACAGATTCGTTCTCCCACTCGTATGTTGAATAAAAGTATGGTGTTGAACTTTCAAATTCGGCAGCACAGGTATCAACCATCTTATAGACAGGAATGATCTGATTATCTTGTCTTCTACGGCGAATTTCGGCAGCATTTACATTCCAAAGTTTAGCGATTTCTTGGTCTGAAAATCCATTTCTTTTAGCTGTTTTTAAAAGTTCTGGGTCGAAAACATTAACTTTGAGCGCTTGTTCAATTTCAACAATGTGAAGCAATTTATCAAGGAAAAAGAGGTCGATTTTTGTTAATTCAGCGATTTCTTCTATTGGAATTCCACGGCGAATGGCTTCTGCTACATAGAAGAGCCTGTCATCTTGGACACGAACCATTTTTTCATAGAGGATTTCATCTGTCGCCTCTCGTGCTTCTGCAAGGTCATTGTGAAACACGCCAATTTCTAATGACCTGACAGCTTTGAGAAGTGACTCTTCAATATTGCGTCCAATCGCCATCACTTCGCCTGTTGCCTTCATTTGAGTTCCTAAATGTCGGTCTCCATTTTCAAATTTATCAAAAGGAAAACGCGCAATTTTGGCGACAACATAGTCAAGTGCTGGCTCAAACATGGCATAAGTTTTATTAGTTACTGGATTGATAATTTCATCAAGTGTCATACCAACAGCGATTTTTGCTGACATCTTCGCAATAGGATATCCTGTTGCTTTTGAAGCGAGCGCTGAACTACGACTGACCCGCGGATTGACTTCAATCACATAATATTTATAACTTTCGGAGTCAAGTGCAAGTTGGACGTTACAGCCACCTTCGATTTTAAGCGCACGAATAATTTTTAGGCTGGCATCACGCAACATTTGGTATTCGTTATCAGAAAGTGTTTGACTAGGTGCAAATACAATAGAATCTCCTGTGTGAACACCTACTGGGTCAAAGTTTTCCATATTACAAACCACAATGGCGTTATCTCTTGAGTCACGCATTACTTCATACTCAATTTCCTTGAAGCCTGCAATAGAGCGTTCAATCAGACATTGCGTCACTGGGCTAAGTTTCAATCCATTTGCGGAAATTTCGCGAAGTTCTTCTTCGTTGGCACAGATTCCGCCACCTGTTCCACCCATTGTGAAAGCCGGTCGTACAATAACTGGATACCCGATTGTATCGGCAAAAGTCACTGCTTCCTCAACAGTGTGCACAATTTCTGATTCTGGAATAGGTTCGTTTAATTCTTCCATGAGTTTTTTGAAAAGTTCTCGGTCTTCTGCTTGGTCAATCGCACTGAGTTTTGTTCCTAAAAGCTCAATATTTAGCTCTTCCAAAATCCCTGTATTTGCTAGTTCCATCGCCATATTCAATCCCGTTTGTCCACCAAGTGTTGGCAACAGAGCATCTGGACGTTCTTTGCGAAGAATTTTGCTAACAAACTCAACGGTAATCGGCTCAATATACACTGTATCTGCAATTTCACGGTCTGTCATAATCGTTGCTGGATTTGAATTGACAAGAACGACTTTATAGCCCTCCTCTTTTAAAGCAAGACAAGCTTGAGTTCCAGCATAATCAAATTCAGCAGCCTGTCCAATAATAATTGGTCCAGAGCCTATAATCATAATTTTCTTAATATCAGTACGTTTTGGCATTTGTTCTCCTTATAATTATTCAGCTCTAAATAAGATGAATTGTAACTCTGTTATTTTGCATCTACGTAAGGTATAAAATCCACCTTAAAGAAGATAGCATGAGATATGTGCTGAACAGCGCATTTTTATAAAAAAACATCTGCCAGAAATCTAGCAGATGTGTACCAAAATGCTTCAATAATTTACTGACAGAAGGCTGTCAGTAGCTTACAGAATGATATTTTTCTCGTTCACAACCTTGCTAGCCTCTCTGGACTAGATTAAAAGTTTTATTGTTTAATAGTTTAGCAAAATTTCTTTTAGATTTCAAGTATTTACTGACAAAAACTCTGTCAGTAAATATTCATTCTGACAGAATAATTATAATGTAATGCGGAATTTCTAATACTGTTTAAAAGTTACTTCGCTGCGCTACGTTGTCAATGCACCACGGGTATCCATTCGCTCTAAGCTGCTAAAGCAGCAAGGCGAAATGGTTCGCTACGGTGCTACATGCTTCGCATACCGTTCTGCGAACGTTCTATGCAACTTCGTTGCTCTGCTGTTCGTTTAATCGCCATTTGGTGTTGCCTCTATTCTTGTCACTTTAGTGACCTAGAGATAGAACAAATATTCATCGGCGCTTACGGATATGCTGGTTGTTTCACCTAGTGGCTTAGTGAAATCGGAAGCAGAGCAAAGCGGAGATACAGCCAATGGACAGCGTAGTCATCTAATAATTTTACTGCGTAAAATTGAAGTGATTACCTCATCAGTGGGAGATTCTTTCTCTCCCACTCACGTTAGGGCACAACCTCACATCAAAGATATGTGGTCACACCTCCGCTTTGCTTCGTTATCCATTCGCTCTAAGCGACTAAAGTCGCAAGACGAAGTGGTCTTGTCCCTGAAGTCTAAGCGCTAAAGCGCTAAGACCCTAGGGCAGTAGAACGAAAACAAAGCTTGCCATTTCGCCTTATCGCTTTAGCGAGTTGCGACTTTGACTAGGCACGTTCGTGCCGTAGCGAGAATCGACAGCGCAGTGAAATGGAGATAGAGCGAATGGACAGCGTAGCAACGAAGTTGCGGAGACCGTTCGCAGAACGGCGTGCGAAGCACATAGCACCGTAGCGAGGATGGACAGCGTAGCCCAAAGGGCGAAGATAGCACGCACTTGCTTGGTTAAAGGTGAACTAGTATAAAAAGACTTTTGTATTAAAGTATCAGAGCAATTTTTCAATAGCAGCAACCATATCTTTAGGCTCGGTTGCTGGTGCAAAGCGTTCAATGACATTGCCTTCTCGGTCAATCAAAAATTTTGTAAAATTCCATTTGATTGTGCTTCCAACTGTTCCTTTAGCTTCATTTTTCAAAAATTGATAAAGTGGATGTGCTTCTTTACCATTGACTTTAATTTTTTGAAACATCGTGAATTTTACGCCATAATTCAACTGACAAAACTCGTTAATTGCATTATTTTCAGCAGGATCTTGTCCAGCAAATTGATTACATGGAAATCCTAAAATCTCAAGTCCTTGATCTTTGTAAGTTTCATACAAATCTTCTAATCCTTCAAATTGTGGTGTAAATCCACACTTGCTTGCTGTATTGACAACAATGACAACTTTTCCTTTATAGTCGGTCATTGATTCGTTTTCACCATTCATCTTAATGGCACTAAAATCATAAAATTTCATTTTTTACCTCCATGATTTATCTTATTTATTTTTCACATATTCTGATACTTTTTTCATTTCTTTATCAGAAATTCCTACATAGGCATCAGGTTTAATGACAAGTAACTTTCCTTCCTTCATTAATTCTGTCAGTACTGACGAAGCTGTCAACAGCCAGTCATTCGCGTTGTCATCAATAAGAACAAATTTTTTACCTATATTTTGCTGACAGAAAATCTCAATGGTTTCTAATTTCCCCCATAAATAATTTTTGGTGTGATATTTAGAAAAATCTAAGAATCCTTGACAATGGAATTCTAACTCATGTTCAAAAATTTTGGCATTAGCTTGCCAAGATGTTGCCCAATAAATTTCAGATTTTTCGCTCAAATCTTGTAACCATTTCCGCAATTTTTTACGTACAAAAACAGGACCAACTGCAATCATTTTGTGTTGGGAATACGGACCAAATGGCACCAAAACACCATCAACATCCAACAATATCACTGTCTCCATTGTAGCTTTGACCTCCTTTCACACCCAACTTCTCAAAAATTTTTTATGAAGTCCAGTCAGAAAATTCTTTGGAATAACTATAGTATATCAAATCCCCAATTTTTAGCCAATAAGTTGATTTTTATGTTAAACTATATAGTATGAAAACTCAGACTCGGCGAAAAAATAAATATCGACTCGCCCTTTTTTCTCAAAACTTATTTTACTCATTCTCATCATTTTTTCAACGCTTTTTTATAAAACCATTACTACTAATAATTCTGTAAGTAGTGCTAAACTCTCAGCTCAGTTGCAAAAAATGATTCAGTATAATTTTATCAGGGAGATTGCTCCTCTTGCTCAAAAAGCCTACAAAGAAGACAAGGTCCTTGCTTCTATCACTCTTGCTCAAGCCTGTCTTGAGTCTGACTTTGGACAAAGCACCCTCGCCAGTAAATATCATAATCTCTTTGGAGTCAAGGCTTATGGTAATGTCCCAACCGTCAAACTTGATACACAAGAATACGAAAATGGACAATGGATAACCATCCAGGGAGAGTTTCGTGTTTATCCAAGTTTTGAAAAATCTGTCCTTGGTCACACTAAGCTTTTCCTTGAGGGAACAACTTGGAACCCCAAACAATATGCGAGTGTCCTTGCCGCAAAAGATTACACAACAGCCGCAAAAGCCGTTCAAACATCTGGCTATGCCACTGACCCCAGCTATGCTGATAAATTAATTCAGATGATTCAAACTTACCATTTGGACAATTATGACCAGAAATAAAACGCCTGAAGGTGTTTCAGATTGAAGACAAACCCCATTTTGGTTCCAAAATGGGGCTTTTTGTAATTTTATTGTGTTCTGGAAAACTTGCAGTTAAGCGATTCTTGCTTTTCAAAAATCAAGATTCTGAGCTGAAATTTCTCAATTTTGGACTTTGTCTACAGTCTGAAACGCCTGAAGGTGGTTTATTTTTGATATTTTTTCTTCAAAATCATTCTTAAACGAAAACGTTCAAAACTACCATTGACCGCTTTCAAAACTTCCATCAAGATGACTGCCAAAAGGGCAAGTCCAGCAGAAATCAGCCATTCTTTCCAACCAAAATTCGCTGGAATCGAGAAAACATCGCGCAATACTGGTAAAGTGGTGATTGTATATAACGCCAAACAGAAAGCCACTGCACCAAAAACATATTTATTTGAAGCAAAGCCCTGCTTGATGATAGATTGTGAATTTGAACGTGCAGAGAAAGTTTGCAACGTCCTAGCCAAAATAAGTGTCGTAAATGCCATTGCAACACCCATTTCAGGCGAGTCCAAAAGTCCAAGTGCTTGTGAGACAATCGTTGCAAGTCCAATCAAACTTCCACGAATCACAATAATTCTCATCAACCCATTTGCAAATATTCCCTCTTGCAAACGCCTTGGTGGCTTTGCCATCACATCAGGTTCTGCTTTTTCCATCCCTAAGGCAATGGCAGGAACAGAGTCATTTACCAAGTTGATAAATAAAAGCTGCAACGCTGTAAACGGATTTGCCCAACCAACAATAAGCGCAAACACAATTGCAATGATTGCTCCCAAATTACCTGAAAATAAATAAGCAATCGACTTCTTGATATTATCATAAACAACACGACCGATAGAAACCGCTTTTACAATTGATACAAAATTATCATCTGTCAAAATCATGCTTGAGGCATCTTTTGCTACGTCTGTTCCAGAACCCATCGCAATTCCTATATTTGCTTGTTTAAGTGCTGGTGCATCATTAACCCCATCACCTGTCATTGCAGTGACCTGATGTTTCTCCTGCCATGCTCGTACAATTCGTATTTTGTTTTCAGGTGAAACACGTGCATAAACTGAAATATGCTCAAGCTCATCTGCTAACTCCTCTTCACTCATTGCATCCAGCTCCTGACCCGTTACAGCTCTCTCCTGCGCTTCCATCAGTCCAATATCTTGTGCAATCGCACGCGCAGTCGTCTTATGATCTCCAGTAATCATGATAGTGCGAATCCCTGCTTTTTTCGCTTCAGCAATTGACTCATAAACAGCTTCACGTGGTGGGTCAATCATTGCTGACAGACCAATCAAGACCAATTCATTCTCATCTGACAAGTCCAGCTCATTTTTGTCAGTACTGACAGTTTTATAAGCATAAGCAAGCACTCGCAATGCTTTCTGGCTAAAGGCTTCATTTTGTTCTTGGAGTACCTTTTTCCATTCGTCGGTAAATACTTCTTGCTTCCCATCAACAAAAATATGACTACAGCGTGAAAACAAAACATCTGGTCCCCTTTGACAAAAAGTATTTGACGATCTTCAAAACGATTTAAAGTACTCATCAATTTACGCTCCGAATCAAATGGAAGCTCTGAAATTCGAGGAGAGCTATTTCTCAATGACTGATAAGGTTGATTCAATTGATTACTATAAGCAATCAAAGCAAGCTCTGTCGGATCACCAAGTCCCTGTCCTTGGGCAGTAAAACTCGAATCATTGCAAAGCACCATTGCATTAAGCAAAAGTTGTTGCGACTGTACTGACAAGTCTGTCAGCGTACTGACAGAAAAGCTAGATACTGACAAATCGCTGACAGCCCTCGTCGGTAAGAAAGTTTCAACGACTGTCATCTTATTTTGTGTCAGTGTTCCTGTTTTATCCGTGCAAATGACCGATGTCGAGCCTAAAGTTTCCACCGCAGGCAAATTTCTCATAATCGCGTGTTGCTTTGCCATTTTGTTCGTTCCAACAGAAAGCACAATCGTGACCACCGAAGATAGAGCCTCTGGAATTGCGGCAACTGCCACAGCCACGGCAAACATAAATGCACTAAGAATATCTTTTTGAACATCAACAGTTTGAGAAGTCGCAAATATTCTAAAAGCTTGAACAGCGAAAATCAATAAACACAACCCTAAAATAGCAAAACCAAGTTGTTTACCGAATTTCTCTAATTTTTGCTGCAATGGCGTTTGTTTCGCCTGAGCCGTTTCCAACATCTCAGCAATTTTTCCAATTTCAGTATTTGAAGCAATTGCTGTGACCACAAACTCACCACGCCCATAAACCACGAGGCTGCTGCTGAAAACCATATTTTTTCTGTCACCAAGCCCAACTTCACCATCAATGCTTGCTGTCATTTTTTCTACAGGTTCCGATTCTCCCGTAAGCATTCCTTCTTCCAAACGTAGATTTTGACTTGAGAGTAACCTACCATCTGCTGGCACAAAATCACCAGCCTCAAGCAAAATAACATCTCCAACCACCACCTCACGTGCTGGAATCGCTATTTTATTGCCATCGCGTAAAACCTTCGCGCTCGGAGCAGACATTTTTCTCAAAGCATCCAGTGAACCTTCAGCACGTTTACTCTGGATCACCGCGACGAATGAATTAATCATAAGCACCACTAAAATAACGATAGACTCAATAAACTCACCTAAAAACAGTTGGATAAACGCAACCAAAAGTAAGATGATAACCATTGGGTCTTTTAAAGTGTCTACAAATAAAGTCCATGTCGAGACTTTTTTCTTTTCGTTTAGCTCATTGTAGCCCTCTTGAAGTTGTCTTTTTTTGACCTCATCAAGATTAAGCCCTTGCGTTTGACTCATCGTTTTTTTCAAAGCATCATTGGGGGACTCGTTGTAATATTGCACGCTAGTTCTCCTTGTAAAGTAAGATGTGAGGCGCTCACCTTGAAGTGATGAAAATTAGGAAAATTCAAGGTTCTGCGTTGGCGCAGATTCTGAATTTTATCTATTTTCGTACACTTCAAGCGCTCCGAACTCAGTTAAACTATGGGGATGAAGATTCGCTTCAAAAATTTTATCTTTTTCAAGCTTCCAATCTTCCTCACTAAATTTATAACAAAATAGAGTATTTTTAGTAAAAAAAGACCCTTGCCAGAAATACTATCTGACAAAGGTCTTGCTTAACATACAAAGTATGTCAACAAAGCCGATGAGCAAGCTCATGAATTGACGACTTTGTTTCGGTTTCCCGCCGCTACTCCCCTTTGGAATAATTAACTTCCTATATTTTATTAAAAAAATTTAATATTGTCAAATCAAATCTAAGAATTAATTAAACATATATTAATTTCCCTGACAAATCACACTTTAAAACGCAAGAAAAATTACCAACGTGTTATAATAATTACATAACTTAATTATTGGAGAACTTTTATGGAACAGCAAAATTTCACTACAAAATGGAACTGGGGTGCTTTCATTGACCCTATCGGTTTCGCCATCGGTAACCGAGCTTACCTTGGGCTCCTCGCCTTAATTCCTATCTTGAATATTGTCTGGATTTTTATTTCAGGAGCAAAAGGAGAGCAATGGGCACTCTCTAATCATAACAATGAATATCGTGATGAAGAAGAATTTAGAAAAGTTATGGACAGCTGGAAACGCGCTGGTTTCGTACAATTCCTCATTTTTGTGGGAGTTCTAGTCCTCTATCTTATTATCATGATTTTAGCTTTCAGTGTATGGAGTTTTAATATTAATTAACTAATTATTACAAAGCGCATCAATGCGCTTTTTTTATTTTCCTAATATTTTTGTTAAACTAGACTAGTAACTCTCAATGTATTTTTTAGAATAAATTAAACTTTATATTTCATATATTTTTAATTTCCCGAAGTGAAAGGAGAACTCATCGTTTTGGAAAATAAAAAAGGAATTTTACTAGTAGCACTAGGAACTCCACGTTCCTATAAAACTGAGGACGTCAAAGAATATCTAAAAGAATTTCTAAGCGATCCTTTAGTAATACAAAAACCAAGATGGTTCTGGCTTCCAATTCTTAACGGAATTATCTTAAAAGTCAGACCAGCAAAATCTGCAGAAATGTATAAACAAATATGGTCAGAAAACGGCTCTCCTCTGATGAACCATACAAGTGCTCAAACAAAGCAACTCCAAGAAATCTATCCAGAAGCGGATGTAAGATTTGCCATGACTTATGGTGAACCTCGCATTGATAAAACAATAAAAGATATGCAAAACTCAGGGATAGAAGATATCACCATCCTTCCACTTTATCCCCAGTATTCGCTCACTACAGTTGAACCCATTATTCAACAAGTAAAAAAAGTTAATCCACATCTTAAAGTGATTAAAGACTTTCATGAAATTGAAGGATATACCGACTTACTCGTAAACTTGATTAAGAAAAAATGGAATTCAGGAGAATATGATAAACTTATTTTAAGCTACCACGGTATCCCTCAATCTTATGTCACAAAAAAGAAAGACCCTTACGAAAAACAATGTCAAAAAACAACCGAATTAGTCATCAATAAACTTGGACTCAAAAAACATCAATTTGAGCATACCTATCAATCAAAATTTGGTCCAGAAAAATGGTTAGAACCTGCAACTATTGACCGTGTCGCTCGTCTTCCCAAAGAAGGAGCAAAAAAAGTACTAATTTGTTCACCAGCATTTGTCACTGATTGTTTAGAAACCTTATTTGAATTAGAAATAGAGAACAAAGAGGTCTTTACTTCTAATGGTGGCGAAATCTTTGACTTCGTTCATCCCTTTAATAGTTCCATAGAATTCACAAAAGTTCTAAAAACTATCCTTGCAACCACAGATTAATACGAAAACCACTCATATGAGTGGTTTTTATTTCATGATTTTATTTTACCAAAACTACTTCTTCATCTAGCTCTTGAATTACTTCCTGAAGTTGCCTAAACATTGCTGGTTCAGAGATTACCACTGTTTTTTCCCACGATAATGTTCCTGGCTTACAAGCCTCCTTCAAAACCAACTTTTGAAGAGCTGATAATTCCTCACAATGTATCAAATAATCAATTTCATTTTTGGACAAATCAATCTTATCTCGCTGAATTGCTTTATTCAAATAGCGAATCCAAAGCTCATAATCATCCTTTGACTCTTTTGCAGCTTCTATGTAATATTCAATCCATGTCATTTTAGTAACCTCATCAAATCTGGATTTTTTCTCAAATATTCTTTTAAAGCTTCTTTTCCATAGGCAATGCTATAAGCTTCAAGAATAATTGCCGGGTCTGTTTCACCCTCTGAATGTTTCATCATTAATTTTAACAAGCCATCTGGTTGTGTTATTTCCAGATACTGCATAATCTTTGCAACATCCCAAATATCTTTTGTACGACCGGCCTGAAGCTTATCAATCAAAACCGATTCAAGGGGAGAAATAGTCACAGATAAATTAGTATCTTGAAAGATAACTATCTGATTTTTCTCACTTGATATAGACATGACACGCCCAACAGCATGATTTAACCATGACTCCTTACTCGTACCAACATTGAATTCTTCGCCCACTTCCTTAATCAAATCATCAATTTTTTCGGAAGATTCATAAAACGCATCAATATCATTTGTTGCTTTTAATCCGTAGTATTCTAACACAAATCCACCCACACAATGTAGTCGTAAAGTCAAATTACTCCCAGCCAGTTTTTGATTTAACCGAAAAAATAATTTCTGATAGTCCATACCCAAGTCCTTATTAATCTCCCCCATATTATAACATAAATTTAATAGATCAAATCATCAAATTTTTAAAGAATCTCAGGACTTATGGCACTAAGAATTAAAAAATACTATAGAGCTAGTACAAGACTTAACAACGCTAGTAAAGCTGGTCCAACTTGTATAAACCATATTTTTTTAGTAACAGTTAAACCACCATAAATACCAACAATAACTACAAAAATCATTGATAAAATAAGACTATTGGCTGCTAAGTTAAATATTATAAAAGCGATAACCAACAGTCCAAGTGAAACATTATAAATCCCCTGATTGGATAGGGCTATTTGGAGAGTGTTATTTTGCAGTTCTTTTTCTGGAAACCCAAATGCTTTGGATTGCACTTGAACACTCCCAAACATTTCAATATAGCCAAACAAGAGGTGTTCAAGTGCTACAAAAAATACAAGTATAAGTGATAGCATGGTCTATCCTTTCTTTTTTTTAATTATATCATAGTCCATCTATGCGCAAGCTCTTCTCTGCTCATATTAAAAAACACTCATAGAGTGCTTTTTAATGAAAATGATCTAAAACTTGAAACTTCATTATTCGCTTGTTTTAAGTTTTTTAACAATAAAGACCCTATACTCCATACTAAAAATGCAACAATTAAAGCGATGATTAATAATCCAATAGATCCATTTGCAATAGACCGAAAAAGTGCCAACCCACCAAATGCATATATAAAGCCCCAAGCCAGATATCCAGGAAGTGCTACAAGTGTATATTTAAACCAATTCCAATCAAGCAGACCTGCACCGATTTGTACAACTGACTGAAATCCTACCGTCAAAAAGCTCAAGGGAATGACTGGCCAGCCATATTTTTGCAGTGCTTCAATTCCTGCCCTTTTTTCTTCTGACCGTGTTGTATTTTTTGACAAATTGGTTTTCAAAATTCCTTTATACATCAATTTCCCCAACCAAAAAGTCATCTGTGCCCTAAAGAACACAACTATAAATAAAAATAATGTTGCTTGCCACAGAGGTAGACTTGCTACCCAATTTAGCATATTATCAACCAATTATATCCCTCTCTTTACATAGGTTTCTTAATAAAAACCAGTTATTTTATATCATACCACAAATTTTTATTCTAAAACAAGCAAATAAGCCAGCAATATGCTGGCTCATATTAATTAGATATGTTCTCAAATTATCACTTGTTCCAATTATAGAAATGAATAATCTTAATTAAACCTATGATGATGAACTCAATTCCTAGTAATATCCAGAGTGCAACTGCTCCCCAAAGCGGTGAAAAAAGTAACATTGCTCCTGCAATTATACTGATAATACTTAAAATAACACCCCAGAGTTTATTGTTGAAATTACTCAAAGCAGTTAAATTAACAAAACCATCAATTATCCAAAGCATCCCAACAAAAATACCTACAAGAATAAAGAGAGACTCCGCAGCCGCAGTTAAATCTACAAACACGAAAATACCTGCAAAAAGGTACATAAAGCCTAGGAGAAAATGCCCCACTCTCCAAATTTGTCCCTTATCATCTCTTTTTTTAATAAAATTAGCTCCGATATATGTAATACCCATTATTACAAGAGCGACACCCACGATAGAAGCTGCAATAATAGCCGTTCTGGAAGGTAAGAAAAGTATCAATAAACCAATAATTATCGAAACAATACCACTAAATCCTACTCCACGACGAAGTTTTTCAAAATCCGTTAACATCTTTTTGTACCTCCTAATTTCTTACCCACAGTATAACAACTTAACCTCTATTTTTCAATAAAACAGCCTATTTTTTAGATGACAGAACTTTGAAAAGACTTTTAAGTATGAGAATCACATTAGTTCTGAATTAAATTAAAATATCCTTTTAAAAACAAAAAATTCCCACCATTACAGCAGGAACTATGTCTGACTAACATTATAACATTTATTTATCACTAAGCGCCGAAAAACGTTTTATACCGATGTATAAACTCCTCATCATCCTCTTAATAATTTTTAGATTTATCTAACAATCATAACATTACAAGTTGCGTTGTCAACAACATACCGCGTAGTTGAACCAAGCATAAGTTTATCGAAGAAACCTGCACCTGTTGAACCTATAACGATTAAATCAACACCCTCTTCTTCCGCAAACTTAACAATTCTGTGTTTTGGATTACCTGCAATCTCTTCTGTTCTGACTTCTACTTCATTTTTTACCAACTTAGCAGCTTTGGCTAAAATATCCTCAGCAATCCTATCAAGTCCTGGAGTTTCAATCCTACCAGCTCCAGCCATTCCGTAATAACGATTAATGTCTTTTACTGTTAAAATAACTAATTTAGCCTCGTTACGTTTTGCAATTTCAGTAGCTTCGCCCACAGCGTTATAAGACTGCTCAGAACCATCTACCGCAACCAAGATGTTCTTGTATTGTTTTTTCATAATAAGCACCTCCTATGTAGTTATATTTCCACTTCAATTATATACTAAATACTTCTAAAATGAAACACCATCTAAAGAGAACATTCGTTATATAAACCTTACTTCGCTTACTATTTAACAACTATAACATTACAAGGTGCATGACTAACAACATATTGAGTCGTTGAGCCTACAATGAATCTATCAATTGCATCAAGTCCCGTCGAACCGATAATTATTAAATCAATATTATTTTCTTTAGAAAAACTGACAATTTCTCTTTTAGGTGTACCAGTCAATCTTACTATCTCAAAATCATACTCTTTATCATCAATACGTCTGTGTATTTGTTCCATAACAAAATCAGCATGCTCTTGAACGCTCTTATAAAGTGTTATTGTGTCCATATGTACTGGAATATTCGCTAATTTGTCATTTAATACATACAACACCTTTAAACGCGCCTTGTTGCGTTTTGAAATATTTATTGCTTCACGAACAGCATCATACGATTGTTCAGAACCATCCACCGCTACTAAAATATTCTTATATTGTTTAACCATCATAACACCTCCCTATCCTTATTATATAACTAAATATAATAAGATACCATCGTTAAATATCTTTGTTAGATCAGAGAACTATGACTAATTCTAGGCATAGATACTTTCCAAGATTTATATTATAAATAATGATGTATCATCATAATAAACATCCCCATCTTGACCTCGTCTATTTGAATCATTTTTACTCTATATTTATACTCTTTCCCATAAAAAAAAGCTATCATTGCTGATAGCTTGAATAAATCTTGCCTTATTTATCTAACGACCATCACATTACACGATGCATGACTAACAACATATTGAGTCGTTGAGCCTACTAGTAGTTTGTCAATAAATCCTGTACCAGTCGCACCTATAACAATAAGATCGATATCATGCTCTTTTGAAAAATCAGCAATTGTGTACTTTGGAACTCCGGAAACTTCATAAATTTCAGTTTCCACTTCGTTTGTAACTAGATGAGAAGCTTTATCTAAGATTTCTTCAGCACTTTTATCAAGTTCCAATGTGTCGGTTAAAACAACACGACCTGCCATACCATAGTAACGTCCGATATCCTTGACTGTCAAGATATGAAGCTTTCCATCGTTTCTTTTGGCTACTTCTGCAGCCTCACTCACAGCATTGTAAGCTTGTTCAGAACCATCTACTGCAACCAAGATGTTTTTGTATTGTTTTTTCATGATATTCACCTCCTGCATCATCTAGTTATTCTCTACACTCTAATTATATAATAAATCTCCTTAAAAGAAAACCCTGCAGAGATAGCTATTAAAACAAAAATCGCTCTATTCAGCTATTTACGTCTAATACAGTAAATTTTGTATCATGTTATTTTTCTAAGTTTGAAATATGCTTAATTTTTCATCGTTTATTCCAATATCAAACAATAAGTAAATATTATTCCAACAACTACACCCAAACTAAAGAATTTATGATTTTTCTAAAGATGATCTGACAATAATGCTCTGCAATATTTGTTTATCATATCAATGTTTTGAAGTATTAGGTAACATATTTATTTCTCTCCTGCAAGACTCATTTATGATATAATTGTGGGATGTTATTTGTAATTTTTAAGGGTATGCTTATTGGTTTCGCTGCGATTGCGCCAATTGGTATGCAAAATATATATGTATTTAATAACGCACTGACAAATAATATAAAAAAAGCACTATTTTATGCTTTTTTTATATGGTTTTCTGATGCGATTTTCGAAATTGCTGCATTTTATGGAATGGGAGCTTTAATTTCTTCAAATGAAATCTTTAAGCTCATGGTGATGGGCATCGGGGGTGCATTATTAATTTATATTGCACGTGGAATCTTGAAAGATGCTAGAGCGACCCATTTCGACCAAAATACTCAAGTGAATGCTTCTCAAACTCTAGGTAAAGTTCTTTTATCTTCATTGCTTCTCGTTTGGGCGAATCCGCAGGCTCTAATAGATGGTTCTCTGATGCTTGGAGCATTACATGGCACTCTATCAGGTATAGATGCCTTCTATTTCATTTCTGGCGTACTATTAGCTACTATCTTGTGGTTTTATGGAATCACTTTATTTGTAGGTCTTTTAAAAGAAAAACTACCAAAATTTTTCTTAGTCTGGATCAACGTTATTTCAGGTGCTATTGTCTTAATCTATGGTATATACTTAGTCGTTCATGTCTTAATAATTCTTTTTAAATAATGATGAGTTTATAATGAAAATCAAATTCCTTTATCGTATATTGGTGAAAAAGTCATCCTTTCCGATGACTTTTTTTATTTATCTGACAACCATCACACTACATGGAGCGTGGATGATAACATATTGTGTCGTTGAACCCAACATTAACTTGTCAATAAAACCTGCACCAGTCGCTCCAATAATGATAAGATCTATATCATGCTCTTTTGCAAACTTGACAATTAGATGCTTTGGAGTCCCAGCAAGTTCATAAGTTTCAAATTCAACTTCATAATTAACTAATTTACAAGATTTAACTAGGATGGACTTAGCGATTCTATCAAGAGCTGGAGTACCTGTTAAATCCATTCTTCCTGCTAATCCATAATAACGATTGATATCTTTAACTGTCAAGATATGGAGCTTTCCCTGATTTCTTTTAGCTACTCCTACAGCTTCTTTTATAGCATTATAGGACTGTTCTGAACCATCTACTGCAACCAAGATGTTTTTGTACTGTTTTCTCATCACTTTCACCTCCTGCATCGTTTAGTTATTCTCTACATCCTAATTATATAATAAATAACCTTAAAAGAAAACATTACAAAGAAATTTACTGAAATAGTAGATTTTTATTTATTTTTGGTCAAAATCTATCTGTAGCAACTTTGAATAACTAGCATGTTACTGGATAGTTGTGTTATCCTTTTAGATTTATCACCTATATTTTTATTCTCTTACCAGTATTTATTGACTAATTCAGTTTATTTTATTTGCAAAAAGGTTTATAATAAAAAGAAAGCGGTAAATTTTATGGCCTATCGAATTACACATATTCATTTATCCACTTCTCCAGCAAAATCGCCTATGCAAATTAAAGAGGTAAAATTAGAAGGCGGGGCAATAGAAACTGCTGCAGAAGTGGCGTACTTTATTGGTTTAGGATGTGAGTACTATTATGTTTCATCAAAAGGAACGCTTTCCTATGTCGAATCTGTCCATCAGCAAATCAAGCCTCCTTATATTCGCTCTATCCACCGAGCTCTAGGTTCAGACGAGCTCTGCCAACTACCTCTATTTTAATTCAAGTTTTTCATCAAAGTCCTTTTGTGGACTTTTTTATTTTCTAATTTTTTCGGATACAAAACTCTTTTCTCTACTGAGTTTTGGGACTCCAAATTAGAAATTCAATTTTTTTAAAATAAAAACCGCTCCATTAGGCGATTTTAAATTCTATTGACTCTAGTAAGCTCTCGTAATAGGAGGTGGGAGAAGATTCGTGTAACAATCTATATCTTCTCAAACGACTTTAGACCTGCTTCAATGTCTACAATTGATGGATATATTTATATGGTTCTTGCTGGACTCGAACCAGCGACCGAACGGTTATGAGCCGTTAGCTCTAACCAACTGAGCTAAAGAACCTAAAAGGAAGTTGAAGTTATCTAACTTACCTTGATTGAAGATATTCTTATTATAGCATAGATTTTAACAACAAAAAAATCTCTGCCAGTATGACAGGGAAATCATTTCAATCTCGTAGCAAACAAATATTTACCACAACTTTTTGCCTGTGCCAAAGATTTTACGAATCCATTTAAACGCCATTTTCGCACCTCACTAAAGTATTTTAAACTACATTTTTATTATAGTCCTCTATAAAATACTTTGTCAAATTTTTATCGTATAAAGTAAAAAAGTACCTCGAAAGGTACAAAAATGCTTGTTCATTATTGGTTGCTATTCACTGCTGAATCTGCTTTTTGGCGAGTGGCTTGTACATCACTAACAGCTTGATTCAAATCACTATTACCTTGATTTTTCAAGTCATTAATCTGTTGGTTAAGACTAGCAATTGTTTGGTTAGCAGAGTCAAGTTGTTGTTGCACAGCTGCTGTTTTTTGGTTTCCATCACTAATCGCTTGATTAACTTCATTAATTTTTTCTTGGATTTGAGTCTGAGCAGAAGTGTTCGCTTGTGTCAATTGATCTTGAAGACTACTAAGTTGTGATTTATAGCCATTTACTGAATTTTGTGAATCACTAAGTTGACTTGTCAAAGTTGTCACTTGTTGAGATTTACCTTGAATTCTATTTGACAATGTATCAATATCAGCATTGATTGCTTGAATATCACCGTGACCAGACCAGAATTGATCCGCTAAAGTCTTTACTCCAAAAGCAGAAAGAGCAATAAGAAGGGCCGCAGCAATAGAAATTGTAAGTTTTTTATAGTTCATTATTTCCTCATGTTGTTCATTAATATTATAGTAATTTCATAACATTACATTAATAAAGTTACCATTTTCGACAACTTTTAAAGTATATTACTTTTTCACATCAGCGTCAATCACATTTTGATTAAATCATGATTATGTTTTTTAGCTTATTGTGTTTCTTTTAGATTACGCCATTTGATGTAGATCGAAAAATACTGCCTATTGTATTCAATTGCGAGTTTATTTATAGTTGCCTGTGATATATTTGTCAATTGTCGCTGAATCAAAACACGTCATTCATTTATAACAACATTGTTCCATAAAATAAAAACCGCTCAACAAAGCAGTTTATAGAGTGGTTTATAGAAATTTATAAAAAACTTATTATTGAGGCGATGGGGAGGGGAAACTATTTGTTTTAGTCTTCTCCCTCTTTTTATCTATCTCATGCTTAATTTCATCGTAGTCCCTATTATTATCAATTACAAAGCAAAATAGAAAAACTACCCCAAAAGATTAACTAGAAGAAAAACAGTAATAGCAACTCCCGAAGTACCTTGTCTGATTATTTTCGTAAATATAGCAATCCTTTTACGCACTATAACATCGTGTCTTACAGTTTATTTGATAAGTGACGTATCCATGTAAAATTGAGAAATAACATTATATTTTGAGTGATTATTCTTATCTATCATTTCAAGATTTCGTCAGAATTAATCCTAAAGTTTTTGTGCTATCTGCAGCTCCTCTGCTTTGAGGTGGTGGCTCTCCTAATTTATTGGTATTTTACTGAATTTACTGTAATGAATATACCTCTCAAAAATAGTTCTAATCAGAAATATTTGTAGATTTTAGATTGGCTATTTCTAATCATTATGTTATCAGTAACAAAGAACTTGCAAAAGCGAGGGAAATTAATGCTTTATTTTAGAATAAAGGTAGTAAGTTAATAATCCCAGTAGTGCCAACACTAATATTGATAATATTAATATACTTGCCCAAAACAAGAGTTGTGTTACTAATCGCTCAGGACAAAATACTCCAGGTCTTTCACCATTATGAATTTTATCCATCCACTCTACTAGTTTTGAATAGATTAATCTGTATAGTCTCACTTTTCATCATTTCTCCGCTATTTTCAACTTCGTCAATATGTTCAGTATATCACAATTTTAATAATATTTAAATCCTGTCAACAGATAAGATGTATACATCTTACAATTTATTCGCATTTAAGCGTTTTTGAGAGCTTTCACAGAATCAAAAAGTGGACTAGTCACATTGTCTTGCGCTGTTCCTAGATGTTTCTGCAAGAGTTTTACCATGTGCGTTTGAACCTGCCAGTGATTAATCAAACTGAGCAAATAACTGTTGATATTGATGGTTGATAATAATATTCTTTGTCTACCATATCAATGTATTTTTGAAAACGTCTTGCTATCTAGTCTATCCTCCATTAACTAAACTCTTCTTTTTATGATATAATCTGGCTATGAAGTGTTATTTCCTACGCCATTTGTGGTTTATGGTAGGCATTTATTCGAGGAGTACTTATGATAAAACTTACTAAAATGACTAAAAAATCTTTCGAAGATTATATGGCAACCTCTGTCGAAATCTTTGCCAACGAAAAGGTTGAAAATGGGACATGGGACAAGGCTAATTCTATATCAAATTCTAAGAAAGAATACGATAGACTTCTCCCGAAGGACTCCAAACACCAAATAATTATTTCTACTCAGTTCTATATCATGAAAAAATAATTGGCTACATCTGGATTGCCAAAAGTACTGATAACGAAAATACAGCTTTTATATATGACTTCGAGATTTACCCAGAATTTCAAAACATAGGACTCGGAACAAAAGTTATCAATCTCATTGAAATTCAAGCAAAGCAGCTTTCTTTCACTTCTTTAGCATTACATATTTTTGGAAATAATTCGAGAGCAATACACGTTTATCAAAAAACTGGTTTTCAGGTTACTGATATTAACATGCAAAAAAAATTATGATTATAGTTTCTCAATACTAATTGTTGCTTTGTAAGTATTTGAACATATGGAAAGTATATTTTTTCTACTGATGCTGTCATTTTCATTCTCCGTTTCTATTGTACAAACTAGAGCACATCAACTCTTAGCTCGCATTCCCCATGCGAGCTTTTTATTTTGTGTCAGTAAGTTAAAAGTGGTGTTTTCACTCCCACGTTTCACGGCAGGCTTCATTTTACATTACTCGTTAGTATCGGTAACAATTTTCTGACATTTTCTTGCAGTATTCCTTTGAAAATCGTGAGATTTATGCCACGGCTTGCTCATAGAATGACTTATATCTACATCAAATTCTTGATACTTTTGACCCACCCGAGTACTTTCATTGATTATTTGTGTGGGAACTATTTTCCTTTTGTATTTAATATTTGATTGTTCATTTCTTTAAAATGTAAATACTTTTTAACAAAATTTCCACTAAAACAAAATTGTATACTCATTTTATTTTGTTATACTATTTGTGAATAAAGTTATAAGTTACTTGATTTTACTCAAAATATTATAAATAGAAGGTGGTACTTCATATGGAATATCAAATAACCCATATCCGTGTTTCTGATAACTATGTGTCTTCTACTGACAAGATTACTGATGTTAAACTAAGCAGCAATCTAGAATATTCAGTTGCAGATATTATTCGTTTTATCAACAATGATAGTCGTTTTTTCTACACCTGTGCTTATTCCCAAGCTGATAAAGTATACATTGAGGCTGTTTGTTCAACTAATGGAATACTGTATCTCCATACTGAAGCCAACCCAATAAGTAACGATAATTTGCTCAGCTTGCCTAGATTCTGAATCCAAGACTCATTATTTTTATAATGGGTTTTTTGCTTTTCCTCTCCATTGCAACTGCACTTTTAAATTACAAGGTTCTTAAATCCATTCAATTTTACAACCTATCAAGTCCACAATTTCTTTTTAAGTTAAATCTAGACTGACTTCGCTATCTTTAGAAATGTAGTCGTGTATGAAGTCTAAATTAACGACCAAAATCATTTTGCACCAGTTGTTTAGCTTTTAATCCCAATACCTTGACAATTTTATAAAACATATTAGATTTTCGACTTTTTGTATTGTCTTCCATGTTAATAAATTTAATAATCATAAAGCATATTTTAATGTAGAACTAAATGAAATCAAAGAATATTTAGACAATAATAGCTCTCTTGATGTAAAATGGAGTGAAAATCCTGAAAAATTTGAATACGAACAAACCTTATTAATGGAGAATAAATAATAAAACCGCCCAAACTTTGAGCTGCGAGGGCGAATTTAGGTCAAGTAAGTAGGAAATACATGAAACATGTATCATTTTTTATACTTAGTTTTAGTAAGAAATAGAGTAAAAATCAACTTTGGAAATAAAATCTTACAAATCATAAAAATAAAAAACGCTCTATTGAGCGATTTTTTGGTCTATAAGATTCTATACAAACTGTATTATGGAGGTGAGGGGAGTTTTTGGAACCTTAATATATAGAGGGCTACAGGATTTATCCCTTCTTTTTCCACTCTCCATTTAATTCATGGTTCTTACTGGACTCGAACCAGCGATCGAACGGTTATGAGCTGTTAGCTCTAAGCAACTGAGCTAAAGAACCTAAAAGGAAGCCGGATTATTCCAGCTTCCTTGGCTAAAGATTTAATCATTATAGTACATTATATGTAAAAATCCGTTTAAGCGAAAAATTACTTTTGTGTCAGATAATCTTTATCTGTATTGATTTCTAATTCAAATGTTCGAGCAGCATTTACAATTGCATCTGTTAAAAGACGAGAAAAGTTAATTCCTGAACGTTTACCCATTTCATCCGCCCACTTTGGAATTGACAATATTTTTTTCACTGGAGATACATCTTTAAAATAGCTTTCCATATCCACTTTTACAAGCGTGACCATATCATCAGTCGTTTTTTGGATTTCTTCAACCGATGACACTTTAGGAAGATTTTCTCCATTTTCGATATAATCTGCAAGAACCATCCCAAGACTTCCTCAGCCATCTCGAGACCAAAGGCGAAATTATTCTCGTTTATACCAGTGAAAGCTCCATCAACATCTGGAAATTCGATAAAATATCCCCTTTTTCTTCTGGGTGAAAAATAGCTGGATACGCAACAAGTAATGGTGTATTGTTTGCCATAATAAAACCTCCAATGAAACGGCAAGGGCTATTTTAGCCCTGCCTGCTTTAGGATTTTGCTTTCAAGCCCATTTCCTAAATCTTGATTACCATGAACAGGAACTGTAATTCTCACCCCATTTTTATATAAATGATAGTGACTACCTTCAAGTCTCCGTTCAACCCACCTTCATTAAGAAGCAGTTTAAGCATTCCCTTTCCAGTAAGTGGCCTGTGCACGTTACCTTCTTACATTATTAATGTATACGTTATTGCACTTATAAAATCAAGAATTAGCACGTATAATCACGTGAATCTATATTAAATTTGTATTACATTAAATTTTTGACAATAAAAAATCCCCGTGATCTTCAGGGATAATTTTAGAGTTTATTCGCATTCAATCGTTTTTACAGAGCTTTCACAGTATCAGAAACTGGACTAATCACACCGTCTTGCGTTGTTCCTAAATGTTTCTATAAGGCTTTAATTGTGCCTTGCCCACACAGTCCATCTTGGACAAGACCCAAGAATTTCTGTAAAGCTTTGATGACGTTTGAACCTGTCAGTGAGGAATCAAACTGAGCGACATAGATATTTTGGTTAAAGGACTGTTTATATTGATGACTGATCACACCATCTTTTCCATCGGTATCAAAGTATTCTTGAAGACGTCGAGCTGTAGCACTACCAAATTGACCATCAATAGCTAATTGAATCATCTGAGGCTTGTTGTTAATATTGACAGAATTGCTTCCATCCGAACAATCATATTTTCGATATTTCCCATTTTATTTGTCCCCGTTGTCGTAAATTCTTGGTCTACGTTTTTTAAGCGTGTGATTTCAAGCGACTGACCTTGCTTTAAAGCCTGTGTGACTTTTGTCCCTTCTTTTGCAGCGTGAGTAAAATCATTATTCTTCCACCACGCCCAAAGTGCAAAGACAGTCGTGATAATCGTACTTACCGTATTATCATCAAGCGGTAGCGGATTAAGATGTAGCGCCGTTAAAATTTGGTTGAGAATGGCCAACCAAAGTAAAATGGTACGGGTAAGCGTACCTGCATTAATATTTTTCATGTTATTTTCCTCCGTTGAGTTTTTCAAGGTACTCGTGAACCTTTTCAGATACAAAGCTGTTTCCGCCTAAAGCGGCATAACGGTCATAAAAATATGCAACCTCACTCGCTGAAAGTCGCTCACTATTAATCCCTCTAAGAGTTGTAGGCGTAAAACCTCTTTTTCCAAGTCTTTATGAGCCGTTGCTGCATTTTTTTCAATCGCAGAAATTCGTTTACTAATTTCTGCTAGTTCATTTTCAATCTTTTCAGTAATGCGTTTAATAAATCGTTGAAAAATTTTATAAAAAACAGTACTTAACGCTGAACTCAAAGCAAGAATTAGTGGTAAGTTTCTTAAAATATCAAGCAAAAAAGCTGAAAAGCTCTGCGCTAAATGCTCCAAATCATATACTCCTCCTAAAAACTCTGTCAGTACTGACAGAGTTTATTTTTGTTCTATTTGTTTTTTAATTCTGTAAATGGTACTTCGTGACAGTCCTGTCTGTGCTGATACCTCCTTCACTGATAATTCTGTCAATAAGTTATAGGCTTTACGATATTTTGGTGTAATCACACGCTTTGGTCGTCCTTCTCTAAAATTCGGATTTTGTCGTGCTTTCTCTCTACCTTCCTGAACGCGTTCAACAATCATATCGCGCTCAATCTCTACAAGTGAAAGTAAAGTCCTTAAGCAAAATCTTCCCATGCTACTATTTTCAATCATTTCAATATAGTAAATGTTTGTTTCAAAAACTTACAAGTTTCTAGAGATACAGATGGTTGGTTGAGAAAGCCTTTATCAGGCTTTAATACAGCTAGGCTTATGTATTACTTTGTAAAACAAGGTGTTCTATATATTTCTGCTTATACTGCGCCATTTTCTGCAATAGCAGCAACTACAAGCACACCATTATGGAATATTCCATTAAATCTTCTTTGATATTATTATTAAAATACATAAGAAGCCCAATCACGGCTCTGTGGCAAGTTACGATTTTCTAATACTTTCGGTTCTTCCTGCTTCACATTGAACAATTTATCAGACTTCTGACAATTGCAAGTCCAGTGAGCAAGCTGTAAGCTATCTATTGATGAAAGGTGACCGCCTTTATTAATAGATGATGTGGTCAACAACCGCGCTCAATGGGTCAGGGGCTTTCAAACTCTTATCAATTGGCTTACCACAAATACCACAGGTGTTCTGTGTCTTGAGCAATATCTTTCTGTTTTTCAAAGACTACGCAATGTGCTCCTTGTTTGTCAGCTCTTGATACCTTGGCTTTCATCGTCAGATATTCCTTGCAAAAAGCCGTCATCGATGACAGCTTTATTGATTAATATAATAGCAAGTCAGGGCGTCGAACCCTAACTTGCTTTTTTTGCAACCTTTTTACATGAGGTTGTTAATTAGAGAACATGTTTGATAATGTCCAATACATTTTGAAACTCAGCAGGTTCAAACATTGGTTCCTTGTCATACAAGAATTTTCGCATACGAGCACTCTCATCGGCATTCATCGCGAAATATTTCAATGTATCAGTGTTTACAAGCTGAAGCGATTTGTAACCTGTGTTGATTTTAAATAATTTAAGCATATCTTTTAATTCCTCCATATTTGTTTCTGGATCAGGTTCTCCCACTCCAGTTTGAATAATCGTTATTGGATTAAGCCATGTCCCGTCATCAATATCCCAGCTTGCTAATGCTGTGCGCCAGTCTTTTTTAGTAATCCCTAAATGAAGATGTGTCCCCCATTCATCCGAGCGATACGTTGACCTTTAGTTACTTTTTGCCCAACTGAAACAAAAATATCACTCATGGAATTTGAAAATTCTTGATACATTACTTGATAGGGTGGGATAGACAAAACAACAACAGAACCAAGTCCGTCTCCCATCACTCCAGTATAGATTACCTCTCCATCAGAAACAGCTAAAATATCTGGACCATAAACGCTAGCATCAAAATCAAATCCATCATGGAAATAGCCACGCCCTCTAGGATATGAAGTATTACCGAATTGCTGACCATCTAAATAGACGATGCCAGTATAAGGCTTGGTAAAAGACCACGTCCAACTCCCTGTTGTACCAGATGTTGCCTCATTGTTATATAAAGTTACCTCTGCTTGACGGCGTCGCGTTAATCCCTCTTCAAACTGAGTTCCTTTATTTATATAAAGCATCATTTCAGAAGTAATCCAGCTATCACTTGCTGTTTTATTCCAACTATAATTTGCAAATACAGCAGTTCCCAAGTTATAAGCAAAAGAAACTAAAGCATCAAACTGATTTTGGTTAAATGAGCGAGTAAAATAATTATTTACTGCATTTTCACAAGGGACCAAATCAGCAGCGAGTTGATTATCTGCTTGGGCTTGAATCCATGTTGTAACACCAGCTACCAAGCCAGTTTGTCCTACCAGCTCTGCGTGCCCCCAACCAATAGTAATCTTACCATCACCAAGAGCATAAGCTGTAAGTCGACAACCTTCAAATTGTTTGATAAGATTTAAACCATTTGAACCAATTTTCACTTTTCAATCTCCTTCTTTTTATTCAGTCCAAGAAAATTCGTCAATCTACTGACTGTTTCGCCCTAATGTACAGCTGTATTTTTAATTAGGAATGATTTTAAGTCGGAATCGAACCGACAACAACTAAAAGTTGTTAGACCTTCTTTAAAATCCATGAAGGATTTTGAGCACCGAACTTATTTGAATGAATACTTATTTGCTCGTTCCTTCATGATACTATTATCTCATTAAATTTAGGGGGTATCTTTCAATGAACCTTTCAAAAACATTTCATCAAATTACCATTTTCTCTCCTTTCTCAAACTCCATATAAAAAGCCGTCATCGTTGACAGCTTTATTGATTAGTATAATAGCAAGTCAGGGAGTCGAACCCTGACATCTTTAGCTACTTGGTAGTTATTTCAAAATCTTATCTTGAGCGAATTCGTTGTATAGTTCTGTGCTGTACATTTTATCCACTGGAAGATTAAGTTTCCCAAATTCATTTTGATAGTTTCTAAGTACGCGCTCGGTTTTGATCCATTTGCATTGTACTCCGTTTGATACATACCAAGTTTTTGTGTCAATTGTATTAATTAAATACATCTCAATTTCTCCTTTGTTTGTTTGATTATTAGAAGATGACCCTGAGTCGTCTCCCCCTGACCAACGTAAATAGCAATCCCATGGGTAGTTGTAATAGCTACTTACATTAGTTTCGCGTCCTGTCTGGTCACCAGCTTGTCCTCCAGAAATTTGGCCGTTCTCATCCCCAGAAGCTTGAGCAAGTTTCCCATTTCCAATATATACTGCAACATGATTCACGTCATTCAAGAGAATATCTCCTGTTTGTGGTGAGCCATTGTTCGCCACTACTGTCCATCCATTCGCTGTCAATGCGGAACGCATATTTCCTGTATAGCTTGCCTCACCAGTTGTAAATCCTGCCTCTTGTAAACAATGAATAACCAGAGCAGAACAGTCTGTTTCTCCACCATCTCGAATATCCCAACGATTACTTTGGTCATAACCAAGGCTTACTTCAGTACACCAATAAACCATACGTTCAACAAGTTTATTTAATGATCCTGCCATATTGACCTCCTTTTTATTCAGTCCAAGAAAATTCGTCAATCTACTGACTGTTTCGCCCTAATGTACAGCTGTATTTTTAATTAGGAATGATTTTAAGTCGGAATCGAACCGACAACAACCGAAAGTTGTTAGACCTTCTTTAAAATCCATGAAGGGTTTGAGCACCGAACTTATTTGAATGAATACTTATTAGCTCGTTCCTTCATGATACTATTATCTCATTAAATTTAGGGGGTATCCTTCAATGAACCTTTCAAAAACATTTCATCAAATTGCCATTTTATAAATAAGGCTCAATCATTGCTTTGAAAGCTTTATTCCACCACCATAAAGTGGTAACCCTTCTTCTGAAAGCCATTCCTCATATTTAGCTTTTGCCATTTTCTCTCCTCTCTAAACTCCATACAAAAAGCCGTCATCGATGACAGCTTTATTGATTAATATAATAGCAAGTCAGGGAGTCGAACCCTGACATCTTTAGCTACTTGGTAGTTATTTCAAAATCTTATCTTGAGCGAATTCGTTGTATAGTTCTGTGCTGTACATTTTATCCACTGGAAGATTAAGTTTCCCAAATTCATTTTGATAATTTCTAAGTACGCGCTCGGTTTTGACCCATTTGCATTGTACTCCATTTGATACATACCAATTTTTTGTGTCAATTGTATTAATTAAATACATCTCAATTTCTCCTTTGTTTGTTTGGTTTTCGGATCCAGAACCCCTGTTGTATTTTGGAAGAGATTATACCAATAACGCGCTTGAGTCCCCCTCACAGGTTGATTGGGATTAAGTGGGCGTTCATAGTATCTAATAAAAATATCTGCCAACTCTTCAGGAGATTGTGTACTCTTAGTAAATTGTGCAAAAGTCATAGTCGGATGATAAAATTGTTGACTATTCGCAACTTCCCATTCAAGTCGTTTGCACTGAGAAATAACATCTTGATAAACCAAGCCATTCGATTTTGCCCAGTCAATATATTTTGTAGCTGGCGTCCATTGAACAAGACCATATCCACCGTTCATATTGCCAACAATGTCACTTTCCCAGCGGTCAGGAATAATACCGCTTTCGCTCTGCATGTTTCCTAAAAGAGCCGCTACAGACTGTTTGCTCCATCCGCGAGACGTAAGATAATCCCAGATTTGTTTTGCTGTTTCTTGTTGTCCCAATTTACTTTCCCCTTCTTTCATTTTATTCAGTCCAAGAAAATTCGTCAATCTACTGACTGTTTCGCCCTAATGTACAGCTGTATTTTTAATTAGGAATGATTTTAAGTCGGAATCGAACCGACAACAACTAAAAGTTGTTAGACCTCCTTTAAAATCTATGAAGGGTTTGAGCACCGAACTGATTTGAATGAATACTTACTTGCTCGTTCCTTCATGATACTATTATCTCACTAAATTTAGGGGGATCTTTCAATGAACCTTTCAAAAACATTTCACCAAATTGCCATTTTATAAATAAGGCTCAATCATTGCTTTGAAAGCTTTATTCCACCGCCATAAAGTGGTAATCCCAACAAATAACTCTTGAGCAACACCATACCAAGTCTTTCGCTCTCTGTAATGAAGCAGGAGTGCCTTTTTAGTATCCTCACATTCTACATTCCAGAAAACATCAAGAATTTCTTTTTGTTTTTTCATTCTTCCGAGTAACCCAAAAAGTTCATCTTCTTCAATTCTTAGATAGACTACTTCTTGTGGAGAAAGCCCTTTTGATTGCATCCGAATTCCTAAATTATCAATAGGTTTCTTTGCTCTTAAATCAATTTCTCTTGCTTTAATATTGGCATTCAGCCTCCCTGTTAAGTAATCCCCAATAATTCTATCTAATTTATCAGCCATTTCATTCTCCTTTGTGGTATAATGAGGTTGTCAAAGCCCATTGCCGTGGGCTTTTTGTTTTCTGACTCGGCCTGCTCCGAGCGGTTGAAATCATTATCTTCGTATCCTTCAATTGTATTCATTACTTGTTCAATCACATCCATGACTAACCTCAGTTATCTCAATTGCAATTTTATTTCTCTCTCCGTTATATTTTTTAGCCTCCAGACAAACGATTTGGCTATCATCACTGTAAAATTTAAGCTTTGTCATATAGTCCTGTAAATTCTTCATGAGATTATCTAAATCAGATTTTGTCGTTTTCCATTTGAACCAACGTTTTTCCTGCTTAATCGCGTTAGTAAATGTCACTGAAAGCTTATCAGAATTCCTTTTCCAAAACACTCAGGAGGATTATTTCGCATGAGTAATAGCCTTAACTCTTGATTATAAGTACCTCTATGGTTATAGAAAATAGGTTTCCCATTTTTATAACTAATTCCCTTTTGTTGTTGCGTTATAGACATTTTATCCAATTCAAATTCAAACTTCATTAATTCAACCCCATCTCTCTAGCGAGCTTGTACCTTTCGTTCTGAGCCATGCCAGTAGTATCAACACCTGCTCTGATAAGTTTTCCTTCATCTGTCCAATCAGGAACGTTCTTAACTGGCTTAGATTGTGTTTGAGCATAATTTTTTTGCAATTTGTTATTAAAACTTACTTCTTCAGTTTTCGCTTGCTTAAGAGTTTTTATCCCCTTATTGTTCCAAGATTTAAGAATATCTTGAGCATAACCATATTCTCGCTGTCTTTTTATAGTACGTTTTATAGCTTCCCCAAATCGTTTGACGAAATTTTTATTAATTCATTCATACTTTACCTCCTAATCTAAATCAAAATATTTAACTAAAAACGTGATCAACCATTTTACTGATTGCGTATATTTTCGATTTCCATTTAATGCAGCACTAATATCTGATTTAGTGAATTTATAAGGCGGCTCTTTGATATTTTCATAAGCCCAAACAGCATCCTTCTTTCCTTTTTCTGGTTGTTTCAAATAATCAACAATTTTCATTCGCTGAGAATCGAAACTTTGTTCTACTTCTGACATTCAGTTTTCCTTTCCGCCCCAAGTCTTTTTATTTTATAAAATTAGATAGAAAGTTAGATTATTTGTAGTTTATGCTTGACTTATATCTACATTTCGTATAGAATATAAGCATAGAGAAAAGCCTTAACAAAAACATTTAGAACCGCTTGCCAGCTCGTTTATTGTGTTTATGATTAAGATATTTTTTCTAACTTTTTATCTTACAAGAATAATTATATACGTTTTTGTAATTTTTGTCAAGAAGTGGTATACGTTTTTGTAAAAACATTTTTGAAAGGGCTATATAATGCATGATAAAACTACATTTGACAGGATAAAAGAACTTGCAGAAAAACGTGGTAAATCTTTACCTGCAGTTTCTGCCGATTTAAAGTTTAGTGATAACCTTTTTTATCGTTGGAAAACTTCAAATCCTAAAGCAAGTGATTTGGCTAAAGTAGCCGATTACTTCCATGTGACTGTGGACTATCTTCTCGGACGTGAAGAAATTAAAGGACCGCAGTTTTCTCCTGAGCTCTTAGAAGCCATTGATAATGCAGAAGGTTATTCAGGTCAACCGATGGATGACCATGACAAGGAAATAATAAAAGGGCTTCTAGCTGGTTATTTTGCAGGAAAAAATAAAAAATAAGGAGTTTATATGGACTATCACGATATTTTGCGTGAAACAGGAATAGTCTTAATATGGGCTCCTGAATTACACGACAAGGGTTTTTATGTTCCTTACGCTGAAGAGTGTCAATCGGAGAATGGAATCATATTTGTTAGGCTGAGTCTAAGTGAAGAAGAAACTGAATGCGTAATCTTACATGAATGCGGACATAAAATAAAAGGGCATACACTTTCTAAGCTAAGCCCAAGTCAGTTACATATCATTAACGAAGCTAAAGCAAATAGATTTATGATACACTGCAAAGCTATTGATTACTTAGAAGAGATTGACTATCATATCAACTATTACACACCAGAGCGGTTTCTAACTCGATTTAAACTATCGGTACAAGAGTTCTACGATGTGGCAGCACAAGAAATGGAACAAATTGCTTTTGAAAATCAATCACAATTAGTTTTTTGAACTTGCGAGCAAACCCTAAATCTCACTAAAAGCTAGGTAATTGACCTTACTAATATTAAAGATAATCAATTTTTAGAATTAGCAAAATTTCACAAAGAAAATTTTGATGTTGATAAGATAACTTCCTCTGCCGCTGAGTTAAAATATTTAAACAATCTAAAACTATTCTTGTCAGATAACTTAAACGAACCAAATGAAAGCTTTATTGCTTACCTCGTATCTCAAATATATGATGGAATAAAAACAAAGAGTACACTTGAAAAATTTTCTCCAATCATTAAAAAAGGGTTCAATCAGTTTATTACTGAAAGAGTAAATGAAAAACTTTCAGCAGCATTAAATACAAGTGTAGAAACAAAAGCGATTGTTGAATCTGAAGAATTACCAGATGCCACTCCTAATGATGGAATTATTACTACTCCTGAAGAACTTGAAGCCTTTACAGTATTTAAAGTAGCATCCAAGGATTTTATAGACCCTTCTCGTTTATATTATCGGGATACAAAAAGTTATTTTGGAATTTTAATTGATGATAATAATCGAAAATGGGTATTTAGATTTTACCAAAAAGCCACAAAAAATCTTATAGAAATTCGTGATGCTGGTACATTTGAGATAGATACTCCTATCGATATCGCTCTATATCAAGATAAAATTAAGAAAGCTATAGAAAATCATAAATAATAAAAAATCCGCCTAAACTTTGGACGGCTAGGGCGGATTAAGTACAAATATTTAGTAAATATCACAGAAAATGTGGTGTTTTACTGTGCTCATTTTAACAAGAAATGGAGTAAAAATTAAATTTGGAAATAAAAACATATTTAAAAACTACTATGGACGTTTATACTCACATCACAGAATTTGCCAAAGATAATATTGGCGATAAATTCTCAGCATACATTGATTTTTAACTAGCTAAATATGCTAGTTTTTTATATTTTTTGGGTCTGCTTTTGGGTCTGTCTTTTATCAGGTTATATCGTATCATATCGGATTATAAAAAAACAAAAACCGCTCTATTGAGCGATTTCTTGGTCTATAAGATTCTATACAAACTGTATTATGGAGGCGAGGGGAGTCGAACCCCTGTCCAAACACCTTGCTACATCAACGTCTACAACTATAGGACTTTCTCAAATTTAACAAAATACCAAAGCCAGTCTCAAACAGCGATATTTTGCGGAGCTTGAAATCTCTTTTGCTGCGTCAAGCTACCACAGCAACGTATCTGACTAAAGGTTTAGGCCGAAAGTATCACCATCAGTGAATGAAATTTCGGCACGCATGGTGTTTTTTAGGCAGCCATTGCGTAAGTTTGTGTATTATTTTTAGCAGTTATATTTATCTGCGGATGATTATCCTGATCCCTCAGCAGTTGCAGTTCATGCGCGACAATGCCTGTCGAATCCGTAACGCCCCCTTATAAAAAATCAGTAGCTATCACTGAATCTTAGAGCATAATTATAGCATATTTTCCACATTCTGTCAGTACTGACAGAATAAATTCGAGTTTTTATCAGCAATAGAATTTATTAAAAAGAGTTATATTATCCTAAGGCTGTGCTTATTATTAAAATTCTTCTTCGTCAATTTGTTGAATTTCACGAAGTTTACTGACAAGATATTCGTCAGTACTGTATTTTTCTGTCAGCGACTCTAATAATTGATTTCTGACAACATAGTTACTAAACAAATGTAGTTTTTCTTCATACCCCTCTAAAACTTTTTCTGTTCGCTTGATATTATCATAAACGGCTTGGCGAGAGACATCAAACTCTTCAGCAATCTCAGCAAGGCTATAATCGTCTGCGTAATAAAGCTCAATATAGTTCATCTGCTTGTCTGTCAGTAGAGTAGCATAAAATTCAAAGAGGGTGTTCATTCGATTCGTTTTTTCGATTTCCATTCTTACATTATAACATACAAGCAACTTCTCCTCATGAATAGGATGCATTCTACTCATCTCGCCACCTTTAAGAGTGGGGGAATTGCGATTGCGACTAGCCACTTTGTAGAATACCCGTTGGCGCTAAAGCAGCAACGGATATGCTAGTTGTTGCACCTAGTGACGTAGCGAGCATCGATAGCCTTTTTATCAGAGGCTTTAGTGGCTAGATAAAACGGACAAATGTTTATCGCGTAGCCCAAAGGCGGAGATAGCACGCGCTTGCTAAGATTAAGCCTCTTTCATTATTTTCCAAAATAAACATGTTGTGCCTGAGCGCCTCCATATCGCGCCTCTAGCAATTGAGATACAGTTACAAAAGTATAGCCTTGTGCCTTGATCCGCTGGATGATTGTCGGTACCGCGGCAACAGACCAAGGATGAATATCGTGCATCAAAATAATCGCACCATCATGAGCGTTCGCAAGTGCATTTTGAATCACTGGAGCAGAACTGTTGTAGCGCCAATCATTTGTATCAACTGACCAATTTATTGCAGTGAGGGGAGTTGCGGCAAGCGTTGTTGCATCATAACTTCCATAAGGTGGGCGGAAAAGTGTCACATTTTGTCCTGTGAGTTGATTAATTAAATTGTGAGCTGACATAATTTCTTGGACTTGTGCACTTTGTGACAATGTGGTCAAATCTTTATGATCCCAAGTATGTGAAGCAACTTCATTTCCTTGAGCAGCTTCTTGCTTAATGATTGATGGATAAGCTTGTGCTTGCTGACCAAGTGCAAAAAATGTCGCGTGAACATTATAACTTTGCAAAGTTTGTAAAAGCTGAGGAGTTGTCGTTGGGTTTGGTCCATCATCAAAAGTTAGGGCAATCATTTTTGGACTTTTCGCAGTTTTTTGTTGTTCCGCTGCAGCCTTTGCTTTCGCATCTGCATCTGCTTTTGCCTTCGCTGCTACCTCTGCTTTTGCTTTTGCTAATTTCTCTTTGTCAGCATTAATTTGTGCCTGTAATTGAGCTCTGTCAGTACTGACAGATTTGCTTGTCAGTTGATTTACTTTTTCTTGTGCATTAGCAATCGTTTGATCTGTTTGATTTCTGTTCGCCTCTGCAACCAGCAACTGCGCATTTGCCAAATCTTCTCTTATCTCTTTGACCTGATTCAGTTGCTTTGTCAGTGAAGTACGGTCAGATTTTTTTAGGCGATTAATTAATTTTTCACTCCTTGCAATATCCTCGTCAGCAAGCGTCTGTTCTGCTTTTTTTTCAGCCTTTATTGCTTCATTTTTTAATTTTTTATAAGCTAAGGCAACTTTTTCTCTGTGAACCTTGACATCATGTTGATGTTTGATATTCAATCCAACAAAAATACCAGCTCCGATCAGTACAATAACAACAAAAATCCCAATTACTTTCTTCATAACACTCTCTTCAATCTAAACTAATCTAACTCCAAAATGCTTTCAGATGCTGATTGTACTGACGAATGATACTAATCTCCGTAGCCACTCTCCCATCCATAGCTGTCCCTTTTGCATAATTATAACTTAAAGTAATAGCAAATTCGTAGCCCCAATCTTACATTTTTGTAAGTTTTCTCAATTAAATAAATTAAAGCGTTTACTCAAATAAGCAAAAAGAAAAAGAGTTAGCAAGAAAACCTTACCAACTCCTCATTTATTAAAAATTAAATGACTATTTGTCTTTTTTATCCTTCACAGAATCAACCACATCATTGAACTTTTCCGCAACATCATCAGCGAGTTCAGAAGCTTTGTCTTTAAGTGTTCCAAGTTCTTCTTTGGCTTTCCCAAGAAGTCCCTCACCTTTTCCCTTAGCTTCTAATTTTTCATCACCTGTCACTTTTCCGGCTACTTCTTTAATTTTTCCACTTGTCTTATCCTTAGCTGCATCAAGTTTATCATTTAATGTCATGAAAGTTCCTCCTTAGTTGTTAATGATTTTTAAGTTATTTAGGTGCCTATTTTTTTATTCTTTATCCACCTCCATCTTTATCTATCAAATCATAAATTGAGAGTTATTATAGCTCACATAATTATGTCCTTTTATTTGAACGTCCAAAAATGGCTGATACAACCAAAACTAGAATTACTGCGCCAATAATGGAGGGAAAAATAGCCATACCTGCCAATTGAAGTCCCCAATGTCCCAGAAGTCCTTCACCTATAGCCGAACCGATTAGACCAGCCAAAATATTGCTAATGATTCCCATTTTCGCCCCTCGACTCGTGATTGCACCTGCAATCGCACCAATAAGAGCTCCAACAATCAATGACCATATAAAGTGCATTTTCACCCCTCCTTTTATTTTACTTTAATCTACTTATCATTTTATCATTCGTAATATGAAAAGTACAAAAAAGTGTTTACAATTTTTAAATCTAAAACTCAATGTATTGACTGTCAATAAACTTTATTTGAACCACGCATCCACCTGTTTTTGATGCGCCTTTATCCATACATCCGCTGCTTGTTCAGGACTTTTACCATTTTGAATATCTAGCATTACAGCTTCCATATCTTTTTGGGTCCAATTAAATTTATCTAATACTTTATAAGCAACAGGATTTTCTTTCTTTAATCCTTTACGTACTACAGTATTGATATTTTCTTCCGTTCCCATCGTTCCTTTAGGATCAGATAAATATTTCAAATCATATTTATTAAACATCCAATGTGGTGACCAGCCTGTCACAATAATATCCTTATGCTGTTTAATCGCCTCTCCAAGCGCAACTGTCATTGCTCCAGAAGATGATGGAACCAAATTCCAATCTTTAAGATTATTATATGATTTAAGTGTTTTTTCGACCGCAGCCATTTCACCAGCTCCTGGTTCAATTCCAACAATTGTCCTATCTGCTTGATCTGTTAATTCAGAAATAGAATTGACTTTCATATAACTTGGAACAACCAGACCGACTTTTGCCCTTTCAAGTTAGACCCTAATAAGTCAACAGATTTCCCAAATTTTTTCCACTGTGTTTTATGAGTGTTAGGCAACCAAGCTGAAACCATCCCATCTGCCTGACCATTTGCTACAGTCTGCCAAGCCACTGTATTATCCAACGCCGTTGTTTTAACTTGAAAACCATGCTGCTTCATCGCCTCACTCAAAACATTAATTGAGGCAATCTCTGAATCCCAGTTCATGTAAACCAAGTCAACTTTTTTATTAGCCGTCTTGTTCTTAAAAGAGACTCCTGAAAATCCCCAATGATAAGAACAACTAGAGATAACAGTGCAACACGGCGCTTCCAAACTCTAAATTTAGCATTTTCCTGTTTTTCAATTGGCGATACATTTAATTTTTGGGTAAAACGGTCAATAATAATAGCAAGAATAACTAGTGCAATACCATTAACAAACCCTTTACCAATATCTGCTGACTGGACGGCTGATAATACTCCACGTCCCAAACCTGGTGCGCCAATCATAGAGGCAATCACAACCATAGATAATGCTAACATAATCGTTTGATTAACCCCTGCCATGATCGTCCCTTTGGCTAATGGAAATTCTAGCTTGAATAATTTCTGTCTTGGTGTGGAACCAAATGAATTTGCAGCTTCCACCAGCTCTGTAGGAACTTGTCGAATCCCCAAATTGGTCATACGAACTGTTGGAGGTAAGGCAAAGATAACCGAAGCAAACACACCAGGAACGACTCCAATTCCAAAGAATGCTACTGCTGGAATCAAGTAAACAAAACCAGGCATAGTCTGCATAAAATCTAAAATAGGTTGCACAATTTTAGCAACAAGCTCTGACTTCGCCATCCAAATCCCAATGGAACACCAATAATAATTGATAATAAACTAGACAATAACACCAAAGTTACGGTATTCATCAAATCCAACCAAAGTCCTTGATTAGCAATCAAAACTAAACCTAAAAATGTAAAAATAGGAAAACCGATTTTTTTCCCTGAAACTAAAACGGCTAATAGAGTGACAACAATAATCATCAACCAAAATGGTACAGCCGTTAACCCCGCAGTCACCCATTCATTATTGTCGTTCCAGATTTTTGGATAATATCAAAACCAGTCGCTAAATGGCTTGTAATCCAATCTGTTGCCGTTGAAACCCATTCTGCCAACGGTAATTTATCAATTGATAACTCAATCATTAATCTCCTCCTCTGTTTCTGTCGGTGTATCTGCTAAAGCTTCTAATACACTTCCTCGAATCAGAATCCCTTTTAAATATCCCTGCTCATCAACTACTGCTACTGGTGTTGGTGAATCATAAATGATTGGTAAAATATCACTGACTAATGTTTCTTTGCCTACTTTCCCGACTTCTGTTGTCATCACCTCACGCAAAGATTGATTATTCTTTCTTGCTGCTAGGGCTTGCTCACTTGTGACAACTCCTTGAAATTGGCGCTTTTTATCAACAGCCATCAAAGAGCTGACTTCTTCTGTCTTCATCTTTTTAAGCGCGACACTTGGCCCATCAACATCAACATTCGTTGTTAAAGCTGGAATCATAATATTTTCTGCTGTTATTACTTTAGCTCGGTCAACATCTTCTACGAAGGTTTTTACGTAGTCATTGGCTGGATGAGTCAAGATTTCCTCACCTGTACCGATTTGAATAATCTTCCCATCTTTCATAATCGCAATACGGTCTCCGATTCGAAGAGCTTCATTTAAATCATGGGAGATAAATATGATTGTTTTCTGAAACTTTGCCTGAAGTTCCAATAATTCATCCTGCATTTCTCGACGAATTAAAGGGTCGAGCGCAGAAAAAGCCTCATCCATGAGCAGAATTTCAGGGTCATTGGCTAGAGCACGCGCCAATCCTACACGTTGCTGCATCCCGCCTGACAATTGATTAGGATACTGATTTTTGAAATCAAGTAAGTTTGCATTTTCAAGTGCTTTTTCCGCTCGTTTACGTCTTTCTTCTTTAGGTATATTTTGAACCTCCAAGCCATATTCTGTATTCTCCAAAATAGTACGATGAGGAAACAGTCCAAAATTTTGAAAAACCATACTCATTGTTTTACGACGAACTTTAAGCAAGTCTTCCTTGTTGAGTGTTGCGACATCTTGTCCATCAATATAAATCTTACCACTTGTAGGCTCTATCAAACGGTTCAACAAACGTAATAAGGTAGATTTTCCGGATCCTGATAATCCCATAATCACAAAAATTTCTCCCTCATTAATCTCAAAATTTGTATCATAGACACCGACAGTTGCACCTGTCTTTTTCAAGATTTCATTTTTGGATTCTCCTTGTTCAACCATTGCTAGTGCATTTTTCACACGCTTACCAAATATTTTGGTAAGATGTTCAATTTTAACTTTTACTGGCAAACTTTTCTCCTTTACTCTTTTAAAATTTCTACAACTAACCATAATCACTTATCCATTACTGTTATCTTTTGAATATGCGTAAAGTGACCACTTAATAATATCAGCAAGTTGTCACTTTGTCAAACATACCGTTTGACATAAAGAAAAAGCATTGTTTAATCAAACAATGCTAATCCTTGGTATAAAAGAAGTTTTGAAGAATTTGAAGTGTATCTGATGTCCCAACAAAATAAAGTGTATCTCCTTGGTTTATTGTTGCATACGGTCCAGGGGAAATCACTAATTCATCGTTTTGGAGAATTGCTATAACTGTCGCACCTGTATTTTGCCAGAGGCTCATCTCACCCAACGTTTTTCCTAATTTTTCAGATGCTCCTGCAAGCTCAAATTCGATAGGAGTCATTGGATTCGACTTTTGAAAATGTTCTGTTTGTCCTACAAGTTTATCAAGAATAGATGAAAAATTAGCTAATTCTTTTTGTTGGCGAGATACGCTTTTTAAAATCTCTGTTTGTAAATCCTGAATACTTTTTACTTCCTGATATTGTGCTAAATATTCTTGAGCTTTTTGGCGTGAGGCGATGACAACTCCACTTCCATGAATTGAGTCAACGATACCCAAATCACCTAATACACTGATTGCTTTTCTAGCTGTTTCGGATGATACACCAAAGGTGGTAGCTAAGGTCGAACGTGCATATATTTTTTGTCCAACTTTGAGCTCATTATGAACTATTTTTTCAGCAATTAGGATAGCAATTTGTTGGTACCTCGGCTGTCTCACTTCTTTCACGCTATATCTCCTCGCTATTTTATTAAGTATTTTTCTAGTGTGGTGACTTCATCAGTGGAGGAGTCGCTCTCTGACACTAAGTTAAAAGTTTCACCATATTATAGCTTTTTATACTCTTTTTTTCAATACTATAGATAGTTCATCATGAAAAGTCAACATTACTAAATATTCATTGAAGATTTTACTAGAGTTTTCGCTTTATCCGCTTGGTATTTTAGAACAAATAAAGTACAAAATTGTAAAGAGAGAGCACAAAATGTTTCTGTTACAGTTCTGGAGCAAAAGTATTTATTTTTTTATAATCATTTTGATAGCTTGTTCAATTTTATCTTCTTTTTTCTCAATATCTTCTGATAACAGGCATGATTTCAAATTTTCAGCTACGATAAGCCCAATGAGATTATCTAAGCTAGAACGTACAGCGGTAAGCTGCATGACTATGTCAATACAATCTTTTTCCTCTTGCATCATGCGCAGAACTCCTTGAAGCTGTCCATCTGCGCGTTTTAAACGATTTGTCATTTTTTTATCATAATTATTCATTTTTACTCCAACCCTTCATTTGTCACTGAGCTGTAAAGTCCATATGCACCGTCTAAATTTTGGACTTGAAAACCATTTCCTTTTAAAATTCGCTCTGCATTATAAGAACGCAAGCCTGATTGACAGCTTACGATATAGGCTTGATTTTTGTCTAGTTTGTCAAGATGACTCCTAAGTTCATTAAGTGGAATATTGATAGAATTTTTGAACGCACCAAGCTTAATTTCACTAGGGTTGCGCACATCAAGCAATTGCTTCCCTTTCGCAAGTTCGCTGGCTAATTCATGCCACTGAATATTTTCTGACAATCCTAAACTGATATTCATTGCCGCATAGCCCAACATATTGATTGGATCTTTAGCAGAGCCAAATGGCGGTGCGTAAGTCAGCTCCAACTCAGGTAAATCAAAGACGCTTAAATTGCCCTTGATTGCTGTTGCCAAGACATCTATTCGCTTATCAACACCTTTTTGTCCAACCGCTTGTGCACCATAAATCATCCCACTTTCTGGGTTAAAGATGAGCTTTAGTAAAATTGAAGTTGCATTTGGATAATAGCTTGCATGGTCATTGGCTGTGATATGAACAACTTTATGATTTAATTTTAATTCTTGTGCATATCGTTCAGAAATCCCTGTGGATCCGACGGTTAAGTCAAAAACACGAACGATTGCTGTTCCAATGGAGCCGCGATTTTTGACTTGCAATCCCGACAAAACATCTGCAACTTGACGCCCTTGACGATTGGCTGGACTAGCTAGAGAAATCAAGGCATCCTGCTCAGTAATCTGATTTTTGACAACAATCGCATCACCAACAGCGTAAATATCTTTTATTGAGGTTTCGTAATTTTCATCAACTAAGATACCACCACGTAAGCCTAATTCTATTCCAGCTTCTTGAGCCAAAGCTGACTCAGGTTGCACACCTACTGACAGAATCACCATATCTGCTGACAGAGCTCTACCATCTTCTAAAATAATGTTGTCCGTAGTAAATTCACTGACAGACGTTCCTGTCAGTATACTGACAGAATTTTTAACTAGTTCCCTCCGAACCTGAACAGCCATTTCTCTATCAATCATCGGTAAAACATGAGTTGCTTTTTCTACAAGTGTGACTTCTATTCCCCGTTTTTTGAGATTTTCTACCATCTCCAATCCGATAAAACCTGCACCAATGACAAGCGCTGATTGTGGATGATGTTTTTCAACGTGCGCCATAATTTGATCAACATCAGGAATATTGCGTAAAGTAAATACGTGCTTTGCTTCTGACAGACCTACTATTGGTGGAACAATAGGTTTGGCACCTGGCGACAAAATCAATGTATCATAACGCTCAGTGTAAATTTTTCCATCACTATTTACAGAAATGGTTTTATTGTCAGCATTAATTTTTACCACTTCAGCATTTTCACGAATATCTAAGTTAAAACGTGCTTTTAAAGCTTGAGCAGATTGAACAATTAAGTCATCACGATTTTCAATTTCACCACCAACATAATAAGGCAGACCACAATTTGCAAATGACACATGGGGACCTTTTTCAAAAACAATGATTTCTGCATCCTCTTGGAGCCTTCTCAATCGAGTTGCGGCAGACATTCCGCCAGCTACACCACCAACAATGAGATATTTTTTAGCCATTATTTACCAAATTTCCTTTCCAAGCAAGCGTGCCGCCACTCACATTTGTTACGTCCAATCCCTTACTTTCCAAAAATTGACAGGCTCGTTTTGATCTCGCACCAGATTGACAAATAATGTAAGCTCCATTTTCAACCTCATTTACTCGCGTAGCAAGCTCACTCAAAGGAATGTTTTTTGCTGTTGGTACGTGTCCTGCTTTATATTCATTGCTTTCACGGACATCGACAATAACTGCTTTGTTTGCCATCGCTTGTGTTAATTCTTGTATTTTTACAGTTTTCATTTTAATCTCCAATTTTTCTTGTTTGCTCTACTTCTATATTTTTAGATGATTTCTGGCGCAAGAACAGTGCCTAATACGCGAATTGCTTTTCGGTAAATATCTTTTCAAAGTAGAAATAATCGTTTAATAATTTCATTATATACCCGTATGGGTATGTTGTCAAATAAAATTGACTGCTTTTATTTAGCAAAAGATGTGAATCTTTGGGAGCAAAATCAGCATTCATTTGTTATAATAAAAAGTATGAAAAAAATTTTAATTGCTGATGATGATCGGTCAATTTTGACCCTTCTCTCTTATCATTTCCGTCAAAATGATTTTGAAGTGACGACAGCTGATGATGGAAAAAAAGCTTATGATAAAGCGAGGAAAAATCCATTTGATTTAATCTTATTAGACCTCATGATGCCTGAATTTTCCGGGATTGAAGTAACAAAAAAACTTCGTAAGGAAGGAAATTTTACACCGATTTTAATTTTGACAGCACGAGATGATGACGAAATGAAACTGACAGGACTGTCAGCAGGTTCTGATGAATATTTGGATAAAACCACTCCAATGAAAGAAATTATCGTACGTGCCAACGCATTGATTCGTCGCAGTCAGATGTATAACGATGTTCCTAAAAATTCTGTCAGCACTGACAACAACAAACCAACCTCATTGATTACTGACAGAATGGAAATTGATTTTGTCAAAAAAGAAGTAACTTTTGACGGGAAAATTTTGGATTTAACCAAGCGAGAATTTGAAATTTTAGAACTTTTAGCAGAAAGACAAGGCGAAGTTGTCAGCCGCGAAGAGTTGCTCAAGCATTTTTGGGGAATTTCAGAATCCGCAGAAACAAGAACTATTGACGTCCTTATCTCAAAAATAAGAAAAAAATTAGACAATCGATACATCAAAACAAAACGAGGATTTGGTTACTACTTTGAAGAAAACGAAGCTTAGAAACATCGTCATCCTGACGGTGATTTATATCATCGCAACTTTGAGTTTAGTTATTTTGCTCAATCAAAATATTCTTAATAATGATACAAATCGAGTGCTTGAACGCTCAAGTAATATTCAACTTTTTCTTGAAAAGCATCCCAATGTTTCTCTCCCTAAAGGTTTTGAGCTTCTCCCCAAAGCTACAGATGATTCTGACACAAGAAAAATTGCACATGGTGCTGCTTACTCAAGAGATTTGACCCGATCTAAGATTACAATTACAAGCCCGATTTTCGACGATGGGCAGGTCAAAAATTATCTGCAAATTACCGAAAGTCGGACTTCCACTTGGTTCATCACCTTTGCCACGATTACTTTTGCTATTTTAATTTATCTCAGTGTAGGCTTTCAAGTCCTCAAACGAGCTCGTGAATTGCACAATTTTACTGAAAACACCGTTGCAAAAATTAAAAATATTGAGCGCAGTCCACTTACACAAAGTTATCTCATCAGTGAAAAAGATGATCGTATCACAACAGCACTAAATACACTTGGTGAAAGCATCCAGCGACAAGGATTATCTCATACTGAGAAAAAAGAAAACCTCTATGAATTCATTGAATTTTTCCAATTTCCCATCTTTATTTACAACAACAAAGGTAAAATTCGCAAAACTAATGCTGCCTTTAAAAATGAATTTACGGATACACAGAATCTTGATATTTTTAGCCCTTATGCTGATTTTCTGACCTTCCTAGTTGATAAAATGTTACATCCTGATATCCAAGAAAAACTCTTTTATTTTGAAGAAATTGCTGCCTACTATCAAATTAGAATTACACCTTTACCAGAACTTGATAGCCGTTTTCTCGTTACTATGATGGATGTTACAAGCTACTATCGTACCTTAGATGCTCACAACGCCTTTATTGCCAACGTTTCGCATGAATTGAAAACACCTCTGACTTCTATCAAAGGATTTGCTGAACTTTTAGAATCTGATGATATTTCTCAAGAAGAAGGCAAAAACTTTGCAGCAATTATCAATAAAGAAAGTTCTCGTTTGATGAATTTGGTGCAGGACACTCTACTTTTAACCAAACAAAATCATCGAATTGATAAGAAAAAACTCAATCTTACCACGCTCATCCAAGATATTTTGAACACCTCTCGTCCGCAAATTTCAGAAAAAAATCTCCATTTGGAAGCTCAAGTTGAAAATATAACTTTTAAAACCAACCAACAAATGGTTCATAGCATTTTTGAAAATCTCATCGAAAACGCCATTAAATACACACCAAACGATGGGAAAATTATTGTCAGTCTTCAAACCAAAGATAAAAAAGTAATCTTTAGTGTCACTGACAATGGACCAGGGCTGACAGAAATCCAAAAAGAACGCATTTTTGACCGTTTCTATCGTGTTGATGAAAGTCGTTCAGAAGTTAAAGGAACTGGGCTTGGACTCTCAATTGTTGAAAAAAACGTTCAGGAACTTCAAGGACACATCGACGTTGTCAGCATTATCGGAAAAGGGACGACTTTTACCGTCACCCTGTAACACTCTGTCAGCATACTGACAGCTTTATACGACCATAAGCAATGGATATAGACTTCTGTCAGTGTACTGACAGAAGCTTTTTTCTCTACCTTTGTCAAACTTATCACTCATCATAAAAAAATTTTAAATCCATCTCTCCTCAAATAAGATAAAATCAAACTATAGCCAAATCATTGTAAAAATCACGAGGGTTTGCGGTGCTTCGCATCTGTTCTGGCACAAAAACGCACCAGAACCCGCCAATCTAAGAACAACTAAATAAAATGGCAATCTCATTTTAAAGTAGTTCTAGTAGATTGCTTTTATCAAAGCAAGTGCGTGCTATCTCCACCCTTCGGGCTACGCTATAAACATTTGTCCGTTTTATATAGCCGCTAAAGCGTCTGATAAAAAGGCTGTCGATGCTCGCTACGGTGCTGAAGCACCTAGTCGCAATCGCAATTCCCCCACCTCTTAGATTGGGGATAAAGCAGCACTATCTCCGCTGCGCTACGCTGTCCACCCTCGCTACGGTACTACGTACTTCGCACGCCGTTCTGCGAACGGTCTATGCAACTTCGTTGCTCCGCTGTCCGTTTGCTTAGCTGCTAAAGCAGCAAGAGCAAAAGGCAAAGCACCTAGTCAGAATGGCAATCTTTGAATTTCGTCCGACTGCCCTAGGGTCTTAGCGCTTTGCGACTCGACTTGTGGCTTCAGCCACTTAGCGAGAGTGGACAGCGTAGCGAAGCGGAGATAGCACTTAGGCTTCAGGGACAAGACCACTTCGCCTTGCGACTTTAGTCGATTGCGATTTGAACTTGCCACTTTAGTGGCTTAGTGAAATCGACAGCGCAGCAAAGCGGAGATAGAGCGAATGGATAACGAAGCAAAGCGGAGGTGTAACCTCATATCTTTGATGTTAAGCAGACTGTTGCAGCTTTAGCTGCGTACAGGTCGCTTAGTTGTTACACCTAGAGGTTGTGCCCTAAATTCAGTGGTGAGTTAAAACTCCCACTGAATAATTCTTGACTTCATTTTAAAAAAATCTGTACAAACTCGAAAATCTTAAAGGAGATTTCTTATGAACAAACCTAGTATCCAAGGCGTTCCTCGCCCACTTGTGCGCACCAATCAAACCGTAATCATCATCAGTATTATCCTTGCCGTTGTCACTCAATTTTTTTGGTTCCTCCTGCTCCCTATCCTTGCTGGTTTTTTTGGTATTTTCTTTGAACGAAACTTTGTTATTCTTATCGCAAAACATTTTCTAAAAAAGAAAGCTTCTGAATACCTTTTGGAAGATAAGTCTGATTTGCGTTTTAATCAAATTATTGCTACTGTACTCTTAACAGCAAGCCTAATTGCTTCGCTTTTTGGTCATCTTATTCTTGCTATTATCTTTGCCGCGTTCGTTTTCATCGCAGCAAGTGTAGCCCTAAGTGGTTTCTGTGTGGGGTGCTGGCTCCATTTTCAAATCAAACAATATCAATATAAAAGAAAAATAAAAAAAGGCCTCTCATAATACCGCAAATAAAAGAACCCTGCTAGTCAACTGGCAGGGTTTTGAAGTGATTACTTCATTGGTGGGTAATTCTTCTCCCCACCAATAGTAGCATCTCCTCTGTTCCTAAAGTCTAAGCACTAAAATCAAAATCCTAGGACAGTAGAAGGAAAGCAGAGATTGCCATTACGTCCTATCGCTTCGCCTCTATCGTTGCAAGCTCTACTTGCATACGAACAAGAAGACAACGAAGCAACAGAGTTGTGGAGAACGTTCATAGAACAGTGCGCGAGTTGCGATTTCGAATAGGCACTTTTCGTACCGTAGCGAGCATCAACAGCTTTTTGGCTAGATAAAACGGACAAATGTTTATCGCGTAGCCCAAAGGCGGAGATAGCACACACTTGCTAAGTAAAATAAAACTAGCGTACTATATACTTATACTATCTTTCCAAATAAAACTCAAAACGATCTCCAACATATTGGGAAAGTACATACTCAAAAGCTGTCCATCAGCAAGATAAGAAACTTGAGTTAACCCTAAAATTGCAGAACCAGCACGAGTTTTTAAATACTCAGACACCTCAGTACTTACTTTTTTAGCAGAAACGATTTGCTCACTACGCGAAATCACATGCCCATGCTTTTCCAATGTTTTAAAGAAATTACTTGTAATCTCTTTTTTATCAAAGTTTTTTACTAGATTAAAAGGAATACTCGCCACTTCAAAACAAATAGGAATATTATCCGCATAACGAATCCGCTCCATACGAATGATTGAATCTTTTTTAGTGATGTTCAATTTTTCGCACTCTACTTCATTGGGAGCGGTCTTGATATAGCTTAATACTTCAGTTGAAGGCACTTTACCCTGTGATGTGATAATCTCTGTGAAAGAAGTCGTACCTCTCATTTTTTCACGTACTCGACGACTTGCAACGTAGGTACCAGAGCCGACTCTTCGGTCCAAAATCCCTTCATCTACCAAAGCGGTTACTGCCTGCCTTGCGGTCATACGACTTACACCAAATCGTTCAGCCAAATCTCTTTCACTTGGCAGACGTTGACCAATTTTCCAGATATTTTTCTCAACTTCATCTTTAAGTGCATCATGAATTTTAATATAGTTTGGCACTGCTTTTCTCATGGCCTCTCCCCTCTGCTAAAAAATCTATACCGATTTATAATCTGTCTATATCATTATAACATAGTTTATCACTATTTTTATACAAAAACATATAATTTAACAGACAATTCAATCCAATATAAAAAAAACCAACATATTTGCTGGTTTTTTATTTTTATCAAAGCAAGTGCGTGCTAATACTCCGACCTCTTAGGTCGGAGATAAAGCAGCACTAAGCTTTGAATTTCGTCCGACTAAATTCCGTGGCGAGTTGCCCTTTTATCAGTCGCTTTAGCGACTAGAGAAAATGGACAAATGTTTTACGAAACTCCCACTGAATAAGTCTTGACTTCATTATTTAGATGGAACAGTGATTTTACCAGAAATAATATCAGCTTTTGCAGTAGCAACAGCATCTTTGATTTGTGGCGTTACATTATCAAGACCAAGGTCTACCCCACCATTTTTGAGGTTGTAAGTAACAGTTGTTCCACCAGGGAATTTGCCATCTTTAGTTTTATCAGCAATATCTTGAACGACTTTACCAACTTCTTTGATTGTTGAAACGAGGACAAAGTTTGATTTTTTACCATCTTTAGAAGTGTAACCACCAAGATATTTTTGGTCTTGGTCAACACCGATAAGCCATACTTTATCTGCTTCATTCTTTTGAGCATTCAAAGCTTTTGCTTCACTAAATGCACCAACACCAACACCACCGGCACATTGGTAAACTACATCATCACCAGAACCATACATTGCTGCTGCAATAGTTTTACCTTTAGCTGCGTCTGTAAATGAACCAGCATATTGAACATCTACTTTAATGTTAGGATTTACAGATTTTGCACCTGCTTCAAAACCAACTTGGAAACGAGTGATAACATCAGATTGCATTCCTCCGATGAAACCAATTTTATTTGTCTTAGTTGCTTTCGCAGCAGCTACACCAGCAAGATAAGCTCCTTCATTATCAGCAAATGTTGCTGAAGCTACGTTCTTTTGACCAGTAATTACTGAGTCAATGATAACGAAGTTTGATTTTGGATTATTCTTAGCTGCTGCAGAAGTAGCATCTTGAAGTGAGAACCCAATACCAAACAAAAGTTTATAACCTTGTTGTTCAGCTGAGTTAAAGTTTGTTGTATAATCTGAAGCTGAATTTGATTGGAAGTACATGAAACCTTGACCTTTTTTAAGGTTGTTTTCTTTACCCCACGCTTGAAGACCTTCCCACGCTGATTGGTTGAATGAACGGTCGTTGATACCACCGGTATCTGTGATGATAGCTGCTTTAAGGTCTGTCTTAGCTTTACCTGATGATGACCCTGCTGCATCGTGTGAACGGCATCCTGCAAGGACTGCCACTGAAGCAAGTGCAACTGCACCGACTGCGATTACGCGTTTGTTCATGGAAACGGAACCCTCCGAATATTTTTTAATGGCTAAACTTTAGCTTAAGACTATTTTAAGCTATCTGTTTCTTTTTTTCAAGCATTATACAAAGATTGAAGGTACTTTTCCCTTAACGTTCGGTATTACCTTACAATTTTTATAGAATACTATTTTTCTACTGGAAATGCGCTTACTTTTTTCAATTATGCACACAATTGTGTCCAATTTTTAAATTACAGCGCTTTCTTTAATACTCTAATTTTTCTGCCAATGAATTTCACTGGCAGAAAAATCTGAGTGCTTTCTTTTGTAAGAAAGCAAAATTGAATAATACTACCCTCCTACTCTTAATTAGTTCAATTCGGTAAACGAATAAGGTAACAATTCACCTACAGAAGTTTCCTTAACTTTATCCGTCTTTGACAATAGATAAACTGGCATATCTGCAGCACAAAACTCTGCAATCACTTGTCGGCAAGCACCACAAGGGCTGATAGGTTCTTGCGTCTCACCATAGATATAAAGCGCATCAAAATGTGTTATCCCCTCTGATATTGCTTTGAAAATCGCTGTTCGTTCGGCACAATTAGATAATCCAAAACTGGCATTTTCAATATTACACCCTGTAATGATTTGACCATCTGGTGTATGAAAAGCTGCACCAACTGGAAAATGAGAATAGGGGATATAAGCGTGCGAAGCAGCATCTTTAGCCGCCTGTATCATATCATTAGTAACTGGCATCACTCTCTCCCGATGTTTTATCCGCAGATTTAGCACCCTCATTTGGTCGCCCTAAACCTTCCATGATTGCAACTCCTGCGGATACACCAAGTCGCGTTGCCCCTGCATCAATCATTGCTTTGGCTTCTTCAAGATTATGTACCCCACCTGATGCTTTAACACCCATATCAGGACCTACTGTAGCACGCATCAATTTAATATCTGCAACCGTTGCTCCTGCAGTTGAAAAACCAGTTGATGTTTTGACAAAATCTGCCCCTGCACGTACTGCTGCTTCGCAAGATTTGACTTTTTCATCGTCTGTAAGGAGGCTTGTTTCAATAATGACCTTCAAAAGTTTGTCTTCTTTTACTGCATTTACTGCTGCAATATCTGATTCAACAAGCTCCCAATTTCCATCTTTAGCTGCACCAATATTAATGACCATATCAATCTCATCAGCACCATTTTCAATGGCATTTTTTGCTTCGAAAGCCTTAACTTCTGATGTGTTTGCTCCAAGAGGGAAACCAATGACTGTACAAACTTTAACATCCGTATCTTTTAATTGTTTACTTGCAAAACTTACCCATGTTGGGTTAATACATACACTCATAAAGTCATATTTTTTAGCTTCATCAATGATTTGTTGAACTTTTTCTTGCGAGCTATCCGCTTTAAGAATCGTGTGGTCAATATATTTATTAATTTTCATTTTTAAGAGATGAACCCCTTATTTGGAGTTCAATTCCTTTCTTTATTGTTTTTAAATTTTATCTTTTAATAGTTTATCTCTAAATCTAAAACTATATTAGCAGATTTAGTATGCGATAAATGATAAAAGTAAGGGCAAACATAAGAGATGGTTTGCGTAAACACTAGGTTCTGTTTTTATTCCATTTCAAATAAACCATTCCGACAATGATGTAAATAATGACGAAGATGATAATAAAAGCGATAAGTTGTATAACCCAACTATAATTTTGCAAGAGCAACTTTATTATTGCACCAGAAAGTGCAGATAATACGACTTGAAGTCCAACAATGACTGGCGGAAGTTTTAAATCATCATTCATTTTAGCGAACAATTTCTAATATTTCTTTCTGATGAACTTGTTCGTCAGAAATGACAATGCTATCGTTAAACTCGGAGATGAGTTCTTCTGAAATTTCACGATTACTATAAAGTGTTGCAATTAAATCGTTGTTGCTAACTTTATCTCCGACTTTTTTTGCAAGTAGAATTCCTGCTTCAAAATCAATTGTATCAGCTTTTGTAGCGCGTCCAGCACCCAGTTTCATGGCAAGAACACCAACACCTAATGCTTTTTCATCAGTGATGAAGCCTGTTTTGGAGGCACGAATTTCAACTTTGTATTTGGTTTTGAGCGGTGCAGTCAGATTTTCAAAGGCTGTTGGATCGCCTCCTTGGGCTTTTATCATAGCGACAAATTTGGCATAGGCAAGTCCATTATCAAGATTTTGTAGGATTTCTGGGATTGTTTTTTTATCGCCTGCAAGCTCCAGCATAATCTGTGCTAATTCGGCAATAAATTGGCGAAATTCAGCTGTTCCCTTACCATTTAGCGTATTGACTGCTTCTGTAATTTCATTACGATTTCCAATGGCATAGCCTAAAGGCTGACTCATGTTTGTGATAACAGCAACAGTTTCACGGCCAACAGATTTACCGAGATCAACCATAGTTCGTGCCAAAATCCGTGCATCTTCCACAGACTTCATGAAAGCACCATCTCCTACTGTCACATCAAGTAAAATTGCATCTGAACCTGCGGCAATCTTTTTAGACATCACAGAGCTTGCAATAAGAGGAATAATGTCAACTGTCGCTGTTACATCTCGGAGCGCATAAAGGAGCTTATCCGCCTTTACAAGCTCATCTGATTGTCCAATCACAGCAATCCCAATATCTTTTACCTGTTCAATGAATCCTGCCTCAGTTTTTTCAATATTAAAACCTGGAATAGACTCTAATTTATCTAAAGTTCCACCTGTATGACCAAGTCCACGTCCTGACATTTTTGCAACAGGAACACCGAAAGAAGCAACGAGTGGAGCGAGGATTAGCGTTACTTTATCGCCAACACCACCTGTTGAATGTTTATCTACTTTGATGCCTGGGATTTCACTCAAATCAAATTCTTTTCCTGAATGAACCATTGCCATCGTGAGATTTGATATTTCAGAAGTATTCATCCCTTTGAAATAAATTGCCATTGCAAGTGCAGACATTTGATAGTCTGGAACGCTACCAGCTACATAATTTTCAATCATCCAGTCTATTTCGGGTTTATTAAAACTTTCACCATCTCTTTTTTTTTGGATGAGGTCAACCATTCTATAGGTCATTTTTGCTCCTATTCTAATTTTACTATCATTTTTTGTAACTTCTCAAAATGAAGTAACCCTTATCTTTCGCAACTACGGTACAATTGCCGAAGACTTCTTCCATCTTTTTTTGAGCAGATGGTGCTCCTTGCTTTTTCTGAATGACAATCGTAAGCGTTCCTTCATCATTGAGATGTTCAAAACTTCCCTCTAAAATACCATGAACAACTGATTTTCCTGCCCGAATCGGTGGATTGCTGATAATTGCATCGTATTTCCCACTGACAGCATCATAAAGATCAGAAATTTTGATTTCATCAGTACTGACAGCATTTCTGTCAGCATTCTGACGGCACAAATCCAATGCACGACTATTTACATCAACCATTGTGACCGCTAAATCATATTTTTTGGCTAAAGTTAGTCCAAGTGTCCCATAACCACAACCAACATCCAATAGCGTTTTAGCACCCTCTTGTTCAAAATTTTCTAATAAAACTCGTGAACCATAATCAATCCCGTTTTTTGAAAAGACACCACTGTCTGTCAAAAATTTCATGGGTATTCCTAGAAGTTGAACTTTTATTTCTTGGATATCATGCGCTAAATCACGATTATCCTCGTAGTACATATTTGTCTTTACCATTATCATTATTCTATCATAAATCATTTTTTTTCGCGCTGAAAATTTTTTCATAAGTGCAATTTTATCATGTAAACTCTTACATTTATTTAGATGTAATGTTGGCAACCCACATCGTTGAAGCTATTTTACGATATTTAACTTAGCAGAACTAAGCACTGCTTACATTCTATGTTTGAACTTATATATTTATCGAAGCAAGTGCGTGCTATCTCCGCCTTACGACTCCGCTGTCGATGCTCGCTATGCCACTAAAGTGGCTAGTCGCAATCGCAATTCCCCACCTCTTAGATTGGGGATAAAGCAGCACTATCTCCGCTGCGCTACGCTGTCCATCCTCGCTAAGGTGCTGAAGCACCTAGTCGGAATGGCAATCTTTGAATTTCGTCCGACTAAATTCAGTGGCGAGTTGCCCTTTTATCAGTCGCTTTAGCGACTAGAGAAAATGGACAAATGTTTTACGAAACTCCCACTGAATAAGTCTTGACTTCATCACAGATTTACTGCTTACTGACAGCTGACAGAAAGTTTGTCAGTAATGACAGAAATATGATAAAATATTTATCATGAATGAATTCATCAATTTCGACGAAATTAGCCGTGAAACTTGGCAAAATCTTTACAAAACTTCTATCGCGCCTCTGACACATGATGAGCTTGAATCTATTCGCTCACTCAATGACGAAATTAGTCTGAAAGACGTGCAAGATGTCTATCTACCGCTCGTCCATCTCTTACGTTTATACAAAAAAAATTTAGAAGATATGAGCTTTTCTAAAGGACTTTTTTTACAAAAAATCGTGAAAACGCCACCATTAATTATCGGCATTTCTGGCTCTGTCGCTGTCGGAAAATCAACTACAGCAAGACTTGTGCAGCTTTTACTTTCACGCGCTTTTCCTAAACTCAGTGTTGAGTTAGTCACTACTGACGGTTTTTTATATACTACTGATGATTTGAAAAACCGAGGAATACTTGATAGAAAAGGTTTTCCTGAGAGCTACGATATGGAGCGGCTGCTTGCCTTTCTCTATCATGTGAAAAATGGTGAGAAATGTGAAATTCCAATTTATTCACATGAAACTTACGATATTCTTCCTGATCAAGTTCAAACTATTGACAGTCCTGATATTCTCATTGTTGAAGGAATCAACGTTTTACAAAATCCACAAAATCAGATGCTCTATATCAGTGATTTTTATGATTTTTCAATTTATGTTGATGCTGAAGAGGAATTAATTGAAAAGTGGTATCTAGAACGTTTTGATAGTCTTTTAAAATTAGCAAAATATGACACAACAAATTTTTATCACCAATTTACTAAAATGTCTACAAGTAAAGTTGTCAATTTGGCAAAAGAAACTTGGGCAAGAGTTAATCGAATTAATTTAAAAGAATACATTGAACCTACGAGAAATCGTGCAGAAGTCATCCTACATAAATCAGAAAATCATTATGTTGATAAAATTTATCTAAAAAAATTCTAATATTATTAATTACAAAAACCTGTCAGCATGCTGACAGGTTTTAATTCTACTATATAGCTATTTGTTATGAAAAGCAACAACGAATCGACTTCTCGGCGTAAAAATAGCACCATGATGCACTAATTGCAGTTGCCACGAATCATTCTAGTCCTTTAGAGCGGATAGACATCTGTCGTATAAAATTCCTATTGGATTTTAAAGTGGAAATAGTTATGGCAGAAACCTATCATCTGTTATAATGTTCATCAAATTCATCAATTTCAACATAAATATAACATTTTTTATCTGGGAGCTTTTGTCGAATTTTCTCCTCAATACTATTGATAATTCCGTAACCATGCGCTTCTTCACTACTTATAATATCTATTTTTGCTGCAATCAAGATTTCTGTTGGACCTAGATGAGTCGTTCTAATATTGATGACTTGTTTAATTTCAGGACGTTCAAATGCTGATAAAATTTTAGAAAGGTCACTGTCTGTCACTCTCTCCCCGACAATCAAACTATAAAATTCTCTTGTCAAGAAAATCGCTGCAGCCATAAGTAAAAAGCCAATTAAAAGACCACTTATTGCATCAAATAATGGATTAGACGTAAACATCGTCAAAACAGTTCCTAAAAGCGCCAAGAGTAGTCCAATAATTGCACATAAATCCTCAGCAAAAATAACCAAAATTTCGCTGTGACGACTCTCATGTAAAAACTTGAAAATAGGTAATTTATCTGTATTCAACTCCGCAATTTCTTTAAATGCAATTCGCAATGATGACCCTTCAATCAACATACCAACAAGCAAAATTACAATAACAATCCAAGGATTTTCAACTGAGTGCTCAGGATGAATAAGCTTTTCAAATGCCTCCATCACACCAATCACTCCTCCACCAAAAAATAGAAACGTTGCAACAATCATGCTAAAAAAGTATTTCGCTCGCGCCTCACCAAATTGATGCAGATTACTTGAAGCCTGTTTCGCTTGCCTGTCACCGAAGAGTAACAAGATCTGATTACCACAGTCTACAACCGAATGAATGCTCTCGTTAAGCATCGCAGCGGAGCCAGACAACCCAAAACCAATAAATTTACTGATTGCCACCAAAACATTGGCACCAAGCGCTGCAAATACAGCAAACATCCCTGAATTTTTCTTTTCTTTTTCCATATACTCCTCTATATCATTTTAATCTAATTTAACACAAGCTCAATTATATCAAGATGTGAAGCTGTTTGTCCAGAACTCAGGAAAATCAAGAAAACTTAGAGATAAGACTTACTCATTATAAGCATTTATATACAGTCCCAAAGAGCAGACCTTCATTACAAAATAGAAAATCTCGAAACAAAACAAAATTTCTTAGAAGTTTTATATCTTTATTTTTCTCCAATCTTGTCATCTTAGTCAAACCAAAAATGAAGTCTGAGATGCTATCTAATTTATTATGATACATAAAAATTCCGTCAAATTTGACGGAATTTCTTATCCTTTTTAGAGTTTCTCACCATTTGAAGCAATTACCTCTTTGTACCAGTCAAAAGATTTCTTCTTAGAGCGTTGACCTGTACCATGACCTAAATCATCCAAATCAACATAAATAAACCCATAACGCTTACTCATCTCACCAGTAGAAGCCGATACCAAATCAATACATCCCCAAGGCGTATAACCCATGAGTTCCACACCATCTTCTATCGCTTGATTCATGGCAATAATATGTTTTCTCAGATAGTCAATCCGATAATCGTCATTAATCGACCCATCTTCTTCAACTTTATCAATCGCTCCTAAACCATTTTCAACAACAAACAGTGGAACTTGGTAGCGACCATAGAGATCATTTAAAGCATAACGTAAACCATCAGAATCCACTGCCCAGCCCCATTCACTTTCCTGTAAGAATGGATTTTTGACTCCACCAAGTACCATATTGCCACTTGCAGAAGTCCCTTCACCAGTTTTTGATTCTACTGTTGACATATAATAACTAAACCCGATATAGTCCACACAACCATTTTTGAGTAAAATTAAATCTTCTTCTGTAATCTCCAAATCTTCCGATTTGACACCATATTTTTCATGTAAACGCTGAGTAAACACAGGATATTCTCCACGCACTTGCACATCGTTACAAAAATAATTAAACTCCTGAATACTTTGTTGAGTCGCAATCTGATTAATTGGATTGGAATCAAACGAATAAGTCGTAGAATAAATACTCATACAACCAATCTGTAAATCTTTCTTTAGCTCATGCCCAAACTTAACTGTTTCAGCACTTGCTACAAATTGATTATGCCAGGCCTGAAAGACATTTGTCTTATCAGCGCCACCATTGGACGGAACCAAGCCTTGACTAAGTGCAGAGAAAAAAGTAGCTGAGTTGATTTCATTAAAAGTCATCCAATATTTAACTTTATCTTGATAACGTGTAAGGAGAACTTTAGCATAGCGAACATAGAATTCAATCAAAGCACGATTTTTCCATCCACCATATTCTTTAGCTAGATGCAAAGGCATTTCATAGTGCGAAATCGTGATAACTGGCTCAATCCCATATTTTAAACATTCATCAATCAAACAATCATAAAAATGTAAACCCGCCTCATTTGGCGTCGTTTCATCTCCTTTAGGAAAAATTCTTGACCAAGCAACCGAAAACCGATAAGCTTTAAAACCCATTTCCGCAAATAGTGCAATATCTTCTTTAAAATGACGATAATGGTCAATCCCATAATGATTAGGATAAACGTAGTGCTTTTCATCAATCGTCCAATCAAACTCTGGAGAAGCAAGGATACTCATGCGCTGTTTCCCACCGGGCATCGCATCAGCAACAGAAAGTCCCTTTCCATCAACATCATAAGCACCTTCCAATTGATTGGCTGCTGTCGCACCACCCATAAAAAATCATTTTTAAATCCCATTTTGTCTCCTTATTTTTAGTTTTTTATCATTTAGTTCTTCTACCTGTTGATGTTTTTACTATGCAGGATTTGCCACCAACTGAGTGGTTTGCGCTGCAACCGCTGTTATCAGCATATCATCTTTACTAACAAATTTCTTATCCGTTGCAATGACATCCATATAATCATCAGTGTTTGTCACAATTATCGGAACTTGCGTACTATATCCAGCATTTTGAATTCCTACAATATCAAATTTAACAAGCAAATCTCCTTTTTTAACAGTTTGTCCTTGTTTTACAAAAGCTTCAAAATATTTTCCATCAAGTTGCACAGTATCTATGCCGACATGAATCAAAATTTCTGTGCCCTGATTTGAAACGAGTCCCACTGCATGTTTGGTTGGAAACATAATCATAACTGTTCCATCAAAAGGTGCTCTCACTTCACCAACTGTCGGTTCAACTGCTGCGCCTTTCCCCATGATTTCTGCTGAAAAAGCAGGATCTTTTACTTCTGCAAGTGAAAGAACATTTCCTTCGATAGGTGTTAAAATAACTTCTTTTTCTGTTGTTGGTTTAAAATTTATAGGATTTTTAGAAGTTTCTTCAATAGGTTCGCTGCTATCATCTTCAAAACCTAATATCCAAGTCAATCCAAAACCAGCAATAACTGAAATAGCACATAAAATCATCATTGTTATTGCACCAGAAACATTTCCGTCAAGCGAAATATTGGCAGTAAAACTAAATATTCCAAACGCTGCCATTGTATACGCTTTAACTCCCAATGCCATTGCTGCTGCACAGATTACTGCACTGACAATACATGAAGCCCAGAACGGACGTTTTTTAGGGAGGGTAATCCCATAAATCGCGGGTTCCGTAACACCAAACCACCCTGAAATAAAAGCTGGTATTGCAAGTTCACGCAAACGTTTATCTTTAGTTTTCATCATAACAGCACCTACAGCACCAGTTTGTGCAAAGGAAGCCGTACTTGCTGCTGTTAAAAGTGTTGTAGGCTCACCTTGTGCAAGAGCAATGATTACAAATGGTACAAGCGCCCAGTGAAGTCCAAACATTACCATAATTTGCCAAGTGAATCCAAGAACCAATCCAAAAATGATTGGACTAAATCCTTGAAGCGCCATCAATCCTTTACCAAGAGCATCAGAAATAACATTCATCACTGGACCGATGATTAAAAATCCCAAAGGAATCGTAATCAATGCTGTAAAAAACGGTGTCAAAAAGAGTTTAACTACATCAGGAATAATTTTCTTAAGTTGATGTTCGAGAAAGGCTGCAAATGCTGTAATTGCGATAATCGGCATAACCGAAGAACCGTAACCTGCAACAGGAACAGAAAATGGAATACCAAAGAAACTTAAACCACCACTTTCCGCAAAAGTTTTTGCCACTGAACCATCGACAAATCCAGGATAAACAATCGCAGCCGCAATCATCATCCCAACAAATGGCGAACCCTTGAATTTCTTCATTGCTGTGTAACCAATGAAAATAGGAAGGAATAAGAAAAGTCCATCTCCCATCGCATGAATTACTGCATAAGTTGACGATGCCTGAAATCCTTTACCAAGTGCAAAGGAAAGAATCGCATTCAATCCCTTAAGCATCCCTGCTGCTGCAAGTGGTGCCAAAATAGGTTGAAAAATTCCAGAAATCAATTCAACAAAACGGTCAAAAAGGCTTCCTTTTGGTGCTGTATCGGCAGCAGATGTATCTAGCTTTCCGATGACTGTATCTACATCTGCTCGCACATCTGGCACATGGTTACCAATGACAACTTGATACTGTCCTCCAGCTTGCATAACGGTGACCACACCGTCCATTTTCTTTAGGACATCGGTATTTGCTTTTTTCTCATCTTTGAGTTTAAAGCGCAACCGCGTCACACAATTTGTTAGTGAGAGGATATTTTCTTTGCCTCCCACATTTGCTACAATGTCTTTTGCAAGAGCTTCATATTTGCCCATTACAAACCTCCAAAATAATATATTTTTTAGAGGTTTCGCCAACTTAATGTCACGATCCAATTGTTACCAAGATTAATTTTTCTGGATTTTTTCCAGAATTCGCGCAATATGCACGGTCATATAAATTTGCTCACTTTGAGAAACTTGATAAGCGCGTGTTTGTTTCAAAAACTCACTTATTTTTGATGTTCCGAGGTAAGCTCTAGGGTATTTACGAACGATGAGTTCAAATAAATCCTCATCTGCCGTTTCATCAGATATTGACCCAGACAAGATACGTTCAGCAAAAAACTTGAGATGTGTGATAAAACGTTGAAAATAGGCATCTTGCTCGTTAAAATTGACTTGTAAGGTGTATTTTAATGTTGTTAGGATTTCTTCCATAAGTTTAGTCAACTGAGTCGCATACTCATGTCCACTGCCCAGTGTTCCATTGACAATATGCATCGCCAAGAAACCTGCTTCATCTTCTGGCAATGAAATTCCCAGCTCTTGTTTTACTTTTTCCAATGTTCCTAGACAAATTTTGAACTCTTCGGGGAAAAATCTTTTAATATCCCACAGCAAGAAATTTTTGATGACAATATTTTCTTTTGCACGAATGATTGCTGCATTGAGATGGTCAGCAAAAGAAATTAAAACTGTATCTGAGATTTCTTTTTGGAACTTCGCTTTCGCTTCAGAAAGCGTGACCATTGATAACTCAATGATGTGACTTGGAATTTCTGAAAGAATTTCATAAAAATTCTGCTTATCAGTACCAGCTTTCAGAGAAAAAATCTTTTCTATTTTTTCATCCTCTACAAACTCTCCTGACTTTTTTCCAAATCCAAGACCTAGTCCATAAGAATAGTCTCTTCTCCGTTTTCATTCTTCGCAATGACCACATTATTGTTCAGAACTTTTTTGATTTTCAAATTTTACTCCATTATTTCACAAAAAAGACCTTACCCACCCCATAATATAAGGTATGATAAGGTCTAGCTTAACTTAATAATCACTATCCATTTTTCGTGAAAACGTTTTATTTGAGTATAAGTATAACATTTCAAGAAATCGTTGTCAACAATAAATTAGAATATATATTTTATTTATTATTATTTCTGCGTAGCTGCTTGAATAAAGGCAAGCACTTCGTCTTTTTTGCCCTCATGCAGGTCACGGACAATTTTTGATCCGACGATGACACCGTCAGCGACTTTGTTAAAGCGCTCAACATCTGACAGGCTAGAAACACCAAAACCAACGCAGACTGGGACTTCTGTCAGTACTGACAGCTGACGTAAATGCTCGTCTAGCTCGTCAGAATAGGCATTTTCTTTTCCTGTCACGCCGTTGATAGCGACAGCATAGACAAAGCCTTCGGCATTTTTGACCAATTCTTTTTGACGCTCAGTACCTGTGGTCAGGCTGACAAGCTGGACGAGGGCAATGTCTTTGTCACCGATAAAATCTGTGATAAAATTTTGCGCTTCCATTGGCACATCAGGGACAATCAAACCTTTGACAGGCGTTTCTGTCAGTGCTGACAGAAATTTGTCTGTGCCGTATTGATAGACAGGATTCATGTAAGTCATGATGACCAAAGGCACAGAAGATTTGACAGTTTTCAAAGTCGCTACAATGTCTGTCAGATTGATATTTTTCGCTAGCGCACGCAGTCCTGCCTGCTCAATGACAGGACCGTCAGCCACAGGGTCGGAAAATGGCACTCCGATTTCGATGGCCGAAGCCCCAGCAGCTGCCAGCGCTGAAATTGTTTCTTGCAGTCCATCCAGCCCTTTTTCATGGTCACCTGCCATGATGTAGGGAATAAAGATTTTGCTAATGTTTTTTAAATGTTTTTCTAATGTTTTCATTGTTTCACCATTTCTATTTTATTTTACTATTGCGGATTGCCATTTCCCCAAGCAGACATTGGTCCACGTGGTCCGTCAGGAACAGCCCGTCCTTCGTCATAGACCCACACGATTGCTTTAGGAAATTCGGTGCGAAAGCTGCCCAAATATCGTTGCAAAACAGGCGACAAGATGATTTCTGCGTCTTCGCCACGCATTTTTCTGCGTACCCCTGTTTTTAATTTTTGGAACAATTCTTTAGCTGCCAAATATTCGACATCTGCGCCAAACTCAACCTGCGCTTTCTTCAACTCCGCCTCAGCGTCCTTTGCTGTAAATGGCAGAATCGAATTCATCGACAGCATGTTGACATCGTAAACAAAATATTTTTTCATTTTATTTTACCTGATTTTCTTGCTCCAAAAACTTATCTTCTAAAATCTCGCGCCAGGCTTTCGCATGATTGATAAAGCCAAGATGTCCGCCAGCTAAGCGAACAAAATCGCAATCTAGCCTTTCACTGCAAGCTTTAGGAGGCTGCGCTAACCAGACTTTTTTATCTAAAGTCCACTCACCTGCCGCAAAAATCATTTTGTTCTTTAACTTCTCCAAGACAGCAAAGTCGGGCAAGAAATTTGTTACGGCTAACAGCTCCTGCTCAATGAAAATCTTGTCAGCAAGTCCATCTTCAATCTTTGGCAAGCTTTCCTTTTTGGCTTCTGTACGTAGATAGCGTTTCAGATAAAAATCTGCTAAAAGCGGCTCAATCGTAAAACGCTCTACGATTCCCATGCCAAACTTTGTCGCTGCCTTAGAAGCCCCTTTATCCAGCGCTAACTGATAGCAATCGCTCATGAAAGTCTGCCATTTTTCAGGATTTTCCGCCAAATGAGTCAAAGGCGGCTCATGAAAAATCGCCTTTCTGACCGTATCTGGAAAATCTTGCAACATTTTCAGCGCAATCACTGCACCACTACTATTGCCAAGCAGATAAGCGGAATTTTCGCCAGTCGCATGAAGCACGGCTTTAGCGTCTCGCACCTGCTGTGCTAAATCAAAATGCTCAGGAAAATGTGCCGTAGAGCGACCATTAGCACGTCGGTCATAGCTTATCACCTTGAAATGCTCAGCCAGCTGGTCTGCGAGTGGAAGAAAGCTGTCTCCCTCACCGCCACCACCTGCAATGCAAAGGAGCGGCAAACCCTGACCCGTGATTTTATAAACCAATGTATCTCCATCTATCTCAACTTGTCCATAAGTTCGCTCTCTCATTGTGTCCGCCTGCTTTTCAGTGTTTTCATAACTTTCCTCAATCACAATAATGTTTTCTCAAATAAATTACAACAAAAATTGTGAGTAAAATGCTACCCAATATCGCCCAAATTAATCCTAACAGTATGCCTAGCTGTGATTTGAATAACAAAGCAGCAATTTCCACTGGTACAACAAATAGTATCAACCAAGCGATAATGAAACCCCCCTTTTTGTCTGCGGTCTCAACCCCCAACCAAAACGTCGAGGGCGAAACATCCTTTTTTTATCGCTCATTTTTTACCAAAATTTCCTCTGTCGTCTGGATTTCTCCAATCTTTGGAAACTCATCTTTGATAATTTTTTCATAACCAGGAGCACTTCTATCCGCCGTTGCGTCACTCACGAGCACCACGTCAAACCCTTGCGCTACGGCATCTTTTGCTGATTTAAAAACGCCATTACTTGTAGAAATTCCTGAAAAGAAAACTTTCGTGATGCCTTGTGCTTTCAACTTTTCAACTAAACCTGCGTCAGACTGCGTGAAAATTGACGGACCAAATTTGACGACTTCGCGGGCACCTGAGATGTCAGTGATGAGCTGTTTTCCAAAGGCTCGTCCCCAACTTTTAAGCAAAAATTTGGGTTGCACGCTAGTCACATAAACAGGACAATTTTCCGTCAGAAAAGCGGTCATCAGCGCGCGATTGTTCGCCTCAATCTCCGTCCAACTGTGCGGATAGGGGTGTTTCGCAATTTTTTGAATGCCAGCGTTCAAATCTACCACGATTAATGCTGAGTTTTTCATTTTTTATTTGCTCTCATTCATTTCTCAATGTCTTTTTTATACATCTTTTCATAATGCTCCAAACTCGTCTCGCCAGTTTCCAGACGTTCTTTGATTTGATTAACGTCCTTGTCGCCACGACCAGACAGGCAGACAATCATGCTCTTTTCTTTGCCGAGTTTCTTGGCGAGTTTGACCGCGTAGGCAATGGCGTGCGAGCTTTCGAGCGCTGGGATAATGCCTTCTTGACGACTGAGGAGTTGAAAAGCCTCGACCGCTTCATCGTCGGTAATATCGACGTATTTTGCTCGTCCAATCGCGTTGAAATAGCTGTGTTCAGGACCGATGCCTGGATAGTCCAGACCCGCAGAAATACTGAAAGCTTCGAGGATTTGACCATTTTCGTCCTGCAGGACATCCATCAGTTGACCGTGGAGAATGCCAGGGCGACCGCTGGTGATGGTTGCCGCATTGTAAGGGCTATCAACACCTAAACCAGCCGCCTCAACGCCGTACATTTCGACACTTTCGTCATTGACAAAAGGATAGAACAACCCCATCGAGTTTGAACCGCCGCCGACACAGGCGACCAGCGCGTCAGGCAGTTTGCCCTCTTTTTCGAGAAATTGCGCTCGCGCCTCACGCCCGATGACCGCCTGATAGTCGCGCACAATCTCAGGATAAGGGTGTGGTCCAAGGACGGATCCCATGACATAGTGCGTGTCCTCGACATTTGCCACCCACGCACGCAGAGCCGCATTGACCGCGTCTTTGAGCACGCGCGAACCGTCCGTCACGCTGTGAACTTTCGCCCCAGCAGCTCCATACGAAAAACATTGAGCGCCTGACGCTTGACATCTTCTTCTCCCATATAAATCGTGCATTCCATGCCGAAAAGTGCCGCCGCCGTTGCCGTTGCGACCCCGTGCTGTCCTGCGCCAGTCTCAGCAATCACTTTATTTTTGCCCATTTTGCGCGCGAGTAGGACTTGTCCAAGCGCGTTGTTGATTTTGTGCGCACCAGTATGATTGAGGTCTTCGCGCTTCAGGTAAATCTTGGCGCCACCTGCATATTCGGTCAAACGTTTTGCGAAATAGAGCGGATTTTCACGTCCAACATAATCTTTGAGCAAATAATCCAGCTCTGCCTGAAAATCAGGGTCTTGCTTACTCTCTTCGTAAGCCGTTTCGAGTTCTTTGACCGCCGTCATCAGCGTTTCAGGGACGAATTGTCCACCGAATTTGCCGTAAAAGCCGCGTTCGTCTGGTTGGTTGTAGATCATTTTTTGTTCTCCTCTTATCTATTCATGTTATTGTCCCATGAGCCGATTGATTAAATTTTCCTCCTCGCTCCAATCCTGTAAAATCACAAGTTTTTCAGGAAAACGATGCGTGAGTTTTAGGATTTTCCTACGGTCACGAAGATTGAAAGTTAAAATATCAAATGAAGTCAAGACTTATTCAATGGGAGTTTCAACTCCCATTGAATTTAGTCGGGCGAAATTCAAAGTTAGTGCTGCTTCATCCCCCACCTAAGAGATGGGGATGTTAGCATGCACTTGGTTTGATAAAAATTGTATGCTACGGAAAAAGCCTAATTTTTGATCATCTGCTCCATTTGGCAAACGTTCTGTTTCGTTTCCCCGTCTTTTCAAGGCACGTTTTGAAGTGATTACTTCATCAGTAGGGAAGCTTTCTCCCCTACTGATGTTAGTAGAATGAATGCAAAGCTTAGTGCTGCTAAATCTCGCACCTAAGAGGTGGGAGATTTAGCAGCCACTTGCTTGGTAAAGCAATCAAGTGGCTTGCTGTCTAATAATACCACGAGTTCTGAACGCTCGATACGCTCAGCTAAGCCACATTCTGCAAAGGTGCCGTCAAGCACCCAATACTCCCCGGCAAGAATTTTCCTTTGCTCTGCTAAAAATTCAGCTTTCGTGCAGTGCGTCCAATTTTCCTGCCAATAAAGTTTATCCAATGAAAAATGTGGCAAATCTAGCTCTTGAGCGAGCTTTTCGGCGAGATAGCTCTTGCCCGAAGCCGTATTTCCAAAACAACTGATTTTATTTATCATAAATGCTCCAAAAACCACCTTTCAGCTTGTGCTTGAATTTTCTCTGCGTCAGGATGGGCATAGAATGCAAGGTGTGTGCCATTTTTTACCATGATAAGTTGACTCTTGTTCAGGCATTTGTGTGCATTTTCACTGTAAAAAGGAAGCACATCAGTATCGACCTCACCTTGAACAATAAGCACTGGACAGCGGATTTTTTCTAACTCTAGGCTGTCGATTTTGGCATAATTTTTCACATCATTGTCCCAGCCTGGCTTTCGTTTGCCGACCCAGTTCATGGTTTTTGCCACATCAAGAACGGCTTTACGCTGCGCTGGATGCGCCATCACGTTTTCTGTCTGTTTCTGGACTTCTGCATCGCTGAGCTTTCCCTCACCTGCCAAAGCACCGCTGATGATCTGTTTTGGTGCAACATTTGCCAGAAAATGAACAAGAGATTTCCCAAAGGTTGTGCCGTAAAGAAACCTGTCGGATGCGGGATAAGGTGGGCAAATCCAGCGCTCACTCACTGCGGCAATCATCACCATGGTCGAAATCTGCTCTGGATAGCGCACCGCCAAACGGTAAGCAGACGGACCGCCACCTGACCATGCCAAAACTGCCGCACGTTTTATCTGTAAACTTTCTAGCAAGCTGGCAATCAAATCAGCTTCGTGGTCAATCGAATCATTTTTTCCATTTAGCGGTGTTCCGAGATAACCGGGTCGTGAAAAGGCAATTTTTTGAAATTTGTCTGATGGTAAAAAATCATGCATCATTTTTGCACCGTCCCAGCCGCCAGGACTGCCATGGATAGCAATAACTGGAAGTCCTGTTCCTTCTATCTCTACTTCGATTTTTCCCTGTTTTGTCGTGATGATTTCTGGCATTTTGCTCCTTTCAGCATTGATTTTCAAGCATTTCTCGAAATAAATTCAATCCGATTTCCGCTTGGTTCGTAAATCATAAAATGGCGCGCTTCTGTTGTGCCGAGGTTTTCTGGTGCAAACTCAATCTTGATAGCTTGCCAGTTCTTTATTTTGGCAAATAACTGGTCGAGTTGCTCATGATTTTGAACACGAAAAGCGAGATGATGGAGTCCAACATGATGCTGTCGATCAAAATCCAGAGTCTCAGCATCATCTTTTGCCTGCCAGAGCGTGATCATGACCGCGCTATCCGCGACAAACACCGCTGGATATTCTGGGCGCTCGCCAACTTTTTCGAAACCTAAGCAGTTGATGAAAAAGTTGCTGCTGGCTGTTAAATCTTTCACGGTCAGACCGAAGTGGTCTATGCCAGATGTTGAATACGACATTTTTTATCCTCCTCAATCTATAACAAATCAAACAACTCTTTCAAACTTTCAACTTCCAAATCTGGTTCATAAGCCTTTAAAATTGGCACTTGATAAGCTCCAAAGCCTTGTTTGACCCATATCGTTTTCATTCCAAGTTGTTTGGCTGGAAAAATATCATTATCCAGTCTATCTCCAATCATACAAGCATTTTCTGGTTCACAGTCACTGGATTTCAGTGCTATTTTGAATATTTCCAAGTTTGGTTTTGCGATACCAAGGTCTGCGGATGAATGAATAAAATCCACTTTATCTTGTAACTGCCATTTTTTCAAAAGTTCTGCACCTGTCAGCGATTGATTGGCAATGATTCCTATTTTATAGTACTGTCGCAATTTGTCTAAGAGCGGTAAGGTCTCTGCATAGAGTTGCTCAAATTGATGAGGATAGGGCGCTATTTTGTCGCTCCCTAAGTTTTTCATGACTGTAAAATATTGCGATTCATAACGTTTTGAAGCATTGCACATTTCTTGAAAGAATTGTTGTTCAGTCATTGAAATATCTTGCTCTGCAAGGAGTTTCACACTTTCTCTGATTCGTGCTTCTTGCGCTTTCTCTTCGTTGACAAGTGTGGAGCCCAGGTCAAAGAAAAGCCATTTTATATTTTTAAACTTAGTCATAATTCTTCTCTCAAAATTCCATATTTCACCGAATCATACCAATTTCCCTGCCAAAAGCGAACTTTGCGTATTTGTCCCTCACGTTTTAAGCCGCATTTTTCACCTAGTCTCATCATACCTGGATTTCCTGACCAAGTGGTGAAGCCGAGGTGTTGGATTTCTGGATAAGTTTCAAAAAGTTGCTGCATCCAAATCGGTACAACACCTTTGCCAATGCCTTTACCCCAAAGTTTGCTGTCATAGATGACAAGTCCAAACTCCAGCCATTTTTGCAAGTCGCCATCTTCCCAATAGCTCGAAAGTTGCCCAACAATGCGGTTTTGATAGATAATCAGTGCAAAATTCGGTTGATTGATTTTGGGAGTGATTTTTGCTGAAAATTCTTCCCAGCTCAAAATTGGGTCTTGGAAATATGGTCCGTTGTAGTCCATCCATTTCAAATCGGCTTTTGGGCCATAGCTGATTTCCCACAATTCTCGTAAATACGCTTTTTGAACGGGGCGAATGGTTACTTCGCTTTCAGTTTCCATTTTCCAGCGCCTTTAATTTTTCTAAAATCAATTTATCTTTGTGCTTACCATTGCGCCAACTGTCGTGGATTGCTGCCTCATAAATTTTGATGTTTTGCTGAAGATTGGGCAAATAAAATTCGCCGAGTTCACTTTTTGATAAAGCTGTAAAATCAACGTTAGCATAGCTTTCCAGCGTTTCAACATTGGCAAAACCAACATGAATATTACCCTTTTCAAACTTATGCTCATGCAGGTCAATCAAATGGTAGCCTAACTCTTCCATCAGCACTGACAATCGCTCAAATTGCACAAAATCAGACAGTCGAAGCTGAATGTCGATATCATCAGGATTGGTCGAAAAACCAGTCACCAACTGGGTGGCAATGCTTCCCATCAGATAAGGTATGATGCCATGTGCATTGAGCTTTTGCGAGATAGTCTGAAATGCTGTCAGCAAATAGTCATAACGTGCCAGACTTGCACTTTGGATGAAAGCACGAATTTTCATCAAATCCTTGACCCCATCCGTTTCCACGCCAGACGACACATCCACACCATAGAAGTTAGAAAAATCCTGAAAATACTGCACCGCGTTAACCACGTTGTCAGGATTCAATCCACCAGCCACAAAAAAGGGCAATTTGAAATCGTTGCTACTTACAGATTGCCAGTCAAAAGACTGACCGCTGCCACCTGAGCTGCTATCCAAAAGCAAAATAACATTTTCGTATTGGATGGTCTTTGCAAAATCACTGACAGCTTTAATCACAGGCACTGACAACTGACGAATATAGCTCATATCTTCGTCACCGTGGAGCTGCACAAGGTCAAGTCCAGCAGTCGCCACTGCATTTTTGACAAATTCAATCGGTTCATTGACGAATACGCCAACTTTTTTGACCGACTTCGGCACATCGGCTGTCAGTACTGACAGCTCTTCTGGCGTGATTTGACGGCGCGATTTTGACAGGATAAAGCCAAGGTGTGTCGCACCATTTTTGACCGCCTCATCAACAGCGGATTTTGTGCGGAGCCCGCAGATTTTGATGTTCATTTTTTAATCCCCCGAACTCCCTTGAAAAAATTTTTGTTGTAATTCCAACGGTTAAGACGCTACCTAATGCAGTAAACACTAACCATAAAACGACCGTTTGACTTACCTCCCAACCGCTAAAGCAGATAACCAGGCGCCCCATGAGACGATTGTCCAGCCCCTTGCACGCAGTAATTTTACTTTTTCAGAGGTATCTTTCAGCTCTATCATTGCTTGAATCAGCGTTCCCTCAAAAAGCAACCAGTTGCCAAGACAAGCAATCCACAAAATAATCGTGTTCATCTTCTCTCTACTTTCAATTCTGTCAGTGCTGACAAAACATTGTCAGACTGCATCAACGCCGTCCCCACCAAAATTCCGTTGAAACCGTCCGCAACTAATTCTGCCTCGGCAGTGCCAAAAATGCCACTCTCCGAAATATAGATATTTTCAGGCTTGAAAAATTGCACCAAATCCAGCGAATTTTGCAAACTGACCTCGAATGTCTTGAGATTACGATTATTCACGCCGATAATCTTTGCGCCAAGTGCGTGCGCGCGGTCAAGTTCGGGCTTATTATGCGTTTCGACCAGCACTTCAAGTCCTAACGAAATTGCATAATCATAAAGCTCGCGCAATTTTTCATCGTCATTTGCAAAGCAAGCGACAATCAACAAAATCACCGTTGCACCAGCGTTGATTGCACGGTCAATCTGCTTTTTGTCGATGATAAAATCCTTGTTGAGCGTCGGAATGCTAACGGCATTAGAAATTTCACGCAAATATTCAATATCGCCCTTAAAAAACACTGGGTCGGTCAGCACCGAGATCATCGCTGCGCCTGCCTTTTCGTAACTTTTTGCCTGCGCTACCAAATCCACCTCGGTGTTGATGTCGCCAAGACTAGGCGAGGCTTTTTTGCACTCTGCAATGACTTGGAGCTGATCAGTGTGCGTTCGCAAAAAGTCATAGAGCTTGTAGGTTTTGCGCACTTTCCCCACTTCTTCGTTTGGCATTTCTGCGACTTCTTGCGCTTTCTGTGCCAAGATAGTCTCTAAAAATTTTCCCTGTTCAATGTTCATATTTCCGTTATTTCTTCCTTCCCCAAGTATTCCAGAGCGTCAAAATCCAGCCTAATCACATAAGGCATCACATCTGCAATCCGCATAAATTCTGTCACACTAAAACTTGGCTCATAATAATTCAAAATGGTTGAAAGCGCTGTACCATGTGTACCAATAATGAGCGATTGCCCTTTATTTTCCGTCAAAATCTGCTTCAGTGTATGAATATTTCGCTCTTGTACTTGTTGCAAACTCTCGCCATTTTCAGGTTGCCACGAAAAATCTGCCCACATTCTTTTTATAAGCTCATCAAAATTGATTTTTCGTTGCCCTCGTTCACGTTCACGGAAGTTATAGACTTCTTGAATATCCAAATTTTTATCTTTTGCAATCGGCTCAACCGTCTGCATTGCGCGCTTATAAGTACTTGAAAAAATTTCATTGATTTTGATATCTTCAAAAATTTCAACTAACTTATCGGCACGTTTCAAACCTTCATCGGTCAAAGGATGTTCCCCATCAGCTATCCCATCCGCATAATCAGGCACTGAGTGCCGAATAAAATAGATTATTGTCATATTTCCTCTCCCCACTTCCCAATCACAAACTTAAAATTCCGACGCCTTTTCTTTTTGAATGAAAAATGTGGACTTTGACTATCAAAAATCAAGACACTTTTCCCTATCCAAATTCTAACATAATAGGACTTCGGCTTATCAATTTGAGGTGCCGTTTTTATGCGCACCTCGCTACCGTCAGTGTGTTCAATTTCCACACTTTTTCCAAAACCAAAACGATTATTGTCAAGGTCAAAACCGATTTCTATGAAAATTTTGTTCATAGGTCAATCGCCATCATGAAATCCTCGTGCCCCAAGCGCTCATTTTTAAAGGCACTACTCGTCAACACAAAGCCCATTTTCTCATAAAATCCAACGGCTGTGCCACGCGCTTCCACGATACATTTTTCAAATTTTTGCGCACGTAAATCAGCAAATAACACCTGAATCAACTGACGACCAATCCCCGATTTTTGACGTTCAGCAGTGACAGCAAAAGCACAGAGTTGAGCCGTTTTTGACGTTTTTTCAAAATAATTAACCGTGCCAATCAGCTCACCATTTTCAAAAGCACCGAAGAAAATATTTTCAACTTCGTAATCCAAATTTTCATCATAAATCTTCACCCCAGTGGTAGCCGTAAAATCTTATCCCGCAAAGCTAAAGTCTGTGCATAGCGCATTTCATCAGCTTTTCGATATTTTAGAATTTCCATTTTTTACCTCGTCCAAATATTCAGCACGTGTCAATGCCCAATAATCCGCCAGCACAGATTTCTCTTCTTTTCGCACATAAACCCAAATCTGTCCAATTTTATGCATGCCGAGTTTTTCCATCACGCGTCCAGACTTTTGATTCAGAGCATAATGGTCAGCAATAATCACGTTTAATTTCAGCGTATTAAAGGCAAAATCGCGCAAAACACTCGCTGCTTCAGGCATCAAGCCCTGCCCCCAATAATTTCTATTTAAAGCCCAACCAAAAGTGCCAGAATCTCCATTTACCCTAAGGTCAAGTGTCCCAATGAGCTTATTTGAAGCCTTTTCCACAAGCCCCAAGTTTCTAGCCGATTAGGAATAAAGTAATTCACAATTCCCTCTTTTGTCACGTCCAAGTTTTCATGTGGCGGATAAGTGACATACCGCGCTACCTCTGGGTCACTTGTAAACTCAAACATATCCTCAGCATCCGCCAAAGTAATTTTTCGCAAAATGAGTCGATTGGTCTCAAAAATCTCATGCTCTGCTAAAATAATCTTACTATCATTCATTATTTGTTCCTTCTTTCATCGCCTTTATCAACTGCTCCAATCGCTCAACAGGAACAGGATTTCCGTCATAAGTCCATCGTTCTTTTACAAAATTTGTTGAGCCGATTTTTTCGCCAGCATAGCGAGGGAGGAGCTGCGCGTGAAAATGATTGGCTTTCCCGTCACACATACTGCAAAGATACACGCGCTCTGCCTTTAGCTCGGTTTTCAACACATTCATTAATTTTTTGGCAATGGTAAAAACGTGCGCACAAAGTTCATCGGGCAAAGCTGCCATATCATCATAATGCGCCTTAACAAGGATAATCGTATGCCCTTTCGCACGAGGTCTTTCTTCCAAAAAGCAGTAAAGCCACTCGTCCTCGAAAATCAGACGCTTTGTAAAATCGGAATATACCCCACCATGTTCAAATTTATAGCAAGTCGGGCAAATCCCTTGCTCCTGTAATTCTTGCACGATTCCCATGTTTTTACCTCATTTTCTTGGATTTTACTCTTCATAATTCTTTATCAAAGCAAGTGCGTGCTATCTCCGCCTTGCGGCTACGCGATAAACATTTGTCCGTTTTTTATCTAGCCGCTAAAGCGTCTGATAAAAAGGCTGTCGATGCTCGCTAAGGCGCTACGTGCTTCGCACGCCGTTCTACGAACGGTCTACGCAACTTCGTTTGCTTAACTGCTAAAGCAGCAGGAGCAAAAGGCAAAGCGCCTAGTCGCAATCCCCCTTATCTCTTCGGTAGGGAATAAAGCAGCACTATGCTTCGAATTTAGTCTTGACTTCATTTTTTACCCCACCTGCTCAGCTTGCAACTCCCTCAATTTCGCAAGGGCGTTGCCATTTGCAATCACTTCGCGCGCGAGTTGCACACCGTCTTTCACGCTTTCGACTTTGCCATTTGCAAAGAAGCCTAAGCCTGCGTTTAAGACGGTTGTTTCCAAGAATGGTGAGGCTTCATTTTCTAGCACTTTGACTAGAATTTCTGCATTTTCAGGAGCTTCGCCGCCACGGATTTCATTGAGCTGGATTTCTTTCATGCCGAGGTCTCTCGCTGTAAACTCGTGTAGGCTGACTTCGCCATTTTCAAGTAGTGCGTAGCGATTGACACCAAAAAGTGCTGCCTCGTCCATGCCACCCTCGCCTGTAATCACCACTGCGCGCCTGCGCCCTAAGCCTTTTAGGACATTTGCCGTCAACTCTAGCAAATCAGGACGTGAAGTGCCGAGGAGCTGCGTATCAAGGGAAATCGGATTAATCAGAGGGCCTGTCAGGTTCATAATCGTTGGAATTTCAAGCTGTCTGCGCACTGGTGTAAAATATTTCATCGCAGGGTGCAGATTTTGTGCGAAAAGAAAGACTAAGCCGACTTTGTCAAAGACTTGCGCCAGTTTTTCTTCTGGCAAATAAAGATTGATTCCAAGTGCTTCAAGTACATCTGCTGAGCCAGATTTGCTGGTAATCGAACGATTGCCGTGCTTTGCCATGTGGACACCACCAGCGGCTAAAACAAAAGCCGAAGTTGTCGAGATGTTGAAACTAAACGAGCGGTCGCCCCCTGTTCCGCAATTATCCATCGCATCCGTGATTTGAGTCGGGATTTTGAGACTGGCTTTTTGAAGGGCGCGCGCCAAACCTGTCAGCTCACTCGCTGCTTCGCCTTTCATTTTCAGTGCGACAAGAAAGCTTGCAATTTGCACCTCGCTGAGTTCGCCTTGAATAATGCTGTTTGCCAGCATATTCATTTCGTTTTCGGTCATGTTGTGACCTGCGATTACTTTTTCGAGTTCGTTTTTCATAATAAGATGTGAGTCCGACTGATCAGAGACGTAGAAAATTTCCACTTGACTTGCAATTTTATTTGCCGCAGCATAGCGACAAAATCGCGAAGATTCTGGCATTAGCGCAAGTTTCAATTTATACATTTTCCTAATCTCTAGGGGAGCGAACTCAATTCCTTTCTCTATTTCCTATTTAATTTTTACCTTTGAGTGTTTGTCAAGGTTATTCTATCTCTGTCAAAAAATCTCTGTCTAGTCCATGTGCCTGTCCATTGTGACAAACGGCTTCAATCCGATAGCCATCAGGGTCAATGATAAAAGCAGCATAATAATTTTCGTGATAGTCTTTACGATATCCAGGAGCTCCATTATCTATTCCTCCATTTTCGATTGCTCCCTTATAAAATTCGTCAACTGCTTCATTACTTTTTGCTTCAAAAGCATAGTGAAAAGGATATGGTTACCCTTCAAAAAAGCAAAAATCGCCAAAAGGATCATGCGAAATACCATCTGTATAGCCAGTTCCTCCAGCTCCTGTGCGATGAATCTTGTAACCAAGCGGTTTAAGCGCTGCGTCATAAAACTGTTTTGAACGTGCGCAATCTTTAACTGCAATACCGAAGTGATTAATCATAATTTATATCTCCTTTTTTTAAAATTTTGTTTTGTCAGAGCTGATGATTGCATCTGTCAGATTTGACAGCTCTGTCAAATTGAGTTTTTCATTTTTCTTCTTTTAATCTCAGATACTCATCAACCTCAGCCTCCGAGTGAAAAATCCCAGGCATATCGGGGATAATCATGTAGCCCTTATACATTGCCATTCCCTCGCCATAAGCCGCATCGTCATTGAGTTGTTCTTGCGGCGGCAGGCTTGTCGTGTACGGGTCAGAGTCGTAAGCAATCATTTCTAATTCTTGTAATCTTGTTCTCATTTTCACAGCTCCTTGCGAAACACAAAACTCGTTTTCGTCAGTCCATTATTCTCATAAAATCGGTGCGCGTCCACACGCTGTAGGCCTGAGGTCAAGACCAACATTTCACAGCCTAGGCGTTTTCCCTCTTCTGTCAGTGCTGACAGAAGCATTTTGCCGTATCCCTGGCTTCTGACGACCTCGTCCGTGACCAGCTCATACACGAAAATGTGTCGCCCCTCGTAGAGATTGAGCTGTTCGGCGAAACCTGCGTAGGCGACGATTTTGTCAGCCTTGTCAGAATCCATCAGCACGAAAGCGCGGTAGCCTTGCATTTGTGCGGTTACTGACAGAAAATCTGTCAGTGGTAAAGCCTGCCGTAACTGATGAACAAGCGGATATGCCTGCTCAAATTCTGCCTGCGCCAGCTCTTTTATGATAAGTTGCTCAGAAATTGCTTTGATTATTTTCATAAAATCATCCCACTACTTTCACAAAATTCTCAATCATCGTCATGCCGTCAAGTGTGCCAATGCTTTCAGGGTGAAATTGCAGGCCGTAGATGCCCAATTTTTCGTTTTCAATCGCCATGATTTCGCCGTCATCTATGGCAAGTGCGGTAATCGCGAAATCAGGCAGCGCAACGTTTTCGTCCATCACAATCGAATGATAACGCATCACTGAAAATTTGCTAGGGAGCTTGCCAAAAAGCAAGTTTCCTGAGGTTTGACGGACTTGTGAGTTTTTGCCGTGCATGACCGTGTGCGCCAAGCGCAAGTTTCCGCCAAAGCTTTCGACAATGGCTTGAAAACCAAGGCAAATGCCCAAAATCGGCTTTTTGCCCGCAAACTCCGCAATCATCTGCTCCATCTTCCCCGCATCAGCTGGCCAACCTGGACCTGGCGAGAAAATCAAGCCGTCAGCCCTTTCTGCGACCTCGTAAAGCCGTGCGTCATCGTTCCTCAGCACCTGCACATCAGTCAAACTGCCGACATACTGGGCGAGATTGTAGGTGAAACTATCGTAGTTGTCAATTATTAAAATCATTTTTAAAGCTCCATTTCTTTATAATCTCTCATAATACACACAAGTCTTGACCTCACGGCTAAGCACGCCATCCACAGCTTCTCGTTCAAAAATTTCATTCACTTCTTTAAAATAAGTAGCGTAATTTTCATCGTCAGGCAAAGGACTGTGTGAGTGACTGCTCATAAAAGTCAGCCATTTTTCTCTAGTGTAGGTCTGTGGATTGGGAAATTCGATATCGTGTTGTTTTTTGAAGAAACTCAATGCCGAGCTTGCGCTATGTCCTTCTGTTCGCTTGATTTTTGAATTTTCATCATAATAGCTAAAGCTATTGTAAATCGAGAAAACATAGCCATTCGGCTTCAAAATGCGCGCGCATTCGGCACGAAAAGTGACAGGGTCAAACCAATGAAGTGCCTGAGCAACGCAAATAGCATCCATGCTCTGACTAGGCAGCCCTGTATCATCTGCCAGTCCTGTCAAAATTGACACATTTGAAAAATCTTTGACAGTCAGCAAAAGCTGTTCTCGCATATCTGCATTGGGTTCAACAGCATAAGTGTCAAATCCTTTTTGAGCCAAACACTCGGTTAGTTTGCCTGTTCCTGCACCAATATCTGCCACTTTTGCAGATTTGGGAAGTTTTTCTGCAATAAAATCTAGCAACTCCTCTGGATAACCTGGTCTGGCAAGACGATAGCTTTCGGCTTTTCCTGAAAAATTTTCGGATAGATTTTGATTATTCATTTATCAAAAATTTCCTTTCTCAAAATCGTTCACTATTCCCAATCTCCAACAATCCCCGTACTTTATTCAATGTTTCTTGATATTCCAGCTCTGTCATCTTCTATTTTCAACCACTTTAACTGCTTTTGTTGCAATAAAAATCTTAATATACTTATCCAACATTCTCGAACCGCCAAAATCGTCTTCATAAAATCCCGTGATGGCAAATCCTGCGTCAATCTGCCCTTGAATTTGACTCTCCAAAGTGTGAGCATACTCAATAGTTTGATTGCTATCAAGATAAGCTTGGATTTCTGTCTCAGGCAAATAATCTAAAGTCGATGAAGGAATAGAATGCCGCACATCCAAAATGCCTTGCTGCTCCAAAGCATCATCAAAAATCCAGAGCAAAGGATTGGTAAAACCTGCAATCAAAGTTCCATTAGACTTTAAGACGCGTGCGATTTCGTTCCAAACCGGCTGAATATCTTTCACAAATAAATTAGAAACTGGATTAACCACTATGTCAAAACTCTCATCTTCAAAATCGCTCAAATCTATCATGTCTCCTTGAACAATTTTCAAATCCAGCTTTTCACGATTAGCAACCCTTTCATCTTGTTCAAGTTGTTTTTTAGAAATGTCCGTCACGGTCACATCCGCTCCGGCTGCTGCAAGCACTGGAGCTTGTTGCCCTCCGCCCGAGGCGAGACACAATATTTTAACCCCAGCCAAATCCTTCGGAAGCCATGACTTAGGTACTGCTTTCTCCGTCGTCACCGTGATTTCCCAATTTCCTTTTTTCGCTTGTTCGATGATTTCATGGTTGACGGCTTTTGTCCACTGAGATCCCTCTTCCACTTTCTGATCCCAAGCGTTATTATTTTGCTGCGTTGTATTCATCTTATTCCCCAATCTCCAACAATCCCCGTGCTTTATTCAATGTTTCTTGATATTCCAGCTCTGGCACGGAGTCGTAAACGATGCCTGCGCCTGCTTGTACATGAGCTTTTTTATTTTTCAAAATCATCGTCCGAATGGCAATCGCGAAATCGCAGTTGCCGTTTTTCGTCAAATAGCCAATCGCACCGCCGTAAATCCCACGCTTGTCTTGCTCAAACTCGTAAATGCGCTGATAAGCTCGGTGTTTTGGCGCACCTGACAGAGTGCCAGCAGGCAAAGTCGCAAGCAGGGCGTCCATTGCGCTAAATTCTGGGCGTAATTGACCTTTCACCTCGCTCGTGATGTGCATGACGTAGCGATATTTTTCGACTTTCATAAAGACTGGAACACTGATTGAGCCGTACTCTGACAGCTTTCCGATGTCGTTTCGCCCAAGGTCAACCAGCATTTTATGCTCGGCAATTTCTTTTTGGTCATTTTCTAATTCTTCAATGAGCTGTTGATCCTCAAACTCATCTGCGCCACGTTTTCTCGTTCCTGCGATTGGATTGGTTGAGACTTGATTACCATGCACAGCGACCAGCCGCTCAGGCGATGAGCCAATCACGTGGAAATCGTCAAATTCAAGAAAATACATATAAGATGACGGATTTTCCACGCGCAACTGACGATAATAATCAAAAGGATTTTCCGTGAAATCTGCGCTCAATCGTTGTGACAAAACGATTTGGAACATATCGCCATTCTTGATTAAAGCTTTAGCAGCCTCAACTTTTTCCTTGAACGCCTTTTTTGTCGTGTTACTTGTGAAATTCATTTTTGACAGCTTCGGAATTCGTTTTTCTGCTTCTGTCAGCACTGACAGCGCCTCGATTTTTTCTGTCAGCGCCGCTTGCAGCGCTTCTTCTCCCCTATGACTGTAAATGTTGTCTTCAACCAGTATCAATTTTTCACGCTTGTGGTCAAAGACAATCGCATTTTCATAAAGCATAAAATACAAGTCTGGCGTACCAATCTCATCAATCAACTCTGGCTGAATCTTCTCAAAAATGCCGTAAGTGTCAAATCCTGCGTAGCCAATCGCACCACTCGTAAAAGGCAAATTGTCTTCATCATTTTTATCAGCAAGACAAACTAATTTTTCAACAAACTTCAAAGGCTCATCAGTGCTGACAACTTCGTCATTTACCGTCAAAACTCCGTCAGTAAACTTCACCTGTTTGACAGGATTTAAAGCAATGATAGAAAAACGCGACTGATCATTTTCCCTCGGAATCGACTCCAAAATCACCTTATTTTTCCCCTTCAAACGAAGATAAACTGAAATAGGTGTCAATGTGTCTGCTGGGATTTCTTTTATTATTCTCATTATTTTCTCTCTTTTTATTTATTTATTAATTTATTAATTTTTATGCTCATTTATCAAAGCAAGTGCGTGCTAATATCCCTAAAGGGATAAAGCAGCACTAAGCTTCGAATTTCGTCCGACTAAATTCAGTGGTAAGTTGCCCTTTTATCAGTCGCTTCAGCGACTAGAGAAAAGGGACAAATGTTTTACGAAACTCCCACTGAATAAGTCTTGACTTCATTGAACTTTGCCATCGCTTTCTCATTTGTAAAATTTTCCTTTTTTCCATTTTGGAAAGTCAAAAAAAACCCGCAGAGTAAAAAATACTCTACGGGCGTATTCCACGCGGTGCCACCGTAATTTGAGAGTCTAAAAAATACCTAAAAAGACTCATCTTTTTCTCGTCTAACAACAAGTAGCTCGGTATCGGGAGCATCCGTGATTTTTATTGTTTCAAATCATTTTTGCGATAAAACATTATCGACTTTGAAATCAGTCCATTCACTCTCTTGAATTTATCTGCTCACACAACCGCAGACTTCCTGAAAAAATTCTTGTAAAGAGTTACTCTTCTGATGTTGTTCATATTGTAAAACTTTTCTATAGGCTTGTCAAGGATTTTATAATAAAATTCAGATAATAATCTAAATTCTATAAATGTTCTTCGTTTTTATCTTCCGTAAAAATAAACCTTTTCAATACAACCACACCAATGATGAGTAACAAAATACTACTAGATATTGCAATCAAGCCAATCAGTTGGTCATGATAAGTCAATAGCACTCGGATTAAAGAGGTAATCCCTAGGGATAATAAGAAAATAAGTGAAACATGACCTTTATTTCGAATTGATGTAATGATCAATGTTAAAAATTCAAAGAAGATGAAGAACGAGAGAATACTTTGTAAAACTTCATAATAATGTGTTGATGAATCAGCTTGAAATGCCATTGTTACCATACTGTAGATTTCTCTAAAAAGAAAAAATACAATAACAAGTCCCACAACCATCAATGACAAGAAACTGATTCTTGACAAAAATTTCACCATTTTCTCATCAATGTGGTCAAAAAATTTTTTCACAATATTCCCCTTTTAAAATATAATCCATCGTCTTATTTCTTCGTCTTTTTAACCAAGCAAGTGCGTGCTAAATCCCCCACCTCTTAGGTGGAGGGATAAGCAGCACTAAGCTTTGCTTTCGTTCTACTAACATCAGTAGGAGAGAAAGAATCTCCTACTGATGAAGTAATCACTTCAATCAAAAATCATAGAGCTCCGTTGACAAATAGCGCTCACCATTATCTGCACAAAGTGCTAAAACTCTTTTACCAACTCCAAGTTTTTTGGCCACCTTGTATGCTGCGCAAATTGCTGCACCTGAAGAAAAACCAATTAAAATTCCTTCATTTCGTCCAACTTCTCGAGCAGTCATAATTGCCTCATCAGTCGTTATATCTATTATATCATCATAAGCCTCGTTATCTAAATTTAAAGATGCGAAAGGAACTCCAATTCCTTGAATTCCATGCTGTCCACTTTTTCCACCAGATAAGACTGGAGATTCAGCAGGTTCAACCACAAAAGTTTTTATCTTTGAATTTATGGTCTTTAATCCATGTGAAACTCCTGATATTGTTCCCCCAGTACCTGCGCCTGCTACAAAAGCATCCAATCCTTGACTTCCAAAAGCCGCTAAAATTTCAGGAGCTGTCGTTTGTTCATGTGCAGTAATATTAGCTGAATTCTCAAATTGCATTGGCATAAACCACCCCTTCTCTTTGACCAGATGTTTTCCCAAATCAATTGCGGCCCTGATTCCCTCTGATGCAGGAGTCAAAATTAACTCTGCACCATAGGCTTGGATAAGTTTACGCCGCTCAATTGAATAATTATCAGGCATAATAATCACAACTTTATAACCTAAAGCTGCGCCGACAAGAGCAAGTCCTATCCCTGTATTTCCAGAAGTCGGCTCAACGATTGTCCCTCCTTCTCTCAGATGCCCGTCCATCTGTGCTTGACGAATCATGTTTAAGGCAATTCGATCTTTTACCGAACCTCCAGGATTAAAAAAATCTAACTTAACATAAACATCTGCACTCCCTTTTGGAGTATTTTTTAGTTTTACAATTGGCGTTTCACCGATGAGTTCAACAATATTTTCAACAATTTTATCCATTTCATGCTCCGATTAAATGAATGGCATGTTTTAAATCATCAATAAGATCATTTACGTCCTCAATACCTACAGAAACACGAATCAAACCATCTCTAATACCAGATAATTCACGAACTTCTTTGGGAATTGATGCATGAGTCATTATGGCTGGCACTTCAATCAAACTTTCCACTCCACCAAGTGACTCTGCAAGCGTAAAATAGTGTAAGCTTTCAACGAATGGTTTTACTTTTGACTCATCGACTAATTCAAAAGAAAGCATTCCACCAAAGGCATCCATTTGAGCTTGCGCAATCTCATAGCCTTTATGACTTGACAAGCCTGGATAATAAACATTGGCTACTGTTTCTGATTCCTCTAATAATTTTGCAATTTTTTCTGCATTCTTGCTATGAGCATCCATCCGAAGTGCAAGTGTCTTAATTCCACGCTGAATCAACCAACTGTCTTGTGGACCAAGCACTGCTCCGATTGAGTTTTGTAGAAAACCTATTTTTTCTGCCAAGTTTTCCGAATTTGTTGTTACTAATCCTGCTACCACATCAGAATGACCGCCAAGATATTTAGTAGCAGAATGCAACACAACATCTGCACCTAATTCTAATGGTCGTTGTAAATAAGGAGTTGCGAAAGTATTGTCAACTAAAGTGAGTGAATGATGAGCTTTAGCAATACGAGCAATTTCTTTAATATCAAGGACTTTCAGTAAAGGATTTGAAGGTGTTTCAAAGTAAACTGCTTTTGTTTCAGGCTTAAAAGCAGCCTCTAAACTTGCTGGCACACTCAAATCAACTAAATCATAGGTGATGCCACTGCGTACTAATACTTTGTCAAGTAAGCGGAAGGTTCCACCATATACATCATCAGCTAAAATAAGATGATCTCCAGCAGAAAACATTGAGAGTACAGCATGGATTCCTGCAAGTCCCGAACTAAATGCAAATCCTTTCACTCCACCTTCAAGCTCTGCAATCAAAGTTTCAAGAGCATGGCGCGTAGGATTCCCTGAACGTGAATATTCGTATTCTTTAGGCTGACCCAAAGCATTTTGCTTATAAGTTGAAGTTTGATAGATAGGAACAGATACTGCTCCTGTTGTACTATCTGTTGATATACCACCATGGATTACTTTTGTTTTTAAATTTGTCATTTTTCTCTAGACTTTCTAATTATTTTCTATATATAGATTACCATGAGCTTATATACGTCGTTATAAAATTTTTTTATGATGACTTTAACTATTTTTATAGAGAAAAACAAAAAAGCAGGCAATTGAAATTGTCTACTTTTTTAACCAAGCAAGTGCGTGCTAAATCCCCACCTCTTAGGTGGAGGGATAAGCAGCACTAAGCTTTGCTTTCGTTCTACTAGCATCAGTAGGAGAGAAAGAATCTCCTACTGATGAAGTAATCACTTCAAAATTTCTATTGCCACTCAACAGTTGCTGGTGGCTTACTCGTAATATCGTAAACGATACGATTGACGTGGTCAACTTCGTTGACAATACGAACTGAAATTTTTTGCAAAATATCCCATGGAAGACGGGCAAAGTCAGCGGTCATACCATCAATTGATGTAATTGCACGAATCGCAATTGTGTAATCATAAGTTCGTCCATCACCCATAACCCCAACAGAGCGAACATCTGTATTAACTGTGAAATATTGCCAAACATCACGTTCAAGACCTGCTTTTGAGATTTCATCGCGTAGGATAGCATCTGATTCGCGAACAGTTTCAAGCTTTTCTTCTGTTAAATCGCCAAGGACACGAATTGCTAAACCTGGTCCTGGGAAAGGTTGACGCCAAACGATTTCATCGGGCATTCCTAGTTGAGTTCCTAAAGCACGTACTTCATCTTTAAAGAGTGTATTCAAAGGTTCAATAAGCTGGAACTGCATATCTTCTGGCAAACCACCTACATTATGATGAGACTTGATGGTTTGAGCTGTATCTGTTCCGGATTCAATCACATCAGTGTAAAGCGTGCCTTGGGCAAGGAAGTCTACACCTTTTAATTTACTTGCTTCATCATCAAAAACGTAGACAAATTCGTTACCAATAATTTTACGTTTTTGCTCTGGGTCTGAAAGTCCTACAAGCTTTTCCATAAAACGTTTTTGAGCATCTACTTTGATGATATTGAGTCCAAATTTTCCGCCTAAAGTTTCCATGACTTGGTCAGCTTCACCTTTACGAAGAAACCCGTGGTCAACAAAGATTGATGTCAATTGGTCACCAATTGCACGTTGCAAAAGAACACCAACAACTGATGAATCCACTCCTCCTGAAAGACCGAGAAGAACCTTTTTATCACCAACTTTTGCACGAATATCTTTGATCTGCATATCAATGAAGTTTTCCATTGACCAATTGCCTTTAGCTCCACAGATATTTAGCGCAAAATTACGAAGGAGGTCTGTCCCATGAACTGAATGACGGACTTCTGGGTGAAATTGAATTCCGTACAAGTTTCGTTCCGTATTTTCAACAGCTGCAAATGGGCTATTGGGTGAAGTTCCTACAACGTGGAATCCTTCTGGAATTGCTGTGACGCGGTCACCATGACTCATCAAAACATCTTGGCAGTCTGGTGTACCAGCAAAAAGTGCTGATTCTTTTTGGAGAGAGAGGGGGGCAACACCATACTCACGTTCTGCAGCACCTTCAACCTTACCACCAAGTTTATAACTCATCAGTTGCATTCCATAGCAAATCCCTAAAATAGGCAAGCCAAGTTCAAAAATTTCTGGATCAATATCGAATGAACCTTCATCATATACGGAATTTGGACCACCTGAGAGAATAATACCAATAGGATTAATCTCGCGGATTTGAGCGGCTGTGACTTTGTGACTCATGAGTTCTGAGAAAACACCAATTTCGCGGATACGGCGCGCGATAAGTTGATTATACTGTGAACCGTAGTCAAGCACGATGATTTTTTCAAGTGTGTTGTCGGACAAGGGACCCTCCTCTGTAAGATACAAAAGCAACCATTTAAGGAACGTTAAACTCACATATCTTGTGACTATTTTTTGCCCTGGATGCTTTTGTTCATTTAAAATTTATTAGATTTATTCTAACATAAATTATTAACTTTTGCAGAGATGATTTTTAGATAATATGTAAAAAGCGCTGTCATCGTTTTCTGTTACTGACACCAATAAGCGAAATAGTAAATCTTTTTAAATAAATGCAGCATTGACCAATTTTCTAAAATGATCATCATCAAAATCTATGCCTCTGCCATCTTTTTCTAATTGTAGTTTTACGGTGGTCAGTGTTGATGATAATCTGGGATTAAAATCGTTTAGCTCTTGTAGAAGTTCGGTATTGCTAGAAGTTTCTTTTACTCCAACCAGTGGTGTAAATCTTAATGTAACCTCTTTTGTTTCTCCTTTTGTCACGACTGATGTGATTTCAAAGTCTTGGATTTTTGTCAGAGCATTGACCGCTTTGTCAGCATAATTTTTAATGATTTCTGTTGCTGGGATATGATTAAGACTGAGGGTTTGGACGACATCTTTACCTCCTAATATTTTTTCTTGTTCTTCTATAATGTCTTCTTTCAGCTCTGAGATAATCTCAGAAGGGGCATCATTTGTGACTGCTCCTATATTTCTTGTGTCATTATTAATGAGAAAATTCATTGCATGAGTTGTTGCTTGCCTTGCTGCAGTGTTATTTGAGGCTGACTCATTAGTGCAAGCTCCTAACATCAGTAAACTTCCCGCTATCAAAATAATAATTAACTTTTTATTCACATTTTTATCCAATCTTTTTCTAATTTTAATTTCATTTTATCAAAAAAACGCTAGGAGACCTAACGTTTTAATTTAGCAGGCACTGCTTTCGTTCTACTGCCCTAAGAGCTTAACGCTTAAGCTTCTGGGACAGGACCACTTCGCCTTGCGACTTTAACCGATTGCGATTTGAACTTGCCACTTCAGACTTAGTGAAGTCGGCAGCGTAGCGCAGCGAAGATAGAGCGAATGGATAACGAAGTGAAACGGAGGTGTGACCTCGTATCTTTGATGTTAAGCAGACTGTTGCAGCTTTAGCTACATACAGGTCTAGTTGTTACACCTAGAGGTTATGCCCTAGCATTAGTGGGAGAAAAGAATCCTCCGTCAATGAAGGAATCACTTCAAAAATTGACTACGGTTCAAGCTTACAATAATTTTGCAGCTAAAGCAAAGTTCCCGATAGTCGCTGAGCCGTTGTCAGCAACTGACGGAGTGACAAGATATTCTGTCAGTGCTGATGGAATTTTAACGTAACCTGCAAGTTGCTTTTCAAATTGTTCACGTACTCGCGAAATCATATGTTCTTGCGCCATCACTCCGCCGCCGAATACAATTTTTTCTGGCGCTAAAGCCAAAGTTGTATTAACGGCGATTTGTGCGATATAAAAAGCTTGAATCTCCCAAACTTCACTGTCAAGTGGAATATTTTCACCTCGAATCCCCGTTCTTGCTTCAAGAGAAGGACCTGCTGCAACTCCCTCAAGGCAATCCCCATGAAAAGGGCAAACTCCTGCAAAATCAAGGTCTTTCGGATGTTTTTTGACATATTGATGCCCCATTTCTGCATGTGAAACGCCACCAATAAACTTTCCGTCCTGAACGGCTCCGCCACCAATCCCTGTACCAATCGTGTAATAAACCAGAGAGTTCCCCCTGTCACGACCATTTCACCATATGCAGAGCTGTTTACATCTGTCGTAAATTCCATCGGAATCTGAAGCGCCAATTTAAGCTCGCCGAGAAGGTCAACATTTGCCCAGCCTGCTTTTGGTGTGGTTGTAATATAACCATAGGTTTGACTTTCAGGATTGATGTCAATGGGACCAAAAGAGCCAATTGATAGGGCGGACACAGGATTATCTTTGAAAAACTCAATAACGGATGTAATTGTTTCTTCCGGAGTAGTTGTTGGGATTTGTATTGATTTAATAATGTTAAATTGTTCATCACCGATAGCAAGGACGAATTTTGTTCCTCCTGCTTCTACTGAACCATAAAGTTTTGTCATAATTTTTCCTTAAAAATAGTATATTTCTGTGACTTTTTGAATTTTTTTTCGTATATAAAAGTGTATAAATAGAGTTATTTATCAAAAGTCTGAGCAAAATCCACTGTTGCTCCGATGAGATTTGCATCATTCTTAAATTGGCAAGCAGTAATCTCAGGCATAAACGGTGCAATCTTGATGGTATCCATAATCTTTTGGAGTTGTTTTTGTAGCTCTGGAATAAGCCATTCTGCTTGAGAGACTCCGCCACCAATAATGACACATTCAGGGTCAAAAGAATAACTCAGATTAAAGATACCTTTAGCAACGTTAAATGTAAAAATATCCATTTCTTCTTTAGCCATTTTGTTGCCCGCAAAAGCCAACTTGAAAATATCAATGGCATCAAGCTTTTCACCTGTACGTGTGTTATAACGTTCCGCCATGCGAACAGTCGTACCAAGCGTTGAAAATGAATTTTCTTCGTCCATGAGCATAAATCCAAATTCACCACCAAAAAGATGCTTCCCGTGATGAATTTTTCCATCAACGACAACAGAACCGCCTACCCTGTACCTAAAACAAGAAATAGCACATCTGAATGGCCCTTAGCTGCACCAAACTTAACTTCTGCAAGTGCGGCACAATTAGCATCGTTTTCAATAGAAACAGGCAATCCAAAACGTTTCTCAAATTCGCTATGAATATCAAAATTATGAATATAAGGTAAAGCACTAGCACCTTCAATTACACCAGATATTTTATTTACCGCACCTGGTGAACTAATCGCAACACCACAAACATCGCTATTTTCCTTAAATTGCTCTACTACCGCACTCAGATGTTGATAAAAAGTTTCAAGATTATCGGGCGTTGCAAATGCTCCTTGATTGCTCAACTGACCTTTATCAAAACGTGCATATTTAATACTTGTACCACCAATATCAATCGTTAGTAATGACATATTTTGCTCCTTTTATGATTTATATTTAATTACGTAATCTCATGATACGAAATTTGAAACGAAAAGCTTCTTCCAGAAATGATGAACTTACTGACAGAATTTCTGTCAGTAATCGTCAGCATATTTATTAATAATTTGCTGACTAACCTCAAGTACACCAGCAGTTGACAGGCTCTTGAACCAATGAGCTGATTTCTTCAATGTCTTGACTTGTGTGTGAATGTCTAAGGCAATCAATCCATAACGGTTTTTATAAGAGTTTCTCCAACTCCAACAATCAATGGGTGTCCAAACATGATAGCCAAAACAATTTGCACCTTCGCTGATTGCTTTATGAAGCCAATAAAGATGCTCGGTTGTAAACTGAATACGATAATCGTCTTGAATGACACCGTCATTGTCAGCAAAGCGTTGTTCATTAGCAACACCCATCCCATTTTCCGAAATAAACCACGGGAGATTCTCATAATCGTTTTGTATTCTTTTGGCAATTTCATAAATCGTTTGTGGATGAATTTCCCAACCACGATCAGCATTCATTCGCACCCCCCGTTTATTGTATGAGGCATAAAATTTATCTGGACGAAAATCTTGGGCTAAACTATCACTTGAAAATTCTGGCTCTTGAACACGACTGGGATGATAATAATTTACACCTAAAACGTCAATTTTATACTGACGAATCACTGACAAATCCTCGTCATTCGCTTTCCAGAGCGCATTTTCTGCTGACAGCATTTCTGTCAGCACTGACGGAAATTCTCCTTTTACCGAGGCGTCCAAAAATAGACGATTTTGCCACAAATCCGCCATTTCTGCTGCAAAAACATCTGCATGATGCGAGCTTGCAGGATAAGCAGGGGTCAGATTTAAGATGATACCAATTTGTCCCGCGGGGTTTTGATTGATTGTTCTAAATTTCTTAATTGCCAAACTTGAAGCCAATTGTAAATGATAGGCAACTTGAACTGCTCTCTTGCCATCCACCACATCAGGATAATGAAAACCAAGCAGATAACCGCACTCTACAACAACCATTGGCTCATTGAAGGTAAACCAGTCGCTCACACGATCTGAGAAAAGTTCAAAACATTTCCCAGCAAAGTCCGCATATAAATCCACCACATAACGACTTTCCCAGCCTCCGTACTTATGCAATAACTCCACTGGCAAATCAAAATGATGCAAATTAATCACTGGACGAATCCCATGCGCTAAAAACTCATCAATTACTGCATTATAAAATTCAACCGCTTTTTCATTGAGCGTGCCAAGCTCCAAATCATCAATCAAACGTGACCATTGAATACTTGTCCGCACAGAATTCAAGCCAGCAGCTTTCATCAACTCAATATCATCACGAAAATCATTGAAAAAATTGCTTGCTGTATCGGGGCCAATTGCTCCCCAAAATCGTTCTTGAAAATGGTCAAAATCATAATCAAAAACATTATCATGCTGTTTTTTAAACCGACCTTCTGTTTGTGGACCGCTCGTTGCCGCTCCCCACCAGAATTTCTCTGGAAATTGTAAGTTCATAGTCCTCCTTCAAACGATATCTCCCCAAAGTAAAATGGGAAAATTTAACTTAGCAAGTGTGTACTATCTCCGCCCTTTGGGCTACGCTGTCCATCCTTGCTACGGTGCTAAAGCACCTAGTCGGAGTGGCAATTTCCCCACCTCTATAAGGTGGCGGGATAAGCAGCACTATCTCCGCTTCGCTACGCTGTCCATTCGCTCTATCTCCGTTTCATTGTGCTGTCGATTCTCGCTACGGCACGAATGTGCCTAGTCGAAGTCTCAACTCGCTACGTGCTCTGCACGCCGTTCTACGAACGGTCTACGCAACTTCGTTGCTCCGCTGTCCGTTTGCTTAACTGCTAAAGCAGTAAGAGCAAAAAGCAAAGCGATAAGTCGAAGTAACAAGCTGCTTTCGTTCTACTGCCCTAGGGTTTTAGCGCTTTAGCGCTTGCGATTTGAGCTTGTTGCTTTAGCAACTTAGCGAAATCGACAGCGTAGCAAAGCGAGATAGACTTCAGGGACAGGGTGACCTCATATCTTTGATGTTAAGCAGACTGTTGCAGCTTTAGCTGCGTACAGGTCGCTTAGTTGTTACACCTAGAGGTTGTGACCTAACATTGGTGGGGGAGAAAGAATCCTCCACCAATGAAGTAATCACTTCAATATTTACTCTGCCAATTGTTCATCAATTTTCACTCGCCACTCTTTTGTTACTGTTACACAGTATATTTGTAAAACACCAATTACAGCAAACAAAATCAAACCTTTAAATTGCCAAGTTAAGATCAGCAAAATTATCGTTCCCAGCAATAGTTTCAAGTAAGTTCTAAAACTTACAAAATTTGAAATAAAACTGATTTTTAAAAGATTTCCAAAGCTCATCTCAAACTGACTATCTAAAATCATCGAATACTCAAAGGCTGTTAACACGTATGTCAACCCAAAAAGTAAAATAAAATCAATAATGAAAAACAGCAAACCCGAATTTGAACAGATAAATATAGATTGTAAATCAAGAGCAAACTTATTGCGCCATAGAACCAAAAGATTAAGTTAGCACGCCAAAAATTACGTTTGAAAATACGATAAGCCTCTTTCACTTTAATCGCTGTATGCTCAAATCCTTCTGCTAAGTAAAGCTCTGTTACTGCTTTAAAAGCTGGACCAAATCCTAAAACAAAGCCGCCAGATAAACTTAATAACCAGAAAATCAAGGTCAATTTTACTACAACCCAAATTCGGATAAATAATACTTCTAAGGCTCTTCCAATCATGCTTTTATATCTTTCTAATACTGCTTAATTTCTATAATAAGTAAGTAATCACTTCAAAATGAGACCAGCGTAATTTTACTTTCATTTTATCAAAGCAAGCGCGTGCTATCTCCGTCTTGCGGCTACGCGATAAACATTTGTCCGTTTTCTCTAGCCGCTGAAGCGTCTGATAAAAAGGCTGTCGATGCTCGCTAAGGCGCTACGTGCTTCGCACGCCGTTCTACGGACAGCGTAGCATAGCGGAGATAGCGACTAGAGAAAATGGACAAATGCTTTACGAAACTCCCGCTGAATAAGTCTTGCCTTCATTCTTCTTTATATATTATATCATTTACTTAGAAAAATGTTAGGGGTTACATTGTTTCACTCAACCTCCAGAGCAAACGCATCCCAAGCTTTCATTTTTATTTCTGTCAGCGCTGACGGGAAGCTGTCAGTACTGATAATTTCAGCTTTTTTTCTAAAATTACTGACAAAAGTATTTTCATGATTTGACAGATTTGCGACAATAAGAAAAGTTTGATTTTCCGTTTTTCTTAGATAGGCAAATATTTCATCAGAGCTATCAAGTAATTCATAAGTCGCAGTATTCAGCCAAGCTTGCTCGTGACGAAGGGCAATCAATTTTTGATAAGTGTAGAAAATTGATTGCTGATTCGCTATGGCAAGCAGAGCATTAATTTTCTTGTGGTTCGGATTAACCGCAAGCCAAGCTTGTCCTGTGGTAAAACCTGCTTGTTCCCCGCTATCCCACTGCATTGGTGTACGAGCATTGTCACGACTCACTTTGCGCAATACGTCCATAATTTTTTTATCAGTCCAGCCCATGTTGCGCTTCTCTTCCGCAAAATCAAGAGATTCAATATCATTTATTTCTGAAAATTTTTCAAACGGAAAGTTTGTCATCCCAAGCTCTTCTCCTTGATAGATATAGGGTGTGCCACGCATCAGATGTAATAAAATCGCGAATGCTTTAGCTGATTTTTCTCTATATTTATCAGGTAACTCTCCCCAAAATGATACCAAACGTGGCAAATCATGATTTCCCCAAAATAATGAATTCCACCCTTCATCAGGGGTAATCTCCTGCCAATCCGACAAAGCTTGCTTGAGCTTTGGAACATTGAGTGGAAGATAATTCCATTTGTTCCCTTCTCCTGCCGAAGTCAAAATATGCCAAAATCCGAAAACCATAGATAGTTCATGCCTATTTGGCGCTGAATACAACTTTGCGAGTTCTGGCGAACTTGACCAAGCCTCACCAACTGTGAGCAAATCGTCCCCAACGAAAACTTCGCGATTCATCTCTTGCAAATATTCATGCAATTTAGGACCATTTACCGTGATATTTTCATCTGGAATTTTGCCAATTAAGTCAATAACATCAAGCCTAAAACCACTGATTCCCTTTTCTAGCCAAAACTTCATTATTTTATGAATTTCACTGCGAACCTCGGGATTTTCCCAATTCAAATCTGGCTGATTTTTGCTAAATAGATGAAAGTAATACTGTTGAGTTAGCGGGTCAAAAGTCCAGTTTTTATCATCAGAAACTGGCTGTTCTCGCCAGATATAAAACGAGCGCTTAGGATTTTCCAATGTTTGTCGTGCTTCTTTAAACCAATCGTGCTGGTCAGAAGTATGGTTGACAACCAAATCCATAAGTAATCGAATTTTACGCGCTTTCGCCTCTGACACCAAGCGCTCAAAATCATCCATTGTACCAAATAATGGGTCAATAGCTAAATAATCACTGATGTCATAGCCATTATCAATCATTGGTGACTGGTAGACAGGTGACAACCAAATCGCATCAATTCCTAATTTTTGTAAATAATCTAACTTCTCAATAACCCCTGTAAGTCACCGATACCATCTGCATTTGTATCCTTAAAACTCCGTGGATAAATCTGATAAATTACCGCTTTTTTCCACCAATTTTCCATTAAATCTCCCATATTTTTTGACAAAAATAGGAAGCAGCTCCGCCAAATCATTTAAAATTTCACTGACAGACTTCGCTTCCGCCTTGTCAGCCCACACTGAAAAATAAGTGCCACTGACAGACTTCATTTCCTCACTTGTCAGTATTTGTCCGCCTGAAAACTTATTTCTGTCAGCAAATTTGACTAATTTTTCAACCGACGGATAGTTGTAACCCGCATTTTCCCCTAGCACATAGTACAAATCATTATCACAGAAATTAACCAAGCGATAACCCTCGTGTAGCCAGTCCTCAACTAATGCCATATTCACATCCCAATTCGTCCAATAACAAACTTCAACATCCTTTGTCAGTACTGACAGACTCTCAAGGTCTTTCCGTAAAAAGCCATCATTCCAAACTCGTACTTTTTTACCCTTTAGCGACAAATATTGTGCGATATAATTGACAAAGTCAACATAAAATTCCAAGCCCGAAGCCTTTTCACCGTAGTATTCACGGCTTTTTGAAAGTAAATAAGGATAATCTTCCATCCGCCTAAAATCAATAAACTCATCTCCCCCAATATGAAAAATATCACACTCAGAAAACCACTCACAGCACTCACGAATGATAGATAAAAACCACTCACAAGCCAAAGAATTCGTAACATCTAACGCACATCCTTCTGTTTCTGGAAGTGCAAACTCTTGTCGATTTTTCAACAAAGCTCGTAAATGCCCTGGTGCATCAATGTCCGGAATCACTTGAATCTTATAGCGATGTGCAAATTTTAATATTTCCTGAATATCATCATAAGAATAAGTTCTGTCATTAACTGATGACATTCTGTCAGTACTGACAGCTTTCAAATTCAATCTGAATGCTTCATTTTCACTCAGATGCAATTGTAAATGAGTCAGGCCTATCTTAGCCATAAGCTCAATCAACTGCTTTATTTCATCAATTGACCAAAACTTACGCCCTACATCCAATAAGAGTCCTCGCTCCATTTCCTCAGCTCCTCACTTATAATAAAGTTATTCACAAACTTACATTACTTTTGACAGCAAACCAAAATCACAACCTCTAGGTGTAGCACCCCGTACGCAACTAAAGCTGCAACAGTCTGCTTAACATCTTCGATGTGAGGTCATATCCACCTGCTCTATCTCTACTTCGTTATACTGTCGATTTCATAACCAACTATGTAAAACAACTAGCATATCCGTAAGCACTGAAGCGCAAACGGATATCCTATAGAAGTTCAAATCGTAAGCGACTAAAAGTCGCAAGGCGAAGTGATTTTGTCCAAGAAGTCTGGTCACTCTATGACAATTTTGTATCCATTTACTCTGCATAAATGTCAAGCGCTTGACACTGTTAAAATTGTAGACAAGACAACCGTAGTCCGACAAAAAGCAGACTTTCTAAACACACCTATAATGAAGTCAAGACTAAATTCAAAGATTGCCATCCTCGCTAAGGTGCTGAAGCACCTTAGCGAGCATCGACAGCCTTTTTATCAGACGCTTCAGCGGCTAGATAAAACGGACAAATGTTCATCGCGTAGCCCGAAGGGCGGAGATAGCACGCACTTGTTTTGATAAAATAAGACATCCAAACCACACTTTTTGGAATCTGGAAGTCTTATTTTGTTTATGGCTTCTTAGAGAAGCACCTAGTTTTTCAATCCAAGCACTTGAATTTCATACCAACGAACAGCGTTGTCAGAACCTTGTGTTGGCTTAACTGCTGTCAATTTTACGTACCTTGCATCTGTTTGTGCAAATGAATCTTTAGTTTCAGCAGCAGTACTATTTGTTACATTAACAACTTCTGTCCAGTTTTTATTATCCGTGCTGACCTGTACCGTGTATGCTTTTGTATTCATATCAGGAGATTCACCACCAGCTTCTGCGTGATCAATCACCACTTCATTAATCTTTCTCGTACTTCCGAGATCAATTACAATATTATGTTGTGTTGTACCAACAGCACACCATTTCGTCTTGACGTTTCCATCAACTGCATTTGGTCCCCACTCATTATCATTCGTAAAGCTATCGACTGTCGTTTTCGCTTTAAGCGCATAATTTTCAAGACCAGCTTTTGCAGCATCAGTCACTGTGATGAATCCTGTTTTAGTCTTAGTATCAGTTTTCCCTTTACTATTAATCGCTTCAAGCGTTACCTTATAAGTTCCTGCCTTAGCATAAGTGACTTTAGGATTTTTAGCCGTAGAAGTCGTCTTATCCGCACCTTCAAAGGTCCATTTAAATTTCGTTGAAGGCAAGTTCGACTGATTGATAAAGGTAACCGTAGCACCTGGTGCTACCACTGTTTGGTCAGCAGTAAAGTTCGCCTTTGGCAATGAATTATCTGGCCAAGTGATTGAAGTCGTCGCACCAGCTCCAACTTCTCCTTGCTTGTTAACAGGAACAACTTCGAACTTCGTCGATTTAACATTTTTACCACGAACAAGCGCATCAACAAAATAATTATTAATATTACTTGCTCCGATAAAGCTACGTGTTCTATCACTATTCACTTGATAAACTTCATAATTTTGTAAATCTTTATTCGTCGTTCCATTCCAAGACAAACGAACACCAGCGACCGTTCCTTCTTGCTCAAAAACTTTACTCTCAGCCTTCACATCAGAAATACTGAGTTTTTTAGATGTAAGGTTGTCTGTGAAATTAAGCGCACCAAGATTTATTGCATTGCCCGCTAACGCTTTATCTGCCTCAAACTTCAACCCAATCTTAGTGATTGTTTTGCCAATCAAGCCTTTCGTATCAAATTTAATCAGTCCCCATTTATTCGTTGCAGCCGTATTCCCTTTGATTGTTTTGCTACTGCCATCAGAAAGTTCAACAACCGCCGATACATTCAACTTGTCGTCAGAGCGCATCGCTACGGAAAATTCTGTATTTTTGTTTGCCTTTAGTTGTGAAGCAAATAAAGTGACCGTAGAAGCTTTTCCAGCGTCCATATTCGCCATAAATTTCAACGAACTTCCACCATTATAAGCATTTGCCAAATCAATACTTGGTGTCAATTTATTATTGCCTTCATTATCAATAATCCAACGATAAGTTGGCATCACCTCAGCTAAACTTCGATTAGACCACTGTTGAGCTGAAACTTTTTGTCCATCTTTAAACCAATTGTAGCCCACACCAATATTGAAATTTGTCGAAAAATCTTCCCCTTGAATAACGGATTTCTCAATCACATACTTAGACAAACCAATCCAAGAATAATTTGTTGATGTGCCAACTTCACGAGGATCACCCTGACTATTGACCCAAAAAGCAGACTCTTGCGTTTGAAAATCATCAAAATCGCTCGCATTAGAATAAGTTGCGCTTGGAGAATACAGACCAATAGAAGTATGAGTAGAATTTTTACCAGATTCAATCAGTGGCCAATTGACCTGCGTGCTGACTCCACCACCATCTCCAACATCAATCCCTGCGTAAATATCATAAGGATTAACACCAATTTTCTTTGCATAATCTGCTGAATTTTTTACCAGATTAGGTGTTGATTTTGCTTGATTCCAATCAAAATTTAAAAACATTGAGTCCGCAATTTTTTGACCGTTATCATCAATGAACTCAGCATTTTCACTGTTCAACTGATTTTGCCAACCCACTTTTCCGTCTTTGGTCATGGCATCATACCACATAATATCCAATTGGGGATCAAGTGCTTTAGCTGCGGCAACAAGCTCTTTCATTTTCGTAGCCTGACTGCTATTTAAACCTTCTGTTTCCTGATTGATGAACCAACCGTCAAAACCATAAGCTTTAGCTACAGCAACCATTTGTTTCGCAAAAGGAAAATCACCATTTTTATCTTGCTTAATCATGGTTTCAACCCATGAAGTTTTTCCACCATAAACCGTAGGAGGACAGAAAATCGTTCCTAAAACTGGCACTCCATTTGTATGTGCATCATCAATCACATCTGCACTTGGAGGAACAATCGTTCCCTCACCAGCTGAACCACCCCAATAAACCAAAGTATCAACATATTGCCAATAATCAAAAGGATAAGCATTGATACTATTTGTACCTCGTGATGGATTTCCAGATGTTGACGAATTCATATTTGACAACGCAACAATTTTTGTCTCTTTATTTTGTGTTGCATTTGTCGGTGTGAGCTTAGAGCTTACAATACGTTTAGCAAGCGGCACAGTCGATTTGTTATAATCCAAATCCTTGTCTTTATTGGCTGACCATTTTAAAAATTGATTTGGAAACCAATACGACGCAATCGGTGCATTTTTACTCGTTAGAACATCAGGTGTCAACATAGCAGTACTACTTGTTGTCTTGTATTTAATATTTACAGAGCTGTTACTTGAACAAGCTGAAAGTACTCCAACACTTGCAGCAATCAGTGCTGTTGCTCCAAATGCAATGGACACTTTTCTTGAAGCTTTCATTTGAATCTCCTTAAAATTTGAAACTAATAAATTAATACTCTTTAACTCCTAATCATTCTGCTTAGAAGTCAAAGTTCGGGTTCCATGCTTGATGCAATGCATCAAGGCTTGCAGATAAGGAAAACAGCGTTTCCCCAATCGTACCTCTTTTTTCTTTTTTTTACTTGACGCAGTGCGCCAAGGTTGTGAACAGAAGCAATGCTTTTCACACTCGTCAAAAAGCACGCACTTCATGTGCCGTTACGAACAGTCTCCGCTCATAGCACACCACAGGTCTCCATTCGCTCTATCTCCACTTTGCTACCCTGCCGATTTCATTATCTCCGCAACTTTGTTGCTTCGCTGTCCATGCACCACGGGTATCCATTCGCTCTAAGTTGCTGAAGCAACAAGGCGAAATGGTTCGCTATGGTGCTACGTGCTTTGCACGCCGTTCTGCGAACGGTCTACGCAACTTCGTTGCTCCGCTGTCCGTTTGATTGCCATTTGGCGTTGGCACTTTAGTGCCTTACAGCCAATGGTCATGCGAAGCTAGCAAGCAAAGCTTGCATCTTCGCTCCGCTCCGCTATCCATTCGTTCTAAGCCAGCAAAGCTGGCAAGACGAAATGGTAAGAGCAAAAGGCAAAACACCTAGTCGCAGTGGCAACCCACTAGGTGAAACAACTAGCATATCCGTTGCTACTTTAGCGCCAACGGCTATCCTATAAAGTAGCAAGTTCAAATCGCAATCCGCTAAAACAGCAAGGCAAGGTGGTTCACTGTACGGTCCGTTTGCTTCGCAAGAAAAACTTGCAAGAACAAAAGGCAGTATAACTACAGTTCATCTCTAAAATTTATATTCAAAAAACATAAGAAAACAAGACTTCTCAACTACCTAAAAAATCTATAGAAAGAAGTCTTGCACATCAAGATATACTTAGTTATTTGTTGCTTTGAACGCATCATATTGTTTTTGCATTTCTTTCAAAACATCATCATAACCAGCCGTTTTAAGCTCTGCATCCATTTTCTTGATGGTTGTTGTTGGGTCAACTGTACCAGTGTTGATATCGTTGATATATTTGGCCATAACATTTTGGATTGCTGTGATTTGTGATTGTACGCTGGCTGTATCAAAGTTAAAGCCAAGCAATGGAGAAGTTTTAGCTGCTGCAATTGATGCATCACGTTCTTTTACTTGTTCAGCTGTAACAGTAGTTGGTAAATACAAGATAGCGTTGTTTCCTGTGTTCCACGCAGCCATGTGAGTATTACCTTTTGCATACTCAGATGTCAATTCAATTTGTTTCACGCCTGCTACTTCTTTACCAGTGAATTTCCAGTTTGTACCTTCTGGACCATAAACCAAACCATTCAAAACTTCAGGGTCAGAATTAATAATATTAAATGCTTTAACAGCTAATTCTTTGTGTTTAGATGTATTTGATACAACAAAATTCGCCATTTGAGCTTGTGAAGTTGTAATCAATGGAACGGTAATAGGTTCAGATTGCACATCTTGATTGGCAGCCAACTTCAAGGCATTATCCCCATAGTCGAAAGGCCCTTGGGTTTGTACTTGAGCAAACCATGTATCCCCATTCAATGGATAACCTTGATTAAATGTTGCAGCACCAGCAGGAATGATTCCTTCTTTATACCATTGGCGATGAACTTTCAAAATATCTTGGAAGTCTTTTTGGTCATAAGGATTGACAATCTTTGACCCATCTCCTGTGGTAGATACTGCAAATGGTAGAGTATTTCCTAAGACATAGTCGTAATCACCCGAAGCCACATAACCTTGACCAATTGCAAGTGTTGCGACTGAAGGATTAGCTTTGTGGAATTCTTCCATCACTTTTGTTGCGTCAGCATAAGTTTTGATTCCTGAAACATCAATATTATATTTCTTTAGGTAAGCAGAATTGAATGTCAACATTTGTTGAGCATAGATATTTGCATTTGTAGGAACGGCATAAAGTTTACCATTTACTTCATTCCCTTTGATATAATCTTTACTCAATTGTTTATAATAATCAGGCGCATATTTAGGTAAAAGCTTTGTCAAATCTGCATAAGCCCTTTTCCAGCATTAACAACATAACCATTTGAGAGTGACATATCATAGTTTTGACCTGATGAAACGATAACGTTCATTTTTGTCGACCAATCTCCCCAACCGATATATTGAATATCCAATTTCGCGTTGATTTTCTTTTCTAAAACTTTATTCGTATTGGCCAACAATGTTTTAAGATTGACAGGTGCATCTCCAACTTGATACATTTTGAGTGTAACAGGTCCGCTTGCTTTTTTCGCTGATGTAGAGTTACCACAAGCAACAAGAGTTAAAGCAGAGAGCACTGAAACTGCACCAAGTACGACTTTTTGTGATGTTTTCATTATGTTTTACTCCTTTGGGGTTTGCCCAATTATTATTAACAAATTAACTTTTTGTAAACGCTTTAAAAATAAATTATTTTTCACTGCTTCAACGCTTTGTCGAAGCAGTTCATAACGCTAAAAATATCAATGAAGATGTAATAGATTACCACCGCTATCAACTTGTGGCATCTCATCGTAAAGATTGGTGTTTTCTTATTCTTTTACACCTCCAATCGTCAATCCTCTAACAAAGTAACGTTGGAAGAATGGATAAGAAATAACGATAGGCAAGATAGATACAACAACAATTGCCATACGGGCAGACTCACCAGGTAAAGAAGCTAATCCTCCTTGAAGTTGCGCTCCTGCAACGGCATTTTGCATCAGATATTGCAAATTATTTTGAATTTTCATCAATAAATATTGTAATGGGATAAGATTGTCATTTTGAATATAGAGCAGAGCATTGAACCAATCATTCCAATAACCTAGCGCTGCAAATAATGAAATTGTTGCTACACCAGGCACTGCAAGTGGCAAGACAATTTGTGTAAAGATACGCATCTCACTTGCACCGTCAATCCTTGCAGACTCAATAATCGCATCAGGTACAGAACGTTTAAAGAATGTTCGCATAACAATAATATTGAAAACATTGACCATACTTGGAACAATCAGTGCAAAGATTGTATCACCAAGATGTAGTAAGTTTGTAGTGACCAAATAAGTTGCTACCATCCCTGGTGAAAAGAGCATTGTAATCAGTGCAAATATAGTGAAAAACTTGCGGAATGGAAAATTATTTCGAGAGATAGCATAGGCATACAGAGAAACAATTGACGAATTAAGAATTGTTCCTGATACCGTGACAGTCACAGTGACCAACAATGATTGTAGGATTTGACTTTTCATTTGACCAAAGAGGAAAGTGTAACCAGCAAAGCTGAACTGACTTGGCCAGAAGCTATACCCATGTGACATGATTGCAGATTCTTTTGTTACCGAAATTGCCACAACAAACAGGAAAGGTAAGATACATGAGAGTGCAAAAATAGCGATGGTAATGTTGAAAATCAAATTGACAGGCTTATTAAATTGGCGCACACTCACTTGGGTGATTTTTTTCTTTTTCATAATTTTAACCAGACGATGATTTTCCTTTCCTAGAATAGTGCTGATTCGTTGTCAACACGACGTGCAAGCCAGTTGGTAAACATCAGGAAGACAAAGCCAACAACAGATTGATAAAGAGCAGCAGCTGTTGACGTACCAAGGTCTCCCGTACTCTTCAAACCATTATAAATATAGGTATCAAGGACTTGTGTCACAGAGTAAAGTGCACCAGAGTTTTGCGGAATATTGAAGAACAATCCGAAGTCAGCTGAGAAAATTCGCCCTGCTGCCAAAATTGTCATGATTGTAATTAAAGGAGCAAGTTGTGGAATAGTAATATTTTTGATTTGTTGCCATTTCGTTGCACCATCGACCATTGCTGCTTCATAGTAAGTAGGGTCAATCCCATTACTGTCGCAAAGTAAATAATCGAATTATAACCAATTCCCTTCCAAGTTCCGATGAACAGCAAGATAAATGGCCAGAATCTCGGATCAGAATACCACTGGATTGCGGTACCGCCATGTCCTGTAATCCACTGGTTAATCAGACCTTTATCTACGCTCAAGAAAGCGTAGACAAAGTATCCAATCACGACCCAAGAAAGGAAATAAGGCAAAAGCGTCATCGTCTGATAAACTTTGACTAAACGCTTGTTGCGTAACTCAGACATAATAATCGCAAAAGTCACGGAGATAATCAGATTTAGACTGATGAATCCTAAGTTATACAGTACTGTATTCCTTGTGATTTCAAAGGCTGCACCTGATTTAAACAAGAATTCAAAATTCTTGAAACCCACCCAGGGACTATTCATTAAGCTATCAAGGAAGCCGTTGGGGCTAAATTGGAAGTTTTTGAATGCCACAACGTTGGCAAGCACTGGTATGTAGAAGAAGAAAATCATCCAAATCGCACCCGGCAATACCATTAAGACTAGTGCTTTGTAGCGCCAGAGGTTTTTAAAAAATTTTCTCAATTTGATTCCTCCTTCGGAGATTTCATCTGCCGAGTAGAATCTTCTCCATCATTGTTTAGACCTTCCTTTATCAGCAAGGTTCTAATCTCATAAGGAGCGAGATTTTCTGGTTTTTCTCCGATTTCTTCTTCAAGTAAATTTAGTGAAGTCGTTTTTGCTTTGACTTCTATTTTTTCATTTTGATTTGATAAATTATAACCTCTCAAAATCAATCCATTATCACTCTCACGGCGTTTCAAAGCTGTAATTGCAAATTTGTCAGCATTGACTTCGATAAATTTTCCTTCATGAGATAACTCAGTATGCTTATCATTTTCTGTCAGTACTGACGAATCAAGGAGAACTGACGAGAATGGAATCTGTGCAGCATAAGCATTTTTATATGTTTCATAGCGCTGCTCAGGTCTGCCGTGAAACTCTAAACTGTAATTAAAAGTGTGTGACCCAAGTGTTTGTGCTTCTGGCGTTGGGAAATAGCCCCAGTCTCCAAGTTCACCCACAGCTCTTAAAAGTGTCAGTGCAATAGTTGAACGATTAACAATTTCGTATTCATTGAGTCCGAAGTTACCAATTGTTATACCATAGTCGTCATTGTGTAGATTGACAAAAGCACCTTGATGTTGCGGATTGGTGGGATTTTCCCATGTTTTTGGCATGCTATTCGGACGTTTGACCACTTCATAAATGCTGTCAGCTTCATGCGTATCTTCTGTCAGTTCTGACGGAAATAGCACGCGCACACGATGGTCTTTCATCTCATTGTCAAAAGTTGTTTCAAAATCAATTTTACGTGAATTTTTTCTCACTGTAATGATTGTATTCAACTCAAGTGGCACCAATTCTCTAGAGCGTTTTGCTTGTCGATGATGAAATTCTTTGACTTTCTTTTGCTCTTCATCAAGCAATTCGTCAGCAGATTTTGGAATCATCATTGTTTGTGTTAGCTGAATTTGTGCGATTTCAGGTCTGTCAGTTTTGACAGAAATTTTTGGTAAGCTGTCAGTAGATAAAATCGGATGTGTACCTGTAGGTTGGAAAAAGATATATTCATTTCCAATATCGCCCGTATCTTCAAAAATAAGTAAATCATTAAATGTGCGATTAAGCTGTTTATCCGTCACTGACAGACTTCCGTCAGTGCTGACAAAAACTTTTATAAGTTCATTTTCGATCGTGTAACCTGAAATCATACTTTCATCAGTAGTTACTTCTTCTGACGATTCTACTAAATCAAAGGTCTTCCACGACAAAGCATCCATCTCATTTAAAAATAATTTCACTTTAACAAAGCGTTTCATATAAGGAATACGGAAACGGTCTTTAGGAAGGTCATAATCAAAAAGAACTTCTTCAGCACTAATTTCGGCTGGAACTTCAATTCCCTCACTATCAACTACTTTGTAAATGTGCTTAGGCTGCGCTTTTAGTTCATCGTATAGCTGCTCTGGTAAGCCTTCTCTAAAAAGTTTTCTCGTAAGGACTACTTCAACTTCAACTTCTCCTGTTTTTTTGTGACCCGCTGTGTTGAAAACAACAAAAGGATGCTCACCTTCAAATGATATACCTTTTGATAAAGTGATTAAAGCATCTTCAATTAAATAATCAGCCACGGACTCAGACTTTTCAAAACGTGTCATCATCTCACGATGCACCTCATCCAACGAGCATCCACAAATACTATCATGAGGATGATTTTGGAGCAAAGTTTTCCATGCGTAAGTCAACTTGTCATGCGGGTATTCACCTGTCAAACGATATGCCAAACTTGATAAGGGTTCAGCAATATTTTCTAACTTCCGCTCAACTTTTGTATTGAACTGTTTCAAATAAACTCGACTAGATGCAGTATTAGCAAGCGTGTACCAGCCATCTGTTTCTTGTGAAGTCAACTCTCCGTTTACCGTTGATAAATTTTCTGGCAGATCAGCCGCTACTTCTTCCAGATATTTTGGCCAGTTTGAATGAACAAATTCATAATCAGGGAAAAGTTCGTTCGCTAATCTAATCGCAGCACTTAAATCCTTTTGTACAGGCTGATGGTCAACACCATTCATCATCAAAAGATGTGAGGTTGAAGCAAACTTCTCAACATCAGCCAGTTTTTGCTTCCAAAACTCAATAGCTGCCGTTTTTTCTGCAGGAATTTCATTGCCGTTAGAATACCAATTTGCAAATAAAATCCCCAAGATTTTCGTGCCATCAGGTCCTTCCCACCACATCTCAGAAAATTGTGATGTATAGGCTTCTTCTGATTGTTCCAGCACCTGATTATCAAAACCAATCGGCTTCACACCGCGCCCAAATGCCGCGACATCAAGCCTTGCTTGTTTCATCAACTGAGGCGTTTGTCCCATATTACCAAAGGTATCAGGAAAATACCCAAGCTCAACAGGTGCTCCGAAACGCTCAGACTCTTTGCGCCCAATCAACATATTACGTACATTTGATTCAGGAGAAATCAGAAAATCATCCTGCAAAATATAGAAAGGACCGATTCGAAGTTTGCCAGCTGCAATCGCCGCACGCACCTCAGCTTCCCGCTCTGGTCGAACCTGTAAATAATCGTCCAAGATAATCGTCTGTCCATCCAAGTGAAAACTATCAAAATCAGGATCCGTCTTAAACAACTCGAGCAAGTCATCTACCAAATTAATCAATCGCATATGGTGTTCTTCATAAGCCATATACCATTCGCGATCCCAGTGACTGTGGGAAATGATATGTACTGTTTTCTTAGGCATTTATTTTTTCTAACCCCTTCAATTTTTCTAAAACCATCTGTTTCGTCTTGTTTCCTTCTTCATGGTTCTCATATTCAATAGACCAAACGTAAGCATCAATCATGCCTTGCAAAATTTGATAAAGCATTCGTCTGATTTTCGCTGCTTGCGACTGTCCAAGATTTTCACCATATCCGCAAAGAAAATCATCGTTAATCAGCCAACCACCAGCAAACTCAAAATCTTTATCTCCAAAAATTGCACGATCCGCATCAATGATTGCCACAACCTCTTGTTTATCCACCAAAACATTGCCCGACCACAAATCAGCATGAACCAAGCAAGGAGATTTAATTTCATTCAGAAGGACTTGATATTTTTCAAAACATTTAACTATCTCTGAAACTTCTTCCGTGGAAAGTAACTCATAACGAAGCAAAGTCCTACTCACATCAGCACATTCATTCTGCAAGTATTCACTCCATTTGTCATAACTTTTTCCTCTTAATATTTGAGAAATTCTTCCAAATTTTTTACTTTTTATTTGGTGCATTTTGGCGGTAAGTTTCCCAACTTGTTCATAATAATGAGGGCTTTCATTTTCAGATAAAACTTGCGATGGAATATATCGGACAATCATCACATCACGATTGATATACGCTTTACTCTCATCACAAATCACAAGCTCTGAAGTTGGGATTTCACTTTTTTTAAACTGCTCATAAACAAATTTTTCGGCAGCCATTAGATTTTCTTCAAAAGGCAAAAGCAACTCTTGATGAATGGGACCAAGTCGTAAAACAAATTTGTCTTCACTTGTTTCTAACAAATAAGTCGTATTGAACATTCCACCTTTTAACACTTCAGCAGTGAAATCTATTTCCCCAAAATATTGATAAATCAGCTGTTCAAGCACATTTTTGCTTAATTCTTGATATAATCTGCTCATATCTCAACACGAATATCAAAGTAATCCATAACAAGTTCGCAAAACATCATATTTGCCCAACTAAACCACTCGCGCGTATAATGGTCTGGATTATCCACATCAAATCCCTCATGCATGAGGTGTGTACCTGCGTCAGTTGCAACCAAGTGATTTAAAATTCGCTCCTTTTCAAGCTTATTCTTTGTAGTCATCCCTTCCATCGCAAGAGCGATAGGCCAAACATAATTTTCTGGCGTGTGACTTGAACCAATACCACGCGCAAACTTTCCTTCATAGTAGTAAGGATTTTCCTTACTCAACATCGTTTTTCTCGTGTTCAAATAAAGCTCATCTTCGGAATCACAATAACCCAAATAAGGCGCTGCGATTAAGTTTGGTACATTGCTGTCATCCATAATCGCTTGATGCCCCAAGCCATCAACATCGTAAGCCCAAATTTCTTGCCCCGCTTCATTTTTAGCTTTAGCAAATTCATCTAGCCCTTGTTGAATCGTTCGTTGCAATTCATCCGCCTCACGCGCAAGCTCTGTATTTTCTATAATTTCACTAAATATTGATTTGATATATCCTAATATTACTACTGCAAACATATTTGATGGAACAAGATAGCCATATTCACAAACATCATCACTCGGTCTAAAACCTGACCAAGTCATCCCTGTATAAGCAACCTCAGCACCTCGTCCCTCTCGTGTCAAAGTGTCCTCTTTGCGTTCAGTATCACGGATAAATCGATAAGGAGATTGTTCATGATTTAGCTCCGTCTTGAACACTTCCAATATTTTCTTGACACCATTCACAAAATTTTTATCAAAATGAGCTGTCCAGCCTGTGTTTTTATAGAGTAAATAAGCAAGTTGTACTGGATAACAAAGTGAGTCAATTTCGTATTTTCTCTCCCAAATCCAGTCTCTATTTTCATTAAAATTAGTATGGTCAGTCTGGTGTCCAGCACCATTAGCTGCTTCATTAAAAGCATTTGCATAAGGATCAAGATTAATAAAGAAAAATTGTTTTTGAACCAAACCAGCAATCAACTTTAAAATATCCTCATCCTCTTTAGCAAGGACAAGATAAGGACGTAATTGAGCTGTCGAGTCCCGCAACCACATTGCCGGAATATCGCCCGTCAAGAGAAAGGTACTGCCATCGTCATATCGTCTTACGGTTGTTTCCAACGTATTAGAAAATGATTGATTAAAATTAACTGCCCAATCTTTGTGTTCTTTACCACATAAATTTGTGATTTCATTCATAAAGTCTGTCACTGATTTCGGAATGATGGGACTCACTTCCTCTCCTTTTCATCATTTCTGTCTGAAATAATGCTCATTTTTTATATTTGATATATCATTTATATACATTGTATTATTTTTCTTTTTGATTTGCAAGGGCTTACTTGATGTTTTTCATTAAATTTATATTAATTTTGCAATTTAATTGTATTATTTCTGAATTTCACCTCCAAAAAGACATATCTTTTTAGAAAGAGTAATCGTTTTCTTACTCAAAAGACTTGTATTTTTGTCAAAAAAGAGTAAAATATGGTATATCAATTAATTTATAGAAAAAGGGACAATCGCATGAATGTACCATTATACCAACAAATTTCTGATGAATTAAAGAAAAATATCATTACTAAAAAGATTCAATCCGGTGAGCAACTTCCTACAGAAAAAGAGCTTTCTGATACTTATAAAGTCAGTCGCATTACTGCTAAACGCGCTCTGACAGAATTGGAACAACTCGGCATGGTCACTCGGACAAGAGGAAAGGGGACTTTTGTAAAAAGTCCCAGCACAAGCAATACTGCTCCTCTTAAACGAGTTTTGTTTGTAATTCCTTTTGAGGGAATGTCTTTTGGAGATTTTACTCAAGGACTTGCTCCTGCTTTAAAGGAAAATGATACGACTATTTTCATCACTTATTCAAACTACTTAAAAGAAAACACTGCAGCACAAATCAAAGAAAACTTCGATGGTTTGGTTTATTATCCAATGCATACCGAAGATTATTTAGACGTTTTACTGGAACTTTCTCTTCAAAACTTCCCTGTTGTTTTGCTTGATAAGCAAATCTATGATTTGGGATTTCCTTGTGTGGCCTCTGATAACTTTAATGGTGGAGAGCAAGCCGCTCAAGCACTCGTCAGTCTTGGTCACGAGCGTATTGCCTTTGTCATGAGTAATGAAGAACATCATCCACATACAACGCGCAATCGTTATCTAGGATATGTCAAAGTTCTAAAGGAAAGCCACTTAGCTTTCCATACTACTTTAGATGATGAAAATGTAAATGAAGACTCGATTATTCACTTGATTAATGAACAACATGTTACAGCTTTAATCTGTGAAAATGACCTTGTGGCGCTACAAACGATGGCAAACTTACAAGCTCAAGGAATTGATATACCAAATGATGTTTCGATTATCGGATTTGATAATATCTTGGCAGCAAGTTTATCAAATCCACCACTTACAACAATTGCCCAAGATTTCGCTGGAATTGGAAAAAAAGCAGGAGAATTGCTTGTGGAATGGATCAATACTGGGCTTGTACCAGATGATGTGAAAATTCCTATTCAACTTATTGAACGAAACACAACAAAATAATGTTGCTCTAATTTTATCAACGATTGAACTCAATCGCTTATTAAATCTTATCCCAAAGGAGTTGAAATGAACCTCAACACAATCGACACACGTCATGCAACGGCAAATTCGGGCAGTTTTTCTCACGGAAATTGTTTGCCCTACACTGGACTGCCTTGGGGAATGAATTATTTTTCCCCTTCAACGGCTGATAGCAAGGGAGCATGGTGGTTTCATCCAGAAGACCGAACGTTTGAGGGCTATCGTCTGACCCATCAGCCGAGTCCGTGGATGGGCGATTTTTCTCATTTTACGTTGACACCTGTGGCAGGCCATTTGCCTGAAACATCCCTCTGGCACACGATTTCGTCGTATCGTCCAAGTGAAGCTGTGATGACCCCCGCACAGATAAAGTTGACGCAGTTGCGCTACCAAATCACTTCACGCTTGATTCCATCAATGTATGGCGGTGTTTTGGAAATGGTCTTCAAAAATTCAGCCGTTCATGACAATGCGCTGATGTTGCATTTACCTGGAAAATATGAGCTGTCAGTACTGACAGAAAACGAAATCGCCTTTTCAGTCGTGAATTTTGCAGGATGTGAAGATAAGGATTTCAAATTTTATGTCGTCATGGCTTTTGACAGCCCTGTCAGCACTGACAGCGATTTGACAGACACTGATGGCGCTGTCAGAATTGATTTTGGAGCGGTCAGCAAGCAAATTGTCCGTTTTGGCACTTCATTTATCTCATTTGACCAAGCAAAATTAAATCTTTCAAGAGAACAAGATTGGTCAGTTGAAAACTATCTCGAAAACGCCGAAAAAGCATGGTCTGAACAGCTTTCTAAGATTGAGCTTGAACATCATGATGCAAGTCAAGTCTCGACTTTCTATCACAATCTGTATCGGACTTTCTTATTTCCACAGACTTTTTACGAATTTGACCAGAATGGAAAGAAAATTCATTATGATACCTTTGACCAATCGGTCAAATCTGGTCCGCTTTATACGAATAACGGTTTTTGGGACACTTTTCGCACCGTCTATCCGCTTTATTCGCTCATCGCTGTGGAGCAATACGGCGATATGCTGGAAGGTTTCTTAAATTCTTATCGCGAAACAGGCTTTTTACCGAAATGGTTATCGCCTGACGAACGTGGTTTAATGCCTGGAACTTTGATTGACGCTGTCATTGCTGATGCCGCAGCAAAAGGCATTCGACCCGATTTGATGCCTGAGTTTTTGAGCGCAATGAAAAAATCAGCAACTGTGCAATCTGACAATCCAAACTATGGACGGCAAGGCACAGCGGATTATTTGAAATACGGCTACGTGCCGTTTAATCATCATGAATCGGTCAACCACACGCTAGATTATGCGTTTTCGGATTATTGTATTTCGCGCGTTGCAAAAGTTGTTGGCGACAGTGAAACGGCAGATTTTTATGCCAAACAAGCGCTCAACTATCGCAATATTTTTGATAAGACAACTGGATTTATGCGAGCAAAAGACGAAAATGGCGAATTTCGACCTGATTTTCTTGATATCCGCTGGGGTCGTGATTATGCGGAAGGCTCTGCTTGGCAAACCTCTTGGTCTGTTTTTCAAGACTTTGCTGGCTTGATCAATTTACACGGTGGCGCAGATCATTTTGAACAGAAATTGATTGCCCTTTGCAACCAGCGACCAAATTTCAATGTTGAAGGGTATGGCTTTGAAATTCACGAAATGAGTGAGATGGCAGCACTGGAGTTCGGGCAAGTCGCGATTTCCAATCAGCCAAGTTTCCATTATCCTTACCTGTTCAGCTACATCGGCAAGCCGTGGATGGCGCAACCTTTGATTAAAAATCTGCTCGCGCAAACTTTTGATGACACACCAGACGGCTATCCAGGAGATGAAGACAATGGCACGATGGCGGCATGGTATATCTTTTCAAGTCTTGGTTTTTACCCTGTTACTGCTGCTTCGCTTGAGTACGTGATTGGGCTGCCTTTATGGGATAAAGCAGTGATGCATTTGAGTTCAGGCAAAGATTTGACGATTTTGTCAGAACCAAATCAGCCACAGCAAATGTTTGTTCAATCTGTCAGCACTAACAAAAAAACGGTCAGCACAACATTTTTCCATCATGATGATTTAATGGCTGGTGGAGAAATAAAATTTGAACTAGGCATCGTACCAAATCCGCAGCAATACAAGGATTCTGAACTTCCTTATTCCTTGAGTAAATAATTTATTATTTTAGTCTCATTTTAGCCTTACTTTAGTAAATGTTAAGTAAGATTGTCTATAATAAAGTCATTCCAATAAAACTTTTTCATTAAGTTTACTCCTAAAACACAAAAAAACACGGCTGGTTACCGTGTTTTTTTGTGTTTTACCAAATCTTTGTTTGCTCAATTTCTTTCAAGGTTTCGGCAAAACTATCTGTCAAAATCGTGATATGTCCCATCTTACGATTGTGCTTTGCCTCTGGCTTACCATAATCATGCTGGTGCCAGTCAGGATGGGAAACCGTGAGCTGTTTGACTGGTTCAACATGTTGTCCCAAGACATTCAGCATTACTGCTGCTTTTAAAAGCTGAGGCTCTGGCAGTTTTTCTCCTAACACACCTTTGATATGCAAATCAAACTGTGAAAAGTCACACGCTTCAATCGTGTAATGCCCACTATTATGTGGTCTAGGGGCTAATTCATTCACAAAAATCTCCCCATCGGCTGTCAAAAACATTTCTACACATAAAGTTCCTGCAAGACTCAATTCACGCGCAATATCAAACGCCATTTGACGCGCTTTTTCAGCAACCTCTTCACTAATTCTCGCAGGTGCAATCGTGCGATGTAGAATATTTTCACTATGAGCATTTTCCGCTAACGGAAAAGCAACAAATAGTTCGCCATTTCCGGACATTATCACAGAAATCTCACGTTCAAATGGGACAAAATCTTCCAGCACACATTCCGTTGCAGTTGCCAATTGACGTGCTGCAATCAAATCTTCATCCGTTTTCAAAACAACCTGTCCATGCCCATCATATCCACCTGTTGTAGTTTTCAAAACCTGTTTTTTCACAACATGATGAGGCAAATCAGAAACATTTGAAATCAATTGCCAAGGGGCTACATGGACTTTTGCCTCATCAGTTAAAAATTTCTTTTCAAACTTACGATTTTGTGTGATTTCAAGTAAGCGAATGCCCTGAGGAATCGCGACACAACTCTCGATTTGGTGCAAAGCCACCGCATCTACATTTTCAAACTCATAAGTGATGACATCACAAGCATAAGCAAGTTTCAGCAAACTCTCGACATCATCATAATCCGCCACAATCATCTCATCAGACACCTTACTGCTTGAGCAGGTCGGATTCGGGTCTAGCGTAATGACTTTGTGTCCCATGTATTGTGCCGAAATAGCCATCATTTGACCAAGCTGCCCACCACCAATAATTCCAATTGTTTTCTTTTTATTTGACATTTTGTCAACCCTTTTCTAATACTGTTTAACTTCTAAAATGCTTTTAGAATCTGCCTTATATAACTAAATTTTACGACTTTTGTTCGGAAATTTCTCCTAAAAAAAGGTATTAAATTAAAAAAACCGAACCAATGTTCGGATTTTATATTTGTTAAGATAATTGTGTTTACAGATTCCTCAATGATTGTATTTTAAATCATACGCCCATTAAATTAAACTAAATCATGATTTAATTTTTCAACCATTTTTTTAGCCTGCTCCCGATAATTTACCAATTTCTCATGCAAGGCTTCATCACTGACAGCGAGTATCTGAACGGCATAGAGCGCTGCGTTTTTGGCACCGCTATCGCCGATTGCCATTGTCGCCACAGGGACGCCTGCGGGCATTTGGACGATGGAGTAGAGACTGTCTAAGCCAGATAAGGAGCGAGATTTGACGGGAACGCCAATCACTGGGAGCGTCGTCATTGCTGCCGTCATTCCTGGCAAATGCGCGGCTCCTCCTGCCCCAGCAATGATCACTTTGTAGCCTTTTTCGCGCGCGCTATGTGCGAAATCTGCCATCAATTCAGGGGTCCGATGAGCCGATACGACTAATTTTTCATACTCAACGCCAAATTCATCTAATAAATCTGCTGTATTTTTCATGGTTGCCCAATCTGAGCTGGAACCCATGATGATTGCTACTTCTGCCATTTTTTCTCCTTCAAAAATTGTGTCATTGTCAGTGCTGACAAGTATTCATCTGCAAAATTCAATGCAGGATTGTCGCCGATTGCAACAGAATATGCTGCGTGTTTCAGAAGTTTTACATCATTTGCATCATTGCCAAACGCAATGTAGTTTTCTGATGGAAAATATCTTCTGAATGTTGTGTATTTATTGATATTCTTTGCAGTGATATCAAGGCTTTTCGTGTTCTCATGGCGAATGATTTCAACGTTCAACTTATTGAACGCTACTTCATCTCCTGAAAAATTCAAGATATTGAACTTTATCGCTTGCGCAATTTCATTCAACGAGATATTTTTCGCCAGATGATTTTGGTCGATTTTCTGGTTAATGTTCGTGATTTCATCATGCTGATTTTTCAGTGCATAGTCCCAGTCAGTATCTACGAGATAGTCCAAATTCCCTGAAATAACAAACTTTCTAAGCCATTCAAAGTCAGAGTTTCCAATCGCTTTTACAATTTCAATCTGTTCATTTTTCCGAACAATCGAACCGTTCCCCCGATGAGAAAATTTTCAGAAAAATTTGCCAGTAGAGGCAGCATATCTCTGACAGGACGAGCTGAAGCAAAAACGAGCTGATGACCGTGTTTTTCAAGCGCTGTCAGTGCTGACAGAATGTCATCAGCGATTTTTACACCGTTAAAACAAATCGTCCCATCTATATCGAAAACAAAAATCATCTACTCTCCATTTTCACCAAGCAAGTGCGTGCTATATCCTCCTCTGGAGGATAAGCAGCACTAAGCTTTGCATTCGTTCTACTAACATCAGTGGGTATCCCCACTGATGAAGTAATCACTTCAATTCCATTGTCGGCAAGTAACTGCGCAGTTATCCCATTTCCAGCAATCATCTGACCTGAAAATGTGCCGTCATAAATCAGCCCAAATCCACAAGATGGACTACCAGACTTCCACCAAGCAAGTGACTGCTAAATCCTCCTTTAGAGGATAAGCAGCACTAAGCTTTGCGTTCGTTCTACTAACATCATTAGGGAAAAACCTCCCCTAATGATGAAGTAATCACTTCAAAATCGCTTGACTACATCCAAATTTTTGTGCCAAGTGCAAAGTTGCCCTTGCACCATAGGAAAATTCCTCAGTGAATGCCTCACCAGTAACGGCTACAACTCGCTCTCCTAAGATTTCCATTGGAGGTCTTGGAGTCGCCAAACCCGCAAGTTGCTCAGGACAGATTGGAATTGCAAGGCCTTGTTTTACAAGCGCTACAACTTCTTCATTTGTTTTCGCTTTTCCATCATAACGACATGGAAAGCCTGCTAGACAAGCACTTACAAGGATCTTGCTCATAATCCACGCGAACCTATATCATGCCGATAAAACATTCCTTGATTATCCAATTTCGCTAATTTTTCATAAAGGGATTTCTGTGTGCTTGCGACATCAATGCCTGTTTCAGAGACTAAATAGACACGACCACCGTTACTTACAAGCTTGCCTGATTTTTCTGCGACACCCGCATAGTAAACATTCAAATCAGCTGGAATGTTCGGTATTTCCAGATTTTTCGTACTTGTTGCAGGATAACCACTAGACGCCACGACAACGCCAAGCGTGACACCATTTTCAAGCCATGTCAGCTCTGGCTCGCGTCCGTCCAAAATCGCGTCAAGCGCAAGCGCCAAATCACTTGTCAAGCGTGGTAAAACGACCTGCGTCTCAGGGTCGCCAAAACGAGCATTGAACTCTATCGTTTTTACACCATTAGCAGTCAAAATCAAACCTGCATAAAGCACGCCAGTAAAGGATTTCCCCTCGGAAATCAGCCCTGCAACTGTCGGTCTAACGACACGCTCAAGCGCTTCGTCCACCACACTTTGTGGCAGATGTAAAACAGGCGAATAAGCACCCATCCCCCCAGTATTCGGACCTTTGTCGCCATCAAAAGCACGCTTGTGGTCTTGCGCAATCGGCATTGGATAAATCTTGCCCTCATGCACAAAACTAAACAAAGAGAACTCTTCGCCATCTAAAAATTCCTCAATGACAACTTTTCCTCGTCCATCCTCAAAAATATCAGCCAGAGCAGCCTCAGCAACTTCCAAGTCCATTGCCACCGTCACACCTTTGCCAGCCGCCAAGCCATCAGCCTTGATGACAATCGGTGCGCCCTTTTCTCGCACATAAGCTAGCGCCTCGTCCAGCCCCTCAAAAGTCGCATAGTCCGCCGTTGGCACCCCATATTTTTTCATGATTTGCTTGGCAAAATCCTTTGAGCCCTCAAGCTCAGCCGCCGCTTTTGTCGGTCCAAATATTCGTAATCCAACTGCATCAAATGCGTCAACTACACCATTCATCAAGGCTGTTTCAGGACCAACAAAAGTCAAGTCAATGTTTTGATTTAGAGCAAATTTGACTAAATTTTCATTATCAAGTTCGGAAATATTGACAATGTGAATTCCGTCTTTTTTCATACCAGCATTCCCTGGTGCGCAAAAAACCTCACTCACCTGAGCACTCTGCGTGAACTTCTTTGCAATCGCGTGCTCACGTCCACCACTACCAATCACCAAAATTCTCATTTTTTTATTCATACTTTCATTTTAGCCCGAACAACAAAAATAAAAAAGCCTGAGTCTAAAGTCAAACTTTTTTATCTTGCTATTGTTCGGAAATAGCCCTTATTCGTATTTGAAAAATTTCACAGTGAGCAAAGCAAAGCCTACAGTCCAAACAAGCGTGATGTAAAGTGCCGCACTTGCAAAGATGTTACCGCCAGTCCATGCGATATGCATCATCTCTAATGCACTAAAATTGGGTAGGTAGTCCAAGATTTGTCTGATGCTTTCTGGAAAAATCTGCTGAAATTGCAGGAGCCCAATTAAGCTGAAAAATCCGATATACATCAGTGATTCTGACATTTTTGCATTTGCTACGATATTTGCCATAAACATACTCATCAGATAACACATGACAAAGCTGATGAATAGCGCAATCGTAAAGCTCAACCAACTTCTACCGCTCAAATCTTTGCCCATCTGGAGATTCATGACCGCAAGCAGAGCGACTGCCATTGTTGTCAAAATTGGCAGACAAGCTGTAAATCCTGTGAGCAGGAAGTCCTTTGCCGTCACTGGTGTCATCCGTAAGCGGCGAAGAAAGCGAGTTTTTCTTGTGTGAATGTGTCCCATGCGACGCCAAAGAAGGTCAAAAACAAGCCTGAGATAAAAAGCCAAAGGACAAAGTGGCTTTCAAGAAAAGCTGAAAGTCCAGCTTCTGGGATTTGCCGACTTATCGCAAAAAGCATGATAAAAGGGAGCGTCAGTCCAACAAGTACATTCATATAATCTCGTGACAAGACCGTAACGTGGTATTTCATCAATCCTTTAAACATGGCTCACCGCCTTTCTCATATTTTTTCGGACAAATTCTTGCAGATTTTTCACATCATGCTTGACAAGTAACGCTTTTGGATTTCCTGATTCAAAAATTACACCATCTTTGAGGAAATGAACAACATCACAGAGCGCCTCAACCTCGTCCATGTAATGACTGACGATAAAGACTGTTTTACCTTTGTTATTGTATTCACGGATAAATTCGCGCACATCTTCACGTGTCGCTGCATCCAAGCCTGTCGTCAGCTCGTCCAAAATCAACAGCTCTGGCTGATGAAAAACAGAGAGCAAAATACTCAACTTCTGTTTTTGTCCACCAGATAACTTCGTTGAACGCTGATTCATGATTTCATCAATGCCCAAAATCTTGATAAATTGTGCAATTTCAGCGTCTGGCTCTCCATAAATATCACGCCAGAGTCGAATGATTTCCTTGACCTTTAAGCGCTGGTCAAAGTCAGCATTTTGTAGCTGCACACCAATATGCTCAAAAAGTTTTTGCTCATCAAAGTCATAGTTGATTTGTCCACTATTTGCCTTTTTAGATTTTGTGATAATATCAACAATCGTTGATTTTCCAGAGCCATTATTACCGACAAGCGCTGTACAAGAGCCTTTCTCAATCGTCAGATTGACACCTTTTAAAACTTGATTATTAGCATAGGACTTTTTCAAGTCTTGAATTTCTATCATCATACTTCTCCTTCCATAATTTCACGCTGCACTTTCTTGCTAAATCCTCCAAGAATCAAACGATAACTCTCATCAATCATCTTTTTGATGAGTTCATCAGGCAGATTTTCTGTGAGATAAATGCTATTCCAGTGCGTTTTGTTCATGTAATAACCTGCAATTATCTTGTCCTTGTGCAACTCACGCAACTCCTCGCCGTGTTCGGGCAAGAGCTTGAGGGTCAAAATTTCCTTCCCATTTTTATCAGTCGCGTGCATGGCAAACATTTTCCCACGGATCAGATAACGATGCGCCTCCCAGTCAGGCTGAAAATCTTTTTCTGCGCCAATTTTTGCTTGTAAGTAATCATCAATCGTTTGTTTCATCTTTTTCTCCTTGTCATTTTCTGTCAGTATGCTGACAGATTTTGATTTACTTCGTCTTTATCCTTATCGTAAATGAAAATAACAGCACTACAAGTGGTAAAATCATGCCTGCAAGTGCAAGATTTTCACTAAATATTTCAAAAAATCGTCCGAGGGCAAACTGTGAGAGTGTCCCTCCCAACATCATGACGGTTATGGCAAAAGCCATTATCTTGCCTACCATCTGCTCGTCAGTACGCTGACCGAGATAGGTAAAATAATTCAGCGAATAAATCACTAAAGTCGTGTTGACCAAGAGAGAACCGACCAATAAAATCCCGTACGCTAGTCCAGGATGCTCCGTCAGCCCAAACAAAACGAGAGTCAGTAACATCAAACTCGAACTGACTATAAGTAAAGTCGCACTTTTCTGGATAGTCACTTGCTTGCCGATTTTGCTGATTAAAAGAACACCCAGCACACCACCAATCATAATAAAACCTTGTGCGAAGCCAACACTCGCCTCTCCCATAAGAAGTCGCTGATGAATGAGAACTGTGGGGAGTAAAGTCAAGATTGGGAAAAGCAGCAATGCATAGAGAAATAAGCCGATAGTGGAGCGCTTGAGCACCTCATCTTCTCGTCCAATGTATCTCAGGCTTGACTTGAAATCTGACCAGCTTGTCCGAAAAATGCCCTGTTCCTGTTTCGTCTTTTTGAAACTGATTTTCAGCTGCGAATTTAGCCCAGCGGCAAGCAAGAAAAGCAAACTACTAGCAATCATGAGACTGGTCAGTCCTAGATGAGCAAGCATAAGCCCTGCAAGCATTGGTGCGAGAACTCCTGAAGCAATCATTAGGACCCATGTGACTTGATTGGCTTTCATCAGCTGCTCCATTGGAATAAGCTGATAAACAATCGTGTCAAAAGCGGGTGACTGCAAGCTTTGCAGACTTGTCATCAAAAAAAGCAGAGAAACTGTTAAGGAAAAATGGTCAAAAATTCCTGAAAAAATCGTGTAAATTCCAATGAGCAGTGCAATCAGAAAATTAAAAATGGTAATAATCCGCCTTTTATTCATCCGGTCAGCCAGCACACCACCGACCGAGGTAAAAAGTACAAAAGGAAACCAAGAAAGTGTCATCACTGTGCCTAAAAGCGTAGCATTACCCGTTTGAGTCAAGATATAGACAGGAATTGCAAAGCGTAAAAATGCCGTTGCAATCTCAGCCATATCAAATGAAATCATGTAAAGAATGAAGTCACGATTCCAAAACTTTTTCGCTGTTTCTACTTTTTCCATATTTTCCTCTCATTATTTATTGAGTTCATGTTATTATGAATTTCTCATTTTATTCTAATTAATATTTTAACAAAAAGCCATTCATCTCAAAAGCAATATAGATGTGTTAAGCTCAGGCAAAGAATAAATTAAGAGAGTTAAAAGATTTATCCAGTAAAATATACACATTATCAGAAAAATTGAGTTCAGCCTCCTAAAAGTCGCACTCACATCTTAGAAAAGGAGAAAATATGAGCAATAACTATCAGGCTAGAACGAGAAAAAAGAGGATGACTCCTCTATTGATTTTGACTGGACTAATCGCAATTCTCTTTGCTGCAGGCGGATTTGCTGGCGGTTACTTTGTCGGACAACACCATGCCAACAGCAAAACTTCGGCGAATTTTACGAAAGGTCAGGGGCAAACAGGCGGATTTGCTGGCGATAGGAAAAATGGCGATATGGGCACGGTCAGCACGATAAGCTCGTCATCAGTTACGATTAAAACAAGGTCTGGTTCGTCTGAAACTTTCACAATCAATAGCAGCACAAGCGTCCAAGAAGCCCAGATGGGACAAGGTCCTAATCAAGGCGGAACGACTAGCTCATCGTCATCTGATGATTCATCAAGCAGCGCAAGTCTTAGCGATGTTACCACAGGCTCAAATGTCGTGATTATCCCAACGAGCAGCACATCAAAAACGGCAAAAACAATCATGTTAATGCCGAGTGGTATGGGAAATAATGACAATTCTACTGCTGGTAATTCATAAAAAACGGCTCTATTTCTGATGTGAAATAGAGCTATTTTTATTCAATCATTCATGAAATTCAATCACCATTTTGATCACTTCCTCGCGCGTTTCGGGTCCGCTGTGTTTTGCCCAATTTCCCAAAACGTAGAATAGACCTGCTGCCATGAAGTCGTTCCACCATTGGCGTTTGGTGCTGACGTAGTCCTCCCAAGTCGTTGTTTTGTCATAAAATTCGGCGAGTTTTTTGGTAAAGACCTGAAAAATCAGGAGATAGTAGCCTGCTTGCGTGGCTTTTCTGATTTCAGCGCCTTGGCTGGCAAAAAAATCAACGAGTTTTTCGGCGAGAATCTGGCTGTTGATTTCTGTCAGATTTGACAGATTATCCAAAAAGTCACCGTATATTGGCGTGAAATACTCCAGCAGCACCTGCTCTTTGCTCTTGAAATGGCGATAAAATGCCATTCGGCTGACTCCTGCTCGCTCGCAAATCTCGGTTACTGACAACTCTGAAAGCGTGTGCTTATCCAGACATTGCATGGTCGCCGTGATGATAAATTCGTGAAAAGATTGATACTGATTCTTGCGCTCGGTCATGTTACACTCCTTTGAAACTGTCAATTTTAGCGCTTTGACAGTCGTTTTATCTTGAAAAATGACGCTCCAAACGTTACACTTGTATCATATCACAAAGGAGCGAAAAAATGAATCAGCAAATTCCATTTGACAACTACAAGTTTAATTTTAAAACAACTGCAAAAAAAGTGATGAAAGATATTGACTTGACTGGGAAAATCGCACTGGTGACAGGCGGTTATTCAGGCGTTGGGCTAGAAACGGTTAAGCAATTTGTCAGTGCTGGCGCGCAAGTCATCGTTCCTGCTAGACGGCTTGATGTGGCACAGACAGCATTGACAGGACTGTCAAATTTGACAGTTTTACCAATGAACTTACAAAATCCTGTCAGTATTCATGATTTTGCTGACAGCGTCAAAAGTAAATTTGACAAGATTGACATTTTGGTCAATTCTGCTGGAATCATGTATGTTCCGCTGCAGCGCGATGAGCGTGGGATAGAATCTCACTTTGCGACCAATCATCTCGGACATTTCCAATTAACAATGGAGCTTTTACCCTTGCTCAAAGCAGCTGGAAATGCCCGTGTCATCACAGTTTCTAGCCGTGCTCAACAGTCCACAGGCTTGCTGGCAGACTGGAACTTCACTGACGAAAGCACCTACAGTCCTCAAATCGGCTATCAGCAATCAAAAACGGCAAATGTCTTGTTTTCCGTCAAACTTGACGCACTCGGACAAAAAGACGGCATACGCGCTTTCGCCGTTCATCCTGGCATGGTCCTTATGACAAATATCGGTCGCGAGCAATTTCATGTCGCCCCCTGGCAACGGACAATCGCTGACAAGTTCGGTTTTATTCATATTCCTGTCTTTTTTCAAGGTCTAAAAGCTGGCTTTGACCGTAGCAAATATCGTTATTTCAAAACCACTCGTCAAGGCGCAGCAACACAAGTTTGGGCAGCCGTCAGCCCTGACCTCACTGACAAGGGTGGTCTTTACTGCGAAGACGTCAATATCGCAAGACTGATGGCTGACAGCGAAGCTGACAACTTTGGCGGCGGTGTCCGTCAACACTCGATTGACCTCAAAGCAGCTGACAGACTTTGGGAAATTTCTGTCAGTAGCACTGGGCTGGATTATTGAGGAAAATTAAAGTGATTACTTCATTAGTGGGGACCCCTTTCTTACCCTACAAATGGTAGGGTACAACCTCTAGGTGTAACAACTAAGCGGCCTGTACGCAGCTAGAGCTGCAACAGTCTGCTTAACATCAAAGATATGAGATCTCCTTGTCCCAGAAGTCTAAGTGCTATCTCCGCCCTTTGGGCTACGCGATGAACATCTGTCCTTTTTATCTAGCGACTGAAGCGTCTGATAAAAAGGCAAACAAAACAGTATAAATTCTATTCAATATTCTGGCGCTTCTTCTTCACCAGCAGCGATTTTAACCATTTCTTCTGAGAGTGGTTTTTCTTTCATGAAGATAGCGAGGATAAAGGAAATTGCCATGAGCGGAAGAACCCAGAGGAATGTGATAGAGAAGCCGTGCGCCAAATGTGCTGGAAGTAGGCTGTTTCCAGTCGCATTTGCCAAGATAGAGGCAAAAATAACGGAGCTAAATGAGCCACCAAGACTTTTAAAGAAATTGAGTGCTCCTGTGGCTGCCCCGATATGCTGAAAAGGCACGGCATTTTGCCCAGCAACTGTGACGGTTTGAATCATTGCCCCTTGTCCAAGACCGCTGATAAAGAGTGCTGCTGCGACATACCAGACATTTGTATGCTCACCTATCATTCCCATCATCAGCGCACTAATTGCAATCAAGCTACTAGCAAAAACAGGGAGAATTTTATAACGACCTGTGCGTGTGATAAATTCACCAAGTGATGCTGAGGCTATGATAACCCCAATCATCAGCGGAATCACGGTTGAGCCTGCGCTACTTGCAGAATAACCACGAAGCATTTGGAAATACATCGGCGTGAAAAGCATGAAAACAAACATTGTTGCTGAAACCAAGAAAAATTGAATCGTAGATATCGTGAAAATATTGGATTTGAAAAAAGTCAATGGTGTAATCGGTGCTTTTACCTTACGTTCGATCAAGATAAAGGCGAGGAGCATGAGGGCAGCGGTCGCAAATAAACCGATACTTTGTCCTGAAGCCCATGTCCATTTTTCACCGCCAAGACTGAGGTTGAGCAAAAGTGTCGCTGTCGCAATCGAAATCGTGACTGCTCCCCAGACGTCAATCTTTCCTGAGATTTTACGTTTTTCAAGATGAAGGCAAGCGCCAATAAAAACGAGTGCCACGATGCCAATCGGAAGATTAATGAAGAAAATCCAATGCCAGCTGAGTTGGTCTGTAATAAAACCTCCCAAGAATGGTCCTGCAACCAACGCAACAGATGGAACCAGCCCAATCAAGCCTTGATAGCGTGAGCGTTCGAGTGGTGGGACAAGATCACCGACCACTGCCATACAAAGCGTTGCGAGACCGCCACCACCAATGCCTTGAAAAGCACGGCTGGCAATGAGCAACCACATATTGCCTGAAAGTCCGCACAAAAGCGAACCAATCAGAAAAATACTGAGCGAAACTTGAAGCATGAGCTTGCGCCCAATCATATCACCAAGTTTGCCAAAAATCAGCGTAGTAACGGCGCTTGTAATCAAGTAAGCAGTCGTTACCCATGTGACTTGATTGGCATCACCAAGTGCCTTGCCGATTGAGCTTAGACTTGCTGCCACGACCGTTTGGTCAAGTGTAGAGATAAATAGCACCAGCATGAGTGGAATCATGAGCAAGCGCATATTGTTGTGTTTTTCCATTGTGAAATAACCTGGCTTTCTTTTGGTAACTCAGTTACCTTTTACAAAATTATTATACTCGGTTACTTTTTATTTGTCAACAAAAAAGTTACCGAGTTACTAAAAATATGTTATAATCAATTTATGAGCTTAAGAGAAGAAAAGAAAAAAGCCAAACGGCTTGAAATCATAGAAAATGCGCTGCGCCTTTTTGAAGAAAAGGGCTTTGATGGCGTAACCACCGAGGAAATTGCGACAGCCTCAGCGATTGCTAAAAAAACCCTTTTTCAATATTTTTCGAGCAAGGACGATATTATCTTTAATGATGAAACCATTCTCCTAGATTTAATCTCGTCTTGGCTGAGGTCAAATCCTGACAATGTTTGGGAGAGTTATCCTGACTTTATCCGGCAGTGTATCGCTGACGATGATGACCCGAAAAACTTTTTCAATATCCCAAAAATCATTGACGAGACGCCACATTTGCGGCTGCGCCTCCTCAAGACTTGGGCGCTTTATGAGCAAACGATTGCTGAGCTGCTTGTCGAGTCTGCTTATTCTGCGCTTGACGCTCGTATTCTGGCGAATAAAATGACGCTGACTTTGCGACTGCTTTTTGATGGTTCTTTTTCGGTAGAGGATGTTTTGAGTCATGTTTGATTGGAGATGAAAAGCGCTTGGTTGAGCGCTTTTTCTTATTCTCCTACCAGCTCTAAAATCTCCAACAAATCAGAAATCTCACGCTCAGGTTTAATATCTTCTGAATACATAAGATGTTTTGGATTGTACCAAACCGTGTGAATACCAGCGTTTTTGCCACCCAAGATATCCGTTGCAAGACTATCGCCGACAATCGTAAATTCCTTACGTTCTGCGCTATCAATCTGCGCAAATACACGGTCGAAAAATTCGCGAGAAGGCTTATGCGCCCCTACTTCTTCGCTAATGAAAATTTCTTGGAAGTATTCGGCAATACCCGCTTCCACAATACGAGGTCGCGACACACGCGATGTACCATTACTCACAACATACATCTCCTGACGACGCTCTGTCAGCACTGACAGCAATTCTTTAGCATGGCTCATCAGCTCATGCCCCTCTGACAAATAGGTCTGATATTCCGCATCAATCGCAACACCATCAAGCCCATCAGACCAGACATTCAGTGCCTCAAAAGCCTTCACAAATCGAGTCGAAGTAAGCGCTTCGCGCGACATTCCACCCGACTCATGAATCCGCCAAAGTGCTTTGTTTTCTCGTGAATAAATCGCCCGATTTTCAGCCGTATCAGCAATGTGATAATGCGCAAAAATCTTGCCCAGCGCATCATACTCCGCTTTGTCAAAATTGAGAAGAGTGTTGTCAATGTCGAAAAGTAAAACTGTCATAATAAGATGTGAGCCCGACTGCTCAGGAGTGTAGCAATTTAGGAAAATGTGGTTCTGCACATAGTGCAGGTTCCATTTTATCTAATCGCCTGCCGCACGGTCTTGGCGCTTCAGCGCTTAGACTTCGCGGACAGCAACAATGTGATATCTTTGATGTCACATTGTCGCTAGCTCCTAGGAGGGCGAACTCAGTTCCTTTCTCATTTCTTAGAAAATATTCTATCTCATATTTTATCAAAAAAAGACAGCTCTGTCAGTAAATTGACAGGCTGTAAGTTGATTTCAATGTCTAAAATGTCTCACCCCAGTGAACACCATGGCAATCCCGTACTTGTCGCAAGCGTCAATCACCTCTTGGTCGCGTACCGACCCACCAGGTTGGACGATGGCTTTGACACCTGATTTTGCGATTTCGTCAATATTGTCAGCAAAGGGGAAGAAAGCATCTGACGCAAGCACAGCATTTTCTGTTAGTTCACGAGACTTCTCAAATGCGGCTTCCAGCGCGATTTTAACTGAGCCAACACGGTTGGTTTGACCTGGTCCAACGCCCAAAGTCTGGTGTTCATTGGATACCAAAATTCCGTTTGACTTGACAAATTTGACCGCTTTCCAGGCAAATTTCAGGGCTTCAAACTGCGGTGCTGTCGGCTGAGTTTTTGTTGCGACTGTCCATTCTGCTGGATTTTCTACAATGACATCTTGATTTTGCACCAATAGTCCGCCAAGCACGCCGGTGTATTCCATCTCAGATTTGGAAGCTTCTGCTTCAGCGAAATCAAGCTGGAGCAAGCGCAGATTTTTCTTCTTCGTCGTCAAAATTTCCAAAGCTTCGGCAGAATAGCTTGGTGCAATGATGATTTCAAGGAAAATTTTGTGCATTTTTTCAGCCGTTGCTGCGTCAACCTCACGATTGAGTACAACAATGCCACCGAAAATTGACACAGAATCCGCTTCAAAGGCATAGTCCCAAGCCTGCTCAATCGTGTCGCTCGTTCCAATCCCACAAGGATTCATGTGTTTCAACGCCACAACGGTCGGTGCTGCTGTGAAATCGCGCGCAATTTTAATCGCTGCATCCGCGTCACGAATATTATTAAATGAAAGTGCTTTTCCATTGAGCTGCTTGCTCTGCGCAATCGAGTAACTCGTTGAAAGCGCCGTTTGATAAAATACTGCAGCTTGATGTTCATTTTCACCATAACGCAAACGTTGATTGACATCATAAGTCAATGTCGTGCGCTCAGGATCTGTCACGTGGAGCTGCTTGCCTAAATAATCCGCAATCAGCGCATCATAACTTGCCGTATGGCGAAAAACCTTGGCAGCCAAACGTTTTCGGGTGGTTAACAGCGTTTCCCCAGTATTTGACAGCTCTGTCAAAACAGTTTCATAATCTGCTGGGTCTGTCAAAACGGTTACCGCAGCATGATTTTTAGCCGCTGAGCGTAGCATTGAGGGACCACCAATATCAATCTTCTCAATCATCTCTTCATAACTGCCGCCTGCAAGTAATGTTTCTTTGAACGGATAAAGATTAACCACTACAAGGTCAATCGGCTGAATCCCATACTCATGCATTGCCTTAAGATGGCTTTCAACATCTCGTCGTCCGAGGAGTGCCCCATGCACCAAAGGGTGCAAGGTTTTCACACGGCCATCCATCATCTCAGGAAAACCCGTAACATCATCAATCGCAATGTTCGGAATTTCGGCAGCATCCAAAGCCGCTTTTGTCCCTCCCGTTGAAATAATCTCCCAACCCAACTTGACCAATTCTCCGGCAAATTCTACAATCCCCGTCTTATCTGAAACACTGATTAATGCACGTTTTGACAACTTTATATCCTCACTTTTAACTTAGCAAGTGCCTGCTAATTCCCCCACCTCTATAAGGTGACGAGATAAGCAGCACTAAGCTCTGCTTTCGTTCTACTAACATTGGTGGAGAGAAAGAATCCCCACCAATGAAGTAATCACTTCAACATCATTTTATCTCTATCAGCGTGCTGACAGCCTGTCAGTATACTGACAGAAGTTTATAATTCTATTTTAAGCTTATTGTTCGCTAATAAAAAGTCCTAGAGTAGTTCTCTAAGACTTTTCAAGTTTATTGTTCGGAAATAATATATTTTATTCTTGTCTTACAATACCTAAATCAAAGTAGCCACAATTGCAGCAACATTTGTAAAGAAAAATCGGACTTAGACTTGATTTTATTTATTCCACTCCACTCTTCTACCTATAAACAAGCTTATCCTGTCAGCGCTGACAGCCCCATCATCAAATCAAAAACTTAGTCTTTAATCAAAAATTCCTGATTAAACACCCCAATATAAGGCAGTTGACGATAGCGCTCCGCATAATCAATCCCATAACCAACGATAAACTCATCAGGAACCTCAAAACCAACATAATCCGCCTCAATCGCAACTTTTCGCCCAGCTGGTTTATCCAAAAATGAAATAATCTTCACAGAATTCGCCTGCCGCTCTTCAAGCAAGCCTTTCAGATAGAGCAAAGTATTTCCTGTATCAATAATATCCTCAACAATCAAAATATCTCGCCCATGTGCTACTGTTGATAAGTCCTTCAAAATTCGCACCTCGCCTGATGAAGAAATCCCATAACCATAGCTCGTCACGTCCATAAAATCAACCTCCGCATCAATCGAAAGTTCCTTGAGTAAATCAACAGTAAACATGATTGACCCTTTCAGAATCCCGACAACCAGTGGATTTTTTCCTGCATAGTCCTGCGAAATCACTGCCGCTAACTCTTTCACGCGCACAGCAATTTCTTCTCTAGTAAATAAAACTTCTTTTAAATGTGGATGCATTTTTCTCTCCATTTTCATAAACTCTAGTAAATCTTTCCTAAAAAAACAAAGTTTAGGGCAATTTTAGGATGCTCCTCTATTTTAGTGTATTTTTCAATAAACAAAAAGGAATAATCAGATCTAGGCCATTTTTTTACCTTTTATTGTTCGGAAATATCGAATAATTTATTAAAAAAGGTTTTCCCTATTTTTTAGTTTATAATAAAGATACACGATTTGAACAAGAAAGGAATCAAAAAAATGAAAATTGCTGAAAACGTTGAAATGCTCGAAGTTAAAATTCCTAGAGGTGAGCAGACCATGACCCTTTATCCAACCCTCATATGGAATGATAACCATCTCGTTCTTATTGACGCTGGACTCCCAAATTCAGGCGAAATCATCGCTCAAGCTATCAAAAATGCAGGTTTTGATGCCAAAGATTTGACAGAAATTCTCTTAACTCATCAAGATATTGACCATATTGGTGGCACTCGTGAACTGCTCAAGTTTGCCCCTCAAGCCAAAGTTTATGCTCATGAAATTGACGCCCCCTTTATTGATGGCAAGAAAACACCAACCAAACTTGAGGCTTTAGAGCAACGCAAAAACAGCCTCTCCCCAGCTGAACTTCCCTTTTACAATATGCTAAAAACAGGCTTTGCTACGGCTCATCTTCCTGTTGATACCCTTCTTCGTGATGGAGATGTCCTTGACTTATGCGGTGGCATAGAAACCGTCTTCACACCAGGACACACCCCAGGTCATGCTAGTTTCTACCTTCGCAGTAGCAAAATCATGGTCGTTGGTGATGCCGCGAATATCGCAGACAACAACGAACTTCACGGCTCAAATCCAGCCATGACTTGGGACAATGAAAAAGCTGAAGCTTCGCTTGCAAAGATTAAATCTTATGACCTCAATGGCGTAATCTCTTATCATACAGGTTATCTGAAATTCTAATATTGTCTAACTTCTAAAAACTCTTTTTAGGAGTTAAAGATTTGAGTTTCACACAAACTACATCTTGCACAAGTGTAAGGTAAGAGCGTTGAACTAGTGTAAATTTCCTTATATAAAAGCTCTGAAAAAACTTTTCGGAGCTTTTATTTTCACACAAAAATAGAAGCCAGCAGCTACCAGCAACTTATACTATATCTTATCCATTGGAAAACGAACAACAGATTGATGTCGCCATCTAACTTCAGGCAGCTCCATGACATATCTGCAGACACTCTACGTTCATTTCACACCACAGGTGTCCATCACTCTACATCCGCTTTGCTCCACCGTCCATTTGCTCAGCTTCTAATACTGTTTGACTTTTAAACCTACGGCTTAAAAGTCAAAGTTTGCGTTTCACGCAAACCACCTCTTGCGCGAGCGCAAGGCAGTATAGTTGCAGTTCATCTTTAATTTTACGTAGTAAAACTATTAGATGAACTAGTATAAAACAATAAGGGCAAAAAACACACACTTTGACTTCCAAACATGATTTCTAAGAGTTGAACAGTAGTGATTACCTACAAATCATCTTTTCTATCACATCAGGATAAAGTCGATATTCCACCTCATGCACGCTTTGCTCATATTCTGCTAGGTTCTCAAGATAAGGCAGTGCCACTTGCGCAATAATCTCTCCCGTATCCACACCCTCATCAACATAATGCACCGTCACACCCAATCCTCGCTTAGCTTCCCAGCTTTCTTCAATAGCGTGCGGTGAACCTGCAAAATTCGGTAAAAATGATGGGTGAATGTTGATGATTCTTCCTCCATACTTCTTAAGCAGAGTTGGACCAATAATCTTCATATAACCCGCAAGTACAACCAGCTCTATCTTTTCACGCTCTAAAATCCCAACCAGCTCTGATTCATAAGTCGCTTTATTAACAAACTCTTTCAACTCAAAGCTTACAGCTGAAATATTCAACTTTTCCGCACGTTTGAGTACAAAAGCCTCATGATGGTCAGAGAATGCCAACTTCACATGATTTGGAAATTTCTCCGCTAACACCTGAAAATTAGAACCATTTCCCGATGCAAAAACTGCTATATTCATTTGATCTCCTATCTGGAAAACTGCGCTAGCAGCTAGGAAATTAGATAAAAATTCCTCATTGATTTCATCAATTCTACGGATTTTTTTCCTAAATTTCTACGCTGCTACCAAGCGCAGTTTTCACTTAATCACAACCGCCTTATCCGTCCGTTCCACCATGCGCCCAATCTCAAAAGCACCAAGTTCCTGTTTTACTGCTGCTGCATTCTCAGGCGAAACCGCCAACACCATACCAAGACCCATGTTGAAAATCTCGAACATTTCTTCGTGCTTGATTTTGCCGTATTTTTCAAGCGCTTTGAAAATCGGCAAAATATCCCAACTTCCCTCAGCAATCTCCGCGGCAAGTCCATTTCCGAACATTCTCGGAATATTTTCAACAAAGCCACCACCAGTAATATGAGAAATCCCCTTGATTTTCTTTTCTTTAATCAAAGGCAAAAGTTCCCTCACATAAATCTTAGTCGGCGTCAAAAGCACATCAATCAAAGGTTGCTCAAGTTCAGGCAAAACAACATTCAAATCAAAATCAGCAAAAACCTTGCGCACCAGCGAATAACCATTTGAATGAATCCCAGATGAAGCCAAACCAAGCAGAACATCGCCCTCAGCGACATTTTTCTCCCCATCAATCAGATTCGCTTTCTCAGCCACACCAACCGCAAAACCTGCCAAATCATAGTCCTCTGCGTCATACATACCAGGCATTTCAGCCGTTTCGCCACCAATTAGCGCACTACCTGCCTGTACACAACCTTCAGCAACACCTGAAACCACCTGCTCCAACTTTTCAGGCACATTTTTCCCCGTCGCAATATAATCAAGAAAATACAAAGGCTCAGCTCCAGCTGCAATAATATCATTCACACACATCGCCACACAGTCAATCCCAATCGTATCATGCCTATCGGCAGCAATCGCAAGCATCAACTTTGTCCCAACCCCATCAGTCCCAGAGATTAGCACTGGCTCTTTCACATCAAGCACCGACAAATCAAAAGCGCCACCAAAACCACCAAGCGCACCTAGCACCCCCAAACGTTCGGTTTTAGCCACGTGCTTCTTAATCCGTGAAACCACCTCATATCCCGCTTCAACATCAACACCAGATTTTGCATATGCATTCTCAGACATTTTTATTCTCCGTTTTTTATTTGATAACTCTATGTTAAATGATTTGTTCGGAAATAAAAAGTTCCAGTAGGATATACTGGAACTTTTTGGGGTTATTGTTCGGATTTAGCGTTATCGTCTTGTAACAGCAAGTACTCCTCAAGAAGTTTGGTTAAACGTTCCTTTTCACGACTTCCATCCGTTGGAAAACGTTGTAATTTAACACCACAAACTTCTAAAATATGATTTTTCAGCTTATCCCGTTCGAACTGCGCAGTATTTTCATTATGAAAAGTCACACCATCTACCTCAATCGCAAGTACAGGACTTTTGTCCATCTTACTCTCAATTAAAAAATCAATTCGAGTATTAGAATTTACAGCATATTTTCTTTCTCGTTCACTTAATCCTAAACCATCAAAATCTCTAATCAATAATTTCAACTGATATTGAGGCACAACTTTAAATTTACTAAATCTATCTTCGCCCAAAATCTCCTCAATGAGTGAAAACATCAAATTTTCACTATCAAACCTTGACTTGTATTTTTTCCCTTTCAAATATCTTTTTCGCGCTTCTTTATTTACCTCGAAGAGATAGTCAAAAATAGAATAAATTTTACTTTCAGAAACATCAAAATTGTTATATTTAATATAATTTATCAAATCTGAAATATTATTATTACGCTTTTCCTCACCATTTCCATTTACAACCAAAATAAATTTTTTAATGGCTCGTGAAACCGCCACATTCAAGCGATTAGGACTTGCAGAAAATTGTGTAATTTTATTATCAACTGTTGAGAAAATAATTTTATTTTTCTCACGCCCCTGATATTTATCAACAGTATCCGCAGAATAGCCTTCTTCTGATAGCATTTTTTGAAGTTCATTAGCTTGTTTTCGATAAGGCGTAATCACTCCCCACTCGTTCTTTTCTTCATAGTCATGTAAAAGAATGTTCTCCACTTCATCAAGTTCTCTTTGGTTTTTGTGTCCAATAGACCACCTCATATGCTCACTAGGCTTTGTCGTAATGACTGCCAACGGAGACGCTTCGGAAGCCTCACTTTTTGATAAGACAATCAACTCGTCATTATAAAATTTCTTATTACAAAATCCAATAATTTTCGAGTGACAACGATAATGTTCTCTCAACAAGGTTGAAGCACTGTTGGGAAAAACTTCTTTAATAGATTGAAGCAAACTATGCGTAGAATATTGATACGACTCCGATAAATTGTAACTTTTAAAGATTTGTTCAGAATTTATTTTATCTTCCTTAGTTACCACATTTGGAAGTTGTTTCAAATCCCCAACAATCACAACATTTTTTGCACAAGACAGTGCGAGCGCTCCTGTCGCCAAATCGACTTGAGACGCCTCATCTAAAATGACATAATCATACAAAGGATTATCAGAAAAAATTACACTCAATGAAAAAGTTGTACTCAAGATAACGGGATATTCCTGCAAGACAGCTTCGGAATTTTTCCATAAATTCCCCTCTTCCTTAGAGCCACCATCTTTAAATTTTCTTCTCTTCCTGCTATGATAATTATCATGAAGGAAAGCTTTGAAATATTTCATTGACAAAGTTTGATAATCTTGTAATTTACCTTCAAATGAGAAATGCACTAAAATATCTTTACATTCTGTGATTTGTAGTTCGAGTTCTCTGAGTAATTCATCATAAAAATTTTTCTGACATAAGAAAATAAATTCGTCAGAGGCATGGCTATAAATCTCTTGGTTACTAATCCCTAATTTTATACGGTTAACAAGTCTTCTCCAAACATTGAATTGTTTATTTCTAATAAGCAAATTTTCATATCTAACCCAGAGTTCCATAAAATTTTCAGAAGATAATTTTTTATGGAGAATAATTTCACTATCAGAATCAAATTGCTTCCCATAATCTTCTACAAAATATTTACGTTCAAGTCGAATTTCTTCATGTTTTTGTTCAAGTTTCGCGAGTTGATTTCTTGCAGCTAGCTTGCTTTGTAAATCATCATATAGTGTATGAATTTCAACTAAAAGATTTTCTTTCTGCTTTTGGTCTTTTTTCCAATTTGATAACTCGGGAATTTCAGGCTGATGATCAATAAAATATTTTTTCCTACTTCCACCTTCTTCGACAGTCCCTCCAAGAAAAGCAGCAAAAAAGCTCAAATCATATTTTTGAAGTTTTTCAAATACATTAGAAGTCGCTGAGTTATTACTAGAAGCCACTGCAACTTTTTTATCATGCATTATTGCATTCGCAATAATATTTAAAATGGTTTGCGTCTTTCCCGTACCAGGAGGTCCTTCTATAACACTGATTTTATTCTGAAAAACCTTTTCTACCGCTTCTTTTTGGCTAAGATTAAATCCAAAAGGAAAAATCGGAATATCAGAAATTTTCTCTGCATTTTGAGTAAAATTTCCTTTCAAATAATCAGCCAAAACGCTTTGCTTTCTCACAAAACATTTCCCATAATTTTTACTGAGTAACTTAGTTCCATTATAATCTAATGAATTAATCCCTGCTAGTTCTTTAAAATAATCGAAAGTTCTCTTTGTTTCTAAATTATCTAGTGCCGATTTTTCAATTTTTACCCGGCTTTTTTCATAGACCTCAAAATAACCATTCTCATTTATAATTCGGATATAATCTTTAAATATTTGCGCAAAATCAAAATAAAAATTTTCCTTCCCATCAATCCAAATTTTTGTAGTATCAGAATTAACTTTTTCAATCACTTTAAAGAACTGTGCTCTACTAAATGAATAGTTATAAACTTTCTCATTACCCACATATTTAATTACAATTTTATTATAATTTTGCTGCACATATTCAACTTTCGTTGTAGCATCTTCTCCATCTATAAAAAGTAAAATATTTCTATTTTTTTCAAGAATATCGTAATAACCCATCTCTTCCCTTCTCCCTTAAGCATAGATAAACTTAACTCTCCCCCCCTATTACTATTTCAATCTATCCTTTGTCACTTTTATCACCAATTTTATCAATAAATCACTAGCGGTAAATTTATGAAGATACTTGTTCACAGATGCTGATGGCTTCCTCATCAACTCTTTCAGCATTCCTATGGCGATGAAAGGAACTATCTACAAAACATGATTCACCACCTATAACCAACCTCAACACCAGACTTCAAGTCAGCATTCTCAGCCATCATCTTCCCCTATTCAAAGATTATTATATCTCTATCATAATCAAATGTCCGAAAAAAATTATAATTTTCCACCAATCCCTTAAATTTCTCTACAAAAGCACTGAGCTTTTCAAAGACCGTTTGTTTTTTGGTGTGATATGCTGGATTTAAGGGCTCATTTTTGGCAATGTTTCATTGAGCTCATTTCCATTTTCACTTGCATACTCGCGTTTAAGCGAAGCTTGAATATAACGTTTTGTACTTTGTTCATTTAGCCCTTCTTCTTTAATGAGTTTGATCATTTCTTTTTGTTGCTCTTTTTGCGCAAAAGTATAAAATTTCTCAAGAATTTCTGGACGATTTTTAATCGCATCAATGTCTGTATGACGGATAAAATCTACAATTAGACTTTCCTTCGCACGATTTCCAACGCTCGCACGGATTGTCCCTATAATTTCATCAATCAGCTTATCTTTATCCGAAACCTTTTTATTTGTTTCAAAAATAAGTTCCAAAATATAGTCCAAATTAATTTCTTGGGATTTCAAGAGCTCTACTTCAAAAGTAACGCTATCCCAATCTACAGTTGATTCTCCTTGCTTTTTATTCCGCCGTTCATTCGTATACCACTCGCGAATATCATTATAAGTTGAGCGATAATCTTGTATTTCTCGAACATTTGGAATTTCTAGTTGTTCAAGCTCCTGAATCTTTTCATCATCTAAATAAAATTTTGTTTTAAGTTCCTCAACCGCCTGCTCATCTGATAAATCAATTTCTTGTAAAGCTTGCAATCCTGCAAATTCATCATAGTTTTGCAAGATATTATCCAGTTTCAAAAATTCGCCGAAGAGTTTAACAAATTGCTTTTTATCTACTTCCTTAACAATTTTACCTGGCTCTGGAAATTTCTCTTTTAGCTCATGAACAACATCTAAATAACCTCGCCTAGCTTCATCAGTTTCATCATCTTTAAAGCCATTCATATATTCGTTATATGGTCGTTCAAGGAGAACTTCTGCTGTTTGTGATTTTCCAAATAGAGTAATCGCTGCTTTTGTTTTACTTTCCAAATCACGGAAGGTCACAATATTTCCAAAAGATTTGGTCGCATCATAAATTCGGTTAGTCCGTGAAAAGGCTTGAATCAAGCCATGATACTGCAGATTTTTATCCACAAATAAGGTATTTAATGTCGGCGCATCAAAGCCTGTCAAAAACATCCCGACGACGATCAATAAATCTACTTCTTTGTTTTTAACTTTTTCAGCTAATCGTTTGTAATATTGTTCAAATTTTTCAATTGATTCACTTGTACCAAAGCTGTGATTATAATCGTCAATCGCTTTCGTCAGAAATTCTTTTGCAGATAAATCTAATGCTGTTGGTTCAAAGCTTTCATCTTCAATATCACCAATCGCATTTTGGTTTTCATTTGCTGCAAAAGAAAAAATGGTCGCAATCGTCAGCTTCTTCTCAGATTTTTCTTGTAATTTTTGGAGTTCTTCATAGTAAAGTTTCGCTGCTTCGACACTTGATACAGCAAACATAGCATTAAACCCTTTTCCTGCTGTTCGGTGCGTTTTCTGCGCAAAATGATTTAAGATATAGTCTGAAATTTCATGAATCCGTGTGGGATGAAGTAAGGCTTGTCGATTTTCAGCCGCTGATAATTTCTGATCATCTGTTTCAGATTCTAGCCTTGCAAACTGTGGACGAACATCATTATAATCCACCATAAATTTTAAAACTTTTTGGTCGCGAATGGCATCCGTAATCACATATGAATGTAATTCTCGCCCAAATACGGAAGCTGTTGTTTCACTCCCCAAAGCATTTTCAGGAAAAATTGGTGTCCCTGTAAAGCCAAATTGGTAATAATGCTTAAACTTCTTTTTCAGATTCTTTTGTGCTTCACCAAATTGACTACGATGGCATTCATCAAAGATAAAGACCACTTGCTTGTCATAAATCTCATGTGCCTCTGTCGTTTTCATGAGATGATTGAGCTTTTGAATGGTCGTCACAATGATTTTATTGTCTTCTTTTTCAATATTTCTCTTCAAGCCAGCTGTGCTATCAGAACCATTCACACTATCTGGTGAAAAACGTTGATATTCTTTCATCGTCTGATAGTCGAGATCTTTTCGATCTACCACAAATAAAACTTTGTCAACAAACTCCAGCTCCGTCGCAAGGCGGGCAGCTTTAAACGAGGTCAACGTTTTACCAGAGCCTGTAGTGTGCCAGATATAACCCCTGTTTCAATCCCTGCTTTTAATTTTGAATCATGAGCGGATTTAATTTTCCAAAGAATACGCTCCGTTGCAGCAATCTGATAAGGACGCATGATTAAAAGCGTGTTACTTGAATCAAACACCGAATAGTTCATCAAAACATTGAGTAGTGTTCGTTTACTTAAAAAAGTCGCCGTAAAATCTTTCAAATCTTTAATCGGCTCGTTATCTTTACGCGCCCAATTCATGGTAAAATCATAGGAATTTTTATCCCGTTTTGTGGTATTAGCAAAATAACGGGTTTCTGTGCCGTTTGAAATCACAAAAATTTGGAGATACTTGAAAAGAGAAGTTTCTCCGTTAAAGCTTTCTTTACTATAACGATGAATCTGATTAAAGGCTTCCCGAATGGATACCCCACGCTTTTTCAATTCAATCTGCACCAAAGGCAGACCATTCACTAAAATCGTCACATCGTAACGATTAGCATGACTGCCTTTTTGCTTCATCTGATTGATGACTTGGACTTTATTGCGCGCAATATTTTTCTTATCCAATAGATAAATATTTTGAATATGCCCATCATCAAAAATAAAATCATAGACATGGTCATCATGAATTTTACGTGTACATTCGATAATGCCATCACTTGGTTTATTAATGTATTCTGATAAAAGACGTTCCCACTCACTATCTGAAAAATGAACAGCATTTAAATCTTCCAGTTGAAGCCGCAAATTTCCAAGTAAGGCTTCTGGTGTCACTAAATAATTAGCATAATCATAGCCTTGCTGTTGCAAATCTGAAATCATCTCACGTTCAAGGTCTGCCTCAGATTGAAAGCTCCCTTTTTGTTCAAGTTTTGTCCATTTGTCAAGGACGATGAAGTTGTTGGATTCTATGATTGGGGAAGTTTCGGTTGCTTCTTGCATTATTGCTCCTTATTAAATTTATAGGTGTCTTCTAACAGTTCAACAAGATATTTTAACATTTGTTTTTCTTGATCATTTGCTTCAGCGATTTCATCTGTTGTATATTTAGAGTGGCTTGAAATATTTATAATCCTGCTTTCGTAAGCCTTTCTGCTATCTTCTGGCAATAAGCTAGTCCAGTTTTTATAGCCCAAAAATGTTGAAGTTTTTTCCAGCAAATTCCTTAAAAAATTAAAATGATATTTGGTTATCTCGTTAACTTTGATTGCATGATGAAGCTCTTCTAGCAAAGTTAAATGATACGAAAATGGAGAATCATTTGACTGTTCTTTTAGTTCAAATGTTCCGTCTTCCAATCGCTTCAAAAAATATTTCTTTGCTTTATTGAACTCATTGTGCAATACATTATAAAATAATGGGTTATGCGTTGTGAGAATAAATTTAACATCTGATTCACTAGACTTTATCAAGGTTCCCAAATCAACAGCCGTCTCAATCAAGTGATTTTCATCTAATGAGCTCACTGGATCATCAATAAAGATATACTTTAACTTATCAAATTCATCTGTTTCTCTATCTTCCACTACATTCAAGATATCCACAACATTTTCAATTAGAGAGTAGAAAATACTCCAAATAAAATTACTTTCTTCTCCTTTTGAAATTTTTACTAATTCATAATCATCCTCATTTCCCCTCTGATAAGAGAAGGATATTGCTTCTACGTGGTTTTCATAGCCAATAGTTTCCCCTTTCTCATCTTTTATAGGAGGAAGTTCAAATTTGGGAACTAGCTTGTTATCAGTATAATGCTGAAAATGTTCAATAATACTTTGGTCCTGACCTTGCTCAAAAATAATCCAATCAATAAAAGAATTGGACTGAACAATTAATTTCCTATCAGTATCCTCTTCTAAATCATTATCCCAATAAAACAAATCCTCTGTAAACGCATTGTAGTACAAAATTGTATCGCGAGCCATACTATCCGTTTCGATATCTTTCGCATCACTTGGCTGTACTAATTTCTTAAATTCACGCGACAATCTTGTTTTTCCCGTTCCATTGAAAGCATAAATGAGCTGAACTTTTTTATCGCATTCTTTTAACTCTTCTGCAATCTCACTCAAAGTTTTTCCCATAATTATTATCCTATTTTTTACCAAACCAATCATTTATAAAAATTATCTAGAATTTCTTTCCGTTCAGCTATAATTCTTTGAAATTCCTTTTTATCCTCAACCTCATAAAAGATATCGTCATCAAAGCTTTCCACTGTGTCTGTGAAATCATTTAGAACATTTTCATTCAAAATGTAATCTATCATATCAGGGAGCTCTGCAAAATCAAAATCTAAAGAATCAATTTCTAAACTATCTACTGGATAAATTGCTTTCCCCTGTTCTATCAGATACAAGATTAACTCCTGTTTTGCACGTCTTATCTTATCAAACTGGATTTGTAAAGAAGCGTTCCGATTTTGATATGCTAAATAAACGTATCTGCTCTCTTTTTGGTAGTTAATCTCATATACAAAAACTCCTTTTTCATGACTTAAATTTTCAAGAATACTATAGTATTTTGCTATGATACGTCCAACAGAACTACCAATAACCTCTAATACAGTTTTCCTATTTGTTAAATCTTTAGAATACCTTTTAAGAAACTCTATAAAAAGATGATAGTAATTATCCTCCTTGGTGTCTGCATGAAGATTCATGTACCTTTCATGATTATAATAGTGCGATAAAAGTTCAAGAAGATTATTTTCTCTTTTTTCAAAATGAAGCTCTGGAAATAATCTTTTCAGGCGTTGCTGAAGTGCCTCCATTTTATGGCTTTTTAGTAATTCAAGATCACTCTTTTCATAATCCTCATCCCTATCCTTTGGAAACAAATATAATTTAAGGATTGTCTTTTGAACTCTCTCAATTCCAATCGAAAAATGGTAAAGAGCCGTAAATATTTTATCTTGGTTTTCTCTAACTATTAGATGTGCATTAGCTTCTTGAAAAGTTCCTCCTGCTCTACCATAATCAACAGTTTTATCCATTAGGTCTGACAGTTCTATTGGAATATCAACTTCAAAGTCTCTTATTTTATTGACTTCCTTTATACCGGCCCAAATAAAATTTGCAGCAATCTCTAATTCACTTACTAAGTGAAAACCATACTCAAAGATTTCATTTCCCATCCTATAAACTCCTAAAATTTTATTTTTTTAAAGCTTAATAACTGCTCTCGCCAATACTCATACTGTTTTTGTCGGAGCTCAATCTCCCTTGGTAAGCCCACTATCAGGTCTGACGTGAGGGTATCAAAGCGATCGAGAATTTCGACGATGTGGGTTTGTTCTGACAGAGAGGGCACTGGAATTTTCATAGTTGATAAATCTGCTGACGATACACGTCGAACTTTTGTTCCTGTAATTTTTTTCTTTTTAGCTGATTGAAACATTGTGGTTTGAATGTAATAAGCTAAAAATTTAACATTTTGTTGATGTCGAAAAAGCATCATATCTCCCGAAATTGCAGCTTTTTCGCCTAACCAAGCGAGTGGTTTACATACATCTTCATCATTTTCAGAGGTTGTCGCAAGTAACAAGTCATTTTTATCAGCAATCTTGAGTTTCTTCGCTAAGTCAGCAGAAACGTAGCTAAAAGTTTGATTAGCTGACAGTCCATACTTTGTATAAATTTGCCCATAATGAATGGCTGGAAAACCATTTTCTACAAAATCCGCTTTTTGCATTCCATTACCGCGCACAAACTCACCGATTTCCCCTAACGTTGTCCAAATCACTTTTACCAAATCATCCAGCGAAACGCCAACTTTCTCAGCGGCTTCACGCAAAACAAAGAGATAGCTGCTAATTAATGGCTGGCTGGCTGGCTGGCTGGCTGGCTGGCTTTACCACTATTTGCGGTAAATGTCAAGAGCTGTTCACGATAATAAGCATATTGTTTTTGACGCAAGGCGATTTCCTCAGGCAAAAGTCCTGACACGTCCTCCGTCAGTGCTTGGAACTTATCGAGGATTTCCACGATTTTGGATTGGAGGTTGAGGGGAGGTATAGCGATTTTGACTTTTTCAACCATTGGTTTGGTTAAACTTGGAATTCCTGTCTGCACACCGCCCAATTCTGCTTGTGTTAGAATATAATTTAGAAATTTAGTCGAAATGATTTCTTTATCAGGTATTAAAGTTAGCAGACGTACAATCGGTGTAAATTTTGCACTTCTTATTGTATGCCAGCCTAAAGTTCCGCGTGCGGAAATTGTAACGGCCTCATCATCAATGCGATAACTATTGGCAAATCCATATAAGCTCTGATTTCCTGTACCATTTGAATAAATCGGATACGGAAATTCCTCACTGGGTTCTTTCTGACCTTTGTTATATTTTTCAGGTAAATCTCCGCCAGCCAAAATCGTTGCCACTTCCCCAAAGTCGTCCACCGAACAGCGAGCGACTCGTCCGAGTCGCTCTGACCGCCAGGGAAGGTCAGCAATTTATCCCGATAAAACGAATATTGCTTTTGGCGTAACGTCAGCTCCGCCGTCAGCTCCGTAACATAATCTGTCATTTTGTCAAGTATTTCGACACATTTTTGCTGGATTTCGAGGGAGGGGATGGGGATTTTATATTTGTCAGTATCAGGCGTAGCAATCTGTGGCATTTGCATTTTTGAACCAAGATTTTGAAAATATTTCTCATTCATTTTCAAGAAATAGTAAACATACTTGATATCAATATTTTCATCTTCACTATGATATGACCACATCTCAGCCTTATGAGAAAACGGCTTATCATAATATTCAAATTCAATAATCCCGCGAGATTTTACAATTATAGACGTCTCAGTCAAAATATCTTTTTCAGGAATATCGTCAAAGTTGACGAAAGCAACAGTTTTCCCTCCTGCAAAGATTTTGACTGGTCCGTTAGATTTGTCAACCTCTTTCATCTGCTTTGCAGTAATTTTTGTGCCTTTTGTTCTGACAAGAATTTCGCCAAGTGGTTTCCACTCTACATCTGCGCCTTGGATAAGGTCTAAAAGATTATTCATTTTCTTCACTCCACATTTCCGTCAGGTTTATATCATCACTAGATGGGCGTAGCTTCTCTTCTTTTGAGATTTTAGCAAATACTGGAACCTGCATACTATTTCCTGTGATTATAACTTCTCCTTTACCTAAACTGGGAATCATCTGAAATGAGCTAGCATCAAGAGTAGGCATCGTATTCTCGAGCATGCGCAAATCTTTTTCATTTACCAGCCGATGAATGAAATAGTTATGAACTTGAGAAAGTATCGTTGGTGAAATATCGGCTGGACGTTGCGAACTCAGGGTTAAGTAAAAGCCAAATTTCCGTCCCTCTTTTATTATTTCTTCAAATACCGTCAAACGATAATCTTGCCAGTCGTCATTATTATTTCTAAATTGGTCATTTAGAATATTATGAGCCTCATCAATAATTAGATGTTTAGTTTGCTTTGCTTGATTTTCCGAAACACCAATCTTTTGTTCATCATAAATCATCTTTGAAAGAAGCATTGGCAGTAATCTTGTTATTTCTTGATTTGCATGCAACAGAGAAATAATATTTAAGGTTGAGAACTCATTCTCGATAGAATTTTTTATTTCAACTACTTTTTCTAAACTGTCAAAAGCTGTTTTAATCCTGTGAAACAACGGATTGATAAACTCAATATTAGTAGATTTCCATGCAGACACATATACTTTCTGAAATTGTAAAAAGCAAGCCAATTTCTGAATTTCACTTGCCGAGTTAAAAGCATCACCCAGAGCACTAGCAAGTTCCTCTAATTTAAAAAATTGCTCTCCTCTAATACTAATATTGTTATTTTCAACGATAACCTCATTGCTTTCGTTGTAGATATTCATATTTCCATAACTTTTTTTGAAATGATTATTCAAGATTCCGTCAAAAAGCGATTTATTAATTTGTAATGAACTCGCAGCCTCAACCCATGCATCAATAGAATTACTTTCAACTTTATCTGTTGAAATTATTAATGATTTTAATAGTCCTATTTCAAGATTCGCAAATGACATTCCATCACTAATTTTTTCTCTGTAAGTACGAAGTGCATTTCTCAAAAAAGGAACTTGTGTTGCAGGTCTTGCGTCAAAAAGAATTGACAAGATATCTGCATCAAATAAATAACTTTTTTTAACTGGTAGTTTTTGACCATTCTGAGGTTTTCGAGTATTAATTCCAAAGATTCTCTTATGGTTTTCATCAATACCAAACAAATCTTTTCCAGTGTATTCTCCATTAAAATCAATAACGAAAAATTGAGAGTGCTTGATAATTTGGGGTAAATACTTTGAACGAAATAACTCAAGAAAAACCTTGTGCAAGGTATTTGATTTTCCACTTCCAGTGTTTCCAAAAATCCCAATATGGCTGGCAAAAAGTTGATTTATTGAAAGAAGTATTGGCTGATTTTCAAGTATAGATTTCCCAACACAAATAGTAGCATCATTTTGATGAAGATTATATATGATTTTTATCTCTTCTTGAGTTGTTAAAGTGACTTCATTCCCAACCATCGGTACAACAGAACTAGTTACTTGAAATATACCGTCTTCAATTATTCCTTGTGTTTTAAGATAAATGACCCTATTGATGGAGTTCTTACTATACCTATTATCAAACTCCGTACTCTTGATAGTATTTTGCTGGTCAACTACCTTCTCAGAGATAACTTTAGCAATAATTTTTGAATAATTTTGATTAATTGTTAAAAATGCACCAACTTTCGGTCCTGACAAAATATTTCCAAACCAGATGTAATTTGTATCGTTTGACATATCATACATTCCAACTTGCGCCACAGTACCGTCCACACCGACAATAACACCGAGTTTTTTACTTGGAACTTCCATTTTCTTTCAAATCCTCCAAACTGGAACCATTTAGAATCTCGGTCAAAACTTCTAGTGTCAACTTATCCTCTATTTCTACATTTTCAAAAATATCCCTTGGTGTTAAAACCTTAAAGTTCACCCTCTCAGATATTTTGATATTATTAAGTATATCTATTTTTGCTTTATCGTCATAAGCAAAAACATAAGTTAATAATTCAGGATTTTGTATAGCACGCGAGACCATTTTAGAGATATGAGGGTCCTGAAAAGAAAAGCCACTCACAAATAAAACAGTTTGTGGCTTATCTAACTCTAGTTGAAAAAGACGAAGCATTTCATGAAAGTGATTATTCAAGAATGTGTCCTCTGATTCAAAACCTAGAGGATTAACCACTTCGGAATTTGAAACTACTTCATTCTTTATTTGAATTTTGCCATCACTGGTTTTCTGCCAGTTAATTGATCCATGAGGTTTAATCAAAGAAATTTGTGGGATTTCACTGATATAGTTATCGTTAAGTCCTTTATAGGAGACCAATCTATTATAATTTTGTCCATCCAAATAACGCTCAAAATACCCACTTGCTCCATCATTAAAAACTAGTCTGTTAGTTTTCAGGACATTGTCAGCAGATTTTTCAATGAACAAGTCATAATTTGTAGAAAAAATATTCGCGCTTCTTGGAGTCTGACGAGAATTCGATAGATTTAATACAGACACAATAGACTGCATAAATCCATCAAAGGATTTCTGTAGATTCGCTACATCTTCCCCAGGACTGTCACTCAATAATTCGCTACTAACCTCAGATACTTTGGCTGTCAGCTTCTTTGAAACATCTTCTTTATCATTAACACTCAAAGAAACCCATGGTTTATTTTCAATTTCATCATTTCGATAGGCCTTATCACCCATACCCGGAATCACATCAAAACATACACCAGAACCTATCAAAAAGTTCAGTTGCTTTGTTATTGCTAGACTTCTAAGTTGCTTTGTTATATCTTCTCTTAACTTTTTCATTTTTTCTTCCTAACTTCCCGCTTCCTTTCTTTCCCAAGCTTCGTAATACCATCCAGATAAGCTTTTTCAACCTATGCCAAGGAGAATGCTTGCATTGATCTGGGAGGGACAGCACTTGTGTTGTCCGTTTTTTTAACAACTTAATCGTCATCCACCTCAACCTCTGGATAAAAATACTGAACCCACTCTTTATAAACAATCTTGCGCCGCTAAACAAGTCTCAATCAAATAACCCGATTGAGTCGCAAACTCACGCAAACCACGATAGTAAAATAACTTTTTATCATTATCAATCACAAAGGGCACAATGTCCTGTTTCAAGCATTCCCGAAAAAGAATCAAACGTCCAACTTGACCATTCCCATCTTGGAAAGAATGAATGCGCTCAAAATGCTCATGAAAAGCGATTAAATCATTAAAAGTAACTGCTGGTTTTGTCAAATATTCAACAAGAAGGTTGGAAATATCTGAGTCGACATTTTCTGGCAGACTTGTCTTAATATCGCCAACTTCATTCGGAATTTTTTTCCAATCGCCAACATTAAAATAAGCATTGTGACTATCGCTTGTGCCTTCTTTTAGGATTTTGTGAAAAGTTTTGATGATTTTCTTGCTCAAATCTTCTTCAATCGTGTCAAGCAGATAATCAAACGCTCGAAAATGATTGCTGGTTTCGATAATATCATCAACTGGCAGACCGTCCGCATCAAAACCAACCGTCTTTGTTTCAAAGACATAGCGCGTCTGTTCTTCGGTCAGTTTACTGCCTTCAATTCGGTTGGAATTGTAAGTCAAGCTGACTTGTGTTTTGTGATAAAGCCCACCTTTAAGACCGTTTTTTCGTTCTTCTAGGAGTTTTTCTAAAATTAGATTTTTCATTTACTTAACTCCTTCACAATCTCATCAATATCAGCTCGCAATTTATCAATCTTCTCAACAGTCACCTTGATGTCTTGATTAAGTACATCAATATCAATCTTCTCCGTCAAATCCTCTGCTTCCACATAGCTAGAAACAGAGAGATTATAGTTATTTTCGACAATCGCATCAAATTTGACGGCTTTTGAGAAATAGTCCAACTCTTCTTTTTTATCAAAATGAGCAAGGATTTTATCGATGTTATCAGTCGTTAGAATGTTATTATTAGTTTCTTTTTTGAACTCTTTGCTTGCATCAATAAAAAATGTATCAGTATTCGACTTATTTTTTGCCAAAATCAAGATACAAGTGGCGATACTTGTCCCAAAGAAAAGATTGCTGGGCAGTTGGATAACAGACTCCACAAAGTTGTTGTCAATCAAATATTTACGAATTTTCTGCTCGGCACCACCACGATAAAAAATCCCTGGGAAAGTGACAATCGCGGCACGACCTTTGGCGGACAAATAACTTAAAGCGTGCATGATAAAGGCAAAATCGGCTTTTGATTTGGGCGCTAAAACACCTGCTGGACTAAAGCGGTCATCATTAATTAAAGTTGGATCATCTGAACCAATCCATTTGATGGAATAAGGAGGGTTAGAGACAATGGCATCAAAAGGCTTGTCATCATTGTGCAGTGGATTGATAAGCGTATCTCCACGTTTAATATCAAATTTATCATAGTTGATATTATGTAAAAACATATTCATGCGTGCAAGGTTATAGGTGGTCATATTGATTTCTTGACCAAAGAAACCTTCTTCGATGATATGCTCTGAGAATTGCTTTCTCGCTTGAAGCAAAAGAGAGCCTGAACCACAGGCAGGGTCATAGATTTTATTGATTTTATTATGTTCATCTTTCCCAAGCATGACAATTTTAGCTAGTAGTGCTGAGACAGATTGAGGTGTGAAAAATTCGCCTCCTGATTTACCAGCGTTTGAGGCATAGTTTGAAATCAAGAATTCATAAGCATCACCAAAAAGATCGATTTGATTATCTTCAAAACGACCAAAGTTCAGTTGATTGATTCCTTCAAGGACATCGGCTAAGCGTTTATTCTTCTCTGCAACCGTATTTCCTAAGCGATTACTGGTTGTATCAAGGTCATCAAACAAACCTTTGATGTCATTTTCCGAAGCATAGCCAATCGCACTTGATTCGATGGCGGTAAAAATTGCTTTGAGGTCTGTATTCAAATCAGCATTTTCACGCGCAGTCTTCTCAACATTTGAGAAAAGTTGACTGGGTGCAATGTAGTAACCCTTCGTTTTTACTGCGTCATCAATAATCTCAGGGCTAATCGCTTCATCTGGGTAATCCGAATAGTGAACTTCTGGGTCACCTGCTTCTATATAATTTTGAAAGTTTTCACTGATAAAACGGTAGAACAAAATCCCTAGAATGTACTGTTTAAAGTCCCACCCGTCCACAGCGCCACGAACTTGGTCAGCAATAGACCAGATATTTCGTTGTAGTTCTTGTCTTTGATTTTGTGCTGTCATTCTCTCTCCAAACTCTTTTTACTTCCTTTAATTTTACCATTTTTTACCTTTTTATTCAGCCAAGAGCAAGCAAAAAACCGCTGAAAATCATGCACTCAGCGGTTCTAATTTTTATTCAGAAATAGACTGAATCTCAAAATCAATCTGCCCATCATTCAACTCTACCAAAACCTTCGATTTCGGTAAAATCTTCCCACCAACAATCAATTTCGCGAGTGGATTTTCAATAACTTTTGTCAGATAGCGTTTCAGTGGACGCGCGCCATAGGCTGGTTCGTAGGCATTTTCGGCAATCCATGTCTTGACCTCGTCGGTCAGCTCAAGGGTCACTTCCATTTCTTCCAAACGTTTGGTCAGCAGACTCGTCATTTTGACGATAATGTTTTTAATGTTGTCAAGCGACAAAGGCTTGAAGATAATCGTGTCGTCAATCCGATTGAGAAACTCGGGTTTGAAATGCGCACGGAGTTGCGCCATGACGGCTTCATTGACCTCTTCTGACAGCTTTCCGTCAGCACTGACAGCGTCAAGTAAATACTGCGAGCCAACATTTGACGTCATAATCAGCACTGTGTTTTTGAAATCAACCAGAACACCTTTGGAATCTGTCAAACGCCCGTCGTCCAAGACTTGCAAGAGAATATTGAACACGTCAGGGTGCGCTTTTTCAATCTCGTCAAGCAGGATAATCGTGTAAGGATTGCGCCGCACGGCTTCGGTCAGCTGGCCACCCTCGTCGTAGCCGACATAGCCTGGAGGGGCGCCGACCAGCCGCGATACACTGTGCTTTTCCATGTACTCGCTCATGTCAATCCGCACCATATGCTCCTCGCTGTCAAATAGATTTTCAGCCAACGCCTTGGCAAGCTCAGTCTTACCGACCCCAGTCGGACCGAGGAAAAGGAAAGAACCCAGCGGACGATTGGGGTCTTGAATGCCTGCCCGCGCACGGATAATAGCATCAGATACTGCCTCAACGGCTTCATCTTGCCCCACCACACGCTCGTGCAAGGTTTCTGGCAGATGGAGTAGTTTTTCACGCTCGCCCTCAACCAGCTTGGTAATGGGAATGCCTGTCATGCGCCCGACCACTTCGGCAATTTGCTCCTCTGTGACAGACTCTTGCACCAAACTCAAATCATCAGATTTCGCCTTCTCTTCAAGTTCCTTGAGCGTTTTTTCAATTTCAGGAATTTTGCCATAGCGCAGCGCTGCAGCTTTTTCGAGATTGCCGTCATTTTGCGCCTCATCAAGCTCATGACGTGCTTGTTCTAGCTCGTTGCGTTTTTCAGAAATCTTGCCGACTTCCTTTTTCTCCGCTTCCCATTGGCTTTTGAGTTGATTATTTTCTTCACGAAGTTCAGCGATTTCGGCACGTAAGATTTCCAGCCGTTTTTTAGACGCATCATCGCGTTCTTTTTTGAGTGCTGCTTCTTCGATTTCAAGCTGCATCAGACGACGATTGGCTTGGTCAAGCTCGGTGGGCAAAGAATTCATTTCCACCCGAATGGTCGCGCAGGCTTCGTCAACCAGGTCAATCGCTTTGTCGGGCAAAAAGCGGTCAGTGATATAGCGATTGGATAGAGTTGCAGCTGCCACGAGCGCGTTATCATGAATCGTCACGCCGTGATGAATTTCAAAGCGCTCTTTCAGCCCACGCAAAATGGAAATCGTATCCTCAACCGTTGGCTCTGTCACTAAAACCTTTTGAAAACGGCGTTCTAGTGCCTTGTCGGTTTCCATGTATTTACGATATTCGTCGAGTGTAGTCGCACCAATCAAATGCAGCTCACCACGTGCCAACATTGGCTTGAGCAGATTTCCTGCATCCATCGAACCTTCGGTTTTACCTGCGCCTACAATCGTGTGCAGCTCGTCAATGAACAAAATGATTTGCCCATCAGACTTTTTGACCTCGTTCAGCACCGCTTTCAAGCGTTCTTCAAACTCGCCCCGATATTTCGCACCCGCAATCAATGCGCCCATATCCAGCGAGAAAATCGTCTTGTCTTTCAGATTTTCAGGCACGTCCTTGCGCACAATCCGTTGCGCCAAACCCTCAACAATCGCTGTTTTACCAACACCCGGCTCACCAATCAGCACCGGATTATTTTTCGTTTTCCGAGAAAGTACGCGAATCACATCGCGAATCTCCTCATCACGCCCAATCACAGGGTCTTGCTTGCCCGATTTGACCTGTTGTACGAGGTCCACACCGTATTTTTCTAGCGCTTTGTAAGTTTCTTCTGCATTTTGACTCGTCACTTTATCACCTCCACGTAGATTTTTCACGGCTTCATCAGCCTTTTGTCTGCTCACGCCATGCGTTGTCAGATATTGGGTCAATGAATTTTGCCTCAACTCAAAGAGCGCCAGCAAGACGATTTCGGTTGAGAGATATTCATCGCCCATTTTCTTAGCAATCTGATCTGCTTCATTCAAAAGTTTGAACAAGTCTTGACTCAGCCCTTGCCCATAACTGACCGAACTGCCTTCCACTGATGGAATCTTGTCAATTTCTTGCTCAATCACGGACGTAAATTCGTCCAGATTGATCCCCAAATCCTGATAAAAATTTGCTCCAAAACTATTCGGTTGCACAAAAATCCGCCACAAATGCGGAATCTCAATCGCCTGCTGATGCCGCGTCTGCGCAATTTGCTGCGCCGCAGCAAGACTTTCTTGCATTGTTGTTGTCATTTTTTCGATGTCCATAATTAAGATGTGAGCCCGACTGCTCTGAAGCGTAACAATTTAGGAAAATGAGGTTCTGCATAGCGTGCAGGTTCCATTTTATCTAATTGTATAGCTTCAAGGAGGGCGAACTCAATTTCACTCCTTTTCCATTCAGTTTTTAGTGAGCTCTTCTCACTACATTCCTATTATACCTGATTGGTCAGTATTGGTCAAACTTTTTGATTGTGAAAAATACTGACAGAGATTTCTGTCAGTATTCTCATCTGTTATCAGTAATGATGGATTTTATCTCACCCCATTCTTCTCCAAACTCTCCAAATATTCCTCCTCATAATCATAAAGCGGCGTAGGATATTTCCCGTCAAAATAGGCAAGTGTGAGCTTGTCGTGTCCGATAGCCTCGACGAGACCCTCTTGGCTGAGGTAGGTCAGGCTGTCAGCGCCGATGAGGGTGCAGATTTCGTCGGTGGTGTGGCTGGCTGCGATGAGTTCGTCGCGGTCTTGGATGTCAATGCCGTAAAAGCAAGGATATTTGAGGGCGGGGCTGGCGATGGCGACATGGACTTCGGCTGCGCCTGCGTCTTTGAGGAGGCGGACGATGCGCTTGCTGGTGGTTCCTCTGACAATGCTGTCGTCAACCATGATGACCCGTTTACCCTCAACAACACCACGGACGGCGCTGAGTTTCATGCGCACGCCTTGCTCGCGGAGCTCTTGGGTGGGCTGGATAAAGGTTCGTGCCACATATTGATTTTTAATCAGTCCCATTTCGTAGGGCAGACCGCTTTCTTCGGCATAGCCACTGGCTGCGCTGAGCGAGGAATTTGGCACACCGATGACGATATCCGCGTCAATATGCGCCTCGCGGGCAAGAATTCTGCCTGAACGCTTGCGAGCAGTATGCACGTTGACCCCCATGATATTGCTGTCAGGGCGTGCAAAATAGATGTATTCCATACTGCAAATCGTGAGATTGGTACTGTCTGTAAATTGGTCCACATGAATGCCGTCATCATTGATTTCGATGATTTCGCCGGGTTGGACATCTTGTAACCAAGTCGCACCGACCACATCAAAGGCACAAGTTTCAGAGGCAACAACAATCGCACCATTGCTCATTTGACCGATAGAAAGTGGACGGAAGCCATTCGGGTCAAGCGCCGCCAAAATCGAATGCTCGGTCATAATCAGGTAGGCAAAGCCGCCATGCACGGTGTTCAGCGCCTCTTTGACCTTGCCCATAAACTCAGGATGATGACTGCGGCGAATGAGGTGCATGAGGATTTCAGTGTCCGAGTTGGAGCTAAAAATCGCGCCATCATGCTCCAGCTCTCGTCTGAGCGACTGCGCATTGGTCAGATTGCCATTGTGCGCCAAACCCAGACCGCCATCGTGAAAATCAAAGTGAAAGGGCTGAATATTGTTGATATCAGCCGAGCCAGCAGTGGCATAGCGGACGTGGCCAATGGCTGCGGAGCCTGAAAGCAGCTCAAGGTCTTTTTCGTCTTTGAAAACTTCTGTGACCAGTCCTAAGCCACGATGACGACTGAGTTTTCCGTTGTCATTGACTAAAATTCCTGCACCTTCTTGACCTCGGTGTTGTAGAGCGTGCAGCCCGAAATAGGTCAAACGAGCTGCGTCTGGATGTCCCCAAACGCCGAAAAGCCCACATTCTTCGTTGAGATGCGAACGCTCGTCATCGGGGTGCGTTTGCCACCAATTTTTTCTTACGTGGGGGGATTGATTTTTGTCTTGTCAGCCATTGGTTGCTTTTCCTCGTCAATTTCTTTGTTTATAGCTTTATTTTAGCTGGATTGTCTGGAAATAAAAAGCTCTAAGTGAGATTTTTGGATTTTTTGGAAAAGATTGTTCGGAAAAAATAGTTTTGTCATCCGTCAGTATGCTGACAGAAATAAAATGAACTGACAAATTACTCTGTCAGTCCATTTTTCTAATCTTCGTAATAAGAGCGTGTTTCCGTAACCTTGCCACTCTTATATTTTACTTTTGATGCTTTGATGGTCTGGTGCGTTGTACCATCAGTGTGCATCATTTTTTGAATGCGCTTATCGTTTTTGATTTCGTCAGAATAGGTCGCTTTGTCGCCATTTTCCGAAAGCGCATCGCCCACGGCTGCGATGATGTCAAATATTCCCAAGTCAATCTCCGTTCATCGCATCAATCCCGCACTGAATGAGAAAATCCATACAGTTTTCGCAGTAGCTGTCTTCTAACTCATCTTCCCAAAATTCGCCGCCGCATTCTTCGCAGATGGCTTTACCCTCTTCAAGTATTTCGCTCATAATGTTGCCTCCAATGTTGGTTTGACAAGATTTGTCAAACCTGATGTACGTAGTATATCAGCGATTTTTGAGCAGCCATTGTTCGGAAATTTGCTATTCCCAATAGGCTTCGTCACCAAAATCAAGGTGCTGCGCCTCTTCTTTGTAAGCCTCAAACTCATCAAGTGCCGCTTCAAAAACTTGCTTGCTGAGCTGATAAGCGTCCTTGCCCATGAGATAGTGCATGGGCGGATTATCCAGTTCAGCCACCTTGATGAAAGCTTTGGCTGCGAGAGCAGGACTGCCCGCTTGAGTTCCAGAGTAGCTATTCAGGCGCTCAAGCGTCTTGTGCGCTACGGCATAATCTGCAATCTCAGCGGGGCTGCTTTCTTTCGAGCGTCCTGCCCAATCTGTGCGAAATGAGCCAGGCTCAATATTAGTCACGAAAATCCCTAAGGGCTCAACTTCTTTGCGCAATGTTTGGAAAAGTCCTTCCATCGCAAACTTTGTCGCGTGATAATAAGCGAGCGTTTCTGTCGTTGTCAGTCCACCACGACTGACTGTATTGAGAATGCGCCCAGACTTTTGCTTACGCATATAAGGCAAAACAGCGAGTGTCATGTCATTTGCGCCCCAAAAATTCGTATCCATCATGCGTCTGACGGCAGTCTGATCCGATTCTTCCATGACGCCAAAATAGCCAAAGCCTGCATTGTTGACCAAAACATCAAGCCGACCAAATTTTTCAATCGTGGCAGTCACTGCAGCACTGATAGAAGCTTTATCAGTGACATCAAGCCTTGCCTTGAGTACATTTTCGCTGTCTGGTAAGTCTGTCAGTGCTGACAGATGACGCGCGGTGGCGACCACTTTGTAATCTTGCGCAATGAGTTCTTCAACAAGTGCGCGCCCGAAGCCTGTGGAAGAGCCTGTCACGAGCCACACTTTATCATTGTTTGTCATTTTTGAAATCTCCATTTCTTAGTTTATGAGTCTATTATAAACCTTGAAGTGCACTCTAATGCAAGCAAAAAGCTTCTATTTTGACTTGTCTCCTTGCGTTTTGACATTTTTATAGTACACGTCAATCTTCCATTCCAGATAATCTAAGGCATCTGTCAAATTTGACAGTCGTTCTCTTGCTGATTTTGCCTCTACAATCAGCATTTCGCGCTGTTCGCTGTCATGATTTTCTGTGTCATCAAGAAGCGCGCAATATTTTCTCAGAAAATCAATTCCACAGCCAGCCGCACGCATTTTCCCGATGAAAGTCAAGCGTTCCAGATTTTGTGCGCTGAAGTCACGATAACCACTGCTGTTTCGTGGGATTCTGATGAGATTTTCTTTCTCATAATAACGAATTGTGTCAGGGCTTAGAGCTGTTTTTTCAGCGATTTGTTTGATGTTCATTTTTTAAATTTCTCCTGATTCCTCAAAAAAAGCGTGAAAGCAACACCAATCGTGCCAAGCACTACCGCCAGCAGAAAGCTTGCGGAATAGCCTTTTATCGTGGCATTGATGAGTTTGGCGAGGTACAAGGTAGGATTTTCGACTTTCAGCTGTGCTGATGGCAGATGGTCTTTCGACACTTTGGTTGTCACGCTCGTAAAGACGGCGACAATCAGCGCGGACGCGACTTGCTTGAGCGTATTGCTCAGGGCAGAGGCGTGCGTCATTTCGCTCGGCTTGACCGCATCCATCACGGCTATCTTTTATTTAGAATATTTTTAAGGAAAAAATAGAAGAAAATACACTAAATAAAGTCAAAAAACCAAGTACAATAAAGGCTACAGAACTTGATGGTACGAAAACAAAAATGAATGGAAATAGGAAACCTCCAAAACTTCCCACTGCTCCTACAATTCCAGAAGCAAATCCAATATTTCTTGGAAAATATTCAGCCGTAATTTTGAAAATACAGCCGTTGCAAAGTCCTATAAAGACTGCATAAGTCATAAAAACAAAGAGAAATAAGAAAAGTGATTGTATGAAAAAACTGATTAGAAACTGACATATCATAATTCCAAATAACGAAAACACAAGATAGATTCTTGCGTTGGAAATATCAGCAAAATATCCTCCAAGTGGTCTTGTAACAATAGTGAGGACTGAAAATACTGCACCCCATAAACCTGCTGTCAGTGATGATAAACCAAATATTGAATGAATGCCTAAAAAAGTTGGTAGCAATGCGCCAAAAGCTACGAAAGATCCAGAGGCAACCATGCAAGCAAAAGAAAGTGAAAACAAAGAAAATCTCTTATCTAATTTTGGACTATCTTCCTTTTTTCTAAAGTTAATAGGAACTTCATCACCTATAAATTTAAAAATTCCAATAAAGATGAGAGTTATAAAAAACAAGAAACTATAAACACTCGTTAAAGAATGAAATATTTTCTGAATAAAGGGAAGAAGCCCCGAACTTATCGCGTTGCCAACTGTACCAATTCCAACAATTCCTAGAGTACGACCTTGCCTGCTCTCTGGGAACCAAGCACTGGCATAAGATAAAGAAATTGCAAAGGAAGCACCAGATATTCCCAGTCCTAGAGCTACCAAAAACAAAAGATTAATAGATAAATGAAACTTTAATACAAAATAGGCAAGTGCTAAAGGAATTAAACTTATCCCTAAAGTACTCAAATATATTTTCTTACCACCAAAATTATCTGAAAGTTTACCAAGCGGAATTCTCAATAACGAACCAAATAATACAGGCAAAGCCACCAAAATCTTTTGTAGAGTAATATTTAGTCCAAATTGTGAAGCGATAGAATTTGCCAACGGTGACAGACTAGACCAGCTCATGAAAGAAATGAGCATTGCGATAGTAGCTAAAGTAAGTGCCTTTTGACTGATACTATTTTCTCTTTTTGAAATCTCCAAACCAGAAACCGTCCTCGCGAATAAATTTTTCATCTCCAAAAGCACGTGTATGCTCTGAAACAACTTCTAATTTTAGGTAGTCAAAATTTGGAAATGATTGAGTCAGTTCATCTTTTGTATAGACTTTCTCTAACATTCCATCTAATTTACGTTTAATATAGCCCTTTTCTAGTAAGTCTTGATTTTCAAAAATATCATGAAATTTCCCATTCTTTCGTGGGCACAGAAAGTAATAATGCCCCTCTGGTTCAAGGACACGCGCAATTTCGGAAAAATATTTTTTTCTTTCAGAAATATCGGAAATAAATGTAATAGCTGACATAATATCAAACACCGAAGAAAAAAAGTTGTTAGGAAAATCAAGAAACTTTCCAGCATTTCCTACTCTGATATCCGTTTTGGCGTTTAAGTCAGCAAGAGTATCTATACATTTATTTACAGAAGTTTTGGTAAGGTCAATCCCATAGTAATTTTTTGAGTAATCATTTTTTATCAGAAAAGCTAGATTTCGTCCAAAACCACATCCGACTTCTAGTATGTTGTCAAGTTTCCTCTTAGGTTTCAAATCCAAGATTTGTTTGACGGCATAATTTGGTGTAGTACGAATGCTGATTGTACTAGATTTTTGATGTAAATCAGCCCATTTTTCTACGTTTGTCTTATTTGATGCAGACATATCCATTAAATTCTCCATATTTCATAATTGTTGAAACATGCTGAAATCCAACATTAATCAACATTTTTTTATTTTCAGAATGAGTGTTTGTTTTCATAACACCTTCCAGACTTAGTTGTTTTGAAAGGACTTCCTCAGAACTAAATCCATTATGAACTTTAAACTTGATATAGCTTGATGTAATGAGCTTATTTATTTTAGGATCATCAGCAATTTCTTTTTCAAAAAGGATAAAAGCTCCGCCTGTGTTGAGGGCATTATAGATTTTTTTGCAAACTTCATCTCTTTGAGAAAGCGAAACAAATTGCAAGCAGTAATAGCTCAAAACCAAATCGCACGGCTTTAAATTTGCAGCTTCTATGGAACTTTCTACAAATTTAATTTGACTAACTTCCTGCTCTTTCTCTGCTATATCAATCATCTCTTTAACGGGTTCTATTCCTATAAATTGAATATTTGATTTGTGAAAATGTCGTTTAGCAATTTTCCCAATGAGCCTACCAGTAGAGCAACCTATTTCGTAGCAAACACTGCTATCTCGTAAAAAGAAGTCGCTCAGATAGCCAATCAGTTCGTGTCCTTGTTCATAAAGAGGAACAGAAAGTTTCACGTGTTCATCGAAATGATCAGCCACCTGATTTTCAAAGCTCCATTGTTTTCCATCTGATATTAATATTCCGTTTCCAACTTCCATTGTCTTAATCCTTTATCTTTTTTTGTGGGAGGAGCTTGCTCCTCCCTTTTACTGTACAGTAAAAGCTATTTTTATTTTTGGATTTCTTTCGTTTCACGATTAACCAAAATCAAGGCAATAACAATCAGCAATCCACCGACGACCAGTCCTAGGGTAAATTTGTCGTGCAAACCAATGATTGAAAAAATCGTGGAAAACACCGGAACGAGAAAGAGAAAACTGCTGGCAATCGTAGCTTTGCGCTGTCTGAGACTTGAAAACCAAAGTCCAAACGAACCAACGCTTGCAGGCAAAATCAGCCAAACAAACCAGAGCCAACCCCAGCTGTTAAGTTGTGAAATGTGGTAACTTTCGTGCATAGGAAATGAGAAAATCAGCATCAAAATTCCACCAATCAGGAGTTGCCAACCTGTAAAAATCCAAGCACCTTTGTCAAAAGGCACACGTTTTGTCACGATAGAATTAATCGCCCAACAAAATGAACCAAGAAGTGCGAAAAGGGCGCCAATGCCAAGCGCAGAGCTATCCAAGCCAAGACAAATCATCACACCAAGAACACCTAAAATAAGGGATAAAATTTTCCAAAGATTCAGCTTTTCGCCGAGCAAGGGATGAGCAAGTAGCGCCAGCCAGAGCGGATTGGTAAAGAGAATAACCGATGACATTGAGGATGAAAGTCCGTGTGCCATTGCAAGGTTGAGCAGCCCCATCGTGCCTGTTGTTTGGAGCAAACCAATGACCGCGACAAGGAGAAATCCTCTTGAAAAGCTGCCTTTACTGCGTGGAATAATGGCTTCGCCACCTTTTGTGATAAGTGTCCAGAGAATCATGATGAGCCCTGCGATGATGAAGCGCCAAGCACCCAGCAAAAACGGTGGCACCTGCTCAACTGAAATCAAATATTTGCCAGTTGGGAAAGATGAACCCATAAAGACTGTGGTTAAGAGGATACAGGTGAGAAAGACGCGCCTGCTTGTTTGAGTTTGCATTGTATTTTGACCTCCAAAATGGTAAAATAAGATAGAATAATAGTTATTATGGATAAATTATATCTACAATAACTATTATAAAACTTCATAAGGAGATTTGCAAGAATGAAACTATCCTCTGGCTGGGAGCAGTCGGTCTATGTGTTACTGATTTTGGGACGCTTGCCCGAAAAAAGGCTGATGAGCGCAGCTCCTATCGCGGCGAGACTCGATGTATCGCCAACCTATTTACATAAAATTATCAAATCTTTAGTCAATGAGGGGTTGATTAGCTCCACACCTGGGAAATATGGCGGATTTTCGCTGGCAAAACCGCTGACTGAGATTACATTTTATGATGTTTTTCTGGCGATTGAGGGACGCGGACGGATATTTGCTAGTCAGCAGTTGCTGAAAAATTTCCTCGGAACTGAGGGCGATAAAGCGCAAAAATGCGCCATTACTGACGCACTTGATGTGATTGAAAACACGCTTGTCAGTACGCTGACAAAGGTAACGCTGGCACAAGTGGCGAAAAACACGCAGGAAAATTATGAATTGATTGACTTAGATGAATGGATTGCTGAGCATTCTTAATTCGTTAATAAAAAACTTCTGATAAAAATTTCAGAAGTTTTATTATTTCATCAGCACTTACAAACAATTTTTTATCTTTCTGTCAGTGCTGACGGCTTTTATTTCTCAAAAAAAGCGTAAAAGCAACACCAATCGTGCCAAGCACTACCGCCAGCAGAAAGCTTGCGGAATAGCCTTTTATCGTGGCATTGATGAATTTGGTGAGGTACAAGGTAGGATTTTCGACTTTCAGCTGTGCTGATGGCAGATGGTCTTTCGACACTTTGGTTGTCACACTCGTAAAGACGGCGACAATCAGCGCGGACGCGACTTGCTTGAGCGTATTGCTCAGGGCGGAGGCGTGCGTCATTTCGCTCGGCTTGACCGCATCCATCACGGCGCTCATCATCGGCATCATCACAGCGGCAATGCTGACGGCGCGAATGGCATAAAAGAAGATAATCCAGCTTCGCGGCGTGCTGCTGCTGATAAAAATAAAGGGAATCGTCGCAAGTGTCAGGGCAATGAAACCGCAGATGGACAGCATTTTTCCACCAATCTTGTCATAAATGCCACCAAAAACTGGCATGGCAACGGTCATAATCAAAGTCCCAGGAAGCAAGGTCAAACCTGACCCCAGGGCGCTCAATCCTCGAATTTCTTGCAAATAAACGGGCAAAATAATTTCCACACCCATCATCGCCATCGTCACAAAGGCTAATATCAACGTAGCAAGCGAAAATTGCTTATTTGTCAGTAAACGTAAATCTAAAAATGGTGCTGTCATTTTTAACTGTCGCAGACTAAAAATGATAAGTAAAATCAACCCTGACAGCGTTGGTAGCAAGACAGTGTCAAATGTGAGCCAGCCGTCAGTGCCAGCATTTGTCAGACCGTACAAAAATAGCCCAAAACCTGCAACGGTCAAAATTAAAGACAGGATGTCCAATTTGACAGTCTTATTTTTCAGCACATCACGCATGACAAAGGGCGCTAAAAGTAGGCAAATCCCGATAATGACCGTTGGCACAATGAAAATCGAGCGCCAAGAATCACTCAAAGTCAGTCCTAAAAAGCTGTGATTTTTATTCAACACCCAGCCTGCAAAAGTTGGCCCCAAAGCAGGGGAAACCGCAAGGGATAGCCCTGCAATCGCCATCGCCTGACCACGCTTTTCTTCAGGAAAAATCTCCGCAAAAATGACCATTTGCAAGGTAATAATCACGCCAACGCCCAGCGACTGAATCACGCGCCCCACGATAAAGAGCAGATAATTACTGCTCGGCGCAGCGATTGCCACAAGTCCGCCCAGAAACAGCACCGCAAGCGAGAACAGATACAAAATTTTCGTCGGAACACGCGTCCCCAAATAAGCCGTAACGGGAATCATAATGCCATTGCCCAGCAAAAACCAAGTGGAAGCCTGCTGTGCAGTCGAGAGTGAGATATTGAAGTCGCGCATGAGCGTTGGTACCGCCGTTGCCAGCATGGTCGCGTTCAAGTCGCCGGCAAAGGTCGCCACCAAAACCAAAACTGCCAAAGCCCAGAGAGAATAGGGATTTCCGTGAATGTCCTTTGCCATCTCAGTCCTCCCAGTCCAAACTTTGCCGCTCGGTAATCGTCAAATATTGCGTCAGCAAGCGGATAAATTGCTCACTATCGTCTTGCCCCATTTCCTCCAAAACATTGGAAATCCGTGTCAGCGCCTTCTCTTTTTCCTGCAGAGCCTTCTGGTTGCCCAGCTCCGTAACACTGACCTGAACTTTGCGCCGATCTTTGACATCTGTTTTGCGGACAATGTAGCCCTTTTTTTCCAGCGTATTCAAGATTTTCGCCACGCGCGTTGGACTGGTGCGTGTCGCCTCAGCGATTTCACTCGGAAAGACCGTCTGTCCAAAAGCCCGTGCCAAATGCACCAGCACCAACATTTCGCCATGCGCATATAAGTTGAAGCTCTCCACAGCTTCTGACTGGTTCACCGCCTTGACAATATCCGTAAAACGCTCCGCTTGTTCTCTTGTCATTTTTATTTTCCTTTTGATATTATTGATAGTATCAATTATATCTCTTGGGGATTATTTTTGTCAAGGAAAAAGTGAGTTAGAGTGAAAATTTGATATTTGTCAGTGTACTGACAGCTTTTTAGTACTCATGAAATTTTTTCAATTTCAAATCATTCTATGACAATTCTCCTGTCAGTTATCTCAACAAAAAAGACGCAAAATTTTGATTTCGCGTCTTTTCAGATTATTATTTCATCAATTCAGGCAAAGCATTTTCATAAATAGCAAAGGCTTCGGAAGTACTGACAGAGATGCTGTTAATATCCAAAACACCGCTGTCAGTAACCTCGCCAATTTGCACAAATTTGACAGCGTGCTCAGTTGCCAATTTCTCAAAATCAGCAGTCTTGTCAGCGCTGACAGACAGGATAAAGCGCCCCTGTGTCTCGCTAAAAAGCTGTGCATCAGTAGCGTCAAATTTGACAGTCACACCAAGATTGCCTGCAAAGGCTGATTCAGCCAGTGCAATCGCAAGTCCACCCTCTGACAAATCGTGTGCGGACTCCACTAGACCAGCCTTGATTGCAGCAAGGACCAAATCTTGATTGCGCTTCTCGCTATCCAAGTCAAAGTCAATCCTTCCACTGATTTTACCTGTCAGCATTTTTTGCAACTCAGAGCCTGCAAAATCATCAGCAGTTGTCCCAATCAGATAAATGCTATCCCCCGTCCTTTTGAAATCCTGTGTCGTGATATAGTCAGTGTCCTCAATCAGCCCAACCATGCCAATCATCGGCGTTGGCAAAATCGCAGAACCATTCGTTTCATTGTAGAGCGACACATTGCCCGAAATGACAGGCGTGTCAAGCGCCAAACAAGCACGAGAAATGCCGTCAGCCGCAGTCGTCAGCTCCCAGAACTGTTCAGGTTTTTCAGGATTACCAAAGTTGAGACAGTCCGTGATGGCAAGCGGTTTCCCACCAGAAGCCACGATATTTCTGCTCGCTTCAGCCACCGCAATCGCGCCACCCTTTTCAGGGTCAAGATAGAGATAACGCGCGTTACAGTCAGTCGTCATCGCGAGCGCCTTCTTTGTCCCACGAACCCGCAAAACAGCAGCGTCAGAGCCAGGTGCGACAACAGTATTAGTCATGACACGACTGTCATAAGTCTCATAAATACTACGTTTGCTGGCAATCGTTGGTTGAGCAAGCAATTTTTTAAAAATTTTAGTAGCGTCAGAAATGACAGGCACATATTTCGCTTCGTCAGCAAATACGCTAATGCGTGCAGGCACTTTTGCTTCTCGGTAATAGACAGGCGCGTCCTCAGCAAGACTGTCAACAGGCACGTGCGCTACCAGTTGCCCCTTGTGGTACAAGGTATAGTAGCCATCGTCTGTTACCTCGCCAATATTGACCGCGTCAAGGTCATATTTCTTGAACAAATCCACGATTTCCTGCTCATGTCCTTTTTTGACACAAAGCACCATCCGTTCTTGACTTTCGGACAACATCATTTCGTAAGGAATCATGCCTGTTTCACGCTGTGGCACATCATCAAGATTCAACCGCAAGCCAGAGCCAGCCTTTGAAGCCATTTCCGAGGTCGATGAAACCAAACCAGCTGCACCCATATCCTGAATGCCGACCAAAATATCGCCATGCTTTTGGATCACTTCAATACAAGCTTCCAGCAGCAATTTTTCCATAAATGGATCACCGACCTGTACCGCAGAACGCTGCGTTTCAGACCCAGAGCCAAATTCTTTTGAGGCAAATGAAGCCCCATGAATGCCGTCACGACCTGTTTTCGCGCCGACATAAAAGACACTATTGCCAACACCTTTTGCCTGACCTTTTTGAATGTCTTTTTGGTCAATCAAGCCCACGCAAAGCACATTAACCAGCGGATTTCCACTATAAGACTCATCAAAAGCCACCTCGCCACCAACCGTTGGAATCCCAATACAGTTGCCGTAGCCTGCAATCCCTGCCACAACTTGGTCCACGATATGCCTCGTGTGTGCATTATCAATCTGCCCAAAACGCAAACTGTCCAAAATCGCAATCGGACGCGCACCCATTGAGAAAATATCACGAATAATTCCGCCAGAACCAGTCGCCGCACCCTCGTAAGGCTCAACATAAGAGGGATGATTATGACTTTCCGCCTTAAAAACGACCGCCTGACCATCGCCAATATCGACCACGCCAGCACCCTCACCAGGTCCCATCAGCACCTGTGAACCAGTCGTTGGAAACTTCCTCAGCACAGGCTTCGAGTTCTTATAGCAGCAATGCTCGCTCCACATCACAGCATACATTCCCGTTTCCGTAAAATTCGGCAGCCGCCCACCCAAAATCTCATCTTTGATTTTCAGATATTCCTCGTCCGTCAAACCCCATTCACGATAAATCTTCGTTTCACGGATTTGTTCAGGTGATAATTCAACAGTCATCAGGCGTTCACCTCTTCCACTTTCACAAAATTCTTCAACACACTAGCAAACAGCTTCGCACCATCACTCCCGCCAAGCAGATCCTCCATCGCACGCTCTGGATGAGGCATCATGCCAAGCACATTACCCTCTTTGTTGATAATGCCTGCGATATTGTCAACCGAGCCATTCGGATTGCCGTTTTCATAAGTAAAGATAATCTGATTGTTCGCTTTCAGCTCAGCAAGCGTGGCTTCGTCTGCCACGTATTTTCCTTCACCGTGGGCGATGGGCAAGTTAATGACCTCGTTTTCAGCGTATTCTGTCGTGAATTTTGTTTGCTTATTCCGAACATTTAAAGTCTGCCATTTGCTGACAAACTTTAAGCTGTCATTTCTAATCAATACGCCTGGCAAAAGCCCAGCTTCAACCAAAATTTGAAAACCATTACAAGTGCCAAAAACAGGTTTCCCCTCAGCCGCTAAACGCTTGATTTCGGGCATAATATTGGCAAAAGAAGCAATCGCACCACAGCGCAAATAATCGCCGTAGCTAAATCCTCCAGGAATCAACACTCCATCAAAACCAGAGAGGGAGGTCTCATCATGCCAGACAAACTCTGCCTCAGCACCCATCACATCCCGAATCGCCCAAAGCAAGTCAAAATCGCAGTTAGAGCCAGGAAATTGAATCACTGCAAATTTCATAATCTTGGTGCAAAAGTGAGCGTTAAGCTTTCGATTGTAGCGTAGAACAGTGTTCATTGACTTGAAACGAAGTTTCAAGCACTGTTCCAAGCAGCAACTCGAAAGCTGCTCACTGTGCCTAAAAAGACACGCTTTGCACTTCCCCCTTTCTAGTCTTGAACCTCAACTCTGTATGTTTCCATATTTGGATTGGCCAAAAGCTCATTAGACAACGCTTCGACTTGTGTTTTCAGCTCTTCGGCTGACCCTGTCCCTTCGATTTCAAAATATTTACCGATACGGATTTTATACACCTTGTCATAACCAAGCTTGCTTGCCGCCTTTTGCACTGCCTGTCCTTGAGGATCAAGAATACTTTCTTTGTAGGTTACATAAACTGTTGCTTTTGTCATTTTTGCTCATTCTCCTCTTATTTTGCTGCTTGCAATTTCGCTAAAACTTCGCTATAAACCTCCATCAAATCGCCAATATTCCGACGGAAAACATCCTTATCCATGTGATTTCCATCCGCGTCCCAGAGCCGTGAAGTGTCAGGAGAAATCTCATCCGCAAGAATAATACTCCCATCAGCCAAACGACCAAATTCCAACTTGAAATCCACCAGAGTCAAACCAATTTCTGACCAAATCTTTTTGAGAATTTCATTGATTTTACGCGTTTCAGACTTCAAAAATGCAATCTCGTCATCAGTCGCAATGTTCAGGAATTTCACATGCTCATCATTGATAAAAGGATCATCTAAATCATCATTTTTATAGTAAAACTCAACGATTGGAGCAGGTAAAACGCTCCCTTCAGAAAGACCAAAACGTTTGGCAAATGAACCTGCCACCACATTTCTCAAGACAACTTCCAATGGAATAATCTCTACTTTTTTATTTAATTGTTCGGTTTTAGACAACTTTTTAATAAAATGAGTCGTCACACCTTCGGCATTTAATCGCTCAAAAATCAAAGCAGTAATCTGATTATTCAACGCTCCTTTACCTGCAATTTGCTCCTTGCGCGCGCCATTTAATGCTGTCGCTTGGTCACAATATTCTACCCAAAGCACCTCTGAATCATCAGTAACATAGAGTTTCTTAGCCTTACCCTCATAAAGCAAAGTTTCTTTTTTCAAAATAAGCCTCCATCCTTCCACGGAATTCTTTATGCTTCTTATTCTAGACTACCAGAACGAATAAAAAAAGTTCCAACCAGTAATATTAGAACTTTTCTATTTTATTGTTCGGCTTTTTCGAACGTTCGGAAAAAACATGCTTACTTATAAATCTGTCTACCTCGATTATCATCTATGCCCGACATCCGATAAAAATAAGTATTCACTTGGTCACACCAATTTTGAGCATTACATAGTTGCAAATTAAGTCGCTCCGCAACATTATTATATGTATCTTCATCAACTTCTCCACTGACACTTTGCCAAACTTTAATATAATTTTTAACACATGATACCCCTTCAAAGTGCTGATCATAAATCGTTTGAATTAAAGTTTTTCCATTATGTAAAATATAATTATAGTTCACATGATGAAAAAAGAGTAAATCTTCATCAGCAATCTCCTCCAAAGACTCGAATTTTTTAGCTATACTTGGTTCATAAAGACTAGTATAGCCCGTCCCAGTCGCTACCGTACGATCAACACCTACACCATTGCAATCAGCAAAATGATAAGCTCCCCAGCGATCGTATTCGTAACCATTAACCGCTGGACCATAATGATAATGTGGTACCATCATGCTCCCCACAGATAAAGGAGCATTATAAAGTTCATAGGTCCGATTTGAGCTGATAAGCATCGTGAATATTTTCTTTTGTGTAATAGCATCTATTTCTGTGAAAGTTAACTTTAACCACTCATCCAATATTTGCTCTGCATTTAAATTATTATCCCAACACATCCGACCAAAACCGTAAAAATTAGCTTGAGCCAATTTATTTCCACACCAGTTCTCATCCATCCCAACATTATTAATTGCGACAAAACCAGAGTTGCTTGGAAGAGGTGAATTATCTCTTACAGTATCTTTTGCTTGTCCATAATTACTAAAATGAATCATAGATAACCACTGTGGAACAGAATAATTTAAATCAATTTGTTGTCCTAAATACTCTGCGGTAATCTGAAATTCCATCAGTTGATTCGTCTTTTTCAACGCACCAAACAAAGGCATTAACGGCTCACGTACACCAAAATCAATTGGACCAAACTTAATTTGTAAGATTACATTCTCTGCAAATTTCCCATCAAGTGGCATAAAGTTCTCATAGGCAGCTTTTGCACGATCGTTTTTACGGTTTCTCCAGTCCGTTTGCGAATTATAAACAAAAGTTCGCCAAATCACTAATCCTTGATAGGCTTGAAAAGCCTCTGCTAACATATTGGCCCCTTCTGCATGATTTCTGCCATATTGATAAGGACCTGGCTCACCTTCAGAGTCAGCTTTTACTACAAAACCTCCAAAGTCAGGAATCACTTGATAAATATGAGAGATAACCTTCGACCACCAAAGACGAACTTCACATTCTAGAGGGTCAGAACTTGATAATTTGCCGATTATTTTGGGAGCAGACCAGTTTACTGCTAAGAAAGTCTTAATTCCAAAACTAGAAAATATTTTTGCAATCTCGCTTACCTTCTCAATATAAGGAGAAATAATTAGACTCGTCCCTAGTCCTCTAACGTTAACATTATTTAAAGAAATAGCATTAATTCCGATAGAAGCAAGAAAACGACCGTACATTTCTAAACGGGTAAAGTCATTACGAAAAATATCTGTTCCAATATCTTTTACTTCAAAAGACCCCTTGTCTGTATTATCATTACTTCCAAATCTTCCAAAGAAAATTGACTCCCCAGCATAACCTCGTTCAACCGTACCATCTACTTGATCCCAATGATTAATCATACGCAATGCCTGCTGTGGTGCAGATGTTTCTTCCAAAGGTAATTTTATTAATTTTCTTCTCAAATAAGCATAAAATCCATAAAGCACTCCTTTTGAGGAAGTTCCCCGAATTTGTTGTTCTTTTATCTGATAAGCCTCCAAGTTTTTATCAAGCTTATTATCAATCTCTAACTTAATAGTAGCCAGCTCTTGTTTTGTGGTCAGCTTCAATCCCAACCAATTCACTATCTCGCTACGTAAGCGTAGAGTAACGCTATCTTCCTCATCAAAGTTACAATAAAATACTTCATTTTTCAAAATATCTTTTATCTTTGATGAATTTAACCACATTTCATCAACTCCCATAATCTCTACCTTCCATTTTATAAAAAATTTACTTCGATTTTATTTTCCTATTTGTTCAAAATAAAGTCGAACAGAAAATCGTCGTTTCAGGTTAAGACAAATCATATAATTAATCGCTCCTCCTAAAAATAAAAGGTAAGCTAACGAAAATCTTTGCAACGCAAAAACTACGATTATAATCCAAATCATATTGACTACTGTTACGAATGGCAGCTTATAACTTACAAGTAGCATAGAAAAAAATTTTTGTCCCATAGAAATCTGACTTGCTCTCTCATCACTTGAAAGAAGAAAAACAAAGAACATACCACTTGCTAAAAAACTAGCTGTAATTAATAAAGGAATGAGTAATAAACCCTTTTGTGCCATCCAAAGCACTTTTACTTCAAAAATGATGAATGAGGTAAGAAAAGTATAAAACAGAAAAGTTTTCCAATTCTTCTTAATCATTTTTTGGTAATATTTCCGATAACTTCCAAATGATATTCCGTTTTCTTCTTGCCCTCCTTGCTCTATCATCTTAAACTGTGTAGCCAAACTCACATAAAATAAAAAAATGGGTATGATAAACAAGGGGAAATTATTTAAAGTGAGTTGAAAAACAAATAACATAGCAATAAATAATAAGTTAGACAAAACAAAATATAAATTTTGCACGATTAACTTATAAAACCAATTAACTCCAAGAACGGTCCAATCTGTGATAATGTTAAAGCTCCACTTAAAATTCTTTTTCATTTGAACTAACCCTTTATTCCTGAGGAAGTAACTCCTTCAACAAAATATCTTTGTGCGCTAAAGAACAAAATAATTGCAGGAAGTAGCGAGATAACCGACATTGCAAAAATTTGATTCCAAGGTACAACTCCTGATGAAGTATCTGTGTTTAACTGTAACGCAATAGAAACAGGATATTTCTCAGGAGATGTAATATAAATCAAAGGTCCCAAGAAGTCACTAAAACTCCATACAAACTGGAAGATTACACAAGACATAATCGCTGGTTTGAGAGAAGGGAGTAAAATTCGCCATAGAATCCCAAATGAACCACATCCATCAATTGTTGCCGCTTCATCAAAATCTCTAGGGATTGAACGGATAAATTGAATCATCAAAAATACAAAGAAAGGCTGTTGTGCTAAAGCCGCTGGTATGATTAATGGTGCATAAGAGTCAAGCAGTCCTACTTGTTTAAATAACAGATAAAGTGGAATTTGCGTTACAACTGCTGGTAAAAACATTGTTGCCATTAAAAGAGCAAAAAATATTTTCTTAAATGGAAATTCAAAACGAGCAAAACCATAGCCTACGATTGTCGCTGAAAGTGCTGTAAAAACTACTTTTGGAATAACATACAAAAATGTATTGATATAATAGGTCGTAAAAGTATTGGTACCAGCACCTGGTGATGTCCACCCTTTGATATAAGGAGTAAAATCAATCCTTCTTGGAATGAAGCTAACTTGTGTAAAAATTTCAGCGTTGGTCTTGAAAGTTGCACCAATTAGCCATAATAGAGGATAAATCATGATAATAGCAAAGAGTGTCAAAATCACATATCTTGAAATATTACCCAAACGTTGCCGAGTTTTTATTTTTGTATGGTATCCACCTGTAATCTTTTCCATTAGTCATTACCTCCATCAGAATAGTAAACCCAAAATCTTTGAGTAGCAAACAAAATAATTGTAATGCTTACAATAATCGCAAATAAAACCCAACTTGCTGCACTCGCATAGCCCATATTGTATCGTTGAAACGCTTGTTGATAAATGAATAGTGACGCTAAATTTGTAGTTTGTAGCGGACCACCTTGTGTTACCAGATAAGGACCATTAAACTCTTGGAAAGCATTACTGATTTGCATTACCAAATTGAAGAAAATAGAAGGTGTAATCAACGGAATTGTAATTTTAAAAAATTGTTTAAGTTTGCTTGCCCCTTCAAGACTTGCTACCTCATATAAATCTGGTGGTAAATTCTTTAAAGCGGCTAAAAAAATCAGCATAGATGAACCAAATTGCCAAACTTTCAGTAATACAATGCTAAACATTGCACCTGCCGTTGTTGATAACCAGTCCACAGAATGAATACCGAATGTACCAAGAAAAGTATTCACAAGTCCCGTTGGATTAAACATAAAACGCCAAAGAATTCCAACCGCGACATTTCCCCCAAGAATTGATGGGATGTAATAGGCCGTACGGAAAAATGAAATTCCTTTGATTTTGAAATTTAGTACAAAGGCGACAAATAACGCAAAAACGAGCTGCAGAGGTACTGAAAAAATAACATAGATGATTGTAGCTCTCAGTGAAACGGTAAAACTATTCGGATTTACAAGTGATGATTGAAAAAGACTCGTATAATTTTTAAAACCGATAAAGCTTGGTGTAGTAATCATATTATAATCTGTCAACGAGTAATAGAAGGACATGATAATTGGCCAAATCGTCAAAACCAAAAATCCGATAATCCAGGGTGCAATATAAAGTAATCCAATCTTATGATTTTTCATGGAATTCCTTTCTTTAATTTTAATAATAGTAGAGTGATGAATTGCTTAGTACTATTGAAATAATCACTTCAATAGCACTGAGCGATCCAACTCTCATTGGATTGCTTAAAAATCCTAGAGAAAAGCCTTAGGAGTGACTTTTCTCTGGTCTTTTTTACTTAGTAAGTTTGTACTGCACCGCTAATTTAGCTGCTTGAGCTTTTGTTTGAGTATAAATATTTTTAGCGGCAGTTTTTACATCTTGTTTACCTAACTCTACAGCCTGAGCTTGTTGAGTCCAGATTTGAGTCAATGTACCATCTTCATAGAAAGGTGTTTCGTTCATTGTCTTGACATTTAAGCCTGCTTCATATGCTGATTTTGCAAAACCTGTTAATTGTCCATTATCCGTGAGCGCTTTTACTGCTGATTTTGATGCTGGGACACCACGAGTCGTTCCCAAAATTTGATTCGCTTTCTTTCCATTGAGAAAATCATTCAAATATTTTCCAGCCTGCTCTGGATTCTTTTCATCTTTCTTAATTGCAAGTAAAAGTGATGGTTTAGAGAGGATATTAGCTCCTTTTGCGTTATCAATCACTGGATATGGAACAATCTCCATATCATCGCCCTTAGCAGCAAGCGCATCGTGGTCAGCTTGCAGTCCTGCATTCCATCCTACGCCACCTGCGTAATTACCATTGAGTTCCATTTTATTATTTGCTAAGCTAACTGGGTCTGAACCAACGTTTGCAATATAGTTATCTGCTGGAACCATAACACCATCTTTAACTAGACTATAATACCAAGAAACAGCTTGTTCAATGTCATTTTCTGACCAGTTCAGATTACCCTTAGCATCAAATTCTGTTTTTCCTGTAAGTTGTTGAAGATAGATTGTCGGCATAAAATTCCAAGTTGGAGAGCATAATGGGTAATAACCTTTAGGGAATTTTTTAGCAGCATTAATATAATCTTGCCAAGTGTGAAGTTTTGAGACATCTACACCAAATTTTTCATAAACTGTTTTGTTAACCCACATTACCATTACATTTTGACCATAGGGAACTGCAACTTGTTTACCATCGACTTGACCAAATTTCAAGAAACTCGCATCATAATTATCTTTTAAATCAAGACTTTTGATTTTACTTAAATCATAAAATCCTCCATTTTGACCGTACATTGGCACCCAATTGTAGAGTAAAGTTAAAACATCAGCTGATGTCCCACCTGCGTATTGAGTAGCAAAGACCTGATCTAAATTTCCAAATCCTGTTGGGCGACCTTTTACAGTGATATTAGGATTGCTTTTTTGAAAATTATCAATTTGTTTTTGAGTCGCAGTGTTACGGTCTGCTGAGCCCCACCACCAAAAGCTTAGATTTGCTTTTGCATTTGCTTTACTTGCTGAGGCACCACTGCCACATGCTGCAAGTGTAGCTACCGCAAGTAGTGCTGTCCCTCCGAGAGCGACTTTTTTCCAATTTTGTTTAAAGTTAAATTTCATTAGGTATATTCTCCAATATTTTTTTAGCTAATTTTTAGTTCAAATGGCGAAGCTGCATTGCCTGCTTCATCTGTAATGAATGGTTTTGGATGGTTAGTCCAGTTGTATCTAATTAAACTTGTATGAGTCAACTCTAATGTTGATGGAAGACGTATTCTGACTTCATTTTCACTTAGTTCAATGTTTGTTAACTGATACACTTTCTCATTTTCTATGAGTTTGAGTTCAAGTTGGTGATTGATTTTTAGATGCTTTCCAAAAGTTTGAAATTCAATGACGATTTGATCTTTATACTGATAAGCTTGAAGAGCTAGAGGACCATTACAATAACCATGAGGATATTTTTCTATCTTTTGATAGGATTGAAAAAGATGTTTTGCAATGACCTCCTTATTGAGAGGATGAAGGTCATCATCCTCACCATCTCCAACTGATACAACCATAGCCGTCTTATCTAATACTAGAGCTTTCTTTTGTTCTTCACGTAATCTTGCCCAATCATTTTCTGGCTCCAAAGCATAGTTAGGAAGTTGAACAAAGAGAAAAGGGAGTTCTGAATCTGAAAAAATCTTGCGCCACTCTTGTATTAATTTGCAAAATCTTAAACCATAATTATTGGCTGAAACCGTATCACTCTCACCTTGATACCAAAGAATTGCTGAAAAGCGCGTATGCTTTAACGGAGCAATCATCCCATTGAAAAGTCCACTTGCCTCCCATTGAGGAAAATATTGCGGAACACGTTCTGGAAGATGATTCCCACGCTTGATCTTCCAATGACCAAAATTATCCAAATCTAATGACTGTGTTTCTGTCAGTAAACAGTGGTTTTTTGTCAGTGTTATCCCACCTAAAGATTGATAAATTTTTACTCGGATAACAATGGTCAGTACTGATGAAAGTTCTGTCAGTTCATAAATCCGTGGTGGATACTGATATTCAGTATTACCAACTAACTTTCCATTGACAAAAACTTCATCTGCATCTTTCATTGTTCCTAGGTAGAGTTGAGCAGTTTTGCCTACAAATGTTTTAGGTAACACGATTTTTTTGCGTAACCAGATACAACCTGGCGTTCTATATTTTTGTAACCATTGTTTATTAAGCTCAACTTCTTCCCACTCACTATCATCAAACGTAACCGTTTTCCAATTTTCTAATAAGCCCCTATCTGTTTGCTCACACATCTTCTGGTAGCCAGTTTGATACTCTTCATCAAGAGTTGTACGGTATTTGAGAAAGGTTTCATCTTTCAATGAAGAATAATATATTGGTAGAGAATTTAATGTTTTAAGCGTCAATTCACTCATCCAACTATTAATCGGACTTCCTCCAACTGCAGCTAATATTAGACCAATAGGAATCCCGTCCTTTTTATATTTTTCCTTAGCAAAGAAATAGGCAATCCCAGATAGTCTTTTTAAATCCTCTCCAATAGCTCTATACCAGACTCCTGATTCAAGTTCTTTCCTTTTTTCTTTAAAAACAGGAGATTCGGGCACTTCAAAAAAATGAATATGGGGGTTGTTCGCTTTAGAAACTTCATCTGGATAAAGCATCTTTAAGCGGTCCATCGGAAGTTGCATATTTGACTGACCACTTAATAGAAAGACATCTCCAAAAGAAATATCTCTAATTACCCACTTTTCACGATCTATCTGTATCGTAAAATCAAGATTTGAACTTGCCTCATGCGCAGGAAGCTCAAAGATAAAATAACCATATTTATCTGCTGAAACTTTTTCAAAGAAATTTTCATAAGTTAAGCTAATAAATTTGTTCGATGCAGTATATCCCCAAAAATGATTAATGGCATTTCTTTGTAAAACTGCACCATCTCGCAAGAGATAAGGAATAAATAATGATGTTTTCATGAAATGAGTCTTTCTAGATTTCTCTTGTAGATAAAAGAGAAAGAGGTACCCCTTTGAGTAGAACTGATATATCTGTTTTTAAGTATACGTTTTCATTTATGATTTTTCCTACAATTTTTGTATAATTTTCAGTGTAAACGTTGTCATTTTTATTCTATCCATTTATATCTGACTTAAATTTGTAAAATAAAAAGTTGTTGATTAATTAATCAACAACTTTTTATTTTTTGTAAGAAATGATATTAAAAACACATCCCTAGTAATTTTTTATTTTCTAAAGAAGATTCAAATCGCCAAATCAAATTTTAATTGAGGTTTGACAGGTTCATAATTGACCAGTTCAAAATCTTCTGGCTTAATGTCAAAAAAGTTTGTTCCATCTGGAACATTCAACAGGAGGTAAGGTTCTTTATCGGAAGCTGTACGGCTGAGGAGTTCTCTCGCTTGTTCAAATTGATTATCATAAATATGCAGATTATTGACAAAATAGAAGAACTTTCCAACTTTCCATGAAAAATGTTTGGCAATCATCATTTGCAAAGCAACATATTGCATCGCATTGATATGGTGGGCGACGAGCATATCGTTGCTGCGTTGGACGAGTGTTGCATCAAGGTAAATCTCTCCATCGGCCTCGCGGCGAACATCAAACATGGTCTGGAAAGCACAAGGAAGCAGCCCTTCTGTTTCTTCAAAGTCTTCATATTGCCAAAGGTTGATAATATTTCTTCGATTCCAAGGATTTTTTTCTAAACCTGCGAGAAGCTTAGTGATAATATCATGTTTTTTGACCGTTGCACCATAGCGTTGCCCTATCGTACCATCACCAATCTCCCATTCTCCCCAATACTTGACACCATATTTATCTTCAAGAATATCAAGACGACTTGTTTGGTCTTGGTAAATCCACATTAATTCTTTAATCGCCGTTTTTATAGGAATACGACGGAGCGTAGTGATAGGAAATTGTCCTTTTTGTAAATCGTAAGTCACGAAAGAACCTGTAATATATTTACTATTAGCAGTTTTTCCATCTTTATATTTTGGACGTGCATTTTCTGAAAAAACGCCGTTTTCTAAGATATTTTCGATATTTTGTTTGAAGATTTGGTCTGCATACGTCATAAATTTTTCCTTTTCCTACTTTTTCTTCTCTAATTATAACAAGATGTGAGTAACGCCGTCAAGAAGCGTAGAGAAATAGAAAAATGTGGTTCTGCTCGTAGAGCAGGTTCCATTTTGTCTTTTCTCATGCTCTAGGTTCTTAGCACTTTAGTGGTTGATAAAATGATTTTTTATTATCTTATCTGTTCAGGACTGCTAAAAAATACCACCAACACCACGCCCAAAAAGTTTGGAACTTGTTATTTTTTCATAGAAAACTGTCATCTTTGGAGTTAAATTATGCCGTAAGGCTAGAGGGCGAAGGGCAATTTCTAAACGTGATAATTCATCCGTAAATCGTTCTTGATTTGCTAAATTATTTTTCATATCAATGAGTTGCTTACGCTCCCAATCACGAATATGTTTATCTAAGATGAGATTATAAAGTTCATTGAGCAACTCTTGCTTTTCTGCATTTTTTTCCATGAGCTCATTATAGCACGAGCGGGCATTTTCCGTGATATAATGAGCTTATAACTCTTTTGGGAGGTACAAATATGAGTACAGAGCGTGCAATTTTTACTGGAGGTTGTTTTTGGTGCATGGTTGAGCCTTTTGAACAACGTTCGGGTATTTTGTCTGTGACAAGTGGCTACACAGGTGGACATGTGGATGACCCAACTTATGACCAAGTTTCTGGAAAATATACTGGGCATACAGAAGCCGTTGAAATTTTATTTGATAATGCAGTGATTACTTATAAAGAATTAGTTGAACTTTATTGGACGTTGATTGACCCAACAGATGAACAAGGGCAGATTTATGATCGTGGAGATAATTATCGTCCCGTGATTTTTGTTGAAAATGAGGTGCAACGTGAGATTGCAGAAACGAGCAAACAGTTACTAGCCGAGTCTGGAATTTGGGAAAAACCTATCGTTGTGCCGATTGAAGATGCTAAGACTTTTTGGCCAGCTGAAGATTATCATCAACAGTTTTATAAGAAAGATCCTAAGCGTTATCAAGCCATGCATAAAGCGCGTGAACGCTATCTTGCTTTGAAACACTTTAAAGGGAAATTTAATTTTTTACGAAAAAAACACTAATAATTAGTGTTTTTATTTTTACTGCTCTTGACATCATTAAATTCCAATGATTACTGTTTCAACTGTTTCTACTCCTGCTGTTGTCACACGTACTCTGGCAAGATTTTCAACAGTATTGACATCAAAAAAACGCTCACCACTCATGTCTTCTTGGATGATTTTGACTGTGACATCTTGAGGAAGTTTGGATAATTTTTCAATAAGTTCTGCTGTTGTCATGATTCTGCCCTTTCTGATAAGTATTCCCAGCGGCCATATTTCGTTTCTAACTCTTTCGACTTTATATCTCGTTCTTTTTGTAAATCAAGTAAAAGTGTTGTATTAGAACCATTTTCATTCATTTCTATATCAATGGCTGTGATTCGATCTTCCAACTGCTCAATTTCAGCTTCAATGCTTTCCCATTCTTTCTTTTCCATGTAGGTTAGTTTTGTTTTTTCGCTGTTTGTCTTCCTGTCAGTACTGACAGCTTTTTTGTCAGTTTTGACAGAGCTGTCAGCAATTTTTTCAGTAGAGTTGCGACTGGAACTTGGTGCTTTAGCGCCTTTAGTTCCATCGACATTCGAGCCTTTAGGCGAGATTACAGCTAAATAATCGCTGTAAGCACCGAAATAATGGTTGATTTCACCATTTTCAAAAGCCAACAATTCATTGGAAACTTTGTCTTGGAAATAGCGGTCGTGTGAGACAGTCAAAACACTACCAGAAAAATGAGCTAAGAAGTTTTCAAGTACGGTCAAGGTTGCAATATCAAGGTCATTCGTTGGTTCATCGAGCAAAAGTACGTTCGGTTGCAAGAGTAAAATCTTAAGCAAATAAAGTCGTTTTTTCTCACCACCTGAAAGTTTTGAAATCAATGTTCCATGACTGCTTCGTGGAAATAAAAACTGTTCAAGTAGATTCACAATTGAAATATTCTCACCACTTGTATTATGTGCAGCTGAGGCGACTTCTTCAAGGAAATTGATGATTCTTTTATTTTCATCCAAACCACGAATTTCTTGGCTGAAATAACCAATTTTCACTGTTTCGCCAATTTCTAAAAGTCCTGAAGTCAGCGGTAATTCTCCTGCAATCAGATTAAGCAGTGTTGATTTTCCAACACCATTATCCCCCACAATCCCAATCCGAGCTTGAGGTTGCACTAGCAGATTGAAATGCTCAAAAATGGTACGATTAGGATAAGAAAAACCCGCATCCTTAAAGCTCAACACTTTCTTTCCAAGTCTGGTACTTGCAATATTTACTGACAGGCTGTCATCATTCGTTTTGTCACTACTTACAGCCGTTTTTAGTTCTTCAAAACGGTCAATTCGCGCTTGCTGTTTCGTACTTCTTGCTTGTGGTGATTTGCGAATCCATATCAACTCGCTCTTATAAAGTTGCTTTGCCTTATGGCTGGCAGCCGCTTCTCGTTCCTCATCTTCTGCTTTTTTGGCAAGATAATCTTGATAATTTCCCTGATATTCACGAAGACCACCATTTTCTAGCTCAAAGATGCGAGTTGCGACATTATCCAAAAAGTAGCGGTCATGCGTCACAAACAGCACAGTACGCTTCGCATTTTTTAAATAATTTTGCAACCAAGCAATCGTCTCAACATCTAAATGGTTCGTCGGCTCATCCAAAAGCAACAAATCAGACGCATTGACTAACGCCTGTGCCAACTGTACTCGACGTTTCTGACCTCCTGAAAGCGTTCCAATCCGACTTGTCGGCTCAGGCAAATTGAGCTTCGAAAGGACCATTTTTACATCAGCTTCAACCCGCCAGCTATTTAATGCATCCATCTCTGCTTGAACTTTTGTCAGTTTTGACAGCGCTTCTTGGCTTTCTGTCAGTACTGACAAATCATTCAAAGCCTGTTCATAAGCCTTAATCACGCGCATCTGTGGCAATTGGTCATCCAGAACTGCATCCAAAATCGTTGCATCATCGTCAAAATCTGGTTCCTGCGTCAAATAAGTAATCTTATAATTTTGTGGATGTTCAAAAGGCGATACATCGCCATCAAATCCACTACTTCCTGAAATCACATTGAGAAGTGTCGTTTTTCCTGTTCCATTTATTCCCAAAAGTCCAATCCTGTCAAGGTCGTGAATGATAAAATTAACCTTATCAAAAACCGTCTTGTCACCAACCGACTTTGTCAAATTTTGCGCAATAAAATCTGCCATTATTTATCCTAATTTCTGTCAATAAAGTTGTCGCTCCATCTCTCTTTTTCAAAGCATTTGTTAAATTATAACAGAGCAATTTAGTCGGACGAAATTCAAAGCTTAGTGCTGCTTTATCTCCGACCTAAGAGGTCGGAGTATTAGCACGCACTTGTTTTGATAAATATGAGATGAAACACTTGCAATACTAAGGTAAATTATACCATATATTACACTTTTCCTGCTGATTACCCTAAAAACTCTCTGTCAGTACTGACAGAGAGTTTGTCATTGAGCTGATGACTTCATCAGCATGGACCACATTATGATTAATCTCTTGCAAAAGGATTGTGCGGTCGATTGGGGTATAAAACCCTTACAACTTTTAAAGTGTAACTATCATATTTTGTCGCTACTAACGACTTTTTTATCAAAAAGATTGATGACAAAGCTCAATGCACATAAAACAATTGTAATCCAAAAAACATGGTGGATTGCTCCAAGGACAATTTTTTCAAGCGAGGCGTGCAGTCCACTAGGCACAGCATTTGAAGTTGTCGTACTGACAAACTCGTTGACTAACTTATAACTCACCTCTGGAAATTTCTTGAGGCCTATATTAATTCCAAGTGAAAATGCCAATCCAAAAATTCCTGTCATCATTGCTTGACCAAGCGTTCGACCAAGAACAACCATTGAACTCGCCTGCCCTACCATTTCCTTTGGAACAAGTTTTTGAGCAAGCAAAGTTGTTGCCGTCAAAATAATTCCCATCACCGCACCAGTCACACCTGAAATCACATAGAAAGCAAACATTGGAAATTTTGCTCCAGCAAAAACAAGTGGAATATAGCTGATAAGCAATATACCAATAAGCACCGCAAACAAAGGACGCACCATAAATCGTCGCATTAAAAACCCAACAAAAAACGAGGCAATCATCCAAAGGACTGAGCTTGGTGTCAAAGCAAGACCAGCGACAAAAGCTGGCACACGATAAATGGCTTGAAGCCAAATCGGAAAATAAATATTAAACCCAATCAGACACCCTGACAAAAGTGTCGCCAGCAAAATTTGAATCGTAAAAGTCCTCGTTTTGAACATTTCAAAATTCAAAATAGGATCCGCTGCTTTCTTCTCTGCTCGAATAAAAATCACCAAAGCCATCACAAATATAACCGCAAAGATAGCTTCAAAAGTCCAATTAATAACTGCTCCAGCTAAACCTTGAAAAACCATTAACAAAGAAATCAATAGCGCAGAAAGAGATAAAATCCCCATCCAATCCATTAACACCTTATCTTTTCTCTCATGTAAATCTTTATAACCAAAAGCAGCAAGTAAAATCGTAATCAGACCAAGCGGAACATTAATAAAGAAGACCCAGTGCCACCCCAGCGTATCAACAATCCATCCCCCAAGCAGCGGACCAGCAAGCGCTGAAATCGCCCAAGCCGTATTGTTCAATGCCATGATACTTGCCCGTTCTTCAAAAGTAAATAAGTCCGCAATAATCGTGAAAGTCAACGGCATAACTGCCCAGCACCTATCCTTGAACCGCGCGAAACATAATCAACGTCAGCATATTTGGGGCAAATCCACAAAGCCCTGAACCAACTAAAAAGAAAAAGAGTCCAAACATAAAGATTCTTTTACGCCCAATCGTATCGGATAATTTCCCATAAATCGGTGTCGTAATAGCAGTCGTAAGCAAATAAATCGCAAACACCCAACTCTGTAACTCAAGCCCATGCAATTCTGAAATAATCGTTGGCATTGCAGTTGTCACAATTGTCACCTCAACAGAGGTCATAAATGTCGCAATAAAAATGGCCGTAAGAATTCCTAAGCGTCCATTAAATTTCATGTTTTCTCCTTTAAAATGCTACAAATCCGACTGTTCTACTCCCTTGCTAAAAAGGCATTATGTCCCCTGCTCCTTTCCCAAAATAAACCATCCTTCATCACAAGAAAGCTAGGAGGATTTGCTTTCTTCCTCATTTTTGAACAATAGTTCCATTCTAACATATTTCCTCTTCTGAGAAAACTCATCATCTCCCCCATGTCTAAAAAAAGCCGCTAAAGCGACATTTTAACTTAGCAAGTGCGTGCTATCTACACTTAGCTACGCTGTTCATTCGCTCTATCTCCGTTTTACTGCGCTGTCGATTCTCGCTACGGCACGAACGTGCCCTAGTCGAAGTTGCGTAGACCGTTCGTAGAACGGCGTGCGAAGCACGTAGCGAGTTGCGATTTGAACTTTCCACTTTAGTGGCTTAGTGAAATCGACAGCGGAGCAAAGTGAAGATAGAGCGAATGGATAACGAAGTGAAACGGAGGTGTGACCACATATCTTTGATGTTAAGCAGACTGTTTGCATACAGGTCGCTTAGTTGTTACACCTAGAGGTTGTGCCCTAACATTGGTGGAGGAGAAAGAATCACCCACCAATGGAGTAATCACTTCAATGGTGATGTACTGATTCAATTTCGCCATTCTTGTTCAACTCTGAATCAAGTGTATCAAGCATACCGTGTAACCAATCATGCATATTATTTACTGTGGTCAGATAACCCAGAACCCGTGATTTCAAGCTACGAACAAAAGCAATCACTTGATCTTTTTCTGTATTTTTAGTGAATTTCATCGCCGCCACACTACGTCTAGTAATACTAAAACCTTTTTTAAGGTCTTCTTCTTCAAAACTTGAATAGAAAAAATCAAGCTGGTCATGAAGTTTAATCATCTTCTCATGGACAAACATAAACATCGGAATAATCTCATCTTCCGCTGCATCCTCGCTCGCTATCCAACTCATGATTGAACCTACTGTCGCGCGAATATACTCTGTCATCATCTCCGTTTGAAGTTGGATGACATTATAAACTTTTTCCATGTTATCAATATTAGCAGTCACATCTGACTTCTCAGCCGAGTCCACCTGATTAAACAATAAAAGCGCAATTTCTGAATCTTCATCCCCCACCTGATTTTTACTACTAAAAACGTCATTAAAAATCATCTCAAAACCATTTGCCTGACTTAAAAACTTATCTTTGATATCCATCTCTTTATTCCTTCTAATATTGTTTAACCTCTTATTCCTGATACTGCTTTTGAGGCTATAAAATTTAGAATTAGAAATTCCGCTAATTGTCCACAATGCAAAACAATACTAAAATGAACCAGAATCACTTATCTACGAATATTATATCAAATTTTTCAACAGACTGTTGTTTTAAATCCAAATTTATACTTATTTTATCAAAGCAAGTACTGCTTTGAATTTCGTCCGACTGCCCTAAGGCGTTAGTGCTTTGCGACTCGACTTGTGGCTTTGCCTTTTGCTCTTGGGGCTTTAGCCCTAAGCAAACAACAAAGTTGCGTAGACCGTTCGTAGAACGGTGTGCGAAGCACGTAGCCACGTAGCGAGCATGGATACCCGTGGTGTGGACAGCGCAGCGCAGCGAAGATAGCGACTAAAGAAAATGGACAAATGTTTTACGAAACTCCCACTGAATAAGTCTTGACTTCATCATTTAGCACAATAATTCCACTTTTTCGATAAATTAATACAGATTCTAGACAATTTTAGCAACAAACTGCTCCAACTTCTCAATCGCATCCAGCACTTTCTCACCCGTCACTTCTGGATCAATCAGCACATAGGACTCTTTGCTGCTTGCAGCAAACTCTGCCACACTTAAAAGTTTCTGACGGTCAAAGCCTGTAATATTCAACTCCGCCAGACGTGTAGGCAAGTCACTCGCTACATAGAAGGGTAATAATTTTTCAACCTCAGCCAAATCTCCTGTATATGCGAGCTGCACCAAAACACCATAAGCCACCTTCGAGCCATGCAAAATCGGATGTGTTTCAGGTAAAAGTGACAAGCCATTATGCAAAGCGTGCGCCCCCGACATCCGACCATAAGAACCCGCAAAACCACCTACAGTTCCAGAAAGCTCAATAATCGTATCTGCAATCCGACCAAAAGCAGGTGTAACTTTTTGATTTTCTAAAGCTTGCAAAGCTTCCGCCGAATCCTCAAACAAAATCTTGAAAACTGTCTTAGCACTTGCAAAACCAAGCCGTACAGAAGCCGTCAAATCTTCAGACGCCACATGACGCACAATTCCTTCCATTTCATACCATTTAGCGACAGTATCGCCGATCCCTGCTACCAAATATTCTCGTGGTGTCGCAAGTAAAAATTCCCAGTCAACCAGTGTTAAATATGCCCACGTGCAAAATAATCAACTTTATCAAATGTATGATTGCTATGGTACAGCGCTGCAACAGGTGTATAAGGCGCACAATTTGAAATCAAAGTCGGCACCACCACTAGATCACAGCCAAGCTCACGCGCCACAACTTTTGCCGTATCAATCACACGACCACCACCAATGGCCAAAATCACATCTGCCTTACCAATTTCACTCGCAAGTGCTCTTCCATTTGCCGTGGAAGCCGTGCCATCATAACGAAAAACAGGAAAAGTAAATTCTCCCTGATAAAAGTCTGAAAACACCTGATAAGACTGCTCTCCAGTAATTACCGCAATCTTCTCAAAATCCCTCAGATACTCAGGCAAATCTTTCAATACTCCAACTCCAGAAACATAACGATTCGCCCCAGGACGTACTTCTTCAATTAAATTCATAGCAAAACTCCCTTTTATAATATTCTGAAAATATTTTAATTTTATAAAACATTCTACTCTTTATTGGTAAATTTTGCAAGAAAAAATCAACAGATTATCTGTTGACTATTTATCATAAGTTAGAGTTTTCACTGTTTCTCCACTGGCATTTGTCAATTGGAGTTTAAGCTTGGGATGCTCAACGCCTGACTGACTCATCGCATCTAATACCTTATCTGCAATCGTCTGCGCTTGGTCTCCATTTGTTGTGAGCAGTGTGTTTACCGCAGCAGCATTAAGCTTTGAAGATTGAATAGTATAGGTCACCCCTGAGTTAGTACTCGTAGCCTTAGCAGAATCAATCAGACCTTGCGACTGACTCACGATGGCATCCGCATTTTCATTCAGTTTATTGGCAATGCCACTAGGGCTCGCAGAGGCAATCTTTCCTGCTGCCTCGTCTAAACTTGACGTATTCGGCACGATTTTTGAGATTATCGCCTCCGTCTTGCTTGCAATCATATGACGCTCTAGCATGATAGTGCCAAAAGCAATCAATGCCAACACCACGATGATGGACAAGAGCGTAACAACAATCTTTCGCCCTCGATGTTTTTTAACTTTTCTTAGCTTTCTTGAATTCATACCCACCTTCTTTCCCTGACTTCATTTTATCACTTTTAACTTTTTTAGCAAATGAGATGCAAAAAAGCTTGGAAATCCAAGCTTTCAACTTAGCAAGTGCTGCTTTCGTTCTACTACCCTAGGGGTCTTAGCGCTTAGACTTCAGGGACAGGGTGACCTCATATCTTTGATGTGAGGTTGTGCCCTAACATTGGTGGGGAGAAAGAATTCCCACCAATGAAGTAATCACTTCAATTTTTCCTTTGTCTGAGCCAAGTTAAAAGTCCTACAAGCACACCTGTACCCAAAAGACCAAAGAGTGGATCTAGTACCTCGCCTGTACTTGGTAAGTTTTTAGATCCCTCAACATTTTCAGCACCTGTGGTAAAGTTCTGTTCATTACTCCCCCACCATTGCCGTCCTCTATCTCTTCTGGGACTGTTACATTCCCTAAAGCATTAGTGCGGAGGGATAAAACTTCATGTGCTGTTGCATGAAAGTTATTCGTTTCAGCAACACGAGCAAAGAAATGATAGGTTGTGTTTGGTTGCAAACCAGTAAATGTTGGGCTAGTCTGCCAAGTTACACCAGTTATTGAGTTTGTTGCACTATAAGCATACTCTACCCTTGGTGTATCATCAACTTCCGCACGAGTCAGACTCGTAAAGTTCATTGGTGTCATCAAGCGCTCCGCCAACTCCAGATGAGTCAACGTATAGCTAAGACTGACATGATTGTGACTGAAACTTTCTACTCCCAAGTTGAGTTCAAACTGGTTATCACGCGTTGCCTGTGTAATCACTGTGTTAATCACAGGTTTCTCACTCAACTCATAATTCGCTGCTTGCGCACCATACAACAGAAAATCTATGATAGGTTGTTTGTGTTCAAGTATACTCATGCCAGCATTGCTCCCTGCCATGTGTTCTCCAGAAAAGTGCGTAAAGTCATTGGACATCAACAGTTCATCCCTTTCGATAATTCCAGACTCTAAATTCTCAGCATTTAAAAAACGATCAGCATTGGTCACGGTACTAGTAAAGTTTCCAGCAGCAGTGGGAAGTATGCCAAAGAAGCTTGACCCATCAAACGTTTTTGTCAATGTAATCTCTCCGCCAAAACGGACAGACCGAGGGCTAATCATGAGTTCAAGCACCGCCTCAGCTCTTTCATCGTTGTGCTTGGCAAAAGCGCCAATCTCAAAAGTTCCTACCTTTTCAAAGTTTAATATAGAACCCTCAATCTCTCCCTTGCCATCAAGCAGTCGTAAGTCATAATCATCAATAGACAAACCGTCCGCAAATTCAAACAAATCAGCTAATTCTTGTGTGCGTCCAGTATAGACTAGTTTTGTATCTTCGGCTGTTACACCTTTTGTCGTATTGATAATTTTCGCCAAGAAAGCTCCAACAGAGTGATTTTGACTTTTGGCGACACGAACATGGATATAATATTTAGTATCTGTTTTTAAACCAGTAAATACTGGACTGCTTTGCCAGTGTGTCCCATAACCAGAAGAATCATCTGTAACGCCATACTCAAGAACAAAATCACCGAGTGGACTACTCGTTTCAACATTTGACACCGTGAGCGTAGTCGCTGTCGTCTTTACATCAAAATCAGATACCATAATGTCTTGCGTTGCGGGTTTGATTTCGGTATTGATACTCACATTGTCCGCCATAACGAAACGATAATTCACCCCATGCTCTCCAACAAGTTGCCCCCCATTATCAAGAACAAGTGTACTCATTCCTACATTGGCGGAAGTATCTGCTGTGCTCCCAGTCATACCAGCTATACTTGCGCTATCTTCTTCAAAAATTTCTCCAGTATATAGACTGTTCACATCAGCAGCGGATAAGGTAAAAGTATTTGCTCCATTATAGGCTCTTGTCAAGTTAATGTTTTCAGTTAGCGTCAGCTCAGCAGGAGCAATGTTAATCGTAGCAATATCTGCACTTTGGAGCAGACGACTTTCTCCGCCATTGGGCACAGCTCGAATCTGATAAGTTCCGATACGTTTGACATCTTCAAAAGTTAAAGTCAATTCATTACCGTTTTGACTTAAATTAGCCTCAGCGTCTTTTGTAACCAACTCATAAGTGAAATCTGCAGAACTAAAATCATCACTAAAAGTAAAGAGGTCATCAATGTCAAAAGTGAGTTTAGTATCCCCTGCATAAGTTTTGTCAATCGTATTCCCATGATTGACAGGCGCAATAGGAAAAGTATCCTGCTCATCGCCAAATCCTAAGATTGGAATATTTCGTTCACTATCCCAAGTCCAAACATTTTCAAAATCCCAGCCAAGATTGACAAAAGTTTGCTTGTCTCGAAGTTGTTGAGCTGTTAAGGCTGAACCATGATTTTGATTACTAATTTCGGAACCTATAGAAGTTCCGTTTATGGCAAGCCCTACATAACGATGATTATTTCTAATATCAGGTGCCCCTCAATTAAACCGAGAACAGCATTAACATAAGGAACACTTTGGGCATTAATCGTTTTTCCTACTGCTACATTATTCATAATAGCTGAAAAACTAGTAGAGCCAATCAAACCGCCGAATCTTCCAGTATCGTTTGATCCTACTCTTGTCACATCTCCAGCAGCATAGTTTGAACTCACTTTTCCAGCACTATAACCGATAAGTCCTCCAACATTTGTAATTCCTTCTACATCGGTCAATGAATAGCAATTCTCAACATTTCCATTGTTGCTTCCGATAAGTCCTCCAACTGTGCCTAAGCCAGTTACTTTCCCTAAAGAATAAGATGAAATGATAGAAGCTGAGGAAGAATTTTGTCCAGCTATCCCGCCAGCGTTAGAGGGGCTATAATTAGCAGCAATGTTAACATCAACACGACTGTGAGAGATGGTTCCGCCACTATTAGAACCTGTTACTCCTCCGATGACATTGCTACCACTAATATTTCCAGTAATTATAACATTATTGATAGTCCCAGAATTTCTTCCTGCTATTCCACCGACCCAGGTCATGCCTGATATATCTACCGCATTTAAAGATATATTTCGAATATCCGCAGTAGAACCAGTCATTCTGAACAGTCCTGTATATAACGCATTACTGATTAATAAATTACTGATTGAATGGTTATTTCCATTTAGCGAACCCATAAATTCCTTATAGGGATCTTCAATAGTGCCTCCAATAGGTGTCCAATTTGAATAAGCAGACAAATCAATGTCTGCCGTCAATTCGTAATGAGCTCCCAAATCATCACGTATTCTATCAAGTTGCTCCGCTGTAGAAATAAGATAAGGATTTTCAACTGTGCCATTGCCACCATCGAAGATTGTGTCTTCTGATGGTGTGATTGCAAATGTTTCTTCTGTGACTTGCGTTAAATTTGCTTCTGCAATTTTTTGAAGCATTTCAGAGTTATCTTCTAGTTCAGAGTTTTCCTCTGTTGGAGGTGCTTCTGCATTACTTTCAGTTTCAACTGTTGGTGTTTCAGTGACAAGCTCCGTGTTTGGCTCAGTGATTTCTTCTTGCACAGTTGCGAAAACTGGTGCAGCTTGTGAAAGTATGAGTGTGCTTAACAAAATCATCGAAAGGACTGACTTTTTATTCATTGATTGGCTCATAGATCTCCTTTTTATTTATAATCATTTTCTAATATAATTATAATAAAAATCTAAAAAAAAAAAATGATATGCGTTTCACAGCATATCATCTATGTTTTTTTTCTCATTATTTTATCATTTAATCATTAAAATCAAATCGCAATTTCATGTTAGCAGAGCCTAAAACCACCATGCGTCCGAGAAGTTCGGTTTGAGCTTCAAGGGCGACTTTGGCAAGTTGTTCGTTCGCTTTTGTGAGATAGGCTGTGATGTTGATTTCTGGGAGCTTGCGGTCAGTTTCGTTTTGGATTTCGTGGAATTTTGCCATCGTGTCAAGCGCATAAGTATCACGCAAATCAACAAAAAGGTCATAGTTGCTATCGCCAAGCACCGCCGTTGTCGCAGAGAGCCAGTACATATTGGTTGGGTCGTATTCGGCTTTGGCGTCACGGTAGCAAGCAGGTGTATCGTCAATATTCGTGTAGAAAGGCACGACATGGTTGAAGGTATTTGCACCAAAAGCCAGCCACTGAATGCCTGCAAGTTCAGCAGGGACATGATTTCTGACTTGAAGGATATGCACACTGTGGTTTCGGTTAATGCCAATCGGACGGAAAAGTTTGCGCTCGGCTGCTGTATTTGTCGTGCTATAAACATCGTAAGGTGTGTTTTCAAAATGACTGCTCAGGACGAATTTCACATCTTCAACAGAGATTTTTCGAGTTGCTTCGCAAATGAAAGGGAGGTCATGATTTTGTGGGTCATCAGACTTTTCACCTAAAAAATTTTGCCCATACCAAGTCCGCGGATTGTTATAAACGCTGTCTTTAATCGAGCTTGAACCAAAAATATGGCGCAGATTGTAGTGTGTCGTGTAACCGCCAAAGTCATCAGGATTCAGATGATTTTCATCAATCAAGGCTTTCAAGTCTGATGAGCAAAGATAGTCGTCATTGTCAAACTTGAACTCGTCAATATTCATACGGTTTGGTGCGACAACATAGCTGTCATCAGGGATACGCACTGCTGCCCAGTGATGTCCGCCAATCGTTTCGAGCCACCACACTTCATCATGATCAGCAAAAGCAATGCCGTTTGGCTCATAAGTGCCGTAAGTCGTGAGCAACTCGCCGAGACGCTCTACACCTGCGCGTGCTGAAGTGATATAAGGCAAGACTAACGTAACCAAGTCCTCCTCGCCCATCCCATTTTCAACATAAGGGTCAAGCCCAAGAATGCGTGGATTGGTCGTAATCGTTTCGGTCGCAGACATGGCAACATTGGCGCTGTTAATGCCTGCTGCTGGCCAAATGCCGTCTTTGAGGACAGCGTTCGGTGTAGAAGTATAACGCAATGGATTTTCAGGTAAATCAAGTTCAAGCCCTGAAAGAACTGCTTTGTAGTGGCGTGGCTGGTCGTCAGGATGAACAACGACAAAGCGTTGTGGGTCAAGTGCTTCGTGCCCATCATCGTTGCGGGCAATGAGTGTTGAGCCGTCAAGTGACGCCTTTTTCCCGACTAAGACTGTCGTACATGAACCTTTTTTTCTGTCTTGAAATTTCATTATAAACTCCTATCATTCTAATTTGAATTTTTTAGTCATGTCATTTATTCACGCAATGAAGCTAATGAGCAGACTCAAGATTAATTTTTACCTGAATGTCTGCGCATCAACCCTGTATAGCCACAGTGTGGACAAGTTTCTTCTCTTTCGCCAAAATAATGTGGCTTGAACATATCATCTGCTACTGAAGTCTGAAAATGCACTTGACACTGCGGACATTCATAGTGCATAAAACGTGCCGCAATGAAGTTAACAATGAACACAATAATCAATAATGGAATGAGTAACAGCGGACTGCCGTTTTGATGAACATTCATTTTATTCTCCTCGACTATTCCGAAGCGGGACTAGCAATAATATTAATGAGCAAAGTTTTCTGCAACAAAGTTCATAATGCTGGCTTTATCATTTTTTAACTCATTTTTGACAATCTTTTCTTCAATTGTTTTCAAGATTTTGCCAAGTAGCGGTCCAGCTTCTAGATTACATTCTTTCATCAAAGTGCTACCTGTCACTACAATTTCCGATTTATCGTGAATCTGTAAAGCATTGTTAATTTTGATTGCTTCAGAAAAATCAACATTTTTGCCTTCTCCTGTTTTCAAGTCATCAATCATTTGACACTTTTCTAAGCCAAAGCGATAGAGGCTCGGTAAATCCCATGCTGACAACTTATAAGCCTCTGTCAGACTGCTGACAGCTGTGATAAATTCATTAGAAACTTTCCATTGGCGCAAAAATTTCTTAACATCAATGCTATCAAATCTAACCAAAAGCGCTGCCCATGCTTGTTCTGAACATTTAAAACTAAAATCTACTGACAGCTCTTTTGTCAGTTTTGTCAGTGCTGACAACTCAAATTCAGGTAAATATTTCCAAGCATCAGACTGTGCAAGCAGTAACAGCCCATTGCGCCATCCCTCAGCATTCAACAACTTATCCAATTCGATAAAAATTCGTTCCACCGAAATTTTTGTCAGTAATGATGCATGATTTTTCATTGCGGTAAAAGTTTCGGGTTCGATCTCAAACTCAAGTGTCGCCGCAAAGCGCATGGCGCGCATGATTCGTAGAGCATCTTCATTGAAACGCTCAAACGCACTACCCACTGCACGTAAACGGCGCTCATGCAAATCACACAAGCCGTCAAACAAATCAATGATTTCACCATCAGCATTACAAGCAAATGCATTAATCGTAAAATCACGCCGCTTTAAATCCTCACGCAAATCACGCACAAAGTCCACAGAATCAGGTCGCCTAAAATCCGTATATTTACTCTCCGTCCTGAAAGTTGTAATTTCATAATGTTCTGTTTCATCACGTAAGTCCTTACCTGCAAGCACCAATACCGTGCCATGCTCAATTCCGATATCAATCGTATGTGGAAAAATCATCTTGACTTCTTCAGGATAAGCGCTCGTCGCAATATCAACATCATGAATATCACGCCCCAAAAGCACATCACGCACACTTCCACCTACAAAATAAGCCTCAAAACCATGCGCTTGTATTTTTTGCAAAACCGGCAGCGCTCGAACAAACTCTGACGGCATTTTTTCTAATTTCATTCTTTCATTTTATCAAAAAAACGTGAAATTCGCCACGTTCTTTCCACTCGCTCTAAAGATTGTCCGATAATCTCAACACAATGCTCTAAATATCAAAAAAGTTTACTGACAGAACTGTTGTCAGTAAACTTTTTCATGTTATACTAGTTCATCTTTAATTTTACGCAGTAAAATTATTAGTTGGCTACGCTGTCCATTGGCTGTAAGCTGCTAAAGCAGCAACGCCAAATGGCAACTGCAAAGATATTGCCTTGCGCTTGCGCTCGAACAAGGAGCAGTTTGCGTTTCACGCAAACTTTAATTTCTAAATGGAATATTTAGAAATTAAACAGTATCAGTACATTCTGTCAGTACTGACAAACACATATTTATCTCAAATCAATCCAATAGCGACAAACTTCATCTCCATCAATATCAACAATATTTTCAAGTACACCCCCACACTGTTCAATGGTCTTACGGCTTGCAATATTATCTTCATCAGCAGAAATCATCACAGACAAAATCCCTCGCTCCCGATATTTTTCAAGTACAAAAGTTACCATTTGACTAGCTAAATGTGCGCCACGAAAGCTCGGTGCTACACCATAGCCGATATGTCCGCCCCATTCTAGCAAAATTCCCTTTTCAATCTGCCAACGACAAGAGCAAACTCCTGCAATTTCGCCATCAACAAAAGCAAAATACTTCGTACAAGTTGACCAATCAGGGTTTTCAACAGCAAATTCTTCACGACGAATTTTCTCCTGCCACTCCAAAAAATTTTCCCTAGAAATTTCATTATAAATACTTGTCTCATCAATCTTGAAGGGGCTTGTATCTGTTTTCCAGTCAGCAGTATAGCGTAGAAAAGCCTCTAAATCTCTTGGCTCTAGTTGCCTGATTTCTAAATTTTCCATAAAACTTCTCAATTTTCTATTCGTTCAAGAACATCATAAATCCAAGAAATGCTCCAAACCATACTTCAACTCATTGACTTTCATCACTTCACGCACAGCCAATGCAACCCCTGTCATAAAGCTCACACGATCATAGCTGTCATGTCGCAAAGTTAAGCCTTCACCTAGCGAACCAAAAATCACTTCCTGATGTGCGACAAGCCCTGGCAAACGCACCGAATGAATCCTCATTCCATCAACATCTGCACCACGCGCGCCCGCTAAAGTTTCCAGCTCATCTGCTGCTCCTTGCTTGTGACTCTTCCGATTTTCAGAAATCAATTCTGCAGTTTTCACAGCTGTTCCTGACGGTGCATCCATTTTCTTATCATGATGAAGCTCAATAATCTCTACATCTGGAAAATATTTTGCAGCAGATTTCGAAAATTGCATGAGCAACACAGCACCCAATGCAAAGTTAGGCGCAATCAACCCACCTAAATTTTTTAGACGTGAAATCTCAATTAATTCTGCAATCTGTTCTTCTGTAAAGCCTGTTGTACCAATGGCTGGTCGAAATCCATGTTCAATTGCAAATTTTGTATTTTCAAAAGCAACAGATGGCTGAGTGAAGTCAATCCAAACATCTGCCGACAAGTCTTTCAGTTCCTCTTTTACATTAAAAACTGGTGCACCAAAGGCCTCTGCCTCCGTTGTAAAAGGATCAAGCAAAGCTACCAATTCAAAATCTGCCTGTTCCAATACCATATTTACAGCAGTAGAACCCATACGTCCTTTAAATCCCGCAATAATTACTTTAATTTTACTCATTTCTTTCTCCTCATATCATTAAAATATCATTAAAGTTTTCGTTCCAAGAAAACCATCGTCCGCATAGCAGTCCATCCAATAGTTGTTTTAACTTAGCAGTACTATCTCCGCTTCACTACAGTGTAACCTCATATTTTTGATGTTAAGCAGACTGTTCCGCACAGGTCGCTTAGATGAACTAGCACAATTTTGATTTTTCTGAACATTCACATTTACAGAAAAGCACGCAAAGACGTGCTTTTATCGAAGTAAGTACGTGCTAACACCCCTACCTCTTAGGTAGGGGATGAAGCAGCACTAACTTTGAATTTCGTCCGACTAAATTCAGTGGGGAGTTGAAACTCCCCACTGAATAAGTCTTGACTTCATTTTTTCGGTGAAATAGCGTAAGCCACAGTATTAAGTCCCAAATGTGTCGCAATCACAGGACCAAAAGTTACAATCTCAACATCATCATAACCTTGCTCTAGCGCATAATCGTATAGTTCTTGTGCTCTCTCCTCGGCACGAGCATGAATAACATACACCTTGTAAGCAGAGCGACTTTCCGCCTCTTGTAGCAATAGCTCTTTGATTCGATTCATTGATTTTTTTACTGTACGAACCTTCTCAAAAACCTCAACTTTACCCTCTTGACTAAAAGTCAACACAGGTTTGATATTCAACAAAGTCCCTAAAACAGCGGCTCCATTGGACAAACGTCCGCCTTTAGCCAACCAGTTCAAATCATCTACGAGCATGTAAGCTCGGTCTCCATCACGCTGTTTCTCAAATTTTGATATGATTTCGTCAAATAAAGCCCCTGATTCATACAAATCAAGAACAGTTTCCACCATATATCCCAAAGGACTAGAAGTAATAAATGTTTCTGGAAACTTCACTTCCATTTGTTCAAATTCATTTTGTAAATAGAAAGCATTTTGATAAAAACCAGAGATGGCCGCGGGCAAGAAAAGACCTAAAACATGAGTATAGCCCTGCTTTTCCAAATTTTTCAAAAGAACTTCAAGTTCAGCCACACTAGGTTGCGCCGTTTTTGGCACATCCTGTGCTTTTTCCATCAAGTCAAACCATTCTTCATGAGAAATCTTCCTCAAGTCATAATCTACCCCATCAATTGATATAGGGATATCTAAAACAAAAAGATTCTCGTAAGTTTTATATTTCTCAGCATAGTCCGCTGAGGAGTCAGTAATAACAGCTAATTTCATAAAAATATAATAATTCTTAATTAGAACTCCAAATTAATCCCTGGTTGATCCAAGGCGACTTCCGTTGTCTCATAGACCAAACGTTTAAGCAAATCAAACAAAGGCGCTGCAAGTTGCCCCAGCTCCTCTTGTTCAAGTTCTTCCTGTTCAGCAATCACACGATTTCTTACATAGTTGAGCTGACTAACAAATCCAGAAAGAACAATATTATCTAATGCAATCAGATAAGTCAACACAGCATGAATTGCGGTGTCGCCCTCATTTGCTTTTTCAAGCTGTTCAACAGGAACCAATTGAAATTGAACATTCAAATTTGTTTCAGGCGTTCCATTTTCTTTTTCCCATTCATAGTTACGCGCATCATAATGAAATTGATTAACGAACTCTTGTTCGCGGTCAATAGTTAAAGTCATTTTTAAAGTCACTCCATTTTTTCCATTTTAACCAAGCAAGTGCGTGCTATCTTCGCCCTTTGGACTACGCTGTCCATCCTCGCTACGGTGCTAAAGCACCTAGTCGGAGTGGCAACTCCCCACGGATAAGCAGCACTAGACTTTGCTTTCGTTCTACTGCCCCAGAGTCTTAGCGCTTTAGCGATTGCGATTTGAGCTTGTTGCTTTAGCAACTTAGCGAAATCGACAGCGGAGCAAAGCGAGATAGACTTCAGAGACAGGGTAACCTCATATCTTTGATGTTAAGCAGATTGTTGCAGCTTTAGCTGCGTACAGGTCGCTTAGTTGTTACACCTAGAGGTTGTGCCCTAACATCAAAATCAAATCATTTCTACCAAAATTCACGGTAAAATTTTTCGATTTCACAGTCAAATCTAAAGCAAATTTAACCTATGAAATCGCATTAATAAAAATTTTCAGTACTCTCTTATTTTACCACATCTTTACCATTTTCGCGTAAAGATTTCAAAATTTTCGTTTCTTCTTCATTCGCTTCATAGTGTTCAAGCAAATCTGGACGACGTTCTAATGTTTTTTTCAAACTTTCAGTTAAACGCCACTTTCGAATATTTTCATGATGACCGCTCATCAACACCGATGGTACTTTCATTCCTCTGAACTCTTCTGGTCTTGTATACTGTGGATACTCTAATAAACCACTTGAAAAAGAATCATCCTCATGACTTGCTTGTTTCCCAAGAACACCAGGAATTAAACGAACGATTGCATCAATCATCACCGTAGCAGCTACTTCTCCACCTGTTAACACAAAATCTCCTAGTGAAACCTCATCTGTTACTAATGTCTTAATCCGTTCATCATAGCCTTCATAATGCCCACAAATGAAAATAAGTTGCTCTTCTTGAGCTAGCTCCTCAGCCATTTTTTGATTAAAGCGTTTGCCTGCAGGATCCATCAAAATCACGCGCGGCACTTTTTCTTGAGAAACTGGAATTTGCTCAATTGTATCAAAAATCGGCTGTGGCATGAGCAACATTCCTTGACCGCCACCATAAGGCATGTCATCAACGTGTCTTTGCTTATTTGCTGCATTTTCACGAAAATCGTGCGTATGAAAGTCCACAATATTTTTTTCTTGCGCTTTTCCTACGATAGACTGATTCAGTGGTATAAACATTTCTGGAAAAATGCTTAAAATATCAATTCTCATTTTATTCCCTACTAATCATCCAAACCTTCCATTATTTCAACATCCACATGATGATTGGCTACATCAACATTCAAAACGACCGAAGGAATATATGGTAAGAGTAAATCTCGCTTTCCTTTACGTTTTACCACCCAGACATCATTTGCTCCCGGTTGCAAAATTTCTGAGACTTGCCCAATAAGCGCTCCGTTTTCATAAACATCACTTCCAATAATCTCATGATAATAAAACTCACCATCATCAAGAGAAGACTGATGTTCTTCTGAAACCTTAAGAACACTCCCTTTAAATTTTTCTACCTCATTAATATGATAAAAGCCTTCAAACTTAACAATATAAAAATTCTTTTGAGAACGACCTGATTTAACTTTTAAATCCTGTATATAGTTATCCTTATCATCAAAAAGCGCCAGAACTGCTCCCTTAGAAAAGCGTTCCTCAGCAAAGTCTGTTGATGGCATCACACGTACTTCCCCTTGAAGTCCCTGCGTATTTACGATTGTTCCTACTTTGTAAAATTTTTCCATGGATTAATTATATCATACCCCATCACACGACAAATAGTTTGAAGTCATTGTTACTACAAATTTATTCCTAAATTTTTATTTATCGTGTTCTAAACATTCACAATTTATAAATATTAGCACCGCAATTAAGTTACACTCTTCTCCCCTGTAAAAGCTTTCCATATTCAGTGCAATATAGTATAATGTTATCATATTATTAACGTAAGAGGCAGAGAATGGCACATAAATCAAAAAGTCATCACCGACACCATAAAAGAAAAAAACACTTAGCTCTAAAGATTATCTTGAGTGTCATTATTACACTTATCTTAATTATAGGTGCAGCCGCTTTTGGTATTTACAAGAATATTGAGTCTACCTTTTCTAGCTCATACGCTAAAAGTTCAGCTACTACACCTATCAATTTTTCAAAATCTAAACCTTTTACGACATTGATTATAGAAACCAATACGGTAAATGGAGAAAATTCCTGTTTTGCAGCAGTTTTAGTTGCCACTAATGCCCAAACCAAACAAACTACATTTTTAAATTTCCCAGTTACAGCTACACTGCCCAATCAAACAACAATTGCTGATAGCTACGCCAAGGGAGGTAAAAATGCTGTCCTCAACGACATTCACAAAAGTTTATCACTTCCTATTAATAAAATCGTACAAATAGACATAGATAAAATAGGAGAGATAGTTGAAGCAACCGGAGGGATCACTCTTCAAAATCCTACTGCCTTTGTATCAGAAGGCTACCAGTTTAACCGAGGTACTCTTCACCTTAATGCTACTAAAGAAGTTCAGGCTTATCTTTCTCTCGTTGACAAAAACGACCAACAAGCCCTTATCACACGCATCCAAAACGTCTCAATGGCACTTTATGGCAATATTCAAAAGCTAACCAAAGCCAAGAATTTTTCTAACTTTAACTACTATCGCAACATTCTTTACTCTTTTAGTGACACTGTAAAAACCAATATTTCTTTCAACGAATTTAAAGAAATATTAATTCACTACAATAAGGCACTATTGACGACAAGTAAGCTTAATCTTCATACCACTAAACAAGATGGTAACGAAATTATAACAAGCAATGAATTAACAACTGTCAAACACCTCTTCCTCACTTCTCTCCAATAGTAAACAAAAAAATCATGAGTGCTACTCATGATTTTTTATTTATTCCCTTACTCATTTCAGATAAGATTCTCATCTCCTCTAAATCTCCAGCATTGCGATTAATATTATTGCTCGCTCCCTGGTTTAATAATAAAACCAAAATGCTAAGAACAACGATGCTACTAATACAAAATAGTACCAAATCAAGACTCCATTCGATTTTTATAATACTATTTTCTCATTTTTTCCTAACAAACCAAAACAATATAAAATTATTTCATCACAATATAATCTGGAACAGCACGATTATCTTGACTAGCTACAATTGTTTTGCCATTTACAGAAAGCTGACTAGAACCCCCACTATCAAGAAGGAGCATATTCTCCAAATTTAGAGAAGCAACACCTTTCATGATATTATCATAACCAGCATTTGTATCACTCAAAATCACATAAAGATTATTAGATTTGTCATTAGCAATAAAAGCATGAATTTCCCAATTTACACTACCGTCACTAGGAACAGTCTTTCCATCACGAATAAGTGCCGTACCAAAATCATAACTTTGCGTTGCACCATTTTTAATGATTGTACTTGCAGGTGTCGTCGAATCATATATTTTACATGAACCATTTTTATTAATGACAAAAGTATACTGCAAATAGTTCCCAACCGCCCAGTCATTTAGTAGAAAACCATTATTAATTTGAAAACCAACTATCTGACCTGTCGTCATATTGAAAGCCGAGGCATTCATTATCAATGTATTAGGATATTCTTTTTCGATATCAGTCATCGAACGTCTTGGTGTTTTCAACGTCGTAACTGTCTTTAGAACTTCAGGGTTATTTATCCGATAAATTGTAAGACCATCTTTTGACATATCTGTAAATCTGTTTAACTGTTCATTTGAAGGAACTTTAACCCACTGAGGAGCACCACTGTTTGCTACTATTTGCATACTTCCAGATACAGCTTTTGGCGAATCTGAACTTATATAGCCATTTACTTCATTTGTTTTTTTAGGAGAGTTGTTTGTTTGTGCAATATGTGGTGCCGATAGTTTTTTATTAGTGAAAGTTTTTTCACTCAGTGAATATATGCCAAATGCAATAGCTCCGAAAAGAATTACTATTCCTATTATCCGGATGTGTTTATATTTACTCTTTTTATGCTTTCTATAATTTCCCATAACAACCTCAAACTACTTATTAAAATTAAATTTTCTAACACTCTTCAAATAAACTATTAAAAATCCAGCCATTATAATCAAAATGAAAATTTTTAATATTATTGCATTAGCACTTATATATTCAATTACAGTCATCGCGCTGTATCCAACAATTAACACCAGTTGAAGTCCCCATTTTATCCTAATTCTAATCCATCTGGCAGTTTGTTTAAGCCGCATCACACTCACTACTAAAAAACCTAAAGCCCCAGATATTGCCGCACCATGTACCCCAAATAAAGGAATCAAGATAAAACTCAAACTTAAATTTATAATAGTCCCCCAAATAGTTGTAGTAAACAATCCTTTTGTCTTCATAGCTACAAGATATGTTGTGCCAAGAAAAGCTGATGCGTTAGAAAACGTTACTGTTAACAGTAGAATAGGAACAAATTCCCAAGCTATAAAGAAATCTGGCGCAACATAATAGTGCATAAACAATTTTATCATACTGACAATAATTGTTGACCCAAAAACAAGGAAGCCCAAAACAACATTAAATGTAATAGAATAAATCCTTGATACATTTTTTTCTTTAGATGTTTCCACAGCAGAAATCTGCCATGCATTTTGGAAAAGATTAAATACAGTAGTAATCATAGACGGGATTTTATTCGCAATTGCAAAAAGTCCATTACCAGCAGGTCCAACAAACATCAAAATAATCAATCTACTAGCATCGTTTGTCATCCACCAAGTAAAAGCATTGGGAATCATAGGTAGACTAAATCTAAGCATTTCGCGAATAACATTTTTGGAGATTAACGCTCTGCTCCAATAGTGATAAAGTTTACCAAAAACTATTAAAAATAAAACCGCAATATAATTTGAGAGAATTAAAGAAATAAGGTAACCTGTTAAACCAAACTTAAAAACTATCATTAAAACAACATTGGATAAGACATTAACGACCGAACTAACTACTCCAGACAATGCATAGAGTTTTATTCTATCCGTTCCACGAGCAAAGTTCTGAAAATGATTAAGAAGAACGACCCCACCCAAGTTAATTCCAATTGCCCAAGTGTATTTTACATGAAATAATATTAAGACTAAACCTATGATAATTGATGTAAAAGCACCAATTCCCGTTATAAATAGACCGTTAGAGAATATTTCTAACTCATTGGTTTCTTCATCCAGCGTCCAACGAAATACTGCTGCAAAAATATTAAGGGATACAACTGGTAAAAGCATATTAACTGTTGTATTTATTAAATCAGATATACCAAATGATGAGGTTGATAAAATATGAGTATAAACAGGTACCATGAAAAAGGATACAATTAATGTTGCTCCATTACCAATAGCAAAAATTGCAGTATTACCCAATAATTTTGAAAATATTGTCTTCATTTTTTTATCCTATGATTATGCCCACTATATCTGATTTCATTTGAATTCATAGTCGAAGTACTTTTTCATTCCCTGATTTATATCAAATTTTGGTTGATAACCAATAGCTTTTAATTTAGAAATATCACTCACAGAATGTCTAATATCTCCCTCACGATTTTCTAAATAATTTACTTTTATATTTTTTTGGGTTAATACTTGCGATAATTCAATTAATTCGTTTAAGGTACTTTGACTACCAGTCCCAACATTGTACACTTCTCCTAGAGACTCCTCAGATGTAGCAATTAATATTAATGCTTGGATAACGTCTTCAATATAGACAAAATCTCTTGCCTGTTCCCCATCTCCAAAAATATTCAATTCTGTCAAATTTTTCAATCTATCCACAAGTATAGAAATAAAACCAGAGTATGGAGAATTTGGGTTTTGCTTTGGACCATATACATTAAAAAATCTCGTACAACTTGTTGGAATTCCATATAGAGTATTATAAATTGTAATCCATCGTTCAGATGAAAATTTATCAATTGCATATGGAGTTAATGGGAGAATAGGAGACTCTTCTCTTTTAGGTAGCCTTTTTTCATTACCATACACCGCTGCGGAAGAAGAAAATACCAACCTCTTTAAATTTTTAGGGTGTTTTACTAAATATTCTAATAGTATCAATGTACTGTCAAAATTAACCTCATGTGTTTCTAATGGTTTAGCAATAGATGCAGCAACAGAAGCAACAGCGGCTAAATGAAAAATATAATCAAATTTATATTCTTTTAAAATTTTGGTCATTAACTCTTTATCAGTCACAGAACCTTTAATTGTTATAAGATTAGTAGATGGAATTAAATTTTCAAACCTTCCCATTGATAAATCATCAACAACAATTACCTTATTATTGTATTTTAAAAGAACGTTTGCCAAAGAAGAACCAATAAACCCTGCTCCTCCAGTAATAAATATTTTACTCGAATGAATCATTTTTATTTTGCATCTCCGCTTCTTTTATCGCATTTACAAGGGGAAGATATTTATTTTCAAATTTAATTGGGAGAATTTCTTGATCAATTACTTCCTCTACAGCCTTCATTATCTCGTTACTATCAAAGCTTTCATCAATAAATCTAATATTTTTATAGTCTTTCAACCAGTCTTTATAAGTCATTCTTATTTTAGAGTTATAATTATCAAACACAACACATGGAGTGCCTGTTATAACTGAAAAGATCATTCCATGCAAACGATCTGTAATTACTATTCGAGCATTACGAAACTCATCCCATTTTTCATTTACTATTTCCACACGTGTCTTTCTTGTCACAATTTCAGAAATTGTAGTATCAGAAATATGCACATTCTTGTATTTCTGAGACAAACTTTTAATCAAGGTAGTTTCGTCAGCGTATGTTAACACCTTCTCTGAATCTTTTCTCATACAAAACAGGATATTTTTTCTTTTATTGTGTAGCTCACTATGAAGACTAAATACTATATCAGGTACCAAAATAACTGTATTTTTAGAAAAAATTTGTTCAAATTTTTCTTTACTTTTACTCTCTCTAGCTGTTATTATCAAATTTTTTCCAGCTCTATCGTAAACATCTTGTGAACTTTTCAACTCTTTAAAGGATTGATTAGTACTAGTAAATGTAGCGGATTGTGGGAAAAAAACTATCTTTTTATTTGGAAAATTACTTAAAACTGCCCTTGTACCAATCTCAGCATCCAAATATAAATCACCTACACTACCACCACCATGAAGCATTATTAAATCTTCCGAATCAACTATCCTTTTTATATATTTTATACTTCTTGAAATTATTGGAACAGGTACTTCAAACACTCTATACTTTGGAAAATGCTTCTTTAAAAATTCAAGTTCAGCTATAACTATCGCTTGGTCTCCCAAGTTACCCGAATGAGGTGTACCAAAGAGAAAAATTTTCTTTCCATCATAACGATATTTATCGTATCTAGCATTATATTTTAACGATTTGATATAAATCCGAACTCTTATTGGAATAAATTTTTTTAATATTTTTTTTAGTATTTTTAACAAATTTTACCTCATTCGTTTATAACCATGTTATATAAGGAACGATTTCATCAATTCCTTTTTTGAGTTGAATAACATAGGCAAAGAAAATAATAACAAAGAATAGAGAAAATATGACAACTCTCGCCTGCTTGTTTTTTTTAAAAAGAGCACTCACTTTATCTATAATTATCGGGAAACAGATAATCCCTAGTATTGAGAAATACCATAACATACGAATTATAAGTACATTTTTAAAAAAGATTATTGATAACAACAAACTTATTGAATATGATAAAATAATTTTTATCTCAACACTTGTTAATTGGAGATTGTAAGAATTGATTACATATAAAAAAACCAAAAATAAGCATAATAAAAATAGATAATAAATAACAATCATCCCCGTGCCTTGCGTAGGAATTGTACTTAGAAATTGCTGATTTGAATATATGCTATACTGAGGAAAGATTATATAAAATAAGCTTATTATTCTATTATATAAAAGAGAAATAACAATAATAATTACAAAGAACATAAAAATATTTTTTCTTGTCCATTTGACTACAACAATAGGAATAAAAATTAAACTTAAAATTGCTGTAGAATGGATACCTATAGCAAGGACTGTAAGCAAAATATACTGCATCCACTTTTTATTTAAAATAAACAGGAAAGCATTCGCAATTAATCCCACAGCAATATATTGCCGAGCACCATTCAAGCTATCTCCATAAAAATACATACCAACAAATAAAAAGGTGGAATATAAGCTGTGAACACCACTTCTATAGATAAAAATACCAATTAAAGAACAAATTACCAGAGAATTTGCTATAGTAATAGCATAGGGATTTTGTGAAACAAGCCCTACAATGTGTGAATAAGTAACATAGACAGGGTATCTAGTATCGGGGGTGTACCCATTGATTGTGCTTTCGAAGATATTTTGATAATTAGCTACATCTGATCCTACTGTGTTTGCCCTCAGGCTTGCAATAACCGCTAAAAAAGAAAAAGAACATATCAAAAATAACTTTCTATTTTTGATTATCGGATTATGAAAAGCCAAATAAATTAATCCTATAATAGGAAAAATTAGAAAATAAATAAACATTTATCAATTCCTTTTTACAATTCTTTGACTATAGATATTAAAAATATATCGAAAAACTGGCTGACCAAAATAAGAGGAAATGACTCCAAGCTTTACTTTACTATTCTCAATTTCAAAAATTTTTAATTTTTTTCGGACATTTTTCATTCCATTCCATAGTCTTTCTCTTTCTTCTTGATACTTATCTGTTTTATCAGGTATTTGTCTATAGATTGTTGAATAAGCAGCAAAAATCCTCCCATAAAAAATACTCTGAATTTCAAAATTTTTAGGTAGAAATTCCGAAATTAATCTCTCTCCAACGATTAATACATCCATCTTTCTTTGATTAAAGTCTTCATGTAACAAACTATTATCTCGCTGATAATAATAATAATCTCTGACATTACAAAATGAGATTTTATTAGCTTGTTCCAATAACAGAGGAACTGTTGCCAAATCTTCAAAAGAAAGTCCTTTAGGAAATTTAATTTTATTAAAATATATCCGTGGATAAAGCTTTGCACAGGCAGTTGTTTCAAAATTTCCTTGATTAAACACCTGTTTTAATCCCTCGCGTTTTGACAAGATGATAATATCATCCTTTGCGGAACTAATCTCTTTGAAATCGATTTTCTCATTTTCATATGTTAGGTACCAAGAGACACAAGAAATGTCTGCACCTTTTAAAATTCCTTGATATAAATGTTTAACATAATTTTCACTTACCGAATCATCCCCATCAATCAAAGTGATATAATCACCCGTTGAAAATTTTATTCCTTCATTACGTGCATCACTCAATCCGCCATTTTCTTTTTGAAGAATTCTAATACGATTATCCAATGTTTTAAGAACTTCTAAATTTTTTAATGTATCATCAGTACTTCCATCATCAACCAATATTATCTCAATATTTTTGTATGTTTGGTTTATAACCGAGAGAACACACTCCATCACATAATCAGCTATATTATAACAAGGAATAATAACACTTATTAGAGGATTACTCATTTTTTATTTCTTTCATTTTAATAGTTCTTGCGTTGTTTTTTCAATAAATTTATCCATTGAAAAATTGTCAAGAAATGTTTGTCTAATGTTTTCATCAGAATTTTTTTGTTGCCATGCTTTAAATTTGGAAAAGTCTTCCTCAATATTTTGGCTCCCCAACTCGAAAAGATGTCCATTTTTATTAGGTAAGACTACTTCATTGTTACCAATCACATTACTGACAAACAATGGTACACCAACTCTTATTGATTCCATTAATGAATAAGGTAATCCTTCATACAATGAAGTTGACATATAGGCATCAAAAGATGCCGCAAGTATGGCAGAATCATCTCGATAACCTAAAAACGAAATATAAGAGTCAATTCCTAAGCGTTTAGCATAATTTTTAACTTCATCTTCTAGTGGTCCATCTCCAATCCAAACAAAATGTATATCTGGATATTTTTTTAATAACTTTACTGCTATGTCCATAAATAAAATGGGATTTTTTTGTTCTGATAATCTACTAATAGTCCCAATAATATAAGCATTTATCGGGAAGTTTTCTTTCTGTCGGATTTTTTCTTTATTTGGAAGTGACATATCTTTCATTGCATTTTTAATAATTAAAAACTTATCTTCCCTATCTAGCCCAACACTGATTGCCGCTTCTTTTTCTCCTTCTGATTCTACAATTGTTTTTGTCGTTGCATACCTACTCAGGAATTTTTCTATTGTAATGAATAGATACTTTTGTTTTTTAGAAAATTCACCCTTTGACATAAACGAATAAGCCAAAGGATTATAATAAACTCTATTAATTTTATTTCTTTTAGCCGCTAAACGCCCAAGAACTCCTGCCTTTGAAGACAAACAATAAACGATATCAGGCTTATTTTCCCTCATCCACTGATTAATTTTACGAAAAGCTGATAAATCTTTTTTTAAATTAATTTCTCTAGTCATTTCTTCTATCGGAATATATACAACATGTTTATTTAAAAAAATACTTTTAATAAATGCAGAATCAGCAAATTTAGGATTATATATAAGATTGATTTGAAAAATCGCCTCGTCTAAGTTCTCTACTAAATCACGTACATATTTACTCGCACCAGCTATTTCTGACTGTATGATAATTACTAAATTTTTTTTATTCATATTTTCTTCCGATGAGCCTTGATTGAACTCAATAGGCATCTGCTCCATGAATTGCCTGATAAATTGTCATTAAGATTATAGATAAATCTATTCGAAAACCATGAATCTTCAAATAGTGGAGTTCTAAGTCTGCTCGTTCTGGAAAAAGAATTTTACTCCGACCATGCGTTGTCCAATAGCCCGTAATTCCTGGTTTACAGGCAAGGAGATAGGGAAGTTTTTCACCATACTCTTCTGCCTCAAAAAGGAGAATTGGTCTTGGACCTACTAAACTCATATCTCCTTTTAAAACATTTATAAATTGCGGAAGTTCATCAATGGACTTGTTTCTAATAAATGCTCCAATTTTTGTGACTCTCGGATCACGCTCTAATTTGTTTCCATTATCATGATAAAGTTTATTGATTTCTGGGTGAGTATTAAGATACTCCTCAGCATTCATTATCATTGTTCGAAATTTTAAAATATAAAAGACTTCACCATGATATCCATATCTTTTTTGCCTATATATCATCGGCCCCTTATCTTTTTCGTTGGACAAAAGATAAGGCATAAATAGAATGACTGCCACAATTAAAAAGAGAAAACTACCAACCATACCACCTACAATATCTATGATTCGCTTAAAAAACAGCTCACGATACGTAAAAGGCCTGAAGGCTATTAAATCTTTAACAAGCAAATCCTTTGAATATTCATCAGGAGGTCTGTGATGAATGTTTAACTCCAATTTTTTCTCCTTATTTGTTGTAATGACGATAGTCTAAAACAATCCTAAAAACCTTTTATTTTTTATTTTAGAAGGAACGGCGGGATAAATAACTTTATCCTCAATCACTCGACCTGCATTTATCTTATATTCATCTGCGACTGCTTGTCCATACTTATTTTTAATAATCTCAAAAGCTTCTTTCATCTTGAATGCTCTTGAAGTTATATTATGTGCATCAGATGCTACAAAATGCGTAAGATTATTCTCAATCATTTGGAAAGTTAACTTCTGGATTTTTTTACCAAAATGACCAGTGATACTTGAAGCTGTGACTTGCGATAGTACACCTTGATTTACAAAATTATAAAGTAATTCTGGATTATTTATTATTCCTGAATTTCTTTCAGGATGTACTAGAATAGGTTGTAAACCTTGTAATGCCATATCATAAAAAAGATGTTCGGCATATTTAGGAACATGATTGCTTGGGAATTCAACGAGCATATATCGTGTGCTATCCGCTGATGTAACAAGTTTTCCCGCATTATAATCCGCGACTAAATCACCATAGATTCGAACTTCTTGACCAGCAAGAAGTTGAATAGGAAGATTATTTTTTGTAATAATTTTCTCAATCTCTTTTACTTTCTCTAAGATGATTTGACGCTCATTATTATATTCAGGATTGTGATGTGGTGTCGCCGTGATAACTGTGATTCCTTCTGCAATCGCAGCCTGAAGCATTTTCAGGGTATCTTCTACTGTTTTTGCACCATCATCGATATTAGGTAAAACATGACAATGTAAATCAATCATAAAGATTCCTTAATTTTCTATACTCCATAGTAATAATAGGCAGTATCTTCTGACTCATATTGAGTAAGTACACATCCAAGCACATTAGCTTGAACATGCTCAAGCAACCTCTTAGCTCTAGATAATTCTTCTTTTTTAGTTTGATTTGCACATGCTGCAACAACAACTCCATCAATAATACGACTGAGTATTTGTGCATCCGTAACACTGACCACTGGTGGTGCATCTACCAGAACAACATCAAAGTTACGACTAGCCGTAGCAATCAAATCTTTCATTATCTGAGAACTCAATAATTCTGAAGGGTTAGGTGGTATGGGACCAGAGGTAAGAATGGCCAGATTCTTTGCAATTCGAGTTCCTTGCAGTGCCGTGTCCAATGACGCTTGTCTGGTTAGAACGTTCGTCAGACCTATTTTGTTATCCACTCTAAATGTAAGATGTGTTGTCGGTTTACGTAAATCTGCATCAATCAACAAGACTTTTTTTCCTTGTTGAGCAAAAACTACCGCTAAATTTGCAATAAGAGTGGACTTCCCTGCGCTTGCTTCTGCTGAGGTGACCAATAGTGTCCGAAGATTATTATCAACCATCATGAATTCGATATTTGTACGAATAGTACGATATTGCTCCGAAATTGGAGACTGTGGATTGACACTTGATATAACTAGACGGTTACTATCTACTTCGAGTTTTTTCTTTGACATGTGATTACTCCCTATTTTTGACGATTCAAATTTTCTCTAACGTCCTCTTCTCGTTCTTGATGGATTTTGGGCTCTTGTATTCTCCGCTTGAGCAATCTTTGAACTATTAAAATCTTTTGCTTTAGCAAATGCTGTTGTACCAAGTAGAGTAAGACCTATTACCTCTACATCTTGTTCGGTAACTATTTTATTATTGAAAGCCTCACGAATAAGTGCTAAACCAAGTCCCAAAATGAGACCTATTATTACAGAAATACCAATATAAAGTAAAGGCCTAGGACTAACTGGTGTGGTATTGACTGTGGCCCCTGCTAAAACACTAACATTTGTAATATTCAAAATATTTTGAGCGTTACTACTGAATACTTTTGCTGTTTCATCGGCAATCTTCTGAGCCGTATAGGGATTATTATATCTAACCGTTATATTAATAACCTGGGAATTTGTCGCATTTGTTGCTGTTACATGCTCTAAAAGACTAGTGTTGAGGTTTAAGTTGTTTTTGACCTTATCAAGAATTGCCGGACTAACAATAACTTGATTGATTGTATTAACCATCTGAATATTTCCTGTTACTTGACCTGCATAAACACTTGAACTATCTGAAGTTGGCAACTTTGCTACTAACTGAGTTGAGGCCGTATATACTGGACTTGCAATAAAAAACGTATAAACAGCTCCAAAACATCCAACAATTACCACACTCATGATAATCATGAGCAATCGTTTTCGGAAAATTGATAAAATCCCCCTTAAATCTACAACTCCCTCATTTGACTCCTTCATAAGTTCCCCTCTTTTTTTAAATTATTATTTATTATTTATTATAAATTCTAAATACTCTGTCCATTGTATTTTACTTTAATTTAACCTATTTTTCAAGAATGTATTTTGGATTTATTCTTTCGTTAATACCTCGCTTATTTCATTATAACCTTAATTCTAAAAAATACTGGTTATTTTAACTATTTTCAATGATTCTTACCTTATCCTTATTTTCTTTTTTCAATAGAAAAGCAAGTCCAAATAAACCTAATCCTATAATACAAGCTAATGTATCCTGCACCTCTCCTGTTTTTGGTAAAGTACCTTTTTCTTTTGTAGTATTTTTTATTTGTGAAGAAGGATTTCTTAAAGGGAGATCTACGCTTGATTTTGGATAAATATAGACCTTGTTCAACTCAGTTTTCTCCGAATCCCAGATAGGCAAATCAATAAGGAAAGGTTGAGCTGGGGCATTTAGATGTTGAGTTGGATTAGGAAGTTCTTCTACGATATAAAAACCATCAGATAATTTTATATTAGCGACACCTGTTATATTAGTTTTTATTTCAAAAATTTTACCTTTTCTTGCATAAGTTTCTGGCTTTTTCAGAGAAATCTTTGTAAAATCGTTTATTTTTGGAAAAATCTGTTGAATACGATAATGAATGTCCGCCACGGGAGATAACTCATTATTAAAGTTGTCTGTTGGAATATTATTAATCTTCAATCCACTATTTTGAGTATCTTTTTTACAAAATCCTGTTGCTCCTTGGGAGAGACCATACTTAATAATGATGAGTTGTTGAGTATGACTACTATCTGCTAGTACAGATGGCGTTACCCCTAAAACCAATAAAAGGAAAATAGAAGTTGCCACAATGAATTTTAATTTTTGCATTACCTTTCTTCCTTTTTGATCTTTTATCTATTAGTTTTAGTCTTAGTTTTCTTCAGCATCTTACCTGTGATAAGTACACAATATTCAGAGTCAAATGAGCTACTCAAGGTTATAATATTTGCTCTATGTAGAGGTACTACTCTCACTTTATTACTTTGCTTTTGGATATTTACGATTTGGAAGTTTTTCTTCCGAAGAAGTCTACGAATGTAAAATTGGTCTCCGACAGATAATGTTTCTATCGCCTCCACAGAATTCATCACTACTTTACCTGTGTGTTCGGGTAGAACTATTGGTTCTTGGCGATGAAGCGATAAGATTTCGATATGATCAATTCTACTATTTGCTCTCCTTACTCTTTTACCATGATAAATCAGTGCAGCATTCAAATGTATTTTGGGTACCCAAAGTCTTCCTAAATGCCCTAATGAAAGTAATATCATATCTAAAAGCCAATAAATAAGATAACTTAATCCAAGAATTGCTAAAAGCGCCGAAAATAAAATGACCCAAAAATCGTATCCATATTTATTGCGTTGAATACTTTCATTAGGGATTTTTTCACTATAAGGGACACGTTGTCCTGTCACTAGGAGTCTTTCATTATTAATCCCTGTCGGATAACATGTTACTAGAGTTACTAAATCTTTCCCTTTTACAATACTAAGACTAGAAATCTGATTGGGCTTAACAATTTTTATATTATCAATCTGATATTTCAAATTTTGATTTAATACGTGAATATAGAACACATCACCAAGTTTAAGTTTATCCAAATCAGTGAATAGTGAATCGTTTACTCTCCCTGAGTGAGCTGGGAGTACTGCGTGAGTGCTTTTTCCACCAATTGGAAGTGAAGTTTGAGGTAAATGTCCAATGCCTCCTGCAAGAATTTCCTCGGTAGCACCATGATAGATAGGAAGGTTTTTTAGTTTAATCTGTGGTATGCTAAGATAACCCATCATCCCTGTTTTATCCACTTCTAGCGCTTGATTATATTGTGGAATCTGCCCACTCCAAGGGATTAGATTTGCCTTATCATAGATATATTCATTATATTTTTTGGCATAAGAAAGTTGTTGTTCTTGCTTTTCTTTTGATTCATTATAATAAGTTTTTTTATAGTTTTGAATGGACTGAGTCATCTGCTTTCCAGTAAGATAGTTTGACACAATCGGATAAAATAATACTATAATCGCTAAGAAAAACAGAATCGTGCTTACTATATTACGAAAAGAGGTTCTCTTTTTGGCGTTTTTTTCTTTCCTTTTCGCCATTAAGTGAACCTCCTTCATTATCTATTTATTTATCTTTAAGTTCTTTTAGAACATCAATATCAGCTTAAAATTCACTCACTTTATCTCCGTGACGTTTGCGAATAACCACACCTCCTACGGTAAGCGTTCCGGCGAGAATGATAACACCAATAATTCCTTTTCCCCCTGTAAATGGAAGTGCAAAAGGTTTACTATTTTGTATGAGATTTTGCACAGGATTTGTGCTGACATTCATACTATTTGTAGGCCCGAAAACATTAGCGCCTGTACTAGGGTTTGGAAGTTGATAGCCCGTTGGAGCTTTTACTTCAACTGCATAATAATTCCCTGAGGCTCCTGTGTTGGATTGCCCTTGTGTTGTTTTTGATGAATTACCGCTACCTGACAAATCTAAACCTGTGAAAGAAAGAGTCCCATCTGTTGTACTGGATACCGCAGAAACTGGTGTCATCGTTGCTCCGCTTGCATCTACTGCTCCTGAGCTATTTCCTAAAACAAGAGCGGCTCCAGTACTGCTATCTGTGATTTGTTTCATCGGAATCGTATTATCAAATGATGCTGCATTATCTCTTACTAATTTTTGTGCGTCTGCCCAGCTCGCTGCATTAATCAAGACGAAAGTTGCGCCATTGGTTACGTTTTTAATTGGTGAATTATCAGTATCCACCTTTTCAATATCCAATCCACCAACATTTAACGTTGAAGATGCTGTAGTATTTCCCGCACTCCCTGTCGTTAGAGTGGTACCAAAAGCATTAGTAACATTTGTTGTTACTAGGTTCATCGCTGACCCCACTGCAGTTGTGGGAACCGTTGTAGCAACTTGAATATTGAGCGTTCCTGAAACTTGTCCCACTGGTGTTCCTGTTGCTGCTGCAATCTGATTAGCAATATCAACTTGACCTTGTGAAGTTAAAGCAATCGTTATTGTTTTACCATCTGTTGATGTTGCTGTATAATCTGTATTGGCTTTCAAGGATAATAATAAATCTTTTCCAGCATCATCGCCAGTTGTGAGAACAATAGATGGGATAGTTACATCATCTGTCACATCTCCAGTCAAATTATTATTAAGTGTCGCAAGTTGTTGTTTTGTAGATGAATCTGTAGGAAGAATATCTGTAATACTATAACTTCCTGTAATATAGCTATTCCCTGATGAATCAGTATATGAAGTAGATGTTGTTGAACCGTCTGCTGCATTTGTTACTTGTGATGCATCAAAACTTGTGTTTAAGTTAAAAGAAACTTGGTTCCCGCCCGCTGCTGTTGTGGTATTACCAGTATCAGATACACTTAAATCTGTCAAATCTGATTGATTGGATGTTGGTGTATTCAATGCACCGGCTTTAGCGCTTGTAGCTGGACTTAAATCGTTTGGTGTAGCTGTATTGTTATTCAGTGTATTTGTTACAGCATCCTCAGCATTTGTGACTGCTGTATTTTGAGTATTCATTGTTGTTGTGAGGTCGAGTTTCGGATAAACATTTGTGACTGCTCCTGGACTTGTAGGGCTCGTAGCACTTCCTGTGTTTCCATCTACATTCACAATAAAAGGTTGGATCTCATATACACCACCAACTTTTGTTTCTTGTTGAACAAGATAATAGCCATTAGGTAAGCTGCTCAATGTAGCAACTCCATTACTATTTGTAGTGGCATCATAAGGGACGCCGCTATTCACTGAATTATTGATAACATATCCTGCACCAGTAGTTGAGGTTGTCCCATCCGAAGCTATCGTTGGTGCAACCATATTTGCTGCTGTCTTACCATTTGCTGTATCTGGTGTGATGGGGGTAGCGGAGAAAGTAACATTTGCCATTGTGCTATTTGCGTCCAATGCACTTTGGTCAGAACCATCATTGGTTGTACCAGAAGTGTTTCCCTGTCCTCCCGCACCAGAGGTTTGACCGATATTAGTATTCCCTGTTTGTGTTCCATCATTGGTCATTTGTGGTGCAGCAGACTGAGCATTAATAATTATCTCACCCGATGAAGCAGCAAAAGCTGCCGTTGTAGTCAGTAACACACCTCCTAGAGTCGTTATCGTCAATAAAGTTACACATGACAGCGCAACGTTACGGTTAAGTGACTTAACTGTGGGTAATTTCATATTCTTCTCCTTTTTATACAAACCATTCTTTACGATTAGTTTACAAAAATATTCTATTTTTTGCAATTGTTAAAAGATAATCGAAATAGTCTTTTATTATATAATAAAAATCTATTTTACTTGTTTTTTACACAAAATATTAATTAGATTCAGTAAAAGCCGTATTAAATAATAGATTATTTTGATTAATAATAAAGTAAAAAACAGCTAATTTATCCTATTAAAATAAAAATTTTACTCTATTTTTACCTATAATAGTCAAAAATATAATCGTAAACAAAAGGAAATAATTCATATTTTTTGATATAATCTTATCAGCTATAGATTAGCTAATTCATTTTTGAAAGAATATGTTTATAATGACTAAAGATACTAAAAAAATTATTGTTCGTACTTTACTGGAAATAGCAGCGCAACATGGTAGTCTTACTATTGAGGAAGTTTCACGTCGTTCAAATATCACAAGAAATACTATTCAAAGAAATTTTAATAACGAGGGAATAAAAGGTATCGTTGACTATATCAATGGTAATATTGTTCAGGAAATTAATAATCAAATTTTTAGACATCAACCTGATGAACTACCACTGGAAATATTTGCTGATATTTTATTGTCTGTAATGTGGGAGCACCGAGATGAAGCACACATCATTTATACTTCTGATTTGCCATTCAAGCCTGCTTCTCAGACTGTAGAGCTTTCATTTTCTTGGCTGGGAGATCGTTATGAGCGATTGGTTAAAGAACATAGGCTTGCTCCAATATTTACGGCAAAAGAGCTTGTTAGATTTTACAATACTTATATCTATGCTCTTTTGTCTCTTTGGTTAAGCTCTGACGTTCCTGTTGAACCTAGTGTTTTTAAACCTAAATTTTTATATCTTATGAAAATTTCTATGTATGATTTGATTTATAAGGGGATTGGACATTAGAATAACAAAAAAACCAATTCTTTTAGAACTGGTTTTTTTGTTATTCTTACTAGTTTTTTATCAAAGCAAGTGCTGCTTTGAATTTCGTCCGACTAAATTCAGTGGCGAGTTGAAACTCCCACTGAATAAGTCTTGACTTCATCAAGCAAAGAATATTTTGAAAACTGTGGCTGCAATAACTGCACCAATAATTGTTGCGACAACTGGTACCCATGCGTACCACCATTTTGCATCTTTATCTTGACCAACGATTGATTTTGGCATAAAGCTATAAACTAAACGTGGTCCAAAGTCACGCGCAGGATTTAGTGCTGCACCTGTTGCACCACCAAAAGCTGTAACCAACCCAACAAACATCAAACCAATTGCAAGCGCTCCAACCATTTTTGACGATGAAGCTCCTGAAACTGATGCCCAAATTTGGCTTACTGTATCGCTAGAATTGATGTTTGCTCCTTGTTTTTGAGCATAGTCAGTCATCCATTTTATACCTTCGGCACCAAAGAAATTGGTTGTAAAGCTGAGGATACCAAATACGAATACAAACATCCCAATAACTTCATTCACAAAACCATTTAAGATAGCTTTACCACGACTTTTACCATCATCCAAAGCATTTGTTGTCGCAAATGCTCCAAGAGAGATTGCAGCATCGTTTGTTTTAGCAAAGTATTCCTTGTAAATTGCAACGACTAGCAATTGACCTACAATAGCACCAATTAATTGTGCTAAGATATATTGTGCGACATGCGCCCAAGGGAAAAGCCCAGCTGATGCAAGACCAAGAGTAATTGCTGGGTTAATGTGCGCTCCTGAGATATTTGCGAAAGCAAGAACAGGGACTAAGATAGCAATTCCGTATCCCCATGCAATGGCTAAGCCACCCATTCCCTCATTTTTAGAGCCTTTTAAAGTTACTCCTGCAATTGTACCATTACCAAGCAAAACAAGGAGCATTGTCCCCAAGCCTTCGGCAAGATACTTTGTCATCCATGAAACATCCATAATTAAATAAGTTCCTTTCTTGTTATAACATAAATAAAAGATGTCAACGTTACCAGTTTATCATAGTTTTCTTAACTTATGCTAATGATATGACCTAAAATTTAAATATTTTTTTATCAAAGCAAGTGCGTGCTAATACTCCGACCTCTTAGGTAGGAGTATTAGCAGCACTATCTCCGCTTTGCTACGCTGTCCATCCTCGCTAAGGTGCTGAAGCACCTAGTCGGAATGGCAAGCCTTGAATTTCGTCCGACTGCCATAGGGCGTTGGCGCTTTTAGCGCCTAGGCTTCTTGGACAAGGTGACCTCATATCGAAGATGTGAGGTTGTACCTTAAATTCAGTGGTGAGTTGAAACTCCCACTGAATAAGTCTTGAATTTGTTTAGTCTGATTCATGTTTTTCTTTTTCAAAATCTTTTTCTACAAAATATCCTGAAAGCCAGATAGAAAATAAAATTCCAAGCATTCCTAAAAGCATCGCAGCAACATCTGCCATTAACAATTTTGAGTTAAAAATCTCTGCCCAACTATATTGAAGTCGTACAAACCAGAGAATTAATCCAACAGTTGCACCTAAAACACCGAAAAATAGTGTATTGACTGCTGTTCCTAATATTTGTTGAGAAATAATGACTCGTTGATTTTTAAATTGTTCAATTGTCATGAATTCATCTTGCTCAATGACTTCATACAAACTTGCTGTCAGTGCCATTGCAGATTCGGCAACAGCTCCAAGCATTGAAATTACCATAACTACAATAGCAACATTTGAGAAATTTAGTCCAACAGTTAGTGAGAGATTTTCTAATTCATCAACATCTTCTGCTGCAAAACCTTGAAATTGTCCAATATGCTGAACAAATACTGCTAATACCATAAGACTTAAAACAACAATGACGCTTGTCTTAAAAGCGATGACTGTCATCTCATTTTCATCTGATGACATGAAAATTGCAAAAGCTAAAATGATTACGGATAAAATAACCAAGACCAAGAGTGCATTGAATCCCAAGAAATCAAGGTAATGAGTACAAAAATCATACCAAAATTTATCAGTAAGCCCATTAGATTTCGCACACCGTCTTTTCTGGCAACCAAGAGCATCAGTACAACCAAAATAATTAATAAAACAAGGAGAGAGTTCATGATTGAATCTCCTTTCGTTCACTATATTTTACTAACCCTATACTTGTTACAAAAGCTGTAATTGGTACTGCTAGAACGATTCCAATTGCTGATATTACTGTTTGAAGCAAACCTAGATTAAGTCCGATGGTTGCAATATATCCCCATGTATTCCCATTTCTGAGAAGGAGCAAAGTCATAGGCAGAGCTTCTGCCATAAAAATCATAAAGAGGACATTTGTTAGCGTTCCTATAATTTCTTGACCTATTGAAATGCCTGATTTTATATAATCAGTTCTTGTCATATTGATATTATTCAGTTCATTTTGTCTAGCTAGACCAAAAAGTCCTGCAACAATGTCGCCTGTGCCGTCCATAATTGCACCAAGAACGGAAATCATCGTTCCTACAAAGAAAAATTCGGATGGATTTTGTGTGACGTACTCCAAATACTCAAAGTGAACTCCTGTATTTCCTGTCAGGTTTAAAACGGTTAACGTGAGGGCAAAAGTGAGTAAAGTCGTCAGAATAGTGGTTATAAAAGTATAAAACATCTGACGTGTTGCTCCCAAAACAAAAAATAAGGAAGAAACTGCAAATATTACTGATAATCCACCAAATAATGCAAGCACTGGAGGATTGAACTCAACATTTAATCCAATAACAATGACAAAATACACTAGATTTAAAATCAGTGATAAAATCAGAAAAATAGAGGATTTAAAGCGTTGAAAACTAATTAAGAAACCGATAAACAAAGTGATTAAGGCAGCAATCAAAGCATCTCTTTTTAGAGTGGAAAGTTGATAATTTCCACCTATTTTTTTTAGGATTACTTGTTGCCCCTTACGATAAATCTGACCTGTTGTTTGCGACTCAGTTACTGTATTTTTTAGGGTCAGTTTTTGGTGATTATTGTTTAACAGTTTAATGGTTAATTTTTGTGTGATTTCTCGGTCTTTGTTTTGAAAATCGTCTGATGTTTCTTGAATATTTGTGGTGGTTACTTTTACAATTCTCCCAACAGGCATTTGATAGATAAAACTGTCATTATCAACAATAACAAAAACAAATACACTGATTAGAATTGGTAGCAGTATTTTTTTTGTAATGAATTTTATGTTCATATTTTTATATTAGTTTAAAGAGCTCAAGTCGGAGAAAAAAGGCTAAAACAATTTTGTTTTTAGCCTTAATTCTCTTTGCATTTTTAAGTTGATTTAGGCTTTTATTTCTGCTACTTCTTGTTCAGATTCAATAGTTTGTAGTTCTGCAAGTGTTTGCTTGGAGTTACCAAAAGTTAAAAATTGATAACGTTTCCCAGCATAGCTACATTCAAAGCCAAATTTTGTCGTCCTGACTGCTGTGATGTACTTCAAATCAATGCTTTTCATTTTTACACGGGAAATGTTGTGAAGTGCAAATGTTTATCTGAGATGAAGAAACGATGTGGCCAAATCAAAACGATAAAAGCAATGTAGGAAATAATTGCTAAAGCAGTCAGAAACCAATTTCCCTTCTTGTCAAGTTCGTAGAAAATAACTCTTTCAAAGCTTAAAATGATGATTGTCCAGAGCCAAGCCAATCGATGATTGAGCGAAACTGGAAGAAAATATCCTGTTTTCATTGATTCCTCTCTTAATAAGTCTAACTTAGTAGGTGCGTGCATAAGTCTTTCTTTTGAAGTGATTACTTCATCAGTGGACGATTCTTTCTCTCCCACTGATGTTAGGGTACAACCTCTAGGTGTAACAACTAAGCGACCTGTACGCAGCTGAAGCTGCAACAGTCTGCTTAACATCAAAGATATGAGGTCACACCTCCGCTTTGCTACGCTGTCGATTTCGCTAAAGCGCCAAGACCCTAGGGCAGTAGAACGAAAGCAAAGCTTAGTGTTGCTAGCCCCTCCACCTAAAATAGGTGGGGGTTAGCAGACACTTGCTTGGTTAAATATTGACTAAGTAGCACATTCTACCACTACTAGTCGGAGAAAAAATCTCCGACTAATAATGTAATTACTTCAAAACTCTATTCTGCTCAGGTTGACAGTTTCTTATGTTTAATCTTTCACTTTTGTTTTATCCTGTCCGTCCTTGACTTGCGGAATGTCAGTCGTATAATCAGGTAATGTTGATTTACCTTGATTTTGACTAAGTAAGCTGTTTGATTTTGCAGAAAGATCTTCGTTCTCTTTCTTCAGCCTACTTTCTGTTGGCTTAACTGCATAGTTATACTCTTTAGGATTAACTGGAGTAAAGCCTTCGGGCGTGTAGAACCTAAGTAGATTTTGATTATTCACTTTATCAGATGCTGATAGCAACTCTGCTACTTTTTCTTTTGTCGACTTGACGTAAGCCTCCTGTGCAGGAGTTAGCTTATCAATCTGCAAACCAGTTTGAGTGTCGTAATAATAACGACTATTCAAGCTTGGTAAGGTAATGGTTGGAGTAACAAAGCCACCATTTCGCAGTGCGACATAGTCTTGTCTTCCAGATGCAAACATATCTTGACCAAACTGAACGTACTTTTGAGTATTAATACCAAGTAAATGTTCTAGGGTTGGCATCACATCAATCTCACCAGTGTAAGTGTTTATGATATGTCCATCTGTCCGACCAGGGATATCTACCATGAATGGTGTACGTTGTAACATTGTATTATCAAAACTATTGAAATCATCTGAAGTGTAACCAATATACGGAGCCAAAGCTTTCAAATCTGAACCAGACACACCGTAATGGTCACCATAGAGTACAATAATTGATTTTTCATATAAACCTGATTTTTTCAGATAGTCAAAGAATTGTTGTACGGCTTGGTCAAGGTAATGTGCTGTTTCAAAATATCCATCAACAAGTTTATCCCCTGAATCTACGGTGGCAAAATTTGGGTCACGGTCTTCGTCATCCATTGTATAAGTCAAATGGTTAGTTACTGTCAGATATTTAATATAAAACGGCTGTTGCATTTGTTCAAGCAATGGTACTGAATCTCGGAATAGGAGTTTATCTTTAATCCCCCAAGGACTCATATTTGAAGCTGAATTATCGAAGAAACTTTGATCAAAGAAATTTTGATAACCCATTTGTTTGTAGGTATTTAGACGATTGTAGAAGGCTCCGACATTTCCGTGAACAACGGCTGAGCTATAACCATCCGTTTGATTTAGAATTGCTGGCATCGCTTGGAAAGTCTGTGTTGAGCCATATTTCGCAAAGAGTGAGCCTGCTGGCAAACCAAAGGTTGAAGTTTCTAGCATATTTTCTGCATCTGATGTTTTCCCTTGTCCAACTTGGTTAAAGAAATTACTAAATGCATAAACAGAGTTCGAATGATAAAGTGAGTTCAGGAACGGTGTAACAACGTGTTCTTTACCATCTGTTCCCTTAATTTTTAAGTCAATCAAATCTTGTTGGAAAGATTCAAGGTGAATCTCAATTACGTTTCTGTTTTTAGCAATACCAAACATTTTGGCATTTGGTGCAAGATAACGATTAGAAGCAATATATTTTTGAATTTGGTCTAATGTCTCTTTACTAGCATCTTTACGCTGTGAGTTTGCAAGGTGAGTGTAATAACCATCCGTCAGCATCCATGGACCTAAGCCAAGATAACGGACAACATATGTTTTATCCGATTGGGCACGACGTAAAATCAATTGATGTTTGTTAAAATCACCAAACCAGAAGTTTAATCCAAAAAGTGCAAGCCCCATTGACATGAAAGTAAAGGCACGTTTAGCGCCTACTGGTCTATTATCCAACTTGACCTTTTTAGCAATAACTAAAACAATAAGTACAACAAGGTCAATCCAATAAACCCAGTCCATCAAATGCACAGGAATCGAGCCAAAATCAAAGCCGTGTTGGAACATTCCTGCTCCACCTGTCATTGTATCAATTGTTATAAAATCGGTGAATTCTCGATAATAGAGAACATTGAGATAGAGTAGAAAGCTTGCTGCGATACTTAAAATAAGTGTTGCCAAATAAAAGATTGATGTTCTCCTAATGAATAGTAGAACGGCAAAGCAAGTTGCAGTAAACCCGATTGGGTTAATAATCATTAGTAAAAATTCGGCTGGACCTACGCCTCGGAGATTGAAAACTCCAAAGTAGGCAATCATTGATTTAACCCAAACGAAAAATACAATAAAACTAAGCAAGCCAACACGAGTGTTGAACGCAGATAGTAGTTTTTTCAATTTTGTAACTCCAAAACTAATTTCTTTTTTGTGTGGAAACGTGCTAGACTAATTTTTTAAATATCTCATTTTGTATCCGCGAAATATTTTTTAATAAATCAATATAGATAGAAAACCGTTGAATGTGTTTCATAGCTTATTACTCCATCTATCGTCAGGAAAACTCCAGTTTTTCCAATAATTTTTCACAGAAAATTAAGGGTAGATTGGAATTAAATGTTGACTTTAAGCTTATGTTAAAGTATAGCCTATGATGAAGAAAATAAAATTTTGAAACAAATTTATTGTTTTTAGATTGCCTAAATTATATGCTATTTAGCTATTTTAGGCAAATCATATACAATATTTACACAAAAATTTAGAATTAAATATACCATATTAAGTTTAACGAAATCTTAAGTTAGATTCTAACACTATTTAAGCTTCATTAATTAGGACTTTTAATCGTAATAATGAGATATTTTAGTGAAAGATAATTCCCACTATTAAAATCTTATCAAGTTTTTATCAAAACAAGAGCGTGCTATCTCCGCCCTTCGGGCTACGCTGTCCATTCGCTCTACCTCCGCTTTGCTTCGCTGTCGATTCTCGCTACGGCACGAACGTGCCTAGTCGAAGTCGCAACTCGCTAAAACGATAAGGCGGAATGGCAATCTTTGAATTTCGTCCGACTGCCCTAGGGCGTTAGTACTTTGCGACTCGACTTGTGGCTTTAGCCACTTAGCGAGAACCATTGCGACTTGGTGCTTCAGCACCGTAGCGAGCATGGATATCCGTGGTGTGGACAGCGCAGTGAAACGGAGATAGAGCGAATGGATAACGAAGCGAAGCGGAGGTGTGATCTCACATCGAAGATGTTAAGCAGACTGTTGCAGCTTTAGCTGCGTACAGGTCGCTTAGTTGTTACACCTAGAGGTTGTGCCCTAAATTCAGTGGTGAGTTTCCCTTTTATCAGTCGCTTTGCCTTTTGCTCTTGCTGTTTTAGCAGCTAGCTTCGCATGACCATTGGCTGTAAGGCACTAAAGTGCCAACGCCAAATGGCAATCAAACGGACAGCGTAGCGCAGCGAAGATAGCGACTAGAAAAAATGGACAAATGTTTTACGAAACTCCTACTGAATAAGTCTTTGCTCATGTAGAACTAATATAAAACGTTAACGCCAAAAGTAAATGAATTGTTTAATGTTCTTTTTGCTCAATTTTCAAGCTTGACAGAGATAACTTTGGATACCCCTGCGTCTGCCATGGTGATGCCATACATACTTCCTGCTGCTGCCATTGTCCCGCGTCTATGTGTCACTACAATAAATTGATTGCTATTATCAAAATGATTCATATAGTCGCCAAAACGCTTGACATTAGCTTCATCAAGTGCAGCCTCTACTTCATCAAGTACAACGAAAGGTACTGTGCGGACACGCAAAATCGCAAAGATGAGAGCAAGTGCCGTCAGTGCTTTTTCTCCGCCTGACATCAAATTTAGGCTTGATAATTTTTTACCTGGTGGTTGAACTTTGATTTCGACTCCTGCCTCAAGTAAATTGTCGCTTGTCAATTCAAGGTCGGCTTGACCTCCTGCGAACATCTGTGAGAAAGTCATTTTAAAGCTCTCACGAATAGCGTCAAATGTTGATTTGAAACGAATTTTAACTTCGTCATTCATGTCATCAATTGTTGAAAGAAGTAAATTTTTTGCCTCTAGCAAATCATCTTTTTGACTTGATAGGAAAATAAATCTTTCGTTGACTTCCTCAAATTGAGCAATCGCATCTAGATTGATTGGACCAAGTGCACGAATCTGACGCTCAAGCTGTTTGAGTTCTTGTTCTGCACTTACTAAGTTTTCCAACTGAACAGCAGTATCTTGCGCTTCTTCAAAACTCATCTGATGTTCAGTATTGAGCGTTTCTTGAAGTGTCATCAAACGTTGCTCTGACTGTTCAAGCTGCATTTCATAACGCGTTTTTTGTGTACTCAGATTTTGACTTTGTTGGATAAAGTCCTGATTGTGCTGCTCCAAATCTTCCATTTGCGCTGATAGGTCTTCGCGTTCAAATTTGAGACTGACCATTTTGACATTGAGCTCGCCGAGCTTTTGTTCTGTTGTTTGGAGTTGGTTAGCAAAAAGTTTTCGCTCTTTTTCATCAAATTTTACTGGGTTCAAACTTGCTTGTAACTGCGTTTTTTCTTCTGTCAGTGCTGACAAATCTGTCAGTAGTCGTTTTTCATCGTTTTTGCTAAAGCGCAATTCACTTGTAACCTCTGAAAGACGAAGCTGTGTTTCTGAACTTGCTTGCGTTTTTTCCGATTGTAAGGCTTTATGAGCTTGACTATTAGATTTGAGTTGGTCAATTTGTTGCTCAATTTCTGATTTACGTTCAGAAATTTTTGTAAGCATTGAATCCGCTACTTGACTTTGTTGAGTCAATGTTGACAGAGTTTCTGATGTATTTTTACTGACAGAAAGTTCTGTCAGTGCTGACAAGGTTGATTTTTGAGATTTTAGTTGCTCAATTGTCATGAGTAGCGTCTTTTCCTCAAAACGTTTTTCTTCACCTTGTGCTTTTAGAGTAGCAAGTTGTTGTTCTAACTCTAGTCTTTCTTTTTGAGCTTTTTGAACTGTTTTTTCTGCTTGCTTTAGCTGAGTTTCTAATGTCAAGATTTGCCCATTTAACGCATCAATCTCTACATTACTGAAAGTCGTTGTATTACGTTTTCCAGCTCCGCCGGCGTAAGATCCGCCTGGATTAATTTGTGTGCCATCAAGCGTTACAATCCTTACAGTATAGCTCATGCTCCTAGCAATCGCTGTCGCATTCTCTGCTGTGTCCACAATGACCGTTGTCCCCAAAAGTGAACTCAGCGCTTTTTGTAAACGTGGTTCAAAGTGTACTAGATTTATTGCTAAATCAATAAATCCTTTTTGTCCAGAAATTCTCGAAAGACCGTTAAATTCGCGAGATTTAATCGTTGTTAAAGGCAAAAATGTCGCACGCCCTAAGCGTTTTTCGCGCAAAAAAGCAATGGCACGTTTCGCGGCATTTTCATCTTCAGTAATGATATTTTGACTACCTCCACCAAGTGCAATGTCAATTGCTGTGGTGTACTTACTATCGAAACTCAATACATCTGCTACAACACCAATGATACCGCCAATTTTATCTTGATTTTGCATCACACTGCGCACACCAGCAAATAGATTACTGTGACTATCACGGATATTCTGCAATGAAGTCAAGCGCGCTTTTTGTTGATTCAACTCTTGCAATCGGTCATACATTTCATTTTGTGCATAGCGCTCTTGTTCTTCGTATTGTTTTTTTATGATTGACTGATTTTCATACTGCTCTAAAAGTTGGCTGATTTCATTTTTTAACTGTTCGTAAATTTTTTCAGACTGATCTAGCTCAGCAGATACTTTTTCAAATTTAGCAAGATTTTCTTTTGTTGATTCATCTTGTTCTGACTGCTTTCTCGTCAAGTTTTCGATTTCAGCTTTATTTCGAACAATAATATTTGATTGCTCCGCTTCTTGCCCTACTAAAGTGACAAACTCATCACGAAGACGCTCAATGACGGTCTCAGGTGCTTCTGACAAAGATTCCAACTCTACTGACAGCGCCTCAAGCGTAAGCTCAAGTTTTGTCTTTTCTTCTAAAAGAAGTTTTTGCTTTTCTGTCAGTACTGACAGTTCTTCTTCCATTGCTGTCAGCCTGTCTATCAGTTGTTTCAAACGGTTTTCACGCTCTAGTGCCGTTTTTTCAGAAGAATCTTTCTGCACATCAAAAAGTTCAATTTTTCTTGTCAAATCTGCTTTTAAGCCTGATAATGTCATCTGTTCATTTCGACATTGTTCTTGCTCTTGTTCGACTTCGATACGACGTTTTCTAAGTTCTGACAGTTCATCGTCATAGACTTTTTTACGTTCTGTCAATCCTGTCAGCACTGACAGAACTTCTGTCAGTTGATTTCGAGTTTCATCATACTTTTCTTTCTCAAAAAGGAGTTGACCAACTAGCACAGAGAGCGAAAGTTCACTGCGATTGGCTTCCAATTCACGAAAGCGCAGAGCAACGTCTCGTTGAGCCTGTAGGGGAACAAGCTGGCCGTTTAATTCAAAAATAATATCCTCTAAACGGTCTAAATTATCCTGAGTAGCTGTTAGTTTTGACTCTGTTTCTATTCTTCGATTTTTGTACTTCAAAACACCTGCAGCTTCTTCAAAAATCGCACGGCGCTCTTCTGGTTTAGAATTGAAAACAGATTCAATCCGCCCCTGAGAAATAATGGATAAGCTGTCACGCCCCAATCCAGTATCTGTAAACAGGTCATGAATATCACGCAAACGACATTTTTTACCATTAATCAAAAATTCTGAATCACCATTTCGATACAAACGACGTGTGATTACGACCTCATCGTCTTCATCGTGTCCCACTAAATAATCATCTGTATTATCAAAATGAGCAATCACTTCTGCATAGTTGAGTGCTCTTCTTTTCTCTGTTCCTGCAAAAATAACATCAGGCATCTTCCCGCCACGCAGCGATTTTGCAGATTGTTCACCAAGAACCCAACGTAAACTTTCTACAATATTGGACTTGCCAGAACCATTTGGCCCAACAACTGCTGTTATTCCTTTATCAAATTCAATTTTTGTTCGATCGGCAAATGATTTGAAGCCGACAATTTCCATTTTTTTTAGATACATTTTTATAAAAAGCTCCACTTTTTAAAGTACACTATTAATTGTACCTCCACTGCACGATCAGAATTCTCAGTTTTGGGTAGTCCGCATAGAAATGAATTAGTGGTTGCTTTGTCCTTTTATCGCATTTTCTGCCGCTTTTTGTTCAGCGACTTTTTTTGATTTTCCCATTCCTCGTCCAAGTTCTGAACCATTATTGTAAACGGCAGCAACAAATGAACGGTCATGTGCCGGTCCTTCTTCTGAAAGGATTTTGTATGAAATCAGCGCGTCGCCACCTGTTTGCAAAATTTCTTGTAGCTCTGTCTTATAGTCAATGATTTTAACATAATCATCAGCTTTCACATGAGGAATCACGACACGATTAATAAACTGACGTACTTCATCCATCCCTTTATCCAAAAAAAGCGCGCCTAAAAAGGCTTCGAACAAATTTTCAAGAGTTGTTTCACGACTTCTACCGCCCATTTTTTCTTCACCATGTCCTAAACGTAAAAATTCACCAAATCCACAATTACGTGCAAAATTTGCTAAAGATTCCGTCCGAACAATACTCGACCTCATTTTCGACAACTCTCCTTCAAGTTTTTCCGGATAAGTACGATAAAGATAGTCTGAGATAACAAGTGACAAAGCCACGTCTCCCAAAAATTCCAAACGTTCATTGTTTGCAATCTTTGGGAGCCGTTCTTCATTAGTAAATGAAGAATGGGTAAAAGCTGTTTTCAGCAATTCTTCATCAGAAAAGCTAATCCCAAAATCATTTTTTAATTTTTCTTGAAGCTTACGCATAAAGCCCCTCCATTTATACAGCAGTATTTTCCCTAGCAATATTTTGCTTCAAAATACTCATTTATACAATTTCAACTTTTTGTCTCTTTCGAGAGGTCTATGATGACTTTTACAGTTGAGATGCTACGTCAATTCAAGCAGCACTTTTACCAAACTTTGGTAAAGTCAATCGCTAACAACCAACCCTACAATAAATATAATGTGTATATTTGCAGTTTGTCTACTTATTATTCTTAGAAAAATTAAAGATAAACTTATATAAAAAATACATCATTGCTACATGGTCTATACTTACCACAATGCTGGTGCTAAAAGCTTAACGATGACTAGTAGAAATTTTATCGAAATAAGTGCGTGCTAACTTTGAATTTCGTCCGACTAAATTCAGTGGTGAGTTGCCCTTTTATCAGTCGTATTGCCTTTTGCTCTTGCTGCTTTAGCAGCTAAGCAAACGGACAGCGTAGCGCAGCGAAGATAGCGACTAGAGAAAATGGACAAATGTTTTACGAAACTTCCACTGAATAAGTCTTGACTTCATTGCCCATCATATGAACTCAATTATAACAAAAAATGGTTAAAATTTGTATGACTGCCAAGAACTTGCTTATTAGATGAGAGTAATTATCTCTCATAATGCGTTCAAAATCGTACATGTTCAATAAAAAAATTGCACTTTCGTGCAATTTTCTAGTTCTCATAAATTCCGATATGTTCGTTCTGATGTGTCCCTTTATCAATCATATTTACAACTGCATCAGCATAATCAGCATAACTTACCCTACTTTTTCCTGATTTATTTTTCTCAAAAATATCACTCGTAATTGTGTAGCTTCCAGTTTCTGCTCCGTCTGGATCGAAAAAGTCTGCTGGTGAGAAGAAAGTTACATTAACATTAGAATTTTTATAAATTAGGCTTGCTTTTCCCATCTCCGCAATGGTTGGGTAATAAGGCAAATCTTTGGAAAGTTCGTCAACTAAACGACGTGTTCGACTTTCATCCAAGTAAAGCGAACCCGCTCCTCCAACTACGATAAGGCGCGTTGTACTTCCTGACAAAATCTCTGTGACATGATGTGCCACTTTAGAATATTCAGCTTCATTCCCTTCAGGAGCCCGATAGGCGAGGACGACAGCGTCAAATCCCGACAAATCTTCTGACGTTAAATCAAAAATATTTTTCTCAATAACCTCTGTCACAGCTACTTTCAGACGTGCTTTATTGCGGACAATAGCAACGACTTCAAATCCTTTTGTCATTGCTTTTTCAGCAATTAAGCTTCCTGCTTTTCCGCTTGCTGCGATTACTGCAATCTTTTTCATTAAATGAAACCTCCTGTTTCTTTATTCATGGCTGAAGTTATAAGTCTCACTTTAAAATTTTGTACTACAGATGTCTATACGACAGGTGTCCATTCGTTCCAAGTTGCTAAAGCAATAAAACAAAACGACTAGTGGCACTGCAATTCAGTCTATTTGCAGTTCGCTTAATCATTTTTCATTACAATACACTCATTACCAATACCAGAGAGTAAAATGAAGTCAAGACTTATTCAGTGGGAGTTTCGTAAAACATTTGTCTGTTTTCTCCAGTCGCTATCTTCGCTGCCCGTTTGTTTAGCTGCTAAAGCAGCAAGAGCAAAAGGCAAAGCGACTGATAAAAGGGCAACTCACCACTGAATTTAGTCGGACGAAGTTCAAGGCTTAGTGCTGCTTTATCTCCGACCTAAGAGGTCGGAGTATTGCGATTGCGACTAGGGCTTCAGCGCCTTAGTGAGCATCGACAGCTTGGCCGTAAGGCGGAGATAGCACGCACTTGCTTTGATAAAGTAATTTGTATATAGAATGACATTATTAATGTGAGTCTAATATAATTATAACAAATCTTATCACTAATGTTTTCTTATTCGTTCAAAAAAAGTAGCCTAAAGGCTACAATTATTTCGTTAAATCAATTCGTTTCCCAAGTTTATCAATAATGAAAGCTCCCACAATCAAACTAGCAAACTCGCCCAGCGCAAGCGTCGCCCAGTCAATCCAGAAAGGTAAACCAGCAATATAATAGAGCTCAATTGCGATAGTTACCATGCTAATTGAGAAAAAAATAGCAAAATATAAAAATGCTTTATTGAGCTGCCCATTAAATAAATATTGCTTTTTAAAGCGTTCAAATAGCAAAACACCCAAACTTAAAAAGACCAGTGTTGACAGTCCACCAACGATGACATCTACCCAAGTAAAACTCAAAAAGTTGGAAATCATGCACCCAATCGTCACAGCAATAATATACTTTTTGTTATAAAATGCTGTAAAGTTTAACATTTCAGAAATTCTGAACTGGACTGGTCCATAGCTAATAGCATTCAATCCTGGTGCAACAGTCAAAATGACATACAGCGCTGCGACAATAGCAATTGTCACTACATCATAAGTTCTTGATTTTTTCAATTTTTCTCCTTTAGTGAAACCGTTGAATTTGATTTTGCAATCTCGGTTCACTTGAAATATGCTCAGGCAAAGGTCATAAGTCCTGAGGATCGCTTCTCTCTATTCCTGTCAAAGCAACGTCCCTATTTTATCAGATTTCTTACAAAATGAAAAGTGCTGACAGACTCTTGTCAACACTTTTATTTACTGACAGAAATCTGTCAGTATTAAATCTACTCTAAAATCCAATTTTTCGCTTATTCATGACTATGAACGAGAAAAACTACGTTTTTTATCTTCAACCCTAAAGCAGTGCTAGTAAGCGAGCGCAAGAACGAGATAGTCTTCGAATGCTGAGGAATTTCAAAATAAGTCTATTATTTAATGGTCCAACCTCCGTCAATAGGAACGATTGCCCCTGACATATAATTTGCCTGTGGACTTGCCAAAAACAGCGTTAATTCTGCGACTTCAGAAGCCTTTGCCCAACGTTTAGCGGGGGTTTCAGATACTACCCATTTTGCCATTTCTCCATTATTTTCCAAAAAATCAGCAGCATTCATCGGTGTGTCGATCGCTCCTGGAGCAATGCCAAGCACTTGTATTCCGTGCTGAGCTTCATCCAGCGCTAACTGTTTCGTCAATCCGACAACTGCGTGTTTGCTCGCTGTATAGGCAATTCCTCCACCTCCAGCAACAAGTCCAGCAACCGAAGCCATATTGATAATCACTCCTGATTTTTTCCGCTTCATTCTCGGTAAAAATGCTGAAATCATCAAATACATGGAGTCAAGATTCGTATGTAAAATCCGCTGCCATAACATAAAATCCGTTTCTTCTATAGTCGCATAATCATCCAAAATTCCAGCTGTATTACACAAAATATCAATGCTGCCCACCTCATCAGCCAATACTTGAACAGCATGAGCATCAGAAACGTCACAAATTTTTACTGACAGATTTGAAAATTTACTGACAGCATTTTTGTCAGTAAATACTTTAACGTCAACAGCAATGACATCAGCTCCCTCTGCCAAAAAAGCCTGCACTTGAGCCAAACCGATTCCAGAACTTGCACCTGTCACTAATACTTTTTTACCTGAAAATCTCATTCGACAAGAACCCAATCATTAGCCAAAACATCGCATGGTGTAGGAGACCACATCGAAAAACCTTCGCTTTCGCCTTCGACATTAATTAGGAAATAAGGAGTTACATCAAGTTTCTCCCCATTTTCCAACACGATTGAATCATAAATTTTCACATAATTTTCGGCACCACCCCAACCTTCTGTACGTACTGCCTTCTTACCAGTTTTAAGCAAAGGTAAAATTTCTTCAAATGTCATATCATCACACTCAATTTTCTTCTATTGACTAAAAACATTCCGATTTTGGGTTAATTGCACTTGCTTTGATAAAATATACTGTTTTAACTTATCTCCGCCCTTTGGGCTACGCTGTCGATGCACCACAGGTATCCATTCGCTCTAAGCTGCTAAAGCAGCAAGAGCAAAAGGCAAAGCACCTAGTCACAATCGCAATTCCACACCTCTTAAAAGCACTAAGCTCTGCTTTCGTTCTACTGCCCTAGGGTCTTAGCGCTTTGCGACTCGACTTGTGGCTTTAGCCACTTAGCAAGAACCATTGCGACTTGGTGCTTCAGCACCGTAGCGAGGCGAGATGGATACCCGTGGTGTGGACAGCGTAGCGAAGCGGAGATAGAGCGAATAGATTGACCTCACATCAAAGATATGAGGTTGTGCCCTATCGTTGGTGGACCCACCAATGAAGTAATCACTTCAAAGTTAGTCTAGTATGCCAACTCTAAAACAAGATTATACCAAACTTCATGGGCGTGGCTTGATGTCGAAACGCCCTCGTTACGATAGCCATTAACCTCATAAAACCCTATCTTTTCTGCCAAACAAGTCAAACTTATCGCTTTACGTTGCTGTTTTTTAGCTACATTTTCTAGAGCAAGGAGAAGTTTTCCCGCAATCCCCTGATGCTGAAACTCAGGTAAAACCGCAAGACTTAGCACCAAGAGATAATCATCTGTTCCCTCATTTTTCCGCACATTCTCAAATAATTCATCCGTGATATAGCGTAATTTTGAAGCACAGGCGACAATAAATCCTGCTACTTTTCCTGATTCTGTCTTAGCAACAAGAAAGGTATCTTGCAATTTTTCAATACGTTCATACATTGCGGCTTCCGTTGCTGCTTCTTCCACTGAAAAACCAGTGGTTTCAATCATCATAACTTCTGTCAGCACTGACAGATTTACATTTTCAATCATCAGTTTTTCTGTCAGTGCTGACAAATCCTGTTTTTCATGTTTCATCATTAACCAATTAATGATCCTGCTGGAATATCCTTATCCACTGTCAACACACGCAATTCATTCCCAAATTCAGCTGACAGAATCATTCCTTGCGACACATATTTTTTCATCATTTTACGTGGTTTCAGATTTGCGACAATTTGTAGTTTTTTACCAACCAACTCTTGTTCATTAGGATAAAATTGTGCAATACCAGATAAAATCTGACGAGGTTCACTATCACCAGCATCAAGTTTAAATCTCAACAATTTATCAGAACCTTCCACACGCTCAACTTCAAGAACCTCTGCCACTTTCAATTCAATTTTTTCAAAATCATCAAATTTAATTTCAGGTAAAGTCAAGTTCAATTCAACATCTTCAGGAATCCATTCTTTCTCCACAGTTTTACCTCCGCTCATTTGTTCTTTAATGTAAGCCACCTCTTCCTCGACATCAAGTCGTGGGAAAATAGGTTCTCCTTTGGCTACTACTGGATTTACAAAGTCATAACCAAATGCTAATTCTTCGATTGAAAAGCTCGTTTCAGAAAGTCCTAACTGTGTAAAAATTTTCCCAGAAGTTGCACGCATAAATGGTTGCAATAAAGTCGCAACAACGCGCAGATTTTCAGCCAAATGATACAAAACGTTATTGAGCTTCGCCTTATCATCTGCCGATTTCGCAAGTACCCAAGGCGCTGTTTCATCAATGTATTTATTCGTTCGTGCAATCAAAGTCCAAACATCAGCAAGTGCCACATTAAACTCAAATTTGTCCATTGCTTCATGGAAATGCGCCACTGTATCTGTAACAACTTCTTCTAAAGATCCATCAAACTCAGTTGTCGCAGTAGTTGCTTCAATTCGACCATCATTATATTTATTAATCATCGAAACTGTACGGTTCAAAAGATTTCCCAAATCATTGGCAAGGTCAAAATTAATCCGCCCTACAAAATCCTCAGGTGTAAAAATTCCATCTTGACCAAAAGAAATGGCGCGCATCAAATAATAACGTACCGCATCAAGTCCATAACGTTCAATCAACATCTCAGGATAGACCACATTCCCTTTAGATTTAGACATCTTTCCGTCTTTCATCAAAAGCCAGCCGTGACCAAAAACTTTCTTCGGTGCAGGTAAACCAAGCGCATGGAGCATGATTGGCCAATAAATCGTATGAAAACGCACGATTTCCTTACCCACCATATTGATCCCCGGCCAAAACTTTTTAAAGTTACTATCATCTTCAGAATTATAACCCAACGCAGTAATATAGTTGAGCAACGCATCAAACCAGACATAAACAACGTGTTTAGGATTTGACGGTACAGGAATCCCCCAAGTAAAGCTTGTTCGAGTCAATGCCAAATCTTCCAAACCAGGCTTGATAAAGTTGTTAATCATTTCATTTTTACGAATTTCAGGTTGAATAAAATCAGGATGTGTTTCATAATAATCCAAGAGCCAGTCCGCATATTTACCCATACGGAAGAAATAAGTTTCTTCTTCAACCCATTCCACTTCGTGACCACTTGGTGCAATACCACCAGTAATCACACCATTTTCATCCCTATAAACTTCTTCAAGCTGCGTTTCCGTGAAGAATTCTTCATCAGAAACTGAATACCAACCTGCATATTTGCCCAAATAAATATCATCTTGCGCAAGCAACTGCTCAAATGCCTTAGCTACCGCTTCTTCATGATAAGTATCCGTTGTCCGAATAAATTTATCATAAGAAATATCCAACTTTTTCCAAAGCGCTTTAACATCTTCCGCCATGGGGTCAAGATATTCTTTCGGTGTCAATCCCAACTCTTCGGCTTTTCGTTGAATTTTCATTCCATGTTCATCAAGACCTGTCAAATAAAAAGTGTCAAAGCCCATCAAGCGTTTATAGCGTGCCAATACGTCACAAGCAATGGTCGTGTAACTTGAACCCAGATGAAGCTTACCGGACGGATAATAAATCGGAGTAGTAATGTAAAAAGTTTTGTTTTCAGTCATATTTTAAGATGTGAGCCCGACTGCTTTGAAGTTACTAAAATTAGGAAAATGGGTTCTGTGCACAGCACAGGTTCCATTTTATCTATTTTTGCTGACTTCAAGGAGGGCGAACTCAATTCCTTTCTTCAGCTTTCCGAGCAAATGAGGCTCGATATTTGAGAAGATTCTCATCTAAATATTATACCAAAAATTTGATATAATTAATCTTATCAGATGACGATTGCTTACAGTAATCCCTCTCAATCTTATAGAAATCAAAAAGGAAATATAATGAAATATAAATTTATCTCATGGAACATTGATTCACTCAATGCAGCACTAACAGGTACTTCTGAACGCGCGGCATTATCACTCGCTGTTGTCAAACAACTTGCTGATGCAAAACCCGATGTCCTTGCTATTCAAGAAACAAAACTTCCTTCCTCAGGTCCCAAAAAAGCCCATCTTGAAGTGCTAGAAGCTCTATTCGAAGACTATAATATTGTTTGGCGTTCGTCTAATGAACCTGCTAGAAAAGGTTATTCAGGTACAATGTTCCTCTACAAAAAGAGCTTACCTGAACCCATTGTCACTTATCCAGAGATTGGAGCACCTAGTCCAATGGACTTTGAAGGTCGCATCATTACTCTTGAATTTCCTGACTTCTTTGTCACAACCGTCTATACACCAAATGCTCAAGAAGGATTAACACGCCTAGATTTACGGGGAATTTGGGATGATAAATACCGCGAATACCTGAAAAGCTTGGATGCTCAAAAACCTGTGTTTGCTTGTGGTGACTTCAATGCTGCCTATACCGAGATTGACCTTGCCAATCCAAAAGGAAACCGCAATACTGCAGGCTTTACAGACCAAGAGCGTGAAAAATTTGGTTTACTTTTAGCCAGTGGATTTACCGATAGTTTCCGTAAAATTCACGGTGATGTTGAGCGCTTTTACGCAGAGGGACATAGCCTTTATACTTGGTTTGCCCAACGCGCAAAAACTTCAAAAATCAATAATTCTGGTTGGAGAATCGATTACTGGCTCGTTTCCAACCGGATTGCTGAACAACTTCTGACTTCTGAACCAATGGATTCTGGAGAACGCTTGGATCACATTCCTATTTTATTAGAATTTGAAATTTAACTTAGCAAGTGCTACTAACTCCCCACCAATGAAGTAATCACTTCAAAATCAATTATTTTCATTCAAAAATAATTAGCTTTCTTTTGGCTAATTATTTTATTTTTTATCGTTTTTGTGATAAGCTCAAAGTAAATCTATTTGTGAGGTCTCCCTATGTCGCGTTCAGAAGAAATAATCAAAATTGTTAGTGATGCTAAAAAGATAGAAGTCAACAAACTTGCAGAGTTGCTTGATGTTTCAAATGTTACCATTAGAAAAGATCTCGATAAACTTGAAGAAAAAGGAATCATCAATCGTCAACACGGCTTTGCTGTAATAAACAATACTGATGACATCAACTTCCGTTTAGCTAAAAATTATGATTTAAAACGAAAAATTGCCTTGAAAGCTGCTGAAAATATTCTTGATGGTGATGTTGTCATGATTGAATCAGGTTCCACTTGTGCGTTACTCGCCGAAGAACTAGCCTTTAATCGCAAAAACATTACCCTAATCACAAACTCTGTTTTTATCGCCAACTATGTGCGTAAATCTGATGCAATTAAAGTGATTTTACTTGGAGGAGAATATCAAAGTAATTCACAAGTTAATGTAGGACCTTTAATAAAAAAAGTAGTTGACGAATTTTATGTTGATAAGTTATTCATTGGCATTGATGGTTTTGACGAGGTTAGAGGATTTAGAAGTAACGATATTGATAGAAGCGATACGACACATCTCATGTCAGCTGCCGCAAAAGAGGTTATCATCCTGACAGATGCTTCAAAATTTCAACAAAATGGGACGGTCACAGAATTTTCATTCTCTGAAATCTCAAAAGTCTATACCGATAGTTCAATTAGCGATAAAATAAAAAGTTTCCTCACTCAAAATCAAATTGATGTGATTATCGCTTAACTCAATAAATCATATTTATAAAAAAATCTGGAAATAGTCCAGATTTTTTATTGACAGATTATCTAACTTATGCTATATTTATTTCATAAGAAATAAATATAATTTCAAATGAAACATATTTTCCTACTAGGAGCACTTAATATGATTACAATTTCGATTATTATCATCATGATAAAATGGCTCTCTACCAAACATTTCCGAAAATAGTGCTCCATAAAAATTATTACATAAAAAAATGAGTCTAACCAGCTCATTTTTTTATCAAATCAAGTACGTGCTAAATTTCAAATTTAGTTTGACTACCCTAACTTTTAGCACTTAAACTTCTAGGACAAGATTATTTCATCTAATAGCAAGTTAAATCTCCCGCTAAATAAATCTTGACTTCGTTTGTTCTATTCCAAATCTATCTCAATTCACTTAGAAAAGAATCAATTCATTGTAAGCTAGTATACTGTTCTTCTTTGTAACCAATTTGCCGAACTTTTCCATCTTTGACGATGAGTGGGCGCTTAATCAGCATACCATCTGATGCAAGTAACTGTGCCATTTCCGCTTCCGAAAGTGAGTCCAATTTATCTTTCAATCCCAACTCTCGGTAAACAAGCCCGCTCGTGTTAAAGAACCTTTTCGTAGGAAAATCTCCCTGAGCAAACCAAGTTTCAAATTTTTCTGCTGCTGGAGGTAGCAACTTCAAATCAATTTCTCTATATTCAATTCCAAGAGAGTCAAGCTGCGCCTTGGCTTTACGACAAGTTGAACATTTTGGATACCAATAAAAATCGTACATTTTTCACTTCCTTTTTGTTGCAATTATAAATCTGTGTGGCTTGTTTCATTATAACATATCTCTGTTTTAATAAAAAACGACCAATTCTAGTCGTATTTTCTTAAACTTATTAATCTTTTCTTATTTTAAGGTAGATAAGACTTCCAAAGATAAAAGTAATTCCTGTAATAAATAACGTCTTTTCTGACTTCTCACCTGTCCTAGGAAGAGTTTTTTTCTTTACATTTGGATTTGACTTTTCTTTGTTTTTATTTGATGAAGTCCTATTTTTACCCTCTTTTTCTTTCGGTTTTTGATTATCTGCTGACTCTGAATCCTCTGGCGTTTTTTCTAAAACAGTCACATTTATTGTTGTAGTTGCCCCATGATATGAGTAGTTGACAGGATATATACCAGCTTTACTAGTATCTACCTTATCGTCTGTCATATTTTGTTCAAAAGTAACAGCATTTCCGTCTTCATCAGTAGCTCCATCAAAATTATCTGCAGGTTTCCAACTATCTCCTACATATAGTATTGAGTCATGGGCTGCAATAGTCGCTTTTTTATCTTTAATGTATGTGTAAGTTACCGTCTGAGCTTGAGCCGTAAATACTCCTACTGCGTTATCTGGGATTCTATTTTCATCGATATGATAACCTGGAATTTCTATTTTGTATTCTGAAGTCGTGGTATCATATGCCTCTCCTGCATATCCAGAAATAGTCTTATCAGCTACTCCACTCATTTTTTCTCCATTTTCATCTTGATAATGGACCGTCACAGGCTGCCCGTCCTCAGCAACTTTAAATTGGTGAAGGTAAGTTCCTGATGAAATGGCATAAAATGTGTACCCATCAGGTGTAGCATAAGTTCCGCTGGATTATTTATGCGAGCATTGTATTCAAAACTAGTGATATTTTTAAACTCATCCTCAGTCACACCTAGAACTGTTATCCCTTGTTCATCAATCTGTAGACGATCTGCTGATAATTGTACACCGTTAAAATCCAAGTATGTATTACTTGCTGTATTCGAAGTTGTAAACGGTGGAATATAACCATCAAAATTTATCATTCGATTAGGCATCATGGAGAAAGGCAAAAATAAAGTTTGATTATCAGAATTATAGTCTAAAGAGGAGCGACCAATCGTGGTAGGCAAATCATTTCGCCCTGTGTTCTGTCCAAAAGCAGCCAAGTTGTTAAGGACTGGAAATTGATTAATGACAGTAAAGTCTGTAATTCCACAAAACTGAACATTCAGCGATTTTAGATTAGGCAATGTCTTTAAGGGTGCAAATGTAGTAATATTCATATTTGAGTCTAAATTTAGAGATGTCAAACTAGTTAATTTTGCAAGTTTAGGGAGCACATTATCATCTATACTAGTTCCAGCTAAACTCAGATTTGTTAGTCCTGTACTCTTACTTAAGTCTGGAAAATTACTACTTGTGAGACTTGACGTTTGGAGATAGACCATTGTTAAGGATGAAAGTTGTGCTAAAGGACTAAAATCTGTTATATTGTTATCCACATTCATGTAGATATATGAGAGATTTACTGCATATTCTAGACCTTCAAAACTACTAATCTGTGCAGAATTTAATGTTAGAGCGGTTAAGCGAGCCATATCAGACTGTGTTACATCACTTCCTGCAGCTAATCCTAGGGTAGATACAATTGCTTGTTTTAGAAAACTATCTGGAATAGATATAATGTTATCTGCAGGAGCCGCTAAGGTATTTTGGGGGATTGGTTTGGTTGTTCTTCTGCTTGGACTTGTGAAGTCATGCTCAAAAATGGCAAACTTATACATAAAAGCATAATACTCGCTCGTCCCATACGAAATAACTTTTTCTTATCTTTTAATTTTTCATTATAATAAATCATCTAATTTCTCCCGAATTTTTGGTTTTTCTTGTTACCAACAAAATTGTTATTAATTGAATTTCAACAATAACAATTCAGAAATGACGTCTTGTTTTCAACATTTTAAATAGCTCCTTTATTTATCAATAATGTAATATATTTATTACTTTATTAATTATAGCTAAAAAAATGTACTTTCGATTACTTTATTATTTCGTATAAAAATAAAAACAGTTACAAATTGTAACTGAATAAATTTATTACGTGTTTTATTTTACTTAAATTCAAAACTACTTAACATTATGAAATAATTCTTTTGTTTATAAGTAAAAAAAATCAGTTAAGACTGATTTTTAGTATTTTCTAAAACGTTCATAGCGTTGTTCCGCTAGTTCTTGTGCTGTCAGTGCTGACAGATTTTCGATTTGTTCTGTCAGTACACTCTTAATGTTTTCGACAAGATTTTCCTCTGATATGATGCCATCAACTACACCCATATCAAGCAGATGTGGAGCCGTAATCTTCATGAGCTCGGCTGCCTCATCCCGTCTTGTACCATCTTTCCAAAGGATTGTTGCAAATCCTTCTGGTGATAAAACCGAATAAACAGCATTCTCAAGAATGAATACTTTATTGGCCACCGCCAGAGCCAAAGCACCACCTGAACCACCTTCTCCAGTGATGATGGCGATAATAGGCACTTTCAAATCTGACATCTCGAATAGATTTCTTGCGATAGCTTCTCCTTGACCGCGTTCTTCAGCTTCAATCCCTGGATAAGCTCCTGCTGTGTTGACAAAAGTAATAACAGGACGACCAAATTTTTCTGCTTGCTTCATCAAGCGTAACGCTTTACGATAGCCATTAGGTGAAGGTTGACCAAAATTTGTGGCTAAATTTTCTTCAAGATTTCTTCCTTTTTGGATACCAATAACCGTTACAGATTTGCCATTAAATCGTGCGATTCCACCAACAATAGCTTCATCATCTGTGAATTGACGATCGCCGTGAAGTTCAAAAAAGTCAGTAAAAACATGAGTAATGATATCGCGAGCAGAAATGCGGTCTGCTGCTCTTGCTTTATTGATAATTTTAGCAATATCAGACATTTTCATCCTCCTTTTCAGCATGAAACGCAAGCAAAAGAGCAAGTTTTTCTCGGAGTTCTGTACGTTTTACAATACCATCTACAAAACCATGCTTGAGCAAAAATTCTGCTTTTTGGAAATCATCTGGTAACGTTTGTCGTACTGTTTGTTCAATAACTCGGCGTCCCGCAAAACCAATGAGTGACTGCGGTTCTGCCAAAATAATATCCCCAAGCTCGCAAATGATGCCGTAACACCTCCTGTCGTTGGGTCTGTCAAAACAGTAATATATAGAAGACCAGCAGCCGAATGACGTTTAACAGCTGCTGATGTTTTTGCCATTTGCATCAAACTCATGATTCCTTCTTGCATCCTAGCACCACCTGATGCTGTAAAAACAATAACAGGAAGCTTTTCTTTAGTTGCGTATTCAAAAAGTCGAGTCAATTTTTCACCGACAACGGTTCCCATTGAAGCCATGATAAAAGTTGAATCCATGATGGCTAGTAGCGTTTTTTGACCTTTAATCGTTGCGCTTCCTGTCATAATCGCTTCATCAAGACCTGTTTTTGCCTTTGTTGCCTCTAACTTTTCAAGATATCCAGGAAAATCAAGTGGATTTTTTGTATTAATTCCTGTGAACATTTCTTCAAATGAATTTTCATCTGCTACAAGAGCAAGACGCTCATGAGCTGTAATTCGAAAATTATAGTCACAGTTTGGACAAATTTTTGTTTCACCTAAATCTTTTTGATAAATCGTATGTTTACACGCTGGACATTTTGCAAAAAGTTCGTCAGGAACTTCAGGATTTTCAGCTTGTTTTTCAATGATTGAACGATTCGGGTTGATTTTAATGTATTTTTTCTTTTGGAAAAGAGCCATTTTTGCTTCCTTTTCTCGTTTTTCGTTAAACTTGTGAAGTTAATTCGTTTTACGTTTTGACGAAAATTAGTTTTGACTTCACGCAGAGTTATTTTTTCTGTCAGTATACTGACAGCTTTGGTTATCGCTGACAGAAGTTCTATCAGTCTTCTTTCAGGTATTCTGGTAAGAAAACATTACCCAAAAAGCTTGTGTCGTAATCACCAGCGACAACATAAGGGTCAGCGATGAGTTCTAATTGGAAGTCAATATTTGTCGTTACACCCTCAATATCAAATTCCATCAGGGCACGTTGCATTTTCATCAATGCCTCAAAGCGATTTTCCCCATGAACAATGACTTTAGCAATCATCGAATCATAGTAAGGAGGAATTGTATAACCTGCATACATCGCTGAATCTACACGTAAACCTACACCACCTGACGGTAAAAAAAGACTCGTGATTTTTCCTGGTGATGGCGCAAAGTTAAACTTTGGATTTTCAGCATTGATTCGACATTCAATGGCATGACCTTTGAAAACAATTTCTTCTTGCTTCACAGAAAGTTCTGAACCAGCAGCAATTCGGATTTGTTCTTTGACAATATCAACACCACTGACAAATTCTGTAACTGGATGTTCAACTTGCACTCGCGTATTCATTTCCATAAAATAGAAATTTCCAGAAGTTTCATCCAACAAAAACTCAATTGTTCCCGCATTTTCATAACCTACGTGGGCTGCGGCTTTGACTGCCGCAGTACAGATTTTTTCACGCAAAGTATGACCGATAGCAACCGAAGGCGATTCTTCCAATACTTTTTGATTATTACGTTGTAAAGAACAATCACGCTCACCAAGATGAATCGTATGACCATGCTGGTCACCCAAAATTTGTACTTCAATATGACGTGCGGGGAAAATCATACGTTCGATGAACATTGCCCCATTACCAAATGCTGCTTTTGCTTCTGCTGTTGCTGCTTCAAAAGCAGGGACAAGTTCTTCGACGTTATTTACTTTACGAATTCCTTTACCACCACCGCCTGCTGAAGCTTTAAGCATAATTGGATAGCCAATCTCTTCTGCAATTTTCACCGCCTCATCAGTGGTATGCACTTCACCTTTAGAACCTGGTGTGACGGGCACGCCAGCTTTAATCATTTCAGCACGAGCATTGATTTTATCTCCCATCATATCCATTACAGAAGCGCTAGGACCGATAAATTTGATATTCATTTCTTCACAAAGGCGAGCAAATTTTGAGTTTTCAGAAAGGAAACCAAATCCTGGATGAATGGCCTGCGCACCTGTTGCAACTGCCGCTGAAAGAATATTATTCATATTCAAGTATGAGCTTGCTGCACGCGCTGGTCCAATGCAAATCGCCTCATCGGCGAGTGCAACATGCAGCGCATCTCGGTCAGCTTCCGAATAAACTGCGACAGTTTCTACACCTAATTCACGAGCAGCGCGGACAATCCGAACTGCGATTTCGCCACGATTGGCGATTAAAATTTTATTAAACATATCTAAGATGCGAGTATCAGCTATATAAAACAAGAACCCTCTGCCTGCTGTAATAAGCAAACCGTAGAGTCATCATTTCTAAATAGTTGAACTCAATTCCTTTCTCCAAATAGAAAGTTTCTGTCAATACAGAAATTTTTTTGCTTTAATAAAAATTATAGCAAAACTTTTATAACTAAAATTAAAATAAGTCCAAAAATGTACCATAACTGAAAAATAATCAGTCATGGTTAAAATAAAGTCAAGACTTATTCAGTGGGAGTTTCGTAAAACATTTATTCATTTTCTCTAGTCGCTATCTTTGCTGCGCTTCGCTATCCATTCGCTCTCTCTCCGCTTCACTACGCTGTCGATTTCACTATCTCCGCAACCTCGTTGCTTCGCTGTTCATGCTCGCTATGGTGCTACGTGCTTTGCACGCCGTTCTGCGAACGGTCTACGCAACTTCGTTGCTCCGCTGTCCGTTTGCTTAGCAAGCAAAGCTGGCAAGAGCAAAAGGCAAATGCGACTGATAAAAGGGCAACTCACCACTGAATTTAGGGTACAACCTTATCTCTTCAATACGCAGTCACCCCTTCGCTTCCGCCCCTACCTATGAGTGAGGGTGTAGCACTTGCTTTGATAAACCTTTTTTTATCCGAGTAAGTTACTCCAAACCACACAACACACTCAAACAAATCAATAAATTATCAGAAAACTAAGCACCTAGAGCAAAAGTCAAAGTACCTTTCGCTGCTAATTTTCCATCAACAGTTGCTTCAGCTTCAACTACTGCAATAGGTCCACGACGTTTAATAAACTTTGCGTGCAAAACAAGTTGATCTCCCGGCGTGACTTGTTTCTTGTATTTGACATTATCCATGCCTGCATAAAAAACCAGTTTTCCTTTATTTTCAGGTTTTGATAATTCCAAAACTCCTGCGGCTTGCGCCAAAGCTTCCATAATCAAAACCCCAGGCATTACTGGATATTGTGGAAAATGTCCTTGGAAAAACTCCTCATTTATCGTCACATTCTTGATTGCTGTAATCTCATCGTCAGCAATATCAATCACGCGATCCACCAATAAAAATGGATAACGATGTGGCAAAGCCTCCATAATTTTAGTTACATCAATTCGTGTTTCAGCCATATTCTAAAATTCCTCTAATAAATGGTTTCAAAAATTACTGACAGCTTTCTGTCAGCAATAAGCTTTACTGACAAAATCATTGTCATGAACTTCTCACTTGATTCGTACCAATTCTTGACCAAACTCAACAACTTCTTCTGCAGAAACCATAATTTCAGTCACAACGCCATCACGTGGAGCGGGGATTTCATTCATTACTTTCATCGCTTCAATAATAAGCAAGGTTTGTCCCTTCTTCACACTGTCCCCAACACTTACAAACTCAGATTTTTCAGGAGCTGGTCTCAGGTAAGCCACACCTACAAGAGGAGATTTAACTGCTTCTCCCTCTGCTACACTTACTTCTAGAACAGCTTCGTCCAAAACTTTCTCAGAATTTTCTACAAGTGGGGATGCGACTGGAACAGTTGCTAATAAAGGAGCTGGCGCAGCTGATGCTGCAACGACTCCATGTCCATCATTTTTAGAAAAACCAAGCTCGCCTTCTGCATTTTTCCAAGAAAACTCACGTAAAGATGAACCATCAAACTGTTTCATCAATTCCTTAACTTCATTGATATTCATAATATTTCTCCATACAGTTCTTATGAAAATTATTTCTAACAATGAGCATCTTACAACTCATTTCTAATTCATTAAAAATTAATTTTTAGAATACTCACTGCTAAAAAGCTCTTCAAAAACCGCATAACTCTAATCTTTTTATCAAAGCAAGTACGTGCTAAACCCTACCCAGGTGTAACAACTAGCATATCCTATCTTAGGTAGGGGATAAAGCAGCACTATGCTTCGAATTTAGTCTTGACTTCATTCAGACCATTTCTTAAATGCAAGAACGGCATTGTGTCCACCAAAACCAAAATCTTGGCTCAGCGCAACATTAATTTCAGCTTCTTGACCTTGACCAAGCACAACGTTAATCGTCATTCCTTCATCAAGTTCTTTTGTCCCAGCATTAACTGGTGCAAAATTATTTTGCATGGACATAATCGTAGCAACAGCTTCAATAGAACCTGTTCCACCAAGTGCATGACCGTGGAATGATTTAGTAGATGAAACGAGTGCTTTATCACCGATGACATTATGAATCGCAGCTGCCTCTGTTTCCTCATTTGCGTGAGTAGAAGTTCCATGAGCATTGATATAATCAACTTCCTCAGGTTTGATTCCACCTTCTTCAAGCGCCAATTTCATTGCTTTTTCTGCCCCAACACCTGATGGTGTCGTCATATGAAATGCATCGTTTGTATTCCCATAACCTACGATTTCAGCAAGAATATTCGCACCGCGTGCTTGAGCGTGTTCAAGACTTTCAAGAATTACGGCTCCAGCACCCTCACCCATCACAAAACCATTGCGGTCTTTATCAAAAGGACGACAAGCAATCATTGGGTCAGTTTCTTTAGAAAGTGCAGTCAAATTAGCAAAACCAGCAATACCAAGTTCACAAATTGCAGCTTCTGCACCGCCAGCAATCATAGCATCTGCGTAACCATGCTTGATTTCACGGAAAGCAGAACCAATCGAGTTGGCACCGGCCGCACAAGCTGTCACCTCCGCACGAGAAACACCGCGCGCGCCCGTCCGCAGAGCAACATTTCCTGTCGCCATATTAGCAATTGCAAGTGGCACATAGAGTGGCGCCACCTTGCGTGGTCCTTTTTGGAGAATAACTTGAGCATTTTTTTGTGATTGTTCCAAACCACCAATACCAGAAGCCATGATACAGCCTAAACGATCAAAGTCTGTATTTTCTTCGTTAATACCTGACATATTGAAAGCATCAAGTGCTGCATGGACAGCATATAAGCTAAAAGTATCCATGCGACGCGCATCTTTTTTCTCAAAATATTTGTCAAATGGAAAATCTTTCACTTCTGCAGCAACAGAGATTCCCGTTGCTTGCGCATCAAAGTGTGTGATTGGTCCAATACCAGTTTTACCTGATTTAAGACTTTTCCAAAAATCTTCTGGAGTATTTCCAATTGCAGAAACAACACCATAACCTGTGATAACTACACGATTTGTCATATTTTTATCCTTTATTATTAGACATGTTCAGAAGGTTTTTAACCGAATTGTGTTTAACACAAATTTTTCTTTCTTATCTACAATCTTATACTAGTTCATCTTTAACTTCTCTATGACAATTTATTAGATAAATAGCGAAACGTTTAAAAATCAAACAGTATTAAAAAGTAGTTTCAAACGAAATCAAAATCAGTTTCTGAACGACTTTGTTCTTTTTGAATGAAAGTACCACACAATTGATTTGCAGTATCCCATACATTATAACTAGCTAGAAAGAATTTTTGAGAGTTTATAAATAAGTCTTTCTAGCATATTATTTTATTACATTGCCATTCCGCCGTCAATTGCTAAGACTTGACCAGTCATATATTCTTGCTCTGCAAGGAATTTCACAACTGAAGCAACTTCTTCTGGATTTCCAAAACGTTTCATTGGAATTTGAGCTTTCATGGCATCTTTTACTTTATCAGAGAGTACGTCTGTCATATCAGATTCAATGAAACCTGGTGCTACAGCATTAACACGTACATTGCGTCCAGCCACTTCACGCGCAATTGATTTTGTGAAACCAATCAAGCCCGCTTTTGATGCAGCATAATTTGCTTGACCCGCATTACCAATCAATCCAACTACTGATGAAATATTGATAATTGCCCCACTTCTTGCTCTAGTCATTGGCTTTAGGACAGCCTGTGTCATGTTGAATGCCCTGTCAGATTAATCTTGAGTACCGCTTCAAAATCTTCTTCAGACATTTTGAGTGATAAGCCATCACGTGTGATACCCGCATTATTCACCAAAATATCCACTGAACCCAACGCTTCAACAGCTTCGCCAACCATTCGTTTTGCGTCTTCTGATTTTGAAATATCTCCTGAGATACCTACAGCCTTAATCCCAAAAGCAGTAAATTCAGCAAGCAATTCTTCAGATATATTTGAACGACCATTAATCACGACATTACTTCCTGCTTTTGCAAATTGGATTGCAATGGCTTTACCAATTCCACGCGTTGAACCTGTGATAAACACATTTTTGTTTTTAATTTCCATATTTCTCCCTATTTACTCTCTGAAAAGACAAATTGACATCACCATGTAACTTCATGGCACAAGGATAGTGCTACGATATAAACTTCGTGCCTCGTCTGTAAACGATGTCTACTTTTTACCGAGCTGATAAAAAGGATGGCATTTAAGCTTTTAAACTATACCAGCCAATTCATCGAAGTAAGTACGTGCTATCTCCGCCTTACGGCTACGCTGTCGATTTCACTAAGCCACTAGATGTAACAACTAGCATATCCGTAAGCGCTGAAGCGCAAACGGCTATCCTATAAAGTGGCAAGTTCAAATCGCAATCTGCTAAGGCAGCAAGGCGAAATGGTTCGTTGCGCCGCTGTCCGTTTGATTGCCATTTGGCGTTGGCACTTTAGTGCCTTACAGCCAATGGTCATGCGAAGCTAACTGCTAAAGCAGTAAGAGCAAAAGGCAAAGCACCTAGTCAGAATCGCAACTTTGAATTTAGTCTTGACTTCATTGTTGGTTTTTATAATGAATTAGCTAACACACTCGTATTCCAAACTTATTTTTTCTTCTCTGCTTTTGCCATCACAAGATACCCCAAAAGAGCGACAACAGCACTAATATACCAAATCATAGTATTGACCTTGCTAAAAACTAGTCCTGCACCGCCCAGTAGGATAATAGCAATTGCGATGATTCTAAGATTTCTTTTAATCATGAATCAATGCTTCAAAACTTGCTAAATCTTCTACATTTGTAAAATCAGCTGTTTTATCTATTTTTTTAATGAAACCTGAGAGCACTTTACCTGGTCCGACTTCTATAAATCGCTCAACACCCAAGGTTTGCATTGTATGAATTGATTCGTAGAAACGAACAGGTTCCATCACTTGACGAGTAAGAAGTGCTTTTATCTCTTCATTTTTCATCACTTTTGCTGTTGTATTTGAAATCAATGGGAGTTCAAACTTAGCAAATTCTACATTTGAAAGCTCTTTTGCTAATTTTTCAGAAGCTGGTTTGAGAATTGCCGTATGGAAAGGTCCTGAAACTTTAAGCTCAATCATTTTACGAACACCTGCTTCTTTAAGCAAATTGACTGCTGCATCTACTGCAGCAACTTCGCCACCGATGACAATTTGTCCTGGAGTATTATAGTTTGCAGGACTAACAATACCGTATTGACTTGCTTTTTGACAAGTTTCTTCAATCAGTGTACTTTCGGTATTCATTACTGCAACCATTTTTCCGGAGCCTGTTGGTGCTGCCTCGGTCATGTATTGTCCACGCTTTGAAACGAGGACAACAGCATCGTCAAAAGAAAGTGCGCCTGATGCAACCAATGCAGAGTACTCACCAAGACTAAGTCCTGCAACAACATCTGGTTTAACACCATTTTCAGAAAGGAGGTGAAGAATAGCAACCGATGTGGTCAAGATTGCTGGCTGAGTGTATTTTGTTTCGTTTAATTTTATTTCATCGTTGTCAATGAGCGCGCGCAAATCGTAGCCAAGAAGCTCGCTTGCACGATTAAAGGTTGATTTAACGATATCATGTTTTTCATATAAATCACGAGCCATACCGAGCTTTTGTGCGCCCTGACCCGAGAATAAAAAGGCTGTTTTAGTCATATTAATTTTACAAAATTTAATTTCAATTTTTATCGAAGTAAGTGCGTGCTATCTCCGCCTTTCGGCTACGCGATAAACATTTGTCCTTTTTATCTAGCCGCTAAAGCGTCTGATAAAAAGGCTGTCGATGCTCGCTAAGGCGCTGAAACGCCTAGTCGCAATCGCAACATCCCTACCTCTTAGGTAGGGGATAAAGCAGCACTATCTCCGCTTCGCTACACTGTCCATTCGCTCTATCTCCGTTTCACTGCGCTGTCGATTCTCGCTACGGCACGGACGTGCCTCTAGTCGAAGTCGCAACTCGCTAAAGCGATAAGGCGAAATGGCAAGCTTTGCTTTCGTCCGACTGCCCTAGGGCGTTAGTGCTTTAGCACTTAGGCTTCTGGGACAGGGTGACCTCATATCGAAGATGTGAGGCTGTACCCTAAATTCAGTGGTGAGTCGCCCTTTTATCAGTCGCTTCAGCGACTAGAGAAAATGGACAAATGTTTTACGAAACTCCCACTGAATAAGTCTTGACTTCATGATAAATTTTGTGTCTTCCTTATATTTTTCTCTTATGGAGTTGTACTGATTCTGTTTAAAAAAGTTAAACAGTATTAGTTATTAGTATTATAAAATGTTTTTTTTTATAAAAAAAATGACATTTTCATAAATATGAAAGACAATCACCAAGCATCTAAGCTCAATCTTTCTTGCTATAATTTTGAATCATTATAGACAATGAAAGAAGGGGCGAAAGTCGCAAAAGAAAGTATTTCCCCTGCAAGCATCTCACCCCGTCAATTATTTGTTGTCTTCTACGTATTTTACGAGGTCAGCAACTGTTTTCATATCTGCTTCTGTATCAACTTCAACGTCGAATTCGTCTTCGATGTCGTTGATGATTTGGAAAAGGTCAAGTGAATCAGCATCAAGCTCTTCAAATGAAGTTTCGAGTGTTACTTCTTCTTTATCTTTTCCGAGTTCATCTGCGATGATATCTTGTACTTTTTCAAATACTGCCATGATTTTTTCTCCTTTAGTGAGTGAAAATATTTATGGGAACCTCTGCAAACTGCTATTTTCAAATTTGAGATGAATTTTTGAAATTCGGGAAAATTCAGCATTGACGCAAATGAACTGCGTCAAGGAAGATTGACGAGAGAGTTCAGAAATTCAGCCAAAACTAGAAATTCTGAGTTTTTAGAGATTACCTTTATATTATAGCCGCTATGCGCGGAGTATAACCGTTAATAATGTTCACTGACAGAACTAATCTTTTTCTGTCAGTAAATTTTTAGCCTGTCAGTATGCTGACAGAAGCTTTGAAGTGACTACTTCATCAGTGGGAGATTTTTTCTCTCCCACTGATGTTAGGGAACAACCTCACATCTTCGATATGAGGTCACCCTGTCCCTGAAGTCTATCTCGCTTTGCTCCGCTGTCGATTTCGCTAAGTTGCTAAAGCAACAAGCTCAAATCGCAATCGCTAAAGCGCAAAGACCCTAGGGCAGTAGAACGAAAGCAGCACTTGCTTGGTTAAAGATTGATGATTGTTGTACCCCATGTGAGACCACCACCAAATCCTGTCAGGACAATCTTAGTTTTACCGTCCAAAGTAAATATACCATTTTTTACTGATTCTGACAACAATAGAGGGATACTTGCTGCCGAAGTATTGCCATATTCTTGCATATTTTGGAGGAATTTAGAACGCTCTACGCCTAGTTTTTTAGCCATTTTGTCAAGAATTCTTGAATTAGCCTGATGTAGTAAATAAAAATCAATTTCTTCAGAAGAAATTTGTGCTTCTTCTAAAGTCGCTTTGATATTTTTAGGCACATCTCTGACGGCAAAATCAAAAATCGCTCGCCCTTCCATACTTAAGCTTTTACTTTCATAATTTACAGTAGCAAAAGGGGTATTGATGTCTGTCAGTCCTGACAAAAGGCTATCACCGCGAGAACCATCCGTTTGAAGTTTTTCAGCGATAATCAGAGGCTGAATTCCTGTATTTTCAAGAAGCACCCCACCAGCACCGTCTCCAAAGAGGACAGCCGTTGAGCGGTCAGACCAATCCATGATTTTTGAAAATACTTCCGCGCCAATCACAATTCCTCGCTTATAATTTCCTGATGCCAACAACTTTTCAGCAGTTGATAATGCAAAAACAAAGCCCGAACAAGCAGCCGTCAAGTCATAAGCAAAAGCATTGATTGCACCAATTTTTGCTTGAACCCTTGCTGCCGTTGAGGGCATAAGTGAGTCTGGTGTAATAGTTGCTACAATAATGAAATCAATACTGTCAGCACTGACAGAAGCATTTGTCAGTAACTTTTGCGCAACATCAGCAGCCAAATCAGAAGTATTTTCTCCAGTTGAAATGTGACGGTTCTTTATCCCTGTTCGGCTGTATATCCATTCATCATTAGTATCCATGATTTTTGATAAGTCATCATTAGATACCACTTTTTTTGGCACACTATGGGCCACTTGCGTGATTTTCGCAAAAGTCATTATTTCATATTCTCCAAAGAATTATGCAAAGCGGCAAGTTCGCCAGCCAGCTTATTTTCAGTTGTTCCATAGACACTATCAAAAAGATTATCTGTGATACCATGGAAAAATTCACGATGTGTCGCACAAAGTTTGTCACCCTTTTCTGTAAGTGCAATGTGCGTCACACGACGGTCAGAAGTTGAACGTTTGCGCTCAATATACCCCTTATCTTCCAAACGATTAAGTGTAATCGTAATTGTAGATAAGGCCAATTTTTGATTTTTAGCAATATCTGTCGCACGAGCTGTGCCCAATGTATGTACCAAAGTCAAAATTTGTAGTTCTTTTACCGTCACATCTGAATACGTCGACTCTTTGAGAAATTGTTCTTCAAGAATCATAAAATCATGGAAGAGTTGAATCAGCCATTCATTTACCTTGTCGAAATCTGTTTTCATCTGTTATTCCTTTTTGGTTAATTCGAAGTTTGCCTTACGAACACGATTGTAGCTAAATCACTTTAAAATGCTATCAAGATTGCTCAAAAATTTTTGTCAGACTGAGGCGGAAGAACACAGGCTTGCAGGTAGCAAATCAAGGACGACAACGAAAGACTGGCGGAAATTTTCGGGGAAAATTGGTGGTATTTTAGAGTGATTTAGCTATAACGTACACTATGCTGGTTAAAGCGAACCTAGCACAGTAAAATAGCTCTATTAATTATTTTTATATTGCAAATCATTTTCTGTATCAAATTATATTATTTTTCAAATCCTTTTGCAAGTAAAAACAGTCTGTAAGCGTTGCCCAAACATTATTTACAAGAAAAACCAATGACAGACTATAAAATGTTGAAGTGATTATTTCATTGGTAGGAGAGAAAGAATTCCCCACCAATGTTAGTAAAACGAAAGTAGCACTTGCTTTGATAAAAAGGTAGACTGATTGCAGTTGTCATTAATAATAAAATCACTGACAGGATGATTAATTTTCCGTCAGTGATTTTTCATTTCTGTCAGTATTGGATGAAGAAAAAGAGTTTAACTTAGCGAGAATGGACAGCGGAGCGCAGCGAAGATAGCAAAGATAGCGACTAGAGAAAATGGACAAATGTTTTACGAAACTCCCACTGAATAAGCCTTGACTTCAAGTCTATCACCTCTTGTTCTTGCAAGTTCTGCCTGTTAGCTAGCATGACTCTTGACTGTAAGTCACTAATCAGGCAGACATCGGAGGTGGCAAATAGCTAACATCTAACATATAGCAACTGTTATAACACCATCTCTACACTTCATCACAACAATCTATTCTGGATTACTTGCAATCAATTCCATATTCCCTGACAAAGCCCAGTTTTCAACAGTACTTGGTAAAATGAAATGATTCCCTTTTGTCAGCGGATAGAGTTTTCCACTGACAGAAATTTGTCCCTTGCCATCTAGCACTGACACCAACGTATAAGGCGCAGTTTTCTTGAAATTATGACTTCCATTAATGATCCATTTATAGACATCAAAGAAATCTGACTTCACTAAAGTTGTGAGTTCAGCTTCAGCAAAATGCTCTGTTTTTACTTGATTTTCAGGCACTTGATTTCCAGGAATATTCAACACATCAATTGACTGTTGAATATGCAACTCACGTAAATTTCCTTGATCATCACGACGGTCAAAGTCATAAACACGATACGTTGTATCTGAAGATTGCTGTGTTTCAAGAATCACAATTCCACTACCAATCGCGTGCATTGTACCAGAAGGCACATGGAAAAAATCTCCCGTTTTTACTTTTACTTTACGTAATAAATGCTCCCAATCTCCCGCCTTAATCATCTCCGCCAATTCTTCACGCGATTTCGCATTATGACCATAGATAATCTCTGCATCTGGTTCTGCCGAAATAATATACCAACATTCAGTTTTTCCAAGCTCTCCCTCATGCTTTTGTCCATATTCATCATCAGGGTGAACCTGTACTGACAGCCAATCATTAGCATCCAAAATTTTTGTCAGTAAAGGAAAAACTTCTTTTTCACTATTTCCAAACAACTCACGATGAGTCGCATAAAGCTCATCTAGTTTTTGTCCTTTAAATTCACCATTAGCAATCGTTGAAACTCCATGTGGATGAGCGGAAATCGCCCAATACTCACCAACTTTATCTGATGGTAAATCATAACCAAATTCCTTTAAATGATTCCCACCCCAGATTTTTTCTTGCAATACCGAGTCCAAAAATAATGGTTCCTTCATACTTATACACCTTTTCATAAAAATAGTACAATTTGCCATAAAAATTATAGCAAAAACCGACATTTCATCTTCTACATGATGTATAAAACACACCAAATAGATGATATGCAGCTTACATTAACTCAATTATAACTGACCCCAAAGTAAACTAACATATTTTAGTTCATTATATCACGAAAAATTTTTCTATACAACTTTCACATGACATCACATACACCTAGAATTCCTCGAAGTATCCACTTTGTATCTTCACAATTTCTCACTTCAATCGTATCAATTCCCAACTTTTTCACAGGGTAATCATTTCCACCCCGTTGAAGTTTATCTCCCAGAAATAAAATATCTTTCTTTTCAACGTCCAATTGCTCCATCAATCGTAATATCCCATAGGCCTTATCAATCCCTGGAAGAGTCACATCAATACTTGTCGAACCACCGATTCCAACTTGCACGCCAAGCTGAGTCATCTCTGGCTCTATCAAACGAACAATCTCTTCTCTTTTTTTCATCTCACCATCCCATTTATACTTCTCCTCAGGAGCTGCCCATTGCCCTAAAGCAGAAAAAGTGACTTGTGAACCCCGATTTTCTATGATTTCTCCTTTCGGATGTTCGCACCAATAACCAAGTTTTCTCGTAGCCTTTTCCAATGTGTCGGAAATCTTCGCAACCTGATTTTCTGTAAGAAAATGTGCAAACTCTCTCTTCCATCCATTTTCTAGCAATTGATTTCCCTCAAGTACACAAGTTTCATCCCCAACATAGTGCCAAAACTGAGTCCCCGTAGTAGGCATAATAAAGTAATTCTCAAAATTAGCTCCCTCTATCTCCACCAGAGGCTCAATATCGTTTTTTCTCATCACTTCCCAATTTGTACCAGACATAATACACACTTGAAATTTATCTAGCAAGCATTTTAGCAATCCAGCCATTTCCTCATCAATTGGTAGCTTCGTAATATTAATCGTATCATCTTGGTCAAACACAATAACTTTTTTCATCTCACTTCTCCAAAAAACAGTCGCAGAAAACCGCAACTGCTTATAAAATCGTATAAAACTAACCCGTTTACTCCTTTTTGACTCTACCAATATGAAGTCAAAACTAAATTTAAAGTTAGTGCTGCTTCATCCCCTACCTAAGAGGTAGGGGTGTTGCGATTGCGATTGGGCGCTTTGCCTTTTGCTCTTACCATTTCGTCTTGCCAGCTTTGCTGGATTGCGATTTGAACTTCCGACTTTAGTCGGTTAGTGAAATCGACAGCGGAGCAAAGCGGAGATACAGCGAATGGATACCCCTGGTGCATCGGCAGCGTAGCCGCAAGGCGGAGATAGCACGCACTTACTTCGATAAAAAAGCAAGATTAGCACAATTCATTTAAAATATCTGAAATACTCATTTCACAACCTGCCATCGAAGTATCCGCAACACCATAATACATCGTTAGTTTATCCCCTCAACAATTCCGCCACATCCAAAGACCACTTCACCAAAGAATCCTTCTTTTTCATAAGGCAAAAGAGGCATCATAATCGGTTTCTCAGACTTTGCAATAACTTTTGCTGGATTTTCCAAATCAAGCAATAAAGCTCCCATGCAATAGCGATTATCTTTTGTTGCACCATGATAGATCTCAAGCCAGCCTTTTTCTGTCTTTATAGGCACCAATCCACCTCCAACACGACCATTATCCCAGTCTTCTTCACTCGTATTAAGCAAATGCTTATGATTCCCCCAAGATTGCAAATCAGGACTAGATGCAATCCACATATCCATTTTCCCTAAATTACTAGATACTGGACGGTGAAGCGCATAGTACTTTTCATTAATCTTCTCAGGAAAAATCAAAACATCCTTATTATCTGGTGCAAAAATATTCCCCAAACTCCTAAAAGATTTAAAATCTTCAGTAACAATTAACGAATCACAGACCCCAACAGGAGAAACCGAAGTAAAATTCACATAGTATTCATCTCCAATCTGAGTACATCTAGCATCTTCAATACCAAAAGTTTGATACTCATTAAAAGGAAATAAAAATGGTTCATCATCAATTGTAAAATTATGACCATCCTCACTCCTCGCAATTCTAATATAAGATAAAGAAGTCAAATAAACAAAACCGTCCATATTCTCTTTGTCACTAATCATTCTAGGGTCTGCAAAACTATATCGCTCATCATTTTTACTAAGTGATATCGTATTTAATTTTCCCATTTTAACATCATAAATAGGCGCTTTAATAATATCCTCAGATTCAGAAATAGGACGCTCCGCCACGCGCAACAGCAATAAAGTTTCATTTTTATATTTAGCAACACCTGCATTAAACGCCCCAATTACCTCATAGCCCTCATTTAACGGCTTCACATCCAAAGGGGTAATCAATGGATTTTCTTCAAAACGATAAATATTCATAAACATTTCCTATCTAAATGGATCATCAATAACTAATTTTTGAGCTTCAGCATCACCCGTGCCAGCATAAAGCACAACTTTATCTTCTTTAAAAATCAGGCCGCCACTAAAAACAACATCCATTAAATCTGGTCGTTTACTAGGGCCAGCAACAAAATCTTTTCGTTCAGCAATAATTTTAGGATTTAATATCTCAGTAAAATTTTCATCCAGCTCAAAAGTCATCGCTCTATAATGGATGTTCCCCAAGTAATCGCGACTACCAATATGTCCTAAAACAGCAACTCGATTACCAACAAGATGAATCTCGTTTGTTCCTCCCCATTCCTCATCTACATATTGATTTTTGAGAAGGGGCGCTTTTTCAAGTAAATCAATAGAAAGTTTGCTTAAATCATCAATAACAACAACACCAATTTTCCCCAGACCGCCTCTCACTCCTTGAGGACGAGTTAAAACCAAAATCTTCCCATTAGCAAGTTCTCTCAACCTAATATCTTTCATCCCCATAGGTCCTGAAAAAATCAATTTTGCATTTTTCAAATCATTCAACTCATAAAAAATCGTTCGCCAGTATAATACTTTCTCGCCATCAAATGTAACTTCTACACCACCTAAAATAATCTTCTCATCAATTCTTGTAAAAAATGGGTCTTGCAAATTAAAAGACTGCGCCTCATCAATAAGCTGCCACTGATTTCCAGACTTATGATAAAAAAATCTAATCTGTGAATGTTCAGAATCACGCGCTTCAACACGTCCCGCCAAAATTAATTGGTGATTCAACTCAAAAGGTGCTGAAATATTATAAACATCATAATCTTCGACACCTCCAAAAATTAATTTTTCAGCACAATAAACTTTACTCTTATTCCTATGTTTCTCCACTAATTCCTCAGATTTAAACATCCTTTTCCTTTCCTATCACTATTCCACCACCCAATAACTGAAAGTTCTCATAGTTATACTTCAATACTATTTTCTCTTCTGCTATTGGAAAATAATAACTTTCTACACCAAAGTTCAGTAAAACAATCAAATTTCCCATTTTGTATTGTAATACCTCACCTGAGCAGCTTATCTTATCAAATGTACTCTCTCCATTTAAATAATCTTTTTTAAGTTGAATCAATTGCTTGTAGAAGTCAAAAATTTCCTTTGATTTTTTATTTTTCTTTCCTTGACCTATCCACGCATCCGATTTTGAAGTGATTACTTCATCAGTGGGAGCTCCTTTCTCTCCCACTGGGTTAGTAGAACGAAAGCAAAGCTTAGTGCTGCTTATCCCTCCACCTAAAGAGGTGGGGGAGTTGCCACTCCGACTAGGTGCTTTGCCTTTTGCTCTTGTTGCTTTAGCAGCCAAGCAAACGGACAGCGGAGCAACGAAGTTGCGTAGACCGTTCGCGTTCGCAGAACGGCGTGCAAAACACGTAGCACCGTAGCGAACCATTTCGCCTTGCTGCTTTAGCAACTTAGAGCGAATGGATACCTGTGGTGGATGGACAGCGTAGATAGCAGGTACTTGCTTGGTTAAACTCTCCCAAGGAATCATCCCTCTGGAACGATCTCTATTGACTTCATTAGCTGCCACAATATCTTTAGTTTCGTTATATTTATTGATTGCTTGAATATCCCGTATATCAGAAACTTCACCTGGGAGATAATCTCCAATTCCTAATTCTTCCCCTTGAAAGAGAAATGAAACACCAGCATTGATTAGAGTTAGGACTGCTAGCTGACGATAACGTTCAAGATTCTCACTAGCTAAACGATTCCACGAACGTGACATATCATGACTGTTAAAAAAGAAAGTTGGTCTTCGACCGTCATCATAAACTTTTTTCATAGCAAGTAGTTCGCAGAATATTTTTTCTACTGAAAACTCTTCTAACGAGCCAAAGTTAAAATTAAACGTGACATCTAACAACATACTATCTGAATAAGACTCTATTATTTCTAAACTTGACGAACTAATCTCTCCAACTGTAAATAACTCTCTTCCTTTTTCAAAAATATGTTTTTTAAGCTCTTTTATAACCTCTGTAATTCCTTGCTGATTTACATCATAAAGATGAACTTGTTGTCCTTCTTCATTGATAGGGTTATCAAAAAATTCATTAGAAGTGGATAGATTGTTGATTACATCAAGTCTAAAACCATCTATTCCTAAATCAATCCAAAAATCTATAACCTCCCAGATTGCACATTTTACTTTGGGATTTGCCCAGTTTAAGTCTGCCTGCTCTTTAGAAAAACTATGATAATAATATTCCTTAAATCGTTCATCAAACTCCCAAGCGCTTCCTCCAAAAAATGATTCCCAATTATTGGGTAATTGTCGCCAAATATACCACTCTTTTTTGCTTATATCTTTAAACCAAGTATGCTCTGTGGATGTATGATTAATCACTAAATCAGCAATCACTTTAATTCCACTTTGATGTGCTTTATCAAGCAGTTCTTTCAAATCTTTAATTGTTCCATACTCTGAAGCGACATCACAGTAATCTGAAACATCATACCCATTATCAACTTTGGGAGATGGATAAAATGGTGTCAACCAAATTCCTGTAATGCCCAAAGTATTCAAGTAAGGAATTTTATCAATCACCCCTTGAATATCTCCGATTCCATCGTCATTACTATCATAAAATGAAGCAAGGTATATCTCATAAAATACTGAATTTTTCCACCACATATGTTCTCATTTCAAACTAAATTGCATTCCTTCTTGGAACCGCTTCGAAAAAAGAAGGAATAAAATAATCAAGGGAAGAGTCAAAAGAACACTTGCTGCATACATCGGTCCTGGATATGAAGCATAAGGTCCAAACATTTGTGAAACCAACACATTTAAAGTAATTGTGCTATTACTCTTGGATACAATCATGTCCCAAAGTAGATTTGTCCACCTATCTGTATATAAGAAAAGGAAAATTACTGTCGTGATTGATTTAGACATTGGCAATATGATACGAAAAAGAATCGTTAAATCAGTTGCACCATCCATTTTTGCAGCTTCCAATAGTGTATCTGGAATTGCCTTGAAAAAGTTAGTATACATAAAAATCGCCCATAAACTTACCATAGTAGGAATAATCATCCCTGCAAAAGTATCAAGCATATGCAAATGAGTAATCAATAGAAACTGGGGAATAAGCAAAATAATCGCTGGGAAAAACATTTGAAATAAAATAAAATTATCCACAAATTTCTTTCCCCGAAATTCAACTTTAGCCAAAGCATAGCCCACCATTAAGCCAATAACAACCATCAAAACTGTTGATATTGTCGCCACAATAAACGTATGAACAAAAGCTCCAATCCATGGCACAGCTGCACTTGTTGTAGCTCCACCAAACAAAAAGGTCCAAGAACGTAAAGTAAAGTGTGCTGGAATTATTTTTTGGTCTACTTCATTCCACACAGCAAATGAATTTAAGACTAGATAGATAAAAGGAAATACCATAATCAAGGCAAAAATAATCGTACTTATATAAAGTGCAATGGTTTTCCCTTTTTTCTTATGACCAACCATTATGTTTCCCCCATTTTTCAAGTAATTTTCGGATAACTCCTATTGATGCAAAAGTCACTACGCTAGAGATTAAAGCAATTGCTGAGGCATATCCGCTATTCAAATTTTGGAAAGCTTGATTATAGATTTCCATTTGCCATGTGTTTGTTGCATAATTAGGTCCGCCTCCTGTTAATTGATACACTTCGGTAAAAATCCCAAAACTTATACCTATTGCAAGCACCATCACTGTGTAAAATGCTGGGTAGAGCATTGGAAAAGTAATTTTCCAAAATGTTTTCCATGAAGAAGCTCCATCAAGTGCGACCGATTCATAGATTTCACCATTAATATTTTGTAAACCAGAAACTAATATCAAACCGTAATATCCAGACATTTTCCATGCAATCATTAAAGAAATAATCGGAATAACTGTATGAGGATTTTGTATCCAGTTTATATTAATATCAAAACTATTTCTCAACCAGCTATTAAAAGGACCATTATATGAAAGCAAACCTTTAACAATCAACGAAGTAACAACGCCACTGGAAAGATAAGGTAAAAAGAACACAACCATGAACAATCCCTTTAGTCTTGGTAAATGATGAACCAAAAGTGCCACAATCATAGATAAAACCATCGCCATAGGAACAAATACGAGCAAAAACTCATAAGTAACAAAGAATGCTGAATGGACTGCTGGGCTTTTAACTGCGTTAACAAAGTTCTCTAAACCAACAAAGTTAATATTAGGTGAAATCATATTCCAGTCTGTTATAGCCAGCCATATTGACCAAAAGAGTGGTAATAAGAAAAATATTATTGTGAATATAAGATAGGGGCTGAAAACAGCCACCCAATTTTATTGTTTTTTGTCATTATTGTAGTTTTCCATTAACTGCTGTTTTTGCAGCTGTCACTGCTTTTTCTGGAGTCATTTTACCTTGCACAACTGGAATCCATGAGTCCGTTCCAAAGGCTTGTTGGATATCATTATATTTTGAATTGTCAATTGCTGGAATAGCATTTGGAATCATATCCGCAATCACTTTCATTTGAGGATTTTTATCAAAATACGAAGTAAATGTTGGGTTTGTAGTGACATCATCACGAGCAGGGGTTAAACTTGTATCATTAAGCCATGTCAAATCATTTTTTGAATCACTAAAGACAAACTTCAAAAAGTCCATTGCTGCCTTCTGTTGTGCTTTAGTCGCCGAAGCATAAATTGCCACACCTTTTGCATCCGAATAAGTATTGATATTTCCTTTAGCGCTCATATCATCTGGTACAACTGGCGGAGTGATTGTGTAAGTTTTATTATATTGTAAGTCTGGAAATTGAGTTGTCCAGTTTGCAAATACCCATGCTCCTGTCACTTCAATCAATGAATTGCCGTTTTCAAATGGATTTGTTGCTGCTCCAGTTTGTAAAACATTATCTTTAGCAAGAGTACTCATCAATTCAAATACTTGTTTATTTGAAGAAGAGTCTGCAACATATTTTCCATTTTTGACCCAATCGGCACCATTACTTGCTGCATAATATAATGGGAAATAGTCAAACCATCGTTGATATGCTGTCGGGTCTACTAAAGCTGGAGCAGCCCAAAGTGATAAGTTCTTATTTCCTTTAAGCTTTGCGGCTACTGCTTCTAATTCTGAATATGTTGTAGGCGCTTTATCAAATCCAAGCTCTTTTAGTTTATCTAGACGCCAAGCCATAAAGATAGGATTAGAATAAACAGGAAGAACATATTGATTGCCATCGGAAAACTTCCAAGGAGCAATCGTTTTAGACATATCTCTAGCTTTCACAATGCTGTCAAAAGTTACTTGTTTGTTTAATGGGATAATTGCTTTACTTTCTGAAAGTTGCGCTGCAAAGCTACGACTGATATTTTCGGACATTGTTGGTGCAGTTTTAGATGCAATCGCTGATTGAATATACGCTTCAGAAGTTGGTGAATTCTTCATTTCTGAAACTTTTACATCAACGTCTGGATGTTTAGCTTCATAATTTTTGGCCATTTTATTCCAGAAAGTCAATTGAGTTGGATTGGGTGCTGCCCAAAAAGTTATTGTTGTTTTACCTGTTGCATCATTTCCTTTTGAGTTCCCACACGCAGCAAGTAAAACTAGACTTGCAAGTGCAACGGATGAAATTGTTAACGTTTTTCCAAATTTCATTTCGAAATTCTCCTAATTTTTATTTGTTAAAAGCCTTCACTTAGCAAATACTTGCTAACTCCATTTAAGGAGAGCGTTAGGAATCACTAAGCTCCACTTTTGTCGAAGTAAGTGCGTGCTTCGGGCTACGTTGTCGATGCACCACGGGTATCCATTCGCTCTAAACTGCTAAAGCAGCAAGGCGAAATGGTTCGCTAAGGCGCTATGTGTTTCGCACGCCGTTCTACGAACGGTCTACGCAACTTCGTTGCTCCGCTGTCCGTTTGCTTGCCATTTGGCGTTGGCGATTTTAGCGCCTAGGCTTCTTGGACAAGACCACTTCGCCTTGCGACTTTAGTCGATTGCGATTTGAACTTCCGAATTTAACCGGTTAGTGAAATCGACAACGTAGCAAAGCGTAGATAGAACGAATGGATAACGAAGCGAAGCGGAGGTGTGACCTCATATCGAAGATGTTAAGCAGACTGTTGCAGCTTTAGCTGCGTATAGGTCGCTTAGTTGTTACACCTAGAAGTTGTACCTTAAATTCAGTGGCTCACTGAATAAGTCTTGACTTCATTCTCCTGCCTATAGCACTTTGATATAAGGCTTTACCTTAACATCGGTAGGGGTAAAAAATCCCCAGTAGTGAAGTAATCACTTTGATTTATTATCAAGTAAAATCCTAGGTTATTTCACTTAATAATATCAAATCAGAAACCGCTTTCTAATTCACAAATATATTATAATAATCTTTAACGTTATTGTCAATAATTATTTTTAATAATTACAAAAAATTATTTTATTAAGCAACAATAAAATCCTTGATTTTATCAGATAAAAATATATAATAAAGATATTAAATATAAAATTTGTAAGGTAAAAAATAATGAAACAAGTTTCGATGCAAATGATTGCTGATGCCTTAGACATCTCTAAAAATTCTGTTTCTCAAGCATTACGAGATGCTCCTGGTGTCAGCGAAGAAACCAAAAAACTCGTCCGCAGTAAGGCTGACGAGTTGGGTTATAAATATGTTAAACAAAATAAAAGAATTCAAGGTGAGTTTCTAATATTAGCAACTGAGTTTGCTCTTTCTCAAGTAAGTTTTTTTGGTGAAATTATTAAAAGTATTGATTATAATTGTACGCTAAAAAACTTTAAGACTACAACTTTAGCTGTAACTTCCGAAATGATTCAAGAAAATCAATTACCTGCAAATTTAACAAATTACAGTGGAATTTTTATTGTTTCTCACATTACAGATGATTATATTTCTAACATTGTTAATCAAGGAATTCCTTGTGTTGTAGTTGACCATCATAGTCCTAAGTTTTTAACTGATTGTGTTTTAACTAAGAATACAGACGGTGCTTATAGTGCAGTTGAATTCCTAATTAAACATCATTGTAAAAAAATTGGTTTTATTGGAGATATTGATTTTTCACCAAGTTATTTAGAACGTTTCCGAGGTTATCAACGTGCTTTGAAAGAGCATGACATTGATTTAGATTCTAAAATTTTAATTACCAAAATTAAGGAAAATCAAGCTGAACTCTTTTCAAAATTAAAAGAAATTAAACAGATGCCTGATGCTTGGTTCTGCGTTAACTCTGGCCTTGCATATATCCTCAATTACTATTTACAATCGGAAAAATATCAGATTCCTGAAGACATTAGCATTATTTGCTTTGATAATACTGAATTTACACAAATGTCTAATCCTAAAATAACAAACATTAGTACCGATCTATCTTATATGGGTAAGCAAGCTGTCATTACTATGTCTGAGCGTCTGGCTGTTCCAGATTCTCCCTATATCCATAAACAAATCTTACCACAGCTTTTGGAGCTAGGAACGGTTCATCCTTTGAATATATAAAAAGAAAGTAATTATACTTTCTTTTTATACTTATGACGAAGTATTACTTTAACTTAGCAAGTGCTACTTTCGTTCTACTGCCCTAGAGTCTTGGCGATTTGCGACTCGACTTGTGGCTTTGCCTTTTGCTCTTGGGGCTTTAGCAGTTAAGCAAACGGACAGCGGAGCAACGAAGTTGCGTAGAGCGTTCGCAGAACGGCGTGCGAAGCACGTAGCACCGTGGCGAACTTTGATACCTGTGGTATCAAACCGGAGGTATAGTCCATATCTTTGATGTTAAGTTGCAGCTTTAGCTGCGTACAGGTCGCTTAGTTGTTACACCTAGAGATTGCGCCCTTACATTGACAAGGGGAAAGAATCTCCCAGCAATGAAGTAGTCACTTCAATATTCTGATTTGTTATTCAAACCGCGCAAGAGTTCATCAATTTTTGAGCCATATTCCACAGATTCATCTTTAGCAAAAGTTAAATCTGGAATTTTAAAAATTGTCATACGTTTAGCGAGTTCACTTTTGAATAGACCTGTTGCTTTTTTCAAAGCTGTCGCTGCTTTCTCATTATCGGAAGCAAGATTTGACAACAAACTATAATAAACCGTAGCTTGACTCAAATCCCCTGTGACTTGAACATCTGTAATGTTTACGTCTTGCACTCGGGATCACGCACTTTATTGCGCAAAATATCATTAATTTCGCGTTGAATTTCTACAGCAACACGGTCACTACGAAATGAATTTCCCATATTTTTTCCTTTCATTTGAAATTTAACCCTGTTTAGCTTTCAAGCGCAACACTTGAAAATTACTCCGCTACGCCGTCGACTTCACTGAGCCCACTAAGGAAATAACTAACAAATCCGTTGCGGATTTAGCGCAAACAGCTATCCTATAAAGTGGAAGGTTGTGGATGAGAAAAGCGCTGTTTTTCCCATTTGTCGCAAGGCAATATATCTGAAATTGCCACTTGGCATTGCGGATTTAGCAGCTTACAGCCAATGGACAGCGTAGCCATCTAATAACTTTTCTAGGAAAAATTAAAGATGAACTAGTATAAGTTCTGTCAAAATTGACAGAACTTTTTAACTTAGCAAGTGCGTGCTATCTCCGACCTTTGGGCTACGCTATCGATTGCGACTAGCCACTTTAGTGGCTAGTCGCAATTCCCCCACCTCTATAAGGTGACGGGATAGCAGCACTAAGCTCCGCTTTCGTTCTACTGCCCTAGGGTCTTAGCGCTTTAGCGCTCAGACTTCAGGGACAGGGTGACCTCATATCTTTGATGTGAGGTTGGGCCCTAACATTGGTGGGGAAAAAGAATCCCCACCAATGAAGTAATAACTTCAACTTACTTAATTGAGTTTCTTGCTCCTTGAAAAGTGTGAAAAAAGATAAAATGTTCCAATGAGTTTTGCTCAATTCCATATTTTCCCATCTTTCAACCTTTCAGAGTAGTCGGATTCACATCTTATTATTTACGTTCAATTTCTACCATTTTGTAGACTTCAAATGTGTCATCAATAGCAATGTCGTTGAAGTTTTCGACCATCAAACCACCTTCTTGTGCATTTCCGACTTCTTTGACGTCATCTTTAAAATGCTTCAAGCTAGCAATGGCACCATCATGAATGACAACTCCATCACGAATCACGCGAACAGAGGCATCACGTGCTACTTTACCGCGGATAACCATAAATCCGGCAATCGTGCCAACTTTAGAAACGTTGAATGTTTCACGAACAATTGCTTCACCAATGATTTCTTCTTTGAACTCTGGATCAAGCATACCACGCATGGCAGTTTCAACTTCTTCAATGACTTTATAGATGATACTATGCAAACGAATATCTACTTCTTCATGAGCCGCTTGTTCACGCGCAAGACCTGTTGGGCGCACATTGAAACCAATAATAATCGCGTTTGATGCCGCAGCAAGTGAAATATCAGATTCGCTAATTGCACCAACAGCAGAGTGAACGATGTCTACTTTCACCCCTTCAACTTCAATTTTTTGAAGTGAAGCAGCAAGTGCTTCAGCAGAACCTTGCACATCGGCTTTGATAATAATATTAACTGATTTTGTTTGACCCTCTTTGAGTGTATCAAAGAGATTATCAAGATTAACACGGCGTGTACTTTGACGTTTGATCAGTTGGGCGCGTTTTGCACGTTCTTCCCCAGCATTACGTGCTGATTTTTCGTCTTCAAAGACCGCAAAATGGTCACCAGCTTGTGGCACATCGGAAAGCCCTGTTAACTCTATCGGAGTTGATGGACCAGCTTCTTTAATACGACGACCTAGGTCATTAGTCATTGTACGTACGCGTCCATAGGTATTTCCGACAACAATAGGGTCTTGAATATGAAGCGTTCCTTGTTGAACCAAGAGTGTAGCGATTGCTCCTTTACCTTGGTCAAGTCTAGCTTCAACCACTGTACCAATGGCACGAACCGTTGGATCTGCTTTGAGTTCTTGCATTTCGGCAACAAGAAGCACTGTATCAAGCAATTCATCAAGGTTTTGGTTGAATTTGGCTGAAATTTCGACAAATTCAGATTCTCCACCCCATGATTGAGGCATAACACCGTGTTCTGAAAGTTCTTGAATCACACGTTGTGGGTTTGCCCCTGGTTTATCAATTTTGTTGATTGCAACAATAATTGGTACTCCAGCAGCTTTTGAGTGATTAATTGCTTCAATGGTTTGAGGCATAACACCGTCGTCGGCTGCTACGACAAGGATTGTGATATCAGTAACAGAGGCACCACGCGCACGCATACTTGTGAAAGCCTCATGCCCTGGTGTATCAAGGAATGTGATTTTCTTGCCATTTGTTGTAATTTGATAAGCTCCGATGTGCTGTGTGATACCACCTGCTTCGCCTTCAGTGACACGAGATTCGCGGAAACGGTCGAGCAATGTTGTCTTACCGTGGTCAACGTGACCCATAATTGTGACAACTGCTGGACGTTCAACCATTTTATCTTCGTCAAGATAACCCTCTTCAACAAACAGACGCTCGATATCTGATTTATCTTCTTCTACTTTTTGGACAGCTTCAACACCATAATCCATCAAAATTAATTCAATTGTTTCTTGGTCAAGACTTTGGTTTTGATTAACCATCGTACCCATCATGAACAATTTTTTAATGATTTCTGCTGACTCACGTTTAAGCAATTTTGCAAGGTCTTGAACATTCATACCAATTTCGTATTCCACTGATTCTGGCAATTCATGGAATTTACGTTGACTTGTTGGCATGGATTGTTGATTACGTCCGCCACGTTTATTCTTACCTGCATTCCAGTTAGAATTACGCGCATTACGCACTTGATTACGATTATCATTAACGCGAAGTGGTCCACCTTTACGATTACCATCTTGTGTGTTATCGTGTGAATTCTTAGATTTATCACGTTCACGAGAGCGACGATTGTTTTTACCACCTGCTGCTGGTGCAAAAACCTCTGCTGTTGAAGTCGTTGAAGAGGCTTTATCACGATTTTGTCCTTGAGTAGCTGGACGATTCTTGTCAAAACGATTTCCGCCTTGATTAGCTTGTCCTGAATGACGATTGTCAGTACGATTATTTCTGTCATTGCCACGTTTTTTATCAAATGGTTTTTTGTCAGAATGTTTCTTTTCAGGACGGGCAGCAGCTTGCTCTTTTTTGATATCTTCTGCACGTTTTACAACTTTGATTTGAATTCTTGGTTTGTGATTCAATGGTTTTTTCTTTTCGTCAGTAATGACAGGCTCCTTTTTGTCAGCAACTCCTTTGTCCACTTTTGTTTCTTTTTTAGGTGTCACTGTTTCAGATTTTATTTCTGGTTTTTCCGCCACTTTAGGCTCAGTTTTCACTTCTGGTTTTACTGACAGTTTTTTGTCAGTAGATTGCTTCTCTGATGAAATTTTGTCAGTAGATTTTCCATTTTCAGCAGCTACGACGGTGTCAACAGTTTTATGTTCTACAGATTTAGCTGCTTTTTCTGCTTCTTCTTTTGCTTTAATTCGTGCCAAGATTGCAGGGTCTTCAACGATAGTCTTACCAGCAAATGTACGTGGACCATCAGTTTTCTTTTTGTCAGTACTGACAGCTTTTTTAGGCGTGCTGACAGGTTTGTCAGTAGATTTTGCAGCTGGTTTCACGCCTGTTTTTACGCTTTCAATGATTTTAGCTGCTTGGTCTTCTGTGACTGAACTTGAATGTGATTTAACATCAAAGCCCAAATGCTTTGCAGCATTTACAAGTTCAGCATTTGTCAGTCCTGTTTCTTTTGCAATTTGGTTAATACGTTTCTTATCAGACAATTTAGTCCTCCTTTAAGATGTGAGCCCGCCTGTTTGGAAATAGTAAAAATGATAAATAATGATTTTTAACCAAGCAAGTGCATGCTATCTTCGCCCTTTGAGCTACGCTGTCGATTCTCGCTACGATGGTAAAGCACCTAGTCGGAGTGGCAACTTCCCCACCTCTTAGGTGGAGGAATAAGCAGCACTATCTTCGCTTCGCTACGCTGTCCATTCGCTCTATCTCCGTTTCACTGCGCTGTCGATTCTCGCTATGGCACGGACGTGCCTAGTCGAAGTCGCAACTCGCTAAAAGCGATAAGGCGAAATGGCAAGCTTTGCTTTCGTTCTACTGCCCTAGGGTCTTAGCGCTTTAGCGATTGCGATTTGAGCTTGTTGCTTTAGCAACTTAGCGAAATCGACAGCGGAGCAAAGCGAGATAGACTTCAGGGACAGGGTGACCTCATATCTTTGATGTGAGGTTGTACCCTAACATCAGTAGAGGATTCTTTCTCCCCTACTGATGAAGTAATCACTTCAAAAAATTTACCCTTTTTACTCACTTCCAAATCAAACTTTCTCAAAAAGAGAAGCGAACCCAGTTATTTATTCTATTCTTTCATGAGGCTCTCCATTTTCTTTGCAAATCCGTCATCAGCAATCGCAATAACCTTGCGGTTTTGTCCAATGGCTTGCGATAGTTCTATTTCTGTAAAGATTTGTGAGATGGGAATCTCATAATATTTTGATTTATCAGTAATTTTCTTATCCAAATTTGATGCACTATCTGACGCAAGAATAATCAATTTCGCCTTGCCATTTTGGATGGCTTTGACGACCAGTTCTTCTCCTGTAATCATTTTCCCTGCGCGTTTAGCAAGCCCAATCAAATTTGAAATTTGTTGTTTTTTATCCATGTCTTTTAGTCATAGTCTGGAAGTTCATCTGCAGAATAAGTCGTCTTTTGAAGTTCACGACGTGCCACCTGATGTTCAACATAGGTGATTAATTCATCATAGAATTCATCATCAACTTTGGTTTGAAAAGCTCGATCAAATACTCGTTTCTTTTTAGCAAGCGTCGCTTCTTCATTAAGAAGCGCGATATAAGCTCCTCGTCCATGCGCTTTACCAGTTGGGTCAATCGAAATCTCCCCCTCTTTATTAAATGCAATGCGAAGTAAATCACGCTTTGGAAACTGCTCATTTGAAACTAAAGACTTTCTCATAGGAATTTTTTTCTGTTTCATAGAAAACCTCATTTCTCAAGAAAATATAAGTTCTGTCAGTACTGACAAGATTCTGTCAGCAAACATTTTCTTAAAAAATTTATCCTTCATTTTCCTCAGTTTCAGGAATCTCTACAACTTCATCCAAAACAACAGTTTCCTCGATTTCTGAAGCTTCCACAGCTTCATCCTCTTCACCAATAAACTCATAATCATCAATATTAAACTCATCTGCCGCTTTAATATCGATTTTACTGTTTGTAACATGGGCTGCAAGGCGGACATTTTGCCCACGTTTCCCAATGGCTAATGAAAGCTGGTCACGAGCAACAACAGCAAGTGATGAACCATCCGCTGTAATCAAAACTTGCTCAATACGTGCAGGTTTCAAAGCGTTAGCAATCAAAGTCGCCTTGTCAGCAGAGTACTCAATGATATCCATCTTTTCACCCGCAAGCTCACGAATAATTCCTTGAATACGAGAACCTTTTGCTCCAACCATTGTACCGATAGCATCAACATTTTCATCGTGGCTTTCAACAATAACTTTTGCACGGTCGCCTGCATCACGAGCAATTGATTTAATTTCTACAGTTCCATCAAATACTTCAGGAATTTCTTTTTCAAACATCCGTTTAAGCATATCTGGCGCTGTGCGAGAGATGAAAACACGTGTTCCCTTTGGTGTCAAAACAACATCAGTCACATAAACTTTCACACGGTCGCCCACATGATAGTTTTCTTGAGGAATTTGGTCTTTCTTCGTAAGCAAGGCATCAACACGACCAAGGTTAATATAAACCGCACGCGCATCAACTTTCTCAACCGTCCCTTGAATGATTTCATCCTTATAACGACTGTACTCATTGTAAATGATTGTACGCTCTTCTTCACGCATTTTTTGCATAATCACTTGTTTGGCAGCTCCAGCAGCAGTTCTTGCAAAATCTTTAGGCTTTTCTTCAAACATGATTTTATCGCCAATCTCATAATGAGGATTTAATTCAAGGGCATCTTCAAGCGAAATCTCAAGACGGCTATCAAACACTTCATCCACAACCTCACGCGTAGAGTAAACATTAAAATTCCCTTTTTTCTCATCGAAAATAACTTTCACATTCTGAGCTTGACCGTATTGTCGCTTGTAAGCAGCCGTGATAGCTTGCTCAATTGCTTCAATAACAATCTCCGGTTTAATTCCTTTTTGTTCTTCCAACATTGCAAAGGCGTTCAGCATTTCTTTGCTCATTTATATTTCTCTCTTTCTTAAAATCTAAAAACGATTACTTTTTTAAGCTCAATCAAAATTTAACCATCGTCTGCGCTTTAGCTACACTGGACAGCGGAATTTCAACAGATTTATGACGCGTCTTATCAAGTACATCAAGCACTAGATTTTCCCCATCAAAACTCGTTAAATCTCCTGCAAATTCCTTTTCTCCATCAAATTTTTGATAGAGTTTGACAAAAATATACTCACCAATCGCTCCTTTGAAGTGCTCGGCTTTTCTTAAAGGACGTTCAGCTCCTGGACTAGCAACTTCAAGCATATAACCTTCTTTTGGAAAAGGGTCTGGCTTGATTTGGTCTAACAAAGGGGAAATCAACTCACTCAACTCAGCCGTTTCATCAATCTCGATACCACCTTCTTTATCCACCAAAATACTTAAAACCATATCACCACCAAGTTTCCTCCACTCAACTGCAAAAAGTTTAAACGGTTTAGGAATAAGAGGTGTGATGAAATTTTCAACAACTTCTACGATTTCTTCCATACTTTATCTCCTTTTCTTTAAGATGTGAGGAAGGTTCGTTCAGAAACTGTGAAAAATAAGGAAATTTTTAAGTTCTGCACTTAGCGCAGGTTCAAAATTTCATCAAAGCAAGTGCATGCTATCTCCGCCCTTTGGGCTCCGCTGTCGATGCTCGCTACGGTGCTGAAGCACCTAGTCACAATCGCAACACCCCCACCCCTTGCAGGGGATAAAGCAGCACTAAGCCTTGAATTTCGTCCGACTGCCCTAGGGCGTTAGTGCTTTAGCACTTAGGCTTCTGGGACAGGGTTGACCTCATATCGAAGATGTTAAGCAGACTGTTGCAGCTTTAGCTGCGTACAGGTCGCTTAGTTGTTACACCTAGAGGTTGTACCCTAAATTCAGTTGGGAGTTGAAACTCCAACTGAATAAGTCTTGACTTCATCTTTTTTCACAAGTTTCTAGCCTTCCGAACTCAGTTACAAGATACGAGGGGCGCTCGCCCTGAAATTATGAAAATTAGGAAATTACAGGTTCGTGCGGAAGCACGGCTCTGGAAATTATCTATTTTCGCTAATTTCAAGCGCACCGAACTCAGTTACAAGATGCGAGGGGCGCTCACTTCAAACGCCCAGAACAACATTAAGATGAGCTGACTTTTGGGGCACTCCCACCTTATATTTAACCTGACTGTCTATCGTCAGAAAATCCACACAAGAGAAGGAGCGTCCTCACGAACGCTCCTTTCTAATAGTTTATTTAAATTGATTATAACACTTTTTGATAAAATGTCAAGAAAAGTTTTCAACAAAATTCACCTTATCTTTTTCCAGCAACTTTCACAAATCCACCCACACCAATCCTTGAAAAACCAGCATTCAAAGAGTACAATTAAATTATTGTGAAAAGAAATCAAGATAACTTAGGGAGTTAGTAATTATGAAAATATATCTACAACTACTCATTATTTTCGGTTTTAGTTTTATCGGAAATATCATCTCAAATGGGCTTCATCTCCCCATTCCTGGTTCAATTTTAGGCATGGTTCTTCTTTTTCTTGCCCTCCAGTTTAAAATCCTCGAATTTAAACACGTTGATGAAGCAGGAAGCTTTCTCATTAATAACATGACGATTCTCTTTCTACCAGCCGGAGTTGGAATCATGGCAAAATGGAATTTGATTAGTCATTTTTGGGTTCAGATTCTTATTATTATCCTTGGAGCTCTTATTATTAATGTTTTTGTATTGGGAAAATTAGTAGAATGGATTAAAATTAAATTCGAGGGAGATTATGTTATCCCAGAGCTCAGTTCTCAACAAATCGCACTTGATGTTATCAATCAACATTCCAAAAATAAAACCACAGAAAGTGAAGGTGTCTAATGAATCAACTCACTGCCGACCCACTTTTTGGCCTTGTCCTTACTATCCTCGTTTTTATGATTGGTGTGCGTATCAATGAAAATTTCCGTAAACCTTGGACCAATCCACTTCTTTTTGCTACAGTTGTCATTATTCTTATTTTAGGACTTGCACATATTCCTTACAAAAATTATTATGTTGGAGGTTCCATCATCAATGACCTCATTGCCCTAGCACTGTCGCACTCGGAATCCCACTCTACAAAACATTTCATTTAATGAAGCATCATGCACGTTCTATCGGGCTTTCAATCGCAATAGCCGCACTTATTAATACAGTGTTTACTGCTCTCTGCGCTAAGTTCTTCGGTCTTACCAAACTTGCAAGTCTATCCATTTTCCCAAAATCTGTCACTACGGCAATGGCGATGGGAATTTCTGATAAAATGCACGGTGTTGAGCAAATTACTGTTGTTGTCGTTGTAGCAACTGGAATTCTCACTAGCGTTCTAGCTGCACCATTATTGAAACTCTTCAAGATTAAAGATCCTGTCGCTCAAGGGGTCGCACTAGGCGGAACAGGACACGCCGTAGGAACAGGAACAGCTATCGAACTCGGAAAAACTCAAGGGGCAATGGCCGCTTTAAGTATTGGTGTAACTGGTATCATGTACGTTATTTTTGCTCCGCTTGTCGCTCATATTATTCTTGGTTACTAATAAAAAAACATTGAAAGCTCTTTTGAACTTTCGATGTTTTTATTTTTTATTTTTTATTCGTTTTCCCCATTGAATCAAATATGCGGCAATCGCACTAAATAACGCAATCACAAGAATCTGGCTCCATCCAATTCCCCCTGTGAATGGTAAATGAATATCTTGACCATCGTAAGCGTAATAAACATTAACTACAATATCATCAAACTTATCATTTATTGCTTGAGAAGTCACTTGAGTTTTATCATTTGATAAATAAGATGAACTCGCTGCTAGATTTCCATCAGCCCCCACTACTGTATAATTTGTGATTTCTGGGTTAACTTGTCCTCCGAAAGACGAATTAAATGATGTTATATCTGCCCAATCTGGATTGGCAGTACCATCCTTAGCAAACGGATGATTATCTGACTCAGGTGTTCCATTTCCTCTATAATAATAAACCGTTTGTTTCCCAGAAGAATCCGTCACCGTTTCAACAGTAATACTTTGACTCGTTGTATATTTTGTGACAATCGGCATCCTGCTATTGACATCAAGGTAATTTATTGTTTCATTAACTTCTTTTGTTGTACGATTTGAAAAACTATAGTTTGAATTATAGTAAACATAATAAACAGAATGCTGAGGATCAGGTGCTCCATTTTGTTGAGGCGCAGTAATATTGATTGTGCCATTAATACCACCGTTAAACTCATTATCCCCCGCTGCTACTTCACTTCCATTGATAAGCTGTGTCGCCTTTTGCCATGTATAGCCTGGTACTGTAGGATAATACACTAATCCTGGATTATATGAACTTTGTTGAGTCCAACCATTGATGGGATTGCCATTCGAGTCTAATACATCAGAAACGTCTGGTGTTTTTGGATTACCATTGGCATCCAAAGTTGGTACAAAGCTGGTTGAAGAATACCATATAACATTTGGGGTAGCATCCCCCGGCTGATAAGTAGTTACACCAACCATCCATACGCGATAAATATAATCATTTCCAGCGCCAACAAGTGTTCCATTACTTTGTGTTGGATTTCCTGTCGGATTAGATTGACTAGAATATGGCGTAGAAGACACCCAAGGCAAAGGATTTTTAGTCATATCTACATAGTGTATCGTTGCATCTGATTCAAAAAAATTATCCGTGACAATACTATGCTGTTTGATTAAATATACATTAAAATTTTGCGTAACACCATCTTGATTGAATACTTTTTTACTTGCATTTGCAGGAGTAAACTCATCATTAGGGTTTTGATGTGGTGAAAGTATGTAACCACTTGGAATTTTTACAGTATAGCCAGAGATTCCATTAAACACTCCTGTTGTTGTATCTATAGCTCCAACCCGTTGATTAGTATCCGTATCTATGTATGTAATCGTAGCCGTTTCTGGATTTGGAGCATAGACATAATTAACTGTAATATCATTTGCAGTATAAAGTCCCGTAATTGTATTCTCAGAATTTGTCGCCGTAGAATCTGATACGTCTACATTTTTTAAGCTATAACCTGGAATACTCTTGGGGCTTGTAGTATAACCATCTTTACCGACTATCCCTTGCGTTGAAACACTTGATGCTAATGTATTTCCAGAAGTATCTACATAATTAGCAGTTACGGTGCCTAACGCTTCCGTAAATGTAGCTGATGTAAATTGAAACTGTTGAAGATTTGTCACGCCACCTGTACTACCAGAAATGAAAAACGATAGTGCACTAGAAGACTCATCACCAGCTAAGCTCTTCAAAGAAGAAATCGGCATTTGCCATGTTAAACTTCCAAACACAACTGTAATAGCTCCTGTAGAAGCTGTATAAGTTAGAGAATATGCATGGAATTTACCATCTGCCAGGCTAGCAATATCCTTTTGAGGATTGTCAGATTTATTATAAGCTGTCTTTGGTGCAATCGCAGGTGCTCCACCTCCAGAAGGGTATGAATTTTTCACATCATACATTGGATTAGGATTAGCGTAAGACCATCCTCCTACCGCCCAAGTAGAATTTGTACTAGAAGGGTCTCCGCCACGATACCATTATTGGTTAGAGTATAGACAGGGTCTGCACCAGTCGCAGTGCTCGGAAGTATGGTTGGTATCGTATAGGAATTCTTATAAGTGTCTGCTGTCCAGCCAAAGGCACCACGCAATCCTCCTATTCCTAAGTCCGCTCCTTTAATCCCAACAACACCTGTATCTCCTGGATACCATCCGAAACTGACACCATCTGCTCCACCTTTGTTTCCTATATTGAGATTACCAGTAATTTTCCAGTCTTGCGACATATCGAATTTGACATTCATTGCTGCCATCCCTACTTGGTTAGTGGAGTTAGGTGTTAATGTCAAAGTACCATAGTTAGCTCCAGTAGTGTAACTATAAGTTGCACTTCCTGTCTGCGTAAAATAATTTTCAAAATCTTTGGGTTGAACTGTCACGGTCGGACCAATGACTGCTGCTTTGGCATCTATCAATCCAAAGATATTTTGGACACCTGATATTGTACTGAATAGAGGAGTAGAAAGTAATGTTACTGCTGATAAAAATGTCAACACTTTTGTTACTATTCTTTTTTCTTTTTTATTACCCTGTCTAGTATTCACTTCTAACTCCCCTCTCTTTACTTATTTTTCCCATCATTAGCATAAACGTGATACCAATAATCCCTACTCCCAAAGCAGAGATACTCAGCTTTGAACCATCTCCTGTTTTAGGCAAATTTCCTTTAGGAATTTTAGATGTTCCTTTGGGCTTATGTGTATTCTCTAATGGGTCAATGTTTGATTTTGGATAGATATAGATCTCATTCAGATAACCATTTTTAGCAGTATTTTCTACAGGAAGTCGAATCAGTATAGGGTGCGCTGGCGTTGATAGGTGAGCTTGAGCATTTGCTTGTTCACTAACAATATAAAATCCATCATTAAGATTTACAGATACAATTCCAGCAGAATTTGTTACAAGTTCTAGTGTTTTGCCACTAACAGAGTATGAGTTTTTATCACTGAGTTTGATTTTATCTCCATCTCTGGTAGGTATAATTTTTTGAATCACATAGTGAATTCCAGCTATCGGAGCGAGCTCTGAATCGTGGTTATCTACGGGAATATTATTAATTTTTTCGCCTGTATTAGTTGTTTGTCTTTGCGAAAATTGATTTCTTCCAGAGGGAAGACCATATTTTACGATGAATAAGTCTTGAGTATGTGTTGAACCAAGTTGCCCTTGTGCACTAACTTGAAGCGTCAAGCCAGTCATACCTAAGATAAAGAAAACAAATAAAACTTTTCCAATTGTTGTTTTCATCATTCTATCTTGTTTCCTCCGTGTTCTTACTTCTATTTTTTCTTTTTTCATAATACTTATAAATCAGATACAAAACAGCGAGAATTGCTAAAATAAGTGAGCCTAGCAAAACCCAAAAATCATAACCATACTTATCACGTTGTATTTCTTCTTGTGCTGTTTTTGAGGTATATGGAACACGTTCTCCCGTCACAAGAAGGCGTTGACTATTTACTCCTGTTGGATAGCAAGTCACAAGCGTTGCAATATCTTTTCCTTTTTGGATTCCCAAAGTCGAAACATCTTCAGGATCTACAACCTTAATCTTATTAATTTTGTATTTCATCTTAAGATTTAACGTATCCACATAGAACACATCACCAATTTTGAGTTTATCCAAATTAGTAAACAGAGTATTGTTGACACGTCCTGAATGAGCTGAAAGCACTGTGTGAGTATTATTTCCACCAATTGGCAAACTCGTCTGAGGAATATGACCAATTCCTACTGCTAAAGTTTCCTCTGAATCTCCATGATAAACAGGGACATTCTCCACTTTGATTTGTGGTATTGAAACATTTCCCATCATGCCACTATTATCAATGTTTAACATTTGATTATAGTTTGGTTTGGACTTTGTGTAAGGAATATGCTGACTCATATCGTAAATATAAGTGTTATATTCTTTGGCGCTTGTAAGTAAATGATTAATCTCATTTTTATCAAGTGTGGAGGTTTTTTCATTGAATTTAGTAACAATATCCGCTGTTTTATTCGAAACAAGAGTATTAGCTACAATCGGATAAAAAAGCGCACAAATCGCAACCAAAGCAAAAATAACACTCAAAATATCACGAAAGGAACGGTTTTTCTTTTTTACAGTCAGCTTTTTTTTAGCCCTCACAATCAATCCTTATTCCTTTCCGATTTCACTTATTAATTTATTTTGATTTATCAGTTGTTGTTTTACGGCGACGGATAACGATTGATGCTGTTGTAGCAACTCCAGCAATCACAATAATGCCAATCATACCTTGTCCACCTGTAAATGGAAGTTTAATATTTCCACCATCCAAATTATTTGATACGCCAACTTGAGTCGTAGTAGGGTCAATAGAAGCCACTACTTCTACAACGCTTGTTGGAAGATCGTATCCTGTTGGTGCTGCTGTTTCAATTACGTAATAGTGAGTATTTGCTGTTGATGTGTCACCTGTTTGTTCAGCGGTATCCGTCAGCTCTAAGCCATCAAATTCAATCATTCCATCTGTTCCTGTTGTCAAGCTATAATCTTGATCTGTTTGAGATGGATTTTTGACATAAGTTGCACTTGAAGTTTTTCCATCAACAAGAGCTTGTGCTTCATCTTTGGAAGATGCTTTAATCAGTTTAAATGTTGCACCTGAAAGTGGAGTTTTTGAAACAGAATCAATCTTTTGAATTCTAAGCGCTCCTAGATAGACTTCAGGAACATCTGTTGTTGAATCTGAAGAACCAAGAAGGTTAATATGCAAATTTGTGTTACCTGAACCCGTTGTGTTACTAAGGTCTACACCATAAGCATTTTTCACACTCGTCGTGAAATAGTTACCAATTTGTCCATATTTATAAGTATTAGAAACCGTTGTAGTAAGATTGACAATGAATTGATCAGATGATGACACTTTAGCCGCTTTGATTGCTTTGATTCCTGTTTCAGTCAATTTCAAATCAATATTTCCATCTGTTGTTGTCAATGTATAGTCTGTTGTTGAATCAAGCGAAATTTCTTTTGACCCTACAACAAAATTAATAGCTTTAAAAGTTAAATTTGAATTTAAAGCATCAGTTAATTCAAATGACCCTACTTTACCATCATCAGTTACCATAGAATCTGAAAAGGCTGATGCTAAGTTCCACGTGATATCTTGTCCCGCAAAAACAGTAGCTTGTTTATTTGTTCCTGTGTTGTCATCAAGCACATTATCACCAATTTCTACTGTTTTATTTACAGCATTATCTTGTGAAAGGTCTGTTTTAGGATAAACGTTGATATCATACAACCAACCATTTACAGCTTGTGAAGAGGATGAATTCAAGGGTACTTGAACGATTGAATCTTGCATAGAAGCGACTCCACCAACTGTAGTGACTTGATGAAGTAAGTAGTATCCATCTTCTGTAATATTTAAACTTACTGTGCCATTAGCGTCTGTTTCTCCTGATACTACTGTACTTGTAGTTGTATAAGTTGATGCATCTCCAACTTTCATGTCAGCAGCTGAACCTGTGGGTGTCACAAGTGTTGCAGTAAATGTCACATGTTGCAACGGAGTACCTGTTACATTTTGTTCAGTACCATCATTAACAAAGCCAGGTTTGTTTGCTGTTGGTGTTCCTTGAAGGGCATGAATCGTAATTTCACGGGCTGTTGAGCTGTCTGGTACGTTAGTATCAGCAAATGCTGTAGCTGCACTGCCTAAACTTACGATTGTCATCAAGGCAACAGTTGCCATTGATACTTTACGGTTAATTGATTTGAAAGATGAAAATTTCATCATTGCGGTTTCTCCTTTTTTATAAGGCATTTATGACTATTTCTAGACACAAACACTACTTTAGATGAATGTATTTTAAATAATACGTCCATTTGATTTATTATTATAACTTATGTATTGTTATATTGCAATAGCATTAACGAACAAATTTCTATTTTTGTTCTTTTTTTACAACAAAATTTATTTTGTTGCCGTTTACAATACTTTAAAACACTAAGTTTGTAGTTTTTAATCTATTTTTATAAATATAAAAATAAAAAACACCAAATCATATGATTTGGTGTTTTATTTTGTAATTTTTTTATATTTTAATCTAAAAAGCCACAACCTTATCTTGGTCATGGCTCTTTTTTAAATTTATTTTCTCTTACGAGCAATTAAGTGAATAGGAGTTCCTTCAAAGACAAACGCTTTACGAATCTGATTTTCTAAAAAACGAAGATATGAGAAGTGCATTAGTTCTTCTTCATTGACAAAAACTACAAATGTCGGTGGCTTAACCGCAACCTGTGTCGCATAGAATATTTTAAGGCGTTTTCCTTTGTCTGTCGGTGTGGGATTGATTGCGACGGCATCCATAATCACATCATTTAAGACAGAACTTGAAATACGTAGATTTTGTGCATGATGAATTTCTTTGATTGCTTCTGGTAATTTGTTGAGGCGTTGTCCTGTTTTTGCTGATACATAGACGATTGGAGCATAATCAAGGAATTTGAATTTGATACGAATTTCTTGCTCGAAATTTTTCATTGTACTGTTATCTTTGTCCAATGTATCCCACTTGTTAACGACAATCAAAATACCTTTTCCTGCTTCGTGTGCAAAACCTGCGATACGCATATCGTACTCACGAATACCTTCTTCTGCATTAATCACCATGAGTACAATATCACTACGGTCAATCGCACGCATGGCACGCATGACAGAATATTTCTCTGTATTCTCATAAATTTTTCCTGATTTACGCATTCCTGCTGTATCAATCATTACAAATTCTTGACCGTCTTCGTCTGTAAAATGAGTATCAATGGCATCACGTGTCGTTCCCGCTATTGGGCTTGCAATCACCCGGTCTTCTCCAAGAATTGCATTGATCAATGATGATTTACCGACATTTGGACGACCAATCAAGCTAAATTTAATAACATTTTCATTTTCTTCTTCGATTTCGTTTGGAAGATTTTGCACAATCGCATCAAGAACGTCCCCTGTACCAATCCCATGCACAGCCGAAACAGGATAGGGGTCACCTAAACCAAGTGAATAGAAATCAAAAATTTCCATTCTTCGTTCTGGATTATCCACTTTATTGACCACTAAAATGATGGGTTTATCTGTACGATAAAGAATATTAGCTACGGCTTCATCTGCATCTGTAATTCCTGTTTCTCCGTCCACAACGGCAATAATAACATCTGCTTCTGTCATGGCAATTTCAGCTTGGGCGCGAATTTCGGTCATAAAAGGTTCATCTGAGAGTTCTATACCACCTGTATCAATGATATTAAATTTACGCGTCAACCATTCTCCTGTGGCATAAATACGGTCACGTGTCACTCCTGGGATGTCTTCAACAATCGAAATACGCTCTCCCGCAATACGATTAAAAATTGTTGACTTACCGACATTCGGACGGCCAACGATAGCTACTGTAGGTAGGCTCATTATTTTCTCACTTTCATATCAAAGTTTTAATACTATTTAACTTCTAAAAGTTCCTTTTATACTAGTTCACCTCTAAATCTGCTTTGCAGATTTAGTAGTTGAACTGCAAAGATACTGCCTTGCGCCTGCGCAAGAAGTGGTTTGCGTGGAACGCAAACTTTAATTTCTAAATGGAACATTTAGAAATTAAACAGTATTAGAAGTTACTCCGCTACGTTGTCGATACACCGCAGGTATCCTTTTGATTGCCATTTGGTGTTGCCTTTATTCTTGTCACTTTAGTGACCTAGAGATAGAGGACAAATGTTCATCGGCACTTTATAGGATAGCCGTTTGTGCTTCAACGCTTACGGATATGCTAGTTGTTTCACCTAGTGCATTACAGCCAATGCTTTTTGCTCTTGCTGATTTAGCAGCTAAGCAAACGGACAAATGTCCTAGGGTCATACGTAGCTAGCCGCAACAAAAGGCAGTATAGTTGCGGTTCAACGACTAAATCTGCTAATAAAGATTTAGAGGTAAATTAGCATAGGGTGACCTCTAAAAATTCGGAATTCAGTCTAAGCTGAAAATTCTGAGCTTTTAGAGGTCACCTTATATTTTGTTTTCTGTCAGCATACTGACAGCTTCTATCATCAGCAACTAAACAATATCAATACCAAATAAACTTGCAAAAAATGGGGCTTGACTGAGATTTATTTTTATGTTTTTAGCAAGTTGTGGTGTAATTTCTAAGTGTTCAAACTTATTCGTAGAAAAATCTAAACCTGCAAGCGAAGTTTCCCAGAAATTGGTTCCTTCCAGCTGATTAGACAAAAAATGGACATTTGAAAATTTACAGGCTGTAAAAAGGCTCTCTGTACAATCATTTTCAAAAAAGCGAACAGACTTTAAGGTACTTGCCGAGAAATTGGCATAATTAAGCAGAGTTTGTTCAAACTGGACATCTTGTAAATGACAATTTGTAAAATCAACACCTAATAGTTTACAATTTATAAATCGGCAACGGTAGAAACCTATACCAGATAAATTTAGATTTGACAAATCACATTTTTCAAAAATACAGTCTGTAAATTCACTGACAGAACTTTCTGTCAGTAAAAATGTAACATTCGTTAACTGACAGCTTGAAAAACGCAATGGATATTCAATTTCCAGTTTTTCATCAGTAAATTTTGCTTGATAAAGCTCTCCATACTCCCAATCTTCACTGGTGACCGTTCTATATACCGTAGGTAACTTTGGTTCCAGTATCTTTTTTGTCTTCATAATAATTTCTTATCTTTTAGATTTTCTGTTGATGATGTAATTTCTGGAACACCCCATTGTTCAACAATCCGCTCCGACCACTTATTCAACCTGCGA